>NZ_BMMS01000013.1 GCF_014646055.1 Wenjunlia tyrosinilytica
CATTGGCGTGCGCGGCAAGCTCGGCGGGCGGCTCGAAACGCCGCTCCTCCTTCAACAGGTTGGCCAGGCTCTCGTTGCTCAACGCCTTCTCCCTTTCAGGGTGTACCACTTCAGGGTGTCCACGATGGATCGCGGCCCCTAGCTCATCAGGAGCGGTCCACGCTGACAAGGGTCCTCAGAATATTGGTTTAGACCTGTGTCGATGCGCGGAGGGCCGCGTTCCCCGCGACAGGATCGAAGGTACCCGTGAGCGGGTCGAGAACGTAGGCCTGAGCAGCGGCGAAGTCGAAGTACATGCCGGTCAGGCGCAGGCTGCCGTCGCGGACGCGGCGGGTCACGCACTCGTGCGCCACGAGGTGATCCAGTTGCTGCACGACGTTGACGAGGGCCAGCAGCTCCACCCGGTCCGTCACCGGACGATCGCCCAGTCGTGGCGCGGCGGCGCCCGGGGCACCGAGGCCATCGAGCCGTTCCAGGGCGTCACGCTGTTCGAGGGTGTCGAGCCGTTCCAGGCCGTCACGCCGTTCGAGGGTGTCGAGCCGTTCCAGGCCGTCACGCTGTTCGAGGGTGTCTAGCCGTTCCAGGGCGTCGAGCCGCTTGAGGCTGGGGCGCCCATGGCGCAGCCAGCGGGTCAATGGGGTCTGCGTGCCGCCCGGCCCAGCGCCGTCTGCCTCCCCGCCGTCTGTCTCAGCGCCACCTGCCCACGCGCCCTCCCGCGCCCCGTCGGCCTCGGAAGCCCCGGTCGCCTCAAGGGCCGCAGCGGTGACGAGCGCGTTCATGGCCCCGCAGGTGGAGTGCCCGCACACCGTGATGCTGGCGACCCTCAGCACCTCCACCGCGTACTCGATCGCCGCGGCGACCGAGTCGTCGCCCGCCTCGGCGTCGGGCAGCGGGACGAGATTGCCCACATTGCGGACGGTGAACAGATCGCCCGGCCCACTGGACGTGATCATGCTGGTGACCAGGCGGGAGTCCGCGCAGGTGAGAAAGAGCTGCGACGGCTGCTGCCCCTCGCGCGCCAGCCGGGCCAGCTCCTCACGCACCAGGGGTGCCGTATTGCGCTGGAACGCGCTGACTCCGCCGAGCAGCTGCGGGCTGCCATGGCCCTCGGCGCCCTTGTGCGGCGTCGTGCAGCGGTGGCGGTGCCATGGGGTCCACGGCCGGCAGGGATACGCCGTGGCGTCCGGCTCCGCCACACACCCGAGATGCAGGTCCTGGGGATAGCGCCCCGCCCGGCCCCGTACCTCCACCGAGCCCCCACGGGCCTCGTGGGCAGTCCGCCACCCCTGAAGCGCCTCCAGCGCCGCATGGTCCATGAACGAGCCGTCGAGCTCCACCACCGCGGAGGCGCCGTCCGGCACCTGGGCCAGCATGCGGCTCAGCCGCGGTACGGCCAGAAATGTCAATTGCCCCCTTGCCTGCACTCGGTGGCGCCCGTCGTCCTCGACGACCAGCACCCGGGTGCGCGCCAACCGGTGCAGGGCCACCGCCAGCGACACCACGATGCCCAGGGCGACGCCCTTGAGCACGCCAAGGGTCACGACCGCGACCAGCGTCGCCAGATACACCGGGAACTCGCGGTGCCGCTGCACATGGCGGATGTGCGCGAAGCTCACCATCTGCACGCCGACGACCATGACGAGCGCGGCGAGCGCCGACAGCGGGATCCGTTCCAGCAGCCCGGCGAGCAGCGCCACTCCCAGCAGGATCCAGCAACCGTGCAGGACGGTGGAGGCACGGGTCACGGCACCCGCCCGTACGTTGGCCGTGCCGCGCATGGCCCCGCCCGCGACGGGCAGGCCGCCGAGCGCACCTGAGAGCACATTGGCGGCGCCCTGGCCGAGCAGTTCCCGGTCGAGATTGGCGCGAGGGGCGCCGCCGGGGCGGGAGGCGGCCAGGCGCTCGACGGCCACCGCGGACAGCAGCGACTCGGCACTGGCCACCAGCGCCATCGACACCACGGCACCGGCCAGGCCCAGGAGCGGGCCCTCTGGCAGCGCGGGGAGCACATGCTCGTTCCACGTGGGCAGATCGACGCGAGCCACGTCGAGCCCGAGCCAGGAGGCCGCGAGCGTGGCGACCAGGACGGAGACCAGGGCGGCGGGGGCCTTGCGCAGCACATGGCCGACGCGCCCCGGAAGCCGCGGCCACACCACCAGGCACACCACCGTCAGCACCCCCAGGCCCGTTGACGCGGGGTGGTGGCCCGCGAGTTGTCCGGGCAGGGCCAGGAGGTTGGCCGGTGCGGAGATCTGCGGCTCGGCGCCGAGGACCACGTGGAGTTGGGCCAGGGCGATGGTCACACCGATTCCGGCCAGGGTGGAGTGGACGATCGCGGGGGAGACGGCGAGGGCCGCGCGCGCCACCCGCACGGCGCCGAGGAGGAGTTGGAGCGCTCCGGCGGCGACGGTGATGGCGCAGGTGGCCCGCCAGCCGTAGCGCTGCACGAGATCGGCGGTGATGACGGTCAGTCCGGTCGCGGCGCCGCTGACCTGGAGCGGGGCTCCCCCCGCCAGCCCGGCCACGATGCCGCCGACGGCCGCGGCTACCAGTCCCGCCTGGAGGGGCGCACCGGTGGCCAGCGCGATTCCGAGCGAGAGCGGGATGGCGATCAGGAACACGACGGCCGAAGCGGAGAGGTCCGGGTGGCACCACGGGCCACGGGACGGCGGGGGGGCGTCGGCGGAGGCGGCCTGCCCGGGAGGGTGATCGGTGGTCTCGGACTGCCGGTCGGGCAGGACGGTACGAAGGCGCATGGAATCCCGTCTCCTCAAGGGCGGCGCTGCCCCGATCTCTCGGGGTCGCGGGGGCGCTCTGGGGTACCGGGCCCGGCGGACGCGGGCCCGGGCAGTCATCGGAGCCCGAAGGTGGCCGGGGCGGTGGCTGCCGTTGGTCACGGCTGTGCGGCGGGAAGGCTGGGCGCCTCCGATGCTGGGTGCTCTCGGAGGCTGGTGCCGGAGGAATCGCCCTATGGCCTTTGCGCGGTCATGGATTGTGCGGTGCCGGCCTATGCGGGGTCGTGCCTTGTGCGCGGTCGGCGATTCCTCAAGGTTCGGTAAATGAATCGTAATCGGAAACCAATTTGGCAGTAAGCCCTGACGGTGTTGCGCGGGCGAAGTTACTGCTAACGAGTGAAGTTCTAATGATTACCATTTAAGCCGTGTCATATGACTATCGGTACGGAGCCCTCGTGCAAGTTTGGAAAGGCAAGGGCGCCAACCGCACAGCCGTACAAGGACATCCCCCGAACGGACCAATGGGGATGAGTGCGATTCGCCGCCTGTTCACTTCCGCAGCGCCGGCCGCACTGGAACGAGGTACGTGCATGAAGTCAGCCCGTGGAATTTCGACAGCGGCGGCCACCGCCACTGTTCTGGCTCTCACCGCGTCCGCCTGCTCGATCGGTTCGTCCAATGGGCCGAAGGGCAAAGGAGGCCCCGGACAAGGGCCTCAGCGAGTGCAGCTGATCGGCGACGGTTCCATGGCGAACACGGGTCCGCAGCCGAATCAGCCGAAGGTCGAGCGTCTCAAACCCGGTCAGCGGCCACCGCAGTTCGTCGTGTTCTCCTGGGACGGCGCGGGCGAGAACGACTGGAAGCTCTTCTCGCACTTCCGTGCCGTCGCCAAGAAGTACCACGCCTCCATGACGTACTTCCTCAGCGGCATCTATGTCGTTCCCGAGTCCAAGCGCAAGCTCTACGCTCCGCCCCGGCACGCCCGCGGAGCCGCCGACATCGACTTCCTCGACGACCGCGACATCAGGCGGACCATCGAGCAGGTACGCGAGGCGTGGCTCGAGGGCAGCGAGATCGGCACCCACTTCAACGGCCACTTCTGCGGCCCCGATGAGGGTGTGGGCACCTGGACGCCCAAGCAGTGGAAGAGCGAGATCCGGCAGGCCGAGGCGTTCGTCGGCTCGTGGCGCACCAACACCGGACTGCGCCCCAAGGATGTGGCCCCCCTGCCGTTCGACTACCGCAAGGAACTCGTGGGCGGCCGGGCTCCCTGCCTCGAAGGGCAGAAGAACCTGATGAAGGCGGAGAGGGACCTGGGCTGGCGTTACGACTCCAGCTCGCAGGGCGGCCTCCAAGTCTGGCCGGAGAAGAGAAACGGGATCTGGGACTACCCGCTCCAGCAGATCCCCATGCCGGGACGTTCCTTCGAGACGCTCTCGATGGACTACAACTTCCTCGCCAACCAGTCGAAGACCACCAAGGGCGACCCCGACAAGTACGAGGAGTACGAGGACCAGACACGTGAAGGGTTCCTCGCGGGATTCGATCGGGCGTACGAGAGCAATCGCGCACCCCTGTTCATCGGAAACCACTTCGAGCAATGGAACGGCGGCGCCTACATGCGTGCTGTCGAGGACACGATCAAGACGGTGTGCACCAAGAGCGAGGTGCGCTGTGTCTCGTTCAAACAGCTCACCGACTGGCTGGACGCGCAGGACCCGCGGATCCTTGAGCGGCTGCGCACGCTCGATGTCGGCCATGAGCCCGAGAACGGTGACTGGGGAGCGTTCCTGAGCGAGGCGGCACTCAACGAGTCGGCGAAGGCGGCGAAGGCGGCCGAGAAGGCCGAGAAGGCCGAGAAGAAGGCCACCACGGGGCCCACGGGCAGTCCCGGCACGGACGCCGACGAGAACGGGACCGCGGGGAGCAAGGACGCCGGCAAGGAGGGCACGGGCGCGAAGGACACCCGCAAGGAGGATTCCGACGAGGAGGGCATCCAGGAGGACGCGGGTACGGAGGACACCCGCAAGGAGGATTCCGACGAGGAGGGCATCCAGGAGGACGCGGGTACGGAGGACACCGGCGAGGAGGACACCGGTACGGAGGACACCGGCGAGGAGGACGCCGACAAGGAGGACGTCGGCACGGGCGAGAAGGCCGAAGGCGACGAGGAGACGGCCAAGGAGGCCAAGAAGGCCAAGAAGGCCAAGAAGAAGGCCGAGGAGGCAGAGGAGGGCAGAGAGAGCAAGGAGAGCAAGGGCGAGAAGAAGGCGCACGGCAAGGCGAAGAAGGGCAAGAAGCACCACCGCAAGCACCACGGCAGCGACGAGGACTCATGAGCCCGCCTGCCTGACCCCTTGCGGCGGCCGGGGCCGGAGCGCGCATTGCGGTGGCGCTCCGGCCCTGTGGCCGTCAGACCAGTGCGGCTGCCGCCTCGCCGAGGCAGAACTCGGGGTCCACCTGGGCCGTCAGGTCCATGCCCGTCCTGGCGTTGCCCCAACTTTCCGCGTTCTTCAGATGGAAGTGCACCATCTGGCGCGTGTAGCGGGCCCAGTCGCGGCGCTCATGGGCGCGGTCCACCGCCGTCCGGATTTCGGCCAGCGCCACCCGGTTGGGCTCCTCCAACTCGGCGAAGAGCGGCGGGCGGCCCTTCTCCATCGACCGCACCCAGTTCGAATGACCCACGGTCACCAGCAGGTCGTCACCCACCTCGTCCCGCAGGAACGCCAGGTCGTCGGCCCCCTGGACCTTGTTGCCCACCACGCGCAGCGCCACGTCGAAGTCCTGGGCGTAGTTCTTGTACTGGCGGTAGACCGCGATGCCCTTGCGGGTGGGCTCGGCGACCAGGAACGTCATGTCGAAGCGGGTGAACATGCCCGAGGCGAAGGAGTCCGAACCCGCCGTCATGTCGACGACCACGTACTCGCCCGGGCCGTCGACCAGGTGGTTCAGGCACAGCTCCACCGCTGCGACCTTGGAGTGGTAGCAGGAGACACCGAGATCGGTCTCGTTGAACGGGCCGGTGACCATCAGCCGAACCGCCCCTCCGTCGAGGGGGACGGTGCGGGCGCACAGGTCGTAGACGGGGTTGTCCTCCACCACACGCAGCAGGCGCGAGCCCCGGCCGGGCGGAGTGGTCTTGATCATGGTGCCGGCGTCCGCGATGCGGGGATTGGTGCCGCGCAGGTACTCCTTGATCTGCGGCAGGTGGGCGCCCATCGCGGGGAGGGCGGCGGCCTCGTGCTCGTCCAGGCCGAGGGCGGGACCCAGGTGCTGGTTGATGTCCGCGTCGACCGCGACCACGGGGAGCTGGGCGGCCGCGAGATGGCGGATGAACAGGGAGGACAGTGTGGTCTTCCCGCTCCCGCCCTTGCCGACGAAGGCGATCTTCATGAGTGGCTCCTGATGCGTACCTCAGTTGTTGGAAACCGTTATCGTCTCCAGAATGTGGCCACATGGTAGCGAACCCCATGCCCTCCGTGACCATGGTCGTGTGGGCGCCACCCCATCGGGGGTGTCCGAACAGCGGGCGGCCGGGGGTGCGTAGGGTCTTACCCATGAGTACGAGCGACCCCTTCGCCGCGCTTGCGGCGCTGCCCGGCGTGACCGATTCCGTGGATGCCGTGCGCCGAGCCGTGGACCAGGTCTACGGGCACCGGGTGATGCGGCGGCGCAGCAACGAGGTGACCTCGGAAGCCGCCCTGCGGGGGGCCAGGGGTTCCGCCGCTAGCGAGGGCGCCGACTGGCCGCTCGAAGAGGTCCGCCGGCGGACAGACTTCAGCGGCGACGGCGAGGCGGAGATCGTGGGCGCCGCCCTGCGCCTGTCGGCCGAGGCCGGACAGCTTCTCGGCGTGTGGCGGCAGTCGCCGCTACAGGTCCTGGCGCGGCTGCACTTGGTGGCGGCGAGCGGGGTGCTGGAGCGGGAGCGGGTGGGGCGGCCGCGCGCCGATGGCGAGGGCGTCGCGGACCCGGTCTTCGGTGCGGTGCCGCTGCCGTCCGCGGGTGAGGCGTCGGCCCGGCTCGACGGGCTGGCTCGGCTCCTGTTGGCCGGGACCGAGGCGCCCGCCCTGGTCACGGCCGCCGTGATGCACGGCGAACTACTGGCGCTGCGGCCCTTCGGCTCGATGAACGGGCTGGTGGCGCGGGCGGCGCAGCGTGTGGTCCTGATCGGCGGGGGGCTCGATCCGAAGTCGATCTGCCCGCCGGAGGTGGGGCTGGCCGAGCTCGGCCGCGAGGCCTACGTCCGCGCGCTCGAGGGCTATGTTTCCGGCACGTCCGAGGGTGTCGCGGCATGGATCGCGCACTGCGCGGAGGCGGTGCGCCTGGGAGTGCGCGAGTCGACCGCCGTCTGCGAGGCGCTGCAGCGGGGCGCCGCCTAGCGCTCGGCGGGGGAGCCGGTGGGGGTTCCGCACACAAGGGTGCGGCGGCGCCCCTGGGGGTGCCGCCGCTGGCACGTCTGCCGAGTTACCATGCGTGCACGATTCTTGCCCATCAGGTCGGGATCATTGCCCGTCACCTGGTGCGGCTGGCCCGGATAGCGGGTCGGCTTCGCGTGGGTGCCCGACATTCGTGCTCGGTCCGTGGGGCCACAATTCAGAGGATCCTCTCGGATGCCCTCGGTCTCGCGGGCCGTTGGTTACTTTGTACTCCGCCTCGAGCCCGAGTGGAAGACCCCGCCGCAGTTCTTTACCTTTCACTCCAATTCACGCCAAAGCGGACAAACGTCGCTTACGAGTGGCGAACCACAGCAAGCCGGCAACGGTCGCGACCGCTCCGACAGCCGCCGCGGCCAGCACCGGTGGGGGCGCGGTGCTCAGTGAGGGGATCCGCTGGTTGAGCCGCACCGGGCGGCTGAAGACCAGGATCGGCCACTCGCGGGCCGCCGCTTCACGGCGCAGGGCGCGGTCGGGGTTGACCGCGTAGGGGTGGCCGACCGATTCCAGCATGGGCACATCGGTGGCCGAATCGCTGTAGGCGTAGCTCTGGCTGAGGTCATATCCCTCGGACTCGGCCAGCGCGGTGATCGCCTTGGCCTTTGTCTCGCCATACGCGTAGTACTCAACGGCCCCCGTGTAGCAGCCGTCCTCGACCACCATCCGCGTGGCGACGACATGGTCCGCCCCGATCATCTCACCGATGGGCTCCACAACTTCGGCACCAGATGTACTCACAATCACCACATCACGTCCGGCGGCCTTGTGATCCTCGATGAGGGTGGCGGCTTCGTCGTAGATGATGGGGTCGATCAGGTCATGGAGTGTCTCGGCCACGATCTCGCGAACTTGTTGAACGTTCCACCCTCTGCAGAGTGCCGAGAGGTACTCGCGCATCCGTTCCATTTGATCGTGATCTGCGCCTCCCACGAGGTACACGAACTGCGCATAAGCGGTGCGAAGGACAGCTCGCCGGTTGATCAGCCCGCCCTGATAGAAGGACTTGCTGAAGGCGAGCGTGCTCGACTTCGCGATGACCGTCTTGTCCAGGTCGAAGAAGGCTGCGGCACGGGGCTGGAGGCGGTTTTCCACGAAGACGAGGATAGGCGCCCACCATTCGGCGTAAGCTGAGGCGCGTGGGTTTGCCTGAGAAGGCTCTCGGGTACACCATGGAAGTCACGGATCGTTCGCGACCGTGCTAACCCGGTCCGACTCCTCCCCCCCCGAGTCGGCCGTGGGGACGACCCCCGCTCTCCCCCCCGGCGGGGGTCGTCGCATGTCCGGATACTTTTCCGACCCGCCGGTCGGCGGTGTCTATCTCCGGGGCGCTATCTCCCGTTGTTCTCAACCCCCTTCTGAATCACCTGCTTCACGCCCGCTTCATGACCGCATCACATCACCCGCGGATGAGGACGAGTGGCTGGTTCGGGGTGTTCCCGAACCGGGTCGAACTCACGCGATCGGGTGGCTCCGATATCCACAACCGGGGAGTAATCCACAGAACTGAGGTCCAAGATCCACATGGATCCGGGCAATCGGCTCAGTGTGGTCCCGAGGGTGCGCAACCGGTGCGTGTCCGACGAGGGAGGGACCAGGCCATGGCGTGGAACACAGCGGGGAACGCGGCGGGGAACACAGCAGGGAGCGCGGCGGGAAAGCGGCATCGCGAGGCACGCGAGCCGGAGCGGATCACCGCGGAGCGCGGCGGGGTGGCCGCCCCATTGATCGTGACCGAGGACGACGCCCTGCTCGACGACCTGCTGCGCCTGTGCGCGGCGGCGGGCGCCGAGCCCGAGGTGGCATACGGAGCGCCACCGGGCAGGGTGAGTTGGGAGCGGGCGCCCCTGGTGCTCGTGGGAGACGACAGCGCGGCCAGGATGCTGACGACGGCGACGGCCGGTGGCACACCCCGCCGGGAGGGCGTCCTGCTCATCGGGCGGGATCTCGACGATCACGACGTATGGCGCCGTGCCGTCGACATCGGCGCCGATCATGTGCTCTTCCTCCCCGACGGCGAGAGCTGGCTGGTGGACCGGATCGCCGACGCGGCGGAGGGCGTCGGCCGTCGGGCCCTCACGATCGGGGTCCTGGGAGGACGCGGCGGCGCCGGCGCGAGCACGCTGGCGTGCGCCCTGGCGGTCACGGCTGCTCGCGGTGGACAGCGGACCGTCCTTGTCGACGGCGATCCCCTCGGGGGCGGCCTGGATGTGCTGCTCGGCGGTGAGCGGACCGGCGGACTGCGCTGGCCCGACCTCGCCGACTCCCACGGCCGGGTCAACGGCGCGGCGCTGGAGGAGTCGCTGCCCAGGCTGCACGATCTGTCCGTCCTGTCGTGGGACAGGTCCGACGCCGTGACGATCTCCCCCGAGGCCGTGCGCTCCGTGCTGGGTGCCGCCCGGCGACGCGGAGGGGTGGTCGTGGTGGACCTGCCCCGCCGGGTGGACGAGGCCGCCGCCGAGGCGCTGGCACAGCTCGATGTCGGCCTGCTGGTCGTGCCGTCCGAGCTACGAGCGGTGGCGGCGGCCAAGCGGGTGGCCTCCACCGTGGTCATGGTGCTGCGCGATCTGCGGGTGGTCGTGCGCGGCCCCGTCGCATCCGGGCTGGACGACGCCGAGATCGCCCGGTTGCTGCGGCTGCGGCTGGCCGGGGAACTGCCGCCCGAGCCGGGGCTCGCCGGCGCTCAGGCCGGAGGTGATCCACCCGGCAGCAGTACCCGAGGCCCGCTGTCGCGGTTCTGCTCGGCCTTCCTGACCGAGGCGCTGCCGGCCACGGGCGGGAGCGTGGCGGCGTGAGCGGGGCGGCGGTGGTGAGCACCGCGAGGCACCGCCGGACGACGCGGACAGAGGCCCCCAGGGCCCTGGTGGACGCCGTACGGCTGCGACTGGCCGAGTCCGGGGACGAGCCCACTCCGGCCGGGGTCGCGGCCGCCCTGCGGGCACAGGGGCGGTTGCTCGGAGACGCGGCCGTGCTCGGCGTTGTGCGTGCCCTGCGCTCCGAGATCGTCGGGGCCGGGCCGCTCGAGCCGCTGCTGGCCGAGCCGGAGGTCACCGATGTCCTGGTCAACGCGCCGGACGAGGTCTGGGTGGACCGTGGCGGAGGCCTGGAGCGCGCCGACGTCGGCTTTCCCGACGCGGGAGCCGTGCGCAGGCTCGCCCAGCGACTGGCCATGTCGGCGGGCCGCAGGCTCGACGACGCGCGGCCGTGGGTGGACGCCCGGCTCCCGGACGGCACCCGGATGCACGCGGTGCTCCCGCCGGTCGTGGTCGGCTCTCCGTGCCTGTCCCTGCGCGTCGTGCGCGCCAGGGCGTTCACGCTGGAGGAGCTGGCGGCCGCGGGCACGGTGGGCCGGGAAGGGGCGCGGCTGCTGCGCTCGTTGCTCGACGCCCGGCTGTCCTTCCTCATCAGCGGTGGGACGGGCTCCGGCAAGACCACGCTCCTGAGCAGCCTGCTCGGCCTGGTCGCCCCGGACGAGCGCATCGTGCTCGCCGAGGACTCGGCCGAACTCCGCCCGGACCACCCGCATGTGGTGCGGCTGGAGACCCGCCCGGCGAATCAGGAGGGTGCGGGCCTGGTCACCCTGCGTGACCTCGTCCGGCAGGCGCTGCGGATGCGCCCGGACCGGCTCGTGGTCGGCGAGGTCCGGGGACCCGAGGTCACCGAACTCCTCGCCGCGCTCAATACCGGGCACGAGGGAGGCTGCGGCACGATCCACGCGAACGCCGCGGCGGATGTGCCCGCGCGCCTCGAGGCCCTCGGCTCGTCCGCGGGGCTCGACCGGCCCGCGCTGCACAGCCAACTGGCCGCCGCCCTCGAGGTCGTGATCCACGTCGTGCGGGAGCGGGGAGGGCGCCGCAGGGTCGCCGAGATCCATGTTCTGGAGCGCACCTCCACCGGGCTGGTGGCCACCGTACCGGCCGCGGTCATGGGATTCGGCGGGGCGGTGGTGCGGGAGCGGGGCTGGCCCCGGCTGCGAGAGCTGTGCGGCAGGGGCGTGCAGCCTCCCATGAGCCGGTCGGCTCCGGCCTTCGGTCATCTCCAACTGGCGCTGCCCGACGCGGCGCCCGCCGAGGCGGGAGGCGCGCGATGAGCCCCGTGACACTGGTCTCGCTGGTCGCGCTCGCGGGCGCCGCCGCGTGGCTGCTCAGCGGCCGGGACGAGGCGCTGCACCGGGCGCGCCTGGTCACCGCCGGTGGCGGCGAGGGAGGTGCCTCGGGGGCGTCGTCCTGGCCACCGGGGTCAGCCCTGTCCCGTTGTTGGCGCGAGGGCGCCGAAGCGCTGCGGACATTGCTTACGCCCGAGCGGTCCCCCGTCGCGGCGCAGGCGCTCTGCGTGGCCGTGGGACTGGTCCTCGCGGTACTGCTGAGCTCACCCGTACCGGCACTGGCGGGTATCGGCTCGGTGCCGGTGGTGCGGCGCCTGCTCCGGCGGCGTGCGGCGCGGCGCAAGGCCACGCGGCGGCGGTCCGCAGTCATCGAGTTGTGCTCCACCGTCGCCGGAGAGCTGAGGACCGGCCGCCTGCCGAACGAGGTTCTGGCCGCGGCCCTTGCGGAGAGCACTTGGTCCGCCGATCCGGACATGCCGGGGGCGTCGGCGGGCGTGGTGGCCGCCGCGAGGTTCGGCGGCGATGTGCCGCGCGCGTTGCTCCGGGCGGCGCGCGCTCCCGGGGCCGAGGGGCTCGCCGGAATGGCGGCCTGCTGGCAGGTGGCGCTCGACCGAGGCACCTTCCTCGCGGAAGGCCTGGACCGGGTCGCCGAGGCACTGCGTGCCGATGAGCGGCAACGGGAAGACCTGGAGGCCCTGTTGGCGGGCCCGAAGTCGACGGCGGCACTGCTGGCGGTGCTTCCGGTGTTCGGGTTGGCGCTCGGCTCCATGATGGGCGCGCACCCTCTCCGCGTCCTGCACACCCCCGCCGGACTCGCCTGCCTGGTGCTCGGAGTCGCCCTGGAATGCGCGGGCATCGCCTGGACGGGACGGATCACGCGGGGTGCGTCATGACCGAAGCGGTGCGCGTGCTTCTGGCCGGGCTGCTCGCCCTCTCCGGAGCGGCCGTTGTCTGGTCGAGCCTGGCCGCGGGGCGGCGTGCCTCGGCGGCGCGGGAGCAGGCCGAGCGGCTCACCGGCGGTGAGACGGTCAACGGCTCTCCCCCTGGACGGCTGCGCCTGATCCGGGCCCGATGGCCGGGGCAGGGGGAAGGGGCGCCAAGGGGCATTCCAGCGGCCGTCGCGGCCGGTGCCGGAGCCGCGTTGTTCGTGGGCGGGCTCGCCGGGGTCGCCATGGGCGCCCTGGTGGCCGTCGGGGTGCGGGTATGGCAGCGCAGAGCGGCTTCCTCGGCGATGAGCCCCGAGCAGGCCGCGGAAGCCGACCGGGCACGGCGGCAACTGCCCTTGGCCGCCGATCTGCTGGCCGCCTGCCTGGCGGCGGGCGCGGATCCCCGGCTGGCCGCCGAGGCGGTCGGAGGCTCCCTCGGCGGTCCTGTAGGCGGGCGGTTGTCGCGTGTCGCCGCGGAGCTACGGCTGGGCGGTGACCCGGCGCTGTGCTGGGCCCGGTTCGGCGCGGCTCCGGGGATGTCCGTCCTGGCCCGCCCGATGGAACGGGCCTGCGGCTCCGGTGCGCCGCCGGTCCGCCCGATGGCGGCCCTGGCCGCCCAGTGCCGCTCCGAAGCGGCGAGGGAGCTCCAGACCAGAGCCCGCAAGGCGGGAGTGCTGGCCACCGCCCCGCTCGGGCTGTGCTTCCTCCCGGCCTTCCTGGTGGTGGGAGTGGTCCCCATGGTCATCGGGCTGGCGGGAAGCACGCTCGGCCACTCCTGACGGCGCCTCGGCAACGCAAAGCCCTGCGGCACCAAGTCCTGCGGCACCAAATCCGGCGGCACCAAGCCCTGCACCGCACAACCCGGACCGCACAACCCGGACCACAACGACCGGGCCACAACGACCGGGCCACAACGACCGGACCGCCAAAGTCGGCGACACCGGAACACCACATCGAACGGGGATGACATGCGAGTTCTACGTGCCCTGCGGGGCCGGTTGACGGGCCGCCTCGGCGACTCGGGAATGACGACGGCGGAGTACGCCCTCGGAACGATGGCCGCCATGGGCTTCGCGTCGGTGCTCTACAAGATCGTGAAAAGCCCGGCGATCAGTACCGCGCTGAGCGGCATCGTCGAGAGGGCGCTCAATGCGACCTTCTGAGGCGGCCGGGCCACGCCCAGGGGCCGGTGAGGAGGGCGGTGGCGCTGCTGGGCGTGGCAGCGAGCGTGGGCATGGCGGTGGCCGCCCTCGGGAGTCCGGAGGGGACGCCGGATACGTCACGGCCGAGACCGCCGCGGTGCTGCCGGTGCTGGTGCTCTTCACGGCGATGCTCGTCTGGGGTGTGGTCGCCGCGGCAGCGCAGATCCAGTGCGTGGACGCCGCCCGGGCCGGTGCCCGGGCCGCCGCCCGGTCGGAGCCTGCGTCCGCCGTGCTGGCCACCGCCAAGCAGGCGGCGCCCCGAGGGGCACGTGTGCGGTCGGTCCGGGACGGCGACCTCGTACGGGTGGAGGTGGCCGCGCAGGCGCTGGGACCGGGGAGGTTGGCGTCGCTGCTCTCCGTCGAGGTGCGGTCGTCCGCGTCCGCCCTGGCCGAGGACACGGTGGAGGTGGCGCCATGAGCGGCCCCGTATGCCTGTTGCGGCGAGTGGTTCGGCGTGTGCGACGGTACGCACGGGCAGGTGGGCGGGACCGGGGCTCAGGCACGATCTGGGCGCTGGTGCTGGCCGCCGCGACCGCCTGTGTCTTCGCGGGCGTGCTGGCCGTGGGGCAGGCGGTGGCGGCACGGCACCGGGCGGGCTCGGCGGCCGACCTGGCGGCACTCGCTGCCGCCGACCGGGCGCTGGACGGCCAGGACAAGGCATGCGCTGTCGCGGGGAGGGTGGCCGCAGCGCAGCGCACCCGGTTGGTCTCCTGCCAGGTGCGCGGCGACATCGCGGACGTCACCGCACGAGCGGAGTTCTCCGGCCTCCTGGGCGCCGTCCCACCGGCTGACGTCCGCTCACGAGCGGGACCCGTCGGCCCCGCCGGTCCCGCCGCCGCCCTCGGTCCTCCCGGTGCCGGTCCTGCCGCTACCCTCGGTTCTCCCGGTGCTGGTCCTCCCGGCGCCATCGGTCCTCCCGGCGCCGGTCCCTTCGGCACCGCCGAACTCGGCGTCCCCGGCGACTTTCCCGCCGACGTCTCGAGCCTCAGCCTCCCCGCCGTGCCCGGGCCCGCCGTTGTCCGTGGGCCCACCGCCGTTGTCCGTGGGCCCCGCGGCGTTGTCCATGGGGCCCACGGTGTTGTCCGCGGCGGTGCCCTGGCCGGTGCGGGGGCGGCCCTCAGCCGCCGTACCGACCTCCCCGGGGCCCTCCCGGGCCCCATCCACCCCCTGGGCCCCCCGGGCCCCCTCGGCCTCCTTGACCTCTTCCGGGACAGGCGATGACGACAGGAGGACGTCCAGGAGCCGCACCGCCCCTCGTTTGTCGAGTGGTTCGTTGCCGTTGCCGCACTTCGGGGACTGGATGCACGACGGGCAGCCGAATTCGCACTCGCACACGGCGATCGCCTCGCGGGTGGCGGTCAGCCAGGCCTGGGCGGTACGGAAGGCCCGCTCGGCGAAGCCCGCCCCGCCCGGGTGGCCGTCGTAGACGAAGACGGTGGGCAGGCCGGTGTCCGGGTGCAGCGGCACCGACACCCCGCCGATGTCCCAGCGGTCGCAGGTGGCGAACAGCGGCAGCATGCCGATCGAGGCGTGTTCCGCCGCGTGTGCCGCGCCCGGCAGTTCTTCGGGGAGGATGTCCGCCGTCTCGAGCTGGTCCTCGGTGACCGTCCACCACACCGCGCGGGTGCGCAGGGTGCGGGGAGGCAGGTCGAGCCTGGTCTCGCCCAGCACCTCGCCGGTGATGAGTCTGCGTCTGAGGAAGGAGACGACCTGGTTGGTGACCTCGACCGAGCCGTAGTTCAAGGTGGCTTCGCCCCAGGGCTGTTCGATCTCGGTGTCCAGGATGGAGATGGAGGTGGTGTCCCTGGCCGTCGTCGAGTACGACGGGTCGGCCTCCTCGACCAGGGCGACGTTGTCGTCGAGGTTCAGCTCCCGCACCAGGTAGCTGCGGCCCATGTGGAGGTGTACCGCTCCCTCGTGCACGGCGGCGTGGGCGGCGGAGGCGTCCACCGTTCCCAGCAGCCTGCCGGTCTCGGCCTCGACCACCCGGACCGGGGTGCCGCCACCGCCGCGGATGTCGGTGAGGTCCGCCGCCCGCTCTCGGCGGGTCCAGAACCAGCCGGAGGCGCGCCGCCGCAGCAGTCCGCGCCGCTCCAGCTGCGGCATCAGCTCGGGGGCCCCGGGGCCGAACATCTCCAAGTCGGCCTCGGCGAGGGGGAACTCCGCCGCGGCGGCGCACAGGTGCGGGGCGAGGACGTAGGGGTTGTCCGGGTCGAGCACGGTGGTCTCGACGGGCCGCTGGAAGAGCGCCTCCGGGTGGTGGACGAGGTAGGTGTCCAGCGGGTCGTCACGGGCGATCAGCACCGCCAGTGCCCCCTGCCCGGCGCGCCCGGCACGGCCCGCCTGCTGCCACAGCGAGGCCCGCGTGCCCGGGTACCCGGCGAGCAGGACGGCGTCGAGGCCGGAGACGTCCACTCCCAGCTCGAGGGCGGTCGTCGAGGCGAGGCCGAGCAGCCGCCCGGAGTGCAGCGCCCGCTCGAGCGCGCGCCGCTCCTCGGGCAGATAGCCGCCCCGATAGGCGGCGACCCGGTCCGGGAGGGGACGCTCGCCGGCCGCAACGGGCACCGCGGCGAGCCGCTCCTGGGCGACCAGCGCGATCAGCTCCGCCGCTCGCCGGGAGCGCACGAACGCCACGGTGCGCACCCGCTGGGAGACCAGGTCCGCGAGCAGTTCGGCGCTCTCGGCCGTGGCCGTGCGCCGCACGGGGGCTCCATGCTCCCCGCTGAGCTCGGTCAGCGGCGGCTCCCAGAGCGCGAAGACGACCTCGCCGCGCGGGGAGGCGTCGTCCGTGATCTCGGTGACCTTCACGCCCGTCAGACGGCTCGCCGCGGCCCCGGGCTCGGACGCCGTGGCCGAAGCGAGCAGGAAGACCGGATCGGCGCCGTAGCGGGCGCAGATCCGCCTCAGCCGCCGCAGCACCTGGGCCACGTGCGAGCCGAAGACGCCCCGGTAGGTGTGGCACTCGTCGATCACCACGTAGCGCAGGCTGCGCAGGAAGGAGGACCAGCGGGCATGGGCGGGCAGGATGCCGCGGTGCAGCATGTCGGGGTTGGTGAGCACGTAGTTCGCGTACTGGCGCACCCACTCGCGCTCCTCGAGCGGGGTGTCCCCGTCGTACACGGCCGGGCGAACCTTCGGGGCGACATCGGAGGCCAGATCGGCCACGGCCCGCCTCTGGTCGGCCGCCAGGGCCTTGGTGGGCGACAGGTACAGCGCGGTCGTCCCCCGCCCGTTGGGCGCCTCGGCGCCGTCGAGCAGCGAACTGAGCACCGGCATCAGGTACGCCAGCGACTTCCCGGAGGCGGTTCCGGTGGCCACCACGACCGACCGGCCCTCCACGGCGGCCGCCGCGGCCTGTGCCTGGTGGGACCAGGGACGCTCGATCCCTGCCGCCCGGGCCGCGGCCACAACTTCCGGTCGGATTCGATCAGGCCAATCGGCATGGCGACCGACGCGCGGGGGCAAGTGCTCCGTATGAGTGATGCGCTGCGCCCTGCCCGGACCCGCGGACAGCCGTCCGAGCACGCTGCCGGGGGCCGTGCCTGGCGTGGCGTGTCGACGCGCTGCCTGCGAGAAGGAATCGTGGGCCATCGGCACTCAGTGTGTCATTGGCGTGACGGACAATCGCCTGAAGGCGTCGTGCTCGCCTGCTCGTAAGTGATTGAATGCCATCGCGGCTGCCGATCCATGGGGGGCGACCGCTCGATGCAAGGTGCTGGAGGATCCGTGGACCCGTCCCTGTCGACCCGAACCGTTGGCGATCGAACGATCGTCGAGGTCGGTGGCGAGATTGATGTGTACACCGCGCCCAAGCTGCGGGAGCAGCTGGTCGAGCTCGTCAACGACGGTAGTTACCACCTCGTCGTGGACATGGAAGGCGTGGACTTCCTCGACTCGACCGGCCTGGGTGTGCTTGTTGGAGGTTTGAAGCGGGTGCGTGCCCACGAGGGCTCGCTCCGTCTGGTGTGCAACCAGGAGCGCATTCTCAAAATCTTCCGGATCACTGGTCTGACGAAGGTTTTCCCGATTCACACCTCGGTGGACGAGGCCGTCGCGGCGACTGACTGACGACCACGTAAGGTCGTCCGAAGCGGGGGCTCCGGGCGCTTCGCCCGGGCCCCTGTGCTGCATGCCCTAGAACCGAGGGGGACACATGGCCACCGTCGAACTCCGTTTCAGCGCACTGCCCGAGCATGTGCGCACTGCCCGGCTGGTCGCCGCCGCGGTCGCCCGGCGCGCCGGGGTCGACGAGTCCGTTCTCGACGAGGTCCGCCTCGCCGTGGGCGAAGCCTGCACACGTGCCGTGTATCTGCACCGCAGCAGCGGAGTGGACCGCCCGGTGCGGGTGGTGCTCGTCGAGGACGAGAAGAAGTTCTCGATCGAGGTGGGGGACGAGGTCCCCGACACCGGCTCGAGCTCCACCGGCGCCGAGGGCGGTACCCCGAGCGAGGAGGCCGAGGAAGAGGGCCAGATGGGCCTCGCCGTGATCAGCGGTCTCGTCGACGACGTCGAGGTGACCAGTGGAGAGGCCGGTGGCACCATCCGCATGAGCTGGCCGACCACGACCGCTGCCGTGCTGCCCTGACGCTTCGTCCCACCCTGACGCTTCGTCCCGCCCGTGCGGCCATTCCCGGCCGACCCGGCCGGCTGGATCTCAAGACTCCGCACCCCAGGACCGTGTACTTCAGGACCCCGTTCTTCAGGACCCCGTTCTTCAGGACTCGGTCCTCGAGGTCCCGGCGGAGAGCCCTGTTGTTCAGGAGGCTGGGCGCCCGGGACCTCGGAGGCGCCGCAACTCGCCGTCCGCCCCAGTCGGGTGAAGGTGCGCCGCTTGAGCCATCTGCACCACCTGCACACCTGTACCACCACCTGCACCACCATTCCCACCAGTGGCTCAACGCTTCAGTGGTTCCACGTCGCCTCGGCATGGATTGAGCCCTGTCGGCACTGCGCCGGGTCTGTCCTCCGAGAGGGCCCGACACGCTCGTGACCGAGCGCCGTACCGCCGAGCGGTCGGCCCGCACCCGCCCCCGGGCGGCCCGCATCGGGCCCCGGCGCACGGCCTCCGCTGCCGGGACCAATCTCCGAGCATTTAAACATTGAATTCACTGCAAGTGGTGATTCCGCCGTCATCGGCTTGAATTTCCTGTCACCAGCAGGGGCGAATTTTGTTTGCCGCGCCCTGTTTTGATCATGCCTTGATCCCTAGAATCCCTGCACGTCCCACGCGGTCCCGATCGAGGACAGGCGCGGGTTCGGTTCAACATGCCCGCACAGCAGAGCAGTTACGTGCGCACCGTCGATGGTCGCGACTGTTCAGCGGTCGCAAGGACCTCCGCGGCACCCACGTGCCAAACGTCAAGGAGGACGAATGGCGGGGTCTCTCTTCCCCGGAAATCATGCTGCAGAGATCATTTCTGCAGGGTCAGCAGGGTCTGCCGGGCCGCCACCGGGCCTGGTCCACAAGTGGAGCCTCGCCGCGGATTCGAGCGGGGTGTCGGCCGTGCTCACCGGGGGAAACCGCGCGATCGTTCTGGTGATCGCCGGTGTCGCCCTCGCCGCTCTCGTCCTCGCCGGGGTCCTGGTCCGCCAGGTGCTCGCGGCCGACGAGGGCACGCCCAAGATGAAGGAGATCGCAGGCGCGATCCAGGAGGGCGCCAACGCCTACCTGGCGCGGCAGCTCCGCACGCTGAGCGTGTTCTCCGTCATCGTCTTCTTCCTCCTCATGCTGCTGCCGGCGGACGACTGGAACCAGCGGATCGGCCGCTCGATCTTCTTCCTCGTCGGCGCGGTCTTCTCCGCGACCACGGGCTACATCGGTATGTGGCTGGCGGTGCGCAGCAACGTGCGTGTGGCCGCCGCGGCACGTGCGGCGACCCCGGGTGTGCCCGCTCAGGGCGTCCACGAGGGCGGCGACGCTGCGGCCTCGGCGGGCGGCACGGATGTGAAGACGGTCTCGCACCGCGCGATGCGGATCGCGTTCCGCACGGGCGGCGTGGTCGGCATGTTCACCGTCGGCCTCGGCCTGCTCGGCGCCGCCGCAGTCGTGCTGATCTACGCCGAGAACGCCCCCAAGGTGCTCGAAGGCTTCGGCTTCGGCGCCGCGCTGCTGGCGATGTTCATGCGTGTCGGCGGCGGCATCTTCACCAAGGCCGCGGACGTCGGCGCGGACCTCGTCGGCAAGGTCGAGCAGGGCATCCCCGAGGACGACCCCCGCAACGCCGCGACCATCGCGGACAACGTCGGCGACAACGTCGGTGACTGCGCGGGAATGGCCGCCGACCTTTTCGAGTCGTACGCGGTGACGCTGGTCGCCGCATTGATCCTCGGCACGCTGGCATTCGGTGATGTGGGCCTGTCGTTCCCGCTGCTCGTTCCGGCGATCGGCGTGCTCACGGCCATGATCGGCATTTTCGCCGTGTCGCCGCGGATGAGCGACCGCAGCGGAATGACCGCGATCAACCGCGGCTTCTTCATCTCCGCGGTGATCTCCATCCTGCTGGTGGCAGTGGCGGTCTATGTCTACCTGCCGTCGAGCTTCTCGGATTTGGACAACGTCCCGAACTCGATCTCCAGCCACGACGGCGATCCGCGGATCTTCGCCCTTGTCGCCGTGGTGATCGGAATCGTGCTGGCCGCTCTCATCCAGCAGCTCACCGGCTACTTCACGGAAACGAACCGCCGTCCGGTCCGCGACATCGGCAAGACGTCGCTCACCGGTCCCGCGACGGTCGTGCTCGCCGGTATCTCGGTGGGCCTGGAGTCCGCGGTGTACTCGGCGGTGCTGATCGCCCTCGGCGTCTACGGCGCGTTCCTGCTCGGCGGCACCTCGCTGACGCTGGCGCTGTTCGCGGTGGCGCTGGCCGGAACGGGCCTGCTCACCACCGTCGGGGTCATCGTCGCCATGGACACCTTCGGCCCGGTGTCCGACAACGCGCAGGGCATCGCGGAGATGTCCGGCGACGTGCACGGCGAGGGCGCCCAGGTCCTCACCGAGCTGGACGCGGTCGGCAACACCACGAAGGCCATCACCAAGGGCATCGCCATCGCGACGGCGGTGCTGGCGGCGACGGCGCTGTTCGGCTCGTTCACCCGCGAGATCGACGAGGCGACGGCCGATGTCGGCTCGGCCGCGCACGGTCTGAGCCTCAACCTGAGCATCGCCCAGCCGAACAACCTCGTCGGGCTGATCCTCGGCGCCGCGGTGGTGTTCCTGTTCTCGGGGCTCGCGATCAACGCGGTCTCCCGGTCGGCGGGCGCGGTGGTCTTCGAGGTCCGCAACCAGTTCCGCACCAAGCCCGGGATCATGGACGGCACCGAGAAGCCCGAGTACGGGCGAGTGGTGGACATCTGCACCCGTGACGCGTTGCGGGAGCTGGCCACCCCGGGCCTGCTCGCGGTTCTCGCCCCGATCGCGGTCGGCTTCTCCCTCGGTGTCGGCCCGCTCGGCGCCTACCTCGCCGGGGCCATCGGCGCGGGCACCCTCATGGCGGTCTTCCTCGCCAACTCCGGCGGCGCTTGGGACAACGCGAAGAAGCTCGTCGAGGACGGCCACCACGGCGGCAAGGGGAGCGAGGCCCACGCGGCCACGGTGATCGGTGACACGATCGGCGACCCGTTCAAGGACACCGCGGGCCCGGCGATCAACCCATTGCTCAAGGTCATGAACCTGGTCTCCCTGCTGATCGCCTCCGCGGTCGTGAAGTACAGCTTCGGCGACGACAAGAACATCGGTCTGCGGATCGCCGTGGCCGCCGTGGCCGTCGTGATCATCGTTGGCGCGGTGTACCTGTCCAAGCGCCGCGGCATCACGATGGGCGAAGAGGCCACCTCGGAGGAGTCGGCCGCCCGGTCGGCCGACCCGGCGACGGTCTCCTAGATCCTGAGGGGCCTCCAGATCCTGAGGGCCTCGATTGTGAGGAGCCTCGATCCCGAGGTTCGACGCCGTGGGACGGCGGGAGGACGGCGGGCGGTGCGCATCCGGCGCACCCCCCGCCGCCGTTCTCGGGGATGTGCGAACCCTCTCAGGCAGCCTGGTTCAAACCTGGGCAAAGCGGGTCGCATCCTTCGGTCGGCCAGGCCGGAGCGCTCAATCGGCGTGTATGTTCCGGAGCGCACGAGCCACGGAAGGGACAGACCCGGTGAAGAAGAAGCTGGCTGCTGCACTGACCGGTGCGGCCCTCGCGGCGCTCGCACTCACGGGCTGCGGCGGCGACGACAGCGGCAAGAAGCGCGACAACTGGGCCAAGGACGTCTGCGACTCGGTCAGGAATCCGTTCGACTCGGCGCAGCAGGCACTCGCGGACATCGGCCAGGTCAAGCCGGACGAGAAGCCCGAGGCCCTGAAGAAGCGTCTGACCTCGGACATGGACAGGGTGGCCAAGGCCTACGACCAGTTGGCGGCCGGCGTGAACTCCGCGGGCGCCCCGCCCGTCGACAATGGCGCGACCCTCCAGAAGAACGCGGTCCAGGACCTCAACGACTCCTCCAAGGCCTACCGCGACCTCCAGAAGAAGGTCGCCGCCCTGGACACCAAGGACCAGTCGAAGTTCGCGGACGGCCTCAACGACCTCGGCACCGAGACCGAGACGCTGGGCAAGAAGGGCAGCGCGGGTCTGGACAAGCTCCAGGCCGGCGATCTGGGCAAGGCCATGGCCAAGCAGCCCGGCTGCAAGGCGAGCGGCCCCTCGTCCACCGTCCCCAACGGCACGACGGGCTCCGGAAACGGCTGACGGCGGCACCCCGCCGCCCGGGTGCGGGGCGGCACCCCGCCGCCCCGCACCCGCTCCGCTCGCACATCCGAGGCCGCCCCGGCCCCGGACCCGTGGGAGGGCGCGCCGCCCCCGGCGCGGCCGGGTCGTTCGAGGACCCACGCCGTTGGACAATGGTCCGCATGTACGGCCCCACCTACAACGACTCCCGCACCGCCCGCCTGCGCGAGGCACTGCGCCGTGCCGCCTACACGGCGGACGGCTGCCTCGACCTGCTCGGCGCCACCCCCTACGCCGCGCTCTCCAGGAACGAGACCGTGCCCGCCCTGCGCGCCACCCGCGGTGACAGCCCGCTGGAGACGCTGGTGCGGCTGTTCCTGCTCCAGTCGCCGGTGCCGCGCAAGCAGGCCGAGACCGCCCTGCCGGTGGACGAGTGCCTGGCCGACGGGTGGCTGGAAACCGATGGGGACGCGGTGCGGGCCACGGTCGACATCCGCCCCTACGGCGGAGAGGCCGGCGCCGACTGGTGGATCGTCTGCGACCTCGGCTGCGCGGTGGGCGGCGCGGGCGGCGCCCGAGAGGGCTCGGCCGACCTCGTCCTGGGGGTGGGCGGCGCCTCGACGACGCTGGCGAACATCGCCGTCCGCAAGGGCGTCGGCACCGCTCTCGATCTCGGCACCGGCTCCGGGGTCCAGGCGCTGCACGCCTCCCGTCATGCCGCCCGGGTGACCGCCACCGACCTCAATCCCCGCGCCCTGCGCTTCGCCCGTCTGACCCTGGCCCTGTCCGGGGTGGACAACGTCGAACTGGCCGAGGGCAGCCTCTTCGAGCCGGTCGGCGACCAGCGGTTCGATCTGATCGTCTCCAACCCGCCGTTCGTCATCTCCCCGGCCGGACGGTTCGTCTACCGGGACGCGGGGATGGCGGGTGACGACCTGTGCCGCACCCTCATCGGCCAGGCCGCGGAACGCCTCAACGACGGTGGCTACTGCCAGCTCCTCGCCAACTGGCAGCACGTCGAGGGGGAGGACTGGCACGAGCGGCTCGCCGGATGGATCGCCCCGACCGGCTGCGACGCCTGGGTCGTCCAGCGCGAGGTGCAGGACCCGGCGCAGTACGCGGAGCTGTGGCTGCGCGACGGCGGCGACCACCGCGGCGACCCGGTGGACTACGCGGCGCGCTACGACGAATGGCTGGACGAGTTCGAGCGGCAGCGGGTCAAGGGGATCGGCTTCGGCTGGATCACTCTGCGCAAGGCGGGGTCGGACCGGCCGGCCGTGCGCATCGAGGACTGGCCGCACCCGGTGGAGCAGCCCCTCGGCGAGCACATCGAACGGTGGTTCGCCCGTCAGGACTTCCTGCGCGACCACGACGACGCGGCCCTGCTGGCCACCCGGTTGAGGCTCGCCGACGACGTGGTGCAGGAGCAGATGGGCCTGCCCGGCTCCGAGGACCCGGAGCACGTGGTGCTGCGCCACAACCGCGGGATGTGCCGCGCCACCAAGGTCGACACGGTCGGCGCCGGATTCGCGGGGGCCTGTGACGGCACCTTGGAGGCGGGCGCGATCCTCGACGCCATCGCCCAACTCATCGACGAGGACCCGGTCCGCCTGCGTGACCGCACCCCGGACGCGATCCGCCTGCTGGTCGAGGAGGGCTTCCTCGAACCTCCCGTGTAGGGCACGGCCGGGCCCTGGACGACGGTCGCGGCGGTGGCGGGCAGACGGGTTGGAGGCTGATTTCAAGCCACATTGCGCACCACGGCCCAGGCGACCGCGACCGCCAGGACCGCCGCTGTGCCCCGTGAGTCCAGCCGCGGGGCGTACCGTCGGCCCCGCAGGCCGGCCACGAGCCAGCGGCCGAAAACGAACGCGAGGACCGGCGTCGCGGCGAGCAGGGCCGCGTTGTCGTGCGGAGCCGCGGCGAAGTCGCCGTGGAGCAGGTCGTAGGCCAAGCGGGTGCCGCCGCAGAACGGGCAGAGCAGGCCGGTGGCCCAGTGGAACGGGCAGCGGGGCAGCAGGCCGCCGGGCCCGTGCGGGTCGGTGCCCCACAGATACGTGGCGGCGGCGGTCGCGGCGGTTACGGCCCCCAACGGGGGAGCGGCCGGGTGCCGCGCGAGCGCCCGGACCCGGAGCCGGAGCCGGGCCGGGAGCCGGACTCGGACCCGGATTGGGGCCCGGATCGGGGCCCGGGCCGACGGGCTCTGCTGGGACATGGCCGCCATCCTGCCAGGGCGTGTTTCCCACCAGAAAGGGGTCGCACTCGCCCGGCGCCCTCTCCGCGCCAATCGGGCCTTCCGGAAACCGGCCCACCCCGCCCCCCGTCGCTCTCCCCACTCCCGTTCGTACGGAACTCCCGTTCGTACGGAGCCGCTCCCGTTCGTCCGCTCTTCGCGCTCCTGTTCGTACGGAGCCGCTCCCGTTCGTTCGGAGCGCTCCCGTTCACCCGGGGTTGGTCCGGATGACGCCCCGCCGTGGCGGGCGCGTGGCAGCGTGGCGGCCTCGTTCGGGGAGAGTCGCACGGGGTGACTGGGGAGGGCGCGATGGAGAGCGGTCCCGCGGTGTTCGCCGGGGCGGTGTTCTCGCTGTTCGGCGCGGGGCTGCTGGCATGGTCGGGGGCGCGGTGGCGCCTGCGGTCGCCGGTGGTACAGGGCGCGGGCGCCGGGGCGGCGGCGCTGTGTGTGGCCGCTGGAACAGCTTTTCTCGTGGTTGGCTTCTGGTGCCTGACTAGCGTCTGAATGCAGCTGATCTTTGCTGAGATACACACCAATCGGTACCGAACGGACATCGGTGGCGGTCCGTGGGGCAGGATGAGGGGTACTCGGGTTACCGTTCGAGTGGCGTTGCGGGCATTCTCCGTTTGACACGGGGGGCTGGGTTACGGTCACACTCCGCAACGTCACCCCTTTTCGACACCGAGAGAAGAGCGAAGTTGTCCCCGACCAGCGAGACCGCGCGCAACGGCCGCCGACTCGTCATCGTCGAGTCGCCGGCCAAGGCGAAGACGATCAAGGGCTACCTGGGCCCTGGCTACGTGGTCGAAGCCAGCGTGGGGCACATCCGCGACCTGCCCAACGGGGCCGCCGAAGTGCCCGCCAAGTACAAGGGCGAAACCTGGGCACGCCTCGGCGTGAACGTGCACCAGGACTTCCAGCCGATCTACGTCATCAACAGCGACAAGAAGGCACAGGTCGCCAAGCTCAAGAGTCTGCTCGCCGAGGCCGACGAGCTCTTCCTCGCCACGGATGAGGACCGCGAGGGCGAGGCCATCGCCTGGCATCTGCGGGAAGTCCTCAAGCCCAAGGTGCCTGTGCGCCGCATGGTCTTCCACGAGATCACCAAGGACGCGATCCGCCAGGCCGTCGCCAGCCCGCGCGACATCAACCACCGCCTCGTCGAGGCCCAGGAGACCCGCCGCATCCTCGACCGCCTCTACGGCTACGAGGTGTCGCCGGTCCTGTGGAAGAAGGTCATGCCCAGGCTGTCCGCCGGGCGTGTGCAGTCCGTCGCCACCCGGCTGGTCGTGGAGCGCGAGCGGGAGCGCATCGCGTTCACCTCGGCCGAGTACTGGGACCTGACCGGCACCTTCTCCACCGGCCGCGAGGGCGACGCCTCCGACCCGGGTTCGTTCGGGGCACGCCTGGTCACGGTCGACGGCCGCAGAGTCGCCCAGGGCCGTGACTTCGCCACGACCGGCCGGCTCAAGCCGGGCGCCGACGTCCTCCACCTGGACGAGCAGGCCGCCACCACCCTGGCCGCCGCGCTGCAGGGCTCCGCGTTCAGCGTCCGGGGCGTGGAGTCGAAGCCGTACCGGCGCAGCCCCTACGCCCCGTTCCGCACGACGACCATGCAGCAGGAGGCCTCCCGCAAGCTGGGCTTCGGCGCCAAGCGGACGATGCAGGTCGCCCAGAAGCTGTACGAGAACGGCTTCATCACCTACATGCGTACGGACTCCGTCACGCTGTCGGGGACGGCGCTCACGGCGGCCCGTGCCCAGGTGGAGCAGCTGTACGGCCGCGACTACCTGCCGGACGCCCCGCGCACCTACACGGGCAAGGTCAAGAACGCGCAGGAGGCGCACGAGGCGATCCGCCCCTCCGGCGACCGGTTCAGGACCCCGGCGGAGACGGGCCTTTCGGGCGACGAGTTCCGGCTGTACGAGCTGATCTGGATGCGCACGGTCGCGTCGCAGATGAAGGACGCCGTCGGCCAGTCGGTGACCGTGCGGGTCGGCGGCCTCAGCGCCGACGGCCGCGACGCCGAGTTCTCCGCCTCCGGCAAGATCATCACCTTCCACGGCTTCCTCAAGGCGTACGTCGAGGGCCGCGACGACCCCGAGGCCGAGCTCGACGACCGGGAGCGGCGGCTGCCGCAGGTTGCCGAGGGCGACCCGCTGGGCGCCGACGACGTCACCGCGGACGGGCACGCCACCAAGCCCCCGGCCCGCTACACCGAGGCCAGCCTGGTCAAGGAGCTCGAGGAGCGCGAGATCGGCCGCCCGTCGACGTACGCGTCGATCATCGGCACGATCCTCGACCGCGGCTACGTCTTCAAGAAGGGGACGGCGCTCGTTCCGTCCTTCCTGTCGTTCGCCGTCGTCAGCCTGCTGGAGAAGCACTTCGGCCGCCTGGTCGACTACGACTTCACGGCGAAGATGGAGGACGACCTCGACCGCATCGCCCGCGGCGAGGCCGAGGCGGTGCCGTGGCTGCGCCGCTTCTACTTCGGTTCGGAGGAGGGCCCGGCGGGCTCGGCCGCCGACGCGGGCAACGGCGACGGCGACCACCTCGGCGGCCTCAAGGCGCTCGTCGAGGACCTCGGTGCCATCGACGCCCGTGAGGTCTCCACCTTCCCCGTCGGCGACGGCATCGTGCTGCGGGTGGGCCGCTACGGCCCCTACGTGGAGAAGGACGGTCAGCGCGCCGACGTCCCCGACGACCTGCCGCCGGACGAGCTGACCGCAGAGTTGGCCGAGGAGTTCCTCGCCAAACCCAGCCGTGAGCGCGAGCTGGGCACGGACCCCGAGACCAGTCACCTCATCGTGGCCAAGGACGGCCGCTACGGCCCCTACGTCACCGAGGTGCTGCCCGAGGGCACGCCGAAGACGGGCAAGAACGCGGTGAAGCCCCGGACGGCCTCGCTGTTCAAGTCGATGTCGCTGGAGACGGTCGCGCTCGAGGACGCGCTGAAGCTGTTCAGCCTGCCCCGGGTAGTGGGTGTCGATCCGGAGGCGGGCGAGGAGATCACCGCTCAGAACGGGCGCTACGGGCCGTACCTGAAGAAGGGCACGGACTCGCGTTCGCTCGAGGGCGAGGAGCAGATCTTCACGATCACCCTGGAAGAGGCCTTGGCCATCTACGCCCAGCCCAAGCAGCGAGGGCGGGCCGCGGCCAAGCCTCCGCTCAAGGAGCTGGGCACCGACCCGGTGAGCGGCAAGCCTGTCGTGGTCAAGGACGGGCGCTTCGGCCCGTACGTCACCGACGGCGAGACCAACGCGACCCTGCGGCGGGACGACGACGTCGAGACGATCACGCCCGAGCGCGGCTACGAGCTGCTGGCGGACAAGCGCGCCAAGGGTCCGGCGCCGAAGAAGAAGGCGGCGGCGAAGAAGACGGCCGCGAAGAAGGCCCCGGCCAAGAAGGCCGCCGCGAAGAAGACGGCGACCAAGGCGGCCACGAAGAAGACCACCGCCAAGAAGGCGGCCGCCAAGACCACGGCCGCCAAGACCACAGCCGGCGCAGCCAAGAAGGCGGCGGCGCAGAAGGCGACGGCGGCGAGCGATCCGACCGTGCCGGAGGCCGAGCGCGCGGAGATTCGCTGAACGGGCGGAGAGTCGCTGAACGGTCGGACAGTCGCTGGCAGGTGGAGATTCGCTGAACAGGCGGAGATTCGCTGAGAGGCGGAGAGTCGCTGAGAGACCGCCCGGTTCCGGTCCGTTCGGGGCCGGGCGGACCCATGGGGAGTTCCGTGGGGGCGCGTTCACGGGGGCATGTCCACTGGGCGGGCGCGGTCCGGAGGGCGCGGGAACGGACTTCCGGAGGCGGTTCCGTCCGCCCATCCGCCTGTACGTTCGGGTAGGTGGGTATTGAAAATCGGTGCTCCGGATAGGCTGGCAGGATGACGCGTGGCGACCAGTCAACGGATGTGCCCGAGCCGACAGGCGCAGCGGGGGGCGACGCCGTACTCGCCGCCGACTCCCGTGAGCGTGCCGTCGGAGCTCTGCTGCGCATTCCCAGGCTGCGCAAGCTCTGGACGGCGCAGTTCATCGGCGGGATCGCCGATCGGCTTGCCCTGCTCGTCCTGCTGGTGCTGGCCGTGCAGGCGGCGATCGAGGCCCAGCCGTTCGGCGGTGGCTACCGTGGCGTGGCGTTCTCCGTGGCGGCGGTCTTCGCCGCCCGCCTGCTCGCCACACTGATCTTCGGCGCCGTCCTGCTGGGGCCGCTGGCCGCCCTGACGTCGCCGGGCGGCGGACTCGACCGGCGCTGGACCATGATCGTCGGCGACGGCGTGCGGCTGGCCCTGCTCGTCGTGGCGCCGCTGTGGATCGACTGGACGCCCTCCTCGGCGCTGACGTGGATCCTCGTCACCGCGTTCGTCGTCGGCGCGGCGGAACGGATCTGGACGGTCGCCAAGAACGGCGCCGCGCCCGCGCTCCTGCCGGTTCCGGCCGCCCTCCTGACGCCCGTCGAACCGGCGTCGGCCGCCCCTGGTGCCAAGGCCACCGAGGCCGCCGCCGGGCCCGCTCCCGAAGCGACCGTGCAACTCGGCACGGTGGCCGCCGGTGCCGCCGGTGCCGCCGGGGCCGTTGGAGGCGCCGGGGCGCCCGGCGAGAAGGCCAGGGCCGCCGCGAAGCCGCCGGTGCCGACCGTGCGTCCGTCGGTCGCGCACCTGGACGCGTTGCACCGCCTCGACCTGCGCACCAGCTACGGCACGGTGCCGCTCGCCGCCGCCGCGCTGGTCCTCATCACGCTCCTCGGCAACCTTCTCGCGGTCGGCGTCGACTGGTTCCACACCCACCAGGTTGCGCTCGCCAGTGACGCGGCGGCCGGACTGTTCGCCGCCTCCATCGCCATGCTGTACCTGCTGGACCTTCCGGGCGCCGCGGGCCCCCGGCCCCGTTCGCCGCTCGAAGGACTGCGTCGGCCCGAGGACGGCCAAGGCCGCACCGGAGCCGCGACCGTCCTCGTTCTCAGCACCGCCGCGACATGCGCCGCGGTCGCCGCGGCGTTCGCGCTCGCCGTGCTGCACGCCTTCGACCTCGGCGGAGGGCCCGTCGGCTTCGGCCTTCTCGCCCTCGCGCTGACCGCAGGACCGGCCATCGGGATCAAGCTCGCGCCCAGCACCCTGCGGGGGCTGTCCAGGCGCCGTCTGTTCTCGCTCGCCATCGCCGTCACGGGGCTGGCACTCCTGCTCGCCGGGCTCGTTCCGGATCCGACCACCGTCCTGCTGCTCGCCCTCCTGGCGGGAACCGGCCTAGGCGTCGCCGCCAACACCGGCCACACCCTCCTTGACCACGAGTTCGAGGAGCCGCGTCGCGCTCGTGTCACCGACCATCTGCACGCGGTCGTCCGCCTCTTCGTCGGCCTCGCCGCCGTCGGCGCCCCGCTGATCGCGGGCGCGATCGGCCCCCACCGCGTGGTCAACGGCCACTTCACGTTCTCGCACGGCGGCGCCGGGTTCACCCTGATGCTCGCCGGGGCGCTCCTGCTGCCGGTCGCCGCGCTCGTCCTCATCCGCACCGACGACCGCCAGGGCGTCCCCTTCGGCCGTGATCTGCGCGAGGCACTCCTGCGAGAGCCGGAGCCCAAGCAGCAGCCCGCCGCGACGGGCTTCTTCATCGCTCTCGAAGGCGGGGACGGCGCCGGCAAGTCCACCCAGGTGGAGAAGCTCGCCGACTGGATCCGCGGCAAGGGCCACGAGGTCGTGGTCACTCGCGAGCCGGGCGCCACCGCCATCGGCAAACGCCTTCGCTCGATCCTGCTCGATGTCTCCAACACCGGTATCTCGCACCGCTCCGAGGCCCTGCTCTACGCGGCCGACCGCGCCGAGCACGTGGACTCGGTCGTACGCCCCGCTCTTGAGCGTGGCGCCGTCGTCATCACCGACCGCTACATCGACTCCTCGGTCGCCTACCAGGGCGCGGGCCGCGACCTGTCGCCCACGGAGGTCGCCCGTATCTCGCGCTGGGCGACCGGTGGCCTCGTTCCGCACCTGACCGTGCTCCTCGACGTCTCTCCCGAGGTGGCCAGGGAGCGGTTCACCGAGGCACCCGATCGACTCGAGTCCGAGCCCGCCGAGTTCCACCAGCGCGTGCGCAGCGGTTTCCTCGCCCTCGCGGCGGCCGATCCCGCCCGCTACCTCGTCGTCGACGCGGGCCAGGACCCCGAGGCCGTCGCCACGATCGTGCGGCACCGTCTCGACCGTGAGCTCCCGCTGTCCGAGCAGGAGATCCGGGCGCGGGCCGAGGCCGAGCGCAGGGCCGCCGAGGAGGCGCGCCGCCGGGCCGAGGAGGAGGCCAAGCGCAAGGCGGAGGAGGAGCGCCAGGAGAGGGAGCGGCAGGAACAGCTCGCGAAGCTGCGGGCGGAGGAAGAGGCCCGCAAGCGTGCCGAGGAGGAGGAAGCCCGGCGCCAGGAGGCGGAGCGGCAGGCCGAGGAGGCCCGTCGGCGTGCCGAGGAGGCACGGCTGAGGGCAGAGGAGGAGGCCCGCCGCCGGGAGGAAGAGGAGCGGGCACGGCGGGAGCGGGAGGAGTACGCACGCCGCCAGGCCGAGGAGGAGGCACGGCTTCACCAGGAGGCCGAGGCACGACGGCTGGAAAAGCAGCGCAAGGCCGAGGAGTCCCTGCGCCGGGCGGAGGAGGCGCGCCGCAAGGCCGAGGTGGAGGCGGCCGCGGCGGCCGCTGCCGCGGAGGCGGAAGCCGCGGCCAAGCTCGAGCAGCCCGCCGGGCCCGCCGCGCCCGGTGCCCCGGACACCGTGGAGACGGTGGAGAACCCGGTGCTCGCGCCCGGCGGCAACGACGCCACGCAGACTGTGGAGACCCCGCGTCCCCGGCCGGCGAACGCCGCCGACGAGACCAAGGTCTTCCCCAAGGTGCCGAGTTGGGCCACCGACGAGACCGAGGTGCTGCCGCCCGTCCCCAAGTCACCGCCGGCGCAGCCCACTTCCGGGTCCGAGGAGTCGTCGGAGTCGTCGGCGCGCGGAGCCCGCAAGAGCGCTTCGTCGCCCGAGCCTCCCAGGACCCCGCGGGGGCGGGGCGGGTCCAAGGCTTCCGGCGATTCCGGGATGTCCGAGACCCACGAGATTCCCGGCTCCGGTGTCACGGGCACGCGCCCGTCCGCGGACGCCGACGAGACCACCGTTCTGCCGCCGGTGACGGACGCGGGCGAGACCGCCCGCCTGCCGAGGACGCCCGCGGGTCCGGAGAGCGGCGGCGAACGGGGATCCTCCGGCCATCGCCGGTCGCCCGAGGGCCGGTCGCCCGAGGGTGGGTCGCCCGAGCAGGGGACCACTCCCGCCGACCGCGTTCCGCCGTGGCTGTGGCGTCCCGAGCCCGAGCAGCCGCAGTCCCGCACCGAGCGCACCCGTGAGCTCCCGCAGGTCGGTCCGGCGGGCCGGACGGCTCAGCGTCCGGGCGACGGCACTCAGCGCTCGGGCGACGCGACTCAGCGCTCGGGCGACGCGACTCAGCATCGCAACCGTCCGCGTTCCGACTGGGCGGAGGAGACCCCGCTCGACGACCTGCCGACGCTCGCGGACGAACTGCTCGGCCCGCGCGAGGACGACTGGGACGACGGCAACGAAGGCCGCAGGGGCCGCAAGTAGGGCACCGGGCGGGCCCGAAGCACATCGACGTACTCGGCACAGGGAACAGGAAGCCGTATGGCCGTTTGGGACGACGTGGTCGGCCAGGAGCGAGTGGTGGAGCAGCTGAGCGCCGCCGCCCGCGACGCCGACGCGCTGGTCTCGCACAACGCGAGCCCGGCCGAGCAGTCGGCGATGACGCATGCCTGGCTGTTCACCGGCCCACCAGGCTCGGGACGGTCCACCGCGGCCCGTGCCTTCGCGGCCGCCCTGCAGTGCGTCAGCCCCGACCGCGCCCTCGGCGGCGCTCCCGGCTGCGGCTTCTGCGAGGGCTGCCACACCGCGCTCATCGGCACCCACGCCGATGTCGAGGTCGTCGCCACGGACCAGCTGACCATAGGTGTGAAGGACACCCGGGACCTGGTGCGCCGCTCCTCGCTGTCACCCGCGAGCGGTCGTTGGCAGATCATCGTGCTGGAGGACGCCGACCGGCTGACCGAGGGCGCGGGAAACGTCCTGCTGAAAGCCGTCGAGGAGCCCGCCCCCCGCACCGTGTGGCTGCTGTGCGCGCCCTCGCTCGAGGATGTGCTGCCCACGATCCGCTCCCGCTGCCGCCACCTTGTGCTGCGCACACCGCCCGCGGACGCGATCGCCGATGTGCTCATGAGGCGTGACGGCATCGAACCGGAGATGGCCGTGTTCGCCGCACGCGCCGCCCACGGGCACATCGGCCGGGCCCGCCGCCTGGCCACGGACGAGACCGCGCGCTCCCGCCGCAGCGAGGTGCTTCAAGTGCCGCTCCAGGTCCACGACATCGGCGGCTGCCTCAAGGCCGCGCAGAAGCTCGTGGACTCCGCGGCGGACGACGCCAAGCAGGTCGCCGAGGAGACCGACACCAAGGAGACCGAGGACCTGCGTGCCGCCCTGGGCGCCGCCGCGGGCCTCGGCGGACGCCTGCCCCGAGGCACGGCCGGTGCGATGAAGGACCTCCAGGACCGCCAGAAGAGCCGGGCGACGCGGACCAAGCGCGACACACTCGACCGGGCACTGGTGGACCTGGCGGGCTTCTACCGCGATGTGCTGGCCGTCCAGCTCGGAGCGGGAGGCGAACTCGCCAACGCCGAGGTGCGCCAGTCCATCGACCGGATCGCCTCTTCCTCGACCCCGGAGAACACCCTGCGCCGCCTCGAAGCCATCCTCGGCTGCCGAGAGGCCCTGGAGAGCAATGTGGCCCCGCTCCTGGCCGTCGAGGCGATGACGATGGCCCTGCGAGCGGGCTGAGCCGCCTGCGGGTGGACTGCGCCGTTCCACGCGACGGCCGACTGTCGTGGAGCGGGCTGAACGTCTCGCGAGGACCGAGCCGGGCCGAGGCGCACATGCCCCTTCCCTACGGCGTCTTCCCTACTGCCTTCGGGTGATCATTCGGCGGCGGGCCGGACGCCGACGTGTCCCGTCCCGCGGCGCGTTGCAGGCTGCTTGCGCCGCGCCCGCCTCGTCCCCGCGCGGCGTCGCCCGGTCCCGAGGTGGTTCCCGATGGTCGATACCGTCCTCCTGCTCGTCCTGCTGCTCCTCTCCGGATGGCTCCTCCTCACCCTGCTGCGCTCCGCCCTGCGGCGCTGGCAGATGGAACGCTCCGGCCTCGTCTACGAACTCCCCGCGAACTACCGCGCCGCCCTCCTGCGCCTGGCCGCCGCCGCAGCCGTCCTCGCCGTCACCACCGGCACGGCGGTCGCCGTGGTCACTCGGAACCTCTCACGCCCCGGCCCCGTCGTCGCCGCGCCCGCGACCACCGGGAGCCCGTCCCACACCCACCGTCCGGCCAATGACGACGCCGAGCCGCACCGGGCGGCCCCGGCGACGCGGGCGCCCCGCACCATCGGCCACCCCGCCCGGGGCACCCTCCAGCGACTGCCCGGCACCCGAGCCGAGGTCTGGCTGCCCGCCGTGTACTCCAGCCGCACCGGCAACGCCCTCGCCTACCCCGTCGTCATCGCCCACATCCCCGTGAGCGCCGCCACCGAGCTCTTCGAGGCGTTCGACCGCTACACCCTGCGTGGCCTCTCCCACCCGTTCATCGTCGCGGTGGCCCCCGACTGCGGCCCCGTTGAGCCCTCCACCGGGCAGGGCCCGACCGCGGGCGAAACAGCCATCGACAAAACAGCCATGTACAAGGCCGCCGCGGGTGAAACAGCCGTGGACAAATCAGCGGTGGGCAAAACATCCACGGACAAAACATCCACGGACAAAACAGCCACGGACAAAACAGCCACGGACAAAACAGCCATGGGCAAAACAGCCGTGGGCAAAGAATCCGTGGACAAGACAGGGGACGAAGCGCTGGAACGGGCGCTGGAGGCGCACTACCGCGTACTGCGCGGCCGTACGGGACGCGCTGTGCTCGGCCTCGACACCACCGGCCCCTGCGCCCTCGCCTCCGTGCTGCGCCACCCCGACCGATTCCGGGCCGCCGCGGCCATCTCCAGCAGCCGCGGAGGGCAGGCCGCCGGCCTCCCCGTCTCCGCGCCGCCTGCCGCCTCCGACCGGCACCTCGCGTTGCTCTCCGCCACAACCGACACAGCCGCTCGCAGAGCGGCCTACCAGCTGCGGGCGAAACTGGCCCCGTTCGCCGACACCCGTATCGTGGACAGCATCGGCGGCACAGGGGCCGCCGACGTACGTCGCCACCTGTTCGCCGTCGCTTCCCAGTACCTCACCGAGCAACTCGGCCCGCCTCAGCGCAGGTAGGGGCGCGCCGCCCCGGTCGGCGCCGGGTTCCCCGATCACGGGCAACGGTGCGGCTACGCTCCGTCAATCAGCCGGACGCGAGGACAGAGCCCCGAGCAGCGAGCAGCGAGCAGCGATCACGTATTGCGCGCGGCGCGCGGCGAGCAGCGATCACCGAGCAGCGAGCACCCCGAGCACCTGAGGAACCGATGAGCCCCAAGCGCCCCGAACGCCGCCCCCGAGTCGCCGTAGCCTTCGCGGTGGTCGCCCTGGTGATCTCCGGCTGCTCGTCCGGCGTCACCTCCGGTTCCTCCACCAGCGACGCTCCCTCCGGCTCGCCGAACCCCAAGGTCACCTCGCTCCTCAGCCCGGCCCCCGGCCAGACCCCCGGCGCCCTGCGCCCCTACTACGACCAGAAGCTGGAGTGGCGCGAGTGCGGCGTCCCCGACTTCGAGTGCGCGACCATGAAGGTCCCCCTGGACTACGCGAAGCCGAACCCCGCCGACGACGTCAAGATCGCCGTATCACGGAAGAAGGCCGAGGGGACCGACCGCATCGGCTCGCTCCTGGTGAATCCGGGCGGGCCCGGCGGCTCGGCCATCGACTACCTCCAGCAGGCGGCGGCCCTCGGCTACCCGCAGGTCGTCCGCGACCGGTTCGACATGGTCGCCTTCGATCCGCGGGGCGTCGGCCGCAGCAAGCCGGTGGAGTGCCTGTCGGACCAGGAGATGGACGAGTTCACCAGGACCGACACCACCCCGGACAGCAAGAGCGAGGCCAACCGGGTCGTAGCGGAGGACAAGAAGTTCGCCCAGGGCTGCGAAAAGCGCACCGGCAAGCTCCTGCCGCACGTGAGCACCGTCGAGGCGGCCCGCGACATGGACGTGCTGCGGGCGGCGCTCGGTGACGACAAGCTCTCGTACGTAGGCCTGTCCTACGGCACATTCCTCGGCGCGACGTACGCGGGCCTGTTCCCGAGCCGCGTCGGCCGGCTCGTCCTCGACGGGGCGATGGACCCCACCGTGGACGCCCGCGAGGCGGCCCGAGCCCAGGCGGGGGGCTTCGAGACCGCGTTCAACTCCTTCGCCAAGGACTGCACCAAGCGGCCCGGCTGCCCCCTCGGCGACTCCGTCCAGCAGGCCGGCACCGAGCTCGACACCTTCTTCAAGCAGCTCGACGCCAAGCCGCTGAAGACCCAGGACGACGCCCGCACCCTCAATGAGCCGCTGGCCACCACCGGCGTGATGTCCGCCATGTACGACGAGAGCTTCTGGCCCGTCCTGCGCCAGGCCCTCACCGCGGCCGAGCACGGCGACGGCACCGACCTGCTGCGCCTGTCCGACCTCTACTACGAGCGCGAGGGCGGCAAGTACAGCAACCTCATGTACGCCAACGCCGCCGTGAACTGCCTCGACCTGCCCCCGGCCGCCCGCGGCCCGGCCGACGTGGACAAGGCCCTCCCGTCGTTCAAGAAGACCTCCCCGCGCTTCGGCGTCACCATGGCCTGGTCCGCCCTGGGCTGCGCCTACTGGCCGGTCCCGTCGACCGGCAAACCCCACCGCATCGAAGCCAAGGGCGCCGCCCCCATCCTCGTCGTCGGCACCACCCGCGACCCGGCCACCCCCTACACCTGGGCCCAGTCCCTGGCCACCCAACTCGACTCCGGCGTCCTGCTGACCTACGAGGGCGACGGTCACACGGCCTACACGCGCGGCAGCAAGTGCGTCGACTCCGCGATCAACACCTACCTGACCGAGGGCAAGCCCCCGGCGGACGGCAAACACTGCAGCTGAGCCTCCCCGCCCCCTGGGCAGGGCACCCCGAGAAACTGTGTAGACTTGGCGCCGTTGCCGATGCCACCCTCGTGCTGCACGAACCGTGCATCGCCGCAGCGTGCCGCCTTAGCTCAGTCGGCCAGAGCGACGCACTCGTAATGCGTAGGTCAGGGGTTCGACTCCCCTAGGCGGCTCCACCAAAGGCTCGGGTCAGCTTCTGCTGACCCGAGCCTTTCGCTTGCGCGCTTGCGCGCGGGGTAGGCGGAGAGCTGTTCACTCACCGCTATGTCGCGGCTACCATGAGGCAATTCCTGCCGCAGTGGCGGGACGTGGAGCGAAGCCGAGTGGAGGCAGACATGCCCCGTGCCTGGGAGGCCGACCCGTCCGCGTTATTCGAGCGGCGACTGGGGAGGTCGGCTGCAGAGCTGGGTGTCTCGGACGGCAGAGACGAGTGCCCGGACATCTGGCAACTCGACAACGGCGACATCGCGGTGATCGGCACAGACCTCACCGCCGCCTACACCGCCCACCTCCCGGAAGGCGTGTCCCTCGCCCCGGACGAGCGCCTGGTGGTCATCCCCGGCACCATGCTCCGCGCGGCAAAACCAGACATCCCCGATGCTTGAGCTCCGAGCCCCCGCCCTCCCCTCCGAGCGAGCACGCACTACCGCGCCGGCCGTTTGCGGGAGGCTGGGGTGTTTGCCGAGCAGGCACTGACAGCACATCGATCCCGGAACGATCGGCGCGGTGCGGGCAACGTCCTGCGTCTGCGGGGCGACCTTCAGTGCGAGCTGGGCGACGTGGAGGAGGCGCTGAGGTCGACCAACGACGCGCTCGAGATCGCCCTCAGCCTTCGTGACCACAGGTTGGAGGGCTTCTGGCTCATCACGCTCGGCAATGTCCACCAGGCCAGCGGTCACTTCGCTGATGCGCTGACCGCCTATCAACGCTCGGCGAGGCTCCACCGTCGCCTCGGAGACCGCAGCAGGGAAGCACTGGCGTGGCACGGCGCGGGTGAGACGTACCGTCGGTTGGACCGACACGCGGAGGCGGCGGACTTCCACCGCCAGGCCGTCGCGGTCCATCACGAACTCGGCGACGCCTGGCACGAGGCTCTCGCTCTCGAGGGCTTGGGATTGGCACTCCTGATCAAGGACCCGGAGGCGGCACGTCGGCACTTGACCCAGGCCCGGAGCCTGTTGGCCGGCTACGACGACCCGCGGGCGGTGCAGACCCGCGACCGCGTTGAACGGCGGCTGACGTCGTCGAGTTGAGCCCGGACCGCTTCGCTCGGAGGCCGTTCCGACGAGATCGCCGACGGCATTCAGAGCGGCGCCGGTGGCACGCGGGAGGGTAGTCGGTTGTCGCTCTCAGGGGTGTATTTGCGGAGGGCTGTGGTGGGGCTCGTGGGCCCGTTCCCGCTGGGCTGGGTGGGGGTTATCGGGTCATATGTGCAGGGACAGCGCGTTGCGGGTCAATTGCGAACGTTGGTAGGCATGGTCGCAACGGGTGGTTCCGCACGCGGCGGTCGCCGAGTGCGAGTTGTCGTGTTTGAGGCGACGGCGGGGTGATTCTGTGAAGTTCGACATGGGGAGCCGGACGCTGTCCGCCCTGGTCGCCGGCACTCAGGGGTCGAGTGGCGAACTGGCCGGGCTGATCCGGCAGTTGGTCGCGGCCGCGCAGCCGCTCGAAGGGCGTTTCGACGGGGCCGGCAGGGCTGCCTTCGACACGTTCAAAGCGCACTCCGACGAGGTCACGGCGGCGTTGAACGAGTCGTTGAAGGCGATCCTCGGCGGGCAGTCGGGGATGGATCGCGCCTTCGTCTCCGGCGACCTGGAATCGGCTGACAACGCGCGGCAGGCGATGGCCGCTGCGAACTTCGACGCCGCCCGGTTCTCCGGGCGTTGATGGGGAGGCGGAGACCATGGCAGGTCAGGACCGTCGCAGTTATGACACCGCTGCCTCGAGTGAGGTCCAGGGGAGTCTGCAGAGCGTTGTCGGGCAGCTCGAGCGAGTGCTCGCCGAGCGGGACCGGGCCGTGAAGGCCGCGATGGCGGACTTCCAGGCCGACGGAGTGTCGGACGAGTACCACGCCAAGGAACAGCGGTGGAACCGCGCCGCGCACGAGGTGAGGACGATCATCCACCTGGTGCGCTCCACGTTGGAGAAGAACGACGGGACCGCGCAGCACACCCTTTCCAGAGCCAAGGCCGCCGTGGACGCGATCGGTTGACATCGGAAGGTACAACACAGGTGGAAAACGGGGGTTGCTCGCGTGCCCAGGTGGGACATCGATACGGGTGGCGTTCGGGCGGTGGTCACGCGCACCGGCGCTGTGGCCGAGCATCTGGAGCGGCAGGCCGGGGACTACGGCCAACATCTGGAAAGCGCCGCGAAGTCGGCCGGGACCTTGAGCCGGGGCGGCGGGGTGTCCGAGGGCGGGCTGGTGGCGGTGGCCTTGGCGGAGTTCGCCGAGGCGACGCGGGGCAGGCTTCGGTTTGTGGCGACGCGGTCCGGTAGATCGCTCGCGGGTGCGGTCGACGCGACGACCGCGTACGTCAACGGGGATCTGGAGATGGCCGCGAACGCGCAGCGCGAGGCGCTGACGGCGCCGGTGGTGGACGCGCCGGGCTCCGGCGGGAGCGGCGGGCAGGCGCGGTGATCAAGCCGGCGGAGATTCCGCAGTTCACGGGTGATCTGGAGCAGTTGGAGAGGGACGTCGGGGATCTGCGGAAGGACGCGTCCGCGATCCGGAGGACGGGTGCGGACGTCCACAGCGGGTTTCAGGGGCTTTCGGTGTTCTACCACGCTCCGGAGTCGGAGCAGTTGTTCGCGACGACGGCGCCGGTGCGGGACGTGGCGGATGAGTTCGCGGGGGATCTGGAGAAGGTGCAGGGGGCGCTGTCCGACTACGCGTCGCAGGTGCGGCCGATCGCGGACAGGCTGGAGCGGCTGCGGTTGGAGGCGGCGCAGTTCGTCGAGAGCGTCCGGGATGACGACGACTGGGAGTACGACGGGGACAAGGTCGCCGAGCACAACGATCTGCAGCATGACGTCAACGCCGCTGTGGCGGCCTTTTGGGAGGCCGAGCGTACGGCGGCGAACAAGATCACCGCCGTGTTCGGCGGCACTCGGTATGTGGTGGGTGACGGGTCGGGCAGGCCGGAGACGTACGGCTACACAGCCGGTGATCTGGACCATGCGAAGGTCCCTTGGGGGACGCCGGAGGAGGAGGGGCACCACTTCTACGACGTGGGCCACTGGATCAAGGGCTTTGTCTGGGACGGCTTGATCCTCGACGGAGTATGGGGGACGGTCAGGGGCCTTGGGGCGGTGCTGGGGTTCTCCGGTTGGGACGACATGCAGGCGGCATGGAACGGCCTGGGCATGCTGGCCGTTGGCGTGACCCTGTACCGGATGCCTGGTGGGATGGCTGTTCCGGACTCGGCGTTACCGGCGTGGATGCGCGACTGCAGGAAGGTCGCTCGGGATACGGGCAAGGCGCTGGTGGCGTGGGACGAGTGGGGCAAGAACCCCGCCCGGGCGGCGGGGGCGGTCACGTTCAACGCGCTGACGGCGGCGACCGGGGCGGGGAGTGCCGGGAAGGCCGGCACGGCGGCGAAGGTCGCCGGTGCGGCGGGCAGGGTCGGCAGGGCCATCGACCCGATGGCGTATGTGGTGAAGGCGGGGGGCAAGGCCGGGGACAGGATCCCGAGGGTCGGGGAGGTGATGGCAGGGCTGAGGAAGCTGGACTCCGGCACGGTCGCGGAACTGCCGAACGGCGCGGTGAGGCTCCCCAACGACGCGATCCTGCACGCCGATGGCACGCTGAAGCTGCCTGACGGCAGGCCCAAAGCCCCCCCGATCCCAAGGGAACCGGCGGCCTCGAACCTGCCCCATGCACACGAGCCCCCGGCGCAGAAAGCCCCAACCGCTGTGCACACGGGTCCCGGTAGTGCGGAGAGGGTGGCCCACGGGGTCGACAATCTCCCCCGAGCAGGGCATGACGCGCACGGTCCAGGTAGGCATCCAGGGGACGGAGCAACGGGGCACGTAGCTGACTGCCAGCCTCGAAAGAAGCACGAGTTGCCTGGCACTCGTGACCACAGTGCCGGGTCGCACGTGGAGGGTCATGGCGCCGTCGGTGACGGGGCCAAAGCCAGCATGCACTCCGTTGACGACTCGTCGGGTGTTTACGACGCAGAGCCCAGGCGCCCTGTGCAAGGAGCGCATGATTCAGGATACCGGTTCCCCGACGGACCTAAGCCTCAGGCTTCTGGTGGTATGCGGCCAGATCAGGAGGTGCATGTCGCGTCAGAGCTGGATCGCATGAGGTTGTCCGCAACCGACCAGGATCGCCTCCTAGGGCGGTTACGCAGGTCATCCATCGGCGAGCGGGCTGCAGATCTCATCAGTCGCGGACATCTCTCTGGAGTGCGTAACTACGATGAAGTTCTGAAGATGTTCAAGCAGAAAGGGATAGATCCTGCGGCGACTATGGCTCTGGAGCATGCCACCGAGCTTCAGGCGCGTGGCTTTCACGATTTGGCGTTCGAAATCAAGAACGAGACTGGCCTGGACTTGGATGTTGCCACGCTCAAGCCTGATGGTACGCCAGACTTTGGCTACCAACTCAAGGATGTCAGCAATCTGGAAGGGATCAAATCCGCAGCGAAGAAGGCAGCCAAGCAGCTAGCTGGACACGGTGTCGCTCACAAAGTTGCCGTCCTGGACGTCCGTCAGTCGATGGATGGATTCGTCGACGAGTACCTGAAGGACGTGGAGTTTTATGCTACGAAGTCCAATGCCACATTCCATCTGCGTTTCAGCGATGGCGCCATCATCATCCCCGAACGCGGGCAGATCTTCCCGTAAGGATTTCTATGTCTACTCTGATGCGTGCCCCACGGGAGTGCGGCTCCTGGTCATGGGATCTTGACGGCATTGCCTCTCCTGGTCTCGCATCCGCGCTGGCTGTCGCAGCGCGGATGGCGGAGGTGCTGGCTAAGCACTCGCTGCTTGTTCCCTCGACAATTGAGTATGGCTGGTACATTCCTGGAGGCGGGGGTATCGGGATCACGACGACCCTATGTCTGAGCACGCAACTTGGTGACCCTGAACTGGTGGATGGTGTGCTGCAGAGTCGACCGGTAGGTTTCCAAACCGCCGAGGTAGATGACATCCGCGTGTTGGGTTCAGGGCTGTGGGTAGACGCCGATGGCCAGCAGCACCGTGAATCTGGGCTCCTGGAGTTGGAGGTGTCCCCGGTGCCCATCGGCCTCACCGCAGAAGTCGCTGTCTTCCATGACATCTGGACTTGGTATGACTTTTCCGGGCGTCCTCACCCAGAGGTTCAGAGGAGAAACGCGCCCCGCCTCGCAGCAGCTCTTCGGGCGCTTGATTCTCTGCTTGGAACGAAGGCGGAGCCTGGCGAGCCAACGTATTTCGGAGCTGCAGAGGGGTACGGAGTGCAAGCGGCCGAACCGTCAGCCGATGGAAGCGGCCCAGACTTGACGGATCGGCTCTGATAGATCCTTTGCGGTACGTGTACCGCTTTCCTAGATGGAGCCCGGGCAGGGCGTGCGCAATCAGCGTATTCGTCGCGGCCAACTTGAGAAAAATGCGAGGCATGATGTGGGATTACGACAGTCAGTTGCTGGAGTCTGTGGCCGTGCGGCGGGGGCGGATGCGGTCTGCTTTGGGTGTCGGGCGCAGGGGTGGGGAGGAGAGGTTGGGAAAGGTGTTCGCAGGGGTTGCCGTGGCGGCCGTGTTGTGTGCGGGGTGTGTTGGGTGGTCGTTTGTCTCGGGTGAGATGGGCCGCCCGGGCCCGCATCAGTCCTCTCCGCACCGGTGATGCGTGCCGAGTTGAGCCGGGTGACACTCGTCGGGGACCGGCGGCGGGTGGATCTGGTGTTGCCCTCGAACGAGCCGATCGGCCTGCTTCTGCCCGACGTCATCGAGTTGCTCGGCGACCGCGTCTCCGAGCGGCCCATGCTTCGGCATCTGGTCACCGCCGACGGGGCGGTTCTGCCGCAGGACAGCACGCTCGCATCGGCCGCCGTCAGGGATGGGGCCTTGCTGCGGCTCGTTCGGGCGCGGGATGCTCCGCCCGCTCCCGTCGTGCATGACGTTACCGATGAAGTGGCGCAGGACCTGGATCTACGGGCCTGGCGGTGGCGGCCCGCTTCTCGGAGGGCGGTGGCTGGGCTCTCCGGTGTGACTTTCGCCGTCACGGCCGGGATGCTGGCCCGGAGTTGGTTCGATCAGGCTCGCGTGGCTGAGGTGCTCGTCGCCGTCTCCGTGGGCGCGGCTGTCGCCGGGGGCCTCGTCGCGCGGTTTGGTCGTCGCAATCGAGGGCTCGCCACCACTTGTTTGCTCGTTGCGGGCGCCCTGGGCGTCCTCGCCTCGTGGACCGCCGCTGATGCCTACGCCTGGTCGGTGCAGGCTCGGCTGGCAGGGCTCGCCGTCGCGTTGGCCGCCACCCTGTTCCTCCTGGGGGTGTTCTCGCCTGTTGGGCGGGGCGGGGTGGTGGGCGCGGGGGCGGTCGTGGGGGCCGCTGTTGTGTGGGATGCCACCGCACTCCTTCAGAGTGATCCGGCGCTTCACAATGATCCGGCGCGCGTGGGCGCCGTCTTGGCCGTGGTTTCGGTCACCGTGCTCGGGGTGCTGCCGCGCTTCGCGTTGACGGCCGCCGGGCTGGCGGGGCTGGACGACCGCCGTTGCGCGGGTGTGTCCGTGAGCCGCCAGGAAGTGGTCACCGCTCTGGCCGCGACGCATCGCGGGCTGGTGCTCGCCACCGTCGTCACGGCTGCCTCCGCCACGGCCGCGGGGTGGCTCGCGGTCAGTACGCCCAATCCTTGGACGGTGGGGCTCACCGTGGTCCTCGCGGTGGTTCTTCTGTCGCGGGCTCGTGCCTATCCGCTGGTCGCCGAGGTGGTGGCGCTGCTCGCCGCGGGGGCAGTCCTCCTGGTCCGCCTGGTCGTGCTGTGGGAACGCCACCGCGGCGGGCCGCCCTATGGCCCACTGGCCGTGGTCGCCGGGGCGGCGTTGCTGCCGCTCGGTGTGCTGGCCGTGCATCCTCCTGAGCATGTTCGCGTCCGTCTGCGCCGCATAGCGGATGTGGGCGAGTCGGCCGGTGTCATCGCGCTGTTTCCGCTCGCCGTCGGCGTATTCGGCGTGTACGCACGACTGCTCGGCGCCTTCTGAAGGGTGCGAGCGCCAGGTCGCGAGTGGAAATCGGAGAAACGGCATGGCCGCAGACGATTGGCAGGGCGACCTCCTGCGCCAACTCGGCGGCGAGGCCTGCCAGGGTGCCTTCGGGCCGCCCGGTTCCGGAGGGTTCTCTTGGGGGATTCCCGGCATTGCTCCTGATCCGCATCTGCCGGTCCCCGCGGCGCCGCCGCCCCTCCTGCCGAAGCCGATCCCCGCGGAGCCCTTTCCCGCGGAGCCCTTCCCAGCGAAGCCCCTCCCCCCGAAGCCCCGGCACCCGCCCGCCATCGCCCCGCCCGCCGCACCTGCCGGGCTCATCGACCACGCCCTCGTTCAGGCGCAGCGCAGGCCGAGGAGCGGGGACTCCGCCGCCGCGCGTGCCCGCCGGTCGCTGCGGGAGCTGACGGGTGCGTCGCCGGCCCGCGCGGTGGAGGCCGCCACCGAGGTCGCCAGGGACCTCCAGCAGCCGATCACCACCGGCCGCCAGATCGTGGTCACGAGCATCCGCGGCGGCGCGGGCAAGACCACCGTGGCCGCGCTCCTCGGCCGGACGTTCGAGCACTACCGGCGCGATCCCGTGCTGACGGTAGAGGCCGACGCCGCGCTGGGCACCCTGCCGATCCGGCTCGGCGCCGCCGCCGTCCGCTGGACCTGCGCCGATCTGGCCCAGGTGATCGACCCCTCCATGCAACTGACCGACATCACCGGCTGTCTGGCCCGGCTTCCCGACGGCGGCTGGCTGCTGCCCGGCAGCCGGGGGAACGTGGGCGCCCGACTGGAGTTGCCGCAGTACCAGTCGGTGATGGTGGCGCTGCGCCGCTACTTCGCGATCACCGTCGTCGACTGCCCCACGTTGCCCGGCGAGCTGGCCCGGACGGCACTGGCCGCCGCCCAGGGCCGGGTCGTGGTGGCGCCCGCCACCGTCGAAGGAGTGGCCAGTACCCGCTCGGTGCTCGACTGGATGGCGGGGCTGCGCCGGGCCGGGATGCTCGCCCGCACCGTCGTCGTCCTTGTCTCGTCCTCTCCGCACACGACGATCGACGCCGAGGCGGCCGCCGACCATCTGCGGCTGGACGGCGTCGCGGTGCTCGCGCTGCCCTACGACCGGCACCTGGCCGCCGGGGGCGTCATCCAGGCGTCGCTCCTGGCCCGCGGCACCCGGGAAACGGCGGCGCGGCTGGCCGCCGAAGTCCTCAACCGCGCTGTCGGCAGCCGCCGATGACCACCCGGCTGGTGCACCGCCCCGCGCGCACGACCCGGCCGTCGGCGGTTCCGGAGGCGCGTGCCCTCGAGCCCCCGCCCAACCTCCCGGAGGGCAGGACGGGAGGTGTTCTGCACTCCCTCCTGCCGGTGGCCGGGGTGATGAGCTCGGTGGTCATGATGACGATGATCCGCGACAGCCGGTTCGCGGTCGTCGGCGCGCTGGTCCTGGTGGTCACCGTGGCGGGCGCCCTCGGCATGCTGCTCTCGCAGCGCGGCAGGGCCCAGCGCACCCGGCGCGCGCAGCGCGAACGCTACCTGGGGTATCTGGAGGATTCGCGCGAGGAACTCGGCGACGAGGAACGCCGATGCCGCGACACCGCACGGGTGCTGGACCCCGCGCCCGCGGCCCTGTACGACATCGTTCGCGACCCGGCTCGGCTCTGGGAGCGCCGAAGGCACGACGCCGACTTCCTGCGCGTACGGGTCGGCGTCGGGCAGATGCCGCTGCGGCCGTTGACCGTGAGCCGGCAGGGCGGCAGCGTGCTCACCCCACCGGATCGGTTCATGCTCAACGAGGCGGGGGCGCTGATCAGCCGCTTCCGCAGGGCGGACGGCCTCCCGGTGACCGTTCCGCTCGACCGCGTGGGCGATGTCAGCGTCGTTGGCGACCGTGCGGCGGTGCTGCGCCTGGTCAGAGCACTGATCGTCCAGGTGGCCGCCGCTCACGCGCCCGACGATGTCTCGATCGCTCTCGCCTGCCCCGGAGAGGGGCTTGAGGACTGGGCATGGCTGAAGTGGCTGCCGCACGTGGTGGACCCGGTGGAGCTCGATGGGCCGGTCGGCGCTCGCCGTATCGCCCCGGACCTGGCCCAACTGGCCGCAACGCTCGGCGATGACCTGCGCCGCCGGGCGTCCTACGCGGCCGAGGCGCGGCGCGGCCTGTCACCGAGGTACGCCTTGGACATGACGAGCCGCCTGCTCGTGGTGAGCGATGGATACGGGGAGCCCGCGGCGCGGTTGCCGCGTCCCGACGAGACGGTTTCTCTGCGGGAGATGGCCGTGACCGTCGTGCACCTCGTGGCGGAGCGGGTGGCCGAGCCGGGGCAGGTGTCGATCCGGCTCCGCGTGGACGCGGACGAGGTCGCCGTGGAGGACGTGAGGAGCGACCCGCCCAGGACCGTGCGGGGGACCGTCGACGATATGAGCGCGGCCGCCGCGGAGGGGCTGGCTCGGATGCTCGCGCCGCTGCGGCTGTCGGCCGAGTCCGTGACCGACGCACCGCTGACGGGGCCGGTGGACTTCGCCGACCTCCTGTCGATCGACGACCCGGCCGACGTGGATGTGTCACGGCTGTGGGCGTCACGCGGGGAACGCGCCTTCCTCCGGGTGCCGATCGGAGTCAATGACGCCCATGAACCGGTACTGCTCGATCTGAAGGAGGCCGCCGAGCTGGGCATGGGGCCGCATGGGCTGTGCGTGGGCGCGACGGGTTCCGGCAAGAGCGAGTTGCTGCGCACCCTCGTCCTGGGCCTGGTGGCCACACATCCGCCGGAGGATCTGGCGATGTTGCTCGTCGACTACAAGGGCGGCGCCGCCTTCGCCCCGTTCGCCGAGGTGCCGCACGTCGCCGGGGTGATCACCAACCTGGAGCACCAGGCCGGTCTCGTCGAACGCGTCCACACCAGCCTCGCCGGAGAGGTGCGGCGCCGACAGCAGGTGCTCAAGAGCGCGGGCGATGTCGCCGACATCTCGCGCTACGCGGCGCTGCGCGCCACCCGCCCCGGACTGCCCCCGCTTCCCCACCTCCTCGTCGTCATCGACGAGTTCGGCGAACTCCTCACCGCCAAGCCGGACTTCATCGACCTCTTCCTGTCCATCGGCCGTATCGGGCGCAGCATCGGTGTGCACCTCCTGCTCTCCAGCCAGCGCATCGAAGGCGGCAAGCTCAAGGGTCTGGAGGCCTATCTGTCCTACCGGCTGGGACTGCGGACCTTCTCGGCGGACGAGAGCCGCACGGTGCTCGACACCACTGATGCCTTCCATCTGCCGCCGCTTCCGGGCTTTGGCTACCTGAAGGTCGACACTTCGGCGTACGTGCGGTTCAAGGCGGGCTTTGTCTCCGGCCCGTACCAGGGTCCGGCCCGGCGCGAGCCGAGGAAGGTCACCGGGCCGTCCGTCCTGCCCTATCCGGCGTTCAACACCTTGTCGGCCCCGGATCCCGCGGCGCCCGGCGCATGGGCGCGCGCCAGGCACCGGGACCCGGGCCCCACCGTGCTGTCCGTTCTCGTGGACCGGCTGGGCGCCGCTGCCCCTCGTGTGCGCCGTATCTGGCTCCCTCCGCTGCCGTCCGCGCTCACACTGGACAGCGCCGCGGGCCCGGTCGACGTCGGTGAGCGCGGGATGCAGCTCCTTCGGCGGCCGGGCGCCATGAGGGTCCCGCTCGGCCTGCTGGACGATCCGGCGCGGCAGTGGCAGGGGCAGTGGACGCTCGACCTCACGGTGGCGGGAGGGCACGCGGCGTTCATCGGCGGTCCCCAGTCGGGCAAGACGACGCTCCTGCGCACGCTCGCGCTGTCGTTGGCCCTGACCCACACCCCGCACGAGGTCGGCATCTACGGCCTTGACCTGGTCGGCGGCGGTCTCCAGGCGCTGGCCGGGTTGCCACACGTCGGCGGGGTCGCCGGGAGGGCGGACCGGGAGCGTGCCATGCGGACGGTCGAGGAGGTAAGGGGGATGCTCGCCGCCCGGGAGGAACTGTTCCGAGAGCGCGGCATCGACTCGGTCGAACGGCTGCGGGAGCTGCGTGCCAAGGGGGCGGTGCCACAGCTCGCGTCGACCGACATCGTTGTGCTGGTCGACGGATTCGGCGCGCTGCGTGACGACTTCGAGCAACTCGACGACGCCGTGGCCGACCTGCTCAAACGCGGCAGCGGCTATGGCATCCACGTCGTCGCCGGGATGCTGCGCTGGAACGATGTGCGGATCGCCACCCAGTCCACCTTCGGCACCAGGGCGGAGCTACGGCTCAACGACGCCGCGGACAGCAGCGTCGACCGCAGGCTCGCCGGGACCATCGCGCCGGGTGAGACAGGCCGAGTGCTCACCGACGGCGGGCTCTTCGCCCAGGTCGCCCTGCCTCGCGTCGACTCGCGCGCCGACACCGCCGACCTCGGCTCCGCGGTCGAGCAGGCCGCGGCATCCATCCGTGCTGCCTGGCCGGGGGAGTTCGCGCAGCCGGTCCGAGTGCTGCCGGCGCGGATTCCGGCATCGTCGTTGCCGTCTCCCGCGGCCGAGCCCCTGCGGGTGCCGATCGGGCTGGACCAGACCGCGCTGGAGCCGGTGCTGCTCGACCTGTTCGAGCGCGACCAGCATGTGCTGGTCCTGGGCGACAGCGCTTGCGGCAAGACCAATCTGCTGCGGCTCATCGCGCGGGGCCTGGTGGAGCGCTACTCGGACGACCGGCTCGTCTTCGCGGTCATGGATCCGCGGCGCACGTTGAGGAATCCGGTGCCCGAGCCCTACTGCGGGGGATACGCGCACAACGCCAAGATCTGCGGCGGGCTGGCATCGGGGATCGCCGCCGAGCTCGAGAAGAGGACGCCGGACGGTACCTCCCGCGCGGATGCCGCCCTCGCGTTCGGCTTCGAGGCAGAGGGAACCGGGTGCTCAGGGCCCCGGATCGTGGTCCTGGTCGATGACTACGACATCCTCTCCACCGCTGGACAGCAGCCGCTGGCCCCTTTCCTGCCCTTCATCCCCTCCGCCCCCGACATCGGTCTGCACTTCGTTGTCGCCCGGAGGGTGGCCGGAGCGTCCCGGGCGCTGTACGACCCCTTCCTGACCACCGTGCGGGAGAGCGGCACCGCGGCCGTGGTCATGGCCGGGGACCGGACCGAAGGGCAGCTCTTCCCCGGGGTGCATGCCTCGCCGCAGCCGCCGGGGCGCGGAGTCCTGATCAGGCGCGGTGCTCCGAATCGGTTGATCCAGACAGCCATGGCGACCGCGGCGGCCACCGGGCACGGCGTATGACCATGGACGTGATCGCCCTCACCGAGCGCATGCCCGACACCTGGAGCATGGTGGCGGGGTTGCTCGCCGGAGGGCCGGGACTACGGGTCCAGGCGGTCGGCGCGGGCGGGGATGTCGGGGCGGTCGGGGATGTCGGCGCGGGCGGGGCGGGCAGGGGGGTCGGCCAGGTCGGCGAGGAGGCGGTCCTGCAACTGTGCGACGACAGTGGCCGCCCCCTCGTATCCATCGAGGCGCCGGTCCTCGTGCGGGTCCCGGGGGAGGCGGCCCGGCTGCTGGGACCGGACTGCGCTGCCGCGCCGACCCCTGCCTGGTGGGTCGAGGCCCGTGCGTCCACAGCGGTGAAGGACGCCGAACGGCTGGCCGGGGCCTTCGCGGGACGGCTCGCTGCCCTGCTGGGTGGCACGGTCTGGCCTCCGCGAGCCGCCGCGCGGGCGGGCAGCGGCGCCCCGGTGGCCATGGGGGTCACTGCCGTTCCGGCTCCGGCCGCCGCCTCGCCGGCCGTCGACGTGCTCACCGACAAGGTGGCGGTCGTGCTCCAGGACCGGCCGGTCGTCGCCATGACGGCCTGGCTCTGCGACGCGCTGCGGGCAGCCCTGGCCAGTGACCGGGGTCTGCAGATCGTCACCCCGAAGCACACTCGGCTCAGCCTCCCCACCCGGTCCCTGCTCTGCGGACCGCCGTCCCGCTGGGTGGTCCGGGACGGGGACGGCGGCCACTACGACGGGCTGTCCGGCGCGGTGCTGCGCTGGGGTGACGGCGCCTTCGAACCGGTCGGGGGCACGGCGGACGGCACCGCCGTGGCCGACGCCTTCACCGAGGTGCGGGCAAAGGGCGAACGGCAGTTGGCGCTCTCCTTCCGTACGCTCCTGCCGGCCGATGAGCGGCTGGTCCTGGGCGGCGCGCTGGAAGCGGCCTGGCGGCGACTGACCGGTGGGCCGCCGGTCGGCTGGGGCACGGCGGAACCAGTGGCCCTTCCATGGTCGAGGCGCCGCCTCACCGAGCCGGCTCGGGGCCGCGCGCCCGGGCGCACCTGGTTCGTGGTCCTGGGAGCCGAGGAGCGTCCGGCCATCGCCACCGCGCGGGTCATTCGCACAACCAGGGGCGTGGAGGAGGATGTCACCCTCACCGTCGGGCTCGGCCCGCGGGAAGCGCCGCCGCTCGGTGAGCTTCCTGGGATCGCCCATGAGCTGGTGGCGCGGTACGGGCTCCGGTCGATGCTGGCCCAGCAGCGGTCGGCACGGCGGGACCTGACCGTTCCCGCCCGCATGGAGAGCCCTCCGGTGCCGGTGGCCTTCGCCCTCGGAGCCGAGGCGGTGGCGGACATCGGGCTCACCCGTGCCGGACGCCCGCCCCTCCCGGATCGGCCGCTGGAGTTGGGGGCACCGAGGCGGCCCGGATTCTTCTATCCGCTCGGCGACGGCTCGTCGGCTTCGGGCTGGACAGGGCTCGAGCGGCTCATGCGCCACCTCCAACGCCCGATCCCCGCACCGCGAAGTGGGGTTGAGACGGACTCGGTTGATCCTTGACGCGCGACAGCGGGCGCACAGGGAACCGCCGCTCGTCAGATCCAGCCCTGGCGGGCGGCGTGGAGGGCGAGTTGGAAGCGGGTGGCGGCGCCGGCGGTGCTGGTGAGCTGTTCGAGGTTGCGGGAGAGCGTGCGGCGGCTGATGCCGAGGAGTTCGGCGATGGTCTCGTCCGTGACGCCGCTGCCCAGGAGCTCCAGGATCCGGCTCTGGACCGGCCGCAGCGCGGGTGGGACGCGGTCGCCGAAGTGCAGGGGGAACGCCGAGCGCCAGGACGTCTCGAACAGCCCGGTGAGTGCGGACAGGAGGCTGGAGGGGCGGACGATGAGCATGGAGTCGTTGACCTCGGCCTCCACGAATGACATGGAGACGATCGCCACCCGCCGGTCGAAGATCGTCAGCTTCACGGGGACGGTCGGCAGCACCCTCGCCTGCTCCCCCGCCGCGATGCAGGGCTTGATGTTGCGGGCGTAGTAGGAGCTGTTCTGCACGGCCGACGTGGAGTAGACGACGCGGTACTCGACGCCCCGCTCGAGGTTGCGTCCTTCGGCCGCGTTGGGGCCCGCGGGGATGTGGTAGGGCGGGGAGTCGAAGCGCAGGACCTCCGACCCGGCGGCGCCCTCGATGTGCCAGATGCGTTCCATGATCTGCGGCCCGGTGATCACTTCCACGAGATCGTCCGTGGCCTGGGGGTGCACCGAACGGCGGTAGCCGCGGTAGGCGTTGATCGCCGCTATATGAGCCTGCCGCAACTCGGAGGTCCTGGCATGCGTGAGGCGGTCCAGGGCAATGCCGGGCTCGGTGGGGGCGACGGCGGAGTCCTCCCGGCCGCAACTCGTGGCGAGACCCTGCTCGATGAGGCGGTCCACGGACTGCCGGATGCCCAGGGGATCCTCGCCCAGGCGCTCGGACAGCTCCGCCACGGTGGTGGGGCCCGTGCTCAGCATGGCCAGGTATGTCCGAGCCTCGCGATCCTCCAGCCCGAGACGACGCAGATGGGTCGGCAGGACTTCATCACTCATGTGGTTTTCTCCGGGCAAGGGTGACTGCCCCGCCGCCGGCAGGTTTACGAGGTGTCCGGGAAATCTCCCCGCAAAAGGTTTTCGGTTCGGGGGAATTCAGTTCGTGGCGCCGACGGCAAAGGCCGCCGACCGCCCCACCGCACAGGAGACGAGGGCCGCACACCGGTGTGCGCGAGCCCTCGTCTCCCGGCGCCCCTGGGCAGTTTCTACCCGCTCCACCAGGGCTTCCGGGGCCACCCGGCGCCACTGTCCAGAAGTGGCCATGAGCCCCAGCCGGCCGCCGGGCCGAGGTGCCAAAGCCGCTGTGCCGCCCATCTGAGCCACTGGCGAGCGGCTGCCGCGGGCGAGAACGAGCGGGGAGTACACCAAACGGACCCGAAGGTTCTGGGTGCCCTTTCCTCTCACTTGGAGAAGAAGTGCGCAGAGGCATAAGAAAGCTGACGGTGGCTCTCGCCGTCACGTTGGGGATGGCCGTTCCATTCCTCCCGGGGCACATGTCCCGGGCCGCGCAAACGCCACCCGATCCGGTGCGTTCCGTGGCCGATCCCATAGCCCGCCGCTACATCGTGGTTTTCAAGGACAAGGCGATGTCCCCCCGCTCGGTGAAGGGCGAGAGCGCTCGGATCGTCCGGGCGCACGGTGGCGAGGTCTGGCACACCTATGGCTCGGTGCTGAAGGGCTACGCGGCCCGGATGACGGCGGCTCAGGCGCGGCGGGCCGCGGCCGACCCCCGGGTCTCCTACGTCGAGCAGGACGCCGTGGCCCATGGCTCGGCGACCCAGAGCAATCCGCCGTCATGGGGCCTCGACCGTGTCGACCAGCGCGATCTGCCCCTCGACAAGAGCTACACCTACGCCGGTACGGCGAGCAATGTCACCGCGTACGTCGTCGACAGCGGCATCCGCACCTCGCACAGCCAGTTCCAGGAGCGGGCGAGCGTGGGCGTCGACGAGGTGGGGGACGGCAAGAACGGCCAGGACTGCTTCGGGCACGGCACCCACGTGGCCGGGACGATCGGCGGCAAGGACCACGGGGTGGCCAAGGGCGTCAAGCTGGTGTCCGTCCGAGTCCTCAACTGCGATGACAGCGCGAGTACTTCGGGGATCATCGCCGCCGCGGACTGGATCACCGCGCACGCGGTGAAGCCGGCCGTGGTCAATATGAGCATCAACGGCTCGGCGAACAGCAGCGAGGACACGGCGATCAAGAACTCGATCGCCTCCGGCATCACCTGGGTGGTCTCCTCGGGAAACAGCAACGCCAACGCGTGCAACAACTCTCCGGGCTCCATAGGACCGGCGATCGTCGTCAACAACGCCGATTCCGCCGACCGGCGGCGCTCCGACTCCAACTACGGTCCGTGCACCGACCTCTTCGCCCCCGGCACGGGAATCGTGTCCTCCTGGTACACCAGCGACACGGCGACGCAGACCAAGACCGGAACGTCGCAGGCGGCACCGCATGTGACCGGAGCCGCAGCCCTGTACCTGTCGAAACATCCCACCGCGTCGCCCGCCGATGTCCAGTCGGCGCTGGTCGGTAACGCCACAGCCGACAAGATCACCGGTGCGGGCAGTGGATCGCCGAACCGGCTGCTGTACACAGGCGGCCTCGGTGGGTCCACCGGCGGTGGCTCGGTCGTGTTCTCCGACGACTTCGAGTCGCACAAGGGCTGGACGGTGAATGCGTCCGGGACGGACACCGCCACCGCGGGGGTGTGGGACCGGGGCAACCCCGATCGGACGACGTCGGCGAGCAGCGGCCAGATCAAGCAGCTGGGGACGACGGTGTCCGGGGTCGGCGCGCTGTCCACGGGGTCGGCGGCCGGGGCGTCGGACGGCGCCAATGACCTGGACGGCGGAGTGACCTCGATCCGGTCGGGTGCGATCACGCTGCCCGCAGGCGGAGCGCTGACCCTCGACCTGTCGTACAACGTGGCCAACGGCAAGAACTCCGGCATCGACGACTACCTGCGGGTCAAGGTCGTCGACGGCTCCACGGCGACGACGGTGTTCACCAGGACCGGGTCCGCGGCCGAGGTGCCCGGCGCCTGGCAGACGGCCGCCGCGGACCTGTCGGCCTTCGCGGGCAAGTCGATCCGCCTGTCCGTGGAGGCCGCCGACGCCGGGGCAGCCAGCCTCTTCGAGGCGCAGGTCGACGACGTGTCCATCACCAGCGGATAAGCCATCCCGGGCCCGGCGGCCGACGACCGGTCCACGAGCGGCCACCGCACCAACGGCCGACACCCGTGCCCATCCCTGAACGACCGGTCCACGAGCGGCTGGTCCGTCCATCGCATGTTTCTTCAACAGGAGGCCCTTGATGCGTCCATATCGCATCGCAGGCACGATCTGTGCTTCGGTGCTCGCCCTCGCCGCCGCCGGCTCCGTGCCGGCGATCTCGACGGCCAGTACCGCCCGACACCAGCCTTCCGCGGGCCCCGCAGCCGCGACCGCGGGGGACATCCCCGAGTTCGACCACGTCGTGGTCGTGCTCTTCGAGAACAAGAAGCTTTCGTCCATCAAGGGGAATTCGGACGCCCCCTACTTCAACTCACTGTCGTCCCAGGGAACCCTGCTCACCGGCTCCTACGCGCTCACCCACCCCAGCCAGCCCAACTACATCGGCCTGTTCTCCGGCTCCACGCAGGGCGTCAGCAACGACGACTGCCCGAAGAACTTCACCACCGGCAATCTGGGGCAGCAGCTCCTCGACGCCGGCCAGAGCTTCAAGGCGTACTCGGAGGGCCTGCCCAGCGCCGGGTACACCGGTTGCAGCAGTGGCAAGTACCGCCGCAAGCACGCCCCCTGGGCGAACTTCCCGACGGTGGGCGGCTCCTCGTACAACCTGCCGTTCTCCAGCTTCCCGAGCGACTACAGCAAGCTGCCCACGGTCTCGTTCGTCACGCCGGACATGTGCAGCGACATGCACGACTGCTCGATCGGGACGGGTGACTCCTGGCTCAAGAGCAAGCTCGACGGCTACGCCCAGTGGGCGAAGACCCACAACAGCCTGCTCGTCACGACGTTCGACGAGGACAGCGGGACATCCGTCAACCAGATCTACACCTCCCTGGTGGGAGAGCACGTGAAGGTCGGCTACGAGTCGACCGCGAGCGTCAACCACTACAGCGTCCTGCGCACCCTCGAGGACATGTACGGTCTGCGCGCCCTGGGGAAGGCCGCGGACAAGTCCCCGATCACGGACGCCTGGACCACGTCGACCGGGGTGTCCGTGGCCAACCCCGGCAACCAGAGCGGCAGGATCGGCACGGCGGTCTCGCTGCGGCTGTCCGCCTCGGGAGGGACCGCGCCCTACACCTGGTCCGCGAGCGGCCTGCCCACCGGACTGTCCATCGGCACCACCAACGGCCTGGTGTCGGGTACACCGACCACCAATGGCACCTTCACACCGAGTGTGACGGCCAAGGACGCCTCGGGAGCGACGGCGTCCACCTCCTTCACCTGGACGGTGAGCTCGACCGGTGGCGGTTCGGCGGTGTTCTCCGACGACTTCGAGTCGGACAAGGGCTGGACGGTGAATGCGTCCGGGACGGACACCGCCACCGCGGGGGTGTGGGACCGGGGCAACCCCGATCGGACGACGTCGGCGAGCAGCGGCCAGATCAAGCAGCTGGGGACGACGGTGTCCGGGGTCGGCGCGCTGTCCACGGGATCGGCCGCCGGAGCGTCCGATGGCGCCAACGACCTGGACGGTGGGGTGACCACGGTGTTCTCGGCCCCGATCGCACTGCCTTCCGCAGGGTCGTTGACCCTGCACTTCTCGTACAACGTGGCGCACGGCAACAACTCCGGCTCGGACGACCACCTGAAGGTGCGGGTGCTGGACGGCACCCAGGCGACGACGGTGTTCACGAAGACCGGGGCGGCATCCGAGGTGGCCGGTAAGTGGCAGACGGGCTCCGCGGACCTGTCGGCCTTCGCGGGCAAGTCGGTCCGGGTGTTCCTGGAGGCCGCCGACGCCGGAACCCCCAGCCTCTTCGAGGCCCAGGTCGACGACGTGTCCATCACCAACGGCTGACCCGTCCCCGGCTGAAACGGGCTGACCCGGCCCCACCCTCCGGTGGCCGGAGCCTCCCACAAGGACGGCTCCGGCCACCGCTTCGCGACGCGTGCCGGAATACCGGCGGCTCCGCGCGCCCCCGTGCCGGGCCCTGCCGGAGTAGGCTTGAGCCACCGGGGACACTTCGTACGCGGGCCTCCATGTCGGCGTCGTTCTTGGCGAGCAAATACGCCGGGCAGCCAGAAGCGCGCCCGGGGGCAGGTCGCCTCATGACCATGATCATTGAACGTTCATCGACGGTGCGTGAGCGCGTCTCGTCGCCACCCGCCGCCCGCCTGTCGTGGAAGCCCGCGGAAGCCGCGCGTGGACTGCTGGACGGTGCGTGGTGGCCTCGCTCCCGCGACCTCACGGCCGAGCTCCCCGCTCTGATCGACGCCATGGAGCGCCTCGGCAGGAGGGTCACCCGTGTCACGGTGAACCCCGCCTGCTGGCCGGTCGTTCCACGGAAGGTGCCCATCGGCGGGCGCCTGCTGCACGTGGGGTGGTTCACGAAGGAGCAGGACCCGCACAAACTGATGCTCCTGTCCTACACCGGGGGCCGGTGGGACCTGCTGGTCGTACCGCCGCAGACCGGCGCGGCGGCGGCCGCACGGCTGATGTTCGCGGCGGTGGATCCGCTCAGGCCCGGCCTCACCGCGAGTCGCCTGATCTCCGACGAGGCAGACCACGAGGCAGGCGCCGCAGACGAGGCAGACCACGAGGCAGACGAGGCAGACCACAAGGCAGAAGAGGACTCCGGCGAAGACTCCAACGGCGACTCCAACGGCGACTCCGTCAACGCCGCCACGGGCGCGAGCGGATCGGGTCCCGGCGAGGAAGACGAGTGGGAGGGCGAAGGCGGCGCCGCACCGTCCTCTCTCGGGAAACCGGCCGGGCCCGCGAGCCCGGCACAAGGGATGTGAGAACGATGGTGACAGGCATCACCGTGGCCGTGATCCTGGCCATGATCGCCGTCGGGGTCGTCGTGATCCAGATGCTCAACGCCCAGCACGAGCAGCGCATCGAGACGTTCCGCTACAGCGATGTCCTGCCGAAGCGCCGCGGGCGGGCCGAGCGGACGCAGCGGCCCGGCGCTCCGGACGACGCGGCCACCGAGACGCCCGAGCAGGAGCACCGAGGTGAGAGCCGCAGGCGGCTGATGCGCCCCCGGCACGACAGCGTGCGCTCCCCCCGCGGGCATGCCTGACAGGCCGGCGGCGGATCCCCCGCCGGGGTTCGCCGACGTCAGCATCGTGTCCTCGTCCCCCGAGGCCGCCCGCAAGGTGGCCGAAGCGCTGCGGCACTGGTTCGCGACGACCGAGCAGCGCAGCTACCCTGCGGGCCCCGACGGAGGCACCGGCCTGCGCATGACCGTGGACACCAGGAACACGCCGCGGCCCTCGGAATCGTTCCAGTCCAGGATCACCGGCCACCGGTGCGGACTCGAGGAATCACACGCCGACGGGGCCTGAAGGCAGACCTCGGGACCTCGGCCCAGGCCGTTCCGGACGGCCTGGGCCTTCGGCTGCCGGTCATCGGTCCAGGAACGCCCCGGCGTGGTCCCGGGCCCATAGGGCGAAGGGGCGGGCCGGGTGGCCGGTCAGTTCCTCGACGCAGCGTGTGGTCTCGACGGGCGAGCCGTCGCTCGCCTTCCACAGGTCGACCAACGCGTCCGCGTAAGCCTGCGGAATGTACTTGGCGTTGGCCGCCTTCCAGTCCTGCGGGCCGATGGCGTTGACGGTGATCGGCCTGCCCGCGGCGCGGGCGATGTGTGCGATCTGGTCGGTGAACGGCAGGGACTCGGGGCCGGTCAGGTGGTACCGGCCGCCGCGCAGACGTGCGTCGGTGAGGACGGCGAGCGCGGCCTCCACGAGGTCGCCCTCATGGATGGGGTCGCTGTGGGCGCCGGGGTAGGGGAGGCCGATCGAGCCGGTGGCCCTGATGGGCCGGGCCCAGTGCAGCGCGTTGGTGGCGAAGGCGCCCGGGCGCAGGAATGTGGACTCGATCGGCGAGGCCGCGAGGGCCTGCTCGACGGCGAGGTGGGAGCGGCCGATGGGATCGTCGGCGGCGTCGGGGGACAGGACGGCGCTCGAGGAGAGGAGCACGACGTGCCCGACCCCGGCGGCGAGGGCCCGCTCGAGGAACGCGTCGATCTGTGAGGCCTCGGCGTAGAGGAAGACGGAGGTGATCCCGTCGAGTGCGGCGGGGAAGTCGCGTGGATCGGCCAGGGAGCACTTCACGGTTGGCACCGCGTCGGGCAGGGACAGTTCTTCGGGGGAGCCCGATGCCGCGCGGACATCGAGACCGCGGCTGTGCAGGAGGGTGACGAGGGAGCGGCCGACGCGGCCGCGGCTTCCGGTGACGAGGATGGTCATGGACGAGGTGGTCCTTCCCTAGAATGCGATCGTCGCGCATTCATTGCGCCACGCGGACATTGCGTCGCGCAAGTATTTAAAAGGGAAGGTGGCTCAATGCCGGACCGGTCAGCGCTGCTCGAGAGCGTCATCGCGGAGAGCCGGCAGCACTACGCGGCCTGGACGCTGTTCAACCAGGCCATGGCCGACCGCCTGGGCCTGCACCCCACCGACCTGCAGTGCCTCGGCCTGCTCGACCTCCAGCCGGAACCCCTCGGCACCGGAGAGATCGCCAAACTGACCGGTCTGACCCCGGGGTCCGCGACACGCCTCGTCGACCGCCTGGAGAAGGCCGGGATGGTGGTCCGCGCGGCCGACCCCGACGACCGCAGACGCGCCCTCGTCGCCCTGGCGCCCGGATCCCTGGCCGGGGTCGAGCAGGCCTGGGAGGGCCCGGGAAGGGCTTTCGGCGAGGTCCTGGAGCGCTACACCGACGACGAACTCACCGTCATCGGCGACTACTTGCGCCGGGTGTCCGCGGTGGGCCGCGAACAGGCCGCCCTGCTTGCACGCGAACGCTGACCACCCGCCGGAGTTCGCCTGCGCGTTACCCGCCGTACCGCCGAAGAACACGCGGTGCTCAGGCGTCGGCTCGAAGGTGAGGCTGGCCGGCCCGCGGCCCAAACCCTGAGGAGTCCGGTAGATGAGCACGTCGTCGTCCACCTCCACGCGCCGTCGCACCCTGATGGCGAGCACCGCCGCCGCAGCGGCGCTGACCGCCGCCGCCGTCACCGTCGTCGTCACCGCCCCCAGCGCCTTCGCGGACCGCGGTCCCACCGTGCCCGAGCACGAGGCGACCTACACCTACCGCGACCCCGCCGCGCTCGGCGGAGGCTCGGAGCTGAAGCTCGGCGGATTCAGCGACCTCTTCCCCGCGGACGACTCCGGCAAGGAGTTCTGGACGGTGACCGACCGCGGCCCGAACGCGGACGCGGCGGACGACAGCCACAAGGTCTTCCTCAAGCCCGACTACACCCCGCGCATCCTGCGGATCCGGCTCAAGGACCACGGGGACCGGATCGTCGTTAAGCAGGAGATCCCGCTGCGCACCCCCGCCGGGGTCGTGGATCCGGTGACCGGCGGCCGTGGCATCACCGGTCTGCCCCCGGCGTCGTTGACCGGCGAGGGCCCGGTCGACGTGCACGGCCGGCCGCTGCCGAACGACCCCTACGGCGTGGACTCCGAGGGCGTCGTGCGCGGCCGCGACGGCTCGTTCTGGATCTCCAGCGAGTACGGCTCGACGATCCTGCACGTGAGCCCCCACGGCACGATCCGCGAGGTGCTCGCCCCGGCCGGCTCCACCTACGAGGCGCCGGGTGTGAAGGTGCTCAAGGTGCTCCCGGCCATCGAGGCCAAGCAGAAGAACAACCGCGGTCTCGAGGGCCTGACCGTCTCCGCCGACGGCCGCACCCTCTACGCGGCCCAGCAGAGCCCGCTGGCCAACCCCAACCCCAAGGCCGGCAAGAAGTCCCGCAACCTGCGGATCTTCAAGATCGACGTCAGCCGCCCAGGTGCTCCCGCGGTGGCGGCGGAGTTCGTCAACGTCCGTGACGCGGACAGCGCCACCGACGGCGACTGGGGCACCTCCGCCCTGGTGTGGCTGGGCGAGGACCGGCTGCTGGTCGAGGAGCGGGACGGCAAGCTGCCGACCGTGAACACCAAGCTCTACGAGGTGGACCTCGGCGAGGCCACCGACATCCTGGGCTCGGCGTGGGACAACCCGTCGAGCACCCCGCTGGAGAGCGTCGCTCCGGAGAACCTGGCCGCCGCCGGTGTCGTCCCCGGCGGCAAGCGCCTCGTCTTCGACGCCGCCGCGAACGGCCTGGACAACGGCAAGGTCGAGGGCCTGTCCCTGCTGCCCGCCCGGCACGGCACCGTCCGCCTGTACCTGGCCAACGACAACGACTTCGGTGTCGCGGGAGTCGAGAACGGCGAGGTCGTCCCCAACGACGTGGCGACCCGCCTGGACGTCTACACCCTGCCGAAGGGCTCGGTCAGCCTCGACCGGCGGTGAGGGACCGGCCGCGCACCGCGGCCACCTTGCGGTCGAACCGGCGGTTCAGCACCGGGGCCAGCACACTGCCCCAGCGGGCCAGGGCCCGGGTCGCCGGGTCGGGGCAGATGAGGAACCGCCGGGACGCGATGCCGGAGACGATGGCCTCGGCCACCTTCTGCGGCGTCAGCGGTTTGACGGTGCCGCTGACGGCGAAGGTCTCGGCGGGCTTCCAGCGGTTCTCCTCGGCCAGTTGAGGGGTGTCCACGTCGGGCGGGAAGACCACGCCCGCGTGGACCCCCAGTGGGGCCAGTTCCGCGCGCACCGACTCCATCAGCCCCCGGACGGCGAACTTGGCCGGGCCGTAGGCGCTGTAGCCGAAGATGCCGAGCAGGCCCGCCGCCGACGAGACGGCCACCACGCTTCCCCGCCGCCGCTCGGCCATGCCAGGAAGGACGGCCCGCAGCGCGTACAGCGTGCCGAAGTAGTCGACCTCCATCATCTGCCGGAACACCTCGTCGGGCAGGTCGAGGAAGTGCCCGGGCCGGGCCAGGCCCGCCGACGCGACCAGGATGTCGCAGGGGCCCTGCTCCGTGACGAGACGGTCCAGCGCGGCCGTGAGCGCTGCGCGGTCGGAGACATCGGCCGGAGCGACCGCGACCTCGGCTCCCATCTCCGCCAACTCCGCGGCGGCGGACTCCAGCCGCTCGCTCCCCCTGGCGACGAGGGAGAGCCGAGTGCCGCGCCGCGCCAGTTCCCTGGCGGTGGCCAGCCCTATCCCGCTGGAGCCGCCCGTCACGACGGCATGGGCGTGCCCGAAGTCGACCCGTGGGCCCTTCGGTGAACCGAGACCGAGCATGCTTCTCCCCACCCGCGTCGCCCCGCGCGCCCCCAATGGGCGCCCCGGCGCACGACATTGTGCTCCGCGCACGCGGCTCGCGCATCAGGGCGACGAGAGACCGGGCGAGGGGACCCGTCGGAGCGGCGTTGGAGCGGCGAAGGGGTGCCTCAGGGCCGAGCGGCGGTGTCTTTCAGTGATTGGTCTAGCCCTAGGTCTAGTCCAATGTATTGACGGGCGCATGGCAGGCCGGTATTCCGGGATCAGGCGTTCGCAAGCCCCCCACCGCTCATGGAGGTCCCCGTGCCCGAATCCCCCCACACACCACCCCGTAGGCGCAGATCACGCCTGGTGGGAATGGTCGCGGCGCTCGCCTCGGCCGTCCTCGCCGGAGGCGGCCTGCTGGCGTCGTTCGCTCCGGAGAGCTCGGCCGCCCCGTCCGCCGCGGCGGCGGTCGGCAACAACTGGTATGCCGCGGCGCCGTATCTGATGCCGCGGGACAACAACCCGCCCGATGCCACCGAGATCATGAACGCCACCGGCCTGAAGGCCTTCCAGCTCGCGTTCATCCTCGCCCCCAACGGCGGTGGCTGTTCGCCCACATGGGACGGCACCGCCGCCGTCTCCAGCGACACCCAGGTGGCCGGTGCCATCAGGTCCATCCGCGCCGCGGGAGGCGACGTCTCCGTCTCCATCGGCGGCTACGGCGGCACCAAGCTCGGCCAGACCTGCGGCAGCCCCGAGGCCACGGCCGCCGCCTACCAGCAGGTGATCGACAAGTACTCGCTCAAGGCGATCGACTTCGACCTCGAGGAGCCCGAGTACGAGAACGCGGCCGCCATCCACAACGAGATCGGCGCCGCCAAGATCCTCCAGGGCGACAATCCCGGCCTCTATGTCTCCGTCACCACGGCCGCGACCGCCGACGGCACCGGCTGGTTCGGCAAGCAGATGCTGAACGAGGCCAAGTCGCAGGGCTTCACGCCCAACAACTTCTCCATCATGCCGTTCGACGGAGGCTTCAACGGCGCCTCCGCGCAGACCTCGGCCCTGGAGAACTTCAACTCGATCCTGCGCAGCACCTTTGGATGGGACGCGGCCACCGCCTACGCCCACGAGGGTGTCTCGATGATGAACGGCCGCAGCGACACCGGTGAGTACTTCCGGCAGGCCGACTTCCAGACGGTGCTCGACTACGCCACCTCGCACAAGCTGGCGCGCTACACCTTCTGGTCGCTCAACCGCGACCGGCAGTGCAGCCCGCCGGACAACAACGGCCAGACGTCCGGCACCTGCAGCAGCGTCACCCAGGCCTCGTGGGACTTCGCCAAGTACTCGGTGAAGTTCGCCGGAGCCACCCCGCCGGACGGCGGCACCACCGGCGGCACCACGGGGGGAACGACCGGTGGCACCACCGGCGGGACGACCGGTGGCACCACCGGCGGGACCACGGGCGGCGGTGGGCAGTGCTCCGGCCTGTCCCCCTGGAACAGCCAGACCGCCTACGTCGGAGGGCAGTCGGTGAGCTACAACGGCCACAAGTGGACCGCCAAGTGGTGGACCCAGGCGGACACCCCCGGCGGCGCCGCCGGTGTGTGGACCGACAACGGCGCCTGCTGACCCGGCCGCAGGACGGCTGCCCCGCCCACGGGCGCGGGCGGGGCAGCCTTTGCGCTTCCTCCGGCAGCTGTCCCGCCGCGGCCCCCGCCGAGGCCCTCTTCCAGCCATGACGGGGCTTTATGTGAAAACGAATGTCGTTCCGCTACGCTGGGGTCGCCCAAAGGCGGTTGGTGAGGAACTGCTGGAGGCGCAAGAAGATGCTGCGCGCAGCCGGCGCGCAGCATCTTCCCGTGTCCCTCACTCGGCCGAGCGCGCGTCTCCCGGAGCGGAAGCGCCGTCATGAGGAACCGCGGACGTGGCGGGTACGGATCCGAGCCGTCCGGCCCGGTAGTCGTCCATCGCCTGCGCGATCTCCGCCCTGGTGTTCATCACGAACGGCCCGTACTGCACCACCGGTTCCCGGATCGGCTCCCCGCCCAGGAGCAGCACTTCCAGGCCGTGTGCGCGGCCGGCCCGCCCGGCGTCGGCCGCCACCGTGAGTGAGCCTCCCTCGCCGAACACCGCGAGCTGCCCGCTCCTGACCGGCCGCCCCCGCGGCCCCACGCTGCCCTCCCCGGCGAGAACGTAGGCCAGCGCGTTGAAGTCGGTGCGCCAGGGCATGCGCAGCCTCGCGCCCGGACTGAGCGTCGCGTGGACCATGGTCATGGGGGTGAAGGTCGCCCCGGGACCGTCGTGCCCCGCCACGTTTCCGGCGATCACCCGAACCAGTGCCCCGCCGTCGTCGGAGGTCAGCAGCTTCTCCTGCCCGCCCCGGATGTCCTGGTAGCGCGGCGGGTTCCATTTGTTGGCCATGGGCAGGTTCACCCAGAGCTGGATGCCGTGGAACAGGCCCCCGGAGGCGACCAGGTGCTCCGGTGGAGCCTCGATGTGGAGGATGCCGGCCCCGGCGGTCATCCACTGCGTGTCGCCGTCGGTGATGCGACCGCCGCCGCCGTTGGAGTCCTGGTGCTCGAAGATCCCGTCGATGATGTAGGTGACCGTCTCGAACCCCCTGTGGGGATGCCACGGGGTGCCCTTCGCCTCGCCGGGGGCGTAGTCCACCTCACCCATCTGGTCCATGTGGACGAAGGGATCGAGGTCCCGCAGATCGACTCCGGCGAAGGCCCGCCGGACGGGGAATCCCTCGCCCTCGAGTCCGCTGGGAGCTGTCGTCACCGAGCGGACGGGCCGCTGGGCGGCCGTCTCGGTGTCGGAAAGGGGCGGCACCCGCGGAAGAGTGAGCGGGTTGTCCACGGTCACGGCAGGCATGGTGGCTCTCCTCGGATCGCCGTGCGGTGCACTCAAGACCACCGTACGCTCGGCATCGAAAGAAGTGGTTGAAAATCGGACCACCATCGTCTATCTTGGAAGTAGTTTAATTCTGAATCACTTTCTCCGTGCCCCCAGGAGGAGCCATGGGACTGTTCAACCGCACCAGGACCTCGGACGGGACCGCTTCCGCGAAGGCCTCCGCGCAGACGGCTGTCACTGCGAGGGCCGATCTCGCGGCGCTGACCGGCGACTACACGATCGACCCCACGCACAGTCGGATCGGTTTCTCCGTGCGTCACGCGATGGTCACCACGGTCCGCGGCGAGTTCACCGAGTACGAGGGCAGGCTGCACCTCGACGGCGAGGACCCGACCCGTTCCACCGCCGAGCTGGACATCAGGGTCGACAGCATCGACACCCATCAGGCCCAGCGCGACGAGCACCTGCGCACCGGTGACTTCTTCGACGCGCCGACCCACCCCGCCATCACCTTCCGCAGCACCTCCGCGGAGCAGCTGGGCGAGGACTCCTTCCGGATCGTCGGAGACCTGACCATCAAGGGCGTCAGCCGCCCGGTCACCCTCGACCTGGACTTCAACGGCGCGGCCACCGACCTCTACGGCAACCAGCGCGTCGGCTTCGAGGGCTCCACCACGATCGACCGCACCGACTGGGGCCTGACCTACAACGCCGCCCTCGAGACCGGTGGCGTGCTGATCGGCGAGAAGGTCAGGCTGCACTTCGACATCTCGGCCATCAAGGACGCGTGACCCGCCGCCGAGCGCCTCGGCGCCCACGGCGACCAGGCACGGCGAGCGCGAACGCGCCGGGGCCGACCACATCGTGTGGTCGGCCCCGGCGTGTTGTCTCCCTCCGGGCGCCGGTGTCCCGTCGGCGTTCGACGAGGCCGGCGTTGGAAGTGGTTCAGTCTTCTCCGATGACGTCGGTGTTCGTTCTGTGATGTCAGTGTTTGAAGACGTCAGTGTTTGAAGACGTCCTTGGCCTTCTCCTTCGCCTGGCGCGCGTCCCCCTTGGCCTGCTCGGTACGGCCCTCGGCTTCGAGGCGCTCGTCGTCCGTCATCCGGCCGACGGCCTCCTTCACCTTGCCCTTGGCCTGCGCGGCCTTGGCCTTGCTCTTCTTCTCGGTGCTCACGGGGGAGCTCCTCTCCGATCCGATGAGGGGCTCGGATCTTCGGCTAAGAGGGCGCGTGCCCGGCGATCGGGCCCGGAAACGTCATAAAACGCGACCCGGCCCTTTCGGGGGAACGCGGCTCACCCCCCCTTCCGGATCAGTACCGGTTGCCCGCGTGCGTGAGCGTCTCCCAGGCCACGAACAGGTTGTCCGTGCCCGCGGGCCGCTGCCGCATGGTCAGCCGCTTGGCGTCCGGAAGGGTGAGGCCGAGCCGCTTGTGCAGGTGGTGGTAGAGCACCTCGGTGTCGGGACCGAGCCCCAGTTCCGGCTTGCCGCCGCACAGCCACTGCGGCGCCGGAGCGCCGAGCTCGTAGTGGGCATGGAAGCCGAGCGCCTGGCGCAGCCGCTCCTTGACCCCGGAGTACAGGTCCACGCCCTGGTGCCAGGCGGTCTCCGCGATGTGGGAGGTGGCGGCGAGCGAGTAGCCGACGTGGGTGAAGTTGCGGCAGGTCTCCTGGGCGAGCCCGTTGGCGAAGGTGCGCTGCCCGAACCAGTACGTGGTCATCTGGTCGCGCGTCGTGACGCCCGAGCCCTTGCGCGTCTTCGGCCGGCTTCCGTCCTTCTTGAGGTAGAAGTACGCGGGCACCCGGGCGCGGAAGGTGGACACCGCCTTGTTGAAGGCCGACCGGTCGTTGAGGAAGACCGCGATGCCCATCGTGGCGTCGGTCATCGCCAGTTCCCAGTTGCCGTTGTACTTGGGGTTGCCCTTGCGCACGACCGGCAGGTAGCCGCGGCGCAGCATGGTGGAGAAACGGCGGACGTGGGAGGGGGACCAGCCCTTGTAGGTGTAACGCATGATCTCGGCTGCCCGTGCCCAGGTGGACCCCGCCCAGGCGGCCTGCAGGCTGGCGTTGTCCGAGGTGTGGTTCTTCAGCACGTCCGACCACGCGTCCATGATCGAGACGGCCTTGCGCGCGTAGGCGCGGTCCCGGCTGATCGACCAGACCAGCGCGTCGGTGTAGGCGGCGAGAGCGTCCTGGCGCTCCTCGACGCAGCCGTGGCCCGGCGCTTCGCCGAACGGGCAGTGCACGACGGCGCTCGGCGCCGGGTGGTACGCGAGGGAGGCGTACCTGCTCTCCCGCATCGCTCGGTAGGCGTTCTTCCACGGCTGGGCGCCCTTGTTGACCCGCCCGCGGACGAAGTTGAGCTGTCTCCCGCTCACCAGGACGCCGGGGTGCTTGAACGCGGGCGCGGCGTGGCGCACCCGCGCGGCGCTTTGGGCCCCTGCGGCGGAGGACGACGCGGGCCCTCCGGCCACGAGCAGCGGCACCACGACCGCGACGGTGGCGGTGGCGGCTGCCAACCCCTTGGAAACGCGTGCTCCGGGCATCGTTGGATCTCCTCGCGGCCGCGCGCTCGTAGGACCGCCGGCGGCTGGCTGGAAGGGACTACGGCTGACTGGCACTGACTACCAGCAGCCGCCGCGATATCCGGTGAGGGTCGGCCCGACGTGCCGCGGCCGCGCGGACTTTTGCGCCAATCGGCGCTGTCCGGCGCCCTGCGGGCAATGCTCGGAAACGTGCGGCGAGGCGGCTCTCGACGAGGCGGCTCACGGCGAGGCGGCCAACGGCGGCGAGACGGCTCACGGCGAGGCGGCCGGGAGCGCCCCGCGAGGAGGGCTCGGCTCGGCCGTGCCTACGTGCGCGGCGGCGGCCAGCGGTCGCCGCCCTCCCAGACCACCTGGTCGGGGTCGTCGAGGTCCACACCCCACTGGGCGGCCAGCCGCTCGAGCTCGGCGCGGTCGTGCACCACCTGGTGGGACTCGTCCGGCAGCATGACCAGGCGGTAGGGGTTGTGGCCGTCCCAGGCGTAGACGACGTAGGGATGCGCGCTCATACCCTCAGCATCCGTCATCGCACGTGGCGGCGCCCCCGGAGGGGAGTCCGGGGACGCCTGTCGTCCAGCGGTTACGAGATCGCGGACGGCTTGGGCAGAACGCACCCGGGCAGGCCGAGGCCGATCTTGTTCCCACTGCCGACGCACTTGGTGATCAGGTAGGTCTGCTGGGCGTAATTGAAGCCCCTGCGGACGGTGATGTCGCCGCTCTCGTCGATCTCGCACGGGTTGTTGACCGTGCGGCGCCGGCCGTCCTCGTCGCCCGTGCTGTCGATCGCCACGAGCCTGCCGGTCCTGCTGTCGCTCACGGGGGAGCCGGACGTCCCGCCGATGGTGTCGCAGGTGGAGGTGTAGCGCGGCGAGTCCTTCGGGGCATGCGCGGTCCTCGGGGCCTTCGTGGTGTGCCCGGCGGCGGACGCCGGGGCGGCGCTGACGCCCGCGACCGCGGCACCGGTCGGCAAAGCGGTCGTGAGCACACCGACGAGAGGTCGTTTCATGCGAGGAGTCCTCTCCGTGCAGAAGATCGTTCTTCCGGATTCGCCTTGCGAGGTGCTGGGCCCCCGCCCGTCGGCCGTGGTGAGGCGGCCGGGCGCTGTGCGGACGTGCTAAGGACGGGGAGGATCGTGGCAGCGAGACAGCGTCCGCAACAGACTTCGGGCGCGACTTGACCAAACTTTGCCCGATAGTGGCCATTTGACGTCCGGAAAGCGAACGGGGCCGACCTCGACTGGATCTCGGGGCCGATCTTCTGGCGGATCTTTGGGCGGATCTTTGGGCGGATCTTTGGGCGGGTCCCGGACGGCCGGGCGGATCTGCCGGCAAGGCGGCAGCGGGGCAGAGGGCGACACGCGGGTCCGAGGGGGGCGGGCAGCCTGAACTGACACCGCCTCATATGCCAGGATTGCGGCGACTGGTCCAGTTCGACCGCCCGAGGGGGAGTGGATGCCCGGCACAGGCGCCGCCGTCCGTGTGCCCGCCTGCCTGTGCGCGCTCGCCTGCGCCATGGCGGTGCTTGTGTCCGTCGGCGGCTGCGGTTCCTCCGCGAACCGGCCCGATCGCGGAGGCCGTGCGAAGCCGGCCGAGTCCTTCTGGGTGAACCCGCAGGGGACGGCTGCCCGGCAGGTCAGGCAGTGGCAGCGCCAGGGACGTGTGCGCGAGGCCGAGTCGATCAAGCGGATCGCGGACCACCCCGTGGCGGAGTGGTTCGCCCGTCCCCGTCCCGGACCGCGGGCGAGGGCTCTGGTCGAGGCGGCGGCACGGCAGCGCCGGACCGCGTTGTTCGTCGCCTACGAGATCCCGCACCGCGACTGCGGGCAGTACTCGACGGGCGGCGCCCCCGACGCCGTCGCCTACCGCCGATGGATCGACGAACTGGCGGCCGGCATCGGCGACCACAGCGCCACCGTCGTCCTCGAACCCGACGCCGTGGCCCACATGGTCGACGGCTGCACCCATGCCGCGTTCCACGAGGAGCGCTACGAACTCCTCGCCTACGCCGTGCGGCGGCTGAAGCGGCAGCCCGCGACCAAGGTCTACCTGGACGCGGCCAACTCGAGCTGGATCCCCGATCCCGACCGGATGGTGGGCCCCCTGCAGCGGGCGGGGGTCGCGGACGCGGACGGATTCGCCGTCAACGTCGCCAACTTCGAGACCACGGAGGCGAGCCGGAGCTACGGCCACCTGCTCTCCGGGGCGCTGGACGGAGCCCACTTCGTGATCGACACCAGCCGCAACGGCAATGGGCCCGCTCCCAGGTCGCGTCTGCGGGAGGCGTGGTGCAATCCGCCGGGCCGGGCGCTGGGCACCCCGCCGACGACCGACACGGGTGACCCGCTCGTCGACGCCTTTCTGTGGATCAAGCGGCCCGGTGACTCGGACGGGCAGTGCCGGGGCGGACCCCCGGCAGGACAGTGGTGGCCGGACTACGCATTGGGGCTGACACGTGACGCCAGGAACGGGAAGAGCGAGCAGGACGGCAGCAGCGGGCGTGCCGAGGCGGGCTGAAAGGGGCGGCGGCCGGAAGCCGGGGGGAGCGGGCGGCGCCCGGATGCGGACCGGAAGGGACGGCGGAGCGTGGAAGGCGGTCCTCCTCGGCCTGGCCGTCGCCTCGTTCGCCGTGGCCTCCGCGGCCGCTGAGGCCCCCTCACCGGCCCCCGCGCCGACGGCCCTCACCCGCTGCGCGCCCGGCACCCCGGTCGAGGACGCGGTGGTCGGCACCTGCGTGGAGACCGACGGCGCCTTCATGACCGTCTCCACGCCGGCCCACTGCAGCACCGCGTGCGACACCTCGGGGACCTGGCGGATGACCAGGAACGGGGAGGCGGTCGCCTCGGGCGTCCTCGCCGCGCGCGCGGAGTACCCCGGGCCGGGGACGTACGAGATCGTGGGCACGGTGCGGGTACGCACGGCCGACTCCGAACTGGCCGGCACCACCCGGCGCACGGTCACCCTCACCGCGCCCAAGCCGAGGCCCGGCTACCGCATCGACGTCGCCCGGGGCCGCGGGAGCCTGACCTACACCGTCGCCCGCGAGAGCACCGACGGTGACGGGAATCTGCGGTTCGGCCTGGTCGGGGAGGAGGGGACCGAGCTGAGGTCCTCCGATCCGCGCTGCGCCAACCCCCTGGCGAGCCCCGACTCCGCCACGAAGCGGCACGGGCACGCGTTGAACTGCACCTTCAACGACGTCCGGCCCGCGAAGCCGGTGAAGGTGAAGGTCGGCGTCCACGGGCACGGGTCCGTCGTCTCCAAGCTCGGCTACTGGGTGCCGAGGGGCCAGGAGATCTACACCGGGCGGATGCAGCAGGGGCCGACGGTCACCCTCTGAAAACGCCCTGTGAGAGCCCTGCGGGAAGCGACGCGACCCCATAACGGGAGGGCCGAAACACTAGCCGTGGGGATACACGGCTGAATATGGTGCCCGCCAGTGGCCGCAGGGAGCGGACATGGACCGCGGGCGGGGGCAGGGGAGGCAGGCAATGGTGGCGGATGCGGCGCGGGCGGCGGGACCCGCCGAACCGGACGACGACGAGTTCTACGTGCTCACCGCGGTGATGCTCACCCCCGCGCAGTTCCCCGCCGTGCTCGCCGACGACTACCCCGCGGCGTGCGAAGTGCTCGGTCTGGACCCGCACCCGGAGGGCTACGGGCTGGTGCTCGGGCAGGACGCCGACGGTGCCCGCTGGACGGTGGCCGTCACCGACACCGCGCTGGTCGCGTGCGCCGTGGCGGCCTGGGACTGCGGTCTGGACTACGACCTGTCGCCGCCCGAGAGGTCCGTCGTCGGAGCGCTGCCCGGCTGGCCCCTGGCCGTGGCGGTCGCCGCCCCGAACCTCGCCGCTCCCCATGACCCGGCCGACTGCGGCATCCCCGCGCTGCGGCCCCCGGACGCGAACAGCTGGAACTCCGCGGTGCGGCGGCTGGGCGCCGACGAGATAGCCCTCCAGTGGGCGCAGTTCCGTGCGCAGGTCGACGCCGATGTCACCTTCGTTGCCAAGGGCGGGAGCACGCAGGAGGAGAGCGGAGAGGGCGCCGCGAAGGGCGAGGCGGCGGCAGGCGCTGCCGAGGCCGGAGCGAGTGGGGCCGCCTCCGGTGTTTCCGGCGGAGCCCACGCCGGTGAGGCGGGTGAGGCGGGTGACGCCGGTGCGGTCGACGAGGCCGACGAGGCCGACGAGGCCGACGGCGGTGGGGCCGCCGGTGAAGGCGAGCCGGTCAGCGGGGTCAAGCGGGCGCTGCTCGACGCCGAGGAGTACATCAGGACGCCGCCTCCGCCCGGGCGGGTGCGCTCCTCCTTCGCCCCCGACGGCGCCAGGACCGTCAGGGCCGACGGCCCCGGCTGGAGCCTGGTGGGACGCACCGACGACATCGCCTTCGTGCTGCTCGACGACCGGCCCGGCGAGATCCTGCCGGTCGGGCGCGGGCCCGATCTGCCGAGGCTGCTGAGCGGGCTGGACGAGGTCGCCCGCCGGTAGGAGGCCGCCGGGCGAGCCGCGCCCGCCCGCAAATCCGTTCGCCACCTCTGCTTGCACCTCACGCGACGTGAGGACGCAGCCTGTTTCCCGTACCCGAAAACGAGAGGGAGCGGGGAGCACGCACCATGGAGTACTCCGTCGGACAGGTGGCCGCGTTCGCCGGGATCACCGTGCGCACGCTGCACCACTACGACGAGGTCGGCCTGCTCTCGCCGAGCACGCGCAGCCGAGCGGGACACCGGCGCTACAGCGACGCCGACCTGACCCGGCTCCAGCAGATCCTGTTCTACCGGGAGCTCGGCTTCTCCCTCGACGAGGTCGCGGCCGTCCTCGACGACCCGGTTGCCGACCCGGTGGCGCATTTGCGGCGGCAGCACGCGTTGCTGACCGAGCGCATCGAGCGCCTGCGGGAGATGGCCGCGGCCGTGGAGCGAGCGATGGAGGCGGAAAGAGTGGGCATCGATCTCACCCCCGAGGAGCGGTTCGAGGTCTTCGGCGACTTCGACCCCGACCAGTACGCGGAGGAGGCCGAGAGGCGCTGGGGCGGCACCGACGCCTACCGGCAGTCGCAGCGCAGGGTCTGCGGCTACGGCAAGGATGACTGGCTGCGCCACCGGGCCGAGCAGGCCGACTGGGGCGAGCGGCTGGCCGCCCTCTTCGACAGCGGCGCACCCGCCGACAGCGAGGCGGCGATGGACCTCGCCGAGGAGCACCGCCGGCAGATCACCCGGTGGTTCTACGACTGCTCCTACGAGATCCACACCGGGCTCGGCGAGATGTACGTGGCCGACCCGCGTTTCACGGCGTACTACGAGAAGATCAAGCCCGGGGTGGCCACGTATGTGAGGGACGCGATCCTGGCCAACGCCGTGCGGCACCTCGACGAGCCCGATCGGACGTAGGTCCTCCGGAAGGGCCGTCACCGGCGGGGCGGCGGGCTCGTGGACCATGGGACCTACGGAGTTACGGAGCTACGGACTTGGGGGCTGCGGGGCTGCGGGGCCCACTGCACCGGGGAGACCCGCGCGGCCGTCCCGTGTCCGCCGCCGCAATCGTCGATGCTCATGAGCGCATCGTGACTCCGCGCCGCGCCGCCCGCATGGGGGCGAGTCCTGCGGGCGCGGGCGGCGCTGCCGCGACGAAGCGCGCCTGTGGGCCGCGACGAAAGCGGGGCCTGCGGCCGGTGGGGACGACGGGAACCGAGGGCCGATCGCAGCCGTTGGTACGTTGGCCGTGTTGACCGAGCTGCCCCCCACCCGCCCCACAGGAGCGACCGACCCGTGACCACCCTTGCCCTCGGTACCAGCTGGCTGGATCCGAACTACCTGATTTCCCAGTTCGGGTTGATCGGCATCCTGGCCATCGTCTTCGCCGAGTCCGGGCTCCTGATCGGGTTCTTCCTCCCCGGCGACTCCCTGCTGTTCACCACCGGTCTGCTGTGCGCGGACCACACGTTCATCAAGCAGCCGCTGTGGGTGGTGCTGACGGGGGTGGCGGTCGCCGCCATCGCGGGTGACCAGGTGGGCTACCTCTTCGGCCGCAAGGTCGGGCCCTCGCTGTTCGGACGGCAGGACTCCAAGCTGTTCAAGCAGGAGAACGTCGAGAAGGCACACGACTTCTTCGAGAAGTACGGCCCGCGCTCCATCATCCTCGCCCGCTTCGTGCCCATCGTGCGCACCTTCACGCCCATCGTCGCGGGCGTCAGCCGCATGAACTACCGCACCTTCGTCGTCTACAACGTCATCGGCGGCATCCTGTGGGGCTGCGGTGTCACGGTCGCCGGGTACTTCCTCGGGCAGGTGGACGCCGTCCGGGCGCATGTGGAGCTGATCCTCGTCGGCATCGTGGCGGTCTCCGTGATCCCGGTCGTGATCGAGGTGCTGCGTGCCCGCCGCAAGGGCAAGGGCGCGAAGGCCGCCAACGGCGCAACGGGCAGCGCGGGCGGCCCGGCCGAGGGAACCGAGCGAACCGGGCGGGCCGAGGGCAGCCACCACACCGCGGACCACGGGGGCGAGGCCGACGGCCAGGACGCCAGGGGCTCCATACCCAAGCGCGGCCGCCACCGTGCGCGCTCGCGCTGAGCACGGACTCCTTCTCCCGGCCACCCTCGTGGCCATGCTCTCCGGCTGTCAGGCATTGTGGGAGCGGCATCGGTGGGACGGGAGGGACGAGGAGAGGCACGTTGGCTCACAGGAACGGGTCCGGGGAGGGCGCGAACACGGCGTCGGGCACGTCGGCGCTGGAGGACCACAAGCCCGTCCCGGACGAGGCCCATTCCGCCTTCACCCCGCCCCTGGGGGTTCCGCTGCCGCCCCCGCCACCGGTTGAGGGCTCGGCGTTCACGCTCCCCGGCGGCTCCACCACGGGCACCAACCCGCTGCCGCCGCAGCCCCCGGCGCAGCGGTCGGCGGCGTTCACCCCGCCCGGCGGCATCCCCGTCGTCCGCGCCACCGGCGGACCGTGGCAGGACCGTATGCGCACCCTCCTGCGCACGCGGACGCACGAGCGCAGCACCCCCGAGCAGAGTGCCCCGCAGGAGATCTCCGTCCCGCGTGTACTCGACCTCATCCTGCGCCTCGGCGAGCTCCTGCTGGCCGGGGGCGAGGGCGCCGAGGACGTCGAGGCGGCGATGTACGCGGTGGCGCACGCGTACGCGCTGGACCGCTCCGAGCCCAATGTCACGTTCACCCTGCTGTCGATCTCCTACCAGGCGTCCCTGGTGGACGACCCGGTCACCGCCAGCCGAGTCGTGCGGCGCCGGGGCACCGACTACACACGGCTGGCCGCGGTGTACCGGCTCGTGGACGACATCGCGCACGGTGAGCTGAAGGTGGAGGAGGCCTACCGGCGCCTCGCTGGCATCCGCCGCAACCGGCACCCCTACCCCGGCTGGCTGCTGTCGGCGGCGGGCGGTGTGCTCGCGGGAGCGGCGAGTGTCCTGGTCGGCGGTGGCCCGGTGGTCTTCCTGGCCGCGATGGTGGCCGCCGTGCTCGGCGACCGGCTGGCCTGGCTGCTGGCCGGACGAGGACTTCCGGAGTTCTACCAGTTCGTCATCGCCGCCATGCCCGCGGCCGCGATGGGCGTGATCCTGGAGCTGACCCGGCCCGACATCGAGGCCTCCGCCGTCATCACCGGTGGACTGTTCGCCCTGCTGCCGGGAAGACCCCTCGTGGCGGCGGTGCAGGACGGCCTGACCGGCTTCTACATCACCGCGTCGGCGCGTCTGCTGGAAGTGATGTACCTGGTCGTGGGCATCGTCTGCGGTGTCCTGCTCGTGCTGTACGTCGGCCTGCGCTTCGACGCCGAGCTCGACCCCGAGCAGGCGTTCCGGACGGTGGAGCGGCCGCCCGTGCAGCTGATCGCGGCGATGGTGCTGACGCTGGCGTTCGCGGTGATGCTCCAGTCGGAGCGGCAGACCCTGCTGATCGTGACGCTCAACGGCGGCATCGCCTGGACCGTCTTCGCCGTCCTGCACGACCAGGCGGACGTCTCACCGGTCCTGGCCACGCTGGTGGCCGCCGGCCTCGTCGGGCTGTTCGGGCAGTTGCTGTCGCGCTACCGGTTCGCGTCCGTGCTGCCGTATGTGACGGCGGCGATCGGCCCGCTGCTGCCCGGTAGCGCGATCTACCGGGGCCTGCTGTCGTTCGCGCAGGGCCACGCCGTCACCGGCTGGTCGGAGCTGAGCAAGGCGGCCGCGCTCGCGCTGGCCATCGCCGTGGGTGTGAACCTCGGTGGAGAGGCCAGCCGCCTGTTCCTGCGGGTACCCGGCTTCGAGGACCCGGCGAGGCGCCGGGCGGCGAAGCGCACCCGGGGCTTTTGAGCCTCCCCCACCACGGCGAGGGCGCCGCACCCCAGCCAGGTGCGGCGCCCGTCGTTGTCTGCGGGTCGGGACTCAGTGGGAGTGCCCGGAGTGTCCGGACTCAGTGGGAGTGCCCGGACTCGGCCAGTCGCTTGATCGAGTTCTGGATCTCGGTCTCGGCGTCGGTGCGGCCCACCCAGGAAGCGCCCTCGACGGACTTGCCGGGCTCCAGGTCCTTGTACACCTCGAAGAAGTGCTGGATCTCGAGCCGGTCGAACTCGGAAACGTGGTGAATGTCGCGCAGGTGCTCCATGCGCGGGTCGGAGGCGGGTACGCAGAGCACCTTGTCGTCGCCGCCGGCCTCGTCCGTCATCCGGAACATGCCGATGGCACGGCACTTGATCAGGACACCGGGAAACGTGGGCTCATCGAGGATCACCAGAGCGTCCAGCGGGTCGCCGTCCTCACCGAGGGTGTTCTCGATGTAGCCGTAGTCCGCCGGGTAGCGGGTCGAGGTGAAGAGCATGCGGTCAAGACGGATACGACCGGTCTCGTGGTCGACCTCGTACTTGTTCCGCGAACCCTTCGGGATCTCGATCGTGACGTCGAACTCCAAGGCTGGCTCCTCCATGATCGATAAGCACACTTGCGGCGATTAAGTGTCACAGATCTGGCGTCCAGCCCATCCGCCGGTCCGGCGGTGGAGAGAGAAAGGCCAGGTCAGAGTCGCTGTGTGCGGTGTATCACACAGCGCATATGAACGGATTCAGGACGAGTGGGCCCTGGCTCAATGGTAGTAACCCGGGCCATCGCTGTCCTGAGGGCCCCGAACCGGCCCCCGACGTTCAGGCTCGCAGGAGCTGAAGGGTTTCGTTCGGGGGGTTGATGCCCTCCGTCCGGTCCTGGAGGACGGTGACGGCGGCGGCGACGGCTCGTGCTTCGGCGGCGATCGACGGGGCTTCGAATTCGGCGACGGAGGCGACCGCGAGGACCGCGATCCGTGTCATGGCTGCCGAGGGGCGCTCGGCAGCCATGAGTGCTTTCGTGAGGCCGAGGAGAAGGCGCCACGTGGCCGCCTTCTCGGCATCGGCTTCCCTCAGCCCGTGAAGCTCGATCGCAGCCGTCAGTGACCGGACGCGGTCGGCCGACTTCTCGGGCGGAACGATGATCCAGTCGGTGCCCGCTCCGATGGCTGCCCATATCCACCTGGTCAGAAGGCGGGACAGGAAGTCCCCGGGAGCCGACGACTGGTCGCGGCGCAGGCGGACGGCGAGTTCGACGAGGTGCGTGGACACGAACGTCGACGCGGGACCCTCGCTCCGCAGAGCGTGCAGAGCGCCGTAGTCGTCCGTGCCGTTGCACCCCAGGAGTTCGAGCAGATGGTCGCATGTTGCGCCGATACCCGGTCGCCGCGCCACGGCCGCGCGGTGGGCCTCTTTCCTGAGGAAGCGTGCGGCAAGGACGGCGTGGACGAGGACGACGCGGAGGTCCTGCGGGGTGAGGGGGACGCCGAGTAGGACCCCGGTGTCCAGGCCGAGGCCTTCGACGTGGACACGTGCCCGGTGGGGATCGAGGGCGACCAGGGGGCTGAGCGAGTCGGCGAACATCCGCTGGCGGCCCTCGCTGGGGCTCAGGGGTGATTCCAGCGCCTCTCTGAGGGCGGGTTCGGCGCTGCCGTCGAGAACAGCGGTACGGATACGTCGGACAGTGCCGCGCGCCCTTGGCGAGGGGGTGCCATGGTCCCGCGCCGGCGCCGCCACCTCCCGGTGGTAGGCCACCGCCCTGGCCCGCTCCAGAAGATCCTCCAGCCCGGCCAGGAGCGCCGCTTCGCTCTCCTCCTCCCAGCGCGCGCGGGTCCGTTCCACCGTCGTGCTCCACGGATGGGTCACACCCTCCGGCACCCACAGTCTCGGCTCCGGGTTCTCGATGTCGTCCGCGTCGGACATCCACGTCGTGCGGCCCTCCTCCAGCACCGGGCGCGCCGCCGGGTCCTCCAGCTGGACCTGGTCCGGGAAGCGGTACAGGACGCTGTCCGAGGTCAGGTCGTTGACCCACTGAAGGAACGCCCGCGCGGCCGCGGCCGTCATGCCGACCGCCGTCGCGTCCTCGTCCTGCTCGCGCTCCCCGTCCTGCGGGCCGCTCGGCGGCAGAGCGTGCTCCGGGTTCTCCTCCGCGAAGAGCCGGTAGATCCCGTTGGTCACCGGCCGGGAGCAGATCAGGGTGTCGTCGGAGAGCCTGACGGCTTCGCGCAGATGCCGTGTCACCGTCACCGCGGTCATCAGCCGCCGCAGCGGCGTTCCCCGCGGCGACTGAAGCGCCTCCTGCCGGAAGCCGTCCAGGCGGCGCCGCGTGGCCGGGTCGAGGGTGGCCGCCTCGTCCTTGCAGTCGAAGGCCAGCGCGATCGCGGGCACGCTCCTGTCCTCCAGGCATGCCTCGACGATCTCGCTGGGGTCCGTGCGCGCCGCCCACAGCAGCGTCGTCTCCCGCCACCAGGGGTCCCTCACCCCCCTCACCAGGTCGGCGGTGAGGCCGTGGTCACGGATGTGGGCCGACGCCAGGTGCTCCTGGAAGGTCTGGTGGGCGAAGCAGTACAGGCCCGCCTCGCGTTCGAGCAGGAGCCCGCTCATCACGATCGGCGCCAGGAATTCCCGCGCCGGGCCCGAGGCGCCCACGCGCTCCAGCGCCGGGCGCAGCACGGACTCGGCCCGCTCAGCGGGAAGGTCGCGGGTCTTCTCGGCCATCATCCGGTACGCCAGCTCCCGCATGACGACCTCCTTCTTCGCCCCGGAGACCTCCGTGTCGGCCGTGACCAGGCCCTTGCCCTCCTCCTGGCGGCGCCACAGCAGCACCTGGCAGATCTCCGCGTACAGCTCGGCGCGGCTGCCGGGCAGCGCGTGGCGGTACTTGTGGACGTTGGCGATCATGGTCAGGAGCAGGGGGTTGGCGGCGAGGTCGTAGAGCATGGGGCGGTTGCGCAGGCGCCGCAGCAGGTCCTCGGCCGCGTTCGACGCCCGAAGTCGCACTCCCTCGTCGTCGAGGCCGGTGCTGATCCGTTCGACGGCCTGGTACCAGCCGTGCAGGAAGCGGCTGATCTGCTCGCCGGTGAAGCGGCGCACCCGCAGCACCTGGGCGCGGTTCAGCCGGGCGGACTCATAGCCCTGGGGCCGTGAGGTCAGCACCCAGTCGTTGCGCGGATAGCGGGCGATCTGGCGCTCCACCCAGCTCACGATGAGCTTGCGGTCCTGGGCCAGCGCGACCTCGTCGAGCCCGTCGAGCATGACGACGCAGCGGCCTTTGGAGAGCTGGTCCTCCAGCCATCCGGGGGGCTCGCCGTCGGGCAGGTCGGACAGGCAGTGGCGGATCCGCTCGGCCAGCGGGCGGTGGGGGTTCTCCACGACGGCGGCCACATGGTCGCGCAGGAACAGCAGGATGGGCAGGTTCCTGGGCCGGTCCTTGCCGCCGCGGGCGAGCCTCACGGCGGTGTGCTCGAGCAGGGTCGTCTTGCCGGTCCCCGGCTTGCCGATCACCGCGAGCACCACGGGCTCCGGCTTTTGCAGCAGATCGCCGATGGACAGCCGCCGAGGCACCGGCCGGGCGGCGCCCACGAGCGGTCCGTCGCCAGCCCGGTGCGGGGGGACGGCCCGCAGGCCGACGTCGACGAAGACCTCCTCCAGTTGCGGGGTCTGCTCGCCGATGGTGGCCATGCCCTTGAGGTCGGTGAAGCGGTGGGTCTGCCGCACGTACTCGAGGTACTGGCGCTCGAAACGGGTCAGCCGGCCGCGCAGCGCAAGGTCGACCCGGTCGGCCACCCGCTCGGCCCAGCGCCCCTCCAGGACCGTGAAGACCTTCCCCGCGAAGGCCACGACGGCAAGCAGGACCTCGCAGGCGAGGACGATCGCCACGGCCAGGGCCGGATGCTCGGCCGCCTGCGCCCGCAGGGCCACCAGCACTCCGGCAGGGACCAGTAACGCGAGGCCCAGGACCCCTGCCTGTGCCGCTTTCGAACCGCCACCCGCCACTGCCCGCCTCCCCCGATCGGATCCCAGGGTGCTACGGGCCTGCGGCGGTGGCAGGCGTTTGCCTGATTAAGTGTCTTCGACATCTTCAACAACGGGGAAAGGGCTGGTGGCCGGTGGCCAGGACATGGCAGGTGGCGGCTTCGTCGGCCGCTGTGGGGTTGGCTGTGGCCCTGGTGTCCGTTCTCGTCGCGGGACCGTGGGAGGGCGGCCGGCGGGTCGCGGAGCGCGATGCCGCCGCCGCCCGTTCGAATGCCGCCCCCGGCCGGGGTTCCGTCAGGGCCCTGCGGCCCGCGGCGGCGGTGCTCTCCGCCGTCCGGATGACGCGGAGCGACGCAGGTCCCGAACTGCCGCTGCCCACCCGCCAGGGGCTGGAGGAGGCTCTGGGGCCGCTCCTGAATTCCTCCGCGCTCGGGAGCGCGCACTCCGGCGCGGTGATGGACGCCGCCACCGGCAGGCTGATCTACGGGGCCGACGCCGACGCTCCGAGCACTCCGGCCTCGACGATCAAGATCGCCACCGCCGTGGCCGCCCTGGCGAGCGTCGGGCCGGAGCACCGCATCGCCACCACCGTCGTCCAGGGGGCGCGGCGCGACGAGATCGTCCTCGTGGGCGGCGGGGACCCCACGCTGACCGCCCGCGACCTGCCGACCGGGCCCGACGACCCGGCCTCCCTGCGCGAGCTCGCCGCCACCACCGCGCGAGCCCTCAAGGACCGCGGCACGAGGACGGTGCGGCTGCGCTACGACACCAGCGCCTACTCCGGACCCGAGCTGCACCCCATAGGGTTCGACGGCAACCTCGCGCGGGTGACACCCCTCATGGCCGACGAGGGCCGTGAGGACCCCGGGACCAGCCACAACGCCCGCAGGGTGCGCGACCCCGCCGGCGACGCGGCCGCGAGGTTCGCCGTGTTCCTGCGGCGGCGCGGCGTGGACGTCCAGGGCGACCCCCGCCCGGGCCGGGCGGCCCGCACCGCCGAGGGCACCATCGCGGAGGTCAGGTCGCCCGCCCTCGCCGTCCTGGTCGAGCGGATGCTGACCGACAGCGACAACGACATCGCCGAGGCCCTCGCCCGCCAGACCGCCATGGCCAGGGGCATGCCCGCGAGCTTCGACGGCGGCGGCAGGGCCGTCGAGTCCGTGCTCCGGAAGGCGGGTCTGCCCCTGGGCGCCGCCCGTTTCCTCGACGGCAGCGGTCTCAACAGCGGGGACCAGGTCTCCGCCGAACTCCTGGTCCGCCTGCTCGCCCACGCCGCCGCGCCGGACAAGCCCGCCCTCAGGCCCGCGCTGACCGGCCTGCCGGTCGCCGGGTTCAGCGGCACCCTGGCGAACCGTTACGGCGCCGGGGGCGGCGGTCCCTCCCATGCCGCCGCGGGCCTGGTACGTGCCAAGACCGGCACCCTCACGGGTGTCAACACCCTCGCCGGGACCCTCGTGGACGCCGACGGCCGCCTGCTCGTCTTCGCGTTCACCGCCAAGGGGACCACCTCGGCCGAGGCGGCGACCGATGCCCTCGACCGGCTCGCCGCGGCCGTCGCCAACTGCGGCTGCCGGTAGCGCGGGGGTCGTCCCGCGGCGGATGTCCTGGCCGTCCGCGGCGGATGTCCTGGCCGTCCCGCGGCCGATGCCCCGGCTCATTCCCCGGCCACCCCCTGGCCGACGGCCGGTGCAAGCGGCAATACCCGGGGCAATTCAGGGTCCCGTCCCCCGGCCGGGCAACGTACGGTGAAGCCATGACGAGCACCGGTGGAGCGGAGATGGTCGACTGGAACCTCGCGGTGGCGACCGCGACCCGGCTCGTGCGGCCGGGGCCCGAGGTGAGCCGGGACGAGGCCAGAGCGGTCGTGTCCGAGCTGCGCGGCCACGCCGAGGCGTCCGAGCGGCACGTGCGCGACTTCACGGCGATGGCGTCCCCGGACGGAGCCCCCGACCTCGGCGGCACCCCCGTCCTCGTGGTGGACCGGCCGGGCTGGATCAAGGCCAACGTGGCGGGCTTCCGCGAGATCCTCAAGCCCCTGTTCGAGAAGATGCAGTCCCGGCGTGAGGGCATCCCCGGCGGCTCCGTGATCAACGCCGTGGGCGGCAAGGTCACCGGCGTCGAGGTCGGCATGCTCCTGTCGTTCCTGTCCTCGCGCGTCCTCGGCCAGTACGAGACCTTCGCCCCGGCCACCCACGACATGCCCGCCGGACCCGCCGACGCCACGGCGGGCACCCCCCGCCAGGGCCGTCTCCTGCTCGTGGCGCCGAACATCGTCCACGTGGAGCGCGAGCTCGACGTCGACCCGCACGACTTCCGCCTGTGGGTGTGCCTGCACGAGGAGACCCACCGCACCCAGTTCAGCGCCGTGCCGTGGCTGCGCGACCACATCGAGGGCGAGATCCAGTCGTTCCTCGGCGAGACCGAGATGGACCCGGCCACGCTCCTCGAGCGCTTCCGCGAGGCCGTCCAGTCCATCGCCACCGGCGGCAGCGGGAGCAAGGACCCCGACTCCGAGGACGAGCCGGAGGGCGCCCGCAGCGTCCTGGACATCGTCCAGACCCCGGCCCAGCGCGAGATCCTCTCCCGCGTCACCGCCGTCATGTCGCTGCTCGAGGGCCACGCCGACTACGTGATGGACGGCGTCGGCCCCGAGGTCGTCCCGACCGTCGCCGAGATCCGCGAGAAGTTCCAGCGGCGCCGCCAGACCGGCGCCAGCCGGCTCGACGTCGCCCTGCGCAAGCTCCTCGGCCTCGACGCCAAGCTGCGGCAGTACAAGGACGGCGAACGGTTCGTCAGGGCGGTCGTCGACGAGGTGGGAATGGCCGGCTTCAACCGCGTCTGGACCTCGCCCAACACCCTGCCCACCCGCCAGGAGATCGGCCGGCCCCAGGACTGGGTGGCGCGCGTCCACTCCAAGTAGCTCGCGAGCACGTTCGGAGGTGTTGCCTCAAGGCTGTCCTTTTAGGGCCTTTCGGACGTCCACGTCAACCTCGCAGTCACCCGTCCGAGGGAGCGTGATCGGCGGGTCCGCGTGCGATGCTCGGGAATCACCCGACTTCTGCCACGATCGACCTACCCCCGTGCGCTCGCGCACGGACCCCTCCCTGCGGGCAAGCGGGCGGGTCGTGCGGCTTCTGAGGAGTGATCAGACTATGGGTCCACACCCCGCGGTGGCGGCGATACGCCTGGCGGTCCGCCGCGTCCTGCACGACGTACTCCGGGAACTGCCGCCGAGCCCCCTCGGGCCCGCCGAGGCCGCGCCCGGCAACAGGCCCGTCGTCCTCGTGGCGTGCAGTGGCGGCTCGGACTCCATGGCGCTCGCCTCCGCGCTCGCCTTCGAAGCCCCCAAGCTCGGTATCAGGCCGGGCGCGGTCACGGTCGACCACGGCCTCCAGGAGGGCTCGGCCACGCGTGCCGTCGAGGTGGCCTCGCACCTGCGCGACCTCGGCCTCGACCCCGTCGACGTCCTCGGCGTGACCGTGGGCCGCCAGGGCGGACCCGAGGCGGCCGCCCGGGACGCCCGCTACGCCGCGCTCGACTCCGCGGCGCAGCGGTACGGCGCCGTCGCCGTCCTGCTCGGCCACACCCGCGACGACCAGGCCGAGACCGTCCTGCTCGGCCTCGCCCGAGGCTCCGGCACCCGCTCCCTGTCCGGCATGCCCGCGGTCAACGGGCGCTACCGCCGCCCGTTCCTCCACCTCGACCGGGACACCACCCGCCAGGCCTGCCTCGTCCAGGGCCTGCCGGTGTGGGAGGACCCGCACAACGCGGACCCCGCCTACACCCGCTCGCGGGTCCGCCACGAAGCCCTCCCGATCCTCGAGAAGTCCCTGGGCAAGGGGGTCGTCGAAGCCCTCGCCCGCACCGCCCAGCTCTCCCGTGACGACGCCGACGCCCTCGACGGCTGGGCCACCCGCGTCGAGTCCGAGGTACGCGACGCCGACGGAAGCCTCGACGCCACCCGCCTGCGCGAGCTGCCCCCCGCGGTGCGCCGCAGGGTGATCCGCCGCGCGGCCGTCGCCGCGGGCAGTCCTGCCGGGTCGCTGTTCGCCCGGCACGTCGAGGAGGTCGACCGCCTGGTCACCGGCTGGCGGGGCCAGGGTCCGCTCCACCTGCCCGGGGGCGTCGAGGCGGACCGGCAGTGTGGCAGGCTGTTGTTCCGGCGTCGTTGCTCCAGTGACACCCTCGGTGGCACCCAGAAGCCAGCGGGCGCCCGGCAGCCGACACCGGATCCGACCTTGTAGGAAGTAGCGCGGGTGGACGAGAAGGACATGGGCAGCGACCTGAAGTCGGTGCTCATCACCAAGCAAGAAATCGACGACAAGCTCGCCGAGCTCGCGGCGCGCATCGACGCCGACTACGCCGGGCGGGACCTGCTGATCGTCGGTGTCCTCAAGGGCGCCGTCATGGTCATGGCGGACCTGGCCCGGGCCCTGAGCCACCCGGTCAAGATGGACTGGATGGCCGTGTCCTCCTACGGCTCCGGCACCAAGTCCTCCGGCGTCGTGCGCATCCTCAAGGACCTCGACACCGACATCGCCGGCAAGGACGTGCTGGTCGTCGAGGACATCATCGACTCGGGCCTGACCCTGTCCTGGCTCCTGACCAACCTCGGCTCGCGCGGCCCCGCCTCCATCGCCGTGTGCACCCTGCTGCGCAAGCCGGAGGCGGCCAAGGTCGCCATCGACGTGAAGTACGTCGGCTTCGACATCCCCAATGAATTCGTGGTCGGCTACGGCCTCGACTACGCCGAGAAGTACCGGAACCTGCCGTTCGTCGGCACCCTCGCCCCGCACGTCTACGGCGGCTGAGGGCCCGGGGACGCCCGGGGGAGGCGGCCGGGGGACTTTGGTCCCGCCCCTTTCACCCCTGGGAACACCGGTCGGTTTCCCCTCGTTGGAGCAGGGGAAGACGAGTTTGTTAACGGTCGGGTCCGCTTCGGGTCACAATGGCTGGGGTACCGTCCGACAAATAACTGGTGCTCCCGGGGTTACGGCAGATGCCGAGCGACCCGGGGGCCTCTCAATCTGGCAGGAGGGACGGGGCGGATACATCGCCCCGCATGGATGGACGTGAAGCGCTACTTCCGTGGGCCGGTCATGTGGATCGTGCTGGCCGTCCTCGCTGTGATCGTGTTGATGCAGGTCGTCCAGAGCTCTGGCGGCTACAAGACGGTGGACACCGGCGAGGTCGTCAAGGCGATCAATGACAACAGGGTCAAATCCGCAGAGCTGACCACCGGCGACGAGCAGGTCATCAAGGTCCAGCTCAAGCCCGGCGTGAAGATCAAGGGCAGCGACAAGATCAAGGCCTCGTACATCGGGGACCAGGGCGTCGCCCTTGCCCGGGATCTTCAGACGAAGTACCAGGCCAAGGACCCGAACGCGAGGATCACCGACGGGTACACCGTCGCGCCGTCGAAGCAGAACCCCTTCGTCGGGATCCTGCTCTCGCTGCTCCCGTTCGTCCTGATCGTGATCGTGTTCCTGTTCCTGATGAATCAGATGCAGGGCGGCGGCTCCCGAGTCATGAACTTCGGGAAGTCCAAGGCCAAGCTGATCACCAAGGACACGCCGAAGACGACGTTCTCCGACGTCGCGGGCGCCGACGAGGCCGTCGAGGAACTCCAGGAGATCAAGGAGTTCCTCCAGGAGCCGGCCAAGTTCCAGGCCGTCGGAGCCAAGATCCCCAAGGGTGTGCTGCTGTACGGGCCGCCCGGCACCGGTAAGACCCTGCTCGCGCGTGCTGTCGCGGGCGAGGCGGGTGTCCCCTTCTATTCGATCTCGGGTTCCGACTTCGTCGAGATGTTCGTCGGTGTCGGTGCCTCCCGGGTCCGCGACCTGTTCGAGCAGGCCAAGGCGAACGCCCCGGCGATCGTGTTCGTCGACGAGATCGACGCCGTCGGCCGGCACCGCGGCGCGGGCCTCGGCGGCGGCCACGACGAGCGCGAGCAGACCCTGAACCAGCTGCTCGTCGAGATGGACGGCTTCGACGTGAAGGGCGGCGTCATCCTGATCGCCGCCACGAACCGCCCCGACATCCTCGACCCCGCGCTGCTGCGTCCGGGCCGCTTCGACCGGCAGATCGCCGTCGAGCGCCCCGACATGCAGGGCCGCCTGGCGATCCTCAAGGTCCACCAGAAGGGCAAGCCGATCGCCCCGGACGTCGACCTCGAGGCCGTGGCCCGGCGCACCCCCGGCTTCACCGGCGCGGACCTGAGCAACGTCCTCAACGAGGCAGCGCTGCTCACCGCCCGCTCGGACAAGAAGCTGGTGGACAACTTCACCCTCGACGAGGCGATCGACCGTGTCGTGGCCGGACCGCAGAAGCGGACCCGGATCATGAGCGACAAGGAAAAGAAGATCACCGCGTACCACGAGGGCGGACACGCCCTGGTGGCCGCCGCCTCGCCGAACAGCGACCCGGTGCACAAGATCACCATCCTGTCGCGCGGCCGGGCCCTCGGCTACACGATGGTCCTGCCGGACGAGGACAAGTACTCCACGACGCGCAACGAGATGCTGGACCAGCTCGCCTACATGCTGGGCGGGCGCGCGGCCGAGGAGCTCGTCTTCCACGACCCGACCACGGGCGCGGCGAACGACATCGAGAAGGCCACCGCGACCGCGCGGGCCATGGTCACGCAGTACGGCATGACCGAGCGGCTCGGCGCGATCAAGTTCGGCACGGACAACGCGGAGCCCTTCCTCGGCCGTGAGATGGCTCACCAGCGCGACTACTCGGAAGAGGTCGCCGCACTGGTGGACGAAGAGGTCAAGAAGCTGATCGAGACCGCGCACAACGAGGCGTGGGAGATCCTTGTCGAGAACCGTGACGTCCTCGACAACCTCGTTCTGGCCCTCCTGGAGAAGGAGACGCTGAACAAGGAGCAGATCGCCGAGATCTTCAAGCCCGTCGTCAAGCGTCCCAGCCGCCCGGCGTGGACGGGTTCCTCGCACCGCACCCCGTCGACGCGGCCCCCGGTGCTCTCGCCGAAGGAGCTCGCGCTCACCAATGGCGCGGGCACGGCGAGCAACGGCAGCACGCCGACGGACACGGTCCAGCTCCCGAAGACCGCCGAAGAGCAGTCGGACGGCAACTGACCGGTGCCTGACCCGTGACCTCCTGAGGTCGCAGCGGCTGAAGGGATGCCGCGCCCCAGCGTTAGCCTGGGGTGCGGCATCTCCGCTTTTTCGGCATCTCCGCTTTTCGCTCCGTGAACGGCGTGCCCCACAGCAACATGCTCCACAGGAAGAGGCAGTACATGACGAACCCGGTGACGTTGGACGGCCACGAGGGCGCCATCGGCGAGTTCGACGAGAAGCGCGCCGAGAACGCCGTGCGGGAACTGCTGATCGCCGTCGGCGAGAACCCGGACCGCGAGGGCCTGCGCGAGACTCCGGCACGAGTGGCCCGCGCCTACAAGGAGATATTCGCGGGGCTCTGGCAGGAGCCGGAAGAGGTGCTGACCACGACGTTCGACCTCGGCCACGACGAGATGGTGCTCGTCAAGGACATCGAGGTCTTCAGCACCTGCGAGCACCACCTGCTGCCGTTCGTGGGAGTCGCGCACGTCGGCTACATCCCGGCGACGTCCGGCAAGATCACCGGCCTGTCCAAGCTGGCCCGCCTGGTCGATGTCTACGCCCGCCGCCCGCAGGTGCAGGAACGACTCACCACGCAGATCGCCGACTCGCTGATGACGATCCTCGAGGCGCGCGGTGTCATCGTCGTCATCGAGTGCGAGCACATGTGCATGTCCCTGCGGGGCATCCGCAAGCCCGGCGCCAAGACCACGACGTCCGCCGTGCGGGGGCAGCTGCGCGACGCGGCCACCCGGGCCGAGGCGATGAGCCTGATAATGGCCAAGTAGCTCCTGGTGAACCCGGCTGGTCCCCACCGCCTACCCTGGACGGCATGACGACGACGCGCGGCCGGGTGGCCGGTCTGGACGACTACGACCGGTGCGCGGTGATGGGTGTGGTGAACGTCACGCCCGACTCGTTCTCCGACGGCGGGCACTGGTTCGACACGGATGTCGCCGTGAAGCACGGGCTCGACCTGGTGGCCGCGGGAGCGGACATCGTGGATGTGGGCGGGGAGTCGACCCGGCCCGGCGCCACCCGCGTGGACGAGGCCGAGGAGCTGCGGCGGGTGGTGCCCGTGGTGCGGCGTCTGGCCGCGGCCGGGGTCGTGGTGAGCGTCGACACGATGCGGGCCGTTGTCGCCGAGAAGGCGGTCGAGGCCGGGGCGCGCCTCGTCAACGACGTCAGCGGCGGGCTCGCCGACGAGGCGATGGTGCCGGTGGTGGCAGCGGCCGAGGTGCCGTTCGTGGTCATGCACTGGCGTGGGCAGAGCCTCGACATGAACAGCAGAGCGGTCTACGCGGACGTGGTCGGCGAGGTGCTCGCGGAGCTGCGCACCCGTTTCGAGGCCGTGGTGGCCGGGGGAGTGGATCCCGAAAGGGTGATCATCGACCCGGGGCTCGGCTTCGCCAAGGAGGCGCAGCACGATCTTGCGCTCGTGGCGCATCTGGACCGCCTGCACGAGCTGGGACGGCCCCTGCTGGTGGCGGCGTCGCGCAAGAGGTTCCTGGGGCGCGTGCTGGCCGGCGAGGAGGGTGCTCCACCGCCCGCGCGGCAGCGGGACGCCGCGACAGCCGCCGTCTCCGCTCTGGCGGCCCGTGACGGCGCCTGGGCGGTGCGGGTCCACGAGGTGGCGGCGTCGGCGGACGCGGTGCGGGTGGCCAGGGCCGTCGGGGGAGCGCGGTGACCGAGGCCGCCGACGGCGTCGAGCTGGCGAACACGGAGTTCTACGAGGCCATCGAGAGCGGTGACCTGGACCGGATGTCGGCCCTGTGGCTCGACGACGAGGTCAGCTGCGTCCACCCGGGGTGGCCGGTCCTGCGCGGACGGGCCGAGGTGCTGCGCTCATACGCGTTGATCATGGCCAACACCGAGTACATCCAGTTCTTCCTCACCGACGTGGAGGTCGCCGTCCTCGGTGAGACCGCGCTGGTCACGTGCACGGAGAACATCCTCAGCGGCGGTCCGGCGGAGGAGGACGGCTCCACGGGGCCGCTGGTGGGCGGCCTGGTGGTGGCGACGAATGTGTTCCGCCGCACACCTGGCGGCTGGAAGCTGTGGTCCCATCACGGCTCGCCCGTGATGGCCGACGGCGAGGGCGACGAGGACGGGGAATCGGGCGACACCGCGGTCGGTTGATCCGACGTGTGGTGGACCCCACTCTCATTCGGTCACCCGATCGAGCCAACACCCGGTGCGGGCATGCGTGGACCTTGTGGCAGGCGGGTAAGGCGGCCACGTGCGGGCGTGCTCATGGCTCCGCGGGCGGGGTGATCGGCCCTTCAATGCCCGCTTTTGCGGAGCTGCTGGGGCAGTCGGAACTGTCGGTATTCGCAGGTAGATTCGAGTGTGGGTGGGCCCTCGCGGGCTCGCCCGAGCACGCCCGCTCGGAGAACGGCCGGGACGGTGGCTCGGGCAAGGGCTCGGGCGACGACAAGGACAGCAGAAGGACAGCAGGAGGTATCTCGTGGACCGTGTCGCGCTGCGCGGCCTGAAGGCGCGCGGGCACCACGGGGTGTTCCCCAGGGAGCGCGCCGAAGGCCAGACCTTCGTCGTGGACCTGGTGCTCGGCCTGGACACTCGGCCGGCCGCGGCAGACGACGACCTGGGCAGGACCGCGCACTACGGCCTCCTCGCCGAAGAAGTCGTCGCGGTCGTCGAGGGCGAGCCGGTGAACCTCATCGAGACCTTGGCCGAGCGCATCGCCCAGGCATGCCTGAAGCACGACCCGGTGCAGGAAGTGGAGGTGACCGTGCACAAGCCGGACGCCCCCATCACCGTCCCGTTCGACGACGTGACCGTCACGATCACCCGGAGGCGCGCATGAGCTCGGATCCGACCACCCAGCCGGTACCGGCCGCCGTCGAGCGGCAGGTCGACGCGGCCGACACCACCTTGCACAACCCCAAGCGCGCCGTGGTCTCCCTCGGGAGCAACCTCGGCAACCGCCTGGAGACCATCCAGGGCGCGGTCGACGCCCTGGAGGACACCCCCGGGCTGCGGGTGAAGGCCGTCTCCCCGGTCTACGAGACCGCGCCGTGGGGCGTGGAGGACCAGCCGAACTACTTCAACGCCGTGGTGCTGATCAAGACCACGCTGCCGCCGTCCTCGCTCCTGGAGCGGGCGGGCGCGATCGAGGAGGCGTTCCACCGTGTGCGCACCGAGCGATGGGGCGCCCGCACGATCGACGTCGACATCGTGGCCTACCAGGACATCGTCTCCGACGACCCCCTGCTCACGCTGCCTCACCCGCGGGCACACCAGCGGGCCTTCGTTCTCGCACCGTGGCACGACGTGGACCCGGACGCCGAACTGCCGGGCCTCGGCCCGGTGGCGAAGCTGCTCGAGGGCGTCGGCCGCGGCGGTGTCACCCCCCGCGAGGACATCGAGTTGAGACTGCCCGAGTAGGGTCGCCGGAACAGGTGTCGCGAGAGCTAAGGAGCCCCCAGCGGTGAAGCAGCTTCGAGTGAGGGTGCTGATCGGGCTCGCCGTCGTCGCGGGCGTCCTGTCCTGGGGCGCGGCCGGGCTGTGGGACTCACTCGGCACACTGCCCAAGGTGCCGGTCGCCGCCCCCATCGTGCTGGCGATCATCGCGGTGGTCCTGGCGGCGACGGCCCTCTCGCTGCGCGCCCGGCTCAAGGCCCAGCGCGAGCGGGAGCCCGACGCCAAGGGCGTGGATCCCCTGGTGGCCGCCCGCGCCGTGGTCTTCGGGCAGGCGAGCGCGCTCGTGGCCGCGCTGGTCTCCGGGATCTACGGCGGAGCGGGGGTCTTCCTGCTCCGCGATCTGGATGTGCCCGCCCGCCGGGACCAGGCGGTGTACGCGGGCTTCGCGGTGCTCGCGGGGATCGGGGTGGTGGTGGCCGCGCTCTTCCTGGAGCGGGTGTGCCGCCTCCCGGACGACCACGACTCGGACGACCCCGAGGCCACCGCGCCGGCGTGAGCGTCCCTCGCGTCCGACCGGCTCGGGCGGGCCGGCTCAGATGGCGCTGATCGAGTCGAACTCCACCTCGGCGCGGCTGACGCCCTCGGTGTCGGCGTCGATGGAGCGGCGCAGCGCCTCGTGCAGGCGGGCGGGGGTCAGGACCCCGAGGAAGCGCTCCCCGTCGACGACGGCTATCCATCCGGCGTCGTGCTGGAGCATGACGCTGAACGCCTGCTTGAGATTGGAGCCGACGGGCAGCCATGCCTCCATACGGCGCGCCTGCTCGCCAACGGTCTTGACCGTGGCGCCGCGCAGGGCGTCGGCGGAGACCCAGCCGTGCAGAGTGCCGTCGCGGTCGAGGACGACGGCCCAGCGGGCGCCCTCGGCGTCGAGCCGCTCGACGGTCGCGGCGACGGGGTCCTCGATCCGCACCACGGGCGGCTGCTCGAGGTCCCCGCTCTGGATCTCGGTGACCGACAGCCGCTTCAGACCCCGGTCCGCGCCCACGAAGTCCGCTACGTAGGGGGTGGCGGGAGCACCGAGGACGGTGGCGGGCGGGTCGAACTGCTCGATCCTGCCCTCCCCGTAGACGGCTATCCGGTCGCCGAGCCGCACGGCCTCCTCGATGTCGTGTGTGACGAAGAGCACAGTCTTGCGGACGGCGGCCTGGAGCCTGAGGAACTCGCTCTGCAGCCGCTCGCGCACCACCGGGTCCACGGCGCCGAAGGGCTCGTCCATCAGGAGGACGGGCGGGTCGGCGGCGAGCGCCCTGGCCACGCCGACGCGCTGGCGCTGGCCGCCGGAGAGCTGTTCGGGGTAGCGGTCGCCGAACGTCCCGGGGTCGAGCCCGACGAGGTCCAGCAGTTCCGCGGCGCGGGCGCGGGCCTTGGCGCGCTTCCAGCCGAGCAGGGCCGGAACGGTGGCGGTGTTGTCCAGGACCGTCTTGTGCGGGAAGAGTCCGACCTGCTGGATCACGTATCCGATGCGGCGGCGCAGGCGCACCGGGTCGACCGTCGCGATGTCCTCCCCGTCGAGGAGGATCCGGCCCGAGGTGGGCTCGATGAGGCGGTTGACCATCTTCATCGTCGTGGTCTTGCCGCAGCCCGAGGGCCCCACCAGGGTGACCAGTTCGCCCTCGGCGACCTCGAAGGACAGGTCGTCCACGGCGGTGGTGCCGTCCGGGTAGCGCTTCGTCACGTGCTCGAACCGGATCATCGTTCCCCATAGGGTGCGGCTGGGCCCCGGAGGGCGGCGTTGTCGTCGACCGTACCGTGACCGCTTCGGGCGGTTGTCGGTGCCGCACGCTAGTCTCTGGCTTTCACGAGCCGAACGGCATCCGAACACACGGGGAGGTGGTGCCGCGTGGTCCTCGCTTCCGCCTCGGCGCGTCCTCTCGCCGCCTCCGGCAACTGCCTCGTCACCAATGAGTGGGTCTGCCCCGAATATGTGCGCTCGCGCAAGCAGGAGTTGATCGACGCCACCGTGCAGCATTTGCAGCTGTCCTCGGTGTCGGTGCTGATCGGCCTCCTCCTGGCCTTCCCGCTCGCGCTGGTCGCCCGGCGCTGGCGCGCGAGCGCCGGTCCCGTGCTGGGCGTCACCACGATCCTCTACACGATCCCGTCGCTGGCGATGTTCTCGATCCTGGTGCCCTTCCTGGGGCTGGCGGCGTCGGTCACCGTGACGGGCCTGGTGCTCTACTCACTGACGATCCTGGTGCGCAACATCCTCGCGGGCCTGCAAGGGGTGCCCGAGGACGTCCGCGAGGCCGCGCGCGGCATGGGCTACGGGCCGCTGCGGCTCCTGCTCGGTGTCGAGGTGCGGCTGGCGCTGCCGACGATCTTCGCCGGGCTGCGGATCGCCACGGTCTCCACGATCTCCCTGGTCACCATCGGCGGGATCATCGACCACGGCGGTCTGGGCAATCTGATCTACGAGGGGAATCAGAGCCTGTTCAAGGCCGAGGTGCTCACCGCCTCCGTGCTGTGCGTCGTCATCGCGATCACCGCCGACCTTCTCCTGCTGGGAGTGCAGCGCCTGCTGACCCCATGGGCGAACGCCGGAAAGCAGTCGCGCTTCCGGCGCCGCGCCACGACCGTCGAGGCGATGCCGTGAACAAGATCACCGGAGCCTGGAGCTGGCTGACCACGAGTTCGCACTGGTCGGGTGTCGACGGGGTGTGGAACCGGCTGGGCGAGCATCTGTTCCTCACCGTGGTCTGCATGCTGATCTCCTGCGCCGTCGCCCTGCCGATCGGGCTCGCCCTCGGGCACCTCGGCAAGGGAGGCACCCTGGCGATCAACGTCTCCAATGTCGGCCGGGCCGTGCCCACCTTCGCCGTCCTCGTCCTGCTCCTGATACTGCTCGGCACGGGCTCGCAGTGGCCGACCATCCTCGCGCTCGTGCTGTTCGCCGTCCCCCCGCTGCTGACCAACACCTATGTGGGGATGCGCGAGGTGGACCGCGATGTCGTGCAGGCGGCGCGCGGCATGGGGATGACCGGCGGCCAGATGCTGTGGCGGGTCGAGCTTCCGCTGGCCATGCCGCTGATCATGACCGGCGTGCGTTCGGCGGCCGTGCAGGTCGTGGCCACCGCGACGGTCGCAGCCATCCCCGGCGGCGGAGGGCTCGGAAGAATCATCACCGCGGGCTTCTCCAACTTCGACACCCCGCAGGTCTTCGCGGGCGCCGTCCTCGTGGCCGTGCTCGCCCTGCTCGTCGAAGCCCTCTTCGTGGGCGGCCAGTGGCTGCTGGATCCGGCGCGCCGCCGCAGGCGCCGGACCGCGGTCTGTAGCGGCCCGGCGGGCGCAGCCCCGGCCGATGCGCCCGCGTGATCCACGGGTGCCCGCCGGAGCCCGTCGGGGATTCCCTCGGGCGCAGCCCGCTTTTCGCCAGTCCTGTCCATCCGCGGGGAATCACGAAGACGTGGCACCGCGCAGGCGTGGAACTACCGAAGACCTCGAAATGAATGGTGACTTGAGCATGAGCGCAATCACAGCCGGTACAGCGAGAAGGCGCGGCGCGGTCGCGGTGGCGGCAGGCATCGCCCTGGCGCTGACCCTGGCCGGATGCGGCGGCGGTGACGACCTGGAGAAGAAGGGCGGCTCGTCGGGCGGCAGCGGCGAGAAGGGCGATCTGGTGATCGGCTCCGCCGGATTCACCGAGAGCGCCATCCTGGCCGAGCTGTACGCGCAGATTCTGAGCAAGGACGGCTACAAGACGTCGATCCAGAAGGCCGCCACCCGCGAACTCCTCGAGCCCGCCCTGGAGAAGGGCCAGATCGACATCACCCCGGAGTACGCCGCCACCCTCGCCGAATTCCTCAATGGCAAGGCCAATGGGCCCAACGCCAAGCCCGTCGCCTCGCCCGACGTCAACGTCACGATGAACGAACTGCGCAAGCTCACCGAGCCGCGCGGTCTGCGGGTACTGGCGGCCGGGCAGGCCGTGGACCAGAACGCGTTCGCGGTGCAGAAGGAGTTCGCCGACAAGCACCACCTCAAGACCCTCTCGGACCTGGGCAAGTCCAAGCTGAAGATCAAGCTGGCGGCGGGCGACGAATGCCCCAAGCGGCCGTTCTGCCAGCCGGGTCTGGAGAAGACCTACGGCATCGACATCACGCAGGTCGACCCCAAGGGCGTCGGCACCCCGCAGGCCAAGCAGGCGGTCAAGGACGGCACGGACCAGCTGGTGCTGACCACGACGACCGACGCGACGCTCGACCAGTTCGGCCTGGTGGTGCTCGAGGACGACAAGAAGCTGCAGAACGCCGACAACATCGTGGCGGTCGTCAACGCCAAGGACGCGGGCAGCGCCAAGATCGCCGCCCACCTCGAGAAGCTCACCAAGGCCCTCACCACCGCGGATCTGACCGAGCTGAACAAGAAGGTCGACGGCGAGCGGCAGAAGCCGGCGGACGTCGCCAAGGAGTACCTGCAGAGCAAGGGCCTGATCTGACGCCCGCGCCCTGGATTTGATCCCTGGCTTGATCCCATGACCCGATCCGAGGCCCGTCCAGGGCCTCAGTGAGGGGCCGGCCGAGTGCCTGAGCGTGGGCCTGAGCGAGGGGCCGGGCCTGTGGGGGAGGACGCCTCCGTTTAACGGAGGGTGTCCAATCGAACGCGTGGTGTAATAGTCGTGTTTCGAATGGGCCGCCATCCCCCACAGGCCCCTTTTGCACGCTAAATTTCAGGCCATGCCACGTGGACGACACCGCAACTCATCGACGCTGCGCAGGTACCTTCCCTCGCTGTCGGCTGCAGCGCTGGCTACCACCTGCGCCGGTGGCGCCTGGCTCATCGCCGATCCGCTGGTGCTCCGCGTGTTCGTGGCGGCGGCAGCGGCCGCCGCCTGCACAGGCGCGGTCCTGGTGCGTGAGCGGGACCGCGCCGCAGAACTGGAGCTGAGTCGGCTTCAGACCCTGCGCACCCGCGACGAGTTCCGCTACGACGAGCGGATCGCGGAGCTGGAGTGCGATTTGGAGGAGTTCCGCGAGATCCGCGCCCGCTACGCGCGCAAGCTCAATGGCAAACGCTCCGAACTGGCCAAGCTGCGGGGCGAGCACGCCGGCCTGCTGAGGCGCTACGCGACCGCCGAGGCGGATCGGGCGACCGCTTTGGAGTCGGTGCGGCTGGCGCTGGGCCCGGGGCCCTCGGCGTCCCCGCTGTCCCCGTCCGCGTTCCTCAAGGCCAACGCGGCCCTCAACGCGCTCGAGCACAATGCCGCGGTGCAGAGCGCCGTCGCCGAGCAGCACTCCCGCGCGGAGTCCGAGGCGGATTCGGCCGACATCGAGGCCATGTCCGAGGCGTCCGGGGCGTCGGCGTCGTCCGGGGCTCCCGTCGGCGGGCAGCCGCAGGCCGGTTCGCCCTCCGAGGCGGAGCCGCCGTCCGGGAGCGAGGACACGCGTGAGTCCGCGGGCGAACAGGGCATCGGTGCGGACGCGCTCCGGCCGACCCGTCCGCAGGCCCCCGTCAACACGGCCGTGGCCATCGTTCCGCCGTCGGCCCAGCGCGGGCGGCGCACAAGGTCGCCCGAGCCCGGCTTCGACTACTTCGGCACCCAGCGGGCACTGCCCGCCGCCGCCCGCCCGGCGGGGGAGCTGACGAGCGGCAAGTCGCCGCGCATCGAGGAGGAGGACCTCGCCGACGTCGTCGGCGAGGAGATCAGCCGGGCCGAGGCGTCCCTCATCGACCTCACCGAGCACGACGAGACGGAGACCATCGACGTGCGGGAGCTGCGCGCTCTGTCGTAGAGCCGGCGGTCCCAGCGCCAGTGCCCCCCCGTGATCGTGGTCGCAGTGCTCGGGGCTGTTGCGCTCGTTGCCGTTGCCGTTGCCGCGGACCACGCGCCGCCCGCGCGCTCGTACGCGCGCCGTCACTTGTCGACGTCACTTGTGGACGTCACTTGTCGACGTCGCCGACGACGAAGAACATCGACCCGAGGATCGCCACCATGTCGGCGACGAGCGTGCCGGGCAGGAGCTCGGTCAGCACCTGGATGTTGTTGAAGGAGGCGGAGCGCAGCTTCATCCGCCACGGCGTCTTGTCGCCCTTGGAGACCAGGTAGTACCCGTTGAGGCCCAGGGGGTTCTCGGTCCAGGCGTAGGTGTGGCCCTCGGGTGCCTTGAGGACCTTCGGCAGCCGCTGGTTGATCGGGCCGGGCGGCAGCTCCGCGAGGCGGGCCAGGCAGGCGTCGGCGATGTCCAGGGAGTTGTGCGTCTGCTCCAGCAGGCATTCGAAGCGGGCCAGGCAGTCGCCCTCGGTCCGCGTCACCACCTTCAGCACGTCCCCCAGCTCGCCGTACGCCAGATAGGGCTCGTCGCGGCGCAGGTCGAAGTCGACGCCGGAGCCGCGGGCGATGGGTCCGCTGACCCCGTAGGCGTGCACGGTCTCGGGGGGCAGGACGCCGACGCCGCGGGTGCGGCCGCGGAAGATCTCATTGCCCATGACCAGGTCGTCGAGGCGGTCCATGTGCGCGCGGACCTCGGCGACGGTGGCGCGGGCGCGGCCGGTCCAGCCGTTGGGCAGATCCTCCTTGAGGCCTCCGACGCGGTTGAACATGTAGTGCATCCGGCCGCCCGAGACCTCCTCCATGAGGTGCTGGAGCTTCTCGCGCTCGGTGAATGCGTAGAAGATCGGGGTGATGCCGCCGAGCTCGAGCGGATAGGACCCGAGGAACATCAGGTGGTTGAGCACCCGGTTCAGTTCGGCCAGGAGCGTGCGCGTCCACACCGCGCGCTCGGGCACCTCCATGCCGATCATGCGCTCGACGGCCAGGACCACGCCGAGCTCGTTGCAGAACGCCGACAGCCAGTCGTGGCGGTTGGCGAGCATGATGATCTGCCGGTAGTCACGAGCCTCGAAGAGCTTCTCCGCGCCCCGGTGCATATAGCCGATCACCGGCTCCGCGCTGATGATCCGCTCGCCGTCCAGGACGAGCCGGAGCCGCAGCACCCCATGGGTCGAAGGGTGCTGGGGGCCGATGTTCAGCACCATGTCAGTGGTGTCCGCGGCCCCGCCGATGCCGACTGTCGTCTCCGTCATGGCGTTAAGTCTGCCACTGCCGGGTCGCGGCCCTATGGTGGCCGCATGGATGCCGCATTCGCACCTCCTGGAGCGCACTGGACGGGCCTTCCTGATGTGCTGCTGCGCATGCGGCGACTGCTCCTGCTGGCGGTGGCCGTTCCGGCGACCGCGGTGGTGGGCGCGCTGCTCGCCGGGCTGGCGGGGCCGGGATGGGCCGCGCTCGTGCTCGTTCCCCTGGCCGTGACCGCGTGGTGGTGGCGGGCGCTGGGGCGGAACTGGAGCTCGTGGGGTTACGCCGAGCGCGAGGACGATCTGCTGCTGCGGCACGGTGTGCTGCGACGCACTCTCACGGTGGTGCCCTACGGGCGGATGCAGCTCGTGGAGGTCGTCTCGGGGCCGCTGGAGCGGCGGTTCGGGATCGCGGCCGTCGTCCTGCACACCGCCGCCGCGGCGACGGACGCCCGCATACCCGGCCTGCTGCCGCAGGAGGCGGCGCGGCTGAGAGACCGGCTGACGGCGTTGGGCGAGGCCCGCTCGGCGGGTCTGTGATGGCCAAGGAATTCCGCAGGCTCCATCCCATCACGCCCTGGCGCAGGGCGTGGGCGGTGCTCGCGGGAGTCGCCGCGGCCTTCCTGCACGACCTCCACCAGGCCGAGGAGTACCGCGACGCCCTGTCCACCGTCTGGGGGCTGGCCGCGCTGCTGGCGCTGGCGCTGGCGGCGTTCGGCTACGGATTCACCTCGTGGTGGTTCACCAGCTACCGGATCGACGAGACGGAGCTGCGGGTCGCCACCGGGGTGCTGTTCCGCCGCACCAAGCACTTCCGTATCGACCGCCTCCAGGCCGTGGACATCAACCGCCCGCTCGTCGGGCGGCTGCTGGGAGTGGCCAAGCTCCAGCTCGACCTCGCGGGCGGCAAGGACGAGCTCGCCTACCTGACGGAGCGGGACGCGCGCGAGCTGCGCTCGGAGCTGCTGGCACGGGCGGCCGGGGTGGCGCCGGACAGCGGTGAGGCTCCGGAGCGGGAACTGGTGAAGGTCCCGCCGAAGGAACTGATGGTCTCCATCGGGCTCAAGCTCACCACGTGGTGGGCCGTGATCGGATCGCTCGCGCTGGCGCTGATCCCGGCGCTGCTCTCCGGCAACTGGCTCCTGGTGCTGTTCGCCGTGCCCGCCCTGGCCACGGCGGCGCGGGTGACATTCCTGAAGTACATGCGCGAGTTCGGCTGGACCGTCGCCGAGTCGCCGGACGGGCTGCGGATCGACTACGGCCTGCTGGACCGGTCCCACGAGACGGTGCCGCCGGGGCGGGTGCAGTCGCTGTGCTTCCAGCAGCCCCTGCTGTGGCGCGGGCGCGACTGGATGCGGGTCCACATGGCCGTGGCGGGCAGTCGCAACAACGTGCTGTTGCCCGTGGCCCCGAGGGAGGTGGCGCTGGGCACGGCGGCGAGGATCCTGCCGGGGGTGGACATCGCCGCGGTGCTGACCCGCCCGGTGCCCAGGCGCGCGCGATGGCGTGCGCCTCTGTGGTGGCGGGGGCTGGCGTGCGGGGCGGACGGGGACGTCTTCGTGGTGCGGCACGGTGTGCTGGGCCGCACGGTCAGTGTGATGCCTCACGCGAAGGTCCAGAGCGTGCGCCGCACGCAGGGGCCTTGGCAGCGCGGCCTCGGCCTGGCGAGCGTCCACCTCGACGCGGCCGCGGGCTCCACCCTGACGGCTTCCCACCGCGATGCCGAGGAGGCGGACCGCATCGTCTCCGCCCAATCCGAACGCAGCAGGATCGGCCGCCGCAACGCCCTCCCGGAACGCTGGATGTCCACCCCGGTCCCCGCCCCGGCCCCGGACGACTCGAGGGAGGGTCGGCCCGACCCCGGAACCGACGGCCGGCCCCCGGACCGTCCCTCGGAGAAGGACGGCCTGGTTCCCCCGAACTGAGCGAGCGCGGCCCGCGCCGGGCCCGCGTGCGAGGGGCGCGCCGGGCCCGCGTGCGAGGGGCCCGCGGCTCAGCGCGGCACCCGACTACGCCCGCGCCCCGAACTCCTCCGGGATCTCCATCCCCACGCTCTGCATCAGCCAGCCGAACGCGCCCAGGCCCGAGGACGACGTCAGCTCCGCCGCCTCGCCCGCGCCGGCCAGGGCGCGGACGTAGGCCGCCGGGTCCGACGTCGCCAGGGACAGTGGGGGGCGGGTGCCCGAGATGCCCACAGCGTGGAGGGCCGAGCGCTGCGTGGTCAGGGTCGTCTCCCGGGCCCGCGCCGCCGCGGCCGACGCGCAGGCGTCCAGGGCCACGTGGGCCGTCAGGTCGCAGGAGCCGTCCGGGACCGGGCGGACCTCCCGGCCTTCCCGGTATCCCGCCAGTGTGCCGAACGGCGGGCGGGAGCCACGGTCGTGGGCGTAGTCCACCGCCACCGCCAGGCCCCGGCGCAGGGTGCCCACCGTCCGCGCCCAGGCCTCGTCCCTCGGCAGGCCGATCTCCGCCCGCGTGCCCGGCTCCTCCAGGGGCCACCACCGCCGGAGCCACCGGGCGTCCTCGCCGAGGACCACCCCGCCCAGGCGCTCCTCGCCGTCCCCCGCGACCTCGACCACCCGGGGAATGCCCTCCGGGTCCACCTCCGCGATCTCCACCGGAACGTTGTCCAGCCATTCGTTGGCGAAGACCAGACCGGTCACCGACTCCGGAACCCGGGCCGTCCACCTGACCCGCGGGTCCAGCCCCGCCGGGCGGTCCGCCCGCTCCACCGCGTGCACCCGCAGCCGCCCGTCCAGGCCCCCCAGCGCTTTCACCAGGCCGAGCGCCAGCTCCCCGCGCCCGGCGCCGACGTCCACCACATCCAGCACGGTCGGCCGCCCCAGTGCCGCGTCCACGCGGCGCACCAGCTCCGCCACCGCTCCCGCGAACAGCGGGGACGCGTGCACCGAGGTGCGGAAGTGCCCGGCCGGGCCCTCCGCGCGCCGGAAGAAGCCCTGTTCGCCGTAGAGCGCCCGCTCGGTCGCGGCCCGCCAGCCGGTCCATTCGTTCATCGTTGGATTACAGTACTGGTCACACCTCTCCGACCTGGGGAGTAGGCGGGATCGCTCTACCGGTTGACCCCGGGACGTGTCTTCCTTGCCTACTCTGGGTTACGTGCAACGTCTCTACGCCTTCATCCGCAAGCACCCCACCGGAGTGGACGCCTTCTGGGCCGTCCTCCTCTTCGGTGCGTCGGCGCTCTCCGGCATCGGCTTGTACAGCCAGGGCAAGGGGACATGGTGGGGCTGGATCCCCATCGCCGTCGCCCAGACCCTCGTGGTGACGCTGCGGCGTCGCTGTCCCGAGAAGATGCTCCTGCTGGCGATGGCGCTGGGGCTCGGCCAACTCGTGCTCGACGTCCAGCCCAACGCGGGCGACTTCGCGATGCTGATGATCATCAATACCGTCGCCAGCGGTGACAACCGCAAGTACTCGCGGATCGCGCTCGTCGGCGGCCTGGCCGCCTCCACCATCGCCACCCTTCGCTGGCCCAACGGCCCGGACGGCGTACACGCCACCCTCGTCCAGTCCGTCTTCCAGACGGTCGTGATGACCATCCCCTTCGCCCTCGCGTGGGTGCTGGGCGACTCCTTCCGCACCCGCCGCGCGTACTACGCCGAGCTGGAGGAGCGGGCCGCGCGGCTGGAGCGCGAGCGCGAGGCGCAGTCCAAGGTGGCCGTCGCCGCCGAGCGGGCCCGCATCGCCCGCGAGCTCCACGACGTGGTGGCGCACAACGTCTCGGTCATGATCGTTCAGGCGGACGGTGCCGCCTACGTTCTCGACGCCTCCCCCGACCAGGCCAAGCAGGCGCTCGAGACCATCTCCTCCACCGGCCGCCAGGCCCTGGCGGAGATGCGGCGCCTGCTCGGCGTGCTGAGATCCTCCGACGGCGACGGCGGCGAGTACGTCCCGCAGCCCGGCGTGGACCAGCTCACCGACCTCGTCGAGCAGTGCCGCGGTGCCGGGCTGCCGGTGAACTTCCAGGTGGACGGAGCCCCCCGCCCCCTGCCCAAGGGCGTGGAGCTGACCGCCTACCGGATCGTTCAGGAGGCGCTCACCAACACCCGCAAGCACGGTGGCCCGGCGGCGCGCGCCATGGTCCGCCTGACCTACGGAGACGCCGATCTCGGCATGCTCATCGAGGACGACGGCAGGGGCGCGGAGCACGCGCTCTACAGCGCGGGCGGGGCCGACGGCCTCGGTCACGGCCTGATCGGCATGCGGGAGCGGATAGGCATGGTCGGCGGCACCCTGGACGCCGGGCCGCGGCCGGGCGGGGGCTTCCGGATCACCGCCGTGCTCCCCTTGAAGGCCATCCGCTGAACCCCCGCCGAGCCGCCGCCCGACCCCCTCGCCGACCGCCGCGATCCGAACCACGACAGGAGTTCCGAGTCCCATGACGATCCGCGTGATGCTCGTCGACGACCAGGTGTTGCTGCGCACCGGTTTCCGTATGGTGCTGCAGGCCCAGCCCGACATGGAGGTCGTCGCCGAGGCCGGAAACGGCGCCGAGGCCCTGGAGGTGCTGCGTTCCACCGCCGTGGACGTCGTGCTGATGGATGTGCGGATGCCGCGCATGGACGGGGTGGAGGCCACCCGGGCGATATGCGACGGGCACGGGGGCGATCCGGAGCGGCCGGGGCCGCGGGTGCTGATCCTCACCACCTTCGACCTCGACGAGTACGCGTTCTCCGCGCTCAAGGCGGGGGCGAGCGGCTTCATGCTCAAGGACGTCCCGCCCGGTGAGCTGCTGGCCGCGATCCGCTCCGTGCACTCCGGCGACGCCGTGGTCGCGCCGACGACGACCCGCCGCCTGCTGGACCGCTTCGCCCCGATGCTGCCCAGCTCCAAGGAGCCAGAACGCCCCGAGCTGGGACGGCTCACCGAGCGGGAGCGGGAGGTGCTCATGCTCGTCGCCCAGGGCCTGTCCAACGGGGAGATCGCCAGGAAGCTGGTGCTGTCCGAGGCCACCGTGAAGACCCACGTCGGCCGCATCCTGACCAAACTGGGCCTGCGCGACCGCGTCCAGGCCGTCGTCCTCGCCTACGAGACCGGGCTGGTCCAGGCCGGAGGCGCTCGCTGACGCGCCGTGCCCGCCCAGGGCACCGCCCTCCGCCCGCGCTCCGTACGATGGGGACCTGAGACGTCCGGTACCCCTCGCGGACTGGAACGGAAGGTCAGACTGAGGTGAACGCCATTCCCGGGTCCCCGAGGCCGTCCGGCGGCCGACCGCCGAGAAGCGCCGGCGACCGGCCCGCAAGGCTCGATGTCGGTGTCGTCGGCGCGGGCCGGGTGGGGCCCGCGCTCGCCGCCGCGCTCAAGCTCGCCGGGCACCGCCCCGTAGCCGCGTCGGGGGTCTCCGACGCCTCCCGCCGCCGGGCCGACGAACTCCTGCCCGATGTGCCCCTGGTCGAGCCCGCTGAGGTCATGGCCAGGTCCGATCTGGTCCTGCTGACCGTGCCGGACGACGCCCTTCCCGATCTGGTCTCGGGCCTCGCCTCCACGGGGGCGGTGCGGCCCGGACAGATCGTGGTGCACACCTCGGGCCGCTTCGGCGTCGGCGTCCTCGAACCCGCCCTGCGCGCGGGCGCCCTGCCGCTCGCCCTGCACCCCGCCATGACGTTCACCGGCACCTCGGTCGACGTCGCCAGGCTCGCCGGGTGCCCCTTCGGGGTCACCGCCCCCGAGCAGCTGCGGCTCGCGGCCGAGGCGCTCGTGGTGGAGATGGGCGGCGAACCCGAGTGGATCGAGGAGGACAGGCGCCCGCTCTACCACGCGGCCCTCGCCCATGGCGCCAACCACCTCGTCACCCTCGTCGCCCAGTCGATGGAGCTGCTTTCCGAGGCGGGTGTCGCCGCGCCCGGCCGCATGCTGGGCCCCCTGCTCGGCGCCGCCCTCGACAACGCCCTCAGATCCGGTGACGCGGCCCTGACCGGCCCGGTCGCCCGCGGCGACGCGGGGACCGTCGCCGCCCATGTGGAGGAGCTGCGCCGCGTCTCGCCGCAGGCGCTGAGCTCCTATCTGGCGATGGCCCGCGCCACCGCCGACCGAGCGCTGGCCAACGGCATGCTGAAGCCGGAGCTGGCCCAAGACCTGCTGGAAGTGCTGGCGGACGGAGGGGCACGCTGATGGCCGGGGAGCTGGTTCTGGCGCGGACGAAGGAAGAGCTGGGCGGCCTGCTGGGCCGCGCACGGTCCGGCGGCGACACGGCCGTCGTGATGACCATGGGCGCCCTGCACGAAGGCCATGCCACGCTCATCAGGAGCGCCCGCGAGCGCGTCGGGCACGTGGGCAGGGTCGTCGTGACCGTCTTCGTCAACCCCTTGCAGTTCGGTCCCGGCGAGGACCTGGACCGCTACCCGCGCACCCTGGACGCCGACCTCGCGCTGGCGGGGCAGGCGGGCGCGGACATCGTCTTCGCCCCCGCCGCCTCCGAGATCTACCCGGACGGTGAGCCGCAGGTGCGCATCTGCGCGGGCCCGATGGGAGAGCGGCTGGAGGGCGCGCACCGCCCCGGGCACTTCGACGGCATGCTCACCGTGGTCTCCAAGCTCCTCCATCTCACCAGCCCCGACCTCGCCTTCTACGGACAGAAGGACGGCCAGCAGCTCGCGCTGATCCGGCGGATGGCCACCGACCTCGACCTGCCCGTCGAGATCGTCGGCGTCCCCACCGTCCGCGAGCCCGACGGCCTGGCGCTGTCCAGCCGCAACCGCTACCTGTCCGCGCGGGAGCGCGAGAGCGCGCTGGCCCTGTCCCGCGCCCTGTTCGCGGGCCGGGACGCCGCCGAGGGCCGCGGCGCCGCCGAGGCGGGGGCTTCGGCCGGAACGGACGCGGGCGGGCCCGACGCCGTGCGCGCCGCCGCCCGCGAGGTGCTGGACGAGGAGTCCGGCATCACCGTCGACTACCTCGCCCTCGTCGACCCGCGGGACTTCACGGACGTCACGGGCGACCACAGCGGAGACGCCGTGCTCGCCGTTGCCGCGAGGGTCGGCGCCACCCGGCTCATAGACAACACCCCCGTGACTCTCGGACCCCAAGGACCCGGACGGCGCCACGATGCCTGACACTCCCGCGATACCCCTGCGGCTCAACGCTCCCGCGCACGGCTGGGCCGCCCGGGCGGACGTCGTCGTCATCGGCTCCGGAGTCGCCGGGCTCACCGCCGCCCTGCGCTGCGCCGCCGAGGGCGCGAAGGTGCTCATCGTCACCAAGGCGCTGCTGGACGACGGTTCCACCCGCTGGGCGCAGGGCGGGATCGCCGCCGCGCTCGGTGAGGGCGACACCCCCGCGCAGCACCTGTCCGACACCCTCGTGGCGGGCGCGGGCCTGTGCGACGAGGAGGCGGTCCGGACCCTGGTGACCGAGGGGCCGGACGCGGTGCGGCGCCTGATCGCCACCGGGGCCACGTTCGACACGGGCGAGGACGGGGCGATCCTGCTCACCCGCGAGGGCGGCCACCACCGCCGCCGTATCGCCCACGCGGGCGGTGACGCCACGGGCGCGGAGATCTCCAGGGCGCTGGTCGAGGCGGTGCGCGCCGCGGGGATCGAGACGATCGAGAACGCCCTCGTCCTGGACCTGCTCACCGACGCCGACGGCCGCACCGCCGGGGTCACCCTCCATGTGATGGGCGAGGGCCAGCGCGACGGTGTCGGCGCGGTCCGTGCCCGCGCCGTGGTCCTGGCCACGGGCGGTATGGGCCAGGTGTTCTCCGCGACCACCAACCCCGCCGTCTCCACCGGGGACGGCGTCGCTCTGGCGCTGCGCGCGGGGGCGGAGGTCTCGGACCTGGAGTTCGTGCAGTTCCACCCCACGGTGCTCTTCCTCGGCGCCGGCGCCGAGGGTCAGCAGCCGCTCGTGTCGGAGGCCGTGCGCGGCGAGGGCGCCCACCTGGTGGACGCCGACGGGGTCCGGTTCATGGTGGGGCAGCACGAGCTCGCCGAGCTGGCGCCGCGTGACATCGTGGCCAAGGGCATCATGCGGCGGATGCTGGAGACGGGCGCCGAGCACATGTACCTGGATGCCCGGCACTTCGGCGCACGGATGTGGGAGGAGCGCTTCCCGACGATCCTGGCCGCGTGCCGCTCGCACGGCATCGACCCGGTGACCGAGCCGATCCCCGTGGCGCCCGCCGCCCACTACGCCAGCGGTGGCGTCCGCACCGACCTGCGCGGCCGCACCACCGTCGCCGGGCTGTACGCGTGCGGGGAGGTCGCCTGCACGGGTGTGCACGGGGCCAACCGGCTCGCCTCCAACTCCCTGCTCGAAGGCCTCGTCTTCGCCGAGCGCATCGCCGCCGACATCGTCAACGGTCTCGACGACGGCACCCTCCGTCCGGGTGAGCCGGCGCCCGCCGGACCGACCGCCGCCGGGCCGACCGCCGAGGCGCCGCTGCCCGAGGCGCCCGTCCGCTACGAGATCCAGCGGATCATGACCGCGGGCGCCGGGGTGCTCCGCAGCGCCGACAGCCTCAGCAAGGCAGCCGACGGACTGCGCCGCATCGCCGAGCAGGCGCGGGAGGACCTTCGGCGTGACGGCAAGACCGCCCAGCCGTGCGTAGAGACCTGGGAGGCCGCCAACCTCCACCTGGTCGCGAGCGTCCTCGTGGCCGCCGCGTCCATGCGGGAGGAGACCCGGGGCTGCCACTGGCGCGAGGACCGGCCCGAGCGCGACGACGACAACTGGCACCGCCACATCGTCACGCGGCTCACTCCTGTGGGCGGTCTGTCCTCGACGATCACCGCCTCCGAGACCTTTCCGGCGGTAACCTCCACCACGCCCGCCGCGACCGCCCCTTCCACCTCCCAGGTTTCCAAGGAGCTCCAGTGAGTACCTCCGACCGCCCCCAGCCAGTGGACCTTCCGCTGCTCCGGATCGGTGCCCCGTCGAGCGGGGGCGGCGGCTGCGGCGACGCGTGCGGCTGCGGGGACTTCGGCGACGACACCGAGCTCAGCGCCCTCGAGTGCGGCCTCGACCCGGACCTGGCGCGGCTGCTGGCCGAGGCGGACCTGGACCCCGTCCTGGTCGAGGACATCGCGCACATGGCGATCGAGGAGGACCTCGACCACGGGGTGGACGTCACCAGCGTCGCCACCGTCCCCGAGGACGCCGTCAGCACGGGCGACTTCACTGCCCGCGAGACCGGAACGGTCGCCGGTCTGCACATAGCCGAGGCGATCCTGTCGGTGGTGTGCACGGACGAGTTCGAGGTGGAGCGGCACGTCGAGGACGGCGAGCGGGTCGAGGCCGGGCAGGTGCTGCTGTCCGTGACCACCCGCACCCGTGACCTGCTGACCGGTGAGCGCAGCGCGCTGAACCTGCTGTGCCGCCTGTCCGGCATCGCCACCGCCACCCGCGCCTGGGCGGACGTCCTGGAGGGGACGAAGGCGAAGGTGCGCGACACCCGCAAGACGACCCCCGGCCTGCGCGCGCTGGAGAAGTACGCGGTCCGCTGCGGCGGCGGCGTCAACCACCGTATGTCGCTGTCCGACGCGGCGCTGGTCAAGGACAACCACGTGATCGCGGCGGGCGGGATCGCCGAGGCGTTCAAGGCGGTGCGCGAGGAGTTCCCCGACCTCCCCGTCGAGGTCGAGGTGGACCGACTGGACCAGATCCCCCCGATCCTGGCCGAGGGCGCGGACCTGATCCTGCTGGACAACTTCACACCCGAGCAGACCCGCGAGGCCGTCGAACTCGTCGCCGGCCGCGCGATCCTGGAGTCCAGCGGCCGCCTGTCCCTGGACAATGCCCGCGCCTACGCCGAGACCGGCGTGGACTACCTGGCCGTGGGCGCCCTCACGCACTCCTCGCCGATCCTGGACATCGGCCTCGACCTGCGCACGGTGGACTGACCCCATGCTGCTGACCATCGACGTGGGCAACACCCGCCCGCCCGTCTCCCCGCCCACCACCCCAGAGGTGGCCCGTCTCCGCGAGACCGACCGGAAGCGGTCCTTCCCATGCTCCTGACCATCGACCTTGGCAACACCCGCCTGCCCGTCTGCCCGCCCACCACCCCAGAGGTGGCCCGTCTCCGCGAGACCGACCGGAAGCGGTCCTTCCCATGCTCCTGACCATCGACGTTGGCAACACCCACACCGTGCTCGGCCTCTTCGACGGTGAGGACATCGTCGAGCACTGGCGGATCTCCACCGAGGCCCGGCGGACCGCCGACGAACTGGCGGTGCTGCTCCAGGGCCTGATGGGCATGCACCCGCTGCTCGGCGAGGAGCTCGGGGACGGCATCGACGGCATTTCCATCTGCTCCACGGTCCCCTCCGTGCTGCACGAGCTGCGCGAGGTCACCCGGCGCTACTACGGGGACATCCCCTCCGTCCTGGTCGAGCCCGGCGTCAAGACTGGTGTGCCGGTCCTCACCGACAACCCCAAGGAGGTCGGCGCCGACCGGGTCATCAACGCCCTGGCCGGCATCCACCTCTACAACGGCCCCTGCATCGTCGTGGACTTCGGCACCGCCACCACCTTCGACGCGGTCAGTGCGCGCGGTGAGTACGTCGGCGGGGCCATCGCGCCCGGCATCGAGATCTCGGTGGACGCGCTGGGCGCGCGCGGTGCGCAGCTGCGCAAGATCGAGCTGACCCGGCCGCGCAGCGTCATCGGCAAGAACACCGTCGAGGCGATGCAGTCCGGCATCCTCTACGGGTTCGCGGGCCAGGTGGACGGTGTGGTCACCCGGATGGCCACCGAACTGGCCGACGATCCGGAGGAGGTCACCGTGATCGCCACGGGCGGCCTGGCACCGCTCGTCCTCGGTGAGTCCTCGGTGATCGACGTCCATGAGCCCTGGCTGACCCTGATCGGCCTCCGGCTGGTCTACGAGCGCAACGTCTCCGTGCCCTAGCCGCCCCGCCGCCGGTGGCCCGAGGCGGGCCGCCGCCGACCACATGCCTCCCTCCCCACCCAAGGGCCCCACCCACCCCTTGGTCCCCACCCTGGTCCCCGCTCTCGTCCCCGCTCGTCGTCCTCGCTCCCGGCTCTGGTCACTGCCCCGGGCACACGATCAGCAAATCGTGACGCGCCGTCTGATTCGCCGGTATTTGTCCTGATTTGACGTAGAGTCGGAACCATGCCCACGCCACACGGGTCCAGGGGCGGTATGGCGTTCAGCGCGGACGAGCTGCGCGTGCTGCGGCGCGCCCTCGCACGGGCCCTCCACCCCACAGAGACCCCCGCGCCCTCCGACGCACCGCGCCGTCACGGTCCCTGCGGCCCACCGGTGCGCGAATCCGGCCGGGTCGAGGACATCCAGGAGTACCTGCGCCTGTCCGAGGCCATGGACGAGGCGGTGCGCGAGGGGGGTCGGCTGCGGGCGTTCCTCCTCGCCGACCTGCGCCGCTACCGCGACGCCCTGCCCGGAGGCGCCCCCGGCTACCTCGACCGGCTCACCCGCGCTCTCGAGGACGGCTATCCGCCCACCCCGGACGACCTGGCGGCGCTCCGCTCGCTGCGGGCGCTGCCCTGCGCCCGCGAGGAGCGCGCACGGCGGACCGCGCTGCTGCGCCGCTGCCACGACCTGGCCGAGCGGGAGGTGCGGGCGCGGCTCGGCGGTGCCCGCCGCCCCGTTCCCGTCCCGGCCACCCCACTGCTCGGCGGAGTACTGAGGAGGTCCAAGGTGCTTGACGTCCTGTTCCCCGAATTCCCCGAATTCCAGGAATTCCCCGCGCCCTCCGAGGCCGCGGACGAGCCCGCGCGCCCCAAGCGCCCCGCTCCCAAACCCGCGGACGAGCCGACGGAGGAACCAAACCAAGGCCCCAAGCCCGAGGAGCCCGAGCGCGAGCGCCCGCGCTTCCCCACCCCGGCCGAGATCTTCCCGCCGCGCCGCCGCTCGCAGCCGCAGCCCCCCGAGCCCGACGAACGGCTCGAACTGGCCACCGGCTGAGAACCCGGCCCGCCGCCGCACCGGATCGGGGCCGGTGCGGCGGCTTCATGTCCGGTCGCCATGTCCGGTCGCCCCAGCCGACATCCCATCCCGTCCCGGTCCCCGTCCCCACCCTGTCGCCATCCTGTCCAGGTCCCCATTCCGTTGCCCCCATCCCGCCCCCATTCCGGCGTCCCCATCCCGTCCTGGCCCCCGTCCCCTCCCCCGTCATGGCCGCTTCCACGGCCGTCGCGTGCGCGCTCCGGGCCCCTCCCCGCCGCCCGCGGGGGAATCGCTTCGCGGGCCGCTCGTCCGCATCGTTACCCTTGTCCCCGTGACAGAGCAGAATGCCGCCCGCCCTTCCTCCGCCGACGCCCCTTCCCGCAAGGGCTCCGGCCCCGTGGAATCTGCGCCCGCCGACGACCTTCCGGAGCAGATGCGGATCCGGCGCGAGAAGCTGGACCGGCTGCGCGCAGCCGGTGTCGACCCCTATCCGGTCGGTTTCCCGCGCACGACCACCCTCGCGGACCTGCGCGCCAAGCACCCCGACCTCGCCCCCGACGCCGCCACCGGTGAGCGGGTGGGCGTCACCGGCCGGGTCGTGCTGAGCCGCACCGGCGGCAAACTCTGCTTCGCCACCCTGCGCGACGGCACCGCCGACCTCCAGGTCATGCTCTCGCTCGACAGGCTCGGCGAGGAGCGCCTGGGCGCCTGGAAGCGTGACATCGACCTCGGCGACCACGTCGGCGTCGAGGGCGAGGTGATCACCTCCAAGCGCGGCGAGCTGTCGGTGATGGTGGACCGCTGGGAGCTCACGGCCAAGTGCCTGCGCCCGCTGCCCGAAAAGCACAAGGGCCTGACCGACCCCGAGGCCCGGGTGCGCCAGCGCTACGTCGACCTGATCGTGAACCCCGAGGCGCGGGAGCTGCTCTTCCTGCGCAGCAAGGTGGTGCGCTCGATCCGCTCCACCTTCGAAAGCCGGGGGTTCGTCGAGGTCGAGACCCCGATGCTGCAGCCGATCCACGGCGGCGCGAACGCCCGCCCGTTCATCACGCACATCAACGCCTACGACATCGACCTCTACCTGCGGATCGCCACCGAGCTGTATCTGAAGCGGCTCATGGTCGGCGGTACGGAGAAGGTCTTCGAGATCAACCGGAACTTCCGGAACGAGGGCGCGGACGCGACCCACAACCCCGAGTTCACGGCGCTGGAGTCCTACGAGGCCTACGGCGACTACAACACCCAGGCCGAGCTGACCCGGGCGATCATCATCAACGCCGCCAGGGACGCCCTCGGCACCACGGTCGTGCGCGGCGTCGACGCCCACGGCGACGAGCGCGAGATCGACCTCGCCGAGCCGTGGAAGGAGGTGACCGTCTACGGCGGCATCTCCGAGCGCCTGGGCACCGGGGTCACCCCGGACACCACCGTCGAGGAACTGCGCAAGCTCGCCGACGCGGCCGGTGTGCCGTACGAGAAGAACTGGGGCCACGGCCAGATCGTGCTCGAGATGGTGGAGCGCCTTCTGGAGGAGAACGCGGTCGAGCCGACGTTCATCAAGGACTACCCCGTCGAGGTCTCCCCGCTGACCCGGCAGCACCGCACCCAGCCGGGTGTGGCCGAGAAGTGGGACCTGGTGATCTTCGGGACGGAGCTGGCGACGGCCTACTCCGAGCTGATCGACCCGATCGAGCAGCGCGCCCGGCTGACCGCCCAGTCCCTGCTGGCGGCGGGGGGCGACCCCGAGGCCATGCAGCTGGACGAGGACTTCCTGCGGGCCCTGGAGTACGCCATGCCCCCGACGGGCGGCATGGGGCTGGGCGTGGACCGGCTCATCATGCTCCTGACCGGCAAGAACATCCGAGAGACCGTACTGTTCCCGCTCGTCAAGCCCGAAGGGGTGTGAAAGACGTGGATTACATCGCCGCGCTCGTGCCGCCGGTGGTGATGGCCGTGGCCTTCACCTTCGTGATCCGCGCGATCATCAAGAGCCAGGGTGGCGCCAACAAGGGCAAGGAGGACGCCGCCGTGGACGCCGCTCTCGCGGAGGCGGACCGCGCCCGTCAGGCGCAGCCCCAGCGGTAACCTCCTCGGGCCCCACAGACGGCCCACGTGCCGCCCACGCGGCTCGTCCGGTGGCTCGCAGCCCCGGCGGAAGGTGACACGGCCCAATCGGGCAGTGGCCTTCTCGCCGGGGCTTTGTCATTATTCGCCCTAGTAAATGTCGCATTCGCCACAATTTTGAAAGGGGGTGCCCGTATGCCGCGGCGTCTGGGTGAGCTGGAAGACGCGGTCATGACCCGTGTTTGGCAGTGGAACCGTCCGGTCACGGTTCGTGAAGTGCTCGAAGATCTTCAGCAGTCACGGACGATCGCGTACACGACGGTGATGACGGTAATGGACAACCTTCATCACAAGGGCTGGCTCCGCAGGGAACGCGAAGGCCGCGCCTATCGGTATGAGGCAGTTTCCACTCGTGAGGCTTACACGGCCGCTCTGATGAACGAGGCGTGGGCGACGAGTGACAACGCTGCCGCGGCCCTCGTCCACTTCTTCGGCATGATGTCCGCGGAACAGCTCGAAGCCCTCAGGGACGCATTGCGAGTAGTGCCGGCGGCCACTGTGGAGCCTCCCGCCGAGCCGGGTGAGGAGCCCGGGCGATAGCGTCCAGGCATGGAAATCACCATCCGTCGAGCCAGGACGAGCGATGTGCGGGCCGTGCGTCGCCTGGTGGACTCGTACTCGCGCGACCGCATCCTGCTCGACAAGCCCACGGTGACCCTTTACGAAGACGTCCAGGAGTTCTGGGTCGCCGAACGGGACGAGGACGGTGAGGTCATCGGCTGCGGCGCACTGCATGTGATGTGGCAGGACCTGGCCGAAGTGCGGACCCTCGCCGTGGACCCCGTCTACCGGGGCCACCGCGTCGGGCACCGGCTACTCGAGAAGCTCTTGTCGACTGCTCGCTGGCTGGGCGTTCGGCGGATTTTCTGTCTGACCTTCGAAGTCGAGTTCTTCTCCAAGCACGGCTTCGTGGAGATCGGTGAGACCCCGGTCGACGGGGATGTGTACTCCGAGCTGCTCCGTTCCTATGACGAGGGCGTTGCGGAGTTCCTGGACCTCGAACGAGTGAAGCCGAACACCTTGGGTAACAGCCGGATGCTGTTGCAGCTCTGAGCGGTCGCTTGGAGCCGCATCATGAACGCTGAACTCCGCTTGTGCACAGCGGGTATGTCCATGTTGCTCCCACGGATCCGGGCGAAGGGTTTGAGTTTTCCCGGCAAAAGCGGTTTCCTTTTCCCAGGTAATCCGTTTTGGATGAAAGGGAAGCCCGGTGGCACAGAAGGTTCAGGTTCTTCTAGTCGATGACCTCGACGGTGGCGAGGCCGACGAGACGGTGACGTTCGCTCTCGACGGTGTTTCGTACGAGATCGACCTCACGACGGACAACGCGGACAAGCTCCGCAAGCTGCTCACGCCCTACGTGGACAGTGGACGCAAGACCGGCGGCCGGGCCGGCCGCGGCCGCAGCCGCGGCGCTCGGGGTGCCGCCGCCGGCAGCTCGGCGCAGGACACCGCCAAGATCCGCGCCTGGGCGAAGGACAACGGATACGAGGTCAACGACCGCGGCCGTGTGCCCGCCACCATCCGCGACGCCTACGACAAGGCCCACGCCTGATCGTCGGGGTGACCGTCCGCTCGCTCCGCGGCCCCGTACGGCGGGACCGCAGGGAAGAGCCGGGCCCGGTGGCAGGCATTGGCGGCCGCCACCACGAGACGCGCCAGGTCGGGGGACTGGGCGCTTCTCGTCCCCGGAACGCCGAGCACGGGCAGTGCGGCGTCGGATCCCGGGCTGGGAGGCCGCAGCCAAACCGGCAGGATCCGGTCGGCGGCCTCCCACCGCTCGTCTGCAGCGCGCCGCCGCCCGGCGGGCCACCGCTCCCGCGGCTCCCCCGTCTCCGTAAACTCCTGAAACTGCCGGGACTCCAGGCACTCCTGGAACTCCCGGGACTCCCGGCACTCCCGAAACGGCATCTGCGGTGCCCGGAGCCGTCCACCGGGGCCATGGGCAACGATGTCGAGGGCGATCCCGCCCCACTCCAGCCACTCCAGCAGCCCGGGCAGATCGGCCGCCCCTCCCGGTGCCACCAGGAAGTACGCGCGGCTGTCCCAGGCGGCCACAGGGCCCGTGCCACCGGGGCCCAGTCGGCGCAGCACCGCCCGTCCCGCGCCCAGCGGCATCTCCAGGGCGTCGAAGCTCGTCCCGGTCAGCAGGTCCACCGAGCCGTCCGCCCGCTCGGCCACCGGCCAGCCCAGTTCGGCGCGGTACCGGTCCACCGTTCTCGGTGCCGCGCCCAGCGCCGTGCCCGGTGCCGTGACCGGTGCTCCGCTCATGCCGGGAGCAACGGTCTCCAGGGGTTGAGGTTACGCAACGTAACAGCCCCCTACTTCTTGTTGCGATAGGGTCGCAGCGGTGGTACCGCGAGGCTGGACGGGTAAGAGTGGGGGTAGTGAAGACCTTTGAGGAGACGCATTTACGAGACGGTGTGAACGCGGCGTTCGCCATGGGCGTACTACAAACAAGTGCATCTGCCTGGCCTGCGGGAACATCGTCTCTCAGGATCGGGTTGGAGCTGTTGTCGGCTGTCTCGGGCAGAAGTCCACAGGCAGGAGTCGACGGTTGAAGTGAGCTGTCCCTTCGCCGGGACTAGCATGCGGAAGGACAGGGAGGGGACCGTCCCCGATCTGCCCGACCGCTCTGAGGAGCGATTAACGATGTTCGAGAGGTTCACCGACCGCGCGCGGCGGGTTGTCGTCCTGGCTCAGGAAGAAGCCCGGATGCTCAACCACAACTACATCGGTACTGAGCACATCCTCCTGGGCCTGATCCACGAGGGTGAGGGTGTCGCTGCGAAGGCCCTGGAGAGCCTCGGGATTTCGCTCGAGGCGGTCCGCCAGCAGGTGGAGGAGATCATCGGTCAGGGCCAGCAGGCCCCGTCCGGCCACATCCCCTTCACACCCCGTGCCAAAAAGGTGCTGGAGCTGTCCCTGCGTGAGGCGCTCCAGCTCGGTCACAACTACATCGGCACCGAGCACATCCTGCTCGGCCTGATCCGCGAGGGCGAAGGCGTCGCCGCCCAGGTCCTCGTGAAGCTGGGCGCCGATCTCAACCGTGTGAGGCAGCAGGTCATCCAGCTGCTCTCCGGATACCAGGGCAAGGAAGCGGCCACGTCCGGCGGCCCGGCCGAGGGCACTCCCTCGACCTCGCTCGTCCTGGACCAGTTCGGCCGCAACCTGACTCAGGCCGCTCGTGAGTCCAAGCTCGACCCGGTCATCGGGCGCGAGAAGGAGATCGAGCGGGTCATGCAGGTCCTGTCCCGCCGTACGAAGAACAACCCCGTTCTCATCGGCGAGCCCGGCGTCGGCAAGACCGCCGTCGTGGAGGGCCTGGCCCAGGCCATCGTCAAGGGCGAGGTGCCCGAGACGCTCAAGGACAAGCAGCTCTACACGCTCGACCTCGGCGCCCTGGTCGCCGGGTCGCGTTACCGCGGTGACTTCGAGGAGCGCCTGAAGAAGGTCCTCAAGGAGATCCGCACCCGCGGCGACATCATCCTGTTCATCGACGAGCTCCACACCCTGGTGGGTGCGGGTGCCGCCGAGGGCGCCATCGACGCCGCCAGCATCCTCAAGCCGATGCTGGCCCGCGGCGAGCTGCAGACCATCGGCGCCACCACACTCGACGAGTACCGCAAGCACCTGGAGAAGGACGCGGCGCTGGAGCGCCGCTTCCAGCCCATCCAGGTCGCGGAGCCGTCCCTTCCCCACACCATCGAGATCCTCAAGGGCCTGCGGGACCGGTACGAGGCGCACCACCGCGTCTCGATCACGGACTCCGCCCTCGTCGCGGCCGCCACGCTGGCGGACCGGTACATCTCGGACCGGTTCCTGCCGGACAAGGCCATCGACCTCATCGACGAGGCGGGCTCCCGGATGCGCATCCGCCGGATGACCGCTCCGCCGGACCTGCGCGAGTTCGACGAGAAGATCGCCGACGTGCGCCGCGAGAAGGAGTCGGCCATCGACTCCCAGGACTTCGAGAAGGCGGCCTCCCTCCGCGACAAGGAGAAGCAGCTGCTGGCGGCGAAGGCCAAGCGGGAGAAGGAGTGGAAGGCCGGCGACATGGATGTCGTGGCCGAGGTCGACGAGGAGCTGATCGCCGAGGTCCTCGCGACCGCGACCGGTATCCCCGTGTTCAAGCTGACCGAGGAGGAGTCCTCGCGTCTGCTGCGCATGGAGGACGAGCTCCACAAGCGGGTCATCGGCCAGAAGGACGCCATCAAGGCGCTCTCGCAGGCCATCCGCCGTACTCGCGCCGGCCTGAAGGACCCCAAGCGCCCCGGTGGCTCGTTCATCTTCGCCGGCCCGTCCGGTGTCGGTAAGACCGAGCTGTCGAAGACGCTGGCGGAGTTCCTCTTCGGTGACGAGGACGCGCTGATCCAGCTCGACATGTCGGAGTTCAGCGAGAAGCACACGGTCTCGCGGCTGTTCGGCTCGCCGCCCGGATACGTCGGCTATGAAGAGGGCGGGCAGCTGACCGAGAAGGTCCGCCGCAAGCCGTTCTCCGTCGTCCTGTTCGACGAGGTCGAGAAGGCCCACCCCGATATCTTCAATTCGCTGCTGCAGATCCTGGAGGACGGTCGCCTGACCGACTCCCAGGGCCGGGTCGTGGACTTCAAGAACACGGTCATCATCATGACCACCAACCTCGGGACCCGGGACATCTCCAAGGGCTTCAACCTCGGCTTCGCGGCCACGGGTGACGCCCGCACCGGGTACGACCGGATGAAGGCCAAGGTCGGCGAGGAGCTCAAGCAGCACTTCCGCCCCGAGTTCCTCAACCGCGTGGACGACATCGTCGTGTTCCACCAGCTGTCCGAGGAAGACATCGTCAGGATCGTCGACCTCATGGCCGCCAAGGTGGACGAGCGCCTCAAGGACCGCGACATGGGCCTCGAGCTCCGTCCGGACGCCAAGAAGCTGCTCGCCAAGCGCGGCTACGACCCGGTGCTGGGCGCCCGCCCGCTGCGCCGGACGATCCAGCGCGAGATCGAGGACCAGCTGTCGGAGAAGATCCTCTTCGGCGAGCTGCGCCCCGGCCACATCGTGGTCGTGGACGTGGAGGGCGACGGAGAGAGCGCGAAGTTCACCTTCGCCGGCGAGGAGAAGGCAGCCCTGCCGGACGTGCCTCCGGTCGAGGCCGCGGACTCCGGGCCGAACCTGAGCAAGGAGTAGCGCCCCGAGCGACCAGGGCCCCCGTCACCGCTTCGGCGGCGACGGGGGCCCTGCCGTTGCTCGGCGTCGATGGCCTGCCTCGTTCGGCCGCCCATGTCCAGGCGGCTGGTCAGTGGACGATCACCGAGGCCTGGTGCAGTGGCGCCGAGCGGGGCCCCCGGTCCGCGGCCGCCCCCGGGTCCGGATACAGATGAAGCTCCCGCAGTCCCGGGCAGGCGGTGGCCGTCCGTGAGTGGTCCTCGGCCCCGGTGCCGCCGACGACGGCCAGGTAGTCGATGGTCGGCAGGCACACCCGGTGCAGCAGGTCCAGCATCGACGCATCGAGGAGGAGGATGGTCAGCCGGGGCGGCACGGCCAGAGGCGCCAGTGACTCGATCGCTGGGCAGCCGTCGAGCTGGAGGAGCTTGAGCCGCGAGGCCGCCCCGAGGAAGCCGAGATCGCGCAGCCGGTCGTTGTCCTCGATCCTCAGCATCTCCACGGCGCCGAGGTCGAGTGCGTCCCGCAGCTCCTCCTCGCCGTGGCGGCCGACGACCTGGAGCCGGGCGTCCTTGCCCAGCTCCCGCAGGATCCGCAGCTGCGCGCAGGAGCGCGCGGTGAAGTACAGCGCCCGGTGGTCGAGGTGCGCGATGACCTCGCGGGCGTAGTGGGCGGTGTCGAAGTGGCGCCAGGCGCCGGCGAGCTGCCGCAGGACGCTGAGCGACGGGTGCTGCCGGAATCGGGCGAGCACCGGGACGGCGGCGCCGGTTCCGATCCTGGACGCGGTGACGACGACGGCCAAGGCCTCCTCCTCGGTGAGGCCGTCCGGTGACAGATGTTCCGCGTTGTGCAGCAGCTCCAGCACCACGGGCCCCACGGCGGCCAGGGTCTCCGCCTCGGCGCTGTCGTGCGGCGGGATGAGCCTGGCCGCCCGTTCCTCCACCATCGCGCGGATCCGGGGATCGAGCTCCGTCGCGTGCTCCAGGCAGGCCATGGCCAGCAGATGCAGCCGGTCGCGGCGGGACTTCACCTTGTCGCCCCGGGTCACCAGCTTGCGCAGGATCCTGGCCCGCTCGTCGGGCCGGGCGTGGGCGACGGCCATGCGGATCACGTCCTCCCACTGGTCGTCGTGGGCGTTGCGGACCATGAGGTCGAAGTCCCTCGCCTCCACGGCGGCCTTGGCGCCCAGGAAGTCCTGGAAGGTGCGGTGGACGAAGTCGACCGTGTCGGCCGTGGGGCGGCGCAGGAGGCCGCTGCGCACCAGCAGATGGCGCAGAATCCGCTGGGCGTCGCCCTGCGCGGCGACGGCGGGCATGGTGGGCAGCGCCGCCTCGACCAGTTCCCGGGCCAGGCCGTGCTCCAGCTCCACCTGGCCATTGCGGATCAGCCAGTAGGCCAGGCGCTGGAGGAGCTGGATCTGGGCCTCCTCGCTCAGCCAGATCCCGTCCGGCGCGCCCACGTCCCTCTCCTCGTCGCGCCGGGTCAGGAGCATGGACAGGGCGGCGTCGTAGAGGTCCTTGCGGCCGCGCGGCAGGTTGGCCCGGCGGTCGCGGTGCAGGGCGCAGATCAGCCCGCACATGAGCGGATTGGTGGCCAGGCGGGACAGGTCCTGCTTGGTGTCGAGCACATCCAGCAGCCGGCGCTCGAATTCGTCGAGCCGCCGCCGTTCCTCGTCGTCGTCACCGCACGTGGCGCGAGCCGCGGTGTGCCAGCGGCGGACGAAGGTGCCGACTTCCGGCCGGGTCATGGGACTGAGCGTCAGCTCGGTGAAGTCCTCGTCGTCCAGCCAGCCGTCGGTGATCGCGGAGGGGCGGGAGGTCACCAGCCAGAGGTTGTCCGGGTAGGCGATCAGCAGGTCGCGCAGCCAGCCCCTCGTCCGTTCCCGCTCCCGCTCGGGGATCTCGTCGATGCCGTCCACGAGCAGGAGTGCCCGTCCGGCGCCCAGGACCGCGTCCGCCCAGCCGTCGGGCTGCGCGGCGTGGAGGGGGTTGCCGGCGGCGGCCAGGAACTCCGCGGGCGAGGGCAGCTCTCCCCGCCGCAGGACGGTCCGCAGCGGCAGGACGAACGGGATCCTGCCGATCAGGTGCCGCATACAGCTCTCGGGGTCCTGCTGGGCCGTGGAGACCGCCAGCCACTGCACCAGCGTGGTCTTCCCGGAACCGGCGACGCCCCGCAGGAGCACCCTGCTGCGCCCGGCCAGCACCTCGTCCGCGCGATGCGAGGCGCGGGCGGGTGTGCGGGTCGGCGTGGGGAACGGGCCCGGCGCCTGCGCGCTCCTCCACCAGTCGTCGGCGCAGCTGGCCTCCAGGCTCAGATAGGCCGAGTCCAGGGGCCAGGTCGCACGGCGGCTGAGGTCCAGCCCGAAGATCGTGAGGCTGCCGTACTTGGCGGCGACGTAACTGCCGTAGCGGTGCTCGAACTCGGCGGCGGGGTCCGGGGCGGCGGCCACGTCGGACAGCGACGGCGGAACTCCGGTGTACCTGCGGTACGCGGCGCGGAAGTTCGCGCGCTCGAGGAGCGTGACCGCGGGTACGGCCGTCAGGCGCCCGTGCTGCCATCCGGCCGGATCGTGGACGACCACCCCGATCAGACGGCCCTCGGCGAACAGCGCAGCCCCGGACATCCCCGCCCACGGCGAGCCGTCGCCCCGCGCGGCGCCGGGCGGGGTGTGGGCGCTGTCCACGGCATAGCGGCCCCGGACCATCCCCGAGCCGGGTTTCAAGGTGCCCAGGAAGTGCTCGCTGTCGAGGTGCTGGGCGTCGTCGCGCTGGACGTCGGGGAAGCCGATGGCCTGGCAGCCGTGCAGTGGCGAGACCCCGGTGACCACCGCCAGGCCGACCGGCTGCAGCGCCCTGGCGGTGTCGGCGGTCACCAGGTCGTCCTCGGCGAGCAGGAGCGCCGCGTCGCACTCCTGGTCCACCCACACCACCCGGCAGGGAACCAGGCCGCGCCCTCCCGGCACGATGGCCCGCGCCTCGGGCCGCGGGGGCCTGTGCGGCGGGTGCGGGGGCCTGGGCGGCGTCTGCGCGGGCCCGTGCGGCGACGAGAACGGGTGGGCGGCGGTCAGGACGAGCCTGGGGCTCAGGAGGTAGCCACTGCCCTGACGGTGGCCGAAGACGGCGGCGACGCGCTCCTTCTCCGGTCCCGAGGCCCCCGCGCCCCGGCTTGCCTCCGCTCCCACGGCTCCCACTGCCCTACTCGCCCGCCGTGCCGAAGGCGGAGACATCGCCGAGGTCGTCGTTCCCGACCTCCCACCCGCGTCCGGTGCGGGCGTCCTTGGGCTTGAGGGTGAAGGCGACCTTGTGGGTGTGCGCGGAGCCGCTTCCGCGGTCGGCGTCGGCGGTGAACACCCAGGCCTTCACCCCGCCCTTGACGCGCTTGTCGCGGCGCAGTTCCACGGCGAACTCCATCTGGATCTCCCCGACCTCGAACCGCAGCCGCTTGCCGGCCCCGTCGGCGGCAGCCTCCATGAGCTCGTCCCGTACCGCCTGGACGGCCTTGGCGAGCTCGATCCCACCGAGGCCGTTGCCGTTGCCGTTGCCGTTGCCGTTGCCGCTGTTGCTGTTGCTGTTGCCGTTGTTGTCGTTGCCGTTGTTCATGGGGTCCCCCGGAGTGGTTGGCGGTGGAATGGTGCGCTAGGAGATGTGAACCGTTCCCGGGGGGAACAGTTCCTGTCCGATGACCTGGACGTCCTCGGTGGTCCCCGGTAGGTAGATGTGGATGCTCTTCGGCTGTGTGGCACCTCGCAGCGGGGAAAGGTCCACTGGAACACCCGTGTCGACGTTCGCGTCCAGGCCCAGCTGCTCAAGGGCGGGAAATCGCTGGACGATCCCCGCCAGATCCGGGTACTCGGCGGAGACCTCGACGTTGAGCTTCCTGACGTTCCGCAGGGGGATTCCGCCCGGTGACCAGTCCATGTCCTCAATGCGAAGCGTGAGAATTCTCAGCATGGGCAGCATCGCCAACCTGTTCAACAGCTCCGGCGGGCACCTCATGTCCTCGACAGTCAGGTGTTCCAGGCAGACCCATTCATGGATGTCGTCGAGTACCGCCGGGTCGCGGGAGACCAGCCTCAGCTTCGAGACCGCGCGGTTCGGCCGGGGGCGAGTGGAGGGGTCGGCCAGGGTGAGCTCTTTGAGCCCGGGAATCTCGGCGATCACCGAGAGGTCGAGCGCGGGGGCCGCTGCGCGGATATCGAGTTCGTGCAGCGCCGTGTCCTTCAGCGGGGTGAGATCTTCCAATGCCTGGCATTGGTAGAGGTAGAGGTCCTCGATCTCCCGGAGCGAGCGCAGGAATCCAATGTCGTCCAGGGCACGGTTCGCGATGATCCACAGGCTCTTGGCAGCGAGACCGGACAGTGCCTCGGACAGCGTCGCAGAAGGGAAGTCCCCGTAGAGCACGATGCGGCCGGAGGGCTGTAGGTCCTGAAGCTCGGCCAGTTGGTCGGCGTCGGTCACGCTCAATGACACCTGCGTGAGATCCAGCCGGGTGAGGATCGCTCTGGCGAAGGCCGCTGCCGGGAACTCGCGCCAGGTCTCAACGACCACGGACGCGACTTCGGGACGGGCTCCCATGGCCAGACGCTTGATGACTTCCATCGCCTCCGCGCCTCCGACCGCGGCGGCAGCGAAAGCGACGGCCCGGGCGGATGCGGAGTCCAGACTGCCCGGCTCCGGTAGAAGTTTCAGCATCTCCTCGCCGATCAGCGCGAACTGGGACACCTCATAGGCGCCGGGAGGCATCAGCTCGGCTATGCGGGCTTTCGTCCGTGCCCGCAGATCGGAATCCAGGAAGTCGCTGAGGGCGAGGCAGGACCCGGCCAGCAGGTGGAGGCTCCGGCGCGCGGGCCCACCCGCCCTGTCTCCCCGCTCCAGCAGGCCTCGTAGCAGGTCGGCTCCGTACCGTCGGCTGTCGTGCGCGACAGCCATGCGGATCACCTCCGCCCACTGCTCGGACTCGGAGTGCTCGAGCATCAACGAGATGGCATCGCCACCGGCTTCGATGAACTCCTTGGCGGCCAGGTAGTCCTGAAACGTCCTGTGGAGAAAGTCGATACTGTCCGTGGTCAGCTCGCGCAGGACGCCGCTGCGGTTGACCAGGACCGGCAGTACCTCCTCTCCGGACGTCCGCTCGGACAGGCGGGACATGTTCGGCAGCACCGAGTCGATCTGCTCGATGACCTCGGCGTGCCTCGCCTCGGCTCGCCCCTCGCGCACCAGGCAGGCCGCGATGTGCTGGAGAAGGCGCATCTGCTCCCGGTAGTCGAGCACCACCGGCTCGGCCAGGTCGGTGCCCCGGAGCCGGTCGCGCTTGCCCAACAGCATCTTCAGGGCGTCGTCGTAGAGGGCCATGCGCCCGGTCGGCAGGTACCCCTCGTCATGGCGGTGCAGAGCGCAGATCATGCCGCACAGCAGGGGGCTGGTGGCCAGTTGGGCGAGGTAGCCGTGGCGGTCGAGGGCCCTCATCAGCGCGTCGCGCAGTTCGCCGAGCCGTCGTAACTCCCCTGACCGGTCGCGCACACCCGCGCGCTCGCCGATGTCCTGGCCCGCCGCGTTGTGCCAGCACTCCACGAACTGGCGGACACCCTCACCGTGCATGGACTCGAGGGTGAGCTCCAGGAAGCCCTCGCGCTCCAGCCAGCCGGACTCCACAGCGGACGGCCGGACGGTGACCAGGCAGCGCGTTTCCGGGTACCGGCCCAGGAACTCCCGGAGCCACTGGCGGCTGTCGAGGCGCTGCTGCTCGGGGACCTCGTCCATCCCGTCGATCAGCAGAAGGCCCCGGCCGACCGAGAGGACGCGGTGCGCCCAGCCGCGGGGCTGGGCGTCATGGACGAGCGCCTCGCCGGCTTCGAGGAGCCGGCTCGCGGTGGGGCGCAGCATCCCGTTCTTGTGCTGCTTGCGCAGCTTGAGGACGAACGGCACCCGCCCATGGAGGTGGGCCAGGTCGGGGCCGAGCCGCCCCTCGGCCACATGGACGGCCAGCCACTGGATCAGGGTCGACTTCCCGCTTCCGGCGTCGCCTCGCACCAGGATCCGCTTGTGCTCGCCCACGAGCCGGTGGACCGGCTGGGAACCGGTCTCGTTCTTGCGCTCCTGGTCACGTTCCTGTTCGCCGGCGTCGGCGTCGGCGGGATGGGTGACCGCCGTCGCCTCCAGCTCCAGGTAGACCGTCTCCAGAGGCCACCCCTCCCTGGTGCCCAGGTGCCTCGGGAGACCGAAGATCTCGACCGTGCCGTGCTGCCGGGCGAGCGCCCGCAGGTACTCGGTCTCGAAGGGGAAGTCGCCCGCGTTCTCCTCGGTGATCTCCTCGACGCGGACCGGGTTGCCGAGGTGGGTGTGCACGGTCCGCGAGAAGTCCTCGTCGTCGAAGAGCCGGTGCACGGGAAACGATTCGATGCGCCCGTGCCGCCAGCCCTCGGGATCCACGGTGACCACACCGATGAGCAGGCCGCCGGCGAACATGGCGGCTCCGGACATGCCCGCCCAGGGGGACGGCTGGTGCCTGCCCGGGACGGGCGGGGTGTCCTCGATGTCGACGCTCTGGCGGCCATGGACCGCTCCGGATCCGGGCTTGAGCGTCCCGACCAGGTGCCCGGTGTCCAGCCGGCCCTGCCCATAGCGCTCGACCTCGGGAAAGCCGATGGCTTCGCAGCCGTGCCAGGGGCGGGAGCTGACGACCTTCCCCCAGCGGGTGGCGGTGAACCGCGCGGCGGTGGACAGGGGCACCACATCGCGATGCGCCCGCAACAGGGCCACATCGCGGGGATCGTCGGGGCCGCGGCGCGACCAGACGACGTCGCAGGGCGCTTTCCCCGTGCCGCCGTGGGCGACCACGCGGACCTCGTCCGCCCCCTCCACCACATGGGCGGCGGTCAGCACCAACCGCGGGGTGAGGAGGTATCCGCTGCCCTGGCCGGCTCCCAGCACGGCCACCGTCCGAGCCGTTTCGGGTCCCATGGTGTGCTCCCCCCGCAGTGCCGTCCCGGCCGGTGAAGCGGCCGTCATGCAGTGACGATGGTATTACGGAGCGTTGAGGCAGGTGGGTGATCCGCGATCACCGGCCGGGCCCCGGTGGGCCCGCCCGCGTGCGGTGTCGCCGAGCGACGGCCGCGCCTCGCCGGGAAGTGCTCCGGGATGGGCGATCATGGTCACCGAACACGGCGAATGTCGGGAAGGCCCATGAAACTCCTACTTCTCGGCGCCACCGGCGCCACGGGGCAGCAGGTGGTCGGCCAGGCCCTGGAACGGGGCCACCATGTCACCGCGCTGGTCCGTACCCCGGAGAAGATCAGCCAGGGGAACGAACGGCTGACCGTGATGGTCGGCGATGTCGCCGACGAGCAGGAGGTCGCCGGCGCCGCCCTCGGCCATGACGCGGTGCTGAGCACCCTGGGGTCGGGGAAGAGCCTCACTTCCGACATCGTCGGCCGCGCCGTGGACGCGCTCATCCCGGCGATGCACGAAGCGGGGGTCCGCCGCCTGATCTTCCTGTCGGCGTTCGGGGTGGGCGGCACCGAGCGGCAGGCGTCGCCGGTGCAGCGGTTCTTCTACCGGACGATGCTCAGGAAGCTCTACGCCGACAAGGAGCAGGCGGACCGCAAGCTCCTGGCGAGCGACCTCGACGTGACCCTGGTGTACCCGGTCGCCCTGACGAACAGGCCCCTCACGGGCACCTACCGCGTGGGCGACCGCTTCGACTTCCAGGGCATGCCCCGCATCAGCCGCGCCGACGTGGCCCACTTCATGCTCTCCGAGCTGGAGCATCCCGCCTGGTCCGGAAGAACCGCCATCCTCACGACCTGACCCCTCCGTCGAACTCGATCCACACGACCTTTCCCAGCGGCTCCCGTCTCGCGCGGATACCGCGGGGGCGGCGGCTGACGGATTCCTGTTCTTCGGGAATGCCGGATTTGGGACCTTGGGCCCTTTGTCGGGCGGCAAAAGTACCGCGGGCAGAGCGGCAAAAGTACCGGGGAAAGGCGGCGGAAGTACCGCCCGATCGGGACCGGAACTTATGTGCCAGTGAGCTGCGTCACTGCCTCCAGGTGAGCACTATCCGGAATAGTTGGCCGGTATTCGGTAGGTCAATTCGCCGGGGGCGGGAATTGTGGCCCTGTCGGATTCGGGACCTTCGACTGTTAGGTAAACCCGCAGGTCGGCTGGGAAGCGCCCTGGCGATCGCAGGGCGTACGGGGGGTGCGCCCCCCGATCGTGGGGGTCCGTTTCGGGACCATTGGGCCGGGGTTCCGTGGGGTTTCCGGGACGGCCCTCTTTAGTATCAGCACCTCTTTTCATGCCTCGAACCGGCGGCTACAAAGGTTGAGGCGCTCCGGAGATGCACGGCATCCGCCGAACAGCATCACTTCGGATTGCCACTTCCAATTCCCCCATCTGTTTCGAGGTAGCACCCCCATGCGCAAGACCATCGACACGGCACGTACTGCTCTGGCATCCAGCAAGCGTCTGCGGATCGCGCTGGCGACCACCGGCGCTGCCGCGGTGCTGACGGCAGTGCCGTTCGCGGCCGCCGCGACTGAGGGCGATGCCCCGCAGCACAAGGCCCCCACCGCCGCCGCTCAGCCGCAGGTCAAGAAGGAGGCGGCCAAGCCGGCTGCGAAGCCCAAGGCCAAGCCCGCCGCCAAGCCGGCCGCGAAGCCCAAGGCCAAGCCCGCGAAGCCGGCCGCGAAGCCCAAGGCCAAGCCCGCCGCCAAGCCCGTCCAGCCGAAGAAGAAGGACGCCGTCAAGGACCGCGCCGTCCAGGCCTCCGTCCAAAAGCGCGCCGAGGTCGTCAACAAGGCCGCACCCAAGAAGGCCTCGCGCGCTGAGCACCGTGCGCCCATGGGCTGGGACAAGCCGGTGGACAGGTTCACCCTCAGCGCCGGGTTCAACCAGGGCGGCGCCCACTGGGCCCACAAGCACTCCGGCCAGGACTTCGCCGTGCCGATCGGCACCCCCGTCCACTCCGTCCACGAGGGCACTGTCGTCCAGGCCGGATGGGGCGGTGCCTACGGCAACAACATCGTGATCAAGCACGCCGACGGCCGCTACAGCCAGTACGGCCACCTCTCGAAGCTCCAGGTCCACGCGGGCCAGCACGTCTCGCTGGGCCAGCAGATCGGTCTGTCCGGCAACACCGGCAACTCGACCGGCCCCCACCTGCACTTCGAGATCCGCAACACCCCGGTCTACGGCTCCGCCATCGAGCCGCTGTCCTTCCTGCGTGACCATGGTGTGAACGTCTGACCGTCCCGTCGTCGTTCGGCCTACGCTGTCCGGCACATGGGGACTGCGTAGGCAGCCGGGACGGGGGAACATGAGGTGAGCGGGAGACGGCGCGGACGCTCGGCCACCCATGGCAGCCCGGAAGGAGTGCCGGGGATGAATGTGACCGATCCACGGGGAGCCGGGCTCGGCCACGAGTCCGGCGACGGTCATGCCCGCGCTCTCGACCTGGGCCCCACCTCGTCCGCCGTCTCCTCCGCTCCCGGCGGCCTGCTCGACGCCCTCGGTGTCGCGGCCGCCGTGGTGGACTCCAGGGGCCGTATCACCTTCTGGAGCCCATCGGCCGAACGGCTGTTCGGCTACACCGCGGAGGATGCGCTGGGCCAGTCCAGCGCCGCCCTGCTGGTCGACCCCGAGCATCTGCCGGTGGTCAACGAGCTCTTCGGCCGGGTCATCGAAGGCGACACCTGGGCCGGGGGATTCCCCGTCCGCTGCAAAGACGGAACGGTTCGCCAGATCGAGTTCCGCAATATGCGGCTCCTCGACCGCGACCACCGCGCCTACGCCCTCGGCATAGCAACCGACCAGGCGAGCCTGCGCACGCTGGAGACCGACCTCGCGCTGTCCATGCGGCTGATCAACCAGTCCCCGATCGGGCTCGCCGTCGTCGACACCGATCTGCGGTACGTCCTGGTCAACCCCGCCCTCGAGCGCATCAACGGACTGCCCGCCGCCGAGCACCTCGGCCGGGGCGTGGGCGAGGCCGTGCCGTTCCTGGACGTCGAGGCCATCGAGGCGGCGACCCGCCATGTCCTGGAGACCGGGCAGCCCCTCCTCGACCAGTACGCCGTCGGGCGCACGCCCGCCGATCCGCAGATCGAGCACGCCTGGTCGGTCTCCTACTTCCGCCTGGAGGACACCTCCGGCCGGGTGCTGGGCGTCGCCACCTCCGTCATCGATGTCACCGAGCGGCACAAGGCGACCGCCGAGATGACCAGGGCCCGCCAGCGCCTGGCCCTCATCGCCGACGCCGGTGTCCGCATCGGGACCACGCTGGACCTCGCCAAGACCGCCGAGGAACTGGCCGACGTGGCCGTGCCCGACGTGGCCGACCTGGCCGCCGTCGACATCCTCGACGCCGTCCTGCGCGACCCGGGCCGCAACTCCGTCGAGCCCGTCGGCGCCCCCACCGTCTTCCGCGCCCTCGCGGTGAAGTCGGCCTACCCCACCGAGGCCACCAGCGCCGCGGACCCCACGGGCCACGTCGCCCGCTACGACCCCGACCGGATCATCACCCAGTGCGTGAACTCGGGCCGCCCCATCCTCGTCGCCCACGTCGACGACCAGTCGCTGCGCAGCATCGCCCGCGACGCGCACTCGGCGTCGGTACTGGCCCGCGCCGGGGCGCACTCGTATCTGGCGGTCCCCCTGATAGCGCGGGGCAATGTCATCGGAGCCCTCAGCCTGCTCAGGGCCCGCAACCCCCTGCCGTTCGACCAGGACGACGTCCTGCTGGCCAGCGAGCTCGCCGCGCGGGCGGCCATCAGCATCGACAACGCGCGCTGGTACCGCAACGAGCGCCGCACCACCCTCGCCCTCCAGCGCAGCCTCCTGCCGCAGCAGCCCCCGCGCCAGCGCGGCCTGGAGATCGCCTACCGGTACCAGCCGGCGGGGGCGACCAGCGAGGTGGGCGGCGACTGGTTCGACGTGATCCCCCTGCCCGACGACAAGACCGCCCTCGTCGTCGGCGATGTGATGGGCAGCGGGATCAACGCGGCGGCCACCATGGGCCAGCTCCGCACCGCCACCCGGACGCTGACCCGGGTGGATCTCGAGCCGGACGCCGTGCTGCGCCACCTCGACGACATCGCCGCCGGGCTCGACCAGGCCTTCGCGACCTGCCTCTACGCCTGCTACGACCCGAGCACCGGCCAGTGCCGGATCTCGACCGCGGGCCATCTGCCGCCCGCCGTGGTGCACCCGGACGGGACGGCGGAGTTCATCGATGTGCCCACGGGGGCGCCGCTGGGGGTCGGGGGAGTGCCCTTCGGCACGGCGGAGGTGGATCTCGTCCCCGGTGACCTGCTGGTCTTCTACACCGACGGGCTGGTCGAGACCCGCCACGACCCCATCGACGAGCGCCTGGACGACCTTCTGCGGATCCTGTCCGAGCCGGGACGGAGCCTGGAGGAGACCTGCGATGTGCTCCTGCGGTCGCTGAGGCACCCCGACGGGCACGACGACGTCGCACTCCTGGTCGCCCGGACCTGCCCGGACGCGCAGGGCGAGGAGGCCGGTGCGGACGAGCCGGGCGAGCGGGACGAAGGCGGCGAGGCCGCCTAGGTTCGCCCACGGCCGACTCAGGCCTCGGGAGCGCCCGACACCGTCGCCTCGATCAGCTGGAAGGCGACCTCGCGGGCCGCCATGCGCTTGTCCTCGACCGGGGCGTCGCTGCTCTGGAGGATGAACGGCAGGCCGTGCATGGCGAACATCGCCAGATGGCAGCGGATCCGGTCCGACAGCGGAGCCCCTTCCTCGACGAGCACGTCGATCAGGCGCAGCAGCCGCTCCTTGACCGTGTTGCCGATGTCGAGGTCGCGGACGGTGGCCTGGTTCTCGTGGAGGAAGCGGAACAGCGGCCCCGCGTCCTGCATCACCTCGCCGTAGCGGCGCACCACCTCGCGCTTGGTCTCCGGGGTGCGCGGCTGGCCCTCGGCCCACTCGATGAGCGCCTCGACCGGCGCTCCGAGGTCGTCGAAGATGCTGACCAGGATGTCTTCCTTGGTCTTGAAGTGGTAATAGAGCGCCGCCTTGGTCACATCCAGGCGGTCGGCGATCTCGCGCAGCGAGGTCTTCTCGTATCCCTGCTCGGCGAAGAGCTCGACCGCCACGTCCTGGATGCGCTGGCGGGTGTCCCCCCGGCGCGCGCGGCCTTGAGTCGTCTCCATGGTCACCGTGGTCCCCTGCCTCCGAGCGGAACTTACTTGACGCCCGGCTAGTTGGCGCCCTACTGTTCCATCGTATTCCACTAGCCGGTCGACAAGTAAGTTGCTCGCTCCGGCTGGAAGAAGACTAGAGCCGACGAACGAGTCGAACGGGGAGCCCACATGGCCAACAGCCCGGCGACGGCACCGGAAACGGCTGCCGAGTCCAAGCAGAGAAGCGTCCGCGTCGTCCTGGTGGGCCTGATGATCACGATGCTTCTGGCCATGCTCGACAATATGATCGTCGGCACCGCGATGCCGACCATCGTGGGCGAGCTCGGCGGGCTGAACCACCTCTCCTGGGTGGTCACCGCCTACACCCTGGCCGCGGCCGCCTCCACCCCGATCTGGGGCAAGCTCGGCGACCTCTACGGCCGCAAGGGCATCTTCCTCACCTCCATCGTGATCTTCCTGATCGGCTCCGCCCTGTCCGGCCTGTCCGGCAGCATGGACCAGCTCATCGCCTTCCGCGCGGTGCAGGGTCTGGGCGCGGGCGGCCTGATGGTCGGTGTCCTCGCGATCATCGGCGACCTCATACCGCCGCGTGAGCGCGGCAAGTACCAGGGCATGATGGCCGGGATCATGGCGATAGCGATGATCGGCGGACCGCTGGTCGGCGGCACCATCACCGACCACCTCGGCTGGCGCTGGAGCTTCTACATCAACCTGCCGCTCGGCGCGTTCGCCCTTTTCATGGTGTGGGCCACCCTCCACCTGCCGCGCAAGCGCACCCAGGCACGGATCGACTACCTCGGGGCGGGGCTGCTGACGGTCGGGATCACCTCCCTCGTCCTGGTCACCACCTGGGGCGGGAACGAGTACGACTGGGCCTCGGCGCAGATCCTCGGCCTGATCGCGCTCGCCGTCGTCTCCCTCGCGGTGTTCCTCGTGGTCGAGCGTGCCGCGGCCGAGCCGGTGCTGCCGCTGGGCATCTTCGCCAACCGCAACTTCACCCTGGTCACCGTCATCGGCTTCCTGACCGGCTTCGTGATGTACGGCGCGGTCACCTTCCTGCCGCTGTACCAGCAGACCATCCAGGACGCCTCCGCCACCAACAGCGGACTGCTGCTCCTGCCGATGCTGCTGAGCATGCTGGTCGTCTCCCTGGTCGCGGGCCGGGTGACCACGCAGACCGGCAAGTACAAGGCGTTCCCGATCGTCGGCACCGCGCTGCTGTCCCTGGGCGCCCTGCTGCTGTCGCAGATGGACACCGGCACCACCCGCGTCACGTCGGGGCTGTTCATGGCGGTGCTCGGCGCCGGGATGGGCTTCCTGATGCAGATCACCATGCTCGTCGCGCAGAACAGCGTGGAGATGAAGGACATGGGCGTCGCCAGCTCCACCTCGACGCTGTTCCGCACCATCGGCGGCTCGTTCGGTGTCGCCCTCTCCGGTGCGATCTTCGCCAACCGGGTCGGCGACATCATGACCTCACGGCTCGGTGGCAAGGGCGGCGAGATCGCCTCGGGCGGCGGCCAGATCGACCCCAGCCGCCTGGGCAAGCTCCCGGCGGCGGTGCGGGACGCCTATCTGCACGGGGTGGCGGGAGGAACGCACAGCGTCTTCCTGTGGACCGCCCTGGTCGGGCTCCTGGGCTTCGCGGCCTCCTGGTTCGTCACGGAGGTGCCGCTGCGCGGCGCCGGGCCCCAGGCGAAGGAGGCGGGCCCCGAGGGAGTCGAGGACGCCGTCGGCGACACACCGTTCAAGGACGCCGCCGCCGTCGAGGTCTGACGGCGGGCGGGGTCCGGGGCCCCTTCTGGTCCGTTGGCCCGAAGAGCCGACGAAGCCCGCGAGGTCGGAGGCGGACGAGGTCCGACGACGACGCACGGGACAGAGGCGGGGGGCCGGGGCCGCCGGGGAGCCCGGACCGCCGCTTCAGGCGCCGCCCGCGCGGGGCGGCGCCTCTCGCGGCAGCCACAGCACGGCGATCCCGCCGCCCCCGCTCTCCTCGTCATTGCGGAACGTCAGCTTCGCGCCGAGCACCCGGGCCTGGCCCGCGGCGATCGTCAGCCCCAGCCCATGGCCGCTCGCCCGGTCGCTCGCCCCCGTGCGGAAGCGGCTCGGCCCCTCCGCCAGCAGGGTCTGCGGAAAGCCGGGCCCATGGTCGCGCACCCGCAGCACCGGCCCCTGCACGGTCAGCTCTATCGGCGGTGCGCCGTGCCGCCGGGCGTTGGCCAGCAGATTGCCCAGGATCCGCTCCAGGCGCCGGGGGTCGGTCCGCACCAGAGCCTCCTCGACGACCACGATGGACACATCCGGGGCGACGCCCACCCGGCGCCGCACGAACTGCGCCAGCGCCACGTCCTGGAGTTCGGCCCGCTCGGCGGCCCCGTCCAGCCGGGACACCTCCAGCACGTCCTCGATCAGGGTGCGCAGCACCTGGACCCGGTCCCGCACCAACTCCGACGGGCGCCCCGAGGGCAGGAGCTCGGCCGCCGTGACCAAGCCGGTCACGGGGGTGCGCAGCTCATGCGCGATGTCCGCCGTCACCCGCCGCTCCGCCTCCAGACGGCGCTGCAACGCGTCCGCCATGGCGTCCACCGCCGTCGCCAGCTCATCGGTCTCGTCCCTGGCGTTGCGCCCGATCGCGTCGCGTACCCGTACCCGGGTCTGCCCGCCCGCCACCTCGCGTGCCGCCACCGCCGCCTTGCGCAGGCGCTGCGACAGCTGCGCGCCGATGAGGATGCCCAGCAGGGTGCCGCTGGCCACCACCACGACGGAGCCGATGCGCAGCGAGCGGTCGAGGTTGCTCAGCACCCGGTAGCGGTCGGTGTAGTGCGTGCGCAGCGAGACCACGTGCCCGCCCTCGACGGGGCTCGCCGCCCACACCCAGGGGGCGCCGCTGCCGTCCTCCTGCAGATAGGTCGCGCGCCTGGCGTGTCCGATCGCCTTCTTCAGCGCCCTCGGCAGCGTGGGGTCGTCGAGTTTGGTGCCGAAGGGAAGCTGCCCGCTGGAGGTGTAGATGCGCAGCGCGAACTTCAGCCGCTCGTCCTGGACGTCGCGGGAGTTGTCGAGCATGCTCGCGCGGGCCGCGTTGTGCACCAGCAGGCTCAGCGCGAGCGCCACCAACGCCGAAACGACGGCGATGGCCGCGCTGAGTTTCCAGCGCAGCCCGATGCGGCGAATGACCACCTGGTGGGACCTCAGACCTTGAGCTTGTAACCGAAGCCGCGCACCGTCTCGATCCGGTCCTGGCCGACCTTCCCGCGCAGCCGCTGAACATGGACGTCCACGACGCGGGTGTCGCCGCCCCAGCCGTAGTCCCACACCTTCTCCAGCAGCTGGTCGCGGCTGAGCACGCTGCCGGGGGCGGAGGCGAACTGCAGCAGCAGCCGCATCTCGGTCGGGGTCAGCGCGACCGGCTCGCCGCCGCGGCGCACCTCCATGCCGTCGCGGTCCACCTCCAGGTCGCCGAAGCGCAGCACTCCGGCCTCGCCCTCGCCCAGGCCGGTGTCCGTCCCGGCGTGGCCGAAGCGGCGCAGCACCGCCCGGATACGGGCCACGAGAACGGCGCCGTCGAAGGGCTTGGTGACGTAGTCGTCCGCCCCCGCCTCGAGGCCGAGGACGACGTCGATGGAGTCGGCCCGCGCGGAGAGCATGATCACCGGAACGGTGCTCTCGTCCCTGATCCGGCGGCACAGGCTCACGCCGTCGAGCCCCGGCACCATCACGTCGAGCAGGGCGATGTCCGGACGGCGGTCGCGGAACGCCTGGAGGCCGGCCAGGCCCTCGGCCACCGCGGTGACCTTGAATCCGTCGCGCTCGAGGGCGAGTTGCGTCGCCTCGCGGATCACATCGTCGTCCTCGACGAAGAGCACGTGGGTCTCGGCCATGGTCGCGGTGTCTACTTCCCGTAGTCGGTACTGGTGGATCCGATCTTCTCGAACATGCCGTCGTTCCACTCATAGGTGGTCACCGTCTCACCGGACGGCTGGTCCACCGGGTCGCTCGCCCCGTAATCCTGACGGGTGACCTCGAGCTGCCGACCCGACGCCTGGGCCCACACGGGCGGCTGCTCGTCCGCGAAGACATTCACATATCTACTGCCGACGGCACGGTAGACGTAGCTGCCGACGCCCACACCGTCGGTGCAGGTGGAGACGTTCACCACCAGGTCGGTGCTCTCCTTGCCGGTCAGCGCCGCGTAGCTCGCCTCGACCGGATATGTGCCGCCGTCCTCCGGGGAGCAGGCGCGCAGCTCCTTCTTCTCCCGGACGTGGGGGTCGGCCCTCAGCAGGGAGACCACATTGACCTCGGGGGCGCCCGTCCCGGAGTCCTCGGCCGCGGGCGTCCCGGCGACCTTGGCCGCGGACGGCGCCGAGCCCTCGATGCGGATCGTATCGCTCCTCGCGCAGCCGATCATCGCCACGCATGCCCCGATCGCGAGGATCGTGAGGGCGGTGAGCATGGACTGTGCGCGAGGTTTCACGCAGCTTTCCTGTCCTCGTAGGAGCGGCGCTGGGCCGGGACGCGGTGCGTCTTCTCCAGCTGGTTCCCCAGTGTGTCGAACAGTGGCACGGGCTCGGCGGCGGGCTTCGGGGCGGCCGGCAGGGCCGGCTCGCGCACACCCTGGCGCTCCAGCTCGGTCCGCAGCCGCAGCAGGGCCCGGTGCAGGGTGCTCTTGACGGTGCCGATGGAGATCCCGAGGCTCTGGGCGGTCTCGGCGGTGCTCATGCCCTCGTAGTAGCGCAGGACGACGACGTTGCGCTGCTGCTGCGTCAGGATGCCCATGGCCCGCATCAGCATGGAGCGGTCGGCGTGCTGCTCGGTGCCGTCGTCCACGGCGGGCTCGGGGAGCTGGTCCGTGGCGTACTCGTCGATCTTCCGGGCACGCCACCAGCTGGTGCGGGTGTTGATGAGCACCCGGCGCACATAGGCGTCGGCGTGACGCTTGTCGGCTATGCCGTCCCAGACGGGGAACGTGCGGGCCAGCGCGGTCTGCAGGAGATCCTGGGCGTCCGCCGGATTGGGGGTGAGCCTGCGGGCGCTCCGCAGCAGGGCGTCCTGCCGGGTGCGCACGTACTCCTCGAACCCGAGCACTGCGACCGTGTCCATGCGAATCCCCTTTGTGCTGTACGCCCTATCCGGTGCGTTTCGCGACTGACTGGAGAAGACGCTACGGAGCTGCTGTCCCATGGCTGTCACTGCCAGCGCGCGGACGGCCTGCGGAAGACGCACGGTTGTGTAACAGCGTGGGGACCAACGTATTGAACCGGGCGAAGCGGGGCGTTTTCGCAGGTGGTGCGGTGTGGCGGTCACGGTGAGTATTGATCTCGGGGGGCGTGAGCGCGTCAGGTCCGAGGGCGCCCGCACCGTCACCGAGGAGCACGGCGGGCGTCGGCGCGCGGAGCGTGTGGGCGTCGGCGCGCGACCCACGGCACCGTCAGGAGGCGTCAGGTCAGCGGAAGCCGGTACACCCCGGGAGACACGGGTTCGACGAGGCCGTCGGCGACGAGTCCGTCGAGCGCCCTGGCCCTTTGCGCCGGCTCGTTCCACACCGCGTCGAGCTCCGCCTGCGAGACCGTTCCCTCGGCCTCCCGCAGGACCGCGAGGAGCTTGCCGCGCACCTGCCGGTCGGTGCCCGCGTAGGTCTGCCCGCGCCGTGGCGGCCCGTCGTGGGCCGGGCTGCCCGCGAGCCGCCAGGCGCACCGGTCGGTGATCGGGCAGCGGCCGCAACCAGGGGTGCGGGCGGTGCACACCAGCGCGCCCAGTTCCATCACCGCCACCGCCCAGCGCGCGGCGGTGGGGGCGTCATCGGGCAGCAGCGCCTGGGCGACACGGCGCTCGGCGGCGGTGGTCGCCGAGGGCGGGTACCGCACCCCGGTGACGGCACGGGCGAAGACCCGGCGCACATTGGTGTCGAGAACGGCGTGCCGCTGCCCGTAGGCGAACGACGCCACGGCCGCCGCCGTGTACTCGCCCACGCCCGGCAGCGCCAGCAGAGCGGCATGGCTGCTGGGTACCCGGCCGTCGTGGCGCTCGGCTATGGCGGTGGCGGCGGCGTGCAGCCGCAGTGCCCGCCGTGGGTAGCCGAGGCGGCCCCAGGCGCGGACGGCCTCACCCGGGGGCTCGGCGGCCAGCGCGCCGGGGGTGGGCCAGCGGGTCAGCCATGCCTGGTGGACCGGCAGCACCCGGACGACCGGGGTCTGCTGGAGCATGAACTCGCTGACCATCACCGACCAGGGTGAGGCGTCGGGTCCGCGCCACGGGAGTTCGCGGGCGTTGTCGTCGTACCAGTCGAGGACCGGACCGTGGAGCTCGGTGGCCGGACGGCCGTCGGCGAGGGCCGCGGCGGGGGAGGAGGATGCGGTGGCAGACATGGCGCCATCGATCCTGGCACGGCCGCCCGCGGCGGGGAAATCGGAACGCGCAACGGTGTCGGCGGGCTGATCATCCGTAAAGACGTGCGGTTGGTCGGCGAGTGGTGGGTAGCTGTGCCCAAGATCTCTCGTAGAGTACGCGCGTGGACTCCATGCGCCACCCGGTCGGACCTCTGCCCTCGTCGATTTACTGGCGGCGAAGGGCAGTTGTTCTCTGCCTGCTCGCCCTGGTCATCGCACTGATCGTATGGGCCGTCAACTCCGGCACCTCGGGTAACAAGAAGAACGGTGCGGGGGGCGACGACGGCCGCCATCCCGCGCACTCCATCACCCCCAGCCCCGGCCCCTCCACGGGCACGCCCATCGACCGTCCCCCGGGCGGTACGGGCGGCAACTCGGGCACGGGCGGGTCGCCGGGCTCGGGCGGCTCCGCCGGCACGGCCGGTGACACCGGAGCGGGCGGCCAGGACGGCGGCGCGGGCGGTACGGGCAGCGCCGGCGGCGCGGCCGGTGGCTCGGGCGGCTCCGGCGGCTCCACGGGCTCGGTCGGCGGCTCCTCCGGGGCGGGCGGGGTGGACGGCGGCACCAGCACCGGTGGCACCGTCCCCGCGGGCTCCACCCTGCCCAACTGCGCCCCGAGCAAGGTAAAGCTGACCCTGCGCCCGGAGAAGAACGCCTACGAGTCGGACGAACGCCCCCAATTCGTGCTCACCATCACCAACTCCGGCAGCGGCACCTGCAAGGTGGACCTCGGCCGCGCCTCCGCGGTGCTGAAGATCACTAATGACTCGGACGACGAGGTGTGGACCTCCGACCACTGCGCCAAGTCCCCGTCCCCGGCACTGGTGCAGGTGCCCGGCAACGGCAGGACGGTCCGCTCCTACACCTGGGACCGCAAGCACAACGCATCCAAGTGCGACTCGGACGCGCGCGGCGCGGAGGCGGAGAACGGCACCTACGTGGTGGAGGTCGACATCCCCGGACTCGGCTCCGCCCCGGCGACGTTCACGCTCAAGAGCTGAGGACGCACCGGTCGGGCTGAAGCCGAAGCTCCTGTGGAGGTCAGGCGATCCCCGGCCGGCCTCGAAGGCGCGTCCACACGTCGACGGCCCGGCTCCCCTGCGGCCGCAGGGGAGCCGGGCCATCACGCTGCGAAGAGCGGAACCGGCTGGGCGGGACCAGTGGTGAGGGCGGGCTCAGACGTAGCGCTCGAGGATCGAGGACTCGGCGAGGCGGGACAGGCCCTCTCGCACGGAACGGGCGCGGGCCTCGCCCACACCGTCGACGGTCTGCAGATCGTCCACACTGGCGGCCAGCAGCTTCTGCAGGCCGCCGAAGTGCTCCACGAGCCGCTCGATGACCGTGTTGGGCAGACGCGGCACCTTGGCCAGGAGCCGGTACCCGCGCGGGCTCACCGCGGAGTCCAGCGTCTCCGGCGAGCCGGTGTATCCCAGTGCCCTGGCCACCGCGGGCAGTTCCAGCAGCTCGGACTGGGCGAGGCTGTCGAGGTCGCCGAGCACCTCGGTGACCCCCCGCCCCTTCTTGATCGACCGCTCCGGCACATAGTCGCGGGCCACGAGCTCGCGCTCCGGCTCGACCCCCGCGATCAGCTCGTCGAGCTGGAGGGAGAGCAACCGTCCGTCCGTGCCCAGTTCGACCACGTACTCGGCGATCTCGGTGGCGATCCGGCGCACCATCTCCAGCCGCTGGGCCACCGCCGTGACATCCCTGACCGTGACCAGGTCCTCGATCTCCAGCGCGGAGAGCGTGCCCGCCACCTCGTCCAGCCGCATCTTGTACCGCTCGAGGGTGGCCAGCGCCTGATTGGCGCGGGAGAGGATCGCCGCGGAGTCCTCCAGCACCCGGCGGTGCCCGCCGACGTAGAGGGCGATCAGCCTCATGGACTGGCTGACCGAGACCACCGGGAGGCCGGTCTGCTTGCTGACCCGCTCCGCGGTGCGGTGCCGGGTGCCGGTCTCCTCGGTCTCGATGGTGTGGTCCGGCACGAGCTGGACGCCCGCCCGGACGATCTTGCTGATGTCCTTGTCGAGGACGACCGCGCCGTCCAGCTTGCACAGCTCGCGCAGACGGGTCGCGGCGAACTCGACATCGAGGACGAAACCACCCGAACAGATCGACTCGACGGTCTTGTCCATGCCGAGCACGATCAACCCGCCGGTGTTCCCCCGAAGCACGCGTTCCAGGCCGTCGCGTAGCGCGGTGCCCGGTGCGACGGCGCTGAGCGAGGCGCGCATCAGGCCATCAGCACCGGGGCTCTTGTCGGCCCGGTCGTTGGCTGCCACTGCACTCCTCCGGTCGCACGTCTACTTGGCGGCCAGCCCGCCGGGTCCGCGCCCTTCCGGGGCTGAAAACGCACCGGGCGCGCGAGACCAGGGCAAAGTTTACCGTTGCGAACCCTCTGCACGCCGGGGCCTCTTCGGCAAGGCATGCAATGCCTCCCCTATGTCCGCCACCTCCGTGACCGTCATGCCTGATGGGACGGGCCCCGGGTCCGGTGGAACAAGGGCCCGGGTGAAGCCCAGGCGGGCCGCTTCCGCCAGTCTGCGCTGCACTCCCGTGACCCGGCGCACCTCCCCGGCCAGGCCCACCTCGCCGATCGCCACCAGATTCTCCGGCAGCGGGGTGTCCACGGCGGCGCTGGCCACGGCCAGCGCCATGGCCAGGTCGGCTGAGGGCTCGGTGAGCTTGACCCCGCCGACGGTGGCCGTGTAGATGTCGCGCTTCCCGATATTGATCTTGCCCCGCTCCTCCAGGACCGCCAGCACCATGGAGACCCGGGGCGACTCCAGGCCCGAGGTCGTGCGCCGGGGCGAGGGGATCTGCGAATCGACGGTGAGCGCCTGCATCTCCACCACGAGGGGACGCCGGCCCTCCAGCGTCACGGTCAGGCAGGTGCCCGGCACGGCCTGCGAGCGCCGGGTCAGGAAGAGCCCGCTGGGGTCGGAGATCCCGGTGATCCCCTCGTCGTGCAGCTCGAAGCAGCCCACCTCGTCGGTGGCGCCGTACCGGTTCTTCACCCCGCGGATGAGCCGGAGGCGGGCATGCCGGTCGCCCTCGAAGTGCAGGACCACATCCACCAGGTGCTCCAGCAGCCGCGGCCCTGCGATCGATCCATCCTTGGTGACATGGCCCACGAGCAGGGTGGACATGCCGCGCTCCTTAGAGGCCCGGATGAGCGCGCCCGCGACCTCGCGCACCTGGGCCATGCCGCCCGGCGCCCCGTCGATCTCCGGCGAGGCGACGGTCTGCACGGAGTCGAGCACGAGCAGGGCGGGCTTGATGTCGTCGAGGTGGCCGAGGACCGCGGACAGATCGGTCTCGGCCGCCAGATAGAGATGGTCGTCGAGCGCCCCGATCCGGTCCGCCCGCATACGGACCTGGCCGGCCGACTCCTCACCGGTGATGTAGAGCGTGGGTCCCTGGGCACTGGCCGCCTTGGCCGCCACGTCCAGCAGGAGCGTGGACTTGCCGACGCCCGGCTCCCCGGCCAGCAGCACGACGGCACCCGGCACCAGGCCACCGCCGAGAACGCGGTCCAGCTCGTCCACCCCCGTGGGACGAGCTGCCACCGCCTTCCCGTCCACCTGGCCGATGGGCCGGGCGGGCGTGGTGACCCTGCCGGGTGCCGTCGTGCGAACCGCCGCCGCCACGTACTCCTCGACGGTGCCCCAGGCCTGGCACTCCGAGCACCGGCCGAGCCACTTGGCGGTGGTCCAGCCGCACTCCGTGCAGCGGTAGGAGGGGCGGTCCTTCGAGGACGGGCGGGAGCTTCGGGCGGCCATGCGGCAAACCGTAGCGGTAGGCACCGACATCGAGACCCGATGGGGAGGGCGGGGCACGTAGGGCGGGGCAAGGAGGGCGGGGCGCCGTATCGCCCCGCGCGGAGGGAGGTTACGCGAGTTGGCCCGAACGGGTGCCGGTGTTCGGCGGTTTCGACCAGCGCGGACACCCGAAAGGGTTAATGCGGTCCCTTGGGGATGTGACGGGTCGTGTCATGGCCCTAGCGTCGCCGGGGTGATGAGGTCCGAGACGAACCCGACCGAGGGCCCCCAGCGGCCGGACCACCGCAGGCACCGCGCCCCGTCCCGGGCGCGCGCCAAGGGCCGGACCACCCAGGCCACGGCCGTGCAGGACAAGGCGGTTCAGGGCTCCGCGGTTCAGGCTGCCGCTGTTCAGGGTGCTGCTGTTCAGGGCTCCGCGGTTCAGGGTGCTGCTGTTCAGGGCTCCGCGGTTCAGGGCTCCGCTGTTCAAGGCAAGGCGGTTCCCACCCGCACCGCCCCGATGAACACGGCGGCGCAAACGGCGGCCAGGACGGCCGCGGCGGCGGCCACGCCCTCGGAGCCCTTGGACGGGTACGCCGTGGCCCCCACGGTCCCGGCAGCCGGATCCCGGCGCCGGGCCGCCCCCCGCCCCGTGCAGCGGTTCCGCGAGCCGCAGCCGCCGCCGGAGCTCTACGAGCCCTATTTCGACGGGCTGTTCACCTACTGCCTGTCGGTGCTCTGCGATCACGACGAGGCCGCGGGCGCGCTCATGGACGTGCTCGCGGACGCCGGACGCCATCACGCCCGCCTGCGCGACCACCGCCTGCTGCGCGCCTGGCTCTACGCGCTGGCCCGTCACGCCTGCCTCCAGCGGCTGTCCTCGCGCGGTGTCAGGAAGGGCGGGAGCGGCACCGGGGGGCATACCGGCGGCGGCACGGACGGGGACCGCACGATGCCGTCCCCCGTCTCCCCCGAGGTCAGGGGGCGCCGCCGCGAGGAGCTGGCCGCGCTCGCGTGGCCGGAGGCCGCCGGCACCGCCCCGGCGCAGCGTGAGGCCCTGGAGCTCGCCGTCCGCCACGGCCTCGCCCCGCACGAGGTGGCCGCCGTCGTGGGCCTGGAGACGGCCCAGGCCCGTGCGCTCCTCTCCCGCGCCGCCTGCGAGGTCGAGCGCACCAGGACCGCCCTGGCCGTCGCCGAGTCGGGCAGCTGCCCGGTCGTGGCGCGTCTCGCGGGGGACACCCAGGTGCTGCTGGGATCGGCACTGCGCCGTGAGCTGGTCCGGCACGTCGACGATTGCCCCGGCTGCCGGGCCACCGCCGCGCGCGAGCTCGCCGCGGGCCCCTGGCCGGGCACCGGTACCCCCGATGTCCTCGCCGTCGTCCAGGCACCCAGGGCCGTCGCGGCGGCGGGCGGGGCGAGCGGGGCGCCGCCGGGCGGCACCTGCGCCAGGATCCAGCCGTCGAGGATGCCCTCGACGCGTTTCGACCGGCGCGGCTTCCCGCTGGACGGGAAGGACCGGGCCGCCCGCCGGGCGCAGCTGCGGCACCGCGCGGTGACCACGACGGTGGTCGCCGCGGTCGTGGCGGCCCCGGTGCTCGCCCTCTGGGCGGCGTACCGCGCGGGCACCCATGAGGGCCCCGAGCACGACACGGGGGTCTCGGCGAGCGAGAACGACTACGACAACGGCGTGGTCTACGACGGCTCGGGGCGCTCGCGCTCCACAGCCGCCCGGCACGCGGCGAGCGGCCCCGCGCAGACGACCTCGCCGGACGGCTCTTCCCGGCCCCGGCCGCAGGTGTCGCCGAGCGCGAGTGGCTCCAGGGATCCCCGGGACTCCGGTGACCCGTCGCCCAGCCCTTCCCACCCCGGTGGCGATGTCCCGGCCCCCAGCGGCTCGGGGTCGCCGGGCACGCCCGCACCCGGCAGGCTCACCGTGTCCGCGCAGCCGCAGGGCGAGGACACGGTGGTCACCCTCACCAACACCGGCGGCTCCGACCTCCCGTGGAGCGCCCGGCCCCAGGCCGAGTGGCTGACGCTCAGCCGCACCTCCGGCGTGCTCGGGCCAGGCGAGAGCATCACGGTGACGATCTCCGTCGACCACGAGCGGGAGCCCAGCGGCGAGTGGACCGGCACGGTCGTCTTCGAGCCCTCCGCAGCGGTGGTGACGGTCAAGGGCACCGGTCCCCGCCCCTCGCCCTCCGAGCCTGCGCCGAGCGAGACCCCCGCGCAGTGATACCGGGGACACCGGGTCCGGCGGGCCCACCGGGCATGCCCGGCTCAGGGGCAGCGCCTCCATGCCCGGAACGGCTACTTCGCCCTGGCCGGCTTCCTCTTCTTGGCCGGGACCGCCGGGTTCTTGGCCGGGACCGCCGGGACCGCCGCCCCCGCCGGGACCGCCGTGCGGGCCGCGTCGTCCGGGTCCGCCGGGTGCGGGGCCACCAGCGGGAGCTCCGAGGCCAGCCGCTGCTCGCACAGCTCCGAGAGCCGTGCGTACCCGGCCTCGCCCATGAGCTCGGTCAGCTCCGGCCGGTAGGAGACGTAGACGGGCTCGCCGGAGCCGTGCGCCGACGTCGCCGAGGTGCACCACCAGTGCAGGTCGTGGCCGCCCGGCCCCCAGCCCCGCCGGTCGTACTCGGCGATCGACACCACCAGCACCCGGGTGTCGTCCGGCCGGTCCACCCATTCGTAGGTGCGGCGGATCGGCAGCTGCCAGCACACGTCGGGCTTGGTCTCCAGGGGCTCGCGCCCCTCGCTGAGGGCCAGGGTGTGCAGCGAGCAGCCGGTGCCCCCGGGAAACCCGGGGCGGTTGAGGAAGACGCAGGCACCGTCCACGAGGCGGGTGGTCCGCTCCCCGTCCTCGTTGGTCTCCACCACACCGCCGTCCTCGGCGACGTCGTGGTACTGCCATGTCTTCGAGGTCAGGCGCGCCGCGTGCTTGAGCACCCGCTCCTCGTCCTCCTCGTCGGAGAAGTGCGCACCGAGCGTGCAGCATCCGTCGGAGGAGCGGCCCTCTGCGATTCCTTGGCAGCCGCGGCCGAAAATGCACGCCCACCGAGACGTGAGCCAGGTCAGATCGCAGCGGAACACCTGTTCATCGTCGGCGGGATCGGGGAACTCAACCCATGCGCGGGCGAAGTCCAGGCCGGTCTCGTCGGCGGGCGGTGTCGTCGCTTTTCGCTGCTTTGCCTGTGCCACATGGCCAGGGTAAGGGGAAGAAGTTGGTCACGGCCCTGTTGCCACGTCCGCGCGTTCGGGTGCAGCACGCTAGCGTGCACGGCATGCGACTCGGCGTTCTGGATGTTGGATCCAACACGGTGCACCTGCTGGTGGTCGACGCGCACGTCGGTGCGCGCCCGCTTCCGGCCTATTCGCACAAGTCGGAACTGCGGCTCGCTGAGCTGCTCGAAGAGGACGGCGCGATCCACGAGGACGGGATAGAGCGTCTCGTGCAGACGGTGGCCGAGGCCAAGCAGATCGCCGAGGACAAGGGCGTGGAGGAGATCCTCCCCTTCGCCACGTCGGCGGTGCGCGAGGCGGTCAACGGCGAGGCGGTCCTCGCCCGCGTCGAGCGCGAGACCGACATCGCCCTGCGGGTGCTGACGGGTGAGGACGAGGCGCGGCTGACCTTCCTGGCGGCCCGGCGCTGGTTCGGCTGGTCGGCCGGGCGCCTGCTGGTGCTGGACATCGGCGGGGGCTCGCTGGAAGTGGCCTGCGGTGTGGACGAGGACCCGGACGCCGCGGTGTCCCTGCCGCTGGGCGCCGGGCGGCTCACCCAGGCGCGTCTGCTCGGGGACCCGCCGCCCCCCGACGACATCCGGGCGCTGCGCAAGGAGGTCCGGGCGCAGATCGCCCGCACGGTCGCGGAGTTCTCCCGCCTCGGCGCCCCGGACAAGGCGGTCGCCACCTCGAAGACGTTCAAGCAGCTCGCCAGGATCGCCGGCGCCGCCCGTTCGGCGGATGGGCCGTATGTGCCGCGTTCGCTCACGGCCAAATCGCTCCAGGAGTGGCTGCCCCGGCTGGCGGAGATGACCGTGGACGAGCGCTCCAGGCTCCCCGGGGTCTCCGAGGGACGGGCCCGGCAACTGCTGGCGGGAGCGCTGGTCGCGGACGCCGCCGCCGACCTGTTCGGCTGCCTGGAGCTGGAGATCTGCCCCTGGGCACTGCGTGAGGGAATCATCCTCAGGCGCATCGACATGCTGGTCGGAAGCGGCGGGTGAGCGCCCGCGGAGGACGAGCAGGGGCCGGGGACGGCCCGCCCCGAGGGGTGAGGCGTGCCGGGCGCCCCCGTACGCTGTCCTCCGTGGCTGATCCAGCGGGGCCGGCCCAGCAGACGGCCTTCGACGGTGTCCGGCGCGCGGTGCGTGTCCCGGACGCCAGGGTCGCCCTGTCCACGGCCTCGGTGTATCCGGAGTCCACGGCGACGGCCTTCGAGATCGCCGCCCGCCTCGGCTACGACGGTGTCGAGGTCATGGTGTGGACCGATCCGGTCAGCCAGGACATCGAGGCACTGCGACGCCTTTCGGACTACCACGGCATCCCCGTGCTGGCGGTGCACGCGCCGTGCCTGCTGATCACCCAGCGGGTGTGGTCGACGGACCCGTGGACCAAGCTCGTCCGCGCGAAATCCGCGGCCGAGCGGCTGGGCGCCAACACCGTCGTGGTCCATCCGCCGTTCCGGTGGCAGCGCCAGTACTCCCGTGACTTCGTGCGCGGCATCTGGCGGATGTCCAACGAGACGGATGTGCGGTTCGCCGTCGAGAACATGTACCCGTGGCGCTACCGGGACCGCGAGATGCTGGCCTACGCCCCGGACTGGGACCCGACCAACGACGACTACCGCCACTTCACCGTGGACCTGTCGCACACGGCGACGGCCCGCACGGAGGCGCTGAAGATGGTCGAGCGCATGGGGGACCGGCTGGCGCATGTGCACCTGGCCGACGGAAACGGTTCGGCGAAGGACGAGCACCTGATCCCCGGCCGCGGGACGCAGCCGTGCGCCGAGCTGCTGGAGCGGCTGGCGACGACCGGCTTCTGCGGGCACGTGGTGGTGGAGGTCAACACCCGGCGGGCGATGTCGGCCGCCGAACGCGAGGCCGACCTGGCCGAGGCGCTCGCCTACACCCGCCTGCATCTGGCCTCCGCGGCGGCACCCGCGCCCTGACACCCGCGCCCTGACACCCGCGCCCTGACACCCGCGCCCTGACACCCGCGCCCTGACACCCGCGCCCTGACACCCGCGCCCTGACACCCGCGCCCTGACACCCGCGCCCTGACACCCGCGCCCTGACNGGGCCGGGCCCCGGGGCCGGGAACGGGTACCGACGTCTGCTGAGACATCGGTCCCAGCACATGGACATGCTGTCCGAATGCCGGTAGCGCGGCGTAGGCTCGACAGAACTCCAAGAGCTGAGCCAGGTAGGGAGTGGAGCGACAGTGCCCAGCATGAGGTCTCGTACCGTCACTCATGGTCGGAACATGGCGGGCGCCCGCGCCCTCCTGCGTGCGGCAGGCGTCGAGCGCGAGGACTTCGGCAAGCCGATCATCGCCGTCGCCAACAGCTTCACCGAGTTCGTACCCGGCCACACCCACCTCCAGCCGGTCGGCCGGATCGTCTCCGACGCCATCAAGGCCGCGGGCGGCATCCCGCGCGAGTTCAACACCATCGCGGTCGACGACGGCATCGCCATGGGCCACGGCGGCATGCTCTACTCGCTGCCGTCCCGGGACCTGATCGCCGACTCGGTCGAGTACATGGTGGAGGCGCACTGCGCCGACGCGCTGGTCTGCATCTCCAACTGCGACAAGATCACGCCGGGCATGCTCATGGCCGCGCTGCGGCTGAACATCCCCGCGGTCTTCGTCTCCGGCGGGCCCATGGAGGCCGGCAAGACGGTCCTGGTCGACGGCACGGTGCGCACCAACCTCGACCTGATCAGCGCCATGTCCGACGCGGTGTCCGACAGCGTCTCCGACGAGGACCTCGCCCGCGTCGAGGAGGCCGCCTGTCCGACCTGCGGCTCCTGTTCGGGCATGTTCACCGCGAACTCCATGAACTGCCTGGTCGAGGCGCTGGGACTGGGCCTGCCGGGCAATGGTTCGGTGCTCGCCACCCACACCGCCCGCAAGGCACTGTACGAGCAGGCCGGCCACACGGTCGTGGACATCACCCAGCGGTACTACGACCAGGACGACCAGACCGTGCTCCCGCGCACGGTCGCCTCGCGTTCCGCGTTCGAGAACGCCATGGCGCTCGACGTCGCCATGGGCGGCTCCACGAACACCGTGCTGCACCTGCTGGCCGCCGCCCGCGAGGCCGAGCTCGAATTCACCATGACGGACATCGACGCCGTCTCCCGCCGCGTCCCGTGCGTGTGCAAGGTGGCCCCCAACGGCAGCTACCACATGGAGGACGTGCACCGGGCGGGCGGCATCCCGGCCATCCTCGGCGAGCTCCACCGCGCCGGACTGCTCCACGAGGACGTGCACAGCGTCCACTCGCCGTCCCTGGCGGACTGGCTGAAGAACTGGGACGTGCGCGGCGGCTCGCCGTCGGCCGAGGCGGTGGAGCTCTTCCACGCGGCCCCCGGCTGTGTGCGCTCGGCCACCGCGTTCTCCCAGTCCGAGCGGTGGGAGACGCTGGACGTCGACGCGGCGGGAGGCTGCATCCGCGACGTGGCCCACGCCTACTCCGCCGACGGCGGCCTGGCCGTCCTGTACGGCAACCTGGCCGAGGACGGCTGCGTGGTGAAGACCGCGGGCGTGGACGAGTCGATCTGGACCTTCGAGGGCCCGGCCGTGGTCGTGGAGTCGCAGGAGGACGCCGTCGACGCCATCCTCACCAAGCGGGTCAAGGAGGGCGACGTGGTCGTCGTCCGCTACGAGGGCCCCAAGGGCGGTCCCGGAATGCAGGAGATGCTCTACCCGACGGCGTTCCTCAAGGGCCGCGGGCTGGGCGCCAAGTGCGCGCTGGTCACCGACGGGCGCTTCTCCGGCGGCACCTCGGGCCTGTCCATCGGCCATGCCTCCCCGGAGGCGGCGGCCGGCGGCACCATCGCCCTGGTCCAGGACGGCGACCTGATCGCCATCGACATCCCCAACCGCAGCATCGAGCTCAAGGTGTCGTTCGAGGAGCTGCACGACCGCCGGACCAAGCTGCTGGAGACCCTGGGCGGCTTCCGCCCGGTGGCCCGTGAGCGCAAGGTCTCCGCGGCCCTGCGGGCCTACGCGGCGCTGGCGACCTCGGCGGACAACGGCGCGGTGCGCGACCTCGGCCAGGTGGAGAAGTAGACCACGTGGAGAGGTAGACCACGTGCAGACCGCGTGCAGAGGTGGGCCACGTGGAGAGGTGGGCCAGGTGGAGAAGTAGCCACCGGCCCGTTCGGTCCCGTCCTCGCCGGGCTCACCCGGACCGCGACCGGTTCACCCCCGACCGGCTCACGTCGATCCGCTCACCGGCGGCCTCGGCCTCACCGGCCGAGCCTGCCTGCGTCCACGGAGAAGATCGTGCCCCTCGGGGTGTAGCCGTAGACGCGGTCGCCGACCGCCATGGGCGCGGGCTGGTCGGCGAGCATGCCCCGCCCGGCCGGGTCGTTGCGCGGCTCGGTCTGCGCGGTGAGCTCCCCCTTGCGCAGATCGACCTTCAGCAGGCGGCCGTCCGGGGCGGACAGGTACAGCCAGTGACCGGAGACGGTCGCGGGGGAGGGGTTGCTGACCGAGGTCTGCACCTCCCAGGGCGAGGTGGTGTGCTGGTCGGTCTCGCGGGTGTCGACGGCCATGAGGCTGCCGTTCGCGCTCAGCAGGTAGACCATGCGGCCGCGCACCGTGACCGAGCCGCCGCCGACGGAGTAGGGCAGCGGGGAGCGGGTGGTCCGGCGGCGGCCGGGCTCGTACCGCACGACCGCCACGGTGTCGGTGGCCAGCTGCCGGTCGGATTCGGTCAGATACAGCGCGTCCCCGTCGGCGCCCACCGGTAGCACCGAGCCCCGGAAGCGCTGCGACCACAGGGCGTCTCCCTTGTCGGCGCGCACGGCGGTCACCCGTGTGGTGGTGCCGTCGTCGGAGGTGGTCGTGACGTAGAGGGTGCCGCCGAAGTAGCCGAGGACGGGGAGCGGGTGGCCGTCGAACAGGTGCGTCCAGCGCTGCCTGCCCGTCCTTCCGTCGAGGGCGGTGACCGTGCCGTCCTCCGTCGTCATCAGGACCGTGTCGCCGGCGAAGGTGCAGCACCCGTCGAACATCGAGACGTCCTTGCTCCACACCGGCCGCCCCGAGCGGGGGTCGAGCGCCCGCAGGGTGCCGTCGCGGACCACCTGGACCAGGCCGCCGGACAGCCGCGGTGCGTCGACCCAGTCCTCCTCCATCTTCCGCACGGCGGGGCCCTTGCGGATCCATTGGACCTTGCCGGTCGCGGCGTCGATACGGGCCGCCGCCACCCCGTAGTCCGCGCAGTACAGGGCGGTGGCGGTGGCGGCGCACTTCGCCGCGCGGACCATCTTGGACTCGCTGGCGGCGGCGACCGCGATCCCGTTCTCCCAGTCCTTGGCGGCCCGGCCCCGAGCATCATGGGCCTCGGTGGCGCGGGAGCCGAGCTCCTGGGAGGTGACGAAGGCACCCGCGGCGAGCAGGACGGCGGCGGCGGAGCCCACCAGCGCCCAGCGGGCCCGGTGACGGCGCCACCTCGGGCCGTGCGGTTCGGTGTCCTGCTGCTTCGGGGCGGGATCGGGTTCGGTGTAGGGAGCGGAGTCGCCGTGCCCACCGCGCAGCGCCGCCATCAGCTCGTCCGGCTGGGGCCGCTGCGCCGGGTCCTTGGCCAGGCAGCGCGCCACCAGCGGCCGCAGCTCGGCGGGCACCTCGCTGAGGTCGGGCTCGTCGTGGACGACCTGGTAGGCGACCAGGTACGGGCTGTCGGCGTCGAACGGGCCGCGCCCTATGGCCGCGTGCACCAGCAGGCAGCCGAGCGCGAAGACGTCGGCGGCCGGTCCCACGTCCCGGGGGCTGCGGAACTGCTCGGGGGCCATGAACGGCGGCGTCCCGATCACCTTGCCGGTCTCGGTCCGCAGATCGCTGTCGGCGGCCCGGGAGATCCCGAAGTCGATGACCTTGGGGCCGTCCTCGGCGAGCAGCACATTGCTGGGCTTGAGGTCGCGGTGGACGACACCCGCCCGGTGGATGTCCCGCAGCGCCTCGGCGAGGCCCGCCGCGAGCTGTCGCAGCTCCGCCGTCGAGAACGGTCCGTCCCGCTTGACCTTCTCCGCCAGCGTGGGGCCGGGCACGTAGAGGGTGGCCATCCACGGCCGTTCGGCGTCCGCGTCGGCGTCGACGACCGGTGCGGTGAACGCTCCGCTGACCCTGCGGGCGGCCGCCACCTCCTGCTGGAAGCGGGCGCGGAACTCCGGGTCCGCGGCCAATTGCTCGTGGACGACCTTGACGGCCACCCGGCGTCCCGAGGCGGAGTGGGCCAGGTGCACGACGCCCATTCCGCCGGAGCCGAGACGGGATTCCAGGATGTAGTGGCCTACGGAAACGGAGTCCGCTCCACCCGCGTCGCGTGGGATCCCATCCGCCGCTTCTCCCACTGACATGACCGCAACCCCCGTGTGCCCCCGCGCGTCCTTAAGGACCACAGCCTAGGAAACCTGATTTCCGCGCGGCACACGGGCCGGGCCCAGCAGTCGCGCAGATCGGGTGTACAAGGCGCGAAGGTGTTGAAAAGACGCCGGTCGGCGGGGGGTTGCCGCCGGTCCGCGCCGGGGGGCTGGAGAGTCGGGTCAGAGACGGGGGAGTCAGATGTCCATCGACGATGCGCCAGATGTCGTACAGGAAGCCGAACAGGATCTCGTGTCCGAGGCGGCGGAGACCGCCGAGACCGCGGAGACCGCCGAGGCGGGCGGGATCTCGGCGTCGCGGGTGTACTACACGACGAGCGAGAAGACGACGAAGGTCCGCTCCGGGCCGTCCACGAGCCACCGGCTGGTGCGCACGCTGCCGAAGCACTCGGCGGTGAACATCGGTTGCCAGTGCGACGGGGAGAAGGTCAGCGGGCCGTACGGGACATCGAAGATCTGGGACCGGATCGCACCGGGCCAGTACATTCCGGATGCCTATGTCCACACCGGAAGCGACGGCTACGTGGCGCCGAGGTGCTGAGGCACCGAGGCTGAGGCATTGAGGCACTGAGCGACGGGGCCCCAGGGCCACTCCATAGGGGGACACAGGCCACAGCCACAGGGCCGCACGGCCGCACGGCCGCACGGCCACACGGCCACACGGCCAGAGGGACACACGGCCAAGGGACAGAGGGACACAGGGCCACACGGCCAAGGGACACACGGCCAAGGGACACACGGCCACACGGCCAATGGGCCTGACGGGTGCCGACAGTGCGGGGTCCGGGCCGCCTCCGGCTGGGGGCGACCACCTCGCGCTGCCCGGATGTCACAGCCGGGGGCGCCGCGTCGTCCTTCCAGGGGGCGTCCACGATGGAACGCCCGACCCGGGAGGAGATCGCAGTGGCCGACATGGAGGACTTCGAGGCGAACCGCGGGCATCTATGGGGAATCGCCTACCGCATCTTGGGGACGGCGAGCGACGCCGACGACGCGGTCCAGGAGGCATGGCTGCGCTGGCGGCGCGCCGACCGGGCCGAGGTCGTGGACGCCCGCGCCTTCCTCACGACCGTGGTGAGCCGTATCTGCTACGACCTGCTGGGCTCCGCGCGTGCCAGGCGCGAGGCCTACGTCGGCGAGTGGCTGCCCGAGCCGCTCGTCTCGCATCCGTCGGCCGAGCTGTCGCCGGAGGACCGGGTCACGCTCGACGAGTCGGTCGGGATGGCGCTCCTGACCGTGCTGGAGCGCCTGACCCCCGCCGAGCGAACGGCGTTTGTGCTGCACGACGTATTCGCGGTGCCGTTCCCGGAGATCGCCGAGGTCGTGGGCCGCACCCCCGACGCGGTACGGCAACTGGCCTCGCGCGCCCGCCGCCGTGTCCAGGAGCACGCCCCCAAGCGGTCGGTGAACCGCGATGAGCACCAAAAGGCGCTGGACGCCTTTGTGTCGGCGGCGCTGCGGGGCGACTTCCAGGACCTGATGGCCGTGCTGGACCCCGATGTGGTGTGGCGGGCGGACGGCGGCGGACTGGTCTCGACGGCCCGCCGCCCGGTCCTCGGCGGGGACAAGGTGGCACGGCTGGTGCTCGGCATCCTGCGCGGCTTCGACCCCGAGACCATGTCCGTCCAGGCCCGCGAGGTGAACGGGGCACCGGGCCTTGTCTTCCTTGACCCGTCCGGGCGCAGCGCCGGGGTCCTCGCCTTCACGGTCGCCGACGGCCGGATCACGGAGGTCGACGCCGTCCTCAACCCAGAAAAGCTCAGCCACCTCGCGCCATGACCACGGCGCCCGCCCTTCCCGGGGGCGGGCGCCACCGGCAACGCCGTTCGCCCGGCAGGCCGATCCTCCCGGCCCGCGTGATCCCGTGACTACTCGTCGTCGACGCGCGCGCAGACATGAGCCGGTGCCCGCGCCGCCCGCAACGGCGATTGCCCCCTGGGTCTTGGCTGCTCTGGGTGATTCGCTCGGTGGCCCGGGTGGGTTGGCGGATGGGTTGGCGGGTGGGTTGGCTCCGGGGGTCGCGTCGTGCGTGGGGGCAAGCTGCTCAGTGGTGATGTTGGGTTGTCCGTCGAGGACGGCCGGGGTTGTTTTCCGGGGCCGTCCTCCGCGTCAGGTCAAAGAACGTTCGGCGATGTGAGAAAGACGCTCCTCGAAGACCTTCTGTGCATCCGGGGTCAACGTCGCCAACGCGACCATGGCTGTCAGGATGACGTCGCACAACTCCTCCTGCACGTCCTCCCACGTGTGGCTCGCGCCCTTACGGGGATTTGACCCCATCACGCCGTGGACAGCTTCGGCGACTTCTCCGGCTTCCCCGTTGATCTTCAGGACGCGCAGGAGACGCGCGACTTCCGGGGCCACCGGGCTTTCGGAGTCAAGCCACCCCACGAGTCGGTCAATGGTGCCCCAGTTGCTCTGGTCGATGCTCGCGCTGCTCCGTGTGTCGGTCCTGCGTGTCAGGAACGCCGTACGGAGCGGCAATGCCTAGAACAACGTGTCCGGCTCCGGCGCGGCGGTCGGATTGGAGACTAGCAACGGTTGTGCGCCCGGCAGCGAGAGTTGCAGAGACAGCCCGGAGTGGTCGGTGAGCCGCGTCTGCGTGCGTGGTTCGTGGACGTACGCGCACCCTCCGGTCTCCCTCTCCAGAGCACCGGAGACGAACGCGTGATCGTAGCGGTAGCCATCCCCGGTGCGGCCCACCCAGGAGTATTCGGCGGCCGCGGGGTGCAGTAGCCGAAAGGCGTCGCGGTATCCGGCCTCCCCCAGCCACCGGTGAAAGTCGTACTCGAACGGCCGGAAGAACGGATACCGGGGCTGGGTCCAGTTCATCGGTTGGCTGCATGCCGAGGCCAGGAACGACGCCGAGGCGGTCCGATGGCTGACTGCGGCGGAAGTTCTCGCCGATGATTTGGACGATGGCGTACTTGCGGCACCACGGACGGCCCCGGCGGCTACCACGTCGGGGCCGTCGCACCGCCCGCCCGTTGCCCCGTCCCGTTCCCCCGCCGTCAGGGTCTTCTTGAGCGGGAGAACGAGCCGGTCACGCCGACGACGGCGGCCACGAGAGCGCCGCGCCACAGGCCGTCCCAGAGGCTGGCGAAGAAGGTCTCGCCGGTGAGTATCCGGCGCATCACCACATCGCCGGCGAACAGCAGCGCCGCCGGGACCGATGCCACCTGCCAGGGGTGCTCGGCCGCCCAGTCGCGGATGCGCCGGTTCGAGCGGTCGCCCCCCTTCCCCAGGACGGAGCCCACTCCGCCGACGAGGAAGAAGAGCATGAGGGCGAACGACAGCGACCCGGCGAGCACGCCGAGGCCGAAATCGCCGCCGAGGGTGTCCAGGGCCAGCGCCACAGCGCCGCCCACCGCACCGACCGCCGTGGCCGTCCGCCACGGGCCAAGAGTCGCCGAGGCCACGGCGAGCTGCCGCTTCTCGGTCCGCGATACATCGGAAGAACGCCTCATGGCCCAAGAGTGCTCCCACCGCACCGGCCGCACCATGGGGACAGGTCCCGGATCCAAGGTGGGGACAGCCCCCCTTTCCCACCTCTGTCCACCTCTGCGCTCCCCGCCAGCCCCGCCTCCCTCAGGCGGCTGAGCTGGGCCTTACGCTGTGGGGGAAAGGCCCGAGGAAAGGACCGCGCGTGCTCCGCCAGATGCTCCTCGCCGCATCCCACCACGACGCGGTCAAGAGGGTCGTCGAGAACGCCCCCGTCTCACGCGGTGTCGTCGACCGCTTCATCGCGGGCGAGGACGCCGGGCCGGCGCTGGCGGCCACCGCCCGGCTGCTGTCCCAGGGGCTCTCGGTCACCCTCGACCACCTCGGCGAGGACACCCGCGACCGGGAGCGGGCCGCGGCCACCCGCGACGCCTACACGACGCTGCTGAGCCGCCTGGCCGACGAGGGGCTCAGCCATGGTGCCGAGGTTTCGCTCAAGCTCTCAGCGGTCGGGCAGTTCCTGCCCCGGGACGGGGAGAAGATCGCCCAGGACAACGCCCTGGCGATCTGCGAGGCGGCCGCGGTGGTCGGCACGACGGTGACCCTCGACATGGAGGAGCACACCACCACCCCCTCCACCCTCGCCATCGCCCGTGAGCTGCGCCGGGACTTCCCCTCGCTGGGCGTGGTCCTCCAGGCCGCCCTGCACCGTACCGAGGCCGACTGCCGGGAGCTGGCCACGGCGGGTTCGCGGGTGCGGCTGTGCAAGGGCGCCTACAACGTCCCCGAGTACGCCGGATTCCAGGCCCGGCACGAGGTGGACCTGGCCTACGTGCGCTGCCTCAGGACGCTGATGTCCGGCGACGGGTATCCCATGGTCGCCACCCACGACCCCCGGATGATCGAGATCGCGGGCGCTCTCGCCGTCCGCCACGGCAGGTCGCGGGACTGCTACGAATACCAGATGCTGTACGGCATCCGCCCGGACGAGCAGCGCCGCCTCGCCTCCGCCGGGGAGAGAGTGCGCGTCTACGTCCCGTATGGCGACCAGTGGTACGGATATTTCATGCGGCGCCTGGCGGAGCGCCCTGCCAATGTGGCGTTCTTCGTGCGTTCTGTGCTCAGCAAGGGGTGACTCTTCCATGACTCAGCGAGTCGCGGTTCTCGGTACCGGCAAGATCGGCGAGGCTCTGCTCTCCGGCATGATCAGGGCGGGCTTCAGCCCGTCCGACCTGGTCGTGACCGCGCGCCGGTCCGAGCGGGCGGCCGAGCTGCGCACCCGTTACGGCGTGGAGGCGGTCTCCAACGCGGAGGCGGCCAAGACCGCCGACACGCTCATCCTCACCGTCAAGCCCCAGGACATGGGGGCCCTGCTCGACGAGCTGGCGCCGCATGTGCCCGCCGAGCGCCTGGTGATCTCGGGCGCGGCGGGCATCCCCACCGCCTACATCGAGCAGCGCCTGGCCGACGGCATCCCGGTGGTGCGGGTGATGACCAACACTCCCGCGCTGGTCGACGAGGCCATGAGCGTGATCTCCGGCGGCACCCACGCCACCGAGGCGCACCTGGCGCACGCGGAGGAGATCTTCAACGCGGTCGGGAAGTCCATCCGCGTCCCCGAGACCCAGCAGGACGCGGCGACGGCCCTGTCCGGCTCCGGGCCGGCGTACTTCTACTACCTGGTCGAGGCCATGACGGACGCGGGCATCCTGCTCGGCCTGCCCCGCGCCCAGGCGCACGATCTGATCGTGCAGGCCGCCATCGGCGCCGCCGTGATGCTCCGCGACTCCGGCGAGCACCCGGTCAAGCTCCGTGAGGCGGTCACCTCCCCGGCCGGAACCACGATCAACGCCATCCGCGAGCTGGAGAACCACGGTGTCCGCGCCGCCCTGCTGGCCGCGCTGGAGGCCGCCCGCGACCGCAGCCGGGAGCTGGCCTCCGGCAACAGCAACTGACGCCACGAGGCCACCACGAGGCCGCCACGAGGTCCCGGTCGGGGCCTGTTCCCTGCCGCCTCGTGCCTCCCGATGTCCGGTGGGCGATCAAGATCTAACCTGGAAGTAAGCCGTAAATCCGGCAGTTTTTCCGATCCCGCGCTGCCGGAGGACGATTCCGGGAGGCGTGTGATGACATTCGTGCAGATCATCGACTGCAAGACCGACAGGGCCGACGAGCTCGACAAGATCATGGACACCTGGGTGGAGACGACGCAGGGCAGAAGGACCGCCACCCACTCCATGGTCGGACGGGACCGGGCCGCCGACGACCACTTCGTGGAGATCGTCGAGTTCCCGTCCTACGAGGACGCGATGCGGAACTCGCGGATGCCCGAGACCAACCGCGTCTTCGAGGAGATGGTGGCGCTGTGCGTCGAGCCGCCCACCTTCACCAACCTCGACGTCGTCAGGGACGAACAGCTCAACAAGGCCACCGCCCGGCGTTTCTTCGAGGCCGCGAGCGCGGGAGACCTCGACGCGCTGCCCGAGATCCTGACCGACGACTGCCGCGACCACGACCCCACCAGCGAGGAGGACCTCGTCGGAGTGCGGGCCGTCAGCGACCGGGTCGCCATGTACCGTGCGGCGTTCGACTTCCGGGCCACGGTCGAGGACCAGACCGCCGAGGGGAACCGGGTGTCCACGCGGTGGACCTGGCGGGCGACCCACCGGGGTGAGTTCATGGGCACGGCGCCCACCGGCAAGGAGGTCATGATGACCGGTCAGACGGTCCACAGCTTCCGCGACGGGAGGATCGCGGAAGCCTGGTGGAACTTCGACACGCTCGGCCTGCTGCGCCAGCTCGGCGCGGTCGACCTGTAATGCCGCGGTGACGGTCGGCCTGGCCGGGGCTCGGCCCGGTCAAGGCCGGACTCCCAACCCGCCCGGCGCCCTTCACGCCGGCGGCAGCAGCCCGATCGCCCGGTCGGCGCGGTGCTGTTCCTCCTCGGCCCACCGCCGCACCGCGCCCAGGTGGTTGCCCAGGGCCGGATGACCGGTCGGCTTGATCCCACTGAAGACGCGTGCCATGTTCCCGTTCTCCTGCGCCGGGACCGCCGCCTGCGCAGGACCGGGCTCCGGATACGGGAACGGCCCCCGAGGCGGGGGCCGAAAAACGGGTGCGTCGATGGGCGCCGCCGTCAGGCGGCCCACCACTTACCGGTGTTCATGCGCACGCTCGTCGGCGTACCAAGCGCGCGAGGGCTCGCAGGCGAGCGTCGCCAGCAGTTTCAGCGCCGTCTCGGAGGGGGAGCCCGGCTCCGCCGTGTACGTGCACAGCGCCTGGTCGGGGTCGTCGGCGAGGCGGAAGGTCTCGAACTGGAGCGTGAGCTCACCGACCACGGGGTGGTTCATGCGCTTGGACCCGTGCGTCTTCTCGCGGACCTCCTGGCCCGCCCACAGCCTGCTGAAGTGCTCGCTCTTGACCGACAGCTCCCCCACCAGGGCGGCGAGCTGGGGATCGTCCGGGTAGCGCCCGGCCTCCATACGCAGGCACGCGACCGTGTCGCGTGCCGCCTTCTCCCAGTCCACGTAGAAGTCCGCGGCGGCGCCGTCGAGGAAGGCATGGCGCACCATGTTGCGCTGCTCGCGCGGCAGTTCGGCGAAGTCGACGCCGAGCACGGCGACCGCCATGCGGTTCCAGGCGAGGACGTCCATCCTGCGGCCCAGGACGAACGCCGGGACGCCCTCCATGGCGGCCAGCAGATGCTCCAACGTGGGCCGCACCCGCTGCGGGCGCGGCGCCGGACGCCGCTTGCCCCTGGCCGGGCGGGCGAGATGGCGAAGGTGCTCGTGCTCGTCCGCGTCCAGGGCCAGCGCCCGGCCGACGGCGTCGAGCACCTCTTCGGAGACGTTCTGGCCCCGGCCCTGCTCCAGGCGGATGTAGTAGTCCACGCTCACACCCGCGAGCTGCGCCAGTTCCTCCCGCCGCAGCCCCGGCACCCGCCGGCGGTTGCCGTACGCCGTGAGCCCGACGTCCTCGGGCTTCAGGCGCGCTCTGCGCGACCGAAGGAAGTCGCCCAGTTCCGCACGTCTGTCCATGGCCCCAGTATCGGCCGCCCCCGGAGCCGGTGCCTGGTCCTGGCTGTACCAGGCACGGTGGTCCCAGGCACGGTGGTCCCGGGCACGGCGGTCCCGGGTTCGACGGCACCCTGGGTAGGCGGCGGACGCGGCACCAGGCTCGTTGACGACCGGCGGACACACCCGTCGGCAACGACACCAGCAGGGAGCCGACCGAAAATGATCGACACCAACCTCACCGGCCGCACCGCACTGGTCACCGGCGCCTCCAGCGGCATCGGCGCGGCCACCGCGCGGCTGCTCGCCGAGCACGGCGCCCGGGTCGCCCTGTGGGCCCGCAGGGCCGACCGGCTCGACGAGCTCGCCGGGAAGATCAACGCCGCCGGAGGTCAGGCCGCCTCCTTCGCCGTGGACGTCGCCGACCCGGCGGCCGTGGACGAGGGCGCCCGCCGGGTCGGCGAGGCGTTCGGAGCTGTGGACCTCGTCGTCGCCAACGCAGGTGTGATGCTTCCCCACCCCATCGAGGAGGGGCACGCCGACGAGTGGAAGAGCATGATCGACGTCAATGTCACCGGACTGCTCGCCACCGTGCGCGCCTTCCTTCCGCAGCTCGTGGAGGCTGCGGCGGACGGTGACCGCGCGGCCGACCTGTTCACCGTCTCCTCCATCGCGGCGCACATGACGTTCCCCAACTACGCCGTCTACTGCGCCACCAAGGCCGCCGTGACCTCGCTCGCGGCCAACCTGCGCACCGAACTCGGCCCCAAGGACGTACGGGTGACCAATGTCGAACCCGGCCTGGTGACCACCGAGCTGCGTGAGCACGTCACCGCCGACGGAGGGCTGCGCGACGAGCTCTACACCTGGTTCGAGACCATGAACGCCCTGGTCCCGGACGACATCGCGGAGCTCATCGCCTTCACCGCGAGCCGCCCCAAGCACGTCAACTACCGCCAGCTGGTGGCCCTGCCGACCCGGCAGGCCTGATCCCGCACGGTTCCCGCACGGCTTCCCGCAGAGCGCCCCAGCAGGCCTGCCGCTACAGCAGCGCGGGACGCACCCACTCCTTGTCCAGGACGTGGTGGTCCACGAAGTTCAGGACCGTCTCGTACCAGACCTTGGCATTGTTCGGGGACAGGATCCAGTGGTTCTCGTCGGGGAAGTACAGGTACTTCGCCGGTACCTCGAAGCGCAGCAGGTCGTGCCACAGCGCCATCGCCTCGCCGACCGGGACCCGGTAGTCCCGGGCGCCGTGGATCACCAGCATCGGGGTGGAGATCTTCTTGGCGTGCAGGTGCGGGGAGTTCTCCTCGTACCGCTCGGTGCGCTCCAGGGGGTCGCCGAAGATCCGGGTGAAGTGTGCGGGGCTGTCGGTGTCACCGGCGAACCCGGGGAGGTTCCACAGGCTGGCGTGCGAGACGATCGCGCGGAAGCGGTCGGTCTGGCCCGCGACCCAGTTGGCCATGTACCCGCCGTAGGAGCCGCCGAGCAGTCCCGTCCTGGCCTCGTCGATGTCGTCGCGGGCCACGGTCGCGTCGGTCAGCGCCATCACATCGCGGTACGGCTGCTGGCCCCAGCCGCTCCAGCCGCGCTGGTGGTGGTGCTGGCCGTACCCGGTGGACAGCGCCGGGTCGGGCATGAGGACGGCGTAGCCGCGGGCGGCGGCGTTCCACGGGTTCCACCGCCAGTGCCAGGAGTTCCAGCTGGTCTGCGGGCCGCCGTGGACGAACACGAGCAGCGGGGCGGGCCGGTCCGCCGCCGCTGCGTCGGGAAGGACGAGCCAGCCGCGCAGCGCGGCGCCGTCGTCGGCCGTCGTGTGGACCTCGGTGAGCGTGCCCGGCAGTTCGACGTCCGCGCCGGGGGCCTTCAGCCGCACCGGCTCCTGGTCGCCGGCGTCGGCCCGCAGGCGCACGGGGACGGGCGGGGAGTCGACGGTGTTGCGCAGCGCGTACACCGACCCGCCGTCGGCCGAGACCACGACGTCGCCGTACGCCCCGGACGCGGTCAGCCGGGTCACCTCCCCGTCGGGGGAGAGCCGGAACACCGGGCTGTGGCCGAATTCGTCGGCGGTGAAGAACACCTCCCCGGTGCGGGCGACGACCGGGCGGGTGGGCCACTGGTCGAAGTCCGGTGTCAGATCCCGCCCGGAGCCCTCGCAATCGCCGAGGCCGAACCGCCACAGGGTGCAGTTGCCCGAGGCCTCCCAGGTGGGCCGGGTGAAGCGCAGGCACACCACCGCCCGCCCGTCGGGGGTGAACGCCGGCTCGGAGAACTCGTGGTCCGGCGACTCCAGGACGTGCAGCCGCTTGCCGCTGGAGGCGTCGGCGATCACCACCGCCATGCCCTTGTCCTGCGGCAACTGGCCGACGTAGGCGGTGTAGGCGATCAGCGAGCCGTCCGGGGAGGCCGCGATGCCCTCGGCGATCTGGCCGCGCGCCCCGGCGTCCACGGGGGCGCCGGCGCTGTCCGCGCCGGGCCGGGCGACGAACACGTGCGGGACGCCGGGGCCGAGGTCGACATCCCAGTACCGGACCGGTCCGGAGTCGTGCAGGATCGCGGAGACCTTGGCCTTCTCGCGCGCCTCGCGCCGCCTGGCGTCGTCCTCGGAGTCCTGGGCCGCCGTCAGAAGCGAGGCCGCGAAGGCGATGTGGCCCGAGGACTCGGCCACGGCGAAACCGCCGATGCCGCCCGCCCGCGTCAGCACCCGCTCGGCCTCACCGCGCACCGGGAGCCGCCAGATGGCCGGCTCCTCGCGGTCCTTGTCGTCCTCGGCGGAGTCCGGCACCGCGCGCTCGGACAGGAACAGCAGCGAGCCGTCGGGTGCGAACGCGGGAGCACTCTCGCCGCTTTCGGAGCGGGTCAGGCGGACGGCCTCGCGTTCCCCGGCCGGATCCACCTCCCACAGGGCGGGGACGTAGCGGGTCCCGTCCCGGGACAGCTCAGCCGCGCTGGTGATCAGTCGGGTCCCGTCCGGGGACAGCGCCAGGCCCGCGATGCGGGGAAGGGCGACGAACGCGGAAAGGTCGTGGAACGCGGTCGCATCAGCCATGGTCATCATCCTGCCGGTAGGTTCTCGCAACAGGTAGACCATTTACCGGCCCGAGAGCGGCACAACAAGACCGCCTAGAGTTGCCCCATGCGGTACGACCTGGTCATTTTTGACAACGATGGTGTCCTTGTTGATAGCGAACCGATCGCGAACCGGATCCTCTCGGACTACCTCACCGAGCTGGGCCACCCGACCACCTACCAGGACTCCCTACGCGACTACATGGGCTCGGCCGTTCACCGCGTCCACGACCTCATAAGGGAGCGCTCGGGGCGCACTCTCCCGGCGCACTTCGATGAAACCCTGCACATCCGCACCTTCGAGGCCTTCAACCGCGAACTCCTGCCCGTCGAGGGCATCGTGGACGTCCTGGACAAGCTGGCCGCCGACGACGTGCCCTACTGCCTGGCCTCCTCCGGCACCCATGAGCGCATCCGCGTCGCCCTGCGCAGGACCGGCCTGTACGAGCGGTTCGGCGAGGACCGCATCTTCAGCTCCCAGGACGTCGGCCGGGGCAAGCCCGCACCCGATCTGTTCCTCCACGCGGCAGCGGCGATGAGCACCGCGCCGCGGCGCTGCGCCGTCGTCGAGGACAGCCCACTGGGCGTGCGCGCCGCCGTGGCGGCGGGAATGGACGTCTACGCCTACACCGCGATGACCCCCGTCGAGCGGCTGGACGGGGCGACCGCGCTCTACGCGCACCCCGCGGAGCTGCCCGCCCTCCTGGCCTGAGCGGCGCATTCCTCTACCCATTGGTAGCCCGCAGGCCGTACGTTCTGCGCCATGGTCGACACAACGCCGCGGCTGCGGCTGCGGCAGGCGCGCGGCGCCCTGCTGGCGTGCTTTCTCGTGCAGGGCGCCTCGTTCGCGGTGCTGGTCACCCGGATTCCCGCGCTCCAACGGCAGTACGGGCTCAGCGACGGGGCGCTGACCGTGCTGCTCGCCGTGGTGCCGATCGTGGCCGGAGCCGGCAGCGTCAGCGCCGAGACCCTGGCGAGGCGGTTCGGGCTCCGGCACGTCCTGCGCTGGGTGCAGCCGGTCGTCTGCCTGTCCTTGATCGCCGTGGGCGCGGGCTCCACGCTGGCCGAACTCGCGGTCTCCCTGCTCGTGTTCGGCCTCTGCCTGGGGGCCGTGGACGCCACCGCCAATATGCAGGGCGTCGCACTCCAGCAGGCCTACGGCCGCAGCATCATGCTGGGCTTCCATGCCGCCTTCAGCCTCGGCGGCATCGCCGGCGCCTCCCTGGCGTGGGCCGGGGCGCACTGGAACCACTCCCTGATGGCGCTGTTCGCGGCGACGGCCTGCGTGACCGTGCCCACCGCGCTCACCGCCAGCCGCTGGTACGCCGACAAGCCGCCCGTCGAGGGCAGCGCCGAGGAGGAGCCGGGGGCCCGTTTCCCCTGGAAGCCCCTGCTCCCGCTCTGCGCGGTGATGGCCATCGCGTTCATCGCCGACTCCACCGTCGCCAACTGGAGCGCCAAGTACCTCGAGGACGTCCTGCACAGCTCCGAGCAGGTCGCCACCGTGCCCTACAACGCCTACCTCGTAGCCACCCTGGCCGGCCGCTCCGTCGGCGACCTCGCCGTACGCCGCTGGGGACCCGCCGCCGTGGTGCGCTCCGGCGCGGTCCTGTCCGCTCTCGGCCTGGCGGTCACCGCGACCGCGAACGGGGCGTGGCTGGGGGTCGCGGGCTTCACCGTCCTCGGCCTGGGCCTGTGCGCGATCGTCCCGCAGACCTTCGCCGCCGCGGGCCGCATCCGGCCGGAGAAGTCCGACGCCGCGGTGGCCCGCCTCAACATCTTCAACTACGTCGGCGTGCTCCTCGGCTCCCCCCTCGTCGGCGCGATAGGCGACGCCTGGTCGTACCGTGCCGCCCTGGTCGTCCCGATGCTGCTCGTGCTCGCCATCCTCTGCCTCGGCAGGCCCTTCGGCGTGGTGCAGTCCACGCGGCTACCGTTGCGTGCATGACTTGCGCGGCGAAGCTGATGTGGGACGAGGCCGTGACCGGGTACGACTTCGGCCCCGGCCACCCGATGGACCCGGTGCGCCTATCGCTGACCATGCGCCTGGTCGAGTCCTTCGGCCTGGACAAACAGACCACGGTCGCCGCGGCGCCCGCCGCCGGAGAGTCGACCCTGCGGCTCGTCCACACCCGTGACTACATCGGTGCCGTCCGTGCCGCCTCCGCCGACCCGGACAGCGCCGACCCGCGGCGCGGCCTCGGAACGGAGGACGACCCGGCCTTCCACGGCATGCACGAGGTGTCCGCGCTGATCGCCGGGCAGTCCGTGGCCGCCGCCGACACCGTCTGGCGCGGCACCCACGCCCACGCCGTGAACTTCGCCGGCGGGCTGCACCACGCCATGCCCGACCGCGCCTCCGGCTTCTGCGTCTACAACGACGCGGCCCTCGCCGTCGCCCGGCTGCTGGAGTCCGGGGCGGAGCGCGTCGCCTACGTGGACGTGGACGTGCACCACGGCGACGGGGTGCAGACCGCGTTCTGGAACGACCCCAGGGTGCTCACCATCTCGCTGCACGAGCACCCGCACACCCTCTTCCCGCAGACGGGGTATCCGCACGAGACCGGTGGTCCGGACGCCGAGGGCGCGGCCGTCAACGTCGCCCTGCCCGCCGGGACCGGCGACGACGGCTGGCTGCGCGCCTTCCACGCGGTCGTGCCGGAGCTCATCGGGGCGTTCCGCCCGCGGGTGCTGGTCACCCAGCACGGCGCCGACACCCATGTCGAGGACCCGCTGGCGCATCTCGCGGTGAGCCTGGACGCCCAGCGGGCGGTGGCCGAGTCCTGCCACGAGCTGGCGCACCGGTACAGCGACGGCCGGTGGGTGGCGCTGGGGGGCGGCGGCTACGCGGTCGTGGACGTCGTACCCCGCTCCTGGACCCATCTGGTGGCCGTCGCGGCGGGTGAGCCGATCGACCCGGCCACCGAGATCCCCGACGAGTGGCGGCACGAGGTCTACCGCCGTACCCGCCAGGACGCCCCGCGACGGATGACGGACGGCCGCACCCCGCATGTGCGCTCGTTCGAGGACGGCGGCTACGACCCGGCGGACCGGCTGGACCAGGCGGTGCTGGCCACCCGCCGGGCCGTCTTCCCGCACCACGGGCTGATGCCGTGACGGGCTGATGCTGTGACGGGCTGATGCCGTGACGAGTGCCGCCGTTGCCGGCAGAGCCGCCGTTTGCCGCGAGCGCGGTGGCAGGCGGCGCCGCGAGCGTCACCCCGGCCCCCGTCCCAACCCCCTCCCAATGGGCGCCTCTTCGGCGATTCCACCCCCAACCATCCCTTTTGGCCGCACAATCGGCGTGTGCCCAGCAGGGAGCAGTTGCGCGAGCATCTCGTCGCCACCCGTATCGCGGGCCCGGTGGCGACCACGCGCGAGCGGAACCTGCTCAGCTACCGCCTGTTCGCCGCGGGCGATCCCCGCGTCCTGCTCGGCCTCGACCCGGAACGCCTCTGGGACGTGCCCGGCCTGCTGCGGCTGATGGCGGACCGCTGCGGCGTCTCGCCCGACCCGGCCCACCGCCACGGGCCGGACACGATCGACCCCGAGCGGACCCTCTCCGCGCTCGACGCCTTCGCCGACCGGCTCGCCCGCGCCGCCGCCGACCGCGTCCCGGTCCTGTTCGGCACCGGACACCCCGAGCGGCTGCTCGGCTTCTACGCCGCCGTGGCCGCCGGTCTTGCCCGGGCCGGCTGCCCGGTGCTGACCCCCGCCCGCGGGCTGCCCCTGGAGCTTCCGACAGGCCGTGGAGCGCGGCCCTATGTACTCGAGTACGTACGGTCCGTGGCACTTGTGCGACCGGATGGGGCGCACGGGTCAGGCACGAGCGCCCCCGCGCACAACCACTCGCCCCTGCCGGTCCGCGCGGCCCTCGGCGCCGCCGCGCAGGCCGGCGATCCACTGCCCCGACTGGTCGTCGGAGACCACGGATGGGTGTGCGGCGCAGGTCAGTTGGGCCTTGCCGCGCTTGGCCTCGCGGACACCAACGACCCCGCGCTGTTCGTCGGCGAGGCCGAGGGGAGAGTGCTCCTCACGGTCCCGCTCGATGACGCAGTGCGGTCTTCGTACTACCGACCGCTTACTCGTTATGTACTCAATCGGGCGTGTCTGTCACAGTAGGCAACCGATCGTGGCTCCTCTTCCCCACTAGTACCACCCGCATCTACTCTGGGAAGAAGCGCACGTGCGTGTAGGTGTCACCGGAGGGGAAGCCGGTGCCTGTCACGTGCGGAAGGTTCAGGTGTGTCATGGCTTCTGGCGAGAGGCCTCTCAACGAGGTCGTATTCCTGACCGTGGCCGAAGTAGCCGCGGTAATGCGAGTGTCCAAGATGACCGTGTACCGCCTGGTACACAGCGGTCATCTGCCGGCGATCCGGGTGGGCAGGTCCTTCCGGGTCCCAGAACAAGCGGTCCATGCGTACCTGCGCGACTCCTATGTGGGAGCCGACACGGCCTAGTCGACGGCCGGCAGGGACCTCGATTACAACCGCGGCATTCGGGCGGGTAGGCTGAGCCGACGTAGGTCGTGTGGGCTCGGACGCCCCGCGCCGAGTGATCTGGGGCCGCGATGAGCGCGGCCTCAGGACGTATCCAGTGAGCGAGGGTAGTCGTGGGCTCTGTCATCAAGAAGCGCCGCAAGCGCATGGCCAAGAAGAAGCACCGCAAGCTGCTCAAGCGCACGCGCGTTCAGCGTCGTAACAAGAAGTAGGCGCGACGCTTCCAGCCTCTGCCCGCCACCCTGCCCCGCCGATCATCGGCTGAGCGGGGCGGCGGGCAGCGGTGCTTTTGGTGCCGCAGCCGTGCCGCTGACTCCAGTGCGCCGAGTCGGTGCCACTGGGCTTCGTGGACCTGGTTTGCGCTCGCGGGCGGCGTGGTATTCGTGGCTACCACCCCGACAACCCACTCGAAAGCCCAGCCGGAGCTCACCGAATCACCACCTCAGCGGCACCCGTCCAGCACGGTCCGATCGTAAAGGTGCTGCCAAAGGTGCCCTCAACGCGCAGCACGCAGTCACCCCGCAGCAACAACCACCAGATACGGTGAGCCGCCGGGAGTCCAACGCAGAGACCACCGCAGACAAGGGGCAGCGCTTTGGGCAAGGTCGTCCTCGTCACCGGAGTCGCACGCCACCTCGGTGGCCGGTTCGTACGCCGTATCAAGCGCGAGCCCGAAGTGGACCGGGTCATCGGCGTGGACGCCGTCCCACCCGAGCACGACCTCGGCGGCGCCGTCTTCGTGCGCGCCGACATCCGCCACCCCATGATCGCCAAGGTGCTCGCCGAGCACTCCGTCGACACCGTCGTCCACATGGACGTCACCGGCACCCCGCTGGGCTCCGGAGGCCGGGCCTCGGTCAAGGAGACCAACGTCATCGGCACCATGCAGCTGCTCGGCGCCTGCCAGAAGTCCCCGACCGTGCGCCGCCTCGTGGTCAAGTCCACGACCAGCGTCTACGGCTCCGCGCCCCGCGACCCGGCGGTCTTCACCGAGACGATGCTGCCCAAGGCCCTGCCGACCGGAGGCTTCGCCAAGGACGCCGTCGAGGTCGAGGGCTATGTGCGCGGCTTCGCCCGCCGCCGCCCCGACGTCGCCGTCGCCGTGCTGCGCTTCGCCAACATCCTCGGCCCCAAGGGCGGAACACCGCTGGCCGACTACCTCTCCCTGCCCGTCCTGCCGACCGTCCTCGGATACGACCCGCGGCTGCAGTTCGTGCACGAGGACGACGTCATCGACGTGCTGCGCCTGGCCTCCGTGGAGCCCCGCCGCGGGACGCTCAACAGCGGCACGTTCAACGTCGCGGGCGACGGCGTCCTGCTGCTGTCGCAGTGCTCCCGGCGCCTCGGCCGCCCCACCGTCCCCGTCCTGCTGCCCGCCATCACCTGGCTGGGGCAGTTCGTACGCACCGCGGGAATCCTCGACTTCTCGCCCGAGCAGATCCGCCTGCTCACCCACGGCCGGATCGTGGACACCACGCAGATGCGAGAGACACTGGGATACACACCCCGGTACACCACCCCCGAGGCGTTCCGCGACTTCGCGCGCAGCCACGGTCCGGGACTGCTCCCGCCCGACCAGGTCGCCCGCGCCGTCGACCGGCTCGCCGCCGTACTTCCCCCCGCCAGCGAACCCAAGGAGCACAGTGCCCATGGCTGACGCGAAGGTCATCCCGTTCGACGAAGACGGTCGCGGACGGCGGGGGGCCAAGGCGTCCAGGGTCAGGAACGGGCGCAAACGCTCCGACGCCGGCGGCGGACTGGCCCCTCTGCCACTGCCGGAGCAGCCTCTGCCCGCCCAGGCTGGAGCGGGCGACGCCCAGCAGCCGCAGGAGTCCCCGCGGCCGCCCACGGCCGCCGAGATCGCCGCGGACGCGGAGAAGCGCACCGAGGGCCTCGCCGAGGCGTTCAACCACGCCCTCGGTGCCGCCGCGGACCGGCTGCTCGGCGGCACCTGGGAACGCAAGGTCGCGCACGGCCTGGCCTTCCTGCGCCGCCGGGTCACCGGGGACTACGAGGTCGACGAGTTCGGGTACGACCGCGAACTGACCGACCAGGTCCTGATGTCGCTCATGCGGCCGCTGTTCCGGGACTACTTCCGGGTCGAGGTGCGAGGCGTCGAGAACATCCCCGACACCGGCGGAGCGCTCGTCGTCGCCAACCACTCGGGAACGCTCCCGCTCGACGCCCTCATGACGCAGATCGCCGTCCACGACCACCACCCCAAGGGCCGCCATCTGCGCCTGCTCGCCGCCGACCTGGTCTTCGTCCTGCCCGTGGTCAATGAGCTGGCACGCAAGGCCGGGCACACCCTCGCCTGCGCCGAGGACGCCCAACTCCTGCTGGAGCGCGGAGAAGTGGTCGGCGTCATGCCGGAGGGGTTCAAGGGACTCGGCAAGCCGTTCTCCGAGCGGTACAAGCTCCAGCGCTTCGGGCGCGGAGGCTTCGTCTCCACGGCGCTGCGCACCGGGGTGCCGATCGTCCCGTGCTCCATCGTGGGCGCGGAGGAGATCTACCCGATGGTGGGCAACGCCCGTACGCTCGCCCGCCTCCTCGGCTTCCCGTACTTCCCGGTGACGCCGACGTTCCCCTGGCTGGGGCCGCTGGGGGCCGTGCCGCTCCCCACGAAGTGGACCATCCAGTTCGGCGAGCCCATCCCCACGGACGGCTACCCGGCCGAGGCCGCCGAGGACCCGATGCTGGTGTTCAACCTCACCGACCAGGTGCGCGAGACCATCCAGCACACCCTGTACAAGCTGCTCGTCCAGCGCCGGTCGGTCTTCTTCTGAGCGGTCGGCGCTGCGAGCGGCCGGTGACAACACGAAGGGCCGCATTCCCGACGGAGTGCGGCCCTTCGCCGTGTGCCCGGTCGCGGCCCGGTCAGTCGTCGGGGTTGTCCTCCGGGGCGAGTCCGAGGCCCGGGAGCAGGTCCGGGAGGAGCGGAGGCAGAGTGACCTCCTTGTCCGGCAGCCCCGGGACACCGGTGACGGCGCCGCCCTTGCCGCCCGTCGAGCCCGTGCTTCCGCTGGGGGAGGGAGTCTCCAGCACTCCACCGCCGATGAGGCCGCCGCCGTCCCCCTGCGAGGGCCTGGGGCTGGCGGAGTCGGTGCCCGGCCGGTCCGCCGTGCCCGGTGCGGGAGCCGCCGAGGACGAACCCGGGGCATGGGAACCGTCGTGCCGCGAGCCGCCCTTGCCGCCCGGCAGAACACCATGGCGCCCACCGCTGCGCTTGCCGCCGTCCTGCGGCTTGGGCAGGAGCGACCGCAGCGGGCCGACCTCATCCTCTATGGCGTCAAGGACCGACGAGACCCCCTGCTTGGTCCGGGACAGCTCGGCGGGCAGCTGCGGACTGAGCTGCGACCAGTGCTCCCGCTGCTTGTCCGAGAACGCCGCCAGTGCCTCGATGGGCTGCAGCGAGCCATTCCTGCGGTACGCCTCCCGCAGCAGGGTGTGCCCCTGCGCGGCCTCCTCCTGCATAACGGACAGCGCCCGGCGGACATCCTTGACCTGGTCCGCGTCCAAGGGGCCCGCCTTGCGGCGCTCCATCAGGCGGCGGGCCTCCTTCAGCCGCGTCGACGCCAGATCCAGATAGACCTGGCCCCGCTCGGTGTCGTCGTCGGCCATGCTCAGGCGGAGGTCCTCCATGCTGCGTTTGAGGCCGTAGAGCGTGTCGCCCGGCAGCGCGTCGGAGCTGGCCACGGCCGCCCCGGTGAAGCCGCCTGCCGCCACGCCCACCGCGAGCCCGCTCACGGCCAGCCTTCGGCCCCAGCGGGTCCTCGGGCGGAACCGGCTGAGCCGGGCCTGGGCGGGACTCGCGCGATGACTGCCGTGCGCCTTGGCCCCGCGCTGCTCGGGGACCCTGACCTGCTCGGGATCGAGCGTGCCGCCCGCGAAAGCCGCCTCCATGGCGGCCACGAGCTGCGCCCGCTGGACGGTCTTCACCTCCGGATCGAGCCCGGGGGAGGGCAGGCCGCCGAGCGCGTTGGCCAGGGCGAGCATGTGCTCCTGGGCCGCGTCGGCGTTGCGGTCCGCGGCATGCGCGCCGCGGGACTGCGCCGGTCCATGGGCCGACGCGTGCGCCGGTCCCTTGGCACGCGGCGTCGGATCGGCTCGGCCGGCCCGGTCCTTCTCGGGCGAGCCAGCGCCTGCCGCCTCGCCCTCGATGGCGTCGGGCACCTCGGCCTGCGCGTCAAGGGCCTGGGCGAAGGCGTTCGCCCGCCGGTGTGCCGTCGCATTGGCGATCACGGGCGGCACCTCCTCTCGTCGTCACCTTCGACTCCCAGCAATGGCCGAAGGGTTGCACAGCCTCTGCGTCTGCACCCGGTCGAGTGAATCCCCGAATGTGCGTCGGCACAGCTTTTCGGCCCCCCGACGGGGCCCGCACTGCATGCAACGAGCACCGTGCCACTCGGGTTACGCAGGCATGATGATGTGACCGGAATGCGGAGTTCGCGATGCTTCGCGGTGAAGTGCCTCACAGGGATCGGGGACCTCGGATCACCGTGCGTCGTCGGGCAGGAGCCGGGCGAGCGTGCGCACGGCCCGGTACTGGAGGGTCTTGATCGCGCCCTCGTTCTTGCCCATGATCCGGGCGGTCTCGGCGACCGAGAGCCCCTGGAGGAACCGGAGCGTCACGCACTCCTGTTGCTGGGGGTTGAGCTTGCGCACCGCCTGGAGCAGCGCCGCGTTCGACAGCGACTCCAGCACCGACTCCTCGGGGCTGCGCTCCACCTCGTTGGCGTCCAGCATCTCGCCCGTGGTGACCTCGAGGCGGAAACGGCTCGACTTGAAGTGATCCGCCACGAGGTTGCGCGCGATGGTGACCAGCCAGGCGCCGAAGTCGCGGCCCTGCCAGGTGAAGGTGCCGATGCGGCGCAGGGCGCGCAGAAAGGTCTCGCTTGTGAGGTCCTCGGCGGTCGCCCTGCCGCCCACCCGGTAGTAGATGTACCGGTAGACCGTGTCGGAGTACTGGTCGTAGAGCTGCCCGAACGCCTCGGCCTCGCCTGCCTGGGCGCGCTCGACCAGATCCATCATCCGGTTGCTGTCGCTGTCCGCCCCGGGCCGCCGGGCCGACTGGCCGCTGCCGCGCTGCTCCCTCGATGACGAGGAGGTGGTGCGGGTGCGGTGCGCTACGCCCGCGGGCGGGTTCGCCAAGGTGAGGACGGGGCCTGCGGAGATTGGTGCGGGGACATGTGCGGAGGCGAAGGCCGGCTCGGCGAACGCGGGGACGAGACCGCGCAGGTGGTGGTGCACCAGTGCGCGCAGCGTTGCCAGGCCTGAGGCGTCAACCCCGACGTGTGGGTACACGGGACTCCCAGAGGCAGAACTTCCATCACGTGCAGTACGGAACCGTTCACCCGTCGTAGGGACTGGTGGGTACCGGCGTGCGTCAGAGGAGAATAACGCTTCGTACAGGCGAGACTACACCGAGTTGTCGAAATCGCCGGTTGGGTCCGTACGCTTACGCATTGATGGCGGATCAAGTAGTGCGCAGTAGATGCGATTTGACCACTTCTTGATCGATCTTGGGCGGAATCGGCATGAATTGTGACCGGTCGGCAGTAACAAGCCAGCAGCCAGCGGGATGGTGGCGAGAAACCCGCCACGCCTACTTGCGCGGTTCAACCGATCAAAAGTTCACGTTTCACAGGCAGCGTCTGCGCCGCTGTATGGCCACGGCCGCCACCGCGCCGCCCGCCACCGCGCCCACTCCGGCCGCCGCCGGAATGCCGATCTTGGCCGCCTTGCGGCCCGTTCGGTAGTCCCGCAGCCGCCAGCCCTGCGTGTGCGCGTGCTTGCGCAGCGCCGAGTCGGGGTTGATGGCATAGGGATGGCCGACGAGGGAGAGCATCGGGATGTCGTTCGCCGAGTCGCTGTACGCGGCGCAGCGCGACAGGTCCAGATGCTCGGCGGCGGCCAGCGCCTTGACGGCCTCCGCCTTCGCCGGGCCGTGCAGGGGCTCGCCGACGAGGCGGCCGGTGTACACGCCGTTGACGGACTCCGAGACGGTGCCGAGGGCGCCGGTGAGGCCCATACGGCGGGCGATGATCGACGCCGTCTCGACCGGGGCCGCCGTCACCAGCCACACCCGCTGGCCGGCGTCGAGATGGGCCTGGGCCAGAGCACGGGTGCCGGGCCAGATCCGGTCGGCCATGTACTCGTCGAAGATGTCCTCGCCGATCTCCATCAGCTCTTCGACGCGGTGGCCCTTGATGATGGACAGCGCGCTCTCGCGCGCGTCGTGCATATGGCCGGCGTTCTCCGAGCCGGCGAGCCGGAACCACGCCTGCTGCCAGGCGAAGCGGGCGAGCTCGCGCTTGTGGAAGAACCTCCGCTTGTACAGCCCTCGGCCGAGGTGGAAGATCGCTGCGCCCTGCATCACCGTGTTGTCGAGATCGAAGAACGCGGCGGCGTAGGGGTCACCGGCGACCGGGAACTCGTCCTTGTCGCCCTCATGGGCGGCGGCCACCGCCGCCTCGGCGGCAGCCTCGCCTGCCAGCACGGTCCGCTCGGTGACGGACCGCTTTCCCGGGGTGAGCCTTCGCAGCACGGCCATGCGGCGAGCATAGCCAGTCCGCGGGGCGCAACTGAGGCAGGCAGGATTCCGCTTCGTGAACGCCGGGCGTCCGGACGTTGCACAATCGTTCCTGTGAGCCCACTGCTGCGCCGGGGCAAGGCCCCCTCCGACCACACCGTGACGTTGATCGGCAAGCCGGACTGCCATCTGTGCGACACCGCACGGGCGGTGGTGGAGAAGGTGACGTCGGAGTTGGGGGTGGAGTGGGAGGAACTCGACATCACCAAGGACGAGGAACTCCACCGGAAGTACTGGGAACAGATCCCGGTGACACTGATCGACGGCAAGCAGCACGACTTCTGGCGAGTGGACGAAGCCCGCCTCCGCAAGGCCCTGGGCGCGTAAGCACCGCAGGGCGCGCCGACGCGCGGAAATGTGGTCACCGCTGTGATGACGGTCGCACCGCCGGGCGGTGGTGGGGTATGCGCGCTGCCGCGCGAAGGATCAGTGGCGCCAGCGGCAGCGGTGAGTGTGCGGGCGGCCTGGCCCGCGCTGCCGGGCGGCGGTCTGGGGCGCGGCCCCGAGCCGGGGTACGGGGGCCGCTTTTGAACTTGGTAGTGAGCTTGGGGCTGAGCGCCCCCGCGTGCACCTCCCCGCACGAATGTGACATTGCACCACCTTTTCCGAAAACGGCACCCACATACCCCCGCCGGGGGCGGATGCGGCGAGGAGACGAAAACGCCCGCACCCGCAGCCCCACCGCCCACCGCGCGAAGCGCGCGGACCAGACCGCCGCTCGGCGGCGTAACCCAGCCCGCTCGGGGCTGTCGCCGCTGCTGTTGGCGCTTTTTGTCTTTCGCGCGGTAGCGCGCAGGTGGAACCGGTGCTCGGCGGTGTGACCGTCAGTTCGGTGGTAGTCGGCCGCTGCGCCTCCGGTCACCGCGCGAAGCGCGCAGATCAGACCGGCGCCCGGCGGTGTAACCCAGCCCGCTCGGGGGCTCCCTCCGCTGCTGTTGGCGCCTTTGTCTTTCGCGCGGTAGCGCGCAGGCGGCCCGGTACCCGGCGGCGTGACCGTCAGTTCAGCGGTGGTCTGCCGTAGCGAAGCCGCTGGCCCCAGGCCGTCGCGCGGAGCGCGCGGACCAGACCGGCGCCCGGCGGCGTAACCCAGCCCGCTCGGGGCTGTCGCCGCTGCTGTTGGCGCACGCCGAACCGGTGCCCGGCGGTGTGACCGTTGGTTCGGTGGCAGTCGGCCGCTGCGCCTCCGGTCACCGCGCGGAGCGCGCAGACCAGACCGGCGCCCGGCGGCGTAACCCAGCCCGCTCGGGGGCTCCCTCCGCTGCTGTTGGCGCCTTTGTCTTTCGCGCGGTAGCGCGCACGCGGCCCGGTGCCCGGCGGCGTGACCGTCAGTTCAGCGGTGGTCTGCCGTAGCGAAGCCGCTGGCCCCGGGCCGTCGCGCGGAGCGCGCGGACCAGACCGGCGCCCGGCGGTGTAACTCAGCCCGCTCGGGGCTGTCGCCGCTGCTGTTGGCGCACGCCGAACCGGTGCCCGGCGGTGTGACCGTTGGTTCGGTGGCAGTCGGCCGCTGCGCCTCCGGTCACTGCGCGGAGCGCGCGGACCAGACTGCCGCTCGGCGGTGTAACCCAGCCCGCTCGGGGCTGTCGCCGCTGCTGTTGGCGCACGCCGAACCGGTGCCCGGCGGTGTGACCGTTGGTTCGGTGGCAGTCGGCCGCTGCGCCTCCGGTCACTGCGCGGAGCGCGCAGATCAGACCGCCGCTCGGCGGCGTAACCCAGCCCGCTCGGGGACTCTCACCGCTGCCGTTGGCGCCCTTGTTCTTCGCGCGGCAGCGCGCAGACCGCACCGGCGCGCGGCAGCGTGACCGTCAGTTCAGTGGTGGTCTACCCCTGGGCCGCCGCGCGGAGCGTGGCTTTGAGCGGAAGCGCGGCCCCTACCCCTGCGGTGGGGTAGGGGGAGGGGGAGGTTCCGCGATGCCCGCAGTGGCGGTGCGGCGGAAGCCGACTCTTTCGTAGACGCGGGCCACCGCCTCGCTGTCGGCGGACAAGAAGATCAACGACGCCCCGCCCGCCAGGGCGTCCTGCGCCAGAGCCGAGGTCACGGCCGCTCCCAAACCGCCCCGCCGGTAGGCGGGGAGGGTGCCCACGCCCACTATCTCCGTCGTGTCGCCCACCGGCTGGTGGCTGCCCGCCGCGATCGGCCCCTGGGGCCCGTACGCCACGTACATCACCGTTCGACCGGCCCGCAGCCGCCCGCGAAGGGCCTCGATCGCCTCGGGCTGCTCTCCCACCGCCGCCAGGTCCCGCTCCGCGGTCCCCGCCGACCCCCGCTCCGTCCCCGATGTGCTGAACGCCACGACCGGCACACTGTGGATCACCGCCAGGTCCTCGGCGTCGGCCTCCACCCTCCGGATCTCCACCGGCCCCTCCGGCGCCGACACCGGGGTGAACGCCTCGGGGTCCAGCGCCAGCAGGGGGTGCATATGGACATGCAGCCCCGCCTCCCGCGCGGCCCACCGCATCGACGGCGTCGTCTCGTCGACCCACTCGAACGCCTCGGGTATGGCCAGTTCCCGCTGGCGCTCCCGCACCGCCCGCACGTCCTGACCCGTCACGGTCGTCGGCCCGCCCTGCTCCCCGGCCAGCCGCGGACGGGCGTAGTACGGCCACCCCGCCCCGTTGCGCACGAACAGGACCAGTGGGCCCATGTGTTCGGTGCGCGCGGCGGAGCGCGGCACCGCGTCGTAGTACCGCTCGAGGCGGCGCAGAATCTCGGTCCGGGCAGGCGGGGCTTCGGTCACGACGGTCATCCAAGCGGCTGCCCGCGCCGCGCGGCGAGCGATTTCCGATTCAGGCACGTTTCCCCACTCTTTGTTCGACATGTGGCACAGGCGTTCTATGGGGCGCCATTGTTCGTTTACCATCGAGGGGTTTTGTGCCACCCGGGGGGCGTTGGTTAGGAGTGTGAACACGTGCTCTCCGGGCGATTCCAGGGATCGCCACGAGCCGGGCGCGCCGTCAGCGGCACGGGCGGCACCGGGTACGCCGTCGTGGACCTCGAGGCGACCGGTCCCAACCCCAAGCGTCATCGTGTCGTGGAGGTGGCCGTCGTGCTGCTCGACCGCGATTGCCGCGTGGAGGGCGAGTTCAGCACACTCCTCGACCCCGCGGGCCCCGTCGGCCCCACGCACATCCACGGCATCGCCGGGCACGACACCGAGGGCGCCCCAGCTTTCGCCGACATCGCCCCCTACCTGCTCAGGTTGCTGCACGGCCGCGTCCTCGTCGGCCACCACGTCAACTGCGACCGCGGCTTCCTCGTCGGCGAGTACTCCCGCCTCGGCGTCGTCTTCCCCGACGTGCCCACCCTGTGCACCATGCGCCTGGCCGCGGACCACCTCCCCGCGCTCGCCACACCCTCCCTGCGCGCCTGCTGTGCCGCCGCCGGGCTGCCCGCCTACGCCGAGCACACCGCGCTGGGCGACGCCCACGCCGCCGCGGCCCTTCTCGGGCACTACGCCGCGAGGGACCGCCTCGAGGAGCGAGCATGGAATCAGGTGCTGCTCGAGGCGGTTGGGCTGCAATGGCCCGTGATGGCCTCTGGCGGAGTGCCGCGGACGTGGCACAGGAGTGACGCACGGGGCCTGAAGGGGAACGTGTGGCGCAGTCACATGGTGCCGGTTGCCCGAAAAGGGAGTGCGTGATGCCCGTCACTTCCCTAGGACAATTTGGACACCATCTTTGTGCACGCGTTCACAAAGGCATAGCCTTCAGTGCACAGGACGGCCCCGGGGACAGTGGCCGCCCGCAGCCCAGCTCTACCCGCAGGAGCATCGTGGCAACTGGCCGAACACACCGACCGGCGAGCCGGAGCCGAGGAATCCCGGAGGCAACGGTTGCCCGTCTTCCGCTGTACCTCCGCGCCCTGACCGCGCTGTCAGAGCGTTCCGTGCCGACGGTCTCCTCCGAGGAACTCGCCGCCGCGGCGGGAGTCAATTCCGCCAAGCTGCGCAAGGACTTCTCCTACCTCGGCTCGTACGGCACCAGGGGTGTCGGCTACGACGTCGAGTACCTCGTCTACCAGATCTCCAGGGAACTGGGCTTGACCCAGGACTGGCCGGTCGTCATCGTCGGCATCGGAAACCTGGGCCACGCGCTCGCGAACTACGGGGGATTCGCCTCCCGTGGTTTCCGAGTCGCGGCCCTGATCGACGCCGACCCGTCCGCGACCGGAAAGATCACCGCCGGTCTGCCGGTTCGGCACACGGACGAGCTCGAGACCATCATCCGGGAGAACCAGGTGTCCATCGGCGTCATCGCGACACCCGCGGGCGCGGCGCAGGAGGTGTGCGAACGCCTGGTCGCGGCCGGGGTCACCAGCATCCTGAACTTCGCCCCGACGGTCCTCTCCGTGCCGGACGGTGTGGACGTGCGCAAGGTGGACCTGTCCATAGAGCTGCAGATCCTCGCCTTCCACGAGCAGCGCAAGTCCGGTGAGGAGGCGCTCGCCGCCGCCGCGGAGGCTGCCGACGCCGATGGCCCCGGCACTCGGGGAAAGCCCGAAAAATCCCAGAAGGCCACGCCGCTCGCCGCTCCCGCCAAGGCCGCCAAGGCCGCGGTGAAGGCCGCCGTGGCACGCAAGACCGGGCGCTCGGGCCCTGACGGGGAAGTCCCCGCCGTGATGCCGGCATGAGTGTCCTCGTCGTCGGCCTGAGCCACCGCTCCGCCCCGGTCAGCGTCCTCGAACGAGCCGCGCTCACCGGGGACGAGCAGGGCAAGCTGCTCCAGGACGCCCTCGCGGCGGAACCGGTTGCTGAAGCGGTTCTGCTGTCGACGTGCAACCGCATGGAGGTCTACGCCGACGTGGAGAAGTTCCACGCCGGTGTCGCCGAGCTGTCCACGCTCCTGGCGCTGCACAGCGGTGTCTGCCTCGAGGAGCTGACCCCGCACCTGTACGTGCACTACGAGGACCGGGCCGTCCACCACCTGTTCTCGGTGGCCTGCGGTCTGGACTCCATGGTCGTCGGCGAGGGCCAGATCCTCGGGCAGCTCAAGGACGCCCTGGGCCTCGGCCAGGAGCTGCACAGCGCCGGACGGGCCCTGAACGACCTGTTCCAGCAGGCCCTGCGCGTCGGCAAGCGCGCCCACAGCGAGACGGGCATCGACAAGGCCGGGCAGTCCCTGGTCACCTTCGGCCTCGAACAGCTCTCCGGTGTCGTCGGTGAACTCACGGGCAAGCGCGCCCTCGTCGTCGGCGCGGGCTCCATGAGCTCGCTCGCCGCCGCGACGCTGGCCCGGGCGGGCGTCGGCGACCTGGTCATCGCCAACCGCACCCTGGAGCGCGCCGAGCGCCTCGCCGCCTCGGTGAACGGGCGCGCCGTACCGTTCACCCAGGTCCCCCGCGAGCTCGTCAAGGCCGACATCGTCGTCTCCTGTACCGGCGCGGCCGGCCTCGTGCTCACCCACGAAGCCGTCGCCGAGGCCGTGGCCGAGCGTGAGACCTGCGGACTGCACGGCTCGCTCGCCGTCCTCGACCTCGCCATGCCGCGCGACGTGGACGCCGAGGTCCACCGCATCGAGGGCGCCCACCTCGTCGACCTGGAACTGCTCGCCGAGGCCGAGTCGCACGCCGCCGGCGCCGGTGACGTCGACCAGGTCCGCAGGATCGTCTCGGCGGAGGTCGCCTCCTTCGGCGCCGCCCAGCGCGCCGAGCGCATCACCCCGACCGTGGTCGCCCTGCGCGCCATGGCGGCCGACGTCGTCGCCGGTGAGATCGCCCGGCTCGACGGCCGCCTGCCCGACCTCGACGACAAGCAGCGCGCCGAGATCTCCCAGACCGTGCGCCGTGTCGTGGACAAGCTCCTGCACGCGCCCACCGTGCGGGTCAAGCAGCTCGCGGGTGAACCCGGCGGCGCCGGGTACGCGGATGCCCTGCGCGAACTGTTCGACCTCGACCCGCAGGCGGTCACCGCCATCAGCCGGGCCGACATCGGCGACCCGAATCGAGGGCGGCCATGAGCACCACCCCTGACACCCCCCTGCGGCTGGGAACGCGCCGCAGCCCCCTGGCGACGGCCCAGTCCGGCATGATCGCCGAGGCGGTGCGCTCCGCCACCGGCCGCCGCGTCGAACTGGTGGAGATCACCACCCACGGCGACACCTCCCGCGAGAACCTCGCCCAGATCGGCGGCACCGGCGTCTTCGTCTCCGCCCTGCGCGACGCCCTGCTCGCCGGGACCATCGACTTCGCCGTGCACTCGCTCAAGGACCTGCCGACCGCGCCCGCCGAAGGGCTGGTGCTCGCCGCCGTGCCCGAGCGTGAGGACCCGCGCGACGTGATCGTCGCCCGCGACGGCCTCACCCTCGCGGGGCTCGCGGCGGATTCCTCCCGAGGGGGTTCCTCCCGGGGCACCGCCCGCGTCGGCACCGGCTCCCCGCGCCGCATGGCCCAGCTCAACCACTGGGCCCGCGCGCACGGCGTGGAGCTGACCGCCGTGCCGATCCGCGGCAATGTCGACACCCGGATCGGCTTCGTGCGCTCCGGTGAACTCGACGCCGTCGTCCTCGCCCGCGCCGGGCTGTCCCGGCTCGGACGCCTGAGCGACGCCACCGAGACGCTCGACACCGATGTGGTTCTGCCCGCCCCCGGCCAGGGGGCACTGGCGATCGAGTGCGCTGCGGCCAACGCAGAGCTCGCCGCCCAGCTCGCCGTGCTCGACGACCCGCACACCCGGGTCGCCGTCACCGCCGAGCGATCCCTGCTCGCCGCCCTCGAAGCCGGCTGCTCCGCCCCTGTGGGCGCGCTCGCCGACATCGTGGAAGGCGACACTGTTACCGAGCTGCGCCTGCGCGGTGTCGTCGGCATGGTCGACGGCAGCTCGCTGGTGCAGATGTCCACCACCGGAACTGTCCCCCCATCCGGCGACGCAGCCGCGGCCCTGGGCCGTGAGCTCGCCGTCGAGATGCTCGCCAAGGGCGCAGCCGGTCTGATGGGGGAGCGAGCACTTTGAGCCCCACCACCGCCCAGCCCCAGTCCACCGGCCGACCCGGTCGGCGAGCTCTGGGCCATGTCACCTTCCTCGGTGCCGGGCCGGGAGATCCCGGCCTGCTCACCCTGCGTGCCGTCGAGGCGTTGGCCGAGGCCGACGTGCTCGTCGCCGACGCGGTCGTCCTCGACGCCGTGCGCAAGCACTCCGGCGCAGGCGTGGACATCGCGGACCCGAGCGCGGCCGGCGGCTCCGGCGAGTCCGTGGCCAAGCTTGTCATGTCGTCCTCGCGGGGCGGCAAGCGGGTCGTGCGTGCCGTCGCGGGCGATCCCGGCCTCGACGGCCGGGCCGCCGAGGAGATGCTGGCCTGCGCCAAGGCGGGCATCCCGTTCGAGGTGGTGCCCGGCGTCGCCAACGCCGTCGGTGTCCCCGCCTACGCGGGTATCCCGCTGCGCTCCGCCAGGGGCGCGGACGTCCGCTTCGTCGAGGCCGAGACCGCCTCGGAGCGGTGCTGGAACGAGGTCGGCGCCAGTGACGCCACTCTCGTCGTCAACACCACCCTCGAGGCCGTCGCCGCCGCCGCGGCCGAGCTGATCGCCTCCGGGCGGAAGCCGGACACCCCGCTCACGGTCACGGTCGCCGGCACCACGACGCGCCAGCGCACCTGGACCGCGACGCTGTCGACGATCGCGGCCGAGCTCAAGGCCACGAAGGCCCTCCCGGCCGCCGAGCCGGGGCAGCCCGCCATAGCCGTGGTCGGTGAGCAGACCGGCCAGCGCGATCAGCTCTCCTGGTTCGAGACCAAGCCGCTTTTCGGCTGGAAGGTGCTCGTCCCCAGGACCAAGGAGCAGGCCGCTTCGCTCTCCGACCAGTTGCGCTCGTACGGCGCGGTGCCCCACGAGGTCCCGACCATCGCCGTCGAGCCCCCGCGCACCCCCCAGCAGATGGAACGGGCGGTCAAGGGCCTGGTCACCGGCCGCTACGAATGGATCGCCTTCACCTCGGTCAACGCCGTCAAGGCGGTCCGGGAGAAGTTCGAGGAGTACGGGCTCGACGCCCGCGCCTTCGCCGGGATCAAGGTCGCCGCCGTCGGCGAGCAGACCGCCAGGTCCTTGGTCGAGTTCGGCGTCAAGCCGGACCTGGTGCCCAGCGGCGAGCAGTCGGCCGCGGGCCTGCTGGAGGACTGGCCGCCCTACGACCCGGTCTTCGACCCGATCGACCGCGTCTTCCTCCCCCGCGCCGACATCGCGACCGAGACACTGGTCGCGGGACTGATCGACCTCGGCTGGGAGGTGGACGACGTGACGGCCTACCGGACCGTGCGCGCCTCGCCGCCGCCCGCCGACACCCGTGAGGCGATCAAGGGCGGCGGCTTCGACGCGGTGCTCTTCACCTCGTCCTCGACCGTCCGCAATCTGGTCGGGATCGCGGGCAAGCCCCACAACGTCACCGTGATCGCGTGCATCGGCCCGGCCACCGCCAAGACCGCCGAGGAGCACGGCCTGCGCGTGGACGTGCTCTCCCCCGAGCCGTCCGTCCACGCCCTCGCCGAGGCCCTCGCCGAGTTCGGTGCCGCCCGGCGGGCCGCCGCCGTCGACGCCGGCGAGCAGGTCACCCGACCCAGCGAACGACGCCCCGGATCCCGCAGGAGGGCCCGCGGATGAGCACCATGTACGGCCAGTTCCCGGGAGCCCGCCCCCGCAGGCTCCGCACCACCCCGGCCATGCGCCGCCTGGCCGCCGAGACCCGGCTGCACCCGGCCGAGCTGATCCTCCCCGCTTTCGTCCGCGAGGGCATCAGCGAGCCGGTACCGATCTCCACCATGCCCGGTGTGGTCCAGCACACCCGGGACACCCTCCGCAAGGCCGCGCACGACGCGGTGGCGGCGGGCGTCGGCGGCATCATGCTCTTCGGTGTCCCGGAGACCAAGGACGCGATCGGCTCCTCGGGCACCGACCCGGACGGCATCCTCCAGGTCGCCATCCGGGACGTGATCTCCGAGATCGGCGACGCCGCCGTCGTCATGTCCGACCTGTGCCTGGACGAGCACACCGACCACGGCCACTGCGGTGTCCTGGACGAGCGGGGCGGGGTGGACAACGACGCCACGCTCGAGCGCTACGCGGAGATGGCCCGGGTCCAGGCCGACGCGGGTGTCCACGTCGTCGGCCCCAGCGGCATGATGGACGGCCAGGTCGGTGTGATCCGCCGTGCCCTCGACGAGGCGGGCCACCAGGACGTGGCGATCCTCGCCTACACGGCGAAGTACGCCTCCGGCCTCTACGGCCCGTTCCGCGAGGCCGTCGCCTCTTCGCTCAAGGGCGACCGCAAGACCTATCAGCAGGACCCGGCCAACGCCCGCGAGTCGCTGCGCGAACTGGCCCTCGACCTCGCCGAGGGTGCGGACATGGTCATGGTCAAGCCGGCGCTTCCCTGCCTGGATGTGCTGCGCCAGTTCGCGGACATCGCGGACGTCCCGGTCGCCGCCTACCAGATCTCGGGCGAGTACTCGATGGTCGAGGCGGCCGCCGCCAACGGCTGGATCGACCGCGACCGCGTGATCATGGAGACACTGACCTCGATCCGCCGGGCCGGGGCGAGCAGCATCCTGACCTACTGGGCGACGGAGGTCGCCGGGCACCTGCGCGACCAGTGACCGGATGACCCAGGACCCGGAAGGGGCCCTTCGAGGACGGCGTCGCACCGCCCTCGAAGGGCCCCTTCGTTCACGCGTCAACGGGACGCCGGCCGGCGCTACCGCACCTTGGCCAGCGCCTCCCTGGCGGCCTTGAGGGCTCCGGCCTCGATCTCCTTGGCGGCGGGGTCCTTGCCGTCCTCGAAGCCCGCGCCGTCGTACGAGACGGTCAGGGTGACATTGCTCCGGCGCACGACCACCGTCACATCCCGGTAGGTCTCCTTGTCCTTCTCCACCTCGGCGCTGACGAGCTGGGACTCGTCGCCCAGCCCCGCCTCGCGCACGGACGGGTCCTGACCCTTCTTCAGGCCGTCCGGCCTGGCCGTGGAGGACCTCAGCTTCGCGAACGCGGTCTTCGCCTGCTCCTCGGCGCTGCCGATTCCCTGCACGCTGTCCGAGCGCCGGAACGCCACGTCCAGCCAGTGGTACTGGAACCCGTCCAGCCCGTTCCAGCTGCAACTCGCCCGGGCGCTGGTGTCGGAGGACTGCGCGGCGTCGCCCGCCGCGTCCTTCGTCGCGGGCACCAGGGACGTCACCGTGCCCTTGGACAGCACCTTGCAGGGGTTGGGCAGCGCGGTGTACTTGGCGGGCGCCAGGCTCGGGGCGGCCGACTTCTTCACCTTCGGTGTGGACTTGTCGGACGAGCCGGAGCTGTTGGAGTCCGACGAGCCCGAACAGCCGGCGATGAGCACCGGCACGGCGGCCACGGCCAGCGCGCGGGCGATCCTGGAGGCTATTGGTCGCATGGTTCCTTCTGCTTGCGGTGGTTCGACGTAAACGGCCACAATACGCGGCCCTACTGCTCGCTCAGCCGCTCGGCGAGGTCCTTGGCCGCCATCCGCGCGGCTGTCTGGAGTTCGTCGCTGGAGGGCAGCGTCGAGTCCCGCTGCGGCCATTCCTGGTACTCGACGGTGACCACGACGTTGGCCTTGCGGAAGACGAGCGTCGCGTCGCGGTGCGGCAGGGCGTCGTCGGGGGCGGCCTTCTCCGTGATGAACGCCTCATCCCCTATCCCGTCCACGGCGTGGGGCACCACGGCCGCGTCACCGGAGTCCGCGGACGTGGAAGAGGAGGAGGCCGACGCGGCGCCACTGGGCACGTCCGCGCTGGTGGCGGTGTCCAAGTAGTCGTCCTGCGCCTGCTCTTCGTCGCTGGTGGCGTCGTCGTACGAGACGACCCGCTCGAAGTCCACATGCAGGTAGCGGGTCCACTCGTCGTTCTTGAGCGTCCACTCGCAGCCTGCGCGCCGGTCGTTGTCGAACGTGAGTGTGGCCTTGCCCACACCGTCCCCGTCGCCCACCGCGCTGTCGGAGCCGCCCTGCCGGGCGCTCGCGGCGGCGCTCTCCTTCGCTCCGGGAAGGAGCTTGCCGAGAGTGTCCTCGGAGACCGCCGCGCAGGGCTCCGGCAGCAGTTGGAACTTCCCCGGGGAAGCGGCCGGCTCCGCCTTGGTGGTCTCTCCGGGCTTGGGGGTGCTCTTGGCGGTGTCCTGGCCCGGGGAACCGGTGCAGGAGACACCCGCGAGCAGTAGTAGCCCGACGGCCGCCGGCACGGCGGCAGCATGGCGAAGTCGCCTTGCCAGCAGGGCCATTCGGCGTTCCTCTCCCCGAAAATCCATTGCCCACACCGTATCCACCATGGCTACATGGACCCCGCCACCTGTTCGAGACGACGAGGAAGGAGGGGGACGTTGACCTTCATTGTCTACCGCAGAGGCCGACGTATGCGCCTCTCCAGGGCCTGTTCCGCGCGCTGAATCCACTTTTGCCGCGCTCGCCCGTATTCCTATGCTTTTTACGTATCGACCAGGAGGTCATGCAATGAGTTACACCGAGGTGCCCGGCGTCAAGGTGCCGATCCGCATGTGGACGGACCCGGCCACGGTCGAGGGCCAGGCCATGCAGCAGCTGCGCAATGTCTCCTCGCTGCCGTGGATCAGCGGCCTCGCCGTGATGCCGGACGTGCACTACGGCAAGGGCGCGACCGTCGGCTCGGTCATCGCGATGCGCGGTGCCGTGTGCCCGGCGGCGGTGGGCGTGGACATCGGCTGCGGCATGAGCGCGGTGAAGACCTCGCTGACCGCCCGCGACCTGCCCGACGACCTGTCCCGGCTGCGCTCGAAGATCGAGCAGGCCATCCCGGTCGGCCGCGGAATGCACCAGGAGCCCGTGGATCCGCGTGATCTGCACGGCTTCCCGACGGCCGGGTGGGGCGGCTTCTGGGAGCGGTTCGAGGGCCTGGCCGACGCGGTGAGGTTCCGCCGGGAGCGGGCGCTCTCCCAGATGGGGACGCTCGGATCCGGCAACCACTTCATCGAGTTCTGCCTCGACGAGTCGGGATCGGTCTGGCTGATGCTCCACTCCGGATCGCGCAACATCGGCAAGGAGCTCGCCGAGCACCACATGGGCGTCGCGCAGGGCCTGCCGCACAACCAGGGCCTGGTCGACCGCGATCTCGCCGTCTTCATCGCGGACACCCCGCAGATGGCGGCATACCGCGAGGACCTGTTCTGGGCGCAGGAGTACGCGAAGCTCAACCGCGCGGTGATGATGGCGCTCTTCCAGGACGTGGTCCGCGGGGAGTTCCGCAAGGCGAGGGTCACCTTCGACGAGGTGATCTCGTGCCACCACAACTACGTGGCCGAGGAGTCCTACGGCGGTGTGGAACTGCTGGTGACCCGCAAGGGCGCCATCCGGGCGGGCTCGGGCGACATGGGCATCATCCCGGGCTCCATGGGCACCGGCTCGTACATCGTGCGCGGCCTGGGCAACCCGGCGGCGTTCAACTCCGCCTCCCACGGCGCGGGCCGCAAGATGAGCCGCAACGCGGCGAAGAAGCGGTTCTCGACGCGGGACCTGGAGGAGCAGACCAAGGGCGTCGAGTGCCGCAAGGACTCCGGCGTCGTGGACGAGATCCCGGGGGCCTACAAGAAGATCGAGAAGGTCATCGAGCAGCAGAGCGACCTCGTCGAGGTCGTGGCGAAGCTCAAGCAGGTGATCTGCGTCAAGGGGTGACAGCCCCTGCGCCGCGCCGAGGGCGTCCTGCGGCATGCCGGGGGCGTCCTCGGTCAGGTGCGGCGGCGCAGGCGGTACCAGTGCTCGTCGGCCTTGAGGCGCCGCATGAGCGGCGGCGGTTCGAGCATCGAGGCCACGGTGTCGGTGATCCGCCAGCGGGGGAAGGCGGTCGCGACCTCCAGGCGGGTCGCGCCGCGGGGCAGCGGGCCGCGGTTCATCGGGGCCCACACCGCCATGAGGAGGGTGGCGTCGGGGGATGCCACGGCCGTGATCTCGCGGCCCATCGCGGTGCGCTGGGCGTCGGTCAGCGCGTGGAATGTCCCGGTGTCCAGCAGGAGCCGGAAGCCGGAGCCGACGTCCGCCGCGCCGAGGTCGGTCACATCGCCGTGGACGAACCCGGCGTCCACGCCCGCCTCGCGTGCCCGCCCCCGGGCCCGGCGCACGGCCTTCTCCACGATGTCCACGCCGGTGACCGCCCAGCCGCGCCTGGCCAGTTCCACACCCCAGACGCCGCTGCCGCAGCCGATGTCGAGCGCCCGCCCGAACGGCGGCTCGAGCCCGTCCTCCTCCCGGTCGAGGAGTTGCGCGAACTTCTCCGCGTACTCCTGGTTCTTGGCGGCGCCCTCCCAGGGGTGCAGGCCGATGCGGTAGGCCACGGTGAAGAACGTTCTGCCTGCGCCCACGGCGAGTGACCTCCTGGCTGCGCGACGCGTTGTGCGTACGCAAACGCTATCCGTTACCCCGCCGAGTGCAAGGAGAACGTCGTGGACCTACGCCAACTCGCCCTGGTCGGTGCCGCCGGAGCCGCGCTCGTCCTGGGGGCGGCCTGCCCGGCGGAGGCCTGCCGCTGTGTGGACAGGACCGCGAAGGAGTACTTCGCCTCGGCGGACGGCGTGTTCACCGGTGAGGTCACCGCCCAGCGCACGGCCGACGGCCGCAGGCTCGCCGTGGTCAAGGTGCTGCGGGAGTACAAGGACCGCAAGAAGGTGATCGACGGGGTCACCGGTGTGGACACGGCCGACAGTCCGGGCTCCTGCGGTGTGCGGTTCAAGGACCACGCCACGTATGTCTTCTACGTGAAGGAGGACGCCAACGGCATGACCCGCACCAGTACGTGCAGCGGCACCCGCCCCATCCCGAAGGCGAAGGCCGAGGCGGAGGCGGACAAGACCCAGCCGCCCCTGGTCCTCGCGTCCACGGGCGGCCTCATCAACACCAGGCTCTGAGGGGGCGGCCAGGCAGCCGGGCGGCCAGGCACCCGGGCGGGCCGGCGCCCGGCGCCCGGCCCTGCTCCCTACGCTCCGAAGCTCTTCCCGCCGCCGCTCCTGGCCTTCGCCTTGGCCCCCGGCAGCAGGTGCGGCGGCACCAGGTCGCGGGCGGGCTCGCTGTAGCCGACGGAGACGATCTTGTCGCCCTGGTAGGTGAAGGTCGTCAGGCTCGCGAGCGAGCACTGCCGCTTGCGCGGGTCGTGCCACAGGCGCCGCCGCTCGACGAAGCACCGGGTGACCCAGATCGGCAGCTGATGGCTGACGCACACCGCCTCGTGCCCGCGGGCCGCGTCCCGGGCGGAGTTCAGCGCCGCCATCATCCGCACGACCTGCTCGATGTACGGCTCGCCCCAGGAGGGGCGGAAGGGGTTGACCAGGTGCTTCCAGTACCCGGGGTTGCGCAGCGAGCCGTCGCCGACGCCGAAGGTCCTGCCCTGGAAGATGTTCTCCGCCTCCAGGAGCCGCTCGTCGGAGGCGATCTCGAGCCCGTGCTCCTTGGCGATCGGCCCCGCGGTCTCCTGGGCGCGCTCCAGCGGCGATGCCACGACGTGTGTGATGTCGCGGTCGGCGAGGTGCTCGCCGACGCGCTCGGCCATCCGTACGCCCAGCTCCGACAGGTGGTAGCCCGGGAGCCGCCCGTACAGCACGCCGGAGGGGTTGTGGACCTCTCCGTGGCGCATCAGGTGGACGACCGTGATGTCCTTGTCACTCACCCGGACTTCTCCTCCTCTGCCTCGGCCGCGGCCCGTGCCGCCGCCGGTAGTGCCGCCTCGATCCGCTCGATCGCGGCCCCGTCATGCGCCGCCGACACGAACCACGACTCGAACGCCGACGGGGGCAGGTACACGCCCTGCGAGAGCATCGAGTGGAAGAACGCGGTGAAACGGTACGCCTGCTGCTTTTTCGCTTCGTCGTATGTGGTGACCGGTGACTCGGTGAAGAACACCGAGAACATGTTCCCCGCCGTCTGGATCCGGTGGGCGACGCCTTCCTTCGCCAGCGCCCGCGCCACCAGCCCGGAGACCTCCGCGGCGACGCGGTCGACGGTGGCGTACACCTCATCGGTGCACAGCCGCAGCTGGGCAAGTCCGGCCGCGGTCGCCACCGGGTTCCCCGAGAGCGTTCCGGCCTGGTACACCGGGCCGGCCGGGGCGAGGCGGCCCATGACGTCCGCACGTCCGCCGAAGGCCGCGGCCGGGAAGCCGCCGCCCATGACCTTGCCGAACGTCATCAGGTCGGGCCGCACACCGTCGATGCCGTACCAGCCGGCCCTGGAGACGCGGAAGCCGGTCATCACCTCGTCGGAGATGTAGAGCGCGCCATTGGCACGGCACAAATCGGCCAAACCCTGGTTGAAGCCGGGCAGCGGCGGGACGACGCCCATGTTGCCCGGCGACGCCTCGGTGATCACACAGGCGATCTCGCCGGGGTGCGCGGCGAAGGCCGACCGGACCGCGTCAAGATCGTTGTACGGAAGCACGATCGTGTCACCTGCCTGCGCGCCCGTCACCCCAGGAGTGTCGGGTAGCCCGAAGGTGGCAACTCCGGAACCCGCCGCGGCCAGCAGCGCGTCCACATGTCCGTGGTAGCAGCCGGCGAACTTCACGACCTTGGCCCGGCCGGTGAAACCGCGCGCGAGGCGGATCGCGGACATGGTGGCCTCGGTGCCGGAGGAGACCAGGCGCACCTGCTCCACGGGCTCGACCCGCCCGACGATCTCCTCGGCCAGTGCCACCTCGCCCTCACCGGGCGTGCCGAACGATGTACCGCGGGCCACCGCCTCCTGCGCCGCCGCCGTCACTTCGGGGTGCCGGTGGCCGAGCAGCATCGGCCCCCAGGAGCACACCAGGTCGACATAACTGCGGCCATCGGCGTCGGTGAGGTACGGGCCGGTGCCGGACACCATGAACCGGGGCGTACCGCCCACGGCGCGGAAGGCGCGCACCGGAGAGTTCACCCCGCCCGGTGTCACCGCGGCAGCGCGGTCGAACAGGGTCTGCGAGACTGGGGCTTCGTAGGGATAGCTCACGAAGCCAATGTTCTCAGAGCTTGATGGTGAGTGTGCAGCGGGCGTTTCGCGTACATGTCTCAGAGGGTCATCTGAGACGATGATCGGGTTGCGCGGTTGGGTCTGCGAATGGTCGGGTAGTGAGATGCAGCGCGGTGGTGAACTGGGCGAAGGGGCGGACGACCCCGGACCAGACCGCGCGCTACCCGCTGGGCGGTCGAGGCGGCGCCGGGGACACGGCCCAACCGACCACGACGGAGCGGTGGAAGGTGGAAGCAGGGGTGGCCGTGTGGGGGTGACCTACAAGTACTTCGGCGCGCCCGACGGCGCCGCTGCCGCCCGCGTCCCGACGTCGTACAGCCGCGAGGAGCTGGGCGGGGACGAACTGGGCAACGGCCTGTTCACGAAGGTGAAGCCGGAGACCATGGCGGCGATGGTGCTCACGGGTATCGAAGGCATACCCCTGGCCAAGGTCCCGCCGCTGGAGCTGATCGTCCTCCACCCCGACTACGCGGTGGTCAAGCTCCCGGTGAACGTCGTCGAGCCGCTGCGCAAGGCCGATGAGGAGGCCCTGGGCGCCGCGGCCTTCATCTGGTCCACGGTGCCCGACCGGCGCGGCCCGAGGGATGCCTTCGTGATCTACAAGATGCTCCACGAGTGGCAGGACTTCGCCCACCGCCTCGACGAGGCGGGGCACCAGCTCTACTGCCTGGTCTGGCCCTGACCGGCAACCGAGGTGTGACGTCTGTCACATCGTCGGATGCCGGTGGGGCTCACCGGGGCCCGGTCGGAGGGCCGTTGCGGCCGGGAGCCGGCCGGAACATTCCACGGAAGGTACGCAAACAGGCCATGGAACGCACCGCAGTTGTCACCGGCGCCAGCAGCGGGATCGGCGCCGCCACCGCGCGCCGCCTCGCCGAGGCCGGGTACCGCGTCGTGCTGACCGCCCGGCGCGAGGACCGGCTCAAGGCCATGACCGCCGAACTCACCGGGGAGGGCCACGACGCCGCGGCGCGGTTGCTCGACGTCACCGACCGCGCCGCCGTGGACGCGTTCGCCGCCTCCCTGGAGCGCTGCGACGTGCTGGTCAACAACGCGGGCGGTGCCATCGGCGCGGAGCCGGTGGCCTCCTCCGACCCCGCCGACTGGCGGACGATGTACGAGGTCAACGTCCTGGGAACCCTGCACATGACGCAGGCCCTGCTGCCGAAGCTCATCGAGAGCGGCGACGGGACCGTCGTCGTCCTCTCCTCCACCGCCGCGTTCACCGCCTATGAGGGCGGGGGCGGTTATGTCGCGGCCAAGAGCGGTGCCCACGCGCTCGCCGGGACCCTGCGGCTGGAACTGTGCGGGGAACCGGTGCGCGTGATCGAGATCGCGCCGGGAATGGTGCGGACCGACGAGTTCGCGGTGAACCGCTTCCGCGGCGACGAGGCCAAGGCCGCCGCCGTCTACCAGGGCGTCGACCAGCCCCTGCTCGCCGAGGACGTGGCCGACACGGTGGTCTGGGCGGTCACCCGGCCCTCCCATGTCAATGTGGACCTGCTCGTCGTACGCCCCCGCGCCCAGGCCGCGCAGCACAAGGTGCACCGCCGGGGTTGAGCTGTTTCGCCCTCCACTGCCGGGGCACTCGCGAGGAGATCCGGAATCCCCAGCAGTACGAGAGGACGGTGGGAACCGTGAGGGTTGCCTTCCTCGTGGCACCCGAGGGCATCGAGCAGGTCGAGCTGACCGACCCGTGGCAGGCCGTGCTGGAGGCCGGGGGCACTCCCCGGCTGGTGTCCACCAAGCACGGGCACGCGCAGGCGTTCAATCACCTCGACAGGGCGGACACCTTCAAGATCGACGAGACCGTCGACGAGACGAGCGCGGACGACTTCGACGCTCTGTTGCTCCCCGGCGGCGTCGCGAACCCCGACTTCCTGCGGATGCGGGACAACGCCGTGGCGTTCGTCAGGGGTTTCTTCGACGCCGGGAAGCCGGTCGCGGCGATCTGCCACGCCCCGTGGACGCTGATCGAGGCCGAAGTGGTGCGCGGACGCACGGTGACCTCGTGGCCGAGCCTGAAGACCGATCTGCGCAACGCGGGGGCCGAGTGGGTGGACGAGAAGGTCCAGGTCTGCCACTCGGGGCCGAACGTCCTGGTCACCAGCCGCAAGCCGGCCGATCTGAAGTTCTTCGACGAAGCCGCCGTCACCGAGTTCGAGAAGGCGGTCAAGGGCTAGCGCACAGCAGGTCAGCCCCTTCGGGGGCCTGAGTGAGAGGGGCCGGTAAAGGGGCCGAATCGGGCCATGCGAAACTTTTCACATGAGTCTGACCCGCGCTCCGCGCCGCCCCCTCCGGCGCACCGCGGCACTCGCCGGTGCCGCGGTGCTCGCTTCGTTCGCGCTCGCCGCGTGCAGCTCCGGACAGAACGCGGGGGGCCCGAGCGACGGGCAGGGGTTCGTCGGCGGCAAGAAGGACGCCCGGATCAACCAGTACCCGGCCAAGGACCGCAAGAGCGCCCCGGACATCACGGGCAAGTCCCTCGACGGAAAGCCGATCAAGCTCTCCGACTACAGGGGCGAGATCCTCGTCCTCAATGTGTGGGGCTCGTGGTGCAGCCCGTGCCGGGCCGAGGCCAAGTACCTTCGGGACGTGGCTGGGCAGACGCAGGACAAGGGTGTGCGGTTCCTCGGGGTCAACGTCCGTGACCCCGACCCGGCCAACGCCCGCGCGTTCGAGCGCAACCACCGGATGCCGTACCCGAGCATCTACGACCCCAGCAGCCGCCAGCTGGTGAGGTTCGGCTCCGCCGTACCCGTCACCATCCCCACGACGCTGGTGATCGACCGCGACGGGAAGATCGCCGCCCGCGCGATCATGCCGGTCAGTGACGAGAACCTGCACACCATGATCGACCCGCTCGTCGCGGAGAAGCGGTGACGGGGGCACCGTGAACGAGACCGTCTACAGCGGTGCGCTCCTGCTCGCCGTTCCCGTGGCCCTGCTCGGTGGTCTGGTCTCCTTCTTCTCGCCGTGCGTGCTGCCGCTGGTGCCCGGCTACCTCTCCTATGTGACCGGCGTCTCGGGCACCGATCTGGCACAGGCCAGGCGCGGCCGCATGGTGGTGGGCGCGTCGCTGTTCGTGCTCGGCTTCTCCGCCGTGTTCGTCTCCGGTGGGGCGCTATTCGGCGGCTTCGGCACCCTGCTCCAGGAGCACCGGGAGACGATCACCAGGGCCCTGGGGGGCCTGACCATCGTGCTCGGTCTGTCCTTCATGGGCGTCGTCCCCGGACTGGGCTTCATGCAGCGGGAGATGCGCCTGCACAAGCGGCCCGCGGTGGGGCTGGCCGGGGCACCGATGCTGGGGGTGCTGTTCGGACTGGGCTGGACTCCGTGCCTGGGCCCGACCCTGTCCGCCGTCAACACCCTCGCCTACAACGAGGCGAGCGCGGCCCGGGGCGCCTTCCTCACGGCGGTCTACTGCGCCGGGCTGGGCCTGCCGTTCATCGTCGTCGCGGTCGCCTTCCGGCGTACCCTCGGCGCGTTCGCCTTCGTCAAGAGGCACTACGCCTGGGTCATGCGGATCGGCGGTGGCATGCTGGTCGCGGTCGGCGTCCTCCTCGTGACCGGGGCGTGGGACAGGATCATCGTCGAGATGCAGGTGTGGTCGGCCGACTTCACCGTGGGGATCTGAGGAATGGCCGAGAACACCGACACCGTCCGGGGCCGCGACACCGCCGAGGACCGCGACACCGCCGAGGACCGCGAGTTCGACGACGCCTCCCGGCTGAGCAGCGCACCCGAGGAGGAGGCCGCCGAGCCGGCCGCCGGTGAGCCCGTCGGCATAGGTGTGCTCGGCTGGCTGCGATGGATCTGGCGGCAGCTGACCTCGATGCGGGTCGCCCTGATCCTGCTGTTCATGCTCTCCATCGCCGCGATCCCGGGCTCCCTGGTGCCGCAGGAGAGCGGCGAGTCCGCGCTGAAGGTCGACGACTTCAAGGCGCGCCACGAGACGCTGACCCCGATCTACGAGAAGATCGGGATGTTCCACGTCTACAGCTCGCCGTGGTTCTCCGCGATCTACATTCTGCTGTTCGTCTCGCTGGCGGGCTGCATCCTGCCGCGCAGTTGGCAGTTCGTGGGGGTCCTGCGCTCCAAGCCCCCGGCCGCCCCGCGCAACCTCACCAGACTGCCCGTCTACACCACCTGGAGGACCGGCGCCGACCAGGAAGCCGTGCTCGCCGCGGCAGAGCGCGTCCTCAAGCGCCGCCGCTTCCGCGCGCACACCGCGCACGGCGCGGTCTCCTCGGAGAAGGGGTATCTGCGGGAGGCGGGCAACCTCCTCTTCCACATCTCGCTCTTCGGCCTGCTCATCGCGGTGGCCATCGGGCATCTGTGGAACGCTTCCGGAACGAAGATCGTCGTCGAGGGGGAGGGCTTCTCCAACATCCTCACCGACTACGACGACTTCAGCTCCGGCCCCTTCTTCAACGACGACAAGCTCAAGGGCTTCGGTTTCACCCTGGACAGCTTCGACGCCGCGTACGCGCGCTCGGGCAGCCAGCGCGGCACCGCGCGCAAGTTCCAGGCCAACGTGACCTACTGGGACGGCTCCGAGGGCGCGGACCGCAAGGGCACGATCAAGGTCAACGAGCCGCTGGAGATCGGCGGCTCGAAGGTCTACCTGACCGCCCACGGCTACGCCCCCGAGATCACCGTCCGCGACGGCCGCGGCGATGTGGCCTTCCGCGGCGCGGTCCCGTGCCTGCCGCAGGACGCCAACGCCACGTCCCAGTGCGTCTTCAAGGTCCCGGACTACCGGACCAAGGACAACGGACGGGAGCAACTGGGCTTCCAGGGCTTCTTCGCCCCCACCTTCGGCGGCGCCACCCCGAAGGGCATGGTCTCGCAGTTCCCGGCGCTGGACTTCCCCGCGCTCCTGCTGACCGCCTACCACGGCGACCTGGGTGTGGACGCGGGCACACCGCAGAACGTGTACCGGCTGGAGACCACCCACCTCAAGCAGTTCAAGGACGCCAAGGGCGACCCGTTCCGCAAGGCGCTTCGGCCCGGGGAGAAGTTCTCCCTGCCGAACGGGGCGGGCACCTTCGAGTTCCGGGGCGTGCGCGAGTTCGCCAACTTCCAGGTCTCCGAGCAGCCGGGCAACGGGCTGGCGCTCGGCAGCGCGGTCCTGGCGATCGCGGGCCTGGCCGCGTCGCTGTTCATCCAGCGCCGCAGGGTCTGGGTGCGGGCGGCCGAGGACGAGGACGGCACAACGGTGGTGGAGATGGCCGGGCTCGGCCGCAGCGAGTCGGCGCGCATCGCGGACGAACTCGCCGACATCGCCGCCGACGTTCAGGCCGGGGCACCGGCCGCCGAGGACCGCCAGACCCGAGAGTCCGAAGAGGAGTGAGCGTGTTCATCGCTGCCGAGGCCAACGAGAACCTGGCCCATATCAGCAACGTCCTGATGTACTCGGCGATGGCCGTGTACACGCTGTCCTTCCTGGCGCACTGCGCCGAGTGGGTGTTCGGCGGCCGCAGCCGGATCGCCGTGCAGTCCGCGGCGATCGCCGCCCGGCGGGAGGAGCCGGCCGGGGAACGGGCCGTCACCGTGCAGGTGCGCCGGAGCGGCGCGGGGACGGCCACCCTCTCCCGCCCCAAGGTCGTCACCAAGCAGCCGGACCGTCCCTGCGAGGACGGTCCCGGCGCGGCCGGTGAGGACGAGCAGGCCGACCTGCTCGGCCGGATGGCCGTCTCGCTCATGGTGCTGGGTTTCCTGCTGCACTTCGGCTCGGTGCTGTGCCGGGGCATCTCGGTGCAGCGTCCGCCGTGGGGCAACATGTACGAGTTCTCCACGACGTTCGCCCTGGTGGCCGTCGGCACGTACCTGGTCCTGCTGGCGTCGAAGCTGCGGGTGCGCTGGCTCGGCCTGCCCGTGGTCACCGCGGTCCTGCTGGACCTGGGCATCGCGATCACCAAGCTGTACACGGAGTCGGACCAACTCGTCCCGGCGCTGCACTCGTACTGGCTGTGGATCCACGTCACCACGGCGATCCTGTCCGGAGCCGCCCTGTACCTGGGCGCGGTGACCGCGGTGCTCTACCTGTTCAAGGACGGCTACGAGACCCGGATCGCGCAGGGCGAGCCGGGCGGCAGGCTGACGACCGTGTGGCGGCGGCTGCCCGCGGCGGCGTCCCTGGACAAGTTCTCCTACCGGATCAACGCGATCATCTTCCCGCTCTACACCTTCGCGATCATCGCGGGCGCGATCTGGGCCGAGGGCGCCTGGGGCCGCTACTGGGGCTGGGACCCCAAGGAGACCTGGTCGTTCATCACCTGGGTGGGCTACGCCGCGTACCTCCACGCGCGTGCCACGGCCGGGTGGAAGGGCCGCAAGGCGGCTTACCTCGCGCTGATCGCCTTCGCGTGCTTCCTGTTCAACTACTACGGGGTGAACCTGTTCATCACCGGCAAGCACTCCTACGCGGGAGTCTGAGCCGGCCTGCGGGCAGGCCGCTTGAGCAAGCCGGGTGTTCGAGGACGCGGGTGCCACGGCCCGCGTCCGGGACAGGACCCGTTCAGTCGCGCTTGCCGTCCTCGTCGTCCCCGCGCTGCTCGAGCGACTTGAGGAACTCGGGGTTGTCGTCGGGGGCGACGAAGCGCGGGCCCGCCGTGGCCGGCCGAGTGCCGCCCCAGCCGCCCGCGGTCCGGGCGCGTCCGGTGATCAGCCAGGCGACCGGGCCGACGATCGTGAACAGCAGGATGATCAGCACCCAGGCCACCTTGGGCAGGTGACGGACCTTGTCCTCCTCGGTGTTGAGGCAGTCGATGAAGGCATAGATCGTCAGCCCCAGTACCAGCAGGATCGGCAGAAGCCTGGTCATCGGCGGCGGGCTCTCCCTCGACGCGGTCTCGGGCCCGACCGTCCCGGCGGACGCGGCGATCAAGGGCCCTGCTTACAGGGCCAGGGTAGTGGGTGGCGGATACTGGCACGTATGGCTTACGACGATCTTCGCGGGTTCCTGCGGGCGCTGGAGAAGGATGGCGACCTCAAGCGCGTCAAGGTACAGGTCGATCCCCACCTGGAGGTGGGAGAGATCGTCGACCGGGTGAACAAGGCCGGGGGGCCCGCCCTGCTCTTCGAGGACGTCAAGGGCTCGGACCTCCCGCTGGCGATGAATGTCTTCGGCACCGACCGGCGCCTCCTCAAGGCCCTGGGCCTGACCGGCTACTCGGACATCAGCGACAAGATCGCGGGTCTGCTCAAGCCGGAGCTGCCGCACGGCTTCACCGGGATGCGCGAGGCGTTCGGCAAACTCGCGGGCATGGCGCACGTTCCGCCGAGGAAGGTCAAGGACGCGCCGGTCCAGGAGGTCGTCCTGACCGGGGACCAGGTGGACCTCGAGCGGCTTCCCGCCCTGTTCACCTGGCCGGAGGACGGCGGCTCCTTCTTCAACCTGGGGCTGACGCACACCAAGGACCCCGAGACGGGCGTGCGCAACCTCGGCCTGTACCGGCTCCAGCGCCACGACTCGCGCACCATCGGTATGCACTGGCAGATCCACAAGGACTCGCGCAACCACTACCAGGTGGCCGCGCGGCGCGGTGAGAGGCTGCCGGTCGCCATTGCCTTCGGCTGCCCGCCCGCCGTGACCTACGCCTCCACCGCCCCGCTGCCCGGTGACATCGACGAGTACCTGTTCGCCGGGTTCGTCCAGGGCAAGCGGGTGGAGATGGTCGACTGCAAGACCGTCCCGCTCCAGGTGCCCGCCCACGCCGAGGTGGTGCTGGAGGGCCGGCTCGAGCCCGGGGAGATGCTGCCCGAGGGCCCGTTCGGCGACCACACCGGCTTCTACACCCCCCAGGAGCCGTTCCCCGCGCTGCGGATCGACTGCGTGACGATGCGGCGCAGGCCGCTGCTCCAGTCGATCGTGGTCGGCCGCCCGCCGACGGAGGACGGCCCGCTGGGCAAGGCGACCGAGCGGTTCTTCCTGCCGCTGCTGAAGATCATCGTTCCGGACATCGTGGACTACGACCTGCCGGAGGCGGGCGGCTTCCACAACTGCGCCATCGTCTCGATCGACAAGAAGTACCCCAAGCACGCGCAGAAGGTCATGCACGCCATCTGGGGCGCGCACATGATGTCGCTGACCAAGCTGATCGTGGTCGTCGACTCCGACTGCGACGTGCACGACTACCACGAGGTCGCCTGGCGGGCGTTCGGCAACGTCGACTACAGCCGCGACCTGGTGGTCGCCGAGGGGCCCGTCGACCACCTCGACCATGCCTCCTACCAGCAGTTCTGGGGCGGCAAGGCCGGGATCGACGCGACGAGGAAGCTGCCCGAGGAGGGCTACACCCGAGACGGCGGATGGCCGGAGATGGTCGCCTCCGACCCGGAGACGGCCGACAAGGTGTCGCGCCGCTGGAAGGAGTACGGGCTCGCATGACCGCTGGTTCGGCAACGCCCGATGTCTTCGGAACGGATCCCAAGTCGGGGCGGATCAAGGCGTTCCTCCGGGTGGTGATGATCGAGCACTCGGTCTTCGCCCTGCCCTTCGCCTACATCGCCTCGCTGACGGCGATGCACCTGGACAACGGCTCCGTGCACTGGTGGGAACTTGTGCTGGTGACCCTCGCCATGGTGGGGCTGCGGACGTTCGCCATGGCCGCGAACCGCATCATCGACCGGGAGATCGACGCCAGGAACCCGCGCACGGCCACCCGTGAACTGGTCACGGGGGCGCTGTCGGTGCGCAGCGCCTGGGCGGGCGCCCTGGTGGCGGTGGTGGTCTTCCTCTGCGCCGCCGCCGCGCTCAACCCGCTCTGCCTGGCGCTGGCGCCGCTGGCCGTGATCCCGATGGTGGTCTATCCGTACGGCAAGCGGTTCACCACCTATCCGCACGCCATCCTGGGACTGGCCCAGGCGATGGGACCGATCGGCGCGTGGATCGCGGTGACCGGCAGCTGGTCCTGGGACGCCGTGCTGCTGGGCCTGGCGGTCGGCATCTGGATCGGCGGCTTCGACCTGATCTTCGCCTGCCAGGACGTGGCGGCGGACCGGGCGCACGGCGTGCGCAGTGTGCCCGCGCGGTTCGGTGTCGCCGCCGCGCTCTACGGGGCCCGGGTCTGCCATGTGATCACGCTCGGGCTGTTCGTGTGGTTCGGGCTCGGCAGCGGCGCCGGAGTGTGGTGGTGGATGGGCCTGGTGATCGTGGCGAGCGCGTTCGTCTACGAGCACTCGCTCGTCAAGCCGCGTGACCTCTCCCGTCTCAACCGGGCGTTCTTCACGGTCAACGGGGCCATCGGGATAGCGCTGTTCGTCTTCGCCCTCACCGACCTCGTCACCCGCGGGCTGCACGGCTAGCGGGCCCCTGACCCTGGCGCGCAGCGGCGGTCATCGGGGCGGCGCAGGGGCGCTCACGTCGTCCGGCGGAAGAGGAAGGGCGCGGCCAGGCCGCCGACGAGGCCGAAGAGGTGGCCCTGCCAGGAGACCCCGTTGCCGCTGGGCAGCACACCCCACAGGATCGACCAGTACAGCCCGGCCACGCCCAGGCCCACGGCTATGTCGAGCGGTTTGCGGTCGACGAAGCCGCGCGTGACCAGATAGCCGAACAGGCCGAATATCAGCCCGCTGGCGCCCGCGGTGTTGGTGTGGGACGGGGCGACCAGCCACACCCCCATCCCGCTCACCACGATGATCGTCGTGGCCACGCCGAAGAACCGGCCCAGGCCGCCGCGTGCCGCCGCGAGGAAGCCGAGCACGAACAGCGGCAGGGTGTTGGCCGCCAGATGGCCGTACCCGAAGTGGATGAACGCCGACGGGATCACATCCCTGAGCTCACCGGGGTGGCGGGGGACGACGCCGTAGGTGTCCAGCGCGTGGCCGCCGGCCGTGTCCACCGCCTCCAGAAGCCACAGCAGCCCCACCCAGGCGGCCATCACCAGCGCGGCCGCGCGCGCGTCCGCCAGGGCGCCGCGGCGCCCGGTCCTTGGTCCGGCGGGCGGCACCGGGCGGTCGAAGAGAGGGTCGTGGGCCACGGCTTCCCCCCGGATGCGGTGTCGGTGCTGTCACGATGGAGAACGGCCGGAGCACCGGTCCTGGTTCCTGGAACCGTTCCCGGCCCGGCCGCCGGATAGGCTCCGGGTGTGGAGCCGAGCAACGAATCCAGCCACCGCCGACCCTGGGTCGTCGGAGTCTCCGGCGCCTCCGGCACTCCGTACGCCGCCGCCGTGGTGCGCGCCCTGCTGCACGCGGGGGAGGCGGTCGACCTGGTGGTCAGCCGTTCCGCCCGGCTGACCATCCTGGACGAGACCGGCGGGCCGTTCCGGGACGGGCACTGGCGCGAGGACCTGGCCCGCTGGCTGTCGCGGGACGCGGACGGCAACGAGGTGGCGGAACCCGATCTGAGCGCGGTGGCGTACTGGCCCGCGGGCGATTTCGCGGCGGGGCCGTCCAGCGGCTCCTATCCGGCGAAGGGGATGCTCGTCGTTCCCGCGAGCACGGCCGCGGTGGCGGGCATCGCGCTGGGGCTGTCCAAGGACCTGCTCCAGCGGACGGCCGCGGTGACGCTGAAGGAGCGCAGGCCGCTGGTGGTGGCGGTGCGCGAGACCCCGCTGGCCGGGCAGACGCTGCGTCACCTGGTGTCGCTGGACGAGGCGGGGGCGGTGGTGCTTCCGGCCTCGCCGGCTTTCTACGCCGGGACCAGGGGTATCCAGGATCTCGTGGACTTCGTGGCGGGCCGGGTGCTGGACGTGGTCCGGGTGCCGCACAAGCTCTACCGCAGGTGGGAGGGGGAGCTTGGGGGCGGGAGGAAGTAGGGGCCCCGGTGGGCGTCTCGAGGGCCGTCCCGGCGGGTGCTCCCGCGGTCGCGCGGGCGGCTCGGGACACGACGAAGGGCCCCCGTCGGTGCGGGAGCCCTCGAAGTGCGTCGTCCGCGGGCCGGTCCCCGGGGACCGGCCTTCGGCTGCCGATGGGTCAGCGGCCGCCGCGGCGCTTGATGGAAGCGGGCGCCTTGGTGTGACGTGCCGTCTTGTAGGACCGCGAGCGGTTGGCCAGCTCCTGCAGCTCGCGCATGTGGGCCATAGCCATCTCGAGGGTGTACATGGTGAGGTTCTCTCCCCGTGATCGTCTTTGATCGTCGCCAGAAGCTGATGTGCTTCGAAAACTAGGGCTTGTGGCCCTTGTATGCCTTAGATTCTACACTGAACAGCGATACTTTGCGAATGAATGAAAGGTGCATGGTCGATGGACACGACGGACAGGCAGCTCATCCAGGCGCTGCGGGAGAACGGCCGCGCCTCCTACGCCGAGCTCGGGCGGCTCGTCGGCCTGTCGGGCCCCAGCGTCACCGACCGGATCAACCGCCTGGAGCAGGCCGGAGTGATCACCGGCTACCGCGCCACCGTGGAGCCGGCCGCCCTCGGCCTCGGTGCCACCGCGCTGATCGGGGTTCAGCTCAGCGACGCCGCCGACCACGAGGACGTGGCCCGGCGCCTTCGGGACCTCGACGAGATCGAGGACTGCTGGTTCATCGCCGGCGACGACTCGTTCATGCTCAAGGTCCGTGTCGCCGACGTCGACGGACTGGAGCGGACCATCCGCCGCCTGTCCTCCACCAAGGGCGTCTCGCGCACCCGCACCACGGTCGTGCTCTCCACCAAGTGGGAGAACCGTGTCGGTGAACTCCCCGAGGGCTCGTAAGGCCGCGCCGAGCCGCCGGCAGCGGGGGAGTAAGGTCGATCGGGACGAGGACGAGGAGGCCATATGGACGCCGGGCTCAAGCGGGAGCTGGAAGAGAAGGTCTACGCGGGGGACAGGCTCACCCGCGAGGACGGCATCGCGCTCTACGAGTCCGACGACCTGGCCTGGCTCGGCGGGCTCGCCCACCACGTCCGGACGCAGAAGAACGGCGACGTCGTCCACTTCAACGTCAACCGCCACCTCAACATGACGAATGTGTGCGCCGCCTCGTGCGCCTACTGCTCGTTCCAGCGCAAGCCGGGCGAGAAGGACGCCTACACGATGCGCATCGAGGAGGCCGTCCGCCTCGCCAAGCAGATGGAGGGCGAGAACCTCACCGAGCTCCACATCGTCAACGGGCTGCACCCCACCCTCCCGTGGCGGTACTACCCGCGCTCGCTCAAGGCGCTCAAGGAAGCCCTTCCGAATGTGTCGCTCAAGTGCTTCACGGCGACCGAGATCCAGTGGTTCGAGAAGATCTCCGGCCTTTCCGCCTCCGAGATCCTCGACGAACTCATCGACGCCGGTCTGGAGTCGCTGACCGGCGGCGGCGCGGAGATCTTCGACTGGGAGGTCCGCCGGCACATCGTCGACCACGAGTGCCACTGGGAGGACTGGTCGCGCATCCACCGCCTGGCCCACTCCAAGGGCCTCAAGACCCCCTCGACGATGCTGTACGGGCACATCGAGGAGCCCCGCCACCGGGTGGACCACGTGCTGAGGCTGCGTGAGCTCCAGGACGAGACCGGCGGCTTCCAGGTCTTCATCCCGCTGCGCTACCAGCACGACTTCCACGACTCGCGCGACGGCAAGGTCCGCAACCGCCTCCAGGCCCGCACCACCATGGCCACCGGGGCCGAGGCGCTGAAGACCTTCGCGGTCTCCCGGCTGCTGTTCGACAACGTGCCGCACGTGAAGGTGTTCTGGGTCATGCACGGCCTCGCCACCGCGCAGCTCGCGCTCAACCACGGCGCGGACGACATGGACGGCTCGGTCGTCGAGTACAAGATCACCCACGACGCGGACAACTTCGGCACGCCGGACAAGCTCACCCGCGACGACATCCTGGACCTGATCCGCGACGCGGGCTTCCGGCCGGTCGAGCGCAACACCCGCTACGAGGTCATCCGCGAGTACCCGGGACCGGACGCCGACCGCCGCGAGGCCCCGCAGCCGATGCGTCTTTGACCGCCGAGCCCCCGCCGGATCCACCGCGCCGGGGCACCGATCCCGGGCGGAGGCGCTTGTCGGGGGCCGAGCCGCCGCCGGTATCGTCGCGGCCATGCCTGTCAGCTTCACGCTCGACCCCGAGCTCACCCCGGCGCTCCGGAGCGAGATCGTCTCCCTGTGGGCGCGGGTGTCCAACGCGGGCGGGGCGGTCGGCTTCGTCCCTCCGGTGGCCGAGGACGACGTACGGCCCGAGATGGACAAGTACGTGGCCGCCATCGCGCAGGGGCGCACCCGCCTGCTCGTGGCGACCGAGGACGGCCGGGTCGTCGGCACGGCGTTCCTCAGCTTCAACACCCACCGGCTGATGCGGCACTGGTGCTGGCTCTACACGGTCATGGTCGACCCCTCGTGCCAGGGCCGCGGCTTCGGCGCCGAGCTGATGCTCGAGGTCGAGCGCACGGGCCGCGGGATGGGGCTCGAGGGTCTCAGGCTCGGGTGCCGCGGCGGCGCGGGACTGGAGCGCTTCTACGCCTCGGTCGGCTACAAGGAGGTCGGCCGCGTCCCATCGGCGATCCGGGTGGCACCCGGCGACGACCGCGATGACATAACCATGTGGCTGGCCCTGAACTGAGGCATGGTTCACTGGATGGCGTGCCCGAGAGGGGAGCCGTCATGGATCAGATGGATCAGATGGATCAGATGGATCAGAAGGACCTGAAGGAAGAGGACGCCACCGTGTCCACCGCGCCCAGCGCCACCAAACACGCCGCCCTGCGCTACACCTCGCTGCGCGTGACGATCTTCGCCGCGTGCTTCCTCGCCGTCTATCTGCTGGCCGTGGCCGGCGTGATCGAGGTCAACGGCGCCAAGGGCATGATCCTTCTCCTCGCCGTCGCGGCACTGCTGTCCGCCCCGATCAGCTACGTCGTGCTGAGCAAGCAGCGGGACGCGATGTCCGCGCAGCTCGTCACCAAGGTCGCCGAGACCAAGCAGCGCCTGGCGGACAACCGCTCCCAGGAGGACGAGGCCGACGACTCGGCCCGCCTCAGCGCCGGCGAGGCCTGAGCGCCCGCTTCCCGGGCACCCCGCCGCCCCGCGTCAGCGCGGGACCGGACGAGCGCGCACCGCAGAAACAAGAGCCGCAACAAGAGCGGCAGAACAAGAGCGGCAGAACAAGAGCGGCCCCCTCCGCGTACGGAGGGGGCCGTTCGTCACTGCGTGCGGGTCCGTCACGGTCGTCCCGCGGGTCAGGCGCTGTCCCGGGACCTCCGGCGCAGCGCCACGGTACCGCCGGCCGCCGCCGCCGCGAGGACGGTGGCGCCGAAGGCGACCTCGGTGGAGTTCATCCGGCCGAGGCCCCCGCCGAGACCGCCCCGAGTACCGTGGCTGGGGTGCTGGGCGATCGTGAGCCTGGCGGTGGTGCTGTGGTCACCGCACCTGACCTTGACGGTGTGCTCGGCTCCGCCCTGGACGTCGTCGGACACCGTCGTACTCCCCGTCAGGAGGCCGTCCTGGCGGTTGAGGGTGACCTCGCCGAAGGCGCCGTCCGAGTCCGCGGTGGCCGTGCCGCGGTCGCAGTCCCGCAGGACCAGCGACACGCGACCGCCCGGCTTGACCACGTTCGGAGTGACCACGCCCACCATCTCGTCGGGCTGCCCTGACCGCGCTGCCGCGTCCTCGCGCTGCTGGGACGGTTCCTCGGGGCGGCCCTGGGACTGCTCCTGGGCAAGCTCCTCGGATTCGGTCCTCGTGCCGACCGCCGGGGCGGAGTCCGCTGTGCGGGGATCCCTGGTCTCGGTCGCTGACGACTGACCCTGCGCGGCCTTGGTCTCCACCTGCGGCTCGGGCTCGACCACGGCCATCGCGGCCGGTGCCGACAGGCCGAGAGCGGTAGCGCTGAGCAGAACAGCCGTGGCTATGCGTCGCATGGGTGAACCTCCCGTGTTCCGAGCGCAGTCGTGGCCCGTCACCACGTCATCGGATTGCTGCGCTCTGTCACCTGCGACGCTAGGAGCGAGCTCCGGAGTGCCGCGATCGGAGGAGGGCCAATGGGGTGCGACTGTCCATCAGATGATGTACGGGGATATCGGATCGATAACGGCCGCAAAGGGCGCGAGAAGCCGTCCGGGAAGTGCTCGGGAAGTGCTCGGGAAGTGCTCGGGAAGTGCTCGGGAAGCCGTCCGGGAAGTGCTCGGGAAGCGCCCGGTAACCGCTCGGGAAAGGGCAGGAGCCCCGCACCGTGGCCGGTGCGGGGCTCCTTGGGTACTGCGCGAGGCGCGGTCGGTCAGACCGGCGTCACGTTCTCGGCCTGCGGACCCTTCGGGCCCTGCGTGACGTCGAACTCGACGGTCTGGTTCTCCTCGAGCGAGCGGAAGCCCGAGGCGTTGATCGCGGAGTAGTGGACGAAGACATCGGGACCGCCGCCGTCCTGGGCGATGAAGCCGAAGCCCTTTTCAGCGTTGAACCACTTCACGGTTCCGGTAGCCATAAAATTCTCCTAGGCACAGACGCCGGGTTCCGCCTCTTGCGGACCCCAGATCGCTGCCGTTCTCGCCCCGCTTCAGAACCTTCTTAAAAAAGTCTGAAAAACTACAAAAGCCTGCGGGTCACATGCTCCGCAGGCTTTAGTACTGCAAGGGAAACCAAACTGCAACTTGGCGATGAGCCTAGCACGGAGATCCGCTCCGGGCCAGAGTTGCCAGAGGCGGAATACTCCGTCCGGGTCGCAGCCGTATCCGCGGTGCGGTTGGGGCGGGACGAGGCCGTCGAACAGCCATCGTCCGGTCACCCCCCGGGTCCCCCGGCACCACCGTTCGACAACCGTCCGGGGTGGGCGGGGCGGGCGGGGCGCGGGCCGGCCCTTCGGCGACGCGCGGCACCAACCCCCCACCCGCTGGGGGCAAGCCGCCGCCCCGGGTCTAGCCTGCCGTATGTGGACATTTCTGCAGCGACTGAAGTGACTGAAGCGGCTGATGCGTCCGGCGACGGCCACCTCCGCCGTCGGCCGAGGGTCGGCCACATCCAGTTCCTGAACTGCCTGCCCCTGTACTGGGGCCTCGCCCGCACCGGGAACCTCCTGGACTTCGAGCTGACCAAGGACACTCCCGAGAAGCTGAGTGAACAGCTTGTGCGTGGGGAGCTGGACATCGCCCCCATCACCCTGGTGGAGTTCCTGCGCAACACCGACGACCTGGTGGTCCTGCCCGACATCGCCGTCGGCAGCGACGGCCCGGTCATGTCGTGCGTGATCGTCAGCCAGGTCCCGCTGCACCAGCTCGACGGGGCGCGGGTGGCGCTCGGATCGACCAGCCGCACCTCGGTGCGCCTGGCGCAGCTCCTGCTGGAGGAGCGGGACGGCGTACGCCCCTCGTACTTCACCTGCCCGCCGGACCTGGGCGTGATGATGCAGGAGGCCGAGGCGGCGGTCCTCATCGGAGACGCCGCCCTGCGGGCCTCCCTGCACGACGCCCCGCGCCTCGGCCTCCACGTCCACGATCTGGGGCAGATGTGGAAGGAGTGGACCGGGCTGCCGTTCGTCTTCGCCGTATGGGCGGCCCGCCGCGACTTCCTCGTGCGCGAGCCGGGGATCGTACGGGAGGTGCACCGCGCGTTCCTGGCCTCACGGGACCTGTCGCTGGAGGAGGTCACGAAGGTGGCGGAGCAGGCGTCCCGCTGGGAGGCGTTCGACGCCGACCTGCTGGAACGCTACTTCACCACCCTCGACTTCTCCCTGGGAGCGGGGCAGCTCGCCGGGATCAAGGAGTTCGCCCGCCGTGTGGGCGCCACGACGGGCTTCGCTCCCGACGTGAGCTTCGACCTCCTGGCCTGAACGCCCCTGCGCGAGGCGTTCAGGCCGCCGGTAGTCGTTCGGGCTGCCCGGCAACGGACAGGCCGCCCGGCAGTGGACCGGCAGTAGAGGGGAGCCCGTAGACGGGAGCGGTGCCTCTACGGGGCGGTTGGCGTTCTCGGGCTGCCGCCCGGGCGGCGCCGACCCACGACTACGGCAGGCGGCGGATGGTGAAGGTGTCCGCCGTTCCGTGGCCGCCGAGCAGGATGTCCAGCGCTCCGCTCAGGACGCGCACCTGGCCGCCCACGACCGCCGCCGCCGTCGGGGCCGTGTCCGGCCAGGGCACTTCGCGGGTCACGCGTGCCCGTGTCCAGTCGCAGTCCGCGCGGAGCACGGTCACCTTGTCGGCGCCGTCGGGGGCGCCAAGGGCGTTGTGCACGACGACCAGCGAGCCGTCCGGCCGCAGGGCGAAGCCGTCCTTACCCGCCAGGCGCTTGTCGAGGGCCACCTCGCTGACCGAGCCGTCCTTGGTGTCCACGCGGAAGATCCGGCCGTCGTCGTACTTGCCGACGATCAGGAAGCCGCGAGGGCTCAGCACAATGCCGTTCGCGCCGAAGCCCGCGCTCGCGCGCAGCCGCTCGTCGTGCGCGAGCACCGTCGCGCGGCCCCCGCGGTCCACCCGGTAGACGGTGGGGCTGAAGGAGTCGGTGACGTAGGCCGTGCCGTCGCCGGCGATCGCGATGTCGTTCGCGAAGTGGTTCTCGCCCGGCAGCAGGGCCGCCAGATCGGTGCGGAAGAGCTCGTGGCCGTCGTCCAGGGAATAGGCGGCGACCACGGCGGTGTGCCCCTGCGTCGCCGGGGAGGTCCGCTCCCCGACCCCGGGATCCGCCGCCGCCACCAGCACCCGGCGCCGGGCCGCGTCCACGCGGACGCCGATCGTGGAGATGTTACGCGGGTCGTCCACCAGCGTGCGGACCGAGCCGTCACGGTCGACCACCGAGACCGTGCCATGGCGCAGCGAGGTCACCACGAAGCGGTGCCGCAGCGGGTCGTAGTCGATGCCCTCCGGATGGAGCGAGGGCGCGTGGCCATCGATGACGGCCGCGGCATGAGTCGCCACGGACGTGCCGCGCTGCGCCGGAGCCGCGACGGCGGGCACGGCGGCCGGCAGCACGACGGCGGCAACCAGCGCCGCCGCGGCCGCGGAACGGGAAAGAAACACTGAGTAGTTGGCCATACCGCCGATCTTGGCTCCGCCCGGCGGCCCCTGACAGAGCGTGGCGATACCGGTGCCCCGACTACCAGCCACCGCCCGGGGCTCAGCCCAGACGAGCCCCTGCCGGAGGTGCTCGCGGGCCTTGTCCGGGCGCAGGTCCCCGATCCGGCGTTCATCGTGGACGCCGCGTGGAATCTGCGGGCGGGGAACGCCGCTGCCGGCGCACGCCCGGCCGGGAGGCTCAGTTCTTGATCTCGCACAGGACCGCGCCGCGGGCCACGCTCGCCCCGACCCGCGCCGCCAGGCCCTTGATCGTGCCCGAGCAGTGCGCGCTGAGCGGTTGCTCCGACTTCATCGCCTCCAGGACGAACAGCAGGTCGCCCTCGTTGACCAGCTGACCCTCCGCGACGGCGACCTTGACGATCGTGCCGTGCATCGGCGAGATCAGCGCGTCGCTGGAGACGGCCGCGCCCGTCCTCACCGCGGGCATGGGCCGGGGAGGCTGTGCTCCCCGCAGGGAGCTCGCCGCGGTGGCGACGAGGGCCTCGAAGCCGGAGGGCAGGACGACCTCCAGCCGCCTCCCGCCGATCTCGACCACCAGGCTCTCGGGGGCGGCGGTCGCCGCCTGGTCCGCGCCGGGAGCGGGGAAGGGCTCGATCGCATTCGCGAACTCCGTCTCGATCCACCGGGTGTGGACGGTGAACGGGCCCGTGAAGCCCGACAGTTCGGGGGCGAAGGCCGGGTCCTCGACCACCGCGCGGTGGAAGGGCAGGACCGTGGCCATACCCTCCACCTGGAACTCGGCCAGCGCCCGCGCCGCCCGTTGCAGGGCCTCCCGGCGCGTGGCCCCCGTGATGACCAGCTTGGCCAGCATGGAGTCCCAGGCGGGGCCGATCACCGAGCCCGGCTCCACCCCCGCGTCGAGTCGGACACCGGGACCCGAGGGCGTGCGGAAGGCGGTGACGGTGCCGGGCACGGGGAGGAAGTCCTGGCCGGGGTCCTCGCCGTTGATGCGGAACTCGATGGAGTGGCCGCGTACCGGCGGGTCGTCGTAGCCCAGTGCCTCACCGTCGGCGATGCGGAACATCTCGCGCACCAGGTCGATGCCGGTGACCTCCTCGGTCACCGGGTGCTCCACCTGCAGACGGGTGTTGACCTCCAGGAAGGAGACCGATCCGTCCTGGCCCACCAGGAACTCGCACGTCCCGGCGCCGACGTACCCGGCCGCCGTGAGGATCGCCTTGGAGACGGCACGCAGCTGCCGGTCCTGGGCCTCCGTCAGGAACGGGGCCGGGGCCTCCTCCACCAGCTTCTGATGGCGGCGCTGGAGCGAGCAGTCGCGGGTGGAGACCACGACCACCTTGCCGTGCCGGTCGGCGAGGCACTGGGTCTCCACATGCCGGGGCCGGTCCAGATAGCGCTCGGCAAAGCACTCGCCCCGGCCGAAGGCCGCCACCGCCTCGCGGACCGCCGAGTCGTAAAGCCGCGGGATCTCCTCCAGGGTGCGGGCCACCTTCAACCCTCGTCCGCCGCCGCCGAAAGCGGCCTTGATCGCGACGGGCAGACCGTGCTGCTCGGCGAAGGCCACGATCTCCTCCGCCCCGCCCACCGGGTCGGGGGTGCCCGCCACCAGGGGCGCTCCGGCGCGCTCGGCGATCCGACGGGCGGCGACCTTGTCCCCGAGGTCGCGGATGGCCTGCGGCGGCGGCCCGATCCAGGTCAGCCCGGCGTCGATGACGGCCTGGGCGAACTCGGCGTTCTCCGACAGGAAGCCGTATCCGGGGTGGACGGCGTCCGCGCCGGAGTCCGCGGCGGCCCGCAGCACCTTGTCCATGTCCAGATAGCTGGCGGCCGGGGTGTCGCCGCCCAGCGCGAAGGCCTCGTCCGCCGCGCGGACGTGCACCGCGTCCCGGTCCGGATCCGCGTGGACGGCCACGCTGGCGATCCCGGCGTCCCGGCAGGCGCGGGCCACGCGGACCGCGATCTCTCCCCGGTTGGCGATGAGCACCTTGCGCACGATGAGTCGCTCCCTCTCTCGCTACTTCCCGTTCCGGCCGGACGTTCTGGGCCGGACGTTCTGGGGCGGACGTTCTGGGGCGGACGTATGGGGCCGACCGTCCGGAGCCGACCCTCCGGGGCCGGACGTTCTGGGCCGGGACGTCCGGGGCCGGCCGTCCCGCCCCGCTACCGCCATACGCTCATGAGCCACGCCCCCGGCCCCGAGCCCGTCGGCTGCTGGGTCATCTGATGCCTGCGCGCGTTCCACCTACGCGCCCCCGGCTTCGGCCGGGCGCCGGCCCGCGCCGCGACCGCCGCGCAGGCCAGCGCCGTGACCGCGACGACGAGCGCGGCCAGTTCCTCGTCCGTCGGACTGCCGCGGACCACACGCAGGCCGCTGTCCCCGCGCTGTGCTCCGCCGCCTTTCACAGCGGGATGTTCCCGTGCTTGCGCGGCAGCCTGGTCACGCGCTTCGTGCGCAGCATGCGCAGGGCGCTCGCCACCTGGAAGCGGGTCTCCCGAGGCATGATCACCGCGTCGATGTAGCCGTGTTCGGCGGCGACGTACGGATTGCACAGGGCGCATTCGTACGCCTCGCGCAGCCGTTCCCGCTCCGCCTCCGGGTCCGCGGACCGGCGCAGGGTCCCCCGGTGCAGGACGCTGACCGCGCTCTCGCCGCCCATGACGGCGATCTCGGCCGTCGGCCAGGCGAGGTTGATGTCCGTGCCGAGGTGCTTGGAGCCCATCACGCCGTAGCCACCGCCGTACGCCTTGCGGGTGACCACGGTGACCATGGGCACCGTGGCCTCCGCGTACGCGTAGATCAGCTTGGCTCCGCGCCGGATGATGCCCGCCCGTTCCTGGTCGATGCCGGGCAGGAACCCGGGCACGTCCACGAAGGTCAGCACGGGGATGTGGAAGGCGTCGCAGGTGCGGATGAAGCGGGCGGCCTTCTCGCTGGCGTCGATGTCCAGCGCGCCCGCCGCGCACATCGGCTGGTTGGCGACGACCCCGACGCTCTCGCCCTCGACCCGGCCGAAGCCGCAGATGATGTTCCGGGCGAACAGCGGCTGCACTTCCACGAGTTCGCCCCCGTCCAGGACACCGCACACGGCGTGGCGCATGTCGTAGGGCGTGCCGGGGTCGTCCGGGACGAGGCTGTCCAGCGCCAGGTCCGCCTCGTCGGTGCCGCGCCCGCGCGTGGGGGCGTACGAGGGCGGGTCCTCCATGTTGTTCGACGGCAGATGGCCCAGCAGGGCCCGGGTGTACTCGAACGCCTCCTTCTCGTCCTGCGCCATGTAGTGGGCGCCGCCGGAGACCGTGTTGTGGCCGGACGCCCCGCCCAGCTCCTCACGGTCCACGGTCTGCCCGGTGATGGTCCGCAGCACATCGGGGCCGGTGACGAACATGTGGGACATCCCGTTCACCATCACGACGAACTCCGTGATCGCGGGCGCGTAGACCGCCCCTCCGGCGCACGGGCCCATCATCAGCGAGATCTGCGGGATGACCCCCGATGCCTCGACATGCCGCTTGACCATCTCCGCGTACATGGCCAGCGAGGCCACGCCCTCCTGGATGCGGGCGCCGCCGGAGTCATTGATGCCGATGACCGGGCAGCCGGTGCGCAGGGCCAGGTCCATCACCTTGACGACCTTGTGGCCGTACATCTCGCCCAGGCTCCCACCGAAGACGGTGAAGTCCTGGGCGAAGACGAACACCTGACGGCCGTCCACCATGCCGTACCCGGTCACCACGCCGTCGCCCGGTGGCCTGCGCTCCTCCATCCCGAAGTCGTGGCAGCGGTGGCGGACCAGGGCGTCCAGCTCCACGAACGTGCCCGGGTCCATCAGGGCCGTGACACGTTCGCGGGCGGTCATCTTGCCCTTGGCGTGCTGCCGGTCGACGGCCTCGGTCGAGGACGGGGAGAGCAGTTCCTCGTTCCTGCGCTCGAGCTCGTCGATCCGCTGCGCCGTGGTCCTCCGGGAGGAGGTGGCCCCGGGCCGCCTCCTCCCGTCCGCAGTGGTCACGCCGTCACCTGGAGGGCGGACAGCACGGAGGGCCAGGCCAGGTGCAGCTGCCGCTGCCAGTACGGCCAGGCGTGGCTGCCGGAGGGGTTGAGGTCGGCCGTCACGTCGATGCCCGCGGCGCGGAGCCGCTGGTAGAAGTCACGCGTGGGCACGTAGACGGGGGACTCCAGGAAGCCCGCGAAGATGTCCTGCCCGGCGTCGAAGGGACCCGGCAGCCCCGCGGCGGCGGACAGGTACACCTTGACCCCGCGCAGACGCTCGACGTGGGCGGCGGGGTTGTGGTCGTCCCACAGGTCCCGCTGCCTGAACGGGTCGCCCCACAGCTTCATCGCGTCCACCTTCTCGCGCATGCAGGTGAGGTTGATGCCCGACCGCAGGGCTCCGTCCAGGATGTCGACGACGCCGCTGAAGGAGCCCGCGAAGACGTACTCGCCGGGGTGGCGCCCGGCGTAGTTGAGCGCGCCGAGGCCGCCCTCGGAGAGCCCGGCGAGCGCGCGCCGGTTGCCGGCCCGGTAGCCGCGCTCGAGGATCTGCGGCAGCTCGACGGTGTGGAACGTCTCCCAGTTGGGCCCGCCCGCGCGGCCGTAGTTCCACCAGTTGGTGTAGAAGCCCGCGCGGCCGCCCTCGGGGGTCACGATCAGCATGTCGGCGTCCTGCGCGAGTTCCTCGACATCGGTCTCCCGGGTCCAGGAGGTGTAGTCGTCGCTCGCGCCCTGCAGGAGGTACAGGGTCGGGAAGGTGCGGGTGGAGTCGGCGGACCAGCCGCGCGGCAGGATCACCCGGACCGGGACCTCCCCGCCCATCGCCGGGGAGGCGACCGTCAGGTCGGCCATGCGGGTGTCCAGCCGCTTGACGGCGGTGATGTGCGCGCCGTCGTCGGCCTGGGCGTCGGGGAAGACGTACTGGTCGGAGGACTCCGCGTCGGTCCCCGTCGCGGAGGCGGTGGGAGCCGTGACGAACGCCGAGACGGCGGCGAGGCAGCCGACGAGAACCGTCAGCGCGCGCACACCGAGCGGCCTCGTGCTGTTGCGACGCCGGGGGGAGCGGGAGAGGGTGGTAGGAGGGGTCGCTTCGAGGGTCAAGGATCCGTTCCTCTGTCGTCGGCGGGGTGGTGCCCGCGTGCGGTGGTGGCCGGCTGCACGCCGGTGGCGACGCGCTCCGGAGGCTGTGAACGCTCCGGAAAAAAGGGGGTCGGTGCCGTTCCGATCGGCCCTCCCCGGTGGGAAGCGGGCGGCCGGAGCGGCGGTGGCGGTACGTCAGGGCTGGCGGTACGTCAGGGGCGGCGGTACGTGAGGGCGCGGTACGTCAGGGGCGGCCGTGGCGCCGTGTCAGGGGTGCTCGTCCACGGCGGCGGCCAGATGCCGGGCCATGACCTCCACGTTCGGCGGATCGATCATCGACAGATGGTCACCGGGCACGGGGACCACCTCCAGGGCCGGACACAGAGGCGCCCACCCCAGGTCCGCCTCCGCCCGCAGATAGCGCGGATCGATGGCCGTGGTGAGTACCTGCGCCTCCTGCGCCCGGTAGAGCACGACCGGTTCGGCGTACGGCCGCGGCTGGTAGCGCTCCCCGATCCGGGCGTCGGTGTAGGAGGTGCGCTGGTGCTCCATCACGCCGGGGCTCATGTCCAGCCCGGCCTCGGCGACATGGCGCATCAGTGTCTCGATCTGGTCGTGCTCGTTCATGCGGGCCATCTCCTCGTACGGCAGCCCCAGCTGGCGCCCGTACGCGGTCTCCACGTATTCGGCGAACCGCGCGAACCGCTCCAGGAGGATCTCCTCGGGCGGCGGTCCCGGCAGAGCGGCGGGCAGGATGGTGTCGATCAGGCCGAGGTACGCGACGCGCTCGCCCAGGTCGCGCAGCTGCGAGGCGGCCTCGTACGCCAGGCAGCCGCCGAAGGACCAGCCGAGCAGGCGGTAGGGGCCCTCGGGCTGGACGCGGCGCATCAGATCCAGGTAGTGCGCCGTCTTCTCCTCGACCGACTCCAGGGCGTCCACGCGCTCGAGCCCGTAGACCGGTCGGCCCTCGGGCAGCAGGTCGACCAGCGGCCGGTAGACGCTCGTCGGCCCACCGGCGGGGTGGAAGATGAACAGCGGCCCGCGCTCTGCCCGGTCCCCGGGGTCCCGCAGGACCCGCAGGGGCGAGCCTGCCACCCCGCCCTCCAGCACCGGGCGCACCAGGTCGGCGACGGCGGCCACCGTGGGGTCCCCCTGGATCTGCGCCACGGTCGGCGCGGAATCGGTTCCGCCGAGCCGGGCACGGATGCCCTCGGCCAGAGCGGACGCCTTCTCCCGGTCGTCCCGAACTCCGGGCAGGTCCCGGTGGACGCCCTCCGGGTGCTCTCCCGACATCTGGGCCCACACCCCGGCCACCAGCCGCTCCGCCGCGTCCCGCGGTAGAACGTTTCTGGGGATGGCCGGACCGGCCGCCCGGGGTTTGGGGTGCATGTCGAGCGCGGTCAGGAGGGCCTGCGCCAGATCGCCCAGGGTGCCTCCTCTCAGGAGCAGGGTCTCCGGCACCACGGTCCCGAAGTCCTGCTTGACGACATTGCGGATGCGCACCGCCATGAGGGAGTCGAGCCCCAGCTCGGTCAGCCGCGCGGAGGCGTCGATCTCCTGGTCGCCGTGCCCCATGACCATCGCCGTGCGGCGGCCCAGCCGTCGGCGCACCGCCGTCAGCGCGGCCTCGGGGTCGAGCGTGCGCAATGCCTCGGGGCCTCCCCAGTCGTCGTCGCTGTCCTCGGCCGCGCCCCGCACCAGATCGGCGAAGAAGGGAACGGACTCGATGCCGGGGAAGGCCTCGACGGCCCGCCGCACATCCAGGCGTACGACGCCCGTGTGCGGCCTGCCGCCCGCGATGATCAGCTGAAGGGCGTCCAGGCCCTCGTCCGGAGCGATGGGGTGCAGGGCCAGTGCGGTCATGTCCGGCGCGGCGCCGAGCCCCGCCCAGGGGCCCCAGGCGATCGACTCGCCGGGCAGCCCGCGGGCACGGCGCTGCTGGACCAGGGCGTCGAGCCAGGCGTTGGCCGCGGCGTACGAGGCCTGACCGGGTGAGCCGAACAGGGCGGCGGCGGAGCTGAACACCAGCCACCAGTCGAGGTCGTGGCCGCAGGTCGCCTCGTCCAGACGGCGGGCGCCGTCCACCTTCGGCCGGAACACCGTGTCCAGGCCCTCCGGTTCGAGACCGGTGACGACCCGGTCGTGCAGCACACCCGCGGCATGGGCCACACCGCGCAGGGCGTGCCCTTCCCGCACGGCCGCCTCCACGAGCGCCGTGGCGACGCCGGGTTCGGCCACGTCGCCCCGGACGATCTCCACCGAGGTACCGAGGTCCCGCAGTTCAGCCAGGATGGTCTCGGCCCCGGGAGTCGGCGGGCGGCGGCCGTTCAGCACGAGGCGGCTCGCGCCGTGCTCGGCGAGGCGCCGGGCCGTGGCCAGGCCGAGGCCGCTGAGGCCGCCGGTCACGATGTAGGCGCCTCCCGGGCGGGCGAATACGACCTGGGCGGCGTCCTTGCCGAGGTCGGCACGGGCCAGCCGGGCGGTGAACCGGGTGCCGCCCCGCCAGGCAACCTGGTCCGCGTCGGAGTCCCCGAGCAGTTCCCGGGCGAGGTCGTCCACGGCGCCGGGCGACCGGTCGATGTCGACCAGGCGGGAGCGCAGATGGGGATGTTCGAGGGCGAGGACGCGGACCAGGCCGCGCAGGCAGGCACGGTCCGGGTCGCCCCGCTCGCCCACGCTCACCGCCATGGCGCGCTCGGTGACCAGGCACAGCCGCGGGGGCTCGTCCCTGTCGGAATCGTCCGACAGACGGCGGGCCGTGTCCGCCGTGGCGAGCACCGCCTCGCGGGCGCCGGTGGTGCCGGTGGACTCGGTGAACAGCAGGACCACGGCGGCGTGGGCGCCGTCTGCCGCGCGCTCCTGCCAGGTGGTCAGGGCGTCGGCGGACGCCGGGTCGTGAGGTGCGACGGTGACCCGGGCTCCGGCCTGTTCCAGGGCGGCCCTCAGCGTGTCGGTGAAGCGGTCCTTGCCGGGGCCACCGCCGCCGCGGGGGCCACCGCCGGTGCCGGATCCGGTGCCGCCGTCGTCGCCGTCGCCGACCGTGAGGAGCAGCCAGTCCGACGGTGCCCCTTCCGGCGGGGTGGGCGCGGCGCTCTTGTCCCAGACGATCTCATAGGCCATCTCGTGCAGCGGAAGCGGCACCTCGCGGGCCTCGGGAACGCGCAGGACGACGTCGTCCGCCTCGATCACCGTCGCTCCGTCGCCGTCCTCCAGGCGTACGGACCAGTGGGTGGGCCCCCGGCGGTCCGCCTCGTCCCCGGTCCCCTCGGGGGAGGTCCGCCGGACATGGCACGGCCCCGGCGCCGCGGCCGGTCGCCGTACGCGCAGGGTGCCGACCGAGACGGGGATCGCCGCCTTGGGAACGGCCGCCGCCACCTCACCGGTGGCCCCGCCCGGTGCCGTTGTGCCCGGGTCGGGCTCGGTGACCGCGTTCGGCGCCCTCAGACACGCGTCGAGCAGCGCGGGGTCGACATGCCAGGGCACCGAGAAGTCCGCCGCCCCCTCCTCGCGCGGGGACAGCGCGACGGTGACCCCCTCGTTGTCCGCTCCGGCGTCGTCCGGCCCGTCGACAGCCTCCGGACCGTACGGCGCACCCGTCTCCACCGTCGCCGAGGCATGGCGCACCCACGTCCCGGCCGCCGTCCTGGTGTGGATGCTCACGCTCGCCCGCTCCGGCGGGATGGGGTCGAGGAGCGTGGTCACCGCGGTGCAGCCGGACAGCGGTAGATGGTGCTCCAGCGTCAGGCCGTGGATGGTGATGCCGTCCACGGCGCGGGCGAAGACCTCGGCCGCCGCGGCGAACACCATCTCCGCGCACGCCGCCACCGTCAGCACCGTGGTGCCGTGCACCTGCTGGCCGGGCCGGTACCACCCCTCGGTGCCCACGTCGCCACGCCACAGCGAGCGACGTGTGCCGGGAACGTCCACGCGGCCGCCCAGCAGCGGGTGGCCGTCCACACGCGCGCTCCGGCGGGTGCCGGGACCGCTGTCCACCCAGTGCCGCCGGTGCCGCCACGGTGTGGTGGGCAGCGCCGTCCGCCGCCCGCCCGGCCACAGCAGATCGGGCCGCCGCTGGACCCCGGCCAAGTGCAGCGCGGCCAACGAGGTGCGCAGCACGACCTGTTCGTCGCTCTTGCGCCGCAGGCTCGGCAGTACCAGGGTCTCGCGGTCCACCGCCTCCTCGAGGGTCTCGCGCACGGGCAGGGCGGCCACGGGGTGCGGGGAGATCTCCAGGAAGACGTGGTGCCCGTCCTCGGCCGCCGCGGCCACCGCCTGGCGCAGCCGCACTGGGCGGCGGGCGTTGTCGCACCAGTAGTCGGCGTCGCAGCGGGGGGTGTCCCGAGGGTCGTCGTGCACTGTCCCGTACCAGCGGATCGCCGGATCCCGCCCATGGATCCCGGTGAACGCCTCCCGCAGTCCGGGCAGGAGCGGATCCACTTCCGGTGAGTGCCCGGCCCCGCCCACGTCGAGCATCCGGGCCGGGATCTCGGCCTCCTCGAGCTCGGCGACCAGGCGGCCGACCGGCTCGGCGGGACCGGTGACGGTGCACCGCAGCGGCGAGGAGTCCACCGCGATCTCGACTCCGGGAAACCGGGCCTGCACCTGCGCCCTGGCCTCCAGGTCCAGTTCGACCGACGCCATGGAACCGCTGTTCTCCGCGTCGACCGCGCCGAGCAGGGCGGAGCGGCGCAGCATGATCCGCAGCCCGTCGCGGGGATCGAGGGCGTCGGCCACCACGGCCGCCGCCACCTCGCCCATGGAGTGCCCGACGACCGCCGCCGGTTCGACCCCGTACGCCCGCCAGGTCCGGGCGAGCGCCAGTTGCAGCCCGTAGAGCAGTGGCTGGACGCGGTCGACGGCGGTGGGCTCGACCCCGGCGGTGATCTGCTCGCTCAGCGGGGTGCCCGACTCGGCGGCGAAGACCGGGTCGAGCCCGCGGACCGCGGCGGCGAACACCTCGTCGTCCTCGAGCAGGCGGCGCCCCATGCCGGCCCACTGGGAGCCGTAGCCGGAGAAGACGAACACCGGTCCCTTGACCGCTCGGTCGGGGTCGGCGCCGCGCCGTGCGCCCACGACGCCGTGCGCCGACTGTCTCTGCCCGAGGGCGCGCAGCGCGGTGGCCAGGGCCTCGCGGTCGCGACCGACCACGGCGGCGTTGGCCGGGCCGTGCCGGTTGCGCCCGAGTGTGGAGGCCACGTCCTCCAGCGGGGTGCGGCGCCCGGCCGGACCGGTCAGCCAGTCGGCGAGACCGGTGGCGGCGTCGCGGATCCGGTCGGGCGAGCGGGCCGAGAGGACCAGGGTGTGCGGATCCTTGGCGGTCCCGTCCTCCGCGGCCCGCTGAGCGCCGTCTTCCGCGGGGGCAGGTGGCGCAGCGCCTTCGGGCTTCCACTGTTCGAGGACGGCGTGCGCGTTGGTCCCGCCGAAGCCGAAGGCGGACACCCCCGCGCGTGCCGGCCGTTCGCCGTCGCCCGGCCATGGGGCGGCCTCGCCGACGACGGCCAGATGCGCCTCGGTGAAGTCGATGTGCGGGTTCGGGTGGTGGAAGTGCAGGCTCGCCGGGAGCCTGCCGTGGTGCAGGGACAGGACGGTCTTGATCACACCCGTGATGCCCGCCGCTCCCTCCAGATGCCCGAGGTTGCTCTTGACCGACCCGATCAGCAGCGGCCGGTCGGGAGGGCGGTGGGGACCCAGGACGGCACTGAGCGCCCCGGCCTCGATCGGGTCGCCGAGCAGTGTGCCGGTGCCGTGCGTCTCCACGTAGTCGATGCCCGCGCCGTCGACCCGGGCGTCCCGCAGGGCGGAGCGCAGCAGGGCCTGCTGTGCCGCCGGGTTGGGCGCGACCATTCCCGCCGAGCGCCCGTCGGAGTTGACGGCGGTTCCCCGGATCAGAGCCAGGATCCGGTCCCCGTCGCGCAGCGCGTCGTCGAGGCGTTTGAGCACCAGGACACCGCAGCCCTCGCCCCGGACGATGCCGTCGGCGGCGGCGTCGAACGGTTTGCACCGGCCGTCCGGCGCCAGCACTCCCGCCTGGTCGAAGCTGGCGGTGATCATGGGGGAGAGCAGGACATTGACCCCCGCGGCCAATGCCGTGTCGCACTCCCCGGAGCGCAGGGCCCGGCAGGCCTGGTGCAGTGCGACGAGCGACGACGAGCAGGCGGTGTCGACCGTCAGGCTCGGGCCGCGCAGGTCCAGGACATAGGACAGCCGATTCGCCGCGATGCTGCCCGCCGATCCGGTGGCGGTCCACTCGGTGACGCGGGAGGGATCGGCAGTGGTCAAAAAGCCGTACTCGAGCGAGCTGAGGCCGACGAAGACCCCCGTGGCGCTGCCCCGCAGCGTGCGGACCGGTGCCCCGGCGTTGTCCAGCGCCTCGCACGCCACTTCCAACAGCAGGCGCTGCTGGGGGTCCATCAGCTGAGCCTCGCGCGGGGTGATGCCGAAGAACTCGGCGTCGAACGCGGCCACGTCGTCGAGGAAGGCCCCCCAGCGCGGGGTCTTCGCGAGCGCCGCCGCCGTGGCCGCCGAGCCGTCGTCGAAGTCCTCCCACCGCTCGGGAGGCACCTCGCCCACGGCGTCCCCGCCGCACAGGAGGAAGTCCCAGAAGGCGTCCGGCCCTTCGATGCCACCGGGCAGACGGCAGCCCACACCGACGACCGCGAGCGGACCGGGCCCGTCCTCCCCCGCGGAGCCGCCACCGCCCCCGCTCGTCAGGGGCTGATCGGCGTCCTCGGTGAGGCGGTGCACCAGCGCGCCGATACTGGGGTTCTCCCACAGCAGCGTGGCCGGCAGGGTCCGGCCGAGCGCTTCCTCGAGCTCGCCGGAGATGCCGACCGCGTCCCGGGAGGACAGGCCGTACTCGGCCAGCGGCCGGTCGGGGTCGATGTCGTCGGCGGCCACCGAGCACCTCTCTGCGACAAGACGCCGCAGCAGGGCATGGACCCCCGCCCCTTCCGTCGGTGAGTCAGCGTTGTCCCCGAACCCCTCGGGGCCGGTCATTCCGATCTCCCCAGTCCGGCCGTCATGCCCACGCGCTCCGTCCAGGTACCGGCCAGGTAGTGGCGACGGCAGGCGCTGCGGGCGACCTTGCCACTGCTGGTGCGCGGCACCGTGCCGGGCGGCGCGAGCACGAAGTCGTGCACGGGCGCGCCATGCCCGGCACCCACGGCCTCGCGCACCGCGCGGGCGACGGCGTCGCGCTCGGTGCCGGGGTCGTTGATGCGGCGGGAGTGCTCGGCGACGATGACGAGGCGCTCCTCGCCGTCGACCGTCAGTGCGAAGGCTGCCACGTGGTCGTACCGGATGAGCGCGTGCGCCTCCTGGACGGTCGCCTCGATGTCCTGCGGGTAGTGGTTGGTGCCGTCGACGATGATCAGGTCCTTGATCCTGCCGGTGACGTAGAGGCCGCCGTCGTGCATGACGCCGAGGTCGCCGGTGCGCAGCCACTTCCCCCGCCCCCGGGCGGACGACTGGGCCGACGACTGGGCCTTCGACTGGGCCGACGACTGGACCTTCGACGGAGCCGCGGACCGCGCCCGCGCCGGATCCCCTGCCGGGCCCTCGGCGACCGATTCCGCGAGCGCTTCGGTAAACGTTTCCGCAGTGCGCTGGGGACTGCGCCAGTACCCGCGCGCGACATTGGGGCCCCGCACCCAGATCTCCCCCACCGAACCATCGGGAAGCCGCCGGCAGGTCTCGGGGTCGACGACGACGACCTCCTGGCCCACGGGCCGCCCGCAGGCCACGAGCCGGGTGAACGTCCCGGTGGCGGCCCCCTCGGTGACGGGACCGGCGACGCCCTGCCCCAGCAGCTCCCGGTCGAAGGACGTCACGCGAGGCGCCCGACCGGTGGGCGAGGTGGAGACGAAGACGGTGGCCTCGGCCAGACCGTACGAGGGGCGGATCATCTCCTCGCGCACCCCGCAGGGGCCGAACGCCTCCTGGAAGCGGGAGAGGGTCTCCGGGCGGATCGGCTCGCTGCCGTTGATCATCACGGCCACGTGATGGAGCGCCAGGTCCGCCCGGTGCTCCTCCCGCACCCGCCGTGCGCAGTAGTCGTAGGCGAAGTTCGGGGCGGCCGTGAAGGCGCCGCGGTAGTCGCTGAGCAGACGCAGCCAGCGCACCGGCTGCTGGACGAACGCCAGCGGGTCCGTGATGACCGAGTGGATGCCGCCGACGACCGGGATGGCCAGGGCCAGCACCAATCCCATGTCGTGGAAGAGCGGTAGCCAGGAGACGACATGGTTGCGGTCGCGGTGGATGTCGAACGCCTCGAGAGCCTGGTGGACATTGGCGACGACATTGGCGTGGGTGATCTCGACGCCCGAGGGCGCCCTCGTCGAGCCGGAGGTGTACTGCAGGTAGGCGCAGTCCTCGGGCCGGGGGCGCACCGAGGCCATGTCGGCCTCCAGGCCCGCCGCGCTCTCGTCGAGGTCCGGGCTGTCGACGGCGATGGTAAGGGGAACTCCGGGAATGCGCCTGGCGGCGAAGAACTCGGCGAGGGCCTCCCGTTCACCGCTCGTGGTGAGAAGGCAGACCGGGCGTGCGTCCGCCAGAGCCGAGGCGAGCCTTTCGTCATGGCCGGGAAGGCTCGGCGGAAAGAGCGGAACGGCGATCGCGCCCGCCCGAAGCGCGGCGAGGAATCCCACCACATATTCCAGTCCCTGGGGCGCCACCACCGCGACCCGCTCACCCGTGGCGCCTTCGCCGACGAGAATTTCGGCCATCGCCGTTGCCCGCTCGTGGAGTTCGGCCCAGGTGACCGTGTTTCGCCGCCCCGAAGGGTCGGCTGCGTAGTCGACAAAAGTGAAGGCGGATTCTCCGGGAGTCAACTCGGCGGCCCTGGCCAAATGGTGGACGATGGTGGCACCTTCGGCTGTCGGGCGCAGCTCCCAATCGGGTTCGCCTTCGTGGCATGCGGACATCGTGGGCACCCTCCGGTGGCTCATCCGGGATGGCCCCGCCACTCGCGGAAACGCGCGTGGATGGCAGGCCCAGTGGGTCGAGAGCTGTTGTTTCGGACAGTAAGTTCGCCACTGGAATATGTCAAACAACTATGGTCCGTTTGACTGCCGTATTTGTTTTGTGTGAGCAGTTTGGGCGAACGTGGGTCGCCCCCCACATGCCGTACAGGAAAGGAAGGCGGTCACCATGAGCCGACCGGGTGACAATGGGCTCTTGGTGGCGCTCGCTTTCGCGGCCTTCATGACGTGCCTGGACAACACCGTCGTAAATGTGGCGCTGCCGCGTATCCAGCAGGACCTCCGCCTGGACCTGTCCGGACTGGAGTGGGTGGCCGCCGCCTATCCGCTCACCTTCGCCGCGCTCCTGCTCACCGGCGGCCGGGCGGCCGATGTGTGGGGGCGCCGGCCGACGCTCCTGACCGGACTGGCGCTGTTCACCGGGGCATCCCTGCTCTGCGGCCTGGCACGCGGGGGAGCGGTCCTGATCGCCTGGCGCGGGGTCCAGGGGATCGGGGCGGCGCTGGTGATCCCGGCCTCACTCGCCGTACTGATGCGCGACCTCGGCCCCAGGGCCAGGGCCGCCGGTATCGCCACCTGGATGTCCGCGCTGGCGGCGGCGCTCGCGCTCGGCCCCGTCTTCGGGGGCCTGATCAGCCAGCACTGGGGCTGGGGCTGGATCTTCGCGATCAATGTGCCCTTCGGGCTGCTGGCGATGGCGGCGGTGGCCCGGTCGGTACCGGGCGGCAGGGCTGGCGCCGTCCCAATGGGAGCCGTGCCCTCCGAGGGCGGGGGCGAGGGCGCGGACCGGGACGGGGGCGCGGACCGGGACGGGGGCGCGGGTGGCGGGCACCGCTCGGTCAGGAGGTCCGCCCAGCAGTTCGACCCGGCGGGCACGGTCCTGTCGTGCCTGGCCGCCGGGGGCTGCGCGTACGGGCTGATCGAGGGGCCGCACCACGGCTTCGTCTCACCCGTGACCCTGTGGGCGTTCATCGGCTCCTCCTGCGCCCTGGGGCTGTTCGTGGCCCGTCAGTTCACGGCCTGCACGCCCATGGTCGATCTCGGGATCTTCCGCGACCGGGTGTTCAGCGGCGGTGTCGCCGCGCAGGTGCTGTGGGGGCTGGGCGTCAACGGTGTCTTCCTCTTCACCGCGCTCTTCCTCCAGCGGGGGCTGGGTTTCACCCCCACCAAGGCCGGTCTGGCGTTCACCCCGGTCGCCCTGTGCCTGATCGCCGCGACCCCAGTGGCCTCCCTGCTGACCCGCAGGTTGGGGGTGCACCGGACCTCGGCGGGAGGCCTGCTGACCGTGGCCGGGGGCCTCCTCCTGCTGGCTCGGGTCGGCGAGGGCGCGACCGTCCTGGACCTCCTGCCGGGCCTGGTCGCGATCGGGGCGGGCTCGGCGGTGACCGTGCCGCTGGCCGCCAGCACCCTGGACTCCTCCTCCGACGGGTCGTCAGGAGTGGTGTCGGGGGTGCTGAGCGCCGCACGGGAGTTCTCCGGTCTGCTGGGGATCGCCCTCGTGGGGGCGGTCGTCGCCCGCCATCAGGGCCAGGCGGTGCGGCGCGGAGCGGACCCCGGCGCCGCCTTCCTCGAGGGCTACCACGCGGGGCTGGTGCTGGCGGCGGTGCTGGTGGGCGTGGGGGCGCTCGTGGCCGGTGTGGCGCTGAGGCCCCGAGCGGCGGGCCCCGGTGCGCTGCGGCCCGAGGGGTGAGGCGAGCGTGGCCCGAGGGGTGAGGCGGGCGTGGCCCGAGGGATGGGACGACCGCGTCCCGAGGCGTGAGGCGACGTCGTACGGCCGTTTGCCGCAACGTTCCCGAATTCGCAACTCAATGCGAACTCGGCCGCGGGGAGATGACCGCCCCAGGGCTGACACTTGGAGTCGGCAGCAGAATTCCGCTGCCGGTGGAAATGCGGGCGCTCGCCAATTCCCCGCATACCGATCCGGGGTTCCTACATCCGAGCCCAGGGCGGGGCAGGCCCGGATGCCCCGCTCCCTATGGCCCGATTAGTAAGACTTATCGGCGGCTCCTTGATTAAATTTGACCAAGCCGCTTTGCTGTGTATGCACACCGGCGGGCCGCCCAACCCTCCCGGAGGAGTTGTGGCAAGGCGGTCCGCAGTTGACCCATTCCGGTCGGCGAAGGCAGTGCTCTCGGCGCGGTCCCGCTGGACGCGCTCCTCCATAGGAGAGAAAAGGATCCACCAGTCGTGCCGCTCCCTGGGCCGACTGGTGCGGCTCTCGATCCACACAGAAGGAGCACACTCCATGCGAGCCACTCGCAAGCTCTCGGCTTTCCTCGGGGCCACCACCCTGGCAGCAGGATTGGCCCTCATCCCGACGAACGCGAACGCCGCCCGCGTCGTGCCGTGCAACGAGGCCGCACTGGTGGCGGCCATCACCACGGCCAACTCCAACGGCGGAGGCAGCCTGCAGTTGGCCCCGCTCTGCACGTACACGCTCACCGCGCCCCACGCGGTGTCCGGCAATGGACCGTCCGGCCTGCCGGTGATCACCACCCCGATCTCGCTGAACGGGTTCGGCACCGACATCGCCCGCGCCCCCGGCGCCCCCGACTTCCGGATCGTGGAGGTCGACGCCCTCACCCCCGGGAACGCCGGTTCGCTCAATCTGACCGCGCTCACCCTCCGCGGCGGCAAGGCCGAGCCCGGTGCGGTGGGCGGCGGCATCGCCAACTTCGGTGGCACCGTGAGGCTCAACTCCAGCACCCTGCGCAACAACGAGGCCACCGCGGGCGGCGGCCTCTACAACGACATCGGCACCTCATCGCTCGTCGGCAGCTTCGTGGTCGGCAACGTGGCCACCTCCTCCCTGGGCGGCGGCATCTACGAGAACTCCGGCGCAGTGACCCTCACCAGCACGTTCGTCGGCAACAACACGCCGAACAACTGCGCTCCCCCCGGCAGCGTTCCCAACTGCACCAACTGACCGCGGCCGACCGCGGCCGACCGCGGCTGAAGGCGGCTGACTGCGGCTGTCCGCGGATGGACCGCGGCTGACCGTGCGTGCGGGCCCCGGCCGGCCGATTCCCAGAGCCGGAACCGGGGCCCGCCCCACCGGAACCCGCTACGAGTGTCAATGTCAGTGGCCGCTGCGACACTCGCGCCATGACCGACATCCCAGCGGAGAACTACTCCCCGCGGTGGGCCGCGGACACCCGACCCGAGCTGCCTCTCGTGGGGGACGAGCGGGAGATCCTGACCGCCTACCTCGAATGGCACCGCCAGACGTTCGAGCTCAAGTGCGCCGGTCTCCCGGCGGACAGGCTCTCCGAGAAGGCCGCCCCTCCGTCCGGACTGAGCCTGCACGGACTCGTCCGCCATCTCGCCGGGGTGGAGCGGTGGTGGTTCCGTGTGCAGTTCGCCGGTGAGGACGTCCCGCTCCTGTACTACTCCGACGACGACCCCGACCAGGACTTCGAAAGCCTCGACGGCGACCTCGCGGAGGCCTTCGCCGTGTGGCGGGCGCAGTGCGAGCGTTCCCGCGAGATCGTCGCCCACGCCTCCTCGCTCGACGAGACCGGCATCGCCAAGTCGAGCGGGAACCCCGTCTCCCTGCGCCGGATCCTCGTTCACATGCTCGCCGAGTACGCCCGGCACAACGGTCACGCCGACCTGCTCCGTGAGCGGATCGACGGCGCCGCGGGGATGTAGCCGATCCCCTCGCGACACGGCGGGAATCCCTGCTGGGACACCCGCCGCCGGGTGGGCCTCGCGGGCGGGCGGCGGCGCTGGCGTACGCTGGTCGGGCCAGTGATCGACCACCCCGGAAGGACGCCCAGGTGACAGCGCAGTTGCCCCAGACACGCTCCGACCTGCAGTCCGTTCTCGACCGGGCCGCCGAGGGCGGTCGCATCACCGCGCAGGAGGCGCTCGACCTCTACCGGTCGGCCCCGCTCCACGCGCTCGGGGCCGCCGCCGACAAGGTGCGCCGCCGCCGCTACGCCGGTACCGAGCACATCGCGACGTACATCATCGAGCGGAACATCAACTACACCAACGTATGCCTCACGGCGTGCAAGTTCTGCGCCTTCTACGCGCCGCCCAAGAGTGACAAGGGCTGGTCCCGCGGCCTCGACGACATCCTGCGCCGCTGCGCCGAGACGGTCGAACTCGGCGGCACCCAGATCATGTTCCAGGGCGGCCACCACCCGGACTACGGCGTGGAGTACTACGAGGAGCACTTCTCGGCGATCAAGAAGGCGTTCCCGCAGCTGGTCATCCACTCCCTCGGCGCCTCCGAGGTCGAGCACATGGCCCGCATCTCCGGGGTCGGCGCCGAGGAGGCGATCCGCCGTATCCACGCCGCCGGGCTCGACTCGTTCGCCGGCGCCGGCGCCGAACTCCTGCCGGAGCGGCCGCGCAAGGCGATCGCCCCGCTGAAGGAGAGCGGCGAGCGCTGGCTGGAGATCATGGAGATCGCCCACAACCTGGGCGTGGAGTCCACCTCCACGATGCTGATGGGCACCGGCGAGACCAACGCCGAGCGGATCGAGCACCTGCGCATGATCCGTGACGTGCAGGACCGCACGGGCGGCTTCCGCGCGTTCATCCCGTACACCTACCAGCCCGAGAACAACCACTTGAAGGGCCAGACGCAGGCCACCGTCTTCGAGTACCTGCGGCTGATCGCGGTGGCCAGGCTCTTCCTGGACAACGTGGCCCACATCCAGGGCTCGTGGCTCACTGTCGGCAAGGAGGCCGGGCAGCTCTCCCTGCACTACGGGGCCGATGACCTCGGCTCGGTGATGCTGGAGGAGAACGTGGTGTCCTCCGCCGGCGCCAAGCACCGCTCCAACCGCATGGAGTTGCTGCAGCTCATCCGGGCGGCGGGCAGGGTGCCCGCGCAGCGCGCGACGACGTACGAGCACCTCGTGGTGCACGACGACCCGGCCAACGACCCGGTGGACGACCACGTCGTCTCCCATCTGTCGTCCACGGCCATCGAGGGCGGCACCGCGCACCCCGAGCTCAAGCTCATCGACGCTTCCTGAGTCCCGACTCCGACAGCCCCGAATCCGACGAATCCCGGTCCCCGTGCTCACCCTCCACACCGCCCCCGTCGTCCGCCCGACCGGCGACGGGGAGCCCGTGCGCGACGGCGCCGTGCTCGTGGACGGCGAGCTGATCGCGGCCGTGGGCGCGTTGGACGAACTGGAGGAGGCGTATCCGCGGGCGCGGGTGCGCCGGTGGCCCGGCGTGCTCGTTCCGGGCCTCGTCCACGCCGGACCCCTGGCCGGGGACGATCCCCGGGGCAGCGTGCACCAGTTGCTGAAGGCCGGGGTGACGGCGGTGGCGGAACCCGGCGGCGACCCGGCCGTCCTCGAAGCGCTCTCGCGCAGCGGGCTGGCGCGCGGCGGCGGCCCGAGGGCACTGGTGCCGGGAGCGCGGGCGGACCTCGCCGTCTTCGACGGCCAGGGCACCTGCGTGGCAACGGTCCTGGCGGGCCGTCTGGTCCACCGCCGGGCCTAGAACCTGTCGCAGCCGGGGCCTTCGGGTCCTGAGAGCGCGCGCCAGGAGCCGGTCGCACCTGACGGCTCGCCGCCCGCGGCTTCACTGGCCGCCGAACCATCCCGGCACATCCAGCCGGAACACCTCCCGCGGTGTCACCTTCCGCAAATCCTCCTCCATGGCGTCCAGCCGCTCCTCGCCCAGCGTCCGCGCCCACCGCTCCCGCAACTCGTCGAAGATGCGCGCCGAGCGGACCAGGCAGTCGACGCCGCGCTCGGTGAGCTGGACGGTCTTCCGGCGGGCGTCGGACGGGTCGGCGGCGCGGCGCACATAGCCGAGGCGCTCCAGCCCGTCGACGGTCTTGGCCGCCGCCTGCTTGGAGACTCCCAGCGTCCTGCCGAGCTCGGCCGCCGTGGTGCCGGTCGGGCCGATGGCCTGGAAGACGAATCCGTGCATCGGCCGCACGTCCGGATGCCCCTGCCGGGCCAGCTCGGCGTGCAGGTCGTCGATGAGGACACGGAAGCCGAGGAAGAGCCGCAGCGGCAGCTCGAAGCCGGGGGTACCGCCGACGTCACTTGACACGATCGACAACCAGGTTCACCATTTTCCTTGAGTAGACAACCGCATTGTCGATTGTAGGAGATGCCCCGATGCCTGTCATACGCCATGCCCACAGCCGCAGGACCGAGACCCCCAACGCCGTGATGACCACCCTCGCCTCACCCACCCAGGGCGACGCCGCCGGGCTCGCCGTCTGGCGCGTCGACATGCGCACCGGGCAGTCCGGTCCCGCGCACTCCTTCGACACCGAGCAGGTGTGGACGGTGCTCGAGGGCGGCGCCACCGTCGAGCTCGACGGCGAGTCCTTCGCCGTGGAGCCCGGGGACACCGTCGTCATTCCGGCCGATGTTGCCCGGCGGGTTCACTGCGACAACCACGCCGGGTTCGCGGCGATCGTCGCGGCCCGGTCGGGCGCCGGCGCCTACGCCCCATCGGTGGCGGCGCCCACCGCGTGCGCCGCCCTGGACGGCGGCAAACTGATCCCCGCCTGGATCGCCTAGCGCGCTCGCGCCCGCGGACCGGTCAGCCGGTCGGCCGGCCGGGCCGGTCGGCCGACGGTGAGGGGCCGGGGGCTGCCGGTCCGTGGTCCCGTGGTCCCGTCAGCCGGTCGCCGCGGGCGGGATCAGCCCCAGGCCCCTGACGGCGGCGGCGAGCGCGGTCGGATCGCCGGTCCGCCCGAAGACCTCGGCGGCGGTGTCGGCGAGCTTGATGGCGTGCTCGTCGCCGTGCTCCGCCGCCCGCTCCAGCACCTCGCCCACGTCCACCGCCTCGGCGACCAGGCGCTCCGCCTCCCGCGCCGGGGCGGCCTCGGCGGGCTCGTACGCGGCCGTGACGGCGGCGCCGGCGGCCCAGGCCGCGTTCAGACTCGGCACCCACAGCCGCTCCGGCAGTGCGGGAAGCGTCCGCAGCACGGCGGTCGGCGCGGTGGCGGAGTGCACCTGCATCACCGCGTCGCCGTGACCATGGGTGAGCAACCGGACCGTCGCCGCGTAGGCCACCTCCGCGAGCCGCACCCGCGCCTGCTCGGGTGTGTGCGCCGGCCGCAGCGCCGAGACGGCCCCCGGCCACCGGTCGACCCGCCCCAACTGCCCCAGCCGGTAATCGATTCCGCGCTCCTGATCCGGCACCGCGGGTACGTTTCCCAGCGCCTCGAGCGGGCCCTGCCGCCCCGAGGGCTCGACCACCCCCGGCACGGGCTGCCACCGCGCGGCCCAGTACCCGAGCGCCTGCCCCAACTCCGCGGTCCTCGGCCCGGTTCGGCCGTCATCGCCGCCGTCCTCGTCCTCGTCGAGGAGGACGCGCACGGCGTGGCCGGTCCTGATGACCCCATGGGTCGCCCCCGCGGCGATCCCGGGCACCAGCCGCGGCCACCAGGTGGCGAGCACGTCCCGCCAGGGCCGCTCGGACATCTCCACCCCGAAGAACTCCAGCCACTCACCGAGCAGCTGGGGATTCCCCAGCGCCTCCCGCCACTGATCGGGCTCGATCCGGGTGGTGGCCCGGGGCAGCTCCTCCAGCCGCCTGACGTAGACGTCCAGCCAGGGGTGCACCCGCCCGGCGAAACCGTTGCGGACCAGGGCCTCCACGGCCATCGGAGCGTGGTTGCTCAGCCAGCCGCGGAACTCGGGACCGGTGGAGTGCACCCGCTCCAGCGCCTCGTCGAGCGTGCCGGTCGTGTCCTTGTCCATGCTCCCCAGGCTAGGAGAGGCGGGCTCGTTCTGTCGGCCGGGCCCGGGCGCCTCTGCGCGGCGCCCGGCAGCCGCCGGTGGCTGGCCGCCTGTGTACCGGCCGCCTGTGTACCGGCCGCCTCGGTACCGGCGGCCTCAGTACGGGTTGAACGCGATCGACGACGAGGCCGCCAGCACTCCCAGGACGAACTCCGCTAGCCCCCCGTCGAACTCCGTCCACCGATCGCCGCGGGCGTCCCCGACGACCACCGTCCACTCGTCGGGCTCGACGCCGGTGCGCCGCCAGTAGCACTCGTCCCCGTTCTCCGCCCGCCCGAACGGCACGAGGTCGGCCGGGTCCTCGACGCGGTAGGGCACCAGCGCCCCGGCGTCCCGCAGAAACCTCAGCGACGAGAGCCCCTGCTCCACCTGGTGCACCAGATCGAGCTCCCGCCAGGCCGCGCAGGGCTGGTAGAGATGCAGATACTCGCCGAAGCACCCGGCCCCGTAGACCCCGACGAGCTCCTTGTAGTCAGCGGGCAGCCGCAGGCCCACCTGCCGCTCCACCGCGGCCCAGTCCACGGCGGCCCACTCCCGCCGCTCGGGAGGAGCCACCAGCCGGAGCACCTTCAGCGTGTTCGCCGAACCGACCGTCCAGACACTCATGCCCCGAAGCTGCCCCCGCGCACTCGCGAGCGACCGGAACACGGCTGCAACGCGCCCCCGCCCCCTCCGGGCGAGCACGCCCCGGGGGGTGGCGCCGCGCGGGCGCGCCGCGGGTGCCCCCGTGCCGCCGGGGGCGCGGCGGCGGTGAACAATGGGGGAGTGACCCGAGCCTCCCTGGACAAGAAGCCGCAGGAAGTCGCCGCGATGTTCGACGACGTCGCGGCCAAGTACGACCTCGCCAACGATGTGCTCTCCCTCGGGCAGACACGGCTGTGGCGGCGGGCCGTCGCCCAGGCCGTAGGAGCGCTGCCGGGCCAGCGGGTGCTGGACCTGGGGGCCGGGACGGGGACCTCCTCGCTGCCGTTCGCCGCCGCCGGGGCGCGGGTCGTGCCGTGCGACTTCTCGCTGGGCATGCTGCGCGAGGGCAAGCGCAAGCACCCCGAGCTGCCGCTGACGGCCGGGGACGCGACCCGGCTGCCCTTCGCGGACGAGAGCTTCGACGCGGTGACGATCTCGTTCGCCCTGCGCAACGTCAACGGGTACGAGGACGCCCTCGCCGAGATGCTGAGGGTGACCAGGCCGGGAGGACGGCTGGTGGTCTGCGAGTTCAGCAGCCCCACGTTCGGGCCGCTGCGCACCGTCTACAACGAGTACCTGATGCGGGCCCTGCCGCCCGTGGCCCGCTCCGTCAGCAGCAACCCGGACGCCTATGTCTACCTCGCCGAATCGATCCGGGCGTGGCCGGACCAGGCCCGGCTCGCGCGGGCGGTCCAGCGGGTGGGCTGGGGCGAGGTGGCCTGGCGCAACCTCACCGGCGGCATCGTCGCCCTGCACCGCGGTACCAAGCCGCAGTACCGCGCCCCGTCCTCATAGACTCAGGCGCGCACCAGACCCGCACCCACCTGGGAGAGCCGTGACCGACACCCTTGCTTCCGAGCGCAGTGCCGACGTGATCGTGGTCGGAGCGGGGCCGGCGGGCGCCGTGACCGCGTACCACTTGGCGAAGGCCGGGCTCGACGTTCTCCTGCTGGAGAAGACCGAGTTCCCGCGCGAGAAGGTGTGCGGCGACGGGCTGACCCCGCGGGCCGTCAAACAGCTTGTCGGGATGGGCGTCGACATCTCCGAGGAGGCCGGCTGGCTGCGCAACAAGGGCCTGCGGATCATCGGCGGCGGCCAGCGGCTCCAGCTGGACTGGCCTGAGCTGGCGACCTTCCCCGACTACGGGCTGGTGCGCAAGCGCGCCGACTTCGACGAGATCCTGGCCCGCCAGGCGCAGAAGGCGGGGGCACGGCTGCACGAGCGGTGCAACGTCACCGGGCCGGTCATCGACGACCGGACCGGCCGCATCACCGGGGTCGAGGCGAAGCTGGGCGAGGAGAAGACCCCCGTCACCTTCCACGCCCCCCTCGTCGTGGCCGCGGACGGCAACTCCACCCGGCTCTCCCTCGCCATGGGCCTGCACCGCCGCGAGGACCGGCCGATGGGCGTCGCGGTGCGCACGTACTACACCAGCCCGCGCCACGACGACGACTACCTGGAGTCCTGGCTGGAGCTGTGGGACCGCCGAGGCTCCCAGGAGCGGCTCCTGCCCGGCTACGGCTGGATCTTCGGCATGGGCGACGGCACGTCCAACGTCGGCCTCGGCGTGCTCAACACCTCCTCGGCGTTCAAGGACCTCGACTGGCGCGAGGTGCTCAAGGCCTGGTGCGCCTCGATGCCCGAGGACTGGGGCTACACCGACGAGAACATGACCGGCCCGATCCGCGGCGCGGCCCTGCCCATGGCGTTCAACCGCCAGCCGCACTACACCAAGGGCCTCCTGCTCGTCGGCGACGCCGGTGGGCTGGTCAATCCGTTCAACGGCGAGGGCATCGCGTACGCGATGGAGTCCGGCGAGATCGCGGCCGGAGTCATCGTGCAGGCACACGCGCGGGCGACGGCGGGCCAGCGGGAACTGGCGCTCCAGGCCTACCCGAAGATCCTCAAGGAGACCTACGGCGGCTACTACTCCCTGGGCCGCGCGTTCGTGAAGCTCATCGGCAACCCGAAGGTGATGAAGCTGGCCACCCAGCGCGGCCTCACCCACCCGACGCTGATGCGCTTCACCCTCAAACTCCTCGCCAACCTCACCGACCCCCAGGGCGGCGACGCGATGGACCGCGTCATCAACGGCCTCTCCAAGGCGGCCCCGAAAGCCTAGCGAAACCCCGGAAGCCGCCCGGGACACCCCGGGCGGCTCCTTCGACGCCGGTCGGCGCGCGGGCCGCCGGGTGGGGGCACGGCGGGCCCGCGCGCTGGTTCAGTGGTGTTCGGCCTCGCGGGTCAGGGGCGGCCGAACAACTGGGGGGCCGAGAAGGAGAAGTCGGCGGTGCGGACGCCCGCGCCGGGGTTGGCGGCGTCGACGTAGCGGTCTCCACCGAGGGAGATGCCGACGTGGTAGACGCCTGAGGCGGCGCCGTTGTTCGTCCAGAACAGCAGGTCGCCCGAGCGCACCTCGGAGCGCGAGATCGACCGGACGGCCGAGGCCTGGGCGTCGGCGGTTCGCGGCAGGGAGATGCCCGCTCGCGCGAACGCGGCCTGGGTCAGGCCCGAGCAGTCCCAGGCGTCGGGGCCGTTGCCGCCCATGACGTAGGAGTCGCCGACCTGGGCCAGGGCGAAGGAGACCGCTGCCTGGACACCGCCGGAGGACTGCGGGGCTGCGGTCGAGGCGGAGGCGGAGGGGTGGGGGGAGAGAGCGGCGCGGGTGGCCGAGCGGGAGGCACGGGCGCGCTCCTCGGCGGCCTCGCGGCGGGCGGCGGCCTCGCGGGCCGCCTTCTTCTTCCTGGCCTCGGCGGCAGCCGCCTTGCGCTTGCGCTCGGCGGCCTCGCGCCTGGCGGCCGCGTCCTTGGCGACTTCGTCGCCGAGGCGGTCCACCGCCCGGTCGACGGCGGCGGCCTGGCCGGTGTGGTCGGACAGCGCGGCGATGGACTGCACCGGCACGCGCTCCGGAAGCTGATCGGCCGCGGGGGCGGACGGTGCGGAGGAGGAGGGTGAGACGGCTCCGCCGAGGGCGACGCCGCACAGGACACCGCCGACGGCGCCCGCGGTGCGGACCCATCGGCGGCCGGTTATATGTCGGCCGGAGCGGGCGCCCTGCGCGGCCCGGCCTTCGGTGGAGTTGCGGAACATGGCCTCATGGCTATCAGGAGCTATCGGTTCCGCACAAAACGCGTTAGATGGGTCACAGATCATCAACCCGTATCCCTAATGTCCTGAATCTGCCTGCCGCCGGGGGTGGTTGTCGAGTCGTTACCTCCGGCGGCATTTACGGTATTCACGGCAATCGGGACAAATCTCAGGCGCCGTCTCAGGCCTCGGGTACCGGGTCCGCGCCCCGCCCGCCGCGCGGGTTGCAGCGCGCGAGCCTGCGCAGGGTCAACAGGCCCCCGCGAAGTGCCCCGTGGCGCCGCAGCGCGGTGGCCGCGTACGCCGAGCAGGTCGGCTTGTAGCGGCAACGCGCCCCGTAACGAGGGCTGATGCGCACTTGGTAGTACCGCACGGCCGTGTGCATCCGCCGGGCGAGGAACCCCTTCGGGGTGCCCGCCTCCTCGTTCAGCGCGCGGACGGTCCTGCCGAGGCCGAGTGCGGCCAGGACCACCGCGCCGAGCATCCGCAGTTGCATGAGGACCATGAGGTCGCAGCAGTCCAGCGCGTCGCAGCCGCACTCCGTGGCCGAGCCGTCACCCCCGCCGTCGCCCTTCTCTTTCTTCTTCTTCCGCTTCCTGCGGCCCAGGCATCCGCTCTGCCCCTGCGCCATCGCGAGTCACCCCCGTAACGTCTCTCTCGAGCGAGAGTCCCGAGCGTAGCCGCCGCGGCGTTTGTGAACGCGTGGGCAACACCCCGCGAAAGCTCGTCCCGCCCTCGAGAGTCGTCGGGCATTATCACGCCGCTTCGCCCATCTCAAATTTGCTTCCCACGCGATGTGCGAGGTAGAAGCACACGCCTTCCACCTGCGACAACGTGCCGAGATATGACCTCCGGTGATCACTTGTGTGCTTCGCGTACGAGCATCTGCTCTCATCCGACTTCATGATCATTGGGCGGGTGTCGAAGATCACAAACTCCGTCCAGGACCCCGTGTCGCAGATCACAGAGCGAGGGGCATAGGATGCAGGCGATCCGGGCTTGTGAACCTGCTCACATACAGCGTCGCAAGCCGACAGTCAAAGCCGACTGGAGAGAGGAGCCGAGGACGTGAACGCCTATGCGCCGATCCTCGTACTCGGGGGCCTCGGGGCCGCATTCGCGGTCGGATCCGTGGCCGCCGGCTCGCTCATCGGGCCGAAGCGGTACAACCGGGCCAAGGTCGAGGCCTACGAGTGCGGCATCGAGCCCACTCCGCAGCCGATGGGTGGCGGCCGCTTCCCCATCAAGTACTACCTGACGGCCATGCTCTTCATCATCTTCGACATCGAGATCGTCTTCACCTACCCATGGGCGGTCTCCTTCGACGCCCTGGGGATCTTCGGGCTCGTCGAGATGGTGCTGTTCGCGCTCACCGTGGCCGTCGCCTACGCCTATGTATGGCGGCGCGGCGGCCTGGAGTGGGACTAGCCGCCGGGTCGCGGTCCCGGGCACGGGCACGAGCCTGAACATCTGAGATTGGGGCAATTCGGATGGGTATTGAGGAGAAGCTGCCGAGCGGCTTTCTGCTCACCACGGTCGAGCAGGCCGCGGGCTGGGTGCGGAAGTCGTCGGTCTTCCCGGCCACGTTCGGCCTCGCCTGCTGCGCCATCGAGATGATGACGACCGGAGCCGGGAGGTACGACCTGGCCCGGTTCGGCATGGAGGTGTTCCGCGGCTCACCGCGGCAGGCGGACCTGATGATCGTGGCCGGCCGGGTCAGCCAGAAGATGGCGCCCGTCCTTCGGCAGGTCTACGACCAGATGCCCAATCCCAAGTGGGTCATCTCCATGGGCGTCTGCGCCTCCTCGGGCGGGATGTTCAACAACTACGCCATCGTGCAGGGCGTCGATCACATCGTCCCCGTGGACATCTACCTTCCCGGCTGTCCGCCGCGTCCCGAGATGCTCCTGGACGCCATCCTCAAGCTCCACGAGAAGATCCAGGAGTCGCCGCTGGGCGTGAACGCCCGGAAGGCGGCCGAGGAAGCGGAGGAAGCGGCGCTCAAGGCCCTGCCGACGATCGAGATGAAGGGGCTGCTCCGGTGAGTGACGCACGCGAGGCTGCCCGACGGCAGCCGGAGGACCGGCCGCTCGCTCGCCTCGCGGGCGGAGAAGCGAACGAAGG
>NZ_BMMS01000014.1 GCF_014646055.1 Wenjunlia tyrosinilytica
GAGCCGGGGGGGACGGCCGCGACCGTGGCGCACACTGTCACGGCCTGGCCGCAGACGGACGGGTTGGGTGTGGCCGTCACAGCCGTGGTGGTGGCGGCCTCGTTGACGGTCACCGTGGCGGTGCCGACGGAGCCGAGGAAGCAGGTGTCCTCACCGTTGTAGGTGGCGGTGATCGTGCCCGAGGACAGCGTGCTCGTGGTGAAACATGCTTGTCCCGCGTCGAGGGTGATGGTCTGGTTGAGTCCGCCCGGTCCGGTGAAGGTGACCGTGCCGGTCGGCGTTCCCGATCCCGGAGGGGTCGCCGTCACGGTCGCGCACACGGTCACCGCCTCGCCGCACACCGACGGATCGGGCGTCACCGTCACCGTGGTCGACGTCGACGCTTCGTTCACCGTTACGTCGGCCGTGCCGGACGACGTCGCGGCGCAGGTGTCGCCGTTGTAGGTGGCGGTCACCGTTCCGGAGGTCAGCGTGGTGACGGCGGTGGTACAGGCCTGGCCCGCGCCGTTGAGGGCGACGGTCTGGTTGAGCCCGCCGGGTCCTGTGAAGGTCACCGTGCCGGTCGGTGTCCCCGATCCCGGTGCCTCGATGGTCACCGTGGCGCACACGGTCACCGATTCACCGCACACCGAAGGATCCGGGGTCACCGTCACGGCCGTGGCGGTCGTCGCCTGATTGACGGTCAGGGTGGTGAGACCTGAGCCGGATCCGTTGAAGTTGGAGTCACCGCCGTACGAGGCGGCGGCCAGATGGCTTCCCACCGTTAGGCCCGTCACGGTGACCTGGGCCTGGCCGGAGCCGTTCACGGGCGCCGTCAGGGCCGGTCCGTCGGCACTGATGATGAACGTGACCACGCCGGTCGGGGTGCCCGCTCCGGGCGGCACGGGGGTGACTTGCGCGGTGAGGGTGACGGCCTCGCCGCAGACCGACGGCTCGGGGCTGGAGGTCAACGTGGTGGTGGTCGACGCCGGTGTGACTTGCTGGGTGTCCGTCCCCTGGGAGGGGTCCAGATTTGCGTCGCCGCTGTAGTCCGCTGTGGCGTTGTGGGTTCCGGTGGTCGCGAACGAGGTGGTGAGGGTGGCCTGCCCGCCACCGTCCAGCCCTACGGTCACGGGTGCTCCGCCGTCGATGACGAAGTCGACGGTGCCGGTTGGCGTGAACGCTCCGGGCGGTACTGACTGGACGGTGGCGGTGAAGGTCACCGACTGACCGGTGACCGACGGATCGGGTGCCGATGTGAGTGTGGTGGTCGAACTGGCCATGTTGCGGCCCCTTTCAGGGATCCACAGATGGGGTGGGCCGACCCGCCCCCCGCGGAGCGGTCGCAGCACGGACCGCCCTCCCTGTCACAGGGAGTAGGTAACCCACGGGTCGATGTCAGCAGTAGGCATCGGCGCAGCCCCTTTGGGCCAGATGGATGGACGCGATGTCCCCCGGTTGGCGCAGCGCACATACGCGTGAAGGGCGCAGGGCGGTGTGATCCGCACGGCGCGCCCGCGCATCGCACCGTCACCCGATGGCACAGTGGCGTAGGGCGGGTACGGCTGTTGCAGTGTGCCCCGATCGGCTGAGGGCAACGGGTGGGCGCGTCAGGCCCATCACGCATAGTGATGGGGCGCCCGTTAAAAATTTGGTCATGCGCTCTGTGCGCGGTCGTCGTGCGGCCGTTCGCGCCCCCGTGTCGGCGCTGAACGCGGCCTCGTCGCGGATCATGTGGTGGCGAACGGCGGTTGGTGCAGGCCGCCGCGGGTGCCACGTACTGTAACCGCTTCCGCCTGAACGGCCACTTCTCTCGGCATATCGCGTCGCCCGGCGGTGAGGGAGGCTGCCAACGGCAGCCGCACGCCCCACCATTGCCTCTTCACCACCGGACCCGACCCTGCCCAGGAGTTCGAGTGGGCCCGAGTGGGGCGGGCAACGGCAGCGGGAAACCGGCCGGCCGTGAGGGGAGACGCCACGGGCCCGGCACTCGAGTGCCGGGCCCGTATTCGCAGTAGCGGGGACAGGATTTGAACCTGCGACCTCTGGGTTATGAGCCCAGCGAGCTACCGAGCTGCTCCACCCCGCGTCGGTGAACGCAACCCTACGCCATCCGCGGGGGTGCTCCCGACCATCGCCGCCCGATTGCCCCGCGCAGGCGCCTCCCCTTGCCGCGAGGCAGCCCGCCGACAGCCCCGCCGGGGAAGCGGGTGGCGCTTGAGGACTACCCCGGTGACTCCTCTCCCACGGGGACGACGGAACGCGATCCACTGCCTGGCGCCCGACGTGAGAACGCCTGCCCCCGCCTCCCACGACCACCACCGGCGCCCCCTGGCGCCGCTCCTCGCACTTGCCGGTAACTGCCGGTAAGTGATCAGGCTCACGGAGTCAATGCGTCCGCGTCCGGTTCGGGAGCGCTCCGGCGAGCAAGGATCACTATCAGCACCGGCGTTCGTCGGAGAGTGCCGCAACGTCAGGCGGAGTGTCAGCGGAAGTCAGGGAAGAGTCAGGGTGGGAAGAGTCAGGGGTGGGGCGTGAGAGGGTCTTGGTCGCCGCCGGCAGGCGCATCGCGGTGGGGGAGGCGGCCGTTGCCCGTGGCGGCCCTGGTCGCCGCACTGCTGGGATTGCTGCTCACGGGGTCGGTCACGTGGCCGGACAGGGCGGCCGCGCGAGAGGCTTCGGCCTACCCAATGGTTCTCGATGTGGATCTGACGCCCAATCCGGTGTGCACCGGACCGGTGCACGGGCGGCTGCATGTCTACTACCCCCAGGGCGTCGACGCGGGCGCCGCGGTGGAGTGGCGGGTGATGGCCGACGACCGGCGGCTGGCCAGTGGCAGCGTCGTCATGGAGGGGACCGTCGCGACGGCGCGGTTCACCGTGCCGCCCTCGCGGGTGCCCGCCCACGCCGTGGAGTTGAGGGTGGAGGCCAGGGTCGCGCACTCGTCCTCCGGCGGCGGGCCCGGCACCTACGGCAAGCCCTGGCGGGACCAGCTGAGCCGGGGCTGCGACCCCGTGCGGGTGGCGTCCGTCGGTGACTCGGTGGTCTGGGGCCAAGGGCTCGACCACGACCGCAAGTTCCCCTACCTCACCGGTGAACTCCTCGGCGAGGCCGCCGGACGAGGGCACGAGCACTTCGACTACTCCATATCCGGCGCGGTGCTCGACGCCCCGGAGCTCCCGGCGGGCAATGACGACTCCGCGTGCCTCGACCGCAGGGACACACAGGACCCGGACGGCGACGGCGAGATGGAGTTCGGCGAGGTCACCCAGCAGATGCCGGATGTGTTCTGCCAGTTGGAGCGGGCCGGGGCGCAGGCGCGCGCCGGAGGGTACGGCCTCGACCTGGTGGTCATCAATGGCTGCATCAACGACCTGGACCCGTTCCTCGGCATCCCCGTCGGTGTGACTCCGGGCTCCGAGGATCTGCCCAAAGCGGTCACCCGTGAGTGCTCGGGGATAGGCGCGGCACCCGAGAACCCGGCCAAGAATGTGCCCTGGTTCAGCGGAGCCAAGGTCGGATACGGCGGGCGCGGGATGCTGGACGCGATCGAGAAGGCGCACTCCCTGCCCGGCCGGCCGAAGGTCCTCGTCGCCGACTTCTACTACGCCCTGAGCCGCAGCAGTTCCCCGATCCTCGCCAGGACCTGCGCCGTCCCCGGGCTGGCCGGCCCCAGCCTCAGCAAGTGCAGGGGCGCTCTCGGCGGCGCCGCGGAGCGGTACGAGCAGTACACCCAACTCGCCGACGAGGCCTACCGGCAGGCCGCCCAGGCGGCCAACAAGGCGTCGGCGGACGGTCCCTACGCCGTTGCCGCAGACGGCCTGTTCACGCTCGACAACGCCGTCCTCGCCCCCGCTTCCAAGGTCTGGGCGAACCCGCTGGCCGACCAGGCGCACGAACTGCGCGAACACGCCTGCCCGGAGCTGAGCGCCACACCGGCCCAGTGCCTGTCCGCGGCGTTGGCCCATCCGGATGTCGAAGGGGCACGGCAGTATGCCGAGAGCTTTCTGCTGAACCCGCGGGTGCGCGAGTGGTTCGGACTTCCTGATACGGGGACCGGCATGACTTTGGAGACGCCGGAGGGAAGGCCGGGGAGCGGGACCGCGGTGCGGCTCGCCGTTGCCACGCCGGACGGACCGCCCGGCCCCGGCCACCGCTACCACTGGTACTTCGGTGACGGCACCTCTGTCGAGACGGCGGAGGCGAGCACGACGCATGCCTACTACCGCGAGGGCCCCTATCTGCCACGGGTCGTGGTCACCGAGGCCAAGGGCGGGCGCGCCCTGGTCGAGGCCGCGAAGCCGGTGACGGTCGGCGAGTCGCCCGCGGACTGACGGCCGGGCCCTGAGACGAGCGCCGCGTCGCCCACCCTCGCATGGGGCGGGCGACGCGGGCGCGGGCTCTCGATCCGGCAGGAGTCGCTGTGAGGAACTGCTGTCCGGAGCCGCTGTCCGGAGCCGCTGTGAGGAACTGCTGTGAGGAACTGCTGTGAGGAACTGCTGTGAGGGACTGGCGTCAGGAGGCGGGGAGCTTGCCGTGGTTGGCTCCGCGCCTGCGACGTGCCTTCCTCTTGCGCCTGCGCTTGGACGACATCACGTCACTCCTCTCGGTGCTCACAGCCATCGGTCGGCCATCGTTTTGATTTGCCCCATTTTATTCCATGAAGGCGTAGCATTCCCTTCGGTAGCCGTCGCCCGGCCGTCAGGGGTGCGGCAGGTTGCGCGGCGCCGCTGCAGCCGTGCTCCGGTCCGCCCTCCTGCGCCTGTTCCAACCAGGAAGCCCCTGTGTCTCTTGCTGTGAAAGGCAGGTCATGACTCGTCACGGCTCCTCGGCCGCGCGGTTCTCGCTGCGTGCGGCCGCCGCAATGGGCGCTCTCGTGCTGATCGGTTCCATCGGTGGAGCGACCGCGAGCGCGCAGGGCGCGGAAGGCGACGGCGAGGCGGCCGCGTCCTCGCCGTTCCCGGTTCCGGTCGAAGTGGGCAATGCCCGTCAGGTCGTCACCGTGAAGGCGACGGGTTCGTACGCCGTCGTCGCCGCCTGGCGCAAGCGCGGCTCGTCCTGGGCCAAGGACTTCTCGGCGAACGGGCGGGTCGGGGCCAAGGGAGTGGTCGACGGCGACATCCGCAAGCAGGGCACGTTCACCACGCCGGGTGGGACCTTCACCCTTACGGAGGGCTTCGGCGTCGTCTCGTCGAGCACGGCGATGCCCTACCACCGGGTGAACAAGGGGGACTGGTGGGTCGAGGACCCGCAGTCCAGGTTCTACAACTCGAGGCACTCCGACAAGGGCGCCGACTTCCCGCTCACGGAGAAGGGCGACCGCGGCAGCGAGCACCTCATCAACTACCCGGTGCAGTACGCCAAGGCGCTGGTCATCGACTTCAACCGGTGGCCGGCGGTGCCCGGCAGGGGCGCGGGCATCTTCCTGCACGTGAACGGCCGGGGGGCGACCGCGGGATGCGTCTCCGTTCCCCGCGCGACCATGGACAAGATCATGAAGTGGGCCGAGCCGGGGCGGCACCCGCGCATCGCTATCGCCTGACCCATCGCCTGACCGCCGCCTGACCGTGCCGGACGTCCTCCGGGGCGGAACCGGGCCCGGGTCCGGGTTCGAGTCCGGGTTCGAGTCCGGGTCCGGATCGACCGGATGAGGTACGTCACACCGGCCGGCAGTGAGAAATGCGGCATATCGCGCATTCCGCTTGCACTATTGCGCCAAATGCCTGATATGCCGGGATGGTTTACGCGCTTGATCTTGTGATGAGCCCCCGTGGCGGTTGGCTCCGCGGACTGACGCTTCCTCGGCCGTACCTGCCTTTGGTACACACGTCTGATTCGTCCCCGATCAGGAGAGCGCCGCGCCATGAGCCAGGACAGCGTCCCCACCAGCCACGTCTTCGAGATCGACCTCACGCTCGAGGAGGCTCGCCGACGGGCCGAGGTCGTGGCTGCCCTGGGCCCGGACTGGGACCCGCCGGCCGCCCTGCGGGCGGAGGAGGAGGCCCACCGCCTCCTGTACTCCGGGCTCGACGAGCGGCAGCAGGAGACGTTCGACATGCTCGTGGAGGCGGGAGTGCTGCCTCCTGAGGAGGGGAGCGGCCGTGCTGCCGCTTGATCCCTCCGCCGACATCGCGCGCAAGGCGTGGATCCCCTGCCCCCGCTGCCAGGACGACTCGGACTGCGGGACCTGCCTGGCGGGGCGCAACTGCCCGGACCACTGGCGCTACCTGCTGTCCAGCACGGCGAATGTCCTCCACGTCCAGTGTCCCGGCTGCACCCACCTGTGGTCCGAGAGGACGGCCTTCGGGACCGGCGGGGCGTGACCGGCCCCCGCCGGTCCCGACGGCCTCGGATCACCGTCCGGCCGCGGCCTTGAGCTTGTCCGCCTGCTTGGCCAGGATCTTCCGCGGCAACTCGGCGCGGTTGGTGCTGCGGATGTCGAAGGTGAGGAACATCGAGAGCGTCGAGCCGACCCGGGTGTGGATCGTCCTGACGGTGAAGGTCTCGCCGTCGCTGGTCGTCGTCATGTTCAGGAGCACCGATTCGTCCCCGAGGGCCGGTGCCTTCTCCGTGGTGACCTTCACGGTGCTGACGGTCCCGTCGGAGGTGTCCTTGGACGTGTACGAGGGGCAGGACTCGGCGGCGTCCTTGAGGTCGGCCATGGCCTTTTGGGCGTTGCCGCCCGAGTACGCCGCGATGCGGCTGAACAGCAGCGCGCTCGGCTTGGCGGACTGCGGGTAGTTCTGGTCCACGACGGCCGTCGGCCGGACGGAGTCCTTGCCCGCGCCCATGTCCTGGAGCGGCTGGCAGCGGGACGGCGTGGCGGTGGCCGTCGTGCCGAACAGGTCGTCGGCGCCCTTGGGCTTGACCACCTTGTAGCCCGCGGGAAGGTCCTGGGCGGTGAGTGCGGCGGCGGTGAGCTGTGCCTTGGTCAGCGCCGCCGCGGCCTTGCCGCCGCTGGACGCCGGGGCCGAAGCGGAGCCCTTGGAACGGCCTTTGCCCTTGCCCTCGGCCTTGCTGTCGTCGTCACCGCCGCACGCGGTGAGACCCAGCGCCATGACCGGGACGAGGGCAGCGCTGATGACGATGGGACGGGAAGCGAAACGCACGAACAACCCCTGATTTCGTTCGACTGACCGGATCACCTTAGGGGAGGGACACCGGCATGGACATGCCGGGGAGGCGAAAGGGATTCCGGGCAGGTCAGTAGCGGCGCACGGCGGCCTGCCGTGGATCGGGGGGCGGCACCGTGTTGGCCCGGAGCGGCAGCGCCATCAGCACCCCGAACACAAAACCGGCGACGTGCGCCACATAGGCGACGGTCCCGGCCGCCGAGACGCCGTACCCGGCCGAGTAGAACGCCTGGAGGACGAACCACAGCCCCAGCACCACCCACGCGGGCAGCCGCAGCGGGATGAAGAACAGGAAGGGCACCAGGACCCAGACCTTCACCCGCGGGTAGAGCACCAGGTAGGCGCCCAGGACGCCCGCGATCGCTCCGGACGCGCCGATGAGCGGGTCGCTGGAGTCGGGGTGGGCCAGCGCGAAGACGTACGCGGCCACGTATCCGCTCGCGAGGTAGAACAGCAGGTGGCGGACGTGGCCGAGCCGGTCCTCGATGTTGTTGCCGAAGATCCACAGGAACAGCATGTTGCCCAGCAGATGGAGCCAGCTGCCGTGCAGGAACATGGCGGTCAGCACCGACAGCGGCGGTGACTTCGTGTAGCCCGGCTGGCCGATCAGGCACCCGGCGGCGCCATTGGGGCCGACCGCGGCGTGCCCGGTGGGGACCAGTCGCGGCGGACGGTTGTTGATCAGCTCATCGGGGACCGCGCCCCAGTGCTCGAGGAATGCCTGGAGGTGGCACAGCTGCGCCAGGCTGCTGTCGCCCGTCACGGAGGTCGCGGCCACCGGCATCCGCAGGAACACCACGATGTTCGCCAGGATGAGCGCGTACGTGACCCAGGGAGTGCGCCGCACCGGGTTCACGTCGTGCACGGGAATGACCACGACAGCCCCCTGCCCGCCGGGGACACGGGCGAATCGGGCCGAACGGCGAACGCCGCTCAGAGGCGGATCCGGATCCGCCGTCCGGCCTTCACCCGGACGGCGGCCTCACCGCGCGCGGTGCAGTACCGCCTCCAGCACCTCGGTCAGCATCCGCTCGGGGTCCGCCGCCGCCCCCGGGGACCGCCAGGCGACGAACCCGTCGGGGCGCACCAGGACCGCGCCGTCTTCGCCCGTGCCGTGGATCTCGGACCAGTCGGCGCCGAGCTCGGGAACGAGGTCGAGGCCGTCGCCGACGCGGTAGCGGTCCAGCGGCACGGCCAGGCGGTCCGCGACCTGCCGGCCCGCGAGGTGCCAGGCCTGCCCGCCGGGGCCGCTGAGCAGGACGGGGGAGTTCTCGTAGAGGTCCAGCGTGGACATCCGCTCGCCGTCGCGGTGCACCCACATGTGCGGGGCCCGGCTGCCCGGCTCGGCGGTGACCCGGAAGCGCTCGGGCACCGTGGGGGTGCCGCGGTCCGCGCCGACGACCGAGCCGGAGGCGTACCGGTAGCCCAGGACCACGGGCATCATGTTGCGCTGCCTGCCGCTGCCCGAGGGAGCGTCGTATCCGGGGTGCCGGTGCTCGGCCGATCGTGCGGTGGCGCGGGCGCTCGTGGCCCTGGCCACGGGCTGCCGCTCCTCGCCGTACGTCTCGAGCAGCCCCGGGCCCGCCCAGCCCTCCAGGACGGCGGCGAGCTTCCACGCCAGGTTGTGCGCGTCCTGGATCCCGGTGTTCGAGCCGAACGCGCCCGTGGGGGACATCTCGTGGGCGGAGTCGCCGACGAGGAAGACCCTGCCCGCCGAGTACCGGTCCGCGACCCGCTCGGCCGCGTGCCACGGCGCCCTGCCGGTGACCTCCACCTCCATCTCGGGGGCTCCCACCGCGGCGCGGATGTGCCGTACGCACCGCTCGTCGGTGAAGTCCTCGAGCGTCTCCCCGCGGTCGGGGTGCCAGGGGATGTGGAAGACCCAGTGCTCGCGGTTGTCCACCGGCAGGAGCGTGCCCTCGCCCTCGGCGCCGGTCACGTAGCAGGCGATGAAGCGGCGGTCGCCGACCACGTCGGCCAGCCGCTTGGCCCGGAAGGTGACACTCACATTGTGGAAGAGGTCCCCCGGCCCGGACTGGCCGATGCCCAGACGCTCCCTCACGGGGCTGCGGGGACCGTCGGCGGCCACGAGGTAGTCGGCGCGCACCGTACGGCACTCCTCGGTGCGCCGGTCGCGCACCACGGCGGTCACCCCGTCGCCGTCCTGTTCGAACGACATCAGCTCGGTGCCGAAACGCAGATCGGCGCCGAGGTCGCGGGCACACCGCAGCAGGACGGGCTCGAGGTCGTTCTGGCTGCACAGGCACCAGCTCGAGGGGCTGATCCGGGCGAGCGAGCCACCCGGGTCGATCTCCTTGAACAGCCACTCCTGGTTGGTCCCGGACAGCGTCTCGGCCTGCAGGATGCCGTGGTTGTGGGCCAGGACGGAGGCCGCCCGGCGGATCCCCGGCTCGGCGCCCGCCACCCGGTACAGCTCCATCGTGCGCACGTTGTTCCCGCGTCCGCGAGGGTGGTGCGAGGTGCCCGAGTGCTTCTCGACCAGCAGGGGGCGGATGCCCAGGCGCCCGAGGAACAGCGCGGAGGACAGGCCCACGAGTGAGCCGCCCGTGATGAGGACCGGTACCCGGTCGTCGACCTTGGGGTTCATCGATTGCTCCAGCCCGTACGGGGATGCGGGGCGTGACCGGTCCCGCCAGGGACAGCGGCGGGACACGGTCAGCAACGTCCCCGATTCGCTCCTCTTTATCCACCTGTTCACCCATATGGACCGCAGCGCTCGCAGGCTTGGTGCGGCCGGGCCACGATCAGTGTCGGGCGTCGGTCCCGATACCGTCCCAGCCGCCCGTGCGGACAGGACCCGTGGAAAGCGGGACCCGGCCCGCGGGATCCGGGACCGGGTAGTCCCCGGCCCTACTGGGGCCCAGGGGCCGTTCGCCCCCGAAGGAGGAGTGAACATGACCACCCTGTCCGAGATGCAGCAGTCGTCCGCCTACACCTCCAGGCTCCGCGTCGTGCTGATGCTTGACGTCCAGGAGGGCAAGGAACAGCGCTTCCTCGACGTCTACGAGCAGCTGCGCCACAGCGTGGCCTCAGTGCCGGGCCATGTCAGCGACCAGCTGTGCCAGTCGATCGAGGATCCCTCCCAGTGGCTGATCACCAGCGAGTGGGAGAGCGCCGCGCCGTTCCTGTCCTGGGTGAACAGCCCGGAGCACCGCGAGATGGTCAAGCCCATGCACGGATGCGTCAGTGACACACGGTCGCTGAGGTACACCGTGCTTCGCGAGACCACCACGTCCCCGTCCCCCAACGGGAACGGGCACTCCACGGCCGCGCGCGATCCTCAGGCCTCCGGGCAGAAGGGGATGCCGACGGCCGCTCCGGCCCGCGACGGCCTCGTGCGGCACGCCCTGACCTTCACGGTCACGCCCGGCAGCGAGCAGAAGGTCGCCGAGATCCTGGCCGGGTACACCTCCCCGGCGGCACGGGTCGACGCCATCACCCGGCTGTACCGGACATCGCTGTTCATGCACGGCAACCGCGTCGTGCGGGCGGTCGAGGTCATCGGCGACCTCGGGGCCGCGCTGCGGTACGTCGCCATGCAGCCCGAGGTCAGGGCGGTCGAGGAGGCGGTGAACCCCTATCTGGAGGAGGACCGCGACCTGGGCAACCCCGAGTCCGCACGCGGGTTCTTCTTCCGGGCGTCGCTGCCGGCCCGGCACCACCAGTCGCAGGACGGCCCGCTGCCCGAGGACGTGGACCGGGTGGCCCTGCTGTACCCGGCGCGGCCGGGGTGCGGTGAGGCGGTCGCGCGTCTGCTGGCCCGTCAGGACCAGCTCGCGTCAACGGACCCGGCGTTCCCGTTCGCGAGCAGCACCATCTTCCAGAGTGACGACAACGTTGTCAGAATGGTCGATCTCCGTGCCCCCCTGGAGCAGGAGCCCGCCATGGCGGTCGGGGTCGGCGGACCGCGCAAGGCAGCCATGCTCGCCCGGCTCATCGACCTCGGCGAGGACGGGGACCTGACCAGCGAGGACGGGCTCCGGCGATTCCTCGGCGACTGGCGGATGACCCTCGTCACCGACCGCCGGGCGCTGGACTCCTGACCGCCCGTACGCCGGTCGCAGAGGCGGACCGCCGCAATGTCACTTGGAGGTGGCAACCATGACCACGCACTCCCCACGCATCGTGGACCTCGCCGAGACCCCGCCCAACCGCAGGCGCGGCGGCGACCTTCGCGCCATGCTCACCCCCACCGCCGTGGGGGCCACCAGCGGCTTCATGGGCCTGGCCATCGTGCCGCCCGGTGAGCGCATCGGCGAGCACTACCACCCGTACTCCGAGGAGTTCGTGTACGTGGTGTGCGGCCGGCTCGAGGTGGACCTGGACGGCGAACCCCACCCCCTGCGGCCCGAGCAGGGGCTGATGATCCCGCCCTACATGCGCCACCGCTTCCGCAACACGGGGCGGACCGAGGTCCGCATGGTCTTCCACCTCGGCCCGCTGGCCCCGCGCCCGGAGCTCGGCCACGTCGACACCGAGGACACCGCGCAGGCCGGGCCTCCCGAACCCGCGGGGGCGACGTCATGAGGCGCCGAATAGCCGTCACCGGCCTCGGGATCGTGGCCCCGGGGGGCGTGGGAACACGCGCCTTCTGGGACATGCTCACCGCCGGCCGGACAGCGACCCGCGGCATCACCCTCTTCGATCCGGCGGGCTTCCGCTCGAGGATCGCGGCCGAGGTCGACTTCGACCCCGCGGCCTGCGGCCTCGACGCCGAGCAGACCCGGCGCGCCGACCGGTATGTGCAGTTCGCCATGGTGGCCGCGGCCGAGGCCGTCGCCGACTCCGGCCTCGACCTCGACGTCAAGGACCCGTGGCGGATCGGGGTGTCCCTGGGCACGGCCGTCGGCGGGACCACCCGCCTGGAGCACGACTACACCGAGGTCAGCGACTCCGGTGAACGCTGGGACGTGGATCACCTGAAGGCGGGCCCCCACCTGCACCGGGCGTTCTCACCCAGCGCTCTGGCCTCCGAGGTGGCAGAGCTGACCGGCGCCCACGGCCCCGTGCAGACCGTCTCCACGGGCTGCACCTCCGGGCTCGACGCCATCGGGTACGCCTTCCAGGCCATCGAGGAGGACAAGGCCGACATCTTCATCGCCGGCGCCTCCGACTCCCCGATCTCCCCCATCACCGTGGCGTGCTTCGACGCCATCAAGGCGACCTCGCCGAACAACGACGACCCCGCCCATGCCTCCCGGCCCTTCGACGCCGACCGGGACGGATTCGTCATGGGAGAGGGCGGCGCGGTGCTCGTGCTGGAGGAACTGGAGCACGCCCGCAACCGAGGTGCCCGTATCTACTGCGAGATCGGCGGCTTCGCCACCTTCGGCAACGCCTACCACATGACCGGTCTGACCCGTGAGGGCCTGGAGATGTCCCATGCGATCGACCGTGCGCTGGAGCACGCCCGGGTCCACGGCAGCGACATCGACTACGTCAACGCGCACGGCTCCGGCACCCAGCAGAACGACCGCCACGAGACCGCGGCGGTCAAGCGGTCGCTGGGCGCCCACGCGTACGCCACCCCCATGAGCTCGATCAAGTCGATGGTGGGGCACTCGCTGGGCGCGATCGGAGCGATAGAGGTCGTGGCGTGCAGCCTGGCCCTGGCCGAGGGCGTGGTGCCGCCGACCGCGAACTACGAGACCCCGGACCCTGAGTGCGACCTCGACTACGTCCCGCGGACCGCCCGCTCCATGCGGCTGCGCAACGTCCTTTCGGTCGGCAGCGGGTTCGGCGGGTTCCAGTCCGCGGTCGTGCTCAGCCGCGCAGGCGGGAGTACACGATGAGTGCACACAAGCGCCGGCGTGCGGTCGTCACGGGTCTCGGCGTGATCGCGCCGAACGGTGTCGGCACGGACGCCTTCTGGAAGGCGACCAAGGAGGGGATCGGCGTCCTGGACCTGATCTCCCGCGAAGGGTGCCGGCACCTGCCGCTGCGGGTCGCCGGAGAGGTCCGGGGATTCGATCCCACGACGATGGTCGAGGAGCGCTTCGTCGTCCAGACCGACCGGTTCACGCACTTCGCCATGGCGGCGGCCGGACTCGCGCTCAAGGACGCCGAGTTCGACATCGCAGACCGCTCCGCGTTCGGCGTGGGCGTGGTCACCGCGTCCGGTTCCGGCGGTGGCGAGTTCGGCCAGCGGGAACTTCAGCGCCTGTGGGGACAGGGACCTTCCTTCGTCGGCCCCTACCAGTCCATCGCCTGGTTCTACGCCGCCAGCACCGGCCAGATCTCCATCCGCGGCGGCTTCAAGGGCCCCTGCGGTGTCGTGTGCAGTGACGAGGCCGGCGGCCTGGACGCCCTCGCCCACGCCTGCCGCGGCATCAGGGGCGGGACCCACGCCGTCGTCGTGGGCTCCGCCGAAGCGCCCCTTGCCCCCTACTCCATGGTCTGCCAGCTCGGCTACCCCGAGGTGAGCCTCGCCGACGACCCGGAACGGGCCTACCTGCCGTTCACCGCCGACGCCCGCGGATTCGTCCCGGCCGAGGGCGGCGCGATGCTCATGGTCGAGGAGGAGTCGGCCGCCCGGCGCCGAGGCGCCAGGGACCGGGCCCTCCTGGCCGGACACGCCGCCACCTTCACCGGCACCTCCGGCTGGGAGAAGTCCCGTCAGGGGCTCGCCCACGCGATCCGAGGCGCCCTGGAGGAGGCGCGGTGCGCACCCGAGGAGATCGACGTGGTCTTCGCCGACGCCCTCGGCGTGCCCGAGGCGGACCGCGCCGAGGCGCTGGCCATCGCCGACGCGCTGGGCCCCCACGCCGCCCGCGTCCCGGTGACCGCGCCCAAGGCCGGCATCGGCCGGGCGTACTGCGGCGCACCCATGCTGGACTGCGCCGCCGCCGTGCTCGCCATGGAACACGACGTCGTCCCGCCCACGCCGAACGTCACCGAGGTCTGCTACGACCTCGACCTCGTGACCGGCTGCGCCCGCTCCGCCGAACTGCGCACCGCCCTGGTGCTCAGTCGAGGGCTGATGGGCTCCAACTCCGCGCTGGTGCTGCGCCGCGGCACCGCCGAGCCTTCGTGACCGACCGCTCCGGGGCCGGTGACGGCACCGGCCCGGTCGTCCAGTAGAAGGAGTAATCGCCATGAGCAGTCAACTGACCTTCAGCGAGCTGGCCTCGCTGATGAAGAGCTGCGCCGGCCTCACGGTCGACCCGAAGGACCTGGAGAAGCGGCCCGACTGCGCCTTCGCCGAGTACAACCTCGACTCGCTCGGCCTGCTGGGCATCGTGAGCGAGCTCGAGAAGCGCTACGGCAAGCCGATCCCGGCCGGCCCCGAGACGTGCAAGACGCCGGGTGAGTTCGTCGAGGCCATCAATGCCTCGCTGATGGCAGGAGCGTGAGATGTCCGGACACACCGAGAACGAGATCGTCATCGCCGCGCCGCTGGACCTGGTCTGGGACATGACCAACGACCTCGAGGGCTGGCCCGAACTGTTCAGCGAGTACGCCTCCGTGGAGATCCTCAAACGTGAGGGCGACCGGACGACGTTCCGTCTGACCATGCACCCGGACGACAACGGCAAGGTGTGGAGCTGGGTGTCCGAGCGCGAGGCCGTGCGCGACATGCTCACCGTGTGGGCCCGCCGCGTCGAGCCGGGGCCCTTCGAGTACATGGACATCAAGTGGGAGTACGAGGAGGTCCCGGAGGGCACCAGGATGCGCTGGGTCCAGGACTTCCGGATGCGCCCGGAGGCGCCGGTCGACACCGACGGCATGACCGTGCACATCAACCGCAACTCCAAGGTCCAGATGGAGCTCATCCGGGACAAGGTCGAGCAGCGGGCACGCGAGGGCGGCCAGCGTAGGAGCCCGGCCGTACCCAACTGACCCGTCCCCGTCAGGCCCCGACCAGGAAGGTAGGTGGCGTATGCACCGCGCTCTGATCGTCGCCCGTATGAAACCGCAGTCCACGGACGACATCGCCGAGATCTTCGCGGCCTCCGATCGCGGCGAGCTGCCGCACCTGATCGGGGTCACGGGCCGCAGCCTGTTCCACTTCGGCGACGACCTGTATCTGCACCTGATCGAGGCGGACCAGCCGCCCGGTCCCGCGGTGGCGAGGCTGGCCCGCCACCCGGAGTTCCAGGAGGTCAGCGACAGGCTGTCCGCATATGTGCGGGCCTACGACCCGCAGACGTGGCGGGAGCCGAAGGACGCCATGGCCCGTGAGTTCTACCGGTGGGAGCGCGACGGGGCGTGACTCGCGGCCCTTGCTCGGCCCTGGCAGGCACGACGCGGGGCACGGCGTGGGCCACGCACGGCGCACGCGAGACGGCCGCCGCCGGCACCCGGGAGGGTGCCGGCGGCGGCCGTCCCAGTCGTTGTCCTTTGTCTCAGCCGTTTCTCGGGGGACAGCGTCGGTGTGCTCGCCGTCAGTGGTCGTTGTCCGGGGGGACCATGCTGTCGAACGCGTGCAGGTAGGCATTGACGGGACGTACGTCGCCGACCAGCAGACCCGCCTGGGTCATCCGGGTGATCAGACTCTCCTTGGAGTGCTTCCTGCCCCCGACGTTGAGGAGCAGCAGCAGATCCATGGCCGTGGTGAACTTCATCGACGGGCTGTCGTCGACGAGGTTCTCGATGACCACGACCCGGGCGCCCGGGCGAGCGGCCGCCACCACGTTGTTGAGTGTCCTGCGTGTGCTGTCGTCGTCCCACTCCAGGACGTTCTTGATGACGTACATGTCGGCATGGACGGGAACCTTGTCGCGGCAGTCGCCGGGGACGAGGTGGACCCGTGGGGCGAGCGGCCCGCCGTCCCGCAGTCTGGGATCCGCGTTCGCCACCACCTTGGGCAGGTCGAGCAGGGATCCGCGCAGCGTGGGGTACTTCTCCAGAAGGCCGGCGAGTACATGGCCCTGGCCGCCCCCGATGTCGACGACGGTCGAGACTCCCGTGAGGTCGAGGAACTCGGCGATGTCCAGCGCGGACTGCATGCTCGACTGGGTCATGGCCTTGTCGAACACCCGGGCGGACTCGATGGCGTCGTCGTGGAGGTAGTCGAAGAAGTCCTTGCCGTACAGGTCGTGGAAGACATGCGTACCGGCCCGGACCGCCTCGTCCAGGCGCGGCCAGGCGTCCCAGGTCCACGGCTCCGTGCACCACAGGGTGATGTAGCGCAGGCTGTCGGGGGTGTCCTCGGCGAGCAGCCGGGACATCTCCGTGTGCGTGTACCGGTCGTCCTCGGTCATGGCGAAGACCCCGTAGCAGGTCAGGGCACGCATCAGGCGGTCCAGTGACCGCGGATCGCTGTTCACCGCCGCCGCCAGTTCCTTGGCGGTCGCGGGGGTCTCGCCGAGGGCGTCGGCGACTCCGAGCCTGGCCGCGGCGCGCAGGGCCGCCGCGCCCGCGGCACCGAACACCAGCTCACGCAGCCGCATCGCCGCCTGCATGGAAGGGATGGGTGTGGTGGTCATGGCGCCACCTTTCTCCTGGTGAAGTGTTGCCGTGCCGGCGCGGACCGGGAGCGTTCACGCCCCTCGCGCATTGCCAATCGGGTCAGCACTGGCCGGCCTCCTTGGAGACCCAGCACAGGTTTCCGCCGAAGGTGTTGCCGGTCCCCGTGTCCAGGTGGGCGATGTCGACGGGACCATTGCCCAGGACGACGTTGTCCTTGACGCTGTTGCCGACGTTGACCGGGCCCACGAAGCTGTGGAAGAGCACGATGCCGCCGGACAGGGGGGATTCACCGACGTTGCCGCGCACCCGGTTCGCCGTCACGACGGAGTCCTCGGCGCCGGTGAGGAGGATTCCGGTGCCCTGGATGTAGTCCAGGCGGGGGGTCTTCGGGCAGAACTTGTTGTTCGCGATCACCTGGTTGCGTCGGATGGTGATCTTGCCGGAGGCGGGCTTGTTCTCGTCGCTCACCACGAACATGCCGCCGCAGTTGCCCGTCATCAGGTTGTGCTCGACCGTGGCGTTCCTGGCCCGGCGGATCACGACGCCGATCCGGTTGCCCGACAGGCGGTTGCCCCTGATCACGGCGCCCTTGGTGTCGATGGCCCCGCCCTCGTGCGCGATCGAGTTCGCGATGAAGATGCCCGCCTGGCCGTTGTCGCGCGCGATGTTGCCACGCAGGTCGGGGCGGGTCGACTTCTCCTGGCTGAAGCCGTAGTAGCCGTTGTCGCGCATCACCACGTCGCTGACGCGCATCCGGTCGGTCTCCGAGCCGGCGATCCCGTTCCTCTCGAAGCCGGAGACGGTCAGGGACTCGACGGCCGCACGGCTGACGTCGGCCTTGTCCGTGCCGGTGACGCAGATACCGTTGCCGCCCTTCGCGCAGGCGTTCGCGGACGCGAGCGGTGAGTCCTTCGGCGGCGGGGAGACCACGGTCTTCGGGCCGGACCCGCGCAGGGTCACCCGGGAAACGGTGATCTCGACGCTCTCCCGGTAGGTGCCGGGCAGCACCACCACCGTGTCTCCGGGCTTCGCGGCATCGACCGCTTTCTGGATCGATTCCCCCGGGTGGACCACATGGCGCTGCGCGGCGGCGTGGGCCGGTGGCGCGGCGCCCAGGCTCAGCAGCACTACTGCGGTGGCGCCCGCGAGGCACGGAAGCTGACGTGGCGGCATGTGCCGTTACCTGCCTTCCCAAGAAGCCGGCGCAGCGCTCGCTCGAGCGGTCGGCCGGATCGGAGTCCCTCGGCGGTACTCTGCGCAACGTGTCGGCTGCGAGCCGTGGCCGCCGACTTGAAGCTATGGGCGATCACCACCTCCCGCCACTTGTGATCCGCCGCTCGATGGATACGCACCACACGTTCGAAAAGCGGTTACGCGTTCGGGTGAGTCGCATCGAGTGGGGCCCGCACCGGGTGATGATTGAAGTGCTGCGCGCACCGCACAGCCGCTCTGATCGGGGCCCGTCATCCGGCCACCGCGCCGTCCCTGCGCCGCACCCCGGAAGGAACGGTGGAGTTCGAGCTCTGCACCGACACCCTCGCCGACGCGCAGGACTGCCTGCGTATGGGCGGCAGGTCGCAGGGGCCACGGGGTGGCGGGGTGAGCCGTACGGGGGTGGTGTCCCGAGTCCTGAGTCCTGAGTCCTGAGTCCTGAGTCCTGAGTCCTGAGTCCTGAGTCCTGGTCCGGGCCTCGTCGCGCCTACAGCGCCGACCGGTCGGCGTACATCCGGGCGATGACGTCCTCGATGGCCGGTTCCCGGACCGAGAGGTCGACCAGGGGGTATTCGGCGGCGATCTCGGCGACGAGCGGCGCGGCGCTCGCGGACGCGGGAAAGGCGAGCCACTGGCGGGGGCCCTCCACCCGGACGGCCCGCGCTCCCTCGACCTCGATGGGCGGCAGTTCCCTCTCCAGGTCCACCACCAGGGTCCTCTCGCTGCCGCCGTCGGCGTGCAGGGCGTCGAGCCCTCCGTCGTGGACGAGCCGTCCGTGGTCGATCACCATGACCCGTTCGCAGAGCTGCTCGATGTCGGTCAGGTCATGGGTGGTGAGGAGGACGGTCGTGCCCAGCTCCTCGTTGACCGTCCGCAGGAACTCCCGGACCTTCGCCTTGCTGACCACGTCGAGACCGATGGTCGGCTCGTCGAGATAGAGCACCTCGGGGTCGTGCAGCAGGGCCGCCGCGATGTCGCCGCGCATCCGCTGGCCCAGGGACAGCTGCCGGACCGGTACGTCCATCAGCGGCCCGAGGTCGAGCAGTTCGGTGCAGTGGTCCAGGTTCTGCCGGTAGCGGGCGTCGGGGATACGGTACATACGGCGCATCAGGTGGTAGCTGTCCCGCAGCGGCAGGTCCCACCAGAGTGTGGTGCGCTGTCCGAACACGACACCGATACGGCGGGCCAGCCTTGTGCGCTCGCGGGCCGGGTCGAGTCCGGCGACGGTCAGCCGTCCCGAGGTGGGGACGAGGATGCCGGTGAGCATCTTGATGGTGGTGGACTTCCCGGCTCCGTTGGGCCCGATGTACCCGACCATCTCACCGCGCGCCACGGAGAAGCTGATGCCGTCGACCGCCCGTACCTCGTGCTTGGTCCTGCGCAGCACACCCGCCTTGCGGCGCACGGTGAACGACTTGACCAGTCCGTCCAGCTCGATGAAGCCGCCCCGGGCGGCCGTGGCCCCGGCGCAGGCCGCTCGTCCGGCGGTCGCGGATGGCTCGGACGGGGTGGACGGTGTGGACGGCTCGGCGGTACCGGAGGACTCGATGGACACTTCAGCTCCCTGTGCTTCTGTAGCCGCGAAGCCCGGCGCGCCACGCCAGCGCCGCGACGGCGCAGGACAGAGCCGCCGCGACCGGTGACGCGAAGTCCATCAGCCGCGGCAGGGCGAGCGGATCGGGCCGGCCGAGGATGTACAGCGCGGGCATCCAGTTGACGAAGGCGAGCGGGACGAGGAAGGTCGCCCCCCGTACGAGGTCCTTGGCGAAGACCGTGGGTGGGAACTGCGTGAGGGTGTTCCCGCCGTAGATGAAGGCGTTCTGCACCTCGGCCGCGTCCGAGGCCCAGAACTGGAATGCCGCGCCCAGCACGAACAGCGACCCGAAGATCGCCGTACCGGACAGGATCATCAGCGGCACCATCAGCACCCGCCCGACGGTCCAGTCCACCTCGATGACGGTGAACGACCACCCCAGTACCACCGCGGTCTGCGAGATCCTGCCCACCCGCCGCAGCGCGAAACGGTCGGCCGCGACCTGCGCGAACACCGGGACCGGCCGGACCAGCAGGGTGTCGAACGAGCCGTCGCGCACCCGCTGTCCGAGCTTGTCGGTGTTGCCGATCAGCAGGTCCGCCAGCCCCAGGGCGACCCCTGACGTGCCGTAGAGGAACGCCACCTCGCCCAGGCTGAAGCCCCCGAGGTGCGGTGTGTGCGCGAACATCAGCATGATGGCGGCGAAGTCCAGCCCGGAGCCGAGGAACTGGCCGATCGTGAGCATGATGAACGAGGCCCGGTAGGCCATCGTCGAGCGCACCCACATCCAGGCGATGATCAGATAGGCGCGCACCCCGTCGGCCAGACGCGAGCCCTCGACGGCCCGTAGGTCCTCAGCCACCCTGGACCACCACCTTCCTGGTGGCGAACATCCCCACCAGCCGCCCGGCCGCCAGCAACGCCGCCGCCCATCCCGCCTGGAAGGCCAGCGCTTGGGCGAGGCCGCCGCCGGTGTGCCTGCCCAGCAGCACGTCCACCGGGATCTGCAGCATCGCCGACCAGGGCAGCACCCGGGCCACATCCCCGAGCCGGCCGGGGAACAGCGCCAGCGGCAGCAGCATCCCCGAGAAGAAGATGCCCGCCAGCGCGGTGATCTGCTGGATCCCACTGGCGTCCAACAGCCAGAAGCTCGTGAGCGCCACGAGATAGCGGATCGCGAAGCTCACCACCACGCCCAGCGCCACCGACAGCAGGAAGAACAGCCAGGTGACGGGGGAGTCCGGAAGCGTCAGCGGGAAGAAGAACGCGGCCGCCGCCGTCGGGGCGACACCCCTGCCCAGCAGGTGGAAGGCAGCCCGCCCCAGATCGCTCGCCAGCCACCACAGCTGGAGGTCGGCCGGGCGGTACAGGTCGATGGCCACGTCACCCTTGCGGATGCGCTCGGCGAGTTCCTGCTCGAATCCGCCGCCCAGGATCGAGGACGCCGCGAGCAGTGACTGTCCCATCCAGACAAAGGTGACCGCCTGCGCCACCCCGTAGCCGCCCAGGTGCGGCCGCTCGTCCCACAGGGCCATGTACGTGTAGGCCATCACAAAGCCGAAGACGGTGTTGGTGAACACTCCGGCGGCGGTCGCGACCCGGTACGTCGCGTAGCGGCGAAAGCCCAGCGCCGCCACGACCGCGTACAGCCCCATGAGCCCTCCCCCTCGCCCGCCGGACCCCCGATGCGCCTCTTCGGCGAAAACCGCAGAAGCCTAGCGACCGGCGGCTGGGTGCGGCGAGAGGTTTTCCGCGATGTGCGCGGCGCCGTTCAGCCCGCGTGGAGGCCGTAGACGCGGCGTGCGGTGTCGGCGCAGATGAGCCGTGCCACCCGCCCGGCGTCCTCCGGCGACCAGGCGTCCTGTTCCACCCATCCGGACAGCAGCCGGGCGAGTGCGTCCCTGAACACCCGAGCCCCCACGAGATACAGCTCGGGGAGACCGATCGCGTCGGTGGAGAAGAGCACCTTGCCGAACGGTGCCAGCTCCAGCATCTCGGCCAGGACCGCCACCGCCCGGGCCCCGGTGTAGCCGAGCGCCAGACCCACATCGGCGTACACATGCGGGAAGACATGAGCCAGATAGGCGGCCGACCGGTGGTACGGGTAGCCGTGCAGCAGGATCACCGAGCACCCGGTGGAGCGCACCTCATGGAGGAAGTCGGTCAGCAGGAGGGGATCGCACCGGTGCAGGCGCAGGTCGGGATCGCCGAAGCCGGTGTGCACCTGGAGCGGCAGCCCGGTCTCGGCGGCGGACCACATCAGATGGCTCAGCAGGACGGGATCGCTCACCCTGCGGGCCCGGTCCGTGCTGCCACGCTCGGCGAGCCAGCGCTCGGCCGCCTCGTGCACATCCCTCGGATGCGGAGGGCCGGGCGGCAGGTCGAGGCCGTAGCGGTAGGCGGCCACCGACTTGAAGCCCGCGGCGGTGGTGGTGGCGGCCTCGATCGCGTCGCCGAGGTCGGCGAGGAGGTCCCGGGCGCTCGGCGAGGTGTCGGCGGTCCGCTCCGCCAGTTGCTCCAGTCGTACGATGTCGCGCGCCGGCGCGCCGGCGAGCGTTTCGAGTTTCTGCCGAGGGGTGAGATCCGCCGCCGGCCCGGTGTCGACGAGGAAGCGTGCGATTCCGCTGGCCCTCAGCAGCCGCCTGGTGCTCTCCTCCCAGCCGAGTTCACGTCGGCGGGCGAGGTACCGCTCGGGCGGGCAGTGCGGCTCCAGCCCCAGTGGCTCCGGACACCAGCGGCGCACCGCGAAGCCGAGCTGGCTGTCGAAGAAGGTCGTGCCCGGCGCTGCGGGGACGTCCGACTCCGTCAGATACGACTCGAACGCCTCCGGATCGAGGTCGCGACGGGCCACACCGTGACAGTGATGGTCCACCAGGGAGGGAAACTCCGGTAGGAAGGGGAGCTCCGGAAGGGCCACCTTCAGTACCGCCCCCGCGTGGCGGCCGCGACCTCTTGCGGCGGGACGTCCTCGAAGAGCTCGGCCTCCGCCCGGCGCACGGCGGCGACGGCCTCGAACAGGGGCTCGCCGAGCGCTTCGCGCAGCACCGCCGAACGTTCGAAATGCTGGGACGACTCCTGCGGGGAGGTGGGCAGCCGGGGGTGAGCCCCCTGCTCGGCGGGGTCGCCGCTCACGGGCTCGGGCAGGCGCAGGGAGTCGTCGATCCCGGCCAGCCCGGCGGCGATGACCGAGCCGACCACGAGATAGGGGTTGGCCGCTCCGTCGAAGCACTTGACCTCGGCGTTGGCCGCTGCGGGGTCCTGCGGCGACCCCGTGATGAACCGCAGCGCCGCCTCCCGGTTCTCCAGCCCCCAGCACTGGAACGCTCCAGCCCACCGGGAAGGCTCCAGCCGCAGATGGCTGGCGGGGGAGGGTGCGCCGATCGCGAGGAGCGCGGGGAGTTCCCTGAGCACTCCGGCCAGAAACGCCTCGCAGGTCGAGGCCATGCCGAACGGTCCGTCACCGCCCTGGCACAGGTTCCGGTCCTCCTGCCACGGGCTCAGATGCAGATGGCGCCCGTTGCCGACGGCTCCCGGTTCCACGACGGGAGCGAACAGCGCCACCAGACCGTGCCGTGCGGAGACGGCCCGGATGGTCTCGCGGACGAGTACGGCCAGATCCGCCGCGCCGACCGGATCGGCGGCCGCCGTGGACACCTCGAACTGGCCCCGCGCGTACTCCGGATGGAGCTGAAGGACATCGACCTGCTCGGCGAGGAGGGCGTCGCGCACCTCGCCGAGGTAGGCGGACAGCTCGACCAGGCGGGCCATTCCGTAGGCCGGACCGGTGCCGGGACAGCGCAGGTCCGGCCCCTCGGTGTCGGCGCGGGCGACCACCCACTCCGTCTCGAACCCCATCCGCAGCCGAAGGCCCCGCGCCGCCGCCCGTTCGGTCATCCGCGCGGCGAACAGGCGCTGGCACACGGGATACGGCTCGTCCGTCTGGTAGCACCGGTCCACCGGCGCCCACGCCCACCCCGGCTGCGCCGCCAGCACCGTCAGCCGGTCGAGATCCGGGAACAGCCGCAGATCCCCGTCGGGGCCGCCGACATGACGGCTCGTCGTCATGGAGTCGTCCACGAGGTACACATCGAAGACCGGGGACATCCCGACACCCCACCGTGCGGTGTGTGCCAGCCGTCCGGTCGGAACAGTCTTCACCCGGGTGATTCCGGCGTTGTCCACCCAGGTGAGCGCGATGCCGTGGACGCCCTCGGCGGTGAGCCGGTCGGCCTCCGCGGCGGCCCGCCGCTCCGCCTGATCCCGCATCCGCGCCTTCGCCTGCGCCTGCAAGGCCCCACCTCCGCCGCACGGGGCGACTCCGGAACGCCATAAGGACAGCGCCGAGTGTAGCGAAGCGGCGGCAGGCGCTACGGAAGCACACCCCCGGCGCATCACCCGGGGATCAGCCCGCCGACGGCTGCGGAGGGTGAGCCGGTGCCGCCGCCGGGGTGTCGGGAGGAAGGGCGAGGCTCCTGGCGAGCAGCGAGACCAGGGCACCACGACGGACCACCAGCGCCCACAGCAGCACTGCCGCGATGAGCGGTCCCGCGATCCAGCCCGTCAGATGGACCAGCGCTCCCGCGGTGAGGGCGGCGACGAGCGCCGCGCCCACCGAGCCGAGGACGAGCCCGGTCACGGCCAGCGGCCCCGGACCGTCCACTCCGGCCTCGTCCAGCCCCTGTTGGTGAAAGCGGCTCATCACGGTGAGCATCAGCGGGATCATGACGACGCCCATCCCGTAGAGGGTCAGGGCGACCGGCGAGGTGAGCCAGTCGCGCACATGCTCCGGCCCGGATCGCAGCGCCCAGTGCTCGAAGCCGGCCTTGTCGCGCGAGAAGAAGCGCTGGTAGCCACGCCCGTCCCAGCCGTGCACCAGGATGAAGAACATGCCGAAGTAACCTGCCATCATCTGCAGCAGTGCCCAGCGCACATGTCCGCGGCGGATCAGCCACTGCGTGACGAGGAAGCCGACGAGGCCCTGTGTGGTGTTGGTGGCGGCGAACGCGGCCACCAGCCACGCGGGCATCGAGGCGTCACCGACCTGCATGGTCTCCCAGCTGGGGAACCCCCACAGCAGCCAGACGCCGCTCGGCGCGAAGACGGCGGCGCAGAAGAGCACGGCGCCGCACAGGTAGGGGTTGGCCAGCAGAGCCCCGGGCCCCTCCTCCGCGTCGGCTGCCATTCCTTTGGTGGTGCCCTTGGCGGTGCCCTTGGTGGTGCTCTCGGCGATGGCCTCGGCGATGCCCTGGGCCGTGCCCTTGGCGCTCAGTGCCGCTCGCCGACCGATCTGATGGGCCGCCGCGACGGCGAATCCCGCGCCGATCCCGTACGCCCAGAACACGTCCACCTGGACCATCTCGTCGCCTCCCAGAAAGAGCTGAATGACGTGTCATTCTGTTTTCGTGCGATGCTCGGAGGCAAGGGATGCGGCAGATGTGGAATGCCGTGTTCCGTTGGTGAGCGGGCCGCCGCTCCCCCGACCGGCCGGGGGAGCGGGCTCCCTATACTTCGCACATCTGCCGTATCTGCCGACGGGACGAGAGAAGGCCCAGTTCATGGCCCGGGAGGACCTGGTCGAACAGCGGCGGCGTGACATCACGCTGGCGGCGTTCAAGGTGTTCGCGCAGCGGGGCTACCACGAGACGGGGATCGCCGACATCGCCCGCGAACTCGGCGTGGGGCACGGGACGTTCTACCGGTACTTCGCCAACAAGCGCGACATCGTCGCCCGAGTGGTGGACATGGCCGTCGAGCGGATCGCCGAGGTGGTGGCTTCGGAGAGCCCGGAACTGGCGCAGACGGTCGAGGAGTACCGGGCGCAGGTCGAGCGCATCGGCCGGGCGCTGTTCGACCTGTTCATCGACGACCCTCAGCTCGCCCGGATCTTCTTCTTCGAGTCCGCGGGCGTGGACCGCGAGTTGAGCGAGCACATGCTGGAGACGAACGAGGTCTTCGGTGCCGTGACCGAACGCTACCTGGAGAACGGTGTCTCGAAGGGCTTCCTGCGGGCGGACCTGGACATCCCCGTCACCGCGCGGGCGATCAACGGCATGATCTTCGCGGGTGCGCTGGCCGCGTTCCGCTCGGGCAGTCCCGCTTCCGTCCGGGACCGGTGGTCGAGGGCCGTGGCCGATCTCATCATCGGCGGCGCCCGAGCCTGAAGGCGTCGGCGCACGGCTCGGATGCGGTTCGGATGCTTTTCGAGTGCGGTTCGAGGCGCGGCCGAGCGGGGCGTGGCTACGTGAGAGCCGGACGGATCGACTCCGCCACGAGGTGACTCCGCGTGGCCGCCCCCGACAACTGGAGCAAGGGATGCCCCTTCGAACCGTTGCCCGGTTACGTGGACGGGCCGCAGTGCTCTTCGGCTACACGGCGAGCCGGGACAGGCACCCCCTGGTCGCCGTGGCCATGGTGGTGCCGATAGCGGTGCTCTTCGGCCTGATCTTCGGCGGCTGGCAGGAGGTCACCTCCCAGGCGTCGTTCATCGCCCGGGTGATGGGGCGGTGACGTCTCACGCGCCGACCTCTCGCGCGCCGACCTCTCGCGCGGTGACCGTTCATGCCCAGGGCAGCTCGGATCGGTGGGCCCAGTAGGCGGTGGGCGGTTCGGCGGATCCGGCCAGCCGGGCCAGTTGGTCCTCGGTGAGCCGCACCCGCGTTGCCTGAAGGTTCGAGGCCAGTTGCTCGGTGGTGGCCGCGCCGGACAGGACGGTGTGGGCCCAGGGCTGGTGGAGCGCGGCGGCGAGTGCCACCGCGTCCGGGGAGACCTGTGTCTCGTGGGCGACCGCGGCGAATGCGGTGCCGGGATCCCCTTGCACCAGCCTGCCGTTGGCCAGGGCCTCCTTGACGATGACCCTGCGGCCCGCGGCGTGCGCCTCGGCGAGGGCGTCGCCCGCGGAGGGCTCCAGCACATTCCAGGTCGTCTGCACACTGAGGATCAGGGGTTCGCCGTCGACCTCCAGTTCCAGGGCGGCGCGGATCGCGTCGGCCTGGCGGGGGCCGCTGGTGGACATGCCCACGGTCACCCCGTCGGCGGCGAGCGCGGCGAGTCGGCGCTGGAGGGCGGTGTCGGAGAACAGGGGACTGTCGGGAGTGACGGAGTGGACCTGGTACAGGCTCAGCCAGTTGCCGAGCAGACGGCGTGTCTGCTCCAGCTGCCGCTCGAATGCCTCGGTGCTGTGCTCCTTGACCTCATGGGTCTCGGCGTCCATCGCCCAGTCGGCGGTGTAGGTGTAGCCCCATTTGCTGCTCACGGTGAGGTCGTGGATGTCGTCGCGCCCGTTGAGCCAGTCCGCGAGGAACTCCTCCGCGCGCCCGTAGGAGCGGGCGGTGTCGATGGAGCGGATGCCCCATGAGTACGCGGAGTCGAGCAGCTCATGGGTGATGCGGCGCATCGTGTCCACCGAGCGCTCGGCCGGCAGGTCGCGGTCGCGGCCGACGTTGATGTAGGCGGGGCGGCCCACCGCGGCCAGGCCCAGGCCGATGCGTGCGGTTCCCGGGTCCGGTTGTGTGGCCATGTTCGGGCTGGACCTTCCGATGAGGGGGCGGGACGGCTCGACGGTACTGCGCCCATGGCGCGGACACCGGCAGACCGGCCGCGCCACCCCGCCCCTCGGGTCAGTTCTGCGCAATGCCCGGGATCTCCGCGCCGTCAACCGTCTCGGGCTTCCCGGCAGCCACCGGCGGCTCCACGACGGCCTCGAGCGCTGTTACGGCTGCCTCCGGGGCCACGGCGGGCTCCGCCTGATCCACTACGGCTGCCTCCGGCGTCACGGCGGGCTCCGCCTGCTCCACGGCCTTGCCCCGTGTGGGGGCGGCGGCAGCGGCAGAATCGTTCCCTCCCGCACGCTCGAAGAAGCGCAGCAGCTCCACCGGGAACGGCATCACGAGCGTCGAGTTCTTCTCCGCCGCGACCTCCACCACCGTCTGCAGCAGGCGCAACTGCAACGCGCCGGGGGTGTCGGCCATGATGGCCGAGGCGTCCGCGAGCTTCGCCGCCGCCTGGAACTCACCGTCCGCCGTGATCACTCGAGCACGCCGCTCACGCTCCGCCTCCGCCTGCCGCGACATCGACCGCTTCATCGAGTCGGGAAGCTGAACGTCCTTGATCTCCACACGCTCGATCTCGATGCCCCAGCCCACGGCTGGGCTGTCGATCATCAGCTCCAGCCCTTTGTGCAACTCCTCGCGGTTGGAGAGCAGATCGTCCAGCTCGCTCTTGCCGATGATCGACCGCAGGGACGTCTGAGCCACCTGCTCGACGGCGAACACGTAGTTCTGCACCTCGATGGCGGCCTTGAGCGGGTCCACCACGCGGAAGTACACCACCGCGTCCACCTGGACCGAGACATTGTCGCGGGTGATGCCCTCCTGCGTCGGCACGGGCATCGTGACGATCTGGACATTGACCTTCTTGAGCCGGTCCACGAGGGGTACCAGGAGGGTCAGGCCGGGCTCGCGCGGTGTCGGACGGGCCCGGCCGAAGCGGAAGACGACCCCGCGCTCGATCTGGTTGACCACGCGCACCCCGCCCAGGAGCATCCAGCCCGCGAGGGCCCCCAGGATTCCGATCAGTACATACCCCGCCATGCCGTGCCCCGTCCCGTGCTCGCTCGACGAGTGGATCGCCCGGGCGCTCACCGCTGTTCGGCCGCCTCCGCGCGCATCCACAGAAACGGCTCGCACGCTACGCCGCAAACGCGCAAAGGCGTGGTCAAAGTTCTGCGGACCAGTGCGCGGGGGACGAGGCCGTTCGCATCTCGGGCGTGTGGGGGAGGGCGACGGTGGTGAAGGTCATCATCGACCCCAGCACCCCGGCCAGCGCGGCGGCGGCCGAGGCGACGGCGATACGAGTGCCTCGCCGACCGTCCTCTCGTCCGGCCGGTCGCGGCGCCGGTCCCGGCTGCCGGCGCGGCTGCCGGCGCGGCTGACGGTGCCGGTGCCGGGCCTCACCGGCCGAGCCGAATCCCTCCGCCACGGACTCCAGCACGCGGGCGCAGGCACCGGCGTCCGGGCGGTCGTCCGGGTCCATCGCCGTCATCTGCTCCAGCATCGCGGCCAGCTCGGCGGGCAGCGCCTGAGGAATGCGAGGGGAGCGGTGCAGACGGGCGACCGCGGCCTCCACGGGAATCCCCGAGTACTCGATCCGTGCCGTCAGGCACTCCAGCAGAACGAGACCGAGGGCGTAGACGTCGGCGGACGGCTGGGCCGCCTGGCCGAGGATCTGCTCGGGAGCGAGATAGGGGGCGGTGCCGACGAGTTCGCCGGGGCCGGTCACGGCTGTGGCGTCCACCGTGCGGGAGATGCCGAAGTCCGTGATGTAAGGGCGGCCCTCGCCGTCGAGCAGGATGTTCGACGGCTTGATGTCGCGGTGCACGACGCCTTCGGTGTGCACATACGCGAGGGTGCGGGCCAGGTGGGCACCGAGACGCGACACCTCGTGCGGGGTGAGGGCCCTCTCGCAGATGCGGTGGCGCAGGGTGGGGCCGTCCACCAGCTGCATGACCAGGTACGCGAGGCCCTCGTGGCGCCCGGCGTCGTACACGGTCACCACGCCGGGGTGGTGCAGACCGGCGAGCAGGACGGCCTCGCCGATGAACCGGTCGCCCGGGTGGTCCTCGGCCCCCGTCCGGAAACCCTTGACCGCCACGGTGCGGCCGAGGCGCAGATCCGTCGCGCGGTGGACATCGGCCGCCCCGCCGTAGCCGATCAGTGCCTCCAGGCGGTACCGATCGGCCAGAACGTCGCCGATCGAAACAGTCGCTCCGTACACCTGCTGGACCGTCATCTGCACTCCCCGCGGACGCCGCCGCGCCCGGCCTCGGGCCCGGACCCGTACAGGCCGCGCCTACCCGGCGGTCGGCCATACATCCATACGCAATCGCGGGCCCGTTTGTTCGCCGGACGACAGCCCGGTTCAGGAGTGGCAGACGACCTGGATCGGGCCCGCCGCGTGGTGGGCGTAGGTGCTCCTGCCACCGGTCCAGTCGCGGCCGCGGTCGAGCAGCACCACGGCCATACGGCCATGCCTCACCGGCCATGTGCCGACGTGCACGACACGGCCGCGGTTGGCCACCTGATCGACCTCGAACCCGTCGTCCTTGGCGGGATCCCCGTTGAGCACCACGTAGTGTGTGGGGCTCCCCGCGACATCACCGCCGTCGTGGCTGCTGGGGATGTACACCGAGACGGAGCAGTCCTTGGCCCTGCCGCCCACGTGCCACCACCAGAAGACCCGGCCGGAGTGGTCGTAGGTGGAACTGCCCGACATCGGGACGGCCGTGAAGCTGCCGTCGCAGGTCCCGCCCCGGAAACCGCCGCGGCTGGCGGTGTACCAGCCGCGGTGGTCGTCGCTGTAGCGGCCGCGCTCGTAGTACCCGACGCCGTCGGAGTCCGCACAGCCAGGGCCGGCCCATGCCGCGTAGACAACGTTGTCCTCGGGACGGGGCGCGGGCGGCTTCGGCCTGTTCTTCGAGGGGTGGGGCCGGGGCTTGGCGGGCCGGGATTCATGGGCGGGTTGCGCGCCGGTCCGGGAAGCGGAATTCGGCTTCAATTCGATCGGGTCGGGGGGAGAGAAGACCGGTGGGAGTTCGGGGGTCCTATTGACACTCTCTTCATAACGTGCTTCTGCGGTGTCGTCGGAAGTCCAGGCACGGACGGACGCCACTCCCGTTCCGCACAGCAGCAGTCCCACCGCCATGAAGGAGGCGGCCTTCCAAGTGCCGGGAACGCACGTCCAGCGGCGGTGCGCCATTTCCCTGACAGTTGGTGAGAAAGCGGAATCACCCACCGGGGAGGTCGGCTTGGGCGGCCCGGCGTACATTCGATCGAACTCCGCCAGGTCGTGAATGGTCGAAGTCCACGGACTGACCACGTCCACCGCCGAGCCGGTGCCGGACCCGCGGTCGGGCGCGGCGGCTTCCCGGCCCTGGTCCTTCGGGTCGTTCGCTCCCGTGCCGCCCGCCGACTGCCTCATGGCGAACAGGACCCGGTGGGACGCCTTGGGCTTCGCGTGGTGCGCGGGGCGGTCCTCGTCGCAGGTGCAGGCCCTTCCCTCAGCCATGTTTCCCCGGCATGCACGGAAGTGCTGACCCATCATTGCCTTTCCTTCCTTGTGCAGTCCGGTGATGGGTGCACAGTGGCCCGGCACGCCATCCCCGTTGATGCGGCCCCCACTATGCATGACGGACATCACACGAGACAGGTGTTACCGCGGGTTGGATTTACAGGAACGAAGCGGGCCGGTGCGAGGAGGGCCGACCTGAACATCACGTGCCGACCGGTCGGTTCGGCTCCGTAGTCGGGCGACTACGGTCCGGAGCAGCCGAACTCCCGATCGGCTCGGGGGATTCCGGGCATGGCCGCCCCGGATACCGGCCGAGCGGCCAACAGCGGTGGCCCTTTTGCGAATTGAGGCCGTGGGCGGGGTTCGCAATGGCGAGACGCATTTGGTAGCCGATGCTGAACTCCCTGCGTTCTTATGGTAATAGTTTGCGCCATGTGTTAAGGCGCGGAAGGGGAGGTCGTGTCCACAGACCGCAGATGGGAACAGCGGCAGGCAACTCAGCGGCGGCGCGACGAACTCCTGGCCGCGGCCGACCGTGTGGTACTGCGTGAAGGTCCGGGGGCCTCGATGAATGCCATAGCCGCGGAAGCGGGCATCTCGAAGCCGATCTTCTACCGCCACTTCGGCGGCAAGGGCGCCCTGTACCGGGCCATCGCCCAACGGCACACCGACGCCGTGCTGGACAAGTGCCGCACGGCACTCGACTCGGTGTGGGACCGCCGCGACTGCGTCGAGGCCACCCTCGACGCCTATCTGACCGCGATCGAGGCGCACCCCCAGATGTACCGCTTCCTCATGCACCCGGAGGAGGCGGAAGGCGACGCGGACTCACTCGCCGTCGACCACTCGCATGTCGCCCCGCTCCTGCATCTGCTCGGGGAGGAACTCGCCGTCGTGATCTCGGAACGCCTCGAACTGGGCCGGGACGGCGAACTGGTGGGCCGGGTCTGGGGCCATGGCATCGTCGGCATGATGCACGCGGCGGGCGACTGGTGGCTGGTGCAGCGCCCCTGCGAGCGCGCGGACCTGGTCAGGCACCTCGCGGATCTGCTCTGGGGGCAGTTGAAGCTCATCGAGGACAAGGCCCGCGGGGTGTAGGCGTCAGGCCGTGTTGCCCGGGCGGCGATCGGCGGGCGGCGCGCAGGCCGCCGTACCACCCGGCCCCGTTGGCGATTGTGAGGAACGGCCTCGCCGTCGGGCCGGACACGGCGTTCGGCAAACCTCACCGCGGTCGTGCGGAAGGCCCAGCCGCCGTCGTGGACGAGTAGTCGTGGACGAGTATTGGTCGAATTCGCACAGTGCCATCATGCCGCGCTCCGCGACGCACCCGCCTGCGGGTCCTTGGTGGGGACGGGCAACTGGTTGAACCCGTAGTAGACGGCCAGCACCCCGTGCACCGCGAGAGTGAGCGGAGCGGACACGAACGACAGCCCGACGGTGATCGGGTACACGACCGACCCCAGGGCGAACCGCAGACGGGTGGCCCGGGCGCCGGGAACGTCCACGCGCTCGTCGAAGAGGTGCCCGGTCCGGGTGACCCACCACCACAGCGCCTGGAACGTCGCCGCGTGCGCCACCATGAAGCCGCTGTAGACCGCTGCCGCGACATGCGAGGCCTTGTCCTCGCGCAGGTACTCGGCCAGCAGCGCCGTCGGCCACGGCAGTGCGGCCACCACCATCAGGAGAAGGAGGTTGATGAAGAGCAGCCCTCGGTCGACCCTCGCGATGAATCCGAAGACGGTGTGGTGGTTGGCCCACATGATGCCGATGACGATGAAGGACACGGCATACGCGGCGTACGAGGGCCACTGGTGCCCGAGCGCCGCCCACAGGTCGTCACCCGCGCCCGGGGGGACCTTGATCTCCAGGACGAGCAGCGTGATCGCGATGGCGAAAACCCCGTCGCTGAACGCCTCGACCCGGCCGGAATCACTCATGCTCTCCCCCTGAGATGTGCTGCCGGGCGGCATCGTGCCACAGCGGCACGGCCGGGGCGTGACACGACGCGGGAATGTGCTCGTTCGCCCCGGGAATTGGTTGGACAGATGTAACCGTTGTAGTTGTAGAAGGAAGTGTGGGAGTGGGAGTCGGCGTAAGGAGCCTCGAGTGACTCAGCTCGGCGCGGGGCGGCGGATGCTCGTCCTGGCGATCTGCTGTATGAGCCTGTTCATCGTCGGGCTCGACAACACGATCGTGAACATCGCGCTCCCGGACATCCAGCGCGATCTGCATGCCTCCGTCTCCGGGCTTCAGTGGACCATCGACGCCTACACCGTCGTCCTGGCCGGCCTGCTGATGCTGTCCGGATCGACGGGCGACCGAGTCGGCCGCCGCCGAACCTTCCAAACGGGGCTGGCGCTGTTCACCCTGGGCTCGCTGCTGTGCAGCCTCGCCCCGACCCTGAGCTGGCTCATCGCCGCCAGGGCCCTGCAGGCCGTGGGCGGCTCCATGCTCAATCCGGTCGCGATGTCGATCATCACCAACACCTTCACCGATCCACGGGAGCGGGCTCGCGCGATAGGTGTCTGGGGCGGGGTCATCGGTATCAGCATGGCGCTCGGGCCGATCCTCGGCGGCGCCCTGGTCGGCGCCGTCGGCTGGCAGGCGATCTTCTGGATCAACATCCCGGTGGGCATCGCCGCACTGGTCCTGGCCGGCCGCTTCGTCCCCGAGTCCCGCGCGCCCCACCCGCGACGCCCCGACCCCGTCGGTCAGGTGCTGGTCATGGTGATCCTGGTGTCCCTCACCTACGGAATCATCGGTGGCCCCGAGGCCGGATGGGCATCGTCCCGGACACTCGGGTGCTTCGCCCTCTCGGCCGCCGCCGTGGCCGCTCTGGTGTTCTACGAGCCCCGGCGCGCCGAACCGCTGATCGACCTGCGGTTCTTCCGCAGCGTCCCCTTCTCCGGCGCCACGCTCATAGCGGTGTGCGGCTTCGCCTCGCTGGCGGGCTTCCTTCTCCTCAACACCATCTATCTTCAGGACGTCCGAGGGCTCTCGGCCCTGCACGCCGGTCTCTACACGCTGCCGATGGCGGCGCTGACGCTGGTGTGCGCGCCCCTGTCCGGACGGATCGTCGGAGCCCGCGGTCCGCGCATTCCCCTGCTGGTCGCCGGTGTGGCGATGTCCTCCAGTGCGCTGCTCCTGACCGGGCTCTCCGCCGGCACTCCCATCTCCCGGCTGATGGCCGCCTATGTGCTGTTCGGCCTCGGCTTCGGCATGCTCAACGCGCCGATCACCAACACCGCTGTCTCCGGGATGCCCCGGGCGCAGGCGGGAGTGGCCGCGGCCATCGCCTCGACCAGCCGCCAGGTCGGCGGATCGCTGGGAGTCGCGGTGATCGGCTCGGCTGTCATCTCCTCGGTCCATGGCCCGCTGAGCACCGGATTCGCCGAGGCCAGCCGGGTCGGGTGGTGGATCGGTGTCGGATGCGGCGCCGCCGTGCTCCTGCTCGGTATCGTCACCACCGGCCGCTGGGCCAGGAGCACGGCGACCGATGCGGTCGCGCGGCTTTCCTCCGCATCTGCCAGGACACCGGTGAGCACCTCATGACGACACCACAGCCCATCACGGACGCCACCCGGGAAGCGGTCGACCGGATCTGGGCCGGGATGCGTTCCCTGGTGCTGAGCGACGACCGCCGGGGCGAGGTCAGTGAGGCGCTCGGCATGAGCTTCATCCGCAGCAAGGCCCTGCGCCGTCTGGTGGGCGGACCGCTGACCATGCGCGAACTCACCGAGAGGCTGTCGACCGACAAGCCGTACACCACTCTCGTCGTGGACGATCTGGAGCGGCGCGGACTGGTCGTCCGCAGCGTCCACCCCGACGACCGCCGCAGCAGGGTCGTCACCATCACCGAGGAGGGGGCGGCTGCCGCCGCCCGGGCCGAGGAGATCCTGGCTCGTCCGCCGGAGGCGATGCGGAGCCTGGCTCCGGAGGAGTTGGAGGCGCTCGACCGCATGGTGGGGAAGCTCGCCGAGGCGGCGCGGACCGCCGAGGGCACTCAAGGTGCTGGGGCCGCGCGAGCCTCGGGCGCCGGCCAGCGGCCGGGTACGGGCTGACCCCCGTCCGCCAGACCCTGTCCTTCACGGACGGGGACCAGTTGCCGCCCCACACCGACGGGGTCACCGAGGCCCGTGACCACCGGCGACAGTTTCCATCCGCTTCCCGAACGGGGCGCGCGGAGGCGCATGAGCCGCCCCGCACCGTGGCCGCCATGCACGACGAGCTGCCCCGGCATGTGGGGGGACCGGCTCCATGACGACGCGGCCCTGCCGCTGATCCGCAAGCCGCATTCGGTGGGGGCTCTGGTACGAGCCCCGTCACCCGTCTAGCGCACGGCCTGGACAGGCCGCACGGCCCGGAGCGGCTGCGCGGGCCGTACCGGCTGGACCGCCTGGGCGGGCCGTGCCGCCTGGGCGGGCTGGGCCGCCGACCGGGGACGGCGGGCGCTGTTGCCGTCGAGGAGCGCGTCGGTGACGAGCCGCACACCGCGGGCGATGTGGTTCAGCTGCTCCAGCTCGATGGCGTACAGGCGGATGGTGTTCTCGATGACCGTGTCGGAGGTGCCCATGGCCCGAAGTTCGGACCGGGCGGTCTGCATTCCCACGCGCAGGGCCCGGATCTCGTACTGGACCTGGAGCAGGGCGTGCCGGGCGAGGACGGAGTGGTGACGGGTGATCGTCGCGTAGCCCGAGTAGCGGGCCGGAAGGAGTTCCCGGAGCCACCGCGTGGCGGTGCGCTCCCAGTCGCGGGTCCCCGGGGCCTTGACCTGGCAAGGCCAGTCGGGACCGGTGTGGGAGAGGGTGAACGACATCTTGGTGGCCTCCGGGCCGGGTTGGGATCGGGTGCCGGCCCGCCGACAGGGGTGTGTGCGGCTCGGCCGTGGACCTGCGGCCGCTCCGCGGTGCGGCTTCGGGTGAGCGGGCTGCTTTTTATGGCGGCCCCGGCCTAGGGGAGAAGCCGGGGCCGCCAACGGCGTCCGAGGGTGACGGCTCGCCGCTTGAAACACCCCGGAACGATACGAGGAGGCTGTATCGTTCCCGGGCGTTCGATCAGGTGGGTCGTGGAGACCCGACGCGGTACTCGGCTCGCACACGAGTGCCGTGAGGCGGGGTGCTGATGTCCACCGAATGCGCCAGCGCGCGGACGATGTCGAGGCCCCGGCCGCATTCCCCTTCCTCGGGTCGCTCGAGCGCGGCGCGCGGCGGGCCGCCGTAGTCGGTGACCTGGATCTGCAGAGTGGGGCCCGACAGGACCAGGGTGACGGTCATGTCGTGGCGGCCGTGCCGGGCCGCGTTGGCGGCCAGCTCCCCCACGATCAGGACCGTGCGGTCCTGGTCGTCCTCGTCCATCCGCCAAGCGTCCAGGCAGGCGGCCGTGTGATGCCGGACGGTGGAGACATGGCGTTCGTGCGCCGGGAGCGTGATGGCCGCGTGACGCCGCATCGCCGGGGGCGCGTGACGGCGGTCGGTGAGCGGCACGGCCGGTGAGGTCAGAAGCGTGGTGTCCGAACGCCGCACCGGAGCCTGCCATGTCCCTTGGCCTGCGCCGCGCAAGGGGAGGAGGGGCTTGCTGTACATGGTGCGGATCGTCGGCTTCCGTGGGTGCGGACAGGCATCTGACGTGTGACTTCGGAGGTCTCCGGGGCCATCGCCGTCAGTATTTACACATTCTCTCTACCAATCAAGAGTATGAAAGGATTCATTCGTGTTCGGTTGGCGACCGTTATCTTCCGCTTGTGAGGGGGCTCTTGTAAGGGAGCTCTTGCGAGGGAGTTCTAAACCCGGCACGGCGAACGCGGCCCGTGAAGCGGGGTCGCCGAACAAGCGCGGACGGCGCGAAGCACGCTCAGGGGCGGGGAAGGCCGGTCCGCCGGAGGGGTCAGTCTCCCTGGAAGAAGTGGTGCTGCTCGGCCAACTGCTCGTAGGCCTCGAGCCGCGCCTGTGTGCGCTCGGGAACGGCGTCGGCCATCGCCTGCAGGAGCGTGGCGGCCAGCACCACCGGCGCGGCATAGGAGTCGAACACCAGCCGGGAACCGGTGCCGGTCGTGAACACCACATCGGCCTCGTCGGCCAGCGGCCCCAGCGGAACATCGGTGATGAGGGCGACCCGCAGTCCCACCGAGTGGGCGGTCCGCATCGCGTCCAGGGTTTCGTTGGCGTACCGGGGCATGGCGAAGGCGAGCACCCAGGTGCCGCCCGCTTCCCGTGACTGGAGCAGGGCGTCGTTCGCGATGCTGCCGCCGCGGGTCAGCACCCGCACATCCGGGTGGACCCGCTTGGCGGCGTAGGAGAAGTACTCCGCCAAGGACTCCGAGATCCGCAGGCCCAGCACGGTCAGGGGCACCGAGTGGGCCAGCTCGCGGCCGACCTCCAGCACGGTGGAGGGGTCGCCGAGCGCTCGGCGCAGGCTCTCCAGGTTCTCGATCTCGGCGTCGACGGCCGCCTGCAGCTCATTGCGCCGGATCTCCTCGTGCGTGTCCGGGGAACTGGCGACGGCGCTCAGCGCGATGGGGTGCAGGGCCTCTCGAAGGGCGGGGAATCCACTGAATCCCAGGGCGGCGGCGAAGCGTGTGACCGAGGGCTGGCTCACCCCGACACGCTCCGCCAGATCGGTGATCGACAGGAACGCCGCCTCGGTGAGGTGGTCCAGCAGGTACTGGGCGATGCGCCGCTGGGTGGGGGAGAGCCGATGGCCGTCGAACAGCGCGAGCAGCCGGGCCGTGGGAGGAGCCTCCGCTTCGTGGTGCCCCTTCCCCGCGTCGTCGGCAGCAGCCCGCTTGCCTGCTTGCGGCCCCGGTGCCACGACCACCCCTTCCTTCCTGCTCACGCTTCAACATATCCCAACACCGCGGCAGTGGTCCGAACCAGCGCGAGGTCGCCGCGCGGGAGCGCCGAGCGCGGTGTGGGCGGGCTTGAGCCCGATCCTGCACGGCCGATGGGTCCATGTACATGACTTCCTGAGCATTGTCCGCCAGGCCCCGAGCGCCGCGAGCGGTGAGCGCGGTGACGACAGCGGCCCACGGTCCGTCAGATGATCTCGATCGAACGGCGGCTCCGTCAAAGGGCATTGATCGCGCCGGGCTCGACCGGGGCGGTACGCGGGGCGGAACTCGCTGTCCGATGCGGTGCGGCGGCGTGCGGAACGACCGGGCGGGGTCAGGCCGACTGAATCGCGCTTCCCGGAGGAGACTGCCGACGCGCGGGGGAGGTCTCGTCGACGGCGGCCCGGAAACCGACCAGTCCCTCGACGAGTGCCCTGCGCGCGGAGGGCCGCATCCGGGAGATGGCGGCGAGCATCGCCTCCTCGCGACGGGCCCGCAGATCCGCGAGATGGCTCCTGCCCCGCTTGGTGAGCCGTAGTTCCAGCTCCCGCCGGCTGAGCGGGCTGGCGGCGCGTTCGATGAGGCCCAGCGCCTGGAGACGGTCGCACAGGCGGCTGACCGACGAGGGGGCCGATCCCAGCATCTCGCCCAGGGTGCGCAGGTTGATGCCCTCGTCGCGGTCCAGGATGTGCATCACCCGCAGCTGGGAAGTGGACACCGGCGCCGGTGAGGCGGCTTCGCGGCCCTGTTCCCACAGCACCTCGAGCAGCTCGATGACCTCGCAGGCGGCCTGTGACGCCCGGGATGCCTGGGATATCCGGGATGCCTGGGAAGGCGATGACCGCTGGTGAGAGGATGCCCGACTCACGCCCATGACTGTGCACTCCGATCAGCCGTGTCAGCCCGAGCCTCGCGACGTCGTGCGTGCGGCACGGACGCGGCACCGGCTCGGCGATTTCGCGGCGACCGCTGCCGACGTGCTCATGGCGGACTACGCGATGACCATACTCCAGCCGGGTGGACCTTCCTCCTCATAAGGGTGAGCCAGGGCTTGCCGCCGCGCCGGAGGGTAGGGGTGCCGGTATGAACAGGTCGAACGCCGGTGCGTCGGACAGCGACGAGTTGATCGCACGGATCGCGTCCGCGGTCCGCGAGGGGGACGACGCGCAGATCCGGCAGCACCTCGAACGATTCGCGAGGATCGCCGACACCGAATCCCTGCTCGCCCTGTACACGGAGCTGTCCTGGGACCTGCTGCCCCGGCCGCGTTCCATGGTGCCCAGGGCCCGCCGCCCATGTGAGTGACCGAAGGCGGCGATGAGCGAAGGGCCGCAGTGAGCGAAGGACCGCAGTGAGCGAAAGGCCGTGAGCGACCCGACCCGGCGACCCGACCCGGTGGGGTGACGCGGCCGCGTGACCCGGCGGCGGGGGCGGCACCCTGCCGCCGCGCCCCGCCCCCCGGGCCCGCCCCCGCCTCCCCCGGCTCACGGGTGCGAGTTCCCGCCGACGCCTACTGCTCGCGCATCCCCCAGGGCGAGCCGTACTCCGTCAGCAGGTCGAGGAACGGCCCGGGCGGCAGTGCCTCCGGCCCGAGCACCCCGCTGCCGGACCAGGCCCCCGAGGCCACCAGTTCGAGTGCGACCACCGGGTTGACGGCCGTCTGCCAGACCACCGCCTGGGAGCCGTACTCGCCCATCGACCACTGGTTGTCGACCACGTGGTAGAGGTACACCTCGCGCTCTCGGCCGTCCTTGGTGCCCTTCACCCAGGTCCCGGCGCAGGTCTTGCCGTGCATTCGGTCGCCGAGGGTGGCGGGGTCCGGCAGGCAGGCGGCGACCACATCGCGGGGGCAGACCCGGGCCGGGCCGGACTCACCGGCCACGGTGACCGGGTCGGTGCGGTCGAGTCCGAGCCTGTGCAGCGTCTTGAGGACCTCGATGAACTCGTTGCCCAGCCCGTACTTGAAGGTGACCCGCTTCGCGTCGACCCAGCGTGGAACGAGGAGCACCTCCTCGTGCTCGACATTGACGCACTCGACTGGGCCGATGCCCTCGGGGAAGTCGAAGACCTCCGGCTCGCTGAACGGGTCGGTGGTGTACCAGCCGCGGCCGGCCTCGTAGACCACGGGAGGGTTCAGGCACTCCTCGATGGTGGTCCAGATGCTGAACGACGGGGCGAAGTCGTAGCCGTCGACGGTCAGATCGGCGCCGTCGCGGATGCCGACCTCCTCGATCTCGTCGAAGAGTTCGTCGGCCGCGTACCGGGCGAACACGTCCGACAGGCCCGGCTCGACGCCCATGCCGACCAGGGCCAGGCGCCCTGCCTTCTCCCACTCGTCCGCCCGCTCGAACTGGGCGTCGCCGAGCTTGACTCCGGTCTTCTCGTAGGGGTGCTCCGGGTGCGGACAGGACAGCGACATGGCCATGTCGAGGTAGTGCGTGCCCGCCGCGTGGGCCGCGGTGAACAGTGGCAGCACGAAGCGGGGGTCGGTCGCGTTGAGCAGGACGTCGCAGCGGTGCTCGGCCAGCAGTGCTGTCACGGCCGCCTCGTCCGAGGCGTCGACCTGAGCGGCGGTGAAGCGGTCCGCGTCGCCACCGAGGGCGGCGACGGCCGCCTCGGCGCGAGCGGGATCGTAGTCGGCGACCACCATGTGATCGAAGAACGGACGGCGGGCCGCGATCCTGGTGATCGCCGTGCCCACTCCTCCTGCCCCCACCAGCAGGATCCGCATAAGAATGCACTCCTTCAGCGCCTGTCGGCGGCCCCGGGGACCGGGAGATGGATCCGTTCCCGACTGGTCCTTGTCCGACCCCGGCAGGCTGGGATGTGATAGTGGCAGGGACGGTATCAGTCGATCCAGCGCTTGGGAACGACTGTTTTTCTCTTGCTGATGGAATCTGTGCAACGGATTCCGTAGGTGGGACGGCCGTTGCCGAAGATCGTCCGAGACCACGGAGGCCGGGCGTGCGCCTCCCCCGGCCTCCCCGCCCCCGGCAGGTGACGGGTGTCCACCGCACAGCCTCTACTCTGATCCCCATGAACGCAGGGGGGCCTGGCAGACGGGTGATCGACGGCCGCTTCGAGTTGCTCGGGCGGCTCGGCAGCGGCGGCATGGGAACGGTGTGGCGCGCCCGCGACACCATGCTGGACCGGGAGGTGGCGCTGAAGGAGGTACGCCCTCCGGACCCGGCGATGCTCGCCGCAGACCCGACGGCCGCGCGCACCCTCCGAGAGCGCGTCCTGCGCGAGGCCCGGGCGCTCGCCCGGCTCGGCCACCCCAATGTGGTGACCATCCACCACATCGTGGACGCGCCGGATGTGCCCCACCCGTGGATCGTCATGGAGCTGGTGGTCGGCACCTCGCTGCACGAACGCCTGGCCCAGGGCCCTCTGTGGCCCAACGAGGCCGCCAGGATCGGCCGTGACGTCCTGTCCGCGCTGCGGGCCGCGCACGAGGCGGGCATCCACCACCGCGACGTGAAGCCGGCGAACGTCCTGCTGAGGGCGAATGGCTCAGCGGTGCTCACGGATTTCGGCATCGCCGGGCTTCGGGAGTCGACCAGCCTGACGGCGACCGGTGAGCTGATCGGCTCGCCCGAGTACATCGCCCCCGAACGCATCCGCGGCGACGAGGGCAATCCCGCCTCCGACCTGTGGTCCCTGGGGATGATGCTCTACGTGGCCGTGGAGGGGCGCCATCCGCTGAGGAGGGCGACGAGTCTCGCCACTCTCGCCGCCGTGCTGGACGAGCCCCTTCCCCCGCCGATGCGCTCGGGCCCGCTGACGCCCGTCCTGTCCGCGACTTTGGTGCGGGACCCCGCGGCGCGGCCGGACGCCGCGACGTTGGACCGTATGCTCGTGAACGCCGAGCGGGGTCCGCAGGACGCGATGCCCCGCCCCGAGCCGGTGGAACTCGACGGTCAATGGCCGCCGCCTCCCCGGACGGGCCCACGGGCCACACACGACGTACGGGACGCACGAGCGGGCGGCGCCCGTACGGCTGTGATCGCCTCCGTCGTCGGTGTGGCGGTCGTGTCGGGGATCGTGACCGCGGTGCTGGCCTTCGCGCCCTTCGGGCACGGGACCGACAAGGATGCCGCCGGTCCCGCCCCCGGCACCCACCGGTCGGCCACGAGCAAGCCCGGCCCCAAGGCGTCCAAGAAGGAGACCGGGGAATCGCGGTCGCCCACGAGCCCCGCCCCACCCGCTGACACCACCCCCTCCACCGTCTCCGGGAGCCTGCTGTCCCCGGCTCACATTCGGTCGGTGGTCAAGAGCCTGAGTCCGCTCATGGGCGGCACGCGGGTCACCGACTTCACCGTCTATCCGCAGTACGCGATCGCCTCCGCGCCCACCAAGGCCGACAAGAACCTGTACGACAGATTCGAGTACCGCGACTCCGCGGCCTCCCGCAGCGGCCCCGGGGGCACCCTCGTCTTCGGCAAGGAGACGGTGGACCTGGACTCGGTGGACTGGGACGTGCTCCCCGCCCTGCTGCGCAAGGCCGACAAGGAACTGGGCGTGCCCCACCCGACCAGCCGCTACATCATCGTGGACCCCGGCCACCTCGGCGAGGCACCGGCGCTGCGCGTCTACGTCTCGGACGAGTACGGCGGCGGCTACCTGGCCGCGAGCCTCAAGGGCGAGGTGCGCCGGATGTACCCCCGGGGCGGCTGAGGCTCCCCGGGCGCGAAGCCCAGCCCCCCAGCCCCAAGACCCAGCCCAAGCCCTCAGCCCAAGTCCCCACCTCCCCAGCCCGAGCCTCCACCTCCCCAGGCCGAGCCCCAAGCCCTCAAGCCCCGGGCCCGGCGGGTGCGCTCATGACGCCGTCCAGCCGCTCCAGCGCCGGACCGAGACCTCCACCACCGGCCCCTCGGGGGGCCGGTCGGCGTACTGGGCCGGGTACTTCGCCGCCAGTAGGGCCGCATGGCGCGCCGACACCGGGGATTCGTCCCCGGGCGGCAGCACCCTCGCCTCGCCGTCGGCCCGCGCCCACCACAGGCGGTCCCAGTCCTCCTCGTAGTGGTCCGCCAGAAGGCAGACGGACGGGTTGGCGGCGATATTGGCGAGCCGTCTCAACCGCCTTGTCCGCTTGGGTTTGTGGTCCACCGCCAGGACGAGCGTGTCCCCGTCCAGGGCGAAGACCACCGGTACCAGGTGCGGGTGGGCGGACGGGTCGGCGGTCGCCAGCCGGGCGATGCGCGCGGCCGCGAACCACTCCCGGGCCCGCGTACTCGTCACGGTCGGCATCTCGGCTCTGGGTCCTTTTCGGCGGGAGCCTGCGGCGGTCGGGAGGGTCCGCGGGCCCGGCTCAGCGGAACGGGGCGGCGACCTCGGCCAGTCGGTCCAGGTACTTCACCGTCTCCTGCTCTCCCATCGTCGGAAGGTAGAGCAGGACCCGTTCGAGTTATCGGATCCCGCTGGGGCACCAGGGCGATACCGGTCCCGAGCAGGACCCGTTCGGTCGTGGCGGCGATGGCGCTCAGCGCCACGAAGGGGCCGAGGGTGCGGTAGTACATCCGCGGCAGCTCACCGCCGCCGGGGCAGGGCGTGCGGCGGTCCACCGGGACATGGGCGTGCTCGGCGACGAACAGCGAGTCGAACGAGCGCTCCTCCAGCGCTCTCCCGAGGGGCACGGGCCTGATGCCCTCGTCGGTGGTGAGCGTCGAGATTCCGAATTTCACAGCGGCTCCATGAGCGGAGTGGACGCGGGAATCGTGCGGTGTCGGCTGCTGCCTACCCGCACTCGGTCCTCTCCTGCCCCTGACCCGCCCTCACAGCAACCCGGCCGCTGCGGAAATTCACTCGCCTTCCACGGCCGCCACCGGGGAGCCTGGTGCCCGCATGGGATCTGGCGCACACATTCGGGGGATCCAGTGAACGTCCTGCTGTCCGGAATCGTCGGCTCGACCGCCTACGGACTCGCCCACGAGGGCTCCGACATCGACCGTCTCGGCGTCTTCGCCGCGCCCACGCACGCATTCCACGGTCTGCACCGGCCTCCGGAGTCCCATGTCACCACGGTGCCCGACAGCACCCTGCACGAGGCCGCCAAGTGGTGCCGGCTCGCTCTCGGCGGCAATCCGACGGTGATGGAGCTGGTCTGGCTGCCCGAGGACCTCTACGAGATGCGGACCGCCTTCGGCGACGAGCTCATAGGCTTGCGCCGCTCACTGCTCGGGCGCGGGAGGGTGAGGAACGCCTACTTCGGCTACGCGACCCAGCAGTTCCGCAAGCTCCAGTCCCGGCGCAGCGGCGCGTCCTCACCCGAGGTGAGGGGCCGTATGGAGAAGCACGCCCGGCATCTGATCCGCCTGCTCGAGCAGGGGCAGGAACTGCACAGCACCGGTGAGCTGACCATCCGGCTGCCCGACCCGGAACGGGTGCGGGACCTCGGTGCCTGGATCGCGGACCGGCCGGAACGGGCGGAGGACTTCCTGAGCCGAGCTGAGCACCTGTTCGACCAGCCGGGTGTGCTGCCCGAGCAGCCGGACGAGCGGCCGGCGCAGGACTGGCTCCTGCGGGTCCGGGCCGCGTACTACACCCCGGAGCCCGTCGGTGAGGCGGTGCGTTCGGCCTGACGCCCGGCCCCTGGCCGGCGCGATCCCCCCGGCCGGACGCCGCGGGCGGTTCGAGACCGTGACCGGCGAGCCCTACGGAGGAAAGGGCTGCTCCGCCCAGATCGTCTTGCCCTCCCCGGTGTAGCGGGTGCCCCAACGGCCCGCGCACTGGGCCACGATGAACAGGCCGCGCCCGCCCTCGTCGGTGCTGCGGGCGTGCCGCAGGTGGGGTGAGGTGTTGCTGCCGTCGGAGACCTCGCAGATCAGTGCCCGGTCGCGGATGAGGCGCAGTTGGATCGGTCCGCTGCCGTAGCGGATGGAGTTGGTGACGAGTTCGCTGACGATGAGCTCGGTGGTGAACGACATGTCGTCCAGCCCCCACTCGTGCAGCTGCCGATTGGCCAGCCGACGGCTGTGGGCCACGGCGGCGGGGTCGGAGGGCAGCTCCCAGGAGGCCACGTCGTCGCTGCTGAGAGCCCGGGTGCGGGCAACGAGGAAGGCGACGTCGTCGCGCGGGCGGTCCGGCAGCAGTGTGCGGACCATGGTGTCGCAGATCTCCTCCAGCGGGCGGTCGGGGTGCGCCAGGGCGAAGCACAGCCGCTCGAAGCCGACGTCGACGTCCTGGTCGCGCGCCTCGATCAGCCCGTCCGTGTAGAACGCGATGACGGTGTCCTCCTCGAGGTCGATCTCGGCACTCTCGAAGGGCAGACCGCCGAGCCCGAGCGGCGGACCCGCGGGGATGTCGGGGAACTCCACCGGGGTGCGCAGATGGGCTATCGCCGGGCTGGGATGGCCCGCGCGGGCGATCGTCGCCTTGCGGGTGATGGGGTCGTACACGGCGTAGACGCAGGTCGCGCCGATCACCCCGGCGCCGTCCGCGGTCCCGCCCCAGGCGTCGTCCGCCTCCTCGGCGAGCCGGATGACCAGGTCGTCGAGGTGGGTCAGCAGTTCGTCCGGAGGCAGGTCGAGGTCGGCGAGCGTATGGACGGCGGTGCGCAGCCGGCCCATGGTGGCGGCGGCGTGGATGCCATGGCCCACCACGTCCCCGACGACCAGCGCCACCCGGGCCCCGGACAGCGGGATGACGTCGAACCAGTCACCGCCGACGCCCGCTTGGACATCCGCCGGCAGATAGCGCGAGGCGGCGTGGACGGCGTTCTGCTTGGGCAGGTCGTGGGGGAGGAGGCTCCGCTGGAGGGTGAGCGCGGCGCTGTGTTCGCGGGCGAAGCGCCGGGCGTTGTCGATGCAGACGGCGGCGCGGGCGACCAGTTCCTCCACGAGCAGGAGGTCGTCCTCGTCGAAGGGCTCCGGGTTCTTCCAGCGGGCGAGAGTCGCCATGCCCATGGTGACGCCGCGGGCCTGAAGGGGTGCCACGATCGCCGAGTGGATGCCGAACCCGCGCATCTTCTCCGCCCGCGCGGGGTCCTCCTCGAGCCATGGCGCGGACAGGTCCACGGCGGCGTCCAGGATCAGCCTGCCGCTCGTCAGGCAGATCGCGGGCGGTGATCCCGGTGGGTAGTTGGTGCGCTCACCGGTCCGGACGACGGCCTCGGGCACATCCTCCGCGATGGACCGGTGCGCCGACCGCCGCAGCACCTGCGACTCGTGCACGGGCCCCGGGAGGATCTCCTGCGCGTTCACCACCGCGTCCAGCAGGTCGACCGAGACGAAGTCGGCGACCCGGGGCACCAGCACATCGGCCAGTTCCCCGGAGGTCCGACCGAGGTCCAGGGTGCTGCCGATACGACCGCTCGCCTCGTTCACCAGCGCCAGCCGCTGCCTGGCCCGGTGGTGGCTGGTGACGTCGAGGACCGTGTGGCACACCCCGAGGACGCGCCCCGAGGGGTCCTGGAGGCGGAACGAGGAGCTGGAGCGGACACGGTCGCGGTGGGCCCCGGGATCGGTGTGCGTGAGACCGATCTGCTCGAAGGCGACGAGCGGCTCGCCCGTCTCCAGCACCCGCTGGGCCTCCTGCTCGATCGCGGCCCCGTCGTGGCCCGGCACGGTGTCGCCGAGCCTGCGCCCGAGCAGGGCGTTCGCCGAAGTGCCCTCGAGCCGTTCCAGAGCGGGATTGACCAGCAGGTACCTCATCCGGGAATCGACGACCGCCATACCGATCGGCGACTGGGTGAACAGGCCCCGGAACACCGCCTGATCGCGTTCCCACTCACGCACTTTCCGGATCTCGCTGACGGCGACCAGCCAACTGGAGCCCTCGGAGCTCTCCCACAGCGGGCTCGCCTGGACCGCGACATCCACGGTGTGCCCGTCGCGATGGGCCACGAGCGCCCTGGCGGACCAGCCGTCCTCGACGCGCTGCCGGTCCGACAGGGCGGAGTCCGCATCTTTGCCGGGCGGCAGGAGCGCCGTGACGGACCGCCCCAGTACCTCGTCCGCGCTGTGGCCGAGAAGCTCCTGGGCGGCGCGGCTCCACCGCTCGATCACACCGCCCTCGTCGACCACCACCACGGCCGCGTGCGGCACCGCGAACGGACCGCTGGTGTTTCGGCCTGTCGCCGCCCTGGGTGTGCTCATCGTGTCCGTCCCATCGAGATCGGCGCGCCCCCGCGCAACCCTCTCTTTGTATATTCCCCCCGATGCGATCTGCGGGGCTACAGGTGAAGCCGCCCCGCTCGGTTCTTCCCGCGAGGCGTGGGGCAGCAGGGGGCGCGAGGAGCGCGCCGGCCACCGGCCCCGGTCGCCGTGGGTGACGGATGCCGCGCTCATGGTCACGGCGTCGGCAGATGGAGCCGCCGTTGAAGGTGCTGAAGGTGTTGAAGTGTTCAAGGCGAGCGGACACGGCGGCGGCCGCCGGTACGGCTCCGCGATGGGACCGTACCGGCGGCCGGCGAAGTGCCCGGTGGGCCCGTCGCACTCGGGCGCACTGGATGTGCTCGGTGTACGTGGAGTGCCCGCTGTGCCTAGTGGTACGCCGACTTGCTGAACGCCGCCAGGCCGTTGGCCCACAGGCGGTTGACACGGCTGGACTCCGTCGCGTTCGGATACGGGTTGGTGCAGGACGGCCCGGGGCCGCCACCCGACATCAACTCGCTGCACGGGCCGGAGTAGTGGTCCGGAAGGCCGAGCACGTGGCCCGTCTCGTGAGCGGTGACGCGAGTGGAGTCGTACTGCTGGTTCTGCCGGTAGTCCAGGAAGATGTAGCCGCTTCCGTGGCCGTCGGTGCTCGCGTACGAGCCGCGGGAGTCGTTCCCCTCGTAGTACCGGAAATCCGCGATGGACGAGTTGCCCGCCGCCAACTTGACGTTGGACACCGAGCCATTCCAGATCCGGGCGCTCCTGGCTATCTGCGCCGAGAAAGTGGGCGCCCGCCCGGCGTCGTAGTACACGGTGACCGCCGCGGTGGCGCTGGGGTGCGCGGCCTGCCGTGCCTTGACGGACTTCATCACGGCTTCGAAGAACGCCTTGTTGCCCGCCTTCTCGGCTGCCGAGCCGATGTACCGCGAGGCGGTGACGCCGCCGTCCGGCGCCTGCTGGGCCACGGCGGCCGAGGCGGGCAGAGCGGTCAACGCCGCGGTGAGCCCGGCGCCCAGAGCGGCCGAGAGCAACATCCTGGAGCGAATCATGCGGCCTCCTTCTCCCCAGGGGAAAGCCACTTGATGACATGTGAGGCAGTGGCATTCCCTGGACGAAACTGCTGGTGCCGCAGAGTCTGCGAGATTTTCGCGCCGGGCGGACGATGTCAACTGGCGATAACACCGTCCAATCGGTCGGCGAATTGCCCGCTTCGATTGAGTGATGGTGTTCACGCGGTGTTCGCGTGCTTTTATGCGTCTGGTGGAAAAGCGGAACCCGCCGTTATGCTCCCGCCGTGGACCTCGAGGTGAGGCACCTTCGTGTGCTCTGCACGATCGCCGACGCAGGCAGCGTGCGGAAGGCCGCGGCGCAATTGGGGATGACCCAGCCGTCTCTGACGACTCAGCTTCGGCGAATCGAGAACGCCATCGGCGGGCTGCTGTTCACCCGTGGTCAGGCCGGGTGCCAGCCGACGCCGTTGGGGCGATCGGTGCTCTCGCGGGCGCGCTCGATCGTGGCCGACATGAGCACCCTGGTGACCGAGGCGAAGGAAGCCGCGGTCAGCACGGGAGGCGCGCGGCTGAGGGTCGGCAGTATCGGCAGCCGGGCGGTGCCCGGGTGGCTGCGCAGGCTTCACGCCCGGCTCCCGGAAACGGATACGACGATCCATGTCGATGTGTCGGTGTCCATGCTCCTCCACATGGTGGCGATGAATCAGCTGGACGTCGCCTTCGTGTACGAGGTCGAGGGCTTTCCGCTGCGGCTTCCTCCCGGGGTGCGACAGCGTGTCCTGGTCGAGAGGGAGCCCCAGTTCATCGCCATGTCGGCCACCCACGTGGCCGCCGAGCGGCCGCTGGTGAGGCTGTGCGACCTGGCCGGCGACAAATGGATGGTCGACCCGACCGCCGACGACGAGTGCGCCGCGGTGCGCCGGGCGTTCACGGCCGTGGGGCGCACCCCCCGTCTGGTGCACGTACGGGACAACACGACGGCAGCGGAGCTGGTGGCCTCCGCGGAGGCGGTGTGCCCCTGCCAGCCGACGTCCCGGCCTCGCGCCGGCACGGTCATCCGGCCGCTCGAGGACGACCCCCTGACCGTGCGCCTCTCCGTCGTGTCGGGGCCCCGGATCGCCGAGGCGGGCGAGACCGACGCCGTCTACGCCGATCTCCAGGACGCGTACTTGGAACTGGCCTGGGCGAACCCCGCCTACCGGGAATGGCTCATGCGCAACGACAGCGGACTGCTCCTCGCGGGCGGCTGAGGCGCTGCCGCAGGCGGACGTCACGCGGCGGACGTTACTGGGGGGACGTCAGTCGGCGTGCGGCAGCGGGCGCCAGGCGATCGGGGTCGACAGCACCATCGCCGACGAGGTCTCGCCGTAGTAGGCCAGCCTCTCCAGCACCCGCTCCAGTTCCATGACCGACGAGGTCACGACCTTGGCCATCGAGCAGATGTCGCCGGTCAGGCGCGAGACCTCGACCACTTCGGGCAGGTCCTCCAGCAGTTCGGGGTGCACGGTGATGCACTTGGCCCCGTAGCACTTCATCCTCACCTGGGCCACGACGGGCAGGCCGGCCGCCACGGGATCGATCCTGGCCTGGTAGCCGGTGATCACGCCCGCGTCCTCCAGGCGGCGGACCCGCTGGGCCACCGTGGGCGCGGACAGGTGCACCCTGCGGGCGAGCTCGTTGTAGGACAGCCGGGCGTCGCTCTGCAGCGCGTCCAGCAGGGCCCAGTCGACGGCGTCCAGAATGATTCTCACGATCGTAAAGGTAGCCCACGATCCTGATTGCGTTCGTAAAAGATCACGCCGTCTGTTTTCTGCACCGGCCCTTCGGATTCGCGGTTCCGCTTTGCACAATGGCGCCTGCGCTCGATGTTGGAGGTGATCGCAGGTGACGGCCGACCCGTACCTCAGCTGCCCCGTCATGGCCGATGCGGCCGAACCCAGGCTCGACTTCGGCGGCACCACGCCGTACGAGGACTATGTCCACGCCTCCGTGCTGCACTCGCTTCAAAAGACCGTGACCAAGGACCCACGGGAGATGTCCTTCCTGGTCATCACCCAGGTGATGGAGCTGTACTTCACCCTGCTCGTCTTCGAATGGCGGCACACACAGGAGCGGCTCCGCGACGACGACGTGCCCGGCGCCCTGGACGCCCTGCGGCGCAGTGCGGCCCATCTCCAGGCGCTGCGGGCGGCATGGCTGCCGCTGGCCCGGATGACCCCGCGTGAGTTCAACTCCTTCCGCGACGCGCTGGGGGAGGGGTCGGGCTTCCAGTCGGGGGCCTTCCGGCACATGGAGTTCCTGCTCGGGGAGAAGTCCGCCTCGCTGCTCGTTCCGCACCGCTCGGTGCCCGCGCTGCACGCCGAGCTCGAGGAGGCGCTGTCCGCGCCGAGTGTGTACGACGACGTGCTGGCCCTGCTCGCACGCCGGGGACACCCCGTTCCGGCGGAGCTGCTGTCGCGCGACCTCACCCAGCCGTACCGGCCCAGCGCCGAGGTGGAGCAGGTGTGGGCCGCCATCTACTGCGGCGAGCCCGGTGAGCTCAGCGACCTCGGTGAGGCGCTGACGGATGTGGCCGAGCAGTTCACGCGCTGGCGCCACGACCATCTGATCGCCACCCGGCGGGCGATGGGCGCCAAGACCGGCACCGGCGGCTCGGCCGGTGTGTCCTGGTTGGAGAAGCGTGCCCGCCGCGATGTGTTCCCCGAGCTGTGGACCGCCCGCTCCTACGTGTGACCCCTACATGTGAAAGGCACCCCATGGCCATCGCCCCGAGCGCGAACGACCTGATCACACGGGCCGCGAAGCTGGACGCCGAGGACCCGCTGGCGCATCTGCGGGCCGAGTTCGACCTCGACCCGGACGTGGTCTACCTCGACGGCAACTCCCTGGGCGCCCCCCCGCGCCGGGTCGCCGCGAGGATGGACGACGTCGTCCGGCGCCAGTGGGGCGGGCGTCTGATCAGGTCCTGGTCGGAGGGGTGGTGGACAGCCCCTGAGCGGGTCGGCGAGAAAATCGCCCCTCTGGTCGGTGCCGCCCCCGGCCAGGTGGTGGTCGCCGACTCCACCAGCGCCAACATCTTCAAGGCACTCGTCGCCGCCGTCCGCCTCGCCCCCGAGGGACGGCGGGAGATCGTCGTGGACGCGGCCACCTTCCCGACCGACGGATACATCGCCCACTCCGTCGCCGAGATCACGGGCGTGCGGCTGCGCACCGCGACGGTCGACCGTCTCGAGGCCGTGCTCGGCGAGCGGACCGCCGTGGTGCTGCTGAACCACGTCGACTACCGGACCGGCCGGCTGCACGACATGGCCGCGATCACCGCACGCGTCCACGCCGCCGGGGCGCGGATGGCCTGGGACCTGTGCCACAGCGTGGGCGTCCTGCCGATCGGGCTGGACGCACTCGGGGTCGACTTCGCCGTGGGCTGCACCTACAAGTTCCTCAACGGGGGACCGGGAGCCCCCGCGTTCCTCTATGTGCCCTCGGCGCTCCAGGACGGGTTCGACCAGCCCCTGTCCGGCTGGGGCGGCCACCGTGACCCCTTCGCCATGGACCCCGAGTACCAGCCCGCGTCCGGCATCACCCGGGCCCGGTGCGGCACCCCCGACATCCTGTCCCTGCTCGCCCTGGAGGCCGCCCTGGAGGTCTGGGACGGCGTGGATCTGGCCCAGGTGCGGGCCAAGGGCCTTTCCCTGACCGGATTCTTCACCGAATGCGTCGACACCGTGCTGCCGCCCGGGACCGCCGAGGTCCTCACCCCTCGGGGGACCGACCGGGGCCACCAGGTCAGCCTGCGCCACCCCCGTGCCCGGGAGGCGATGGCCGAGCTGATCGACCGCCAGGTCATCGGGGACTTCCGGGCACCCGATGTGCTGCGCTTCGGCTTCGCTCCCCTCTACGTCGGCCACACCGACGCCGCGCACGCCGCTCTCGCCCTGGCCGACGTCCTCGCCAAGGAGTGACTTCGCCCCGATCGGCGCCCCGGAGGGCGGGCGACGCGGCGGCCCGGCCTGGGAGTTGTCCGCCGTCGAGATGGACATCACATACCGACTAGTCGGTCGCGCCCTTCCCTCGGACCCTCGGCGGCGCATAGCGTCGGCGGAGGACGACAATGCCACCGCGAGAGTGGGAGAAGCAGTGCGCGCGATTTTGATCACGGAGTTCGGCGGGCCCGAGGTACTGCGTCTGGTGGACCTGCCGGACCCGGAGCCCGGGCCGGGCGAAATGCTCGTCGAGGTGTCGGCCGCCGGGGTCAACTACGCGGACACCCATCTGGTGGAGAACTCCTACCTCTCCGCCGCGACCCTTCCGATGATTCCCGGTGCCGAGGTGGTGGGCCGCACTCCCGACGGCCGCCGCGTCGTCGCCCTCGTGGACAACGGCGGCTACGCCGAGAAGACCGCCGTCCGGGAGGAGCAGGCCCACGAGATCCCCGAGGGCGTCAGTGACGGCCAGGCGCTCGCCCTGGTGGTGCAAGGGGTGACGGCGTGGCACCTGCTGCGTACCTCGGCCCGGCTCGTCGAGGGCGAGTCCGTGGTGGTGCACGCGGCCGCGGGCGGCACCGGTTCGCTCGCCGTCCAGCTCGCCAAGTCGCTGGGAGCGGGCAGGGTGATCGCCACCGCCTCCTCCAAGGAGAAGCGGGACCTCGCGCTGGAACTCGGCGCCGATGTCGCCGTGGAGGCCGATGCCGAGGGGATGAAGGAGCGGCTGGTCGAGGCCAACGGCGGCCGCAAGGTCGACGTCGTGCTGGAGATGACCGGCGGCCCCGTCTTCGACGCCTCGCTGGCCGCGCTCGCCCCGTTCGGCCGGCTGGTGACGTACGGCATGGCCTCGAGGGTCCCCCCGCAGCCCGTGGAGGCGGCGAAGCTGATGGGCCGCTCGCAGGCCGTCGTCGGCTTCTGGCTGATGCACTGCCTGAGCCGCCCCGGGATGTACCGCGAGCCCTTGGCGGAGCTGCTGGCGATGACGGCGGACGGTCGCCTGAAACCGCAGGTCGGCGGCGTTCACCCGCTCTCCGGGGCCGCAAGCGCGCACGAGGATCTGCGGGCCCGCCGCACCTTCGGAAAGCTGTTGCTGGATCCGTCGCGCTGACCGGGCGGTGAGCGAGGGGTGATCAGGCTGCGAGGCGGGCTGGGCGGGCGCGGTCGGTACCCTGACCGGGCACGCGAGACGGTCCCGCCTTCCGGTGGGGCGGTCCACCGGGGGAAGGAGCACCCAGTCATGCCACGTGCGACCGCCCGTCGCCCGGCAGCCGCCGCGGATCCGCAGGGTGTGGTGCCGCGGCGGCTGCTGACGGTGGCCACCCGGCTGTTCGCCCGCAAGGGCTACGACCGCACCACCGTGCAGGAGATCGTGGACGCGGCGGAGGTGACCAAGGGCGCGATGTACCACTACTTCGCGTCCAAGGACGACCTGCTGCACGAGATCTACGCCCGTGTCCTGCGGATGCAGATGGAACGTCTGGAGTCCTTCGCCGACCAGGACGCTCCGGTGGAGGAGCGGCTTCGGGCCGCGTCGGCCGACGTCGTGGTGACCAGTATCGCCAACCTCGACGACAGCAGGATCTTCTTCCAGTCGATGCACCAGCTGAGCCCGGCCAAGCAGAAGGCGGTACGGGCCGAGCGGCGCCGCTACCACGAGCGGTTCCGCCTTCTGGTGGAGGAGGGCCAGCGTTCCGGGGTGTTCCGTGACGACACCCCGGCGGAGCTGGTGGTGGACTTCTTCTTCGGATCGGTGCACCACCTCGCCACCTGGTACCGCCGCGGTGGTCCGCTGGGCCCGCAGCAGGTGGCCGACAGCTTCGCCGACCTGCTGCTGACGTCCCTGCGGCACCAGAAGTGAGCTGAACCGCTCCGCTCCGGTCCGCCCCGACCCGGACCGGAGGCCCCAACGATCAACGACACATACCGACCATACCGACCAGCCGGTACGGCCAGTGCGGCGAGGAGGACTCGAGTGAAGGCATGGCAGGTGCGACAGACGGGCGAGCCCGGCGATGTGATGGGACTCGCGGAGGTGCCGGAGCCGCAGGCGGGGCCCGGCCAGATGCTGGTACGCGTGCGGGCGGCCACGGTGAACTTCCCCGACGCGCTGCTGTGCCGGGGCCAGTACCAGTTCAAGCCGGAGCTGCCGTTCACCCCCGGAGTGGAACTGTGCGGTGAGGTCGTCGCGCTCGGTGAGGCGGTCACCGGTGCGGCTGTCGGCGACCGGGTGATCGGCTCCCCGGAGCTGCCGGGCGGTGCCTTCGCCGAGCTGGCCCTCATGGACGCCGATCGCGTCCACCCCGCGCCGAGGGAGCTGGACGACGCCGAGTCGGCCGCCCTGTGGATCGGCTACCAGACCGGCTGGTTCGGTCTCCACCGCCGCGCTGCCCTGCGGGCGGGGGAGACCCTGCTGGTGCACGCCGCCGCGGGCGGCGTGGGCAGTGCCGCCGTCCAACTGGGCAAGGCGGCCGGGGCACGCGTGATCGCGGTGGTCGGCGGTCCGGAGAAGGCGGACGTGGCCCGGTCCCTGGGCGCGGACGTCGTCGTGGACCGGCGCGCCGACGACTTCGTCCCGGTGGTCAAGGAGTTCACCGAGGGCCGGGGCGCCGACGTCGTCTACGACCCGGTCGGCGGCGACACCTATGCCCGCTCGGCCAAGTGCGTCGCGTTCGAGGGCCGGATCCTCGTGGTCGGCTTCGCGGGCGGCGCGATACCCAGCCCGGCCCTCAACCACGCGCTGGTGAAGAACTACTCCATCGTGGGCCTGCACTGGGGTCTGTACCAGGCACACGACCCGGCGGCGGTGCGGCAGGCGCACGAGGAGCTGACCGGACTCGCCGCGAAGGGGGTCGTGAAGCCGCTGGTGAGCGAGCGGGTGCCGCTCGTCGGGGCGGCGGACGCGGTGCAGCGGGTCGCCGACGGGCTGACCGCGGGCCGTATCGCCGTGATGCCGTGACGCCGGTCCGACCGGACCGCCGTGGACCGCCGTGGAACGCCGCCGGCGGTGGTCCGCTAGTCGGCGCCGCGGGCTCCGCCGTGCCAGCGGATCGCCGCGGCGCCCGCGAAGTCCCCGGCGTGGGCGAATCCCCCCAGGACCACCAGGTCGCCGTCTCCGACCTGGCCGGTGCGGACGGCATGGTCCAAGGTGATGGGGATCGCCGCGCCGAAGAGGTTGCCGCATCTGTCGAAGGTGTGGAGATGGCGCTCGGGCGCCAGGCGCAGTGCCTCCCGCCAGTTCCGCAGAAACGTGCGGTTGGGCTGGTTGGTGATGAACGCGTCGATCTCCGAGGTGGCCACCCCGAGCCGGTCGCACAGGTCCATGACCACCTCCGGGACGAGGCGGTTGCCGCGCGCCAGCACCTTGGCCACGGAGGCCTCGGTGAAGCCGATCCGCAGTTGGGACTCGCCCGGTTCCCAGTATTTCCGCCCGTCGTCGAGCAGTGTGGTCATGTCGCCGGCGTACTCACCGATGTGCCGTGTCTCCACGTCCAGCACCGGGGAGTCGGCCGACGTGGTCACATAGCCCACGCCGCAGCCGTCTCCCGGAATCGCGGCCTGGGCGAGCCTGCGCACCTCGGACTGGGTGAACACCTGGCCCGCGGCGCTCTGCGCGTTGCAGATCAGCGCCGTCCGCGCGTCCGTGGTGGTGAGGATCTGCCGGGCCAGCTTCAGCATGTGGACGAATGACGCACAGCCGGCGTTGGCCACGTCGATCAGCCACTCCGGCTTCAGTCCCAGACGGCGGGCGACCTCCGTACCGACGCCGAAGAACGGGGAGTCCGGCAGCTGGCTGTGCACCAGCAGGACGTCCACCCGGCGGATCTCGTCCCTTCCGTGCCGTTCGATCAGCGGCCGCACCGCACGCTCGATCATGTCCGTGTTGGTCTCGTCGGCGGCCACGTGGTGGCGCAGCGGCGGCACCTTGAACATCGGATGGTCACGGAGCTTTTCCTCCGCCCCCGGGAACTTGGTGTAGAACTCCGCGGGCACGGGCTCCCCGGGCAGATACCCGGCGACATCGGTGAGGCTGACCGCGGTCACCGCGCCGTCCCCCTCGTCACCGCCGCCGGGGGCACGCACACCGGCAGTCCCTTGCGGTGGCGGTGCTCCAGGATCGCCTTGAGGTTGGCCATCTCCACGGTGTGCCCGGCGTAGAACAGGTCCCAGTAGTCGCCCACCCAGGGCCGGTCGGCGCGCGGCGCCAGATCGGGCCGCGGGTTGCTGTCGTAGTAGGGGTGCCGGCAGTTGGTCCAGGTGATCACCGAGCCCGGCCTGTCGAGCACGAGCGACGCGGGGACGACCCTCATCAGGTAGATCATCCACAGCGTCTCGCCCTGGTCCCAGGAACAGTGGTAGTCGACGGTCATGGCCTCGGCGCCGGCGACCACCTTGCAGTAGATCCTCGTGTCGTTCTCCAGCCGGTCGTAGCCGACCCACAGACCCGGGGTGCCGCTCGGAGCGAACCCCCGCAGGCTGCACGTCCACTCCTCCAGGTGGTGGCCCTGGCGCAGATACTCGAAGGCCTGCTCCGGCGGGCAGTCGACATGCTCCTGGATGGTGCAGTACTGCCCGTAGACCTGGTGGTGCGGGTAGACCGCGTGGGTCAGATCCATGCAGTGGGCGGCCAGTTCCTCCTTACCGGTGTTCTCGATCCGTATCAGGCCGGGGATGTCAGCCAACGTGGACGGGTCCGCGCTCATGGGCACTCTCCTCACTTTCGCTTCCGGTCTGCGCCTGGCCCGCGGAGGCCAGGAAGGGCAGGAAGGGCGGCATCTCGTAGGGGTCGCACTCCAGCGCGACGAACGCCGGACCGCGCCGGGCGTTGCCACGCAGCAGCGCGCGGCGCAGTTGCGCCGCGGTCTCGGCACGGGTGGTGTCGAGTGCGGGGAAGGTGGCGGCCACTCCGGCGGCGATGTCGGCCGGGGCGAACAGGTCGTCGTCGCGGACGCCGCCCTGGAAGAGCCGCTCCCGCGTGGCGCACATGGCGTGCGCGTTGTTGTTGAAGATCACAAAGGTGACGGGTGCCGCGTACTCCACCGCCGTGTGCACCTCCATCCCGTGCATGAAGAACGCACCGTCCCCGGCGAGGACGTAGGTGCGGCGGCCGGTGGCGAGCGCGGCGCCGATCCCGGCCCCGAACGTGTAGCCCATGCCGCCCATGCCGACCGCCACCACGAAGCGGCCGTGCCGTGGCGCGGGCAGCAGATGGACCGCGCCGGCCCCGGTGTTGCCCGCGTCCACGAAGACATGGGCGTCCTGGGGGAGCGCCGCCTCGACGGCGGCGAAGGCGTCCGCGAAGGAGAGGGTGCGGCGCCGCGTACGGCCGCCGGTCCAGGGCATGGCCGGTCCCCGTCGAGCCGTCGGCGCGGACATGGGGACGGGTCCGGGATGCGGGGGGCAGGGGCGCGGACGCGAAGGCAGGCTGCCCATCAGCGTGCGCAGCGTGGCCCGGACGTCCCCGCCCAGCGAGATGCCCGGCACGAACGGCGGCTCGGGGTCGACGCACACGACCGGGGTCGCGGCGAGGGTCCGGTCCAGCCCGCCGCGCGCCATCGACGGCAGCCGGGTGCCGACGAGGAGGCACACATCGGCTCGCCGCAGGCAGTCCTCGACGTTGGCGTGCCCCATCACCCCGGCCACGCCCACGAATCGGGGGTCGCGGTTGTCGAAGACGTCCTTGGCGTCCGGGGTGACCGCCACCCAGGCGCCGAGCCTGCCGGCCAACTCGGCAACCTCCTCCCGGGCGTGCGCCGAGGCCACCCCCTCGCCCGCGACGACCAGGACACTGCGCGCGTCGCGCAGCGTGCTCGCGGCGGCCTCCCGGGCACTGTCGTCCGAACGTGTACCGCGACGCACCGGGACCTGTGTCGGCTCGCCACCAGGGGCGGGGACTCGCACGAGGGCCTGCTGTACGTCCTTGGGCAGCAGGAGCACCGCGGGGCCCTTCGGATCGGTCCGCGCCGCGGCGATCGCCCGAGGCAGCAGTTCCACGAGCGACTGCGCGTCCTCGGCCCTGGCGCAGAAGCGCGAAACCGGTCCGAACACCTCCCCGGCGTCGAACGAGCCCGCCTTGCCACTGGAGTCCTGGAACGCTCCCCGTCCCTCCTGGCCGGTCGGCGGCTGACCCACCACCGCCAGCACCGGCACCCGGGAGGCATGCGCTTCGGCAAGCCCCGGCACCAGGTTCATCGCGCCGCCGCCCGACGTGGCCACGACGACGCCGAGCCTTCCTGTGGACCTGGCGTAGCCGTCGGCCATGGTGACCGCCGAGAACTCGTGCTTGGCCACGACGGCCCGCATGGCGCCGTGGCGGTGGACGGCGTCGTACAGATCCTCGATGTTGGCGCCGCCGACCCCGAACAGATGGGTGACACCGGCCCTGGCCAGCTCGGCGGCCAGATGGTCGACAAGGCGTGGTCGTCGTTCCCCTGTTCCGTGTACCTCTCCTGTCATGCCGAACTCCTGTCCGCCTGGTCGGGGTGAACGATGAGGCCGGAGGGCGAGAGCACCTGGAAGCGGTTCCGGTACTCGGTGGGGGTCAGCCCCAGGGCGCGGCCGAACGAGCGGAAGAACGTCTCGGGGGCGGCGAAGCCGCAGCGGCGCGCTATCTGGCTCGCCGTCAGCTCGGTCGTCTCCAGCAGCTCACGGGCGCGGGCGATGCGCATCCGCTCGACATACCGGCCCGGTGGCGTGCCCACCTCGCGCCGGAACACCCGGGCGAAGTTGCGCGTGCTCATATTGGCGCGCTCCGCGATCTCGTCGACGTGGAGGGGCCGCTCGAGATTGTCCAGGATCCATGTCTGCGCCGCCCGGATCGGCGCCCGGTCGGCCAGTTGCGCGTCGAGCACGGCGCTGAACTGCGACTGTCCCCCGTGCCGTTTGAGGAACAGCACGAGATACCGCGCCATCTCCAGCGCCAGCGCCGCCCCGTGGTCGGCCTCGACCAGCGCGAGCGCCATGTCGATGCCCGTCGAGACCCCCGCGGAGGTCAGGAAGGGGCCGTCCCACACAAAGATCGGCTCCGGGTCCACGGTCACGTCCGGGTAGCGGCGCGCCAGTTCCTCGCAGTACGCCCAGTGGGTGGTGGCCCGTCGCCCGTCGAGCAGTCCGGCCTCGGCCAGCAGGAAGGATCCACCGCACACGGACGCGATCCGACGCGACCGAGGAGCCGCCCCGCCGATCCAGGACACCAGTGACCGGTTCGCGAGGGCGTCCTTGACGTTCCATCCGCCGGGGACCAGAAGGGTGTCGATGGGACCGCGCCCCGTTTCCAGCGGCGCGGCTTCCATCACCACCCCCGAACAGGTCCGCACCAGGGGCGCGTCCGCGGAGACGAACTCCATCCGGTAGCGGGAGTCCGTCTCCGGGATCAGGCGGTTCACCGTGTCGAACACCTCGACGGGCCCGGTGATGTCCAGCGCCTGAGCACCGGGGTAGACCACGACCACAACTCTTCGCTCCAGCACGGTCACAGCCTGTATCCGGTGTGCGGATGGCGGCAATGACAGCTTGGTGACGAATTCGGCCAACAGCGGCCGTCCGCCCCTCAAGCAGCCCCGCTGACCAGGCATTTGGCGGCGATCAGCCGCTCCGGGTGAGCTAGGTCATAAAGGGGTGGCCGCACGTCCCGGCGGAAGCGCCGCGGCGCCTCAGTCATCTGATCTTCCTGCGTACGGCGCATGCCTCGCCCTACCCTTTGACGTATGGATGCCGCAGCCATCGGTGCTCGTCTCGCGTCGAGCGCCGTCGCTCCGCTGATCAAGAAGTTGTTCGTTCAGGAGGGACCGGGAGCGGGGCTGGTCACCAAACCCGTCCGGCTGGCGGGGCTGGTCTCCTTCAAGGGGGAGAAACGCACGATCGGCGAGCGGGATCTGCACCGGATCACCGGCGAACTGGTGCAACGGGCGTTACGGTCCGCCGACCCCCACGACCGCCCGGTCGCCTCCGACGAGGAGGAGGCCGTCGCCATCGCGCTGGCGAGGACGCTCCACTCCCTGGGCGACCTCGACATGGACGACGTCCAGGCCGTGCAGTTGGGCCACCGGGCGCTCGCCCAGCGCCTGCGGAGCATCGATCCCCACACGACGTTCCATCTGTCCGACGACGCCGCGCGCCTGCACGACGCGCTCGTCGAGATCGCCTGTCTGCACATCCTGCACTTCTTCACCCAGCGCTCGACCTTCGTCGCCAGCACCCTCGTCCGGCAGAGCAGCCAACTCACCGAGGCCGTCACCAAGGTGGACCTCCTGCTCGAACGCAATCCCTCGCCGTTCAGCGAGGACACCCTCTTCGAGGCCCGCTACGCCGACCACATCATCGACAAGCACGGCACCCTGACCATCTACGGCATCGACCTCACCAACACCCCCGACCAGTGGCCGCTCGACACCGCCTACCTCAGCCTGGAGGCGGGGGTCAGCGAGCACGGCCGCCACACACCGATCCGCGCCGAGCACGCCCTCGCCGGCCGTGACCGCGTCCTGCTGCGGGGAGTGGCGGGTTCGGGCAAGACCACCCTCGTCCAGTGGCTGGCCGTCACCACCGCCCGGCAGGATCCGGCCGTGCTGCGGGCCGGCGGTGAACCCCTGGCGCCGCTGCTGGGCCGGGTCCCGTTCGTTCTGCCGCTGCGGACGCTGACCAGGCTCTGGCACGACCTGCCCACCCCGGGCCGCTTCCTCGCCGCCATCCGCAGCCCGTTGGCCGACGCCCAGCCACGGGGCTGGACCGACCGCGTCCTGTCCGCCGGGCGCGGCCTCCTGCTCGTCGACGGCATCGACGAGGTCCCCGAGAAGGTGCGCGGGCAGACGAGGAACTGGCTGCGGGATCTGCTCGGCGCCTACCCGGGCAACCTGTGGCTGATCACCTCCCGCCCGTCGGCCGTCCGCGACAAGTGGCTGGCCCCGGAGGGCTTCTCCGAGCTGTCGCTGGCCCCGATGAGCCGCGGTGACGTCACCCACTTCATCCGGCGCTGGCACACCGCCGCACGCAGCGACGACGCGACCGAACGCGAACTCCTCGACACCTACGAGCAGTCGCTGATCACCGCCATCCGCACCAAGCAGGACCTCGCCCGGCTCGCGACCAACCCCCTGATGTGCGGGCTCATCTGCGCCCTGCACCGCGACCGCCGGGGCTATCTCCCGCACGCGCGCAAGGAGTTGTACGACGCCGCCCTGTCGATGCTGCTGTCCCGGCGCGACATCGAGCGCCATATGTCGGCCACGGACGGTATCGAGCTCAATGAGGAACCGCAGACCCGCCTGCTGCAGAAGCTGGCGTACAAGTTCCTGCTGAACGGCAAGTCGGAGCTGGAGCGCAGCCACGCCGAACGCATCATCGCCCTCGCGCTGCCGTCCGTTCCCGCTGCCGTGAACCAGGGCAACGCCGAGGAGATCTTCCGCCATCTGCTCCTGCGCAGCGGAGTGCTGCGCGAACCCGTCCCCGGGATCATCGACTTCGTCCACCGCACCTTCCAGGACTACCTGGGCGCCAAGGCCGCCGTGGAGGAGGGCGACCTGGGGGTCCTGGTGCTCAGGGCCGCGGACAGCCAGTGGGAGGACGCCATCCGCATGGCCATCGCCCACGCCCGCCCCAAGGAACGCGCCGACCTCCTCGGCGAGTTGATCGCCCGCGGCGACACGGCGAGCACACCCCGTCGGCGCACCCAGCTCCATCTGCTCGCCATGGCCTCCCTGGAGCACGCCACGGAGCTCAACCCGACGATCCGCGCCGAGGTGGAGCGTCGTGCCACGGCCCTCATCCCCCCGAAGACCCTCACCGAAGCCGCGGAAGTGGCTCAGGTGGGGCCCGTCGTCCTGGAGCTCCTGCCGGGGCCGGAGGGCCTGTCCCCGGAGGCGGCCCTGCTCACGGTGCAGACGGCGGTGCTCATCGGCGGTGACGCGGCAATCCCGGTCCTGGCACGGTTCGTCGAGCACCCCGACGCGGAGGTGCGCACCCGGCTCGCGACGGCGTGGTACCGCTTCGACACCGAGCAGTACGCCGAGGAAGTGCTGGCCCGGCTCGACGGGGACGACGTCTATGTCGAGGTCGCCGGGGAGAAGGAACTCCAGGCCCTGCGGGCTTTCGGCGGCAGGGCCCGCCTCCGGGTCGGCCGCGATCTCGGCACCGCCGAACTCGTCGCCGGGGTCGTCCCGGACCGGCTCACGCACCTGTGGTTGCGCGCCGACCACGCGGTGACCTGGTACTGGCTGGCGGCCTTCCCCCGGCTGCACACGCTGACCCTCGACCTGTCGGCGGGAACCGTCGACCTCTCCTCACTCGCCGCCCATCCGGCGCTGCGCACGGTCCGGGTGGACAAGGACCAGAGACTGACCGGCCGGGCATCCCTGATGGGGCACCTGGACCTGGTGACGACGTGACCGGGCTTATTTGACGGACAATCACGTCATATCTCCGCTCGAGTACGCTCCTGCGGGCAGAAGGCTGACCAGCGACAACCTGCCCGGGATCGGGGCGCGATCAGGGAACCGACGCGTGGACTGGGCGATGTCGACGCCCGTCCTTCGGACGGTGGGCACCCATTGGTGCGTTCATCAGGTCACGGGAGTGGCGTCGGGCGCCGGACGTGCCTCTTCTTCTAGTGTCCGCTATGCGGGAAATGCCCGCCTGGATGTGAGAGAGGTCCCTTCATGGCGAAGTCCCTTCACCGCAGCGTCGTCGTCGCGGCGGCCGCACTGGCGACCGCGGTCGTCCCCATGGCCACCACCGCTTACGCGGCTCCGGCCTCGGTGATGTCGTCGTACACCAACGGTGACGACCACGGCGAGCACAAGTGCGACGAGGCCAAGAAGCACGAGGACGGCGAGCACAAGGACGACGCGAACAAGTCCAAGCACGAGGACGCCAAACACGAGGACGCCAAGCACGAGGACGCCAAGCACGAGGACGCCAAGCACGAGGACGCCAAGCACGAGGACGCCAAGCACGAGGACGGCGGGCACAAGAGCGGCGAGCACGAGGACGGCGGGCACAAGAGCGGCGAGCACAAGGACGGCGAGCACAAGGACGGCGACAAGTCCAAGCACGAGGACGGCGAGCACAAGAACGGCGAGCACCAGAGCGGCGACAAGTCCGAGCACGAGCGCACAGCTCATGACGACTCCAAGAGCGGCGACGTCAAGGACCACGAGAAGTCCGCTCAGGAAGCCCACGAGCACGGCACGTGGAAGGCCGGCGACGAGGATTGCTCGTGCGACGACCAGGCGGAGGAGTCGGAGCACGCGGACGAGGCCGAGCACTCCGATGAGGCCGAGCACTCCGACGAAGGCCGCGGCGCTCGTCACGCCGACTCCTTCGCCAAGAACCCCTTCCTCGGCGGCAACATCCTGGGCCTGCTCGGACTCTTCTGAGTAGGCATCCGTCATACGACGTGGCAGAGCAGGCCCGCCCGCTCGGAGCGGGCCGGCTCCGCCGCCTCCGGTCACCTCGGGTGTACGCCTGCCTGCCGATGTGGAGCTCGGCGAAGGCCGTCGCCGCGGTCGGCGATGTCAGCAGACGACGCGGCCGCGCTCGCGCCGGACCGGCGCGGAAGGGTTCGGCCGTGGGGCCGTGCAGGACCTGCGACATCCACCGCGAGAACTCCTGGAACCGCCGGAGACGGCGCGGGCAGGCGTCCGAGTACCGGCGCCGATCGGGGCGATCAGGTGCGCGGACACCCCGGCCGGATGGAGCCTGCCGTACGACATCGGCTCCACCGCGTAGTTGTGCGTGTCCAGGACCCGCTTCTCGATCAGCGGGCCCTCGACGAGCGCCCCGCCCGGTACCGCGAGCCGCGCCCGCACCTGCTGCCACACCCGCTCGTCGGCCCACTCGGCGGCGACGCCCGCTTCGAGGTCCAGGACGTCGCCCCGCCCGGCTTCGCCTCCAGTACCGGGCACCCGTCCGTGACCCGCGCAGATTCCCCGCCTTTGGTGAACAGGGCTGAGGTCGCTGATCGGCGACGGCTGCGGATGGACGACGTGGTGGTGCCCGGTGAGGGCGGCGTGGTCGAGGATGTGCCGTGCCCCGTTCACGCGGATCTCGAACGAGCCATGGCGCGGCGGAGGCCACGAGCCGGTCCGCCAGGCCGCGCCGCTCCGGGGCGCGCACGGCCCACGCCTCGATGAATCCGGCGCTCGGCTGCTGTTCGATGGCGCCCGGCCCCGTGCCGCCGGCAGTACGCGGTCGATGCCCTGGCGCCGCGGCGCATTCGCCGACGTCGGTCCGGCTGGGACCCGCGCCGATGACGGCGACCTGGGTACGCGTGCGACCGGCTGTGAGCCGAGTGGACTGCGTCGGGGCGGAGCCGTCTTCCCTTCGAGACGCGCGGACGCCGCCCGGCCGCACCGAGGCGGCTGCCGGGCACCAGGGACCTCAGCGGGACTTGACGGTCCGTCGGTTCATCGCGTCCCGCCTCTTCCTCCTCGCGGGGGCCTCTGCCATAGTTCTGGCGATCCCTGCTCTTCGCGCTCGTTCTCGACCAGCACGTTGGACAACGTTGTCAAAGCACTTGGCGCAGTCACGTCAATCGGTTGCCAGGAGGAGCACATGAGTTCCCCGAGACCCCCGTCCAGGCCCAGCCGGCCGCGTCCCCTGCTGGTCGGAGCTCTGGCGGCGGTGACAACCGCCGCGGTCTGTCTCACCGCGGCCCCGGCGCAGGCGTCCCCCGCGCAGGCCGCTCCCGGACACGCCGGCACGGTGAAGGCCGCTCCCGCGAAGGCCCGGCAGCATGGCCACTCCCGCCCTCCCGCGGCCGTCAGCGATCCGGCGCAGTACGTGAACCCCTTCGTCGGCACCCTGCCGGGCGACACCGACTGGGGCAACGGCGGAGGCGCGGGCAACACCTTCCCGGGCGCCGACGCGCCGTTCGGCATGGTGCAGTGGAGCCCCGACACCGTCACCTACCAGCACGGCGGCTACTACTACAACGACAACCGCATCCGGGGGTTCAGCCTCACCCACTTGTCCGGCGCGGGCTGCGGAGACTTCGGCAATGTCCCGTTCATGCCGGTCCTCGGCGCGAGCCCCGTCAGCAGCTACACCTTCTCCCACGCCAACGAGAAGGCCGAGCCGGGCTCGTACGCCGTCACGTTCGACAATGGGCTGAAGACCGAACTCGCCGCCACGCAGCGCTCCGGGACGGCCCGCTTCACCTACCCGGCGGGCCAGAAGGCCTCGCTGTCGGTGGACGCGGCCAAGGCGTTCAACGGAGCCGACGGCTCGGTGACCGTCGGCACCAACACCATCTCCGGCTACACCGACAGCGGTGGCTTCTGCGGCGCGGGCAACAAGTACCGGATCTACTTCCACGCGAGCTTCGACCGCAACTTCACCTCGACCGGGGTGGTCGCGGGCAAGAAGGTCGACACCTCGCGCAAGAAGGTCTCGGGAAGCTCCCCGGGCATCGCCCCCGCCTCGCCGAAGACCGCCAAGTCCCAGCGCCCGCCCGGCGTCCAGAAGGCGCCGAAGCGCCGAGTGCAGGTCACGGGCAAGGCGGCGGCCGCCGGGGCGCAGGCGTTCGTCTCGTTCGACACCAGCGCCAATCGCTCAGTGGTCGCCCGGGTGGGCGTGTCCTTCGTCAGCCTGGCCAACGCCCGGGCCAATGTCTCGGCCGAGCAGGGCGGCAAGAGCTTCGACCAGGTCCGCTCCGGAGCCCGTGACGCCTGGAACGGGATGCTGGGCCGGATCGGGGTCGGCGGCGGCAGCGACACCGATCTGCGCCGCTTCTACACCGCGCTCTACCATTCGCTGCTGCACCCCAATGTGTTCAGCGACAGCAACGGCCAGTACATGGGCTTCGACAAGCAGGTGCACAAGGCGGCGGCCGGACACGCCCAGTACGCCAACTTCTCGGGGTGGGACGTCTACCGCTCCCAGGTCCAACTCGTCGCGCTGATCGCACCGGGAGAGGCCTCCGACATCGCCCAGTCCGCGACCGACCAGTCGGCGCAGGGCGGCTACTTCGACCGCTGGACCGTGGCCAACGGCGGGACAGGAGTGATGGTCGGCGATCCGCTGCCCATCATCGTCTCCAGCGTCCACGCCTTCGGTGCCACCGACTTCAACGCCTCCGACGCGCTGAGCCGGATGGTGGACGGCGCGAGCAAGTCGAGCGAACGCCCGGCCTACAACCAGTACAACTCGCTCGGCTACCTGCCCTCGGGGCAGGGCGGCGTCTGGGGCTCGGCGGCGACCACACTCGAGTACACCAGCGCCGACTTCGCCGTCGCGCAACTGGCCAAGCGCCTCGGCGCCGACGACACGTACACGACCTTCCTGCGCCGCGCGCAGAACTGGAAGAACCTGTTCAACACCGGCAACAAGTACATCCAGCCGCGCAACAGCGACCGCACCTGGCCGTCCTTCACGCCCACCCAGCAGAACGAGTACGTCGAGGGCAACGGCGCCCAGTACACCTGGATGGTCCCGTACAACCACCGTGCGCTGTTCGACCTGATGGGCGGCAACTCGGCCGTCACTCCCCGTCTGGACACCTTCTTCAGCAAGCTCAACGGCGGTCCCGACGCGGCCACCGCCTACCTGGGCAATGAGCCGACGCTCAACACCCCCTGGGCGTACGCCTACGCGGGACTGCCCTACAAGACGCAGGACGTCGTCAGGCGCGCGCTGACCACCATCTTCAAGCCGACGCCGGACGGCGAGGTCGGCAACGACGACCTGGGCGAGATGTCCTCATGGGCGGTGTGGGCCTCGATCGGCATGTACCCGGAGGCACCCGGACGCTCCGAACTCGTGCTCGCCAGCCCGATCTTCTCCTCGGTCGCCATCGACCGCGGCAACGGGGTCACCATCACGGTGAACGCACCGAACGCCTCGGCTTCCGCCAAGTACGTCCAGAGCCTCAAGGTCAACGGCGGCACGACGACCAAGCCATGGCTGTCGGAGGCGTTCGTCAAGTCGGGCGGAACGGTGGACTTCGCCCTGGGCACCAGTGCCAACACCTCCTGGGGCAGCGCCGCCGGGGACGCCCCGCCGTCGTTCGACGCGCCGGCCGTCTCCACCCCCGTCGGCCCGATCACCGGCCTGGCGGGCAAGTGCGTCGACATCTCCAACTCCGACACCAACAACGGCACCGCCATCCAGCTGTGGACCTGCAACGGCACGGGTGCCCAGCAGTGGAACGCCGCCGGTGACGGGACGCTGCGGGCGCTGGGCAGTTGCATGGATGTGAAGTCCAGCGGCACGGCGAACGGGACCGTCGTCCAGTTGTGGACGTGCAACGGCACGGGCGCGCAAGTGTGGCAGCCGCAGTCCAATGGAACGCTCAAGAACCCCCAGTCCGGGCGCTGCCTCGATGTGACCGGCGGCAATACCGCCGACGGCACACGCCTGGAGATCTGGGACTGCTCCGGCGCCTCGAACCAGGTGTGGCACCTGCCGACCTGACGCAAGCCGTTCGCCGCAGGCCCCGACCGGCCCGAAAAGCAGGACTCGCGGGCCGGTCGGGCCCGATGACGGGCGCAGGGGAGGTTCTCGCCGGGGTCCCGAGGCTCGCCCCGAGGATGTAACGAGGTATTCGCGACCGCGCTCCCTGAAGTGCCGTGTCACCCTACGATTGTTTTCATGAGCCTCCTGGCGTTTCTTCTCTCACTCGGAGTTAGTTGTCGTATTACGCGATTTATAACCAAGGACGTTCTGGCGGCGCGGTTCCGGTCCTGGGTCGCCGCACGCTTCGGTGACGACTCCAATCCGGCCTATCTGGTCTCCTGCGGCTGGTGCGCCAGTGTGTGGGTGGCGGCATCCGTCACCCCTCTGGCCTGCTGGATCGGCGAGACCCTGTGGTTCCAGGTCGGTGCCATCGCCCTCACCCTGTCGTACCTCACGGGCCTGGCGTCCAGCTGGCTCGATTGACGGACCTGGCGCCCGCTCAACCGGTATGACTAATTGGGCTGGAGTGTCGGTGTCAGCCCAACCGGGGAAGATGAATTCAAAGGAGGTAGTGCCATGGGATGCAATTGCGGAGGAGGTGCCCGCCGGACCGTCACCGTCTACCAGCTGACGATGCCGAACGGCTCCGCCCGCCAATACCACACCCGCCAGGAGGCCGACGCGGCCAATGCCCGCGCGGGTGGCACCGGCACCGTCACCGTGGTGACCTCTCCGTCCGGCTGATGCCCCGTTCGCGGCCGGCGGTCCCCCGACGGCGCCGGCCGCGATGGTGTGCCAGGCCCATGGCGAGCAGGAGGACGGACACTGCCGCGAGAACTGAAGGGCCGACGCTGTACACCCCCTGGGCCATCCACCGCTGTACCGTGCCTCCGGCCTCCACCACCGGGTCGGCCACCGGGCCACCGTTCATGACGCGCGCCTCGTACCAGCCGTAGTACGCGACATAGGACCCCACGAGCGCCACGAGCGCGCCCCCGAGCCGGGAGGCCGCAGCCCCCAGTGACCTGAGGCGGCCCACCACCGAGGAGCGCGTCAGGGCCACGGCCATGGCCGCCGCACCGACCACGAGTCCCATCCCGGCCGCGTACACGGCGAACCGGGTCACCCCGTCCATGACCGATCCGGCGCGGAATGCCGACATCACTATCACGAGGAACGGTGCGATGGTGCAGCCGAGCGAAGCCAGCGCATAGGCCGCGCCGAACAGCGCCATCGAGGGGATGGAGCGGGTGACGGCCGGTGCCCGGCGTGGCTTCGGCAGCAGGGCGGGCAGATCCCTTCCGGTCATCAGCCAGAGACCCACCACCGCCAGGAGCACTCCGAAGGCGACGGTGAACCAGGGCAGGTGCTGCTCGATCTGCCCAGCGACGGGGGTCAGCGCCAGCCCGAAGAGCCCGAAGACGACGGTGAATCCCATGGTCATCGCCGCGGTGGCCGTCAGGGCCCGGCCGACGGCCGATGCCCCGTCGGGGGAGTCGTCTCCCAGCACGAGCAAGGACAGATAGGCGGGCAGGAGCGCGAAACCGCAGGGGTTGACCGCGGCGAGCATGCCCGCGGTCAGGGCGAGGGCGAGAGGGAGATCGGTCATGGCGTCGGGTGCCGTACGCCGGGCCGTCAGCCGACCAGGCCGGCGACGCGCCGGTCCAGGTCCGCCGGGCCCGAGGGGACTGCGCTGTGCACGGTCCGGCCGCTGCTGTCGAGCAGGACGAACGCACTCTGCTCCGTGATCCCGAACTTCTTCCAGACGCTGCCCTTCTCGTCATCGAGGTGAGGGAAGCCACCGACCTTCATGGAAGAGACGAAGTCCCGCATCGACGCGGCCTTGTCGAGCCCGGCGACACCGAGGAAGTTGACCTTCCCCCGGTACTGCCGGGCGAGCTTCGCCGTCTGGGGCGCCTGGCCACGGCAGGTACCGCACCACGGCGCCCAGAACCACAGCACGGTGGGTTTGCCCGCCAGCGTCGCGGCGTCGAAGGGTTTGCCCTCGACGGTCGTGCCCGTGAACCGGAGCGCCGTGGGGGCGTTGCCGGGCGCGGGGGCGCCGGTGCCCCTGGAGGTGTCCGCGGCGCCCGCGGCCCGGTTGCCGGAACCGTCCGCCGTCCCGTCGGCCGAGGCCGAGCCACCACCGTTCTTCGTTCCGCATCCCGCCAGGACGAGCGCGGCGGCACAGATCAGGGTCGGCACGAGAGTACGGGCACGCATCAACAGCTCCAGAGGTCGGACCGGTCTCACAGTGGGCGGCAGGCGCTGCCCGCAAGGGACTCGCGCCCGCCGTGCTGTGGGGTGGTACGGCCCGGCGGCCGTCTGCTCTCAACCGAGACCCCGGCGTTTCGGCCGATGTGCGCCGACCGTTCACACTCCCGCCGTGGAACCGGGGCGCACGATCATGAGAAGGTCACTCCGCGAGGATCTTGCCGGTCTCGAGCAGGGACTTCAGGTCGCTGAGGATCCAGCTCCAGCCGCCGCCGGCGCCGCCGGCCTCCTGGGATCCGCTGACCAGCGAGGCGAGCTTGGGCGCGCCCGCCAGCTCATGGACGACCGTCAGCCTGGTGGCGCCGGCCGCCTCTTCGATCTCGAAGGTCAGACGGGTGAAGCCTTCCGCCTCGACCTCGGGGTCCATCAGCATCCGCCACATCAGCACGAGCTTGTTCGGCGGATCGGCCTCGACGACCTCACCGTCGATGACGACGTCGGGCATCTCGAATCCCTGCTCGGCGGCGCCCTTCACCATGGCCTCGCTCGGGTGGGTCTGGAACGGGGCGCCCGGACGCAGGTCGAAGTCGGTGCGGCCGCCGTAGCCGTACCGGTCGGTCCACTCGGGCTTGGTGATCGCGTCCCAGACCTTCTCGGGCGCGGCCTTGATGTACACCCGGTAGACCTGTGTGGTCTGCGCGGTCGGCGTGGTGGTCATGATTCGTCCTCCAGCTCTGCCTTGAGCTCCGCGAGCGCGGAGACGGGGCGTTCGGTGTACTTGTCGATCCACCGGTCGTGGATCAGCCGGATCGGAACCGGGTTCAGGAAGTGCAGCTTCTCCCGGCCGGACTTGCGCGTGACCACGAGGCCCGCCTCTTCCAGCAGTCGCAGGTGCTTCATCACGCCGAAGCGGGTCATCTCGAGCCCGGACTCGAGCTCGGTGAGTGTCCGGCCGTCACGCGCGAACAACAGGTCGAGCAGGAAGCGACGCGTCGGATCGGCCAGCGCTTTGAACACTCGGTCGTCGTCGGTCACGTCTTCAAGATAGGTGACCGAATGGTCACATGTCCAGTGGTGAGGTCGGCCGGTCCGGGAGGCGCTGCCGAGGTGTGCCCGGCGCGTGCCCGAGGTGTGCCGCAGTGCCCACCGCGGTGGGTGAGCGCCTGGACTAGGTCTTCTCCGCGCTCTGGGGTGCGGTCTGCGGCACGGCCGGCCCCGGCGGGGGCTGCGGCGTCGCCTGCGGCGCCGCTGCCCCGTTCATGCTCGGCAGCGTCGACGGCCGCTTGAGGGTGTCGAGGATCGCCATGCCCTGTCCGACGATGCCGGAGGCCATCTCATTGACGCCTTCGGTGCCGTTGAGGATCGTCAGGGTGGAGCCTGCGATCCCGCGGGCGGCCGCGTCGGCGAGGGCGGGCAGGTTCTCCACGATCCGGTTGGCCGCGATGAGTTCCTGGTTGCCGTCCTTCAGGGAGGCGGCGCGGACGGTGTTGGCGTCGGCCTGGGCCTGGGCGAGGGTCCGCTCGGTGTAGGCGCTGCCGTCCGCCTCGAACCGGACCTGGTCCCGCCGGGCCTCGGCCAGCGTGCGCTGCCGGTACGCCTCGGCGTCGGCCGGGCGCCGGACCTCCGCCTCCAGCCGCTGCGCGGTCAGCCCCGCCTGGCGCTGGGCGAGCGCCGTCTGCTCCTCGATGACCTCCTGGGAGGCCCTGGCCTGGGCGAGCGGTCCCGCCTGGGCGGCGCGTGCGTTCGACTGCTCGGTCTCGGCGAGGAAGCCGGCGCGCTTGATCGCCGTGTCCCGTTCGTACTCGGCTCTCAGCGCGGCGGCCTGCTGTTCGCGCTCGGTGGCTTCCTGGTCGGCCTTGGCCTGGGCGATCCGCGCCTGGCTGGCCACCGCGGCGGCGTGCGGGGCCGCGAGGTTGGTGATGTACCCGGAGGTGTCCTCGATCTCCTGGATCTGCAGGGCGTCGACGACGATGCCCAGCTTCTCCATCTCGCTGTGGCTGCCCTCCTTGACCTCCTGGGCGACGCGGTCGCGTTCCCGGATGATCTGCTCCACTGTCAGACCGCCGATGATGGAGCGCAGGTGCCCCGCGAAGATACGGCCCACGAGCTCTTCCATGTGGTTCTGCTCCGACAGGAAGCGGCGGGCCGCGTTGGCTATCGACACCTCGTCGTCGCCGACCTTGAACACGGCGACAGCCCGTACCTTCAGCCGAATGCCCTGCTGGGTCACGCAGTCCTCGGTGATCTCCGCCTCCCGCAGGGACAGGGACAGCACCCGCGCCTTCTGCTTGATGGGGAGGACGAAGCTGCCGTGGCCGGTGACGATGCGGAACTGCGTGTCGTGCGCAAGGCGCTTGGAGCCCGAGATGAGCAAGGCCTCATTGGGGGCGGGAACATGCCAGAACAACATCAGAGAACTCCTGTCATGTCGTTCACGGGAAAGGGAGCGCCCCGGGCCCGTCCGGCACGCACCGATCCGGCCTACTCCGCGGGGAGGGGCTCCACGACCACGGAGCGGGCCGAAGTGCGGTCCACGACCACGACGCGGACGTGCTTGGCGATCGGAGTCCGGGACCACGCGGCGAAGGCCTCGGTCCCGCCGCGCACCGCTATGAGCACCTCTCCGGGCCCGTCCGACGGGATGGAGACGGTGACGCGCCCGATGGCCCCCACCGGACTCTGCTCTGTGTCACCCAGTGCGTTCATGTGGTTGCCCCGTGCCGCTCATGCGCCAGGACTCCCGGTCGCCTCCGGAGCCGGTGACGGGACACTGCCTACGGTCATGGTGCGAACCTGTCCCCGGGAGGATTTTGAGCCACCCGACGTTGTCGCGCGTCGAGGACGTCGTCGGCAAGTGGGCCGGCGGACGAGACGCCCTCGATTTGGCTCCAGACTACTCCCGGCCCCCTTGGCGGACCCCTCGGCGGACGGCCGGCGTCGCCTCGCGGAGCTGCTTGTCGATCCATGACTCGAAGCCGACACCGGGCGGCTTGCGCTCTGTCACGTCCGGATCCTGCCTCCGGACTCCTCGTCCACGCCCGTACCCCGTCCAAACCCCCGTCCACCATGGACGGTCCCCCGGGGACCGCCGAAGCGCTCCCCGGGGGACCGGTTCACCGCGCAGGCAGGACGACGCGCAGGGCGGCGGGTGCGACGCGGACCGTCAGCGGCAGCGGTCCGACGAACTCGCCGTCGGCGTACGCGGTGATGCCGTTCGCGGCCAGCCGCGCCTCGCGTGCCTGGTGGGTGCGCACGGCCGGGTGGTGGATGTGCTGACCCTTGTACACGCGCGGGAAGACCCATACCAGCGTGGTCCGGTCCACCGGGCCGATGACGGTCACGGACAGCATGCCGTCGTCGGGCCGCGCGCCGGGGCAGACGCGCATACCGCCTCCGTAGGACGAGGTGTTGCCGACGGCAACGAGAACGGCCCGGGTCGTGAACTCCCGGCCGTCCAGCGTCAGGGTGTAGTCCAGAGGGCGAAGGGCCATCAACTCCCTGACGACGGCGAGGTTGTAGCGCATACGGCCCCTGGGTCGGCGCATGCCGTGGGCCCGGGCGGTGACCTTCGAGTCGAAGCCGCTGGTGAGGACGGTGCCGAACCACCGGTCCCCGGTGCGGCCGAGATCGACGGAGCCCACCGTGCCGTCCGCGATCACCTCCGCCGCTGCCGCCGGGTCGTGCAGCGGCACTCCGAGCGTGCGGGCGAAGTCGTTGCCCGTACCGGCGGGGACCACGGCCAGAGCGCAGTCGCTGCCCGCCAGGGCCTGCACGGCGATACTCACCATTCCGTCACCGCCGACCACGGCGAGGACACCGCCCCGCTCCGCGGCGGTGCGGGCCTGCCCGGCCGCCTCGGCCGGGCCGGTGGGCACGGCCAGGACCGGCTCGATACCCCGCCCGCGCAGCCGGGCCGCCACCTCGTGCGCGACGCGGACACCGCCGCCCTGCCCCGCGGTGGGGTTGACCAGCAGGGTCACGGGGCCGCTCATGAGGGGATCAGCTTGCCGGGGTTGAGGATCCCGGACGGGTCGAGCACCCGCTTGGCCGCCCGCAGCAGCTCCACGCCGAGCTCTCCCACCTCCTCGGTCATCCACGGGAGATGGTCGGTGCCGACGGCGTGATGGTGGGTGATGGTGCCCCCGCTCGCGGCGATGGCGTCACCGGCCGCCCGCTTGGCCTGCGCCCACTGCGCCCTCGGGTCCTCCTCGGCGGCCGTGACAACGGTGAAGTAGAGCGAGGCTCCGGTCCGGTAGACGTGTGAGACGTGGCAGAGCACGATCACCTCCGCGCCGTCGCCGGACAGGGCCCCGCGGACACCGTCGGCCACCGCGGAGTACAGCGGCAGCAGATCCGCCCAGGTGGCGGCGGTCTCCAGGGTCTCGGCGAGGACGCCCTCCGCCAGCAGCGCGTCACGCAGGTAGGGCCCCTGGGTCCTCGAACGGCGCCAGTCGTCGGCGGCCGAGGAGTCCACCAGGGTCCCCTCGTGGCGCTCGAGCAGGGCACGAGTGGTCCGGCGGGCGTGCGCGACCTCGTCCGCGGTGCCCTCGAACCCCATGACCGCCAGGCAGCCGGAGGGGGCCCGGCCCCCGGAGACGGCGGCGTTGACGAAGGTCTCGGTCTCGTCGGAGAGCCGGACGGTGTGCGGCCGCACGGGGGACTGCGCGAGACGGCGCAGCGCGGTGACCCCGGTGGTCCAGTCGGGGAACGCCCATGCCTCCTGGTGCGCCTCGTCGGGGATGGGCCGCACCTGGCAGGTGACCGAGGTGATGACCCCCAGGGTGCCCTCGGAGCCGATCAGGAGGTGGCGCAGATCGGGTCCGGCGGCGGAGGCGGGGGAGCGGCCCAGCCGCAGGGTGCCGCGCACAGTGGCGGCGGTCAGTCCCAGCACCATGTCGTCGAACCCGCCGTAGCCCGTGGACGCCTGACCCCGGGACCGGGTGGCGGCGTACCCGCCGATAGTGGCGTACTCATAGCTCTGGGGGCGGTGCCCGAGGGTGACGCCGTGCGCCGCCAGCAGCCCGTCCGCCTCCGGGGTGCGCAGCCCTGCCTGGAGGGTCGCCGTCATGGAGTCGGTGTCGACGGCCTCGAGGCGGTCGAGGCGGCGCAGGTCCAAGGTGATGGCGCCGCCGAACTCCCCGCGCAGCGGCTCCACTCCGCCGACCACGCTGGTGCCGCCGCCGAAGGGGACCACGGCGACGCGGTGCTCGGCGCAGGCGGCCAGTACGGCGAGGACCTCGTCGTGGTCACGGGGCAGGACCACGGCGTCCGGCGCGTTCGCCGCGTCGCCGCCGCGTCGGCGCAGCAGGTCGTCGAGGCTCTTGCCTCCGGTGTGCCGCAGCCGGGTGGCCGCGTCGGTGCGGACGTGTTCCGCACCGACCGCGGCGGTCAGCCGCGCGGCGGCGTCGTCACCGAGCGCGGGCTCGGGAAGCCGCACATCCGACTCCGTGGCGGACGGCAGGGGGTGGGGGCGGGCGCCGAGCGCCTGTCGGACGAGAGCGAGCGCGGAGTCGGAGAGCGCCGCCGGGCGAGCCGGGTCGCCCCAGGCGTTCCAGGCCATGTCGCCGACGCGGTGAGCGGGAGACGTCATGCATTACAGTGTTACACATGATGTCACGTCGTAATGTGGAAGACGAGATCCTCGACGCCGCCCGCTCCTGTGTCGAGGCCTTCGGCATCCGCAGGACCAAGCTGGCGGACGTGGCACGCCGCGCCGGTGTCAGCAGGCCCACCGTCTACCGCTACTGGCCCGACATCGACTCCCTCGTCGGGGACCTGCTGACCCGGGAGCTGCGCGCACTCATCGAAGGCGCGCGTCCGGCCGAGGGAGGGGGAAACGCGCGGGCCCTGATCATCGGCCAGTGCGCCGCCACCGTCCGGGGACTGGTCGAGCACTCGCTGTTCAGCCGGATCATCGACAGCGAACCCGAACTCCTGGCCACCTATACGTTCCACCGCCTGGGCGCCAGCCAGCACGAGGCGCTCGCGCTCATCGGTCGGCAGATCGAGGCCGGACACGCCGACGGCTCCGTCGGACCCGGGGACGTGGCCGCTCAGGCCCGCATCGTCCTGCTCGTCGTGCAGTCGGTCGCCACCTCCCGTCGGCTGACCGCAGACGTCCTGGACATCGACGGGCTCGCCGAACAGCTACGGCTCCTGCTCGACGGCTACCTCCGCCCGGAAGGGACCACGGCATGACCCCCACACCCCGCAGCACCTCGCTCAACGCGGACCGCCGCCTACGGGATCTGGAGGCGGTCGCCGAAGGTACCGCCGTCGATCTGCTGGTCGTCGGTGCCGGAGTCACCGGCACCGGGGCGGCTCTGGATGCCGCCTCCCGAGGGCTGTCCGTCCTCCTCGTCGACCGGCACGACCTCGCCTTCGGCACCAGCCGCTGGAGTTCCAAGCTCGTCCACGGCGGCCTGCGCTACCTCGCCTCCGGCGATGTCGCCATCGCCTACGAGAGCGCGCGCGAGCGCGACCTCCTCATGCGCCGCACCGCCCCGCACCTGATCCGCAGCATGCCGATGCTCCTGCCCCTGCACGCGCAGGTCTCCCCGGGCCAGGCCGCCCTCGCCCGGACGGGGTTCGCCGCCGGAGACCTGCTGCGCGCCTTCGCGCGCACCCCCGCGGGGGTCCTGCCGCGCTCGCGCCGACTGAACGCCGTCCACACCCGGGCGCTGGCCCCGGGTCTGGAGGCCACCGGTCTGCGCGGCGGACTGCTCTCCTTCGACGGCCAGCTCGTCGACGACGCACGGCTGGTGGTCGCCCTGGCGCGCACCGCCGCTTGGCACGGGGCCCGCGTCGTCACCCGCTGCTCGGCACAGGAGCTGCGCGGGGACGGAGCGACCCTGCGCGACGAGCTCACCGGGCAGACCCTCGAGGTGCCGGCGCGGGCCGTGGTCAACGCGTGCGGAGTGTGGGCCGGGAAACTGGCGTCCCAGGTGCGACTGCGGCCCAGTCGGGGGACGCATCTCGTCGTTCCGGCGTCGGCGCTGGACCATCCGCACGCCGCCCTCACCGTGCCGGTGCCCGGCTCGGTCAACCGCTTCGTCCTCGCCCTGCCCCAGATGGGCGGCCGGGTCTACATCGGGCTCACCGACGAGCCGGTGGACGGCATCCCCGACGTACCGCGCGCTCCCGAGTCCGACATCACGTTCCTGCTGGAGACCGTCAACCGCGCGCTCCACCGCCCACTGACCCGAGACGACGTGATCGGCACCTTCGCCGGACTGCGGCCACTGCTGGACACGGGGGAGCGGGGGCGCACCGCCGATGTCTCGCGCCGCCACGCCGTCCTGGTCTCCGACGACGGTGTGGTCACCGCGGTCGGAGGCAAGCTGACGACCTACCGGGCCATGGCCGAGGACGCCGTGGACGCCGCCGTGCGCACCGCGGGCCTTCCCGCCGGACCCTGCCGCACCACCCGGCTTCCGCTGGTCGGGGCCGCCTCGCGGCGGACGCTGGACGAGGTCTCGGGGCCGGACAGCCTGGTCGCGCGCTACGGCACGGAGGCGCCCCGGGTGCTGGCGCTCGCGGAGGGCCGACCCGACCTGCTGGGTCCGGTGGCCGCCGGGGTGACCGGAGCGGAACTGCTGTTCGCCGTCCGGCACGAGGGGGCGCTGGACGCCGACGACATCCTCGACCGGCGCACCCGCATCGGGCTGGTGCCGGCCGACCGCGAGGAGGCACTGCCGTTCGTGGAGAGCCTGTGCGCCGGCGTCTGAGCGCGGTCGCTCAGCCGAGCCGGCCGAAGGCGGCGGCGACTTCGTCCCGCCCGGCGCCGTTCGCGACAAGCAGCCTGAGCAGGACCCTGGCCTTGTAGGGGTCGAGCAGTCCGCCGTTGACCAGTCCGCGGCGCTGGAGGTCCGTCTCCGAGCCGATGGCGCCATAGGTGTGGCGGAGTACGGAGCCGCCGCCCGACCGTGAGGTCAGCACCACCGGGATGCGCTGGGACAGGGCGCCGAGCACCGGGGCGAGGTCGGACGACACATGGCCGACCCCGAGTCCGGCGACGACCAGGCCGTGATGCGTGGCCTCCAGTCCGTCGAGCAGGGCGCCGTCGTCATCGAGGGTGGCGGTGTGGAGGGCGACCCGTGTCATGCCGAGGCGTGCGGAAGCATCCGGGCCGGTCACGAACTCCTGGAGGAACGGCTCCCGGCGGTCCGGCCTCGCCAGGATGCGCGGCCGTCCCTCGATGACGTGGCCGATCGGGCCGGCGTTCGGCGAGGCGAAGGCCGCGGTACTGGTGCTGTGGGTCTTGCGCGCCCAGCGGGCGGCGTGGATCTCGTCGTTGAACACGACGAGGGCCCCGAGCCCCCGTGCGTCGGGCGAGGCGGCCACCCGGGCCGCCGCCAGCAGGTTCGCTGGGCCGTCCGCTCCGGCGAGCGTCGGATTGCGCATGGCACCGGTGACCACGAGGGGCTCCTGATGCCGCCACACCAGGTCCACGAGGAACGCGGTCTCCTCCAGGGTGTCGGTGCCCTGGGTGACGACGGCGCCGACAACGCCGGCCTCCACCGCCCGCGAGGCGGCATCGACCACCTCGAGCACCTGGGCGAACGTAAGATTGGCACTGGGTACCGCGTGGGCGTCCCGCACATCGAGGGGCACCCCGAGGTCGGCGAGCGCGGGTATCGCCGCCGTGAGCTCGGCTCCGGTCAACCGGGCGACGACACCGCCGTTGTCCGTGGAGTGGCCGGCCATGGCGATCGTGCCCCCGAGGGTGAACAGCGCGACACTCATACAAGGGCCTCTCCCTCGGAACCGCCGCCGGTGCGGGCACGCCGGCCGCCGCCACCGTACTGGATCATGACGGTGCCCGATAAGGCTCCGGGGCATCGTGGTCCCGCGCATGCGCCGTCGCGGGGAAGCGCGACGGCGCGGCCGCCGCCGTGCCTGCCGGTGGAGCCATAGACGGGCGAGTGTCAGTGGGGGGTGCCAGGCTGATTCACAAGGGACCTGCGAAGGGAATCACCATGATCACCACTGACTTTGTCCCCGGCTCGCCGTGCTGGCTCGATCTCGGCGTCCGCGATGTCGCGGCCGCGGCGGCGTTCTACGGCTCGGTGTTCGACTGGGAGCTCCAGTCCTACGGTCCGGACGCGGGCGGGTACGGCGTCCTCCGGTTGAACGGGAAGGCTGTCGGGGCGGTCGGGCCGCTCACCGAGGAGGGAGCCCGCTCGGCCTGGATGCCCTACTTCAACACCCCTGACGCGGATGCCGCGGCGAAGGCCGTCGAGCAGTTGGGCGGCACCGTTCGGGTCGCGCCGCTCGACGCCGACGGGGAAGGCCGCATGGCTCAGTTCACCGACCCGCGGGGCGCCCAGTTCGCCGTCTGGCAGCCGGGGAAGAGCAAGGGGCTCGAGGCGGTGGACGAGCCGGGCGCCTTGAGCTGGACCGAGCTCTACACCACCGACGCGGCCGGGGCGAAGGAGTTCTACGGCGCCCTCTTCGGCTGGCGGACCGAGGACATGCCGCTGCCCGGCGGACCCGAGGGCACATATTCGATCATCACCCCCGCGGGCCTCGGCCCCGAGCGGATGCAGGGCGGCCTCATGGAGGTCCCGGCGCAGTCCCTCGGGCTCAACGGCGGCCGCCCCTACTGGCACCCGGTGTTCGGTTCCGCGGACTGCGACGCCACGGTCGCCAGGGTCACCGGGAACGGCGGCAGTGTGCAGATGGGACCGGACGACGCGGAGGGGGTCGGCCGCCTGGCCGTGTGCATCGACCCCTTCGGCGCGGACTTCGTGGTGCTGACCCCGTCCGGGACCTGACCCCGTCCGGGACCTGACCCCGTCCGGGACCTGACCCCGTGCGGACCTGACCCCGTCCGGGACCTGACACCCCGTCGGGGACCTGACCCCGTGCGGACGTGACCTCGTGCGGGACCTGACACCCCGTCGGGGACCTGACCCCGTCCGGGCGGGTCACCGGGCGGGACCGCCGAGGAAGCCGGAGATTCCCCCGGCGATCCCCTGAGCCGCCCGGCCGCGCCAGGAGGGGTCCTCGAGCTGCCGCGCGTCCACCGCGTTGCGCATGTTGCCGCACTCGATGAACACCACCGGCACCTTGGAGAGGTTGAGCCCGGCCAGGTTCTTGCGGACCATCAGGCCGGAGCGGTCGCCGACGTAGTTGGCGGGCGGGAAGGCCGTCGCCCGGGCGAAGTGCGCGGCGAGCAGCTCGCCGAGGCGGCGCGACGGCGCCACTATGGGTGCCGTGTCCGCCCTTCCCTTTCTGAGGACGTCCGGCAGGAGGACGTGGAAGCCACGGGCTCCCGCAGCGGCGCCGTCGGCGTGTATGGACACCACCGCGTCGGCGCGCGCCTCATTGCCGATCCGGGCCCGTTCGTCGACACAGGGGCCCCAGGGCCGGTCGGCCTGGTGGGTCAGCTTCACCGTGGCTCCCTGCGCGCTCAGGATCTCGGCCGCGCGCCGGGTCACGTCCATGGTGAAGGCGGCCTCGGCATAGCCGTCGTTGGTGGACGTTCCCGTGTCGTCGCAGCCGGTGAGGCGGGTGCTGCCCTGCACCAGTTGGGTGATCTGGTGAATGTGGTCGCGGTTGCCGACGTTGTGACCGGGGTCGAGCACGACGACCTTTCCGGCGAGCGGCCGATCGGCGGGGGCCGAGGAGGACGCGGGCTTCGGGCCGCCCCCGGACGGCTTCCCCAAGACGCGCCAGGGCAGCCATACGGCGAGCCCCACCAGGATCAGGCCGACGAGTGCCGCCACGGCTGCGAGGCCGCGGCTGACACGGGTCCGGGGGTGCTGGTCCTTGCGCATTCGCAGACCTCCCGCCTGCCCTCGCTCACCGCCCGGTGGCCGACCGCGGCAGGACTCCTCCTGCCGACGCCCTGTCCGGGCGCACGGGCCGGCTGCTGGGTGTGTTCGCGGCGAGGCCGCCCCGTGGCGCCCCGGAGGCCGGGCCGCACGGGTGAGGTGGCGTAGTTGGGGAAGTGGCTGCCTCCGCCGTACGCAGTGCCGGTTCGGGTGCCGGGGCGAGCGGTTGGGGGAGGAGGCGGACAGGTGCGGGTATTGCCTGGTGAGGGGCCGGATGGGCGGTAGCGGCAGCCGATGACCACCATAAGGCGATGTCGAGCGGGCCACCATTTGTGAGCGGTCCGGGCAGCGCATGGGCACCGGTCGAGTCGGTGCCGCTGTGCTCCCGACACGCCCGGAGCCGCTGCGGCAGCGGGCATGGCCGTGTCACCCGTTCGGGTGCGCTACGGCCCCGGCCGCGCGGTCCTCGGTTTCGTTCCTGTCCAGGGTCACGCGGCGGGAGGCGTTGCCCTACAGCCGTGGACTCCGCCATCGTCGGACCATGAGCGACTTCGCCGCCGATGGGCGGCCCGTCACGGGCAGGGACATGGACAACGACCTCACTGACCGCCTCGCCCGCCATCCAGCGCCCCTCGCCGCCGTCGACGCGCTCATCCACGACGAGCGGGGCCGCGTCCTGCTCGTGGACCCGGTCTACAAGGAGGGCTGGGACCTGCCCGGAGGAATGCTCGAGGACGAGGAGATCGTCGAGGGCCTGCGCCGTGAAGTCCTCGAGGAGCTCGGCCTCCACATCACGGTCGGCCGACTGCTGTGCGTGGACAACCTGCCCAGGCGCGCCCACGGACGGTCGCTCATCGCGTTCGTCTACGCCGCCCGCACCCGGGAGCCGGTCACCGCCGCCGAATGGGTGCTCCGGGAGGACGAGTTGCGGGACGCCGCGTTCTTCCCGCCGCAGGAGGCCCTGGAGTTGCTGCCACCGGGCCTGCGCCGACGCGTGCGGGCGGCACTCGATGCCGAGCGCGGAGCGCACACCGCGCACTTGCTGGACGGCCGGTCGCCGGTCGCCGAGCCGCCTGACCACTACGCGACGCTTCCGGCCCCCATGGCCGCCGCGACCGCTCTGATCACCGACGAGCAGGGCCGCGTCCTGGTGCTCAAGACCTCCTACAAGGAGAATCTGGAGCTGCCGGGCGGGATGGTGCTCGCTGACGAGTCGCCGCAGCAGGGCGCGGCCCGGGAGATCTCCGAGGAACTGGGCCTGGACGATGTGCCCGTCGGGCGGCTGCTCGCCGTGGACTCGGCACCGGCGGGCAGGCGCGCCCGTGCGCTTGACGTGCATGTGTTCTCGGTGGGCCCGCTCACCAGCGAGCAGATCCAGGGCATCCACTTCCCGGACGGCGAGATCGTCGCGGCGCACTGGATGCCACCGAAGGAAGCCGTCGACTGCCTGCCCGAACGCCTGGGCCTGCGGGTCGTGGCCGCTTTGGGGGCCCTGGCCACCGGCAGTATCGCTCAGTTGACCGAAGGGGTGCCCCAGATCGGTTCCCCCGCAGGGGTGACCGCCGCTCGCCGTTCGGAGCTCGAGCGGCAGCGAGTCCTGAGCCCGGCCGACTATCTCGCGGTGCGGCCCAAGGCACTGGCCGCCGCCTGTGTGCTGTTCACCGACGCGGACGGCCGGGTGCTCGTCGTCCAGCCCACCTACCTGCGCGGCGACGGGTGGCTGCTGCCGGGAGGCGCCGTGGACAGCGACCTGGCGGAGACCCCTCGGCAGGCCGCGCGGCGCGAAGTGCGCGAGGAACTCGGCCTGGAGGCGGAGCCGGTGGGCCGGCTGCTGGCGGTGGACTGGCTCACCGGTCCACCCCACCTGGCGGAGGTGGTCCACGTCTACGACGGCGGCACCCTGTCCGCCGAGCAGATCGCGGCGATCCGCCTGCCTCCGCACGAACTCGCCCAGTGGCGCCTGGTCGAACCCCAGGGCCTGGAGGGCCTGCTCTACGAGCGCTTGGTGCCGCGAGTGCTCAGCTGCCTCGACGTACGCGCCGCGGGCGCCGGCGCGGTGGAACTCCACAACGGCTGGCCAGTGAACTGACCAGGGGCGGAATGGCAGTGGCAGCTCCGACAGCCGCCGAACCTGTGCCCCTGGGCTGCCCGAAATTCCCGGGGGTGGTTCGGGCGGGTGTGCGACAGCGGGCCGATGCGGACGATCGGGCTGCTCGGTGGGATGAGCTGGGAGTCGACGGCGGAGTACCACCGCGTGCTCAACCAGCTGACACGCGAGCGGCTGGGCGGTCTCCACTCGGTGAAGTGGGTGCTGTACTCCGTCGACTTCGCGGAGATCGAGCGGTTGCAGGTGGAAGGGCGCTGGGAGGAAGCCGGCGAGGTGTTGGCCACGGCTGCCAAGGCGCTGGAGTCGGCGGGTGCGGACATGGTGCTGATCTGCGCCAACACGATGCACAAGGTCGCCGATCAGGTCTCCGCCTCGGTGGGGATCCCGCTGGTGCATCTGGCCGATGCCGTGGCGGACGCCGTGCGCGCGCCGGGCCTGCGCCGCATCGGACTGCTGGGCACCGCCTTCACCATGGAGCAGGCGTTCCACCGCGACCGCCTCGAATCCCATGGCCTGGACGTCCTCACGCCCGTCGCTGAGGGGCGCGCGACCGTCCACCGGGTGATATACGAGGACCAGCGCCACCGGCTGTGGGGCGAGTTGGCGCACCAGGGTGCTCAGGAGGTTGGACTTGCCCGAGCGGGTTGCACCGACGATCAGCCAGTGCGGCACCCGCATCAGGTCGATGATCCACGCCGAGCCGCATTCCAGGGCCCCGACGAGTGCGGCCAGCATGCCGACCGGACGCGGCGGTATCAGAGCATCGGTGAGCGGAACCGCTGTACAAGCAGGTGGCCGACGCCATCCGAGAGGGCATGGTCACCGGCGAACACCCTCCGGGGTCGCTACTGCCGTCCGAAGCCCAGCTGATCGAGCGCTACAAGGTGTCGAGGCCCACCGTCCGCAAGGCGGTCGAGGCACTGCGCACACACGGGCTGATCGACGTCATCCACGGCAAGGGATCGTTCGTGCGAGGAACCCCCGCCAGTCCGGCCGCCACGCTGGCACGCACCGTCAGCAAGTCCGGCAGCCGCTGCCAGCTCCCCGCCGACCAGTGGGCCCAGATCGAGAAGGCGACGATCTACCGCACCCAGACCGACGAGACGACGGGCCCGCTGCTGGAACTGGACCAGGCCGAGGAACTGTTCGGCGTGGACCGCTCAACTCCCCTACCGGATCACCGCCACCAGAGCGACGAACCAGCAAGGAGCCGTGCCCAGCTAGACAGACTCCGGGCGCCCTCCCGAGCATGTACCCAGGAGGCTTTCATGAACATTGCGGCGCTGGCCTTATCAGTCATTGCGCTCATCGTCGCCCTCTACACGTCCTACAGACAGCGACAGCTATCCCGGCACGCGAACTCCATATCAGTTCTCGTTGACCTCTTCCGTGAGCACCGCGGCGAGCGTATGGCAGAGGCACGCGAGTTCGTCTACAAAGAACTGCCCAGTTACGACCCATCCAGCGGGTTGGCGTCATTACCCAAGGAGAAGCAGGCACTCGTCCGTGAACTTGCGTGGTTTATGACAACTTGGGTGTGCTCGTGGCTCACGACATTGTCGATCTCCGTCCAGTTTCCGGCTATCTCGGCGGATCAGTGATCTTGACTTGGGAGAAGCTGCGGCCCTTCGTGGAGGCTCAGCGAGCGACGTACGCGCCCACGGGCGCGGACCCTCAACGGTGGCAGATCTACTACGAGAACCTTTACCTACTCATCCAGGAGACACCGCCGGTCGAAGCCCGCTCGTCCGAGAGGAACTGGCGAGTCCGGGAATCGAACCGTGCAACGCCCTGAGCCCGGACAGAGCCCGGAGGGACGAGCTGTCGCACTTACATCTACTTCCTCAAGGGCGGCGGCGCTGCGCGCCGCCGCGCGGCCCCTGGGCCGCGCGTGCTTCTGGATGACACCATCGCTCGCCGTCTTCACAGGAGCGAGGCGTGCATGCCCTGGCGGCCGGATGTCCGCTGTCGGCGGTAGGTTGGTGACTACCCGAAACGTGTGAGGCAGGGAGGTGCCCCGTGGGGAAGATCGACGAGGGGCTGGAGCGGGCCGCGCAGCATGTCGTGACCCGGCAGCCGCCGAAGTCGACCGCCGCCCGGGTGCGGTTCCTGGTCCAGCAGTACGACGGCAGCACCCGTGCCGTGGCGCGGTTGCTCGGGGTCTCCCAGCGCAGCGTCGAGCGGTATCTCACGGGGGAGCGCAAGCGGCCGCCGCGGCCGATCGCGGAGAGGATCGAGGCGGAGGTCCGCCGCCGCTGGCAGCCGAGAGTGCGCAAACGGGCCGAGAAGCGCGCGGCCGAGACCGGGATCACCGTCGAGGCCCGTGCCCAGTTCGGCTTCGCCTCCGCAGTGGGCTCCACGGACGACCCGAGGCTTCGGCTGGTCACCCAGCGGCTGCCGGGGGAGTACGCCGCCCGGCTGTTCGAGGCTCGCAGCACCGGCGCGGCCGAGCGCGATCTCGAGGGCATTGTCGCCGAGGGCCTGCAGGAGGTGTACTTCAAGGACGGCGGCCGCCGCGCGGACGGCCTCGTCGTGGAGTTCACGGGGATCGACTACGTCGAGTTCGACTTCGGCTGAGCGACCAGCGCACTGGGGCGGCGGTTGCTCGCCTGAGCCGAAGCACGTTGGTTGTCACCGAGGCAGGTAGGTTGTCACGAGACTGTCGGAACTCGGGGCGGTCGGCACGTAGGCAGCGGCGCCCCGCCCCAGAACCGGCGGGCGGGGCGCCACGGTGTGTCAGCGGCTACAGCAGGGCAATCGAGCTCGCCCGGTCGTTCATCGCGTCCCCGACGTACGAGGTCGACTGCTGGTACTCCTGGTGGACACCGGAGGTGTCGGGGGCATCCCACAGCTCCAGCCAGCAGGACAGCGTGGTCAGCGAGCTGACGGAGTTGTTGAAGGTGCCGTCGAGATTGGTCTGGGCGTCGCGGCCGTTGCCGCTCAGGCAGGCGTGCTCGCCGGTTAAGACAAGGGTGGAGCCGCCGTAGTTCGAGTCCGTGTAGACGACGCCGAGCTGCACGGCCTGCGCCCCTGCGGTGGCCGATGACCCCGTGAGGCGGTCGGCCAGCTTCTTGTCGATGTGCTTCCCCGACAGCGGCGCATCGGTGATGCGTCCGTTGGGGGAGGAAGCGATGGCCTCGCGGAACGTGCTGTAGCACTGCTTGCTGCCTGAATCGATGTTGAGCACGCAGTTCCTCGCAGGGGCGGGCGCGGCGCTCGCGGTGGCAACGGCTGCACCCAGGGTGAGCATGGTGGCTGCCGTGGCGATCGCGATGCGTGAGGTACGAGCAAACATGGGTCATCCCTGTCTCGTGGACGTTCTAACGACACCGTGGATACTTCCGCCCTCGTCCGACATGGGCCAGGGGCATATTCGGTCAGGGCCGGTGTATGAGACACGAGTTGCTTCGGTTTTGCGGGGGACACCACACGCCGTGTGGGGTCCCTGACCTGCTTCGACTCATTACACAGACCAGCGACAAGATCCCGGGGCAGGACACCGGAGAACGCGACGCGAACTGTTCGAGGCCGCGGCTCCGGGGCCGGTACGCCCCACACCAACGCGGCCCGTGACCGGGGCAGGACGGCCCAAGCCGGCCCGGTGCCCAGCGTGGGTTACTCGCCGCGCCGCTGCCGGTTGCGCAACTGCTCTTGGATGGAGCGGGCGACCTCTACCGCGCGGTGGAGGGGAAAAGGTCCTCCCAGCTGCACTGATGCGACCATACGGACCCGGTGTCAGCGGCTTCGACTCCCCTTCCCGCCCCAGCACGTGTAGCGGCCATGACCTCATGGAAGCGCGGCGGAAAGCCACCGGCTCCCGATCTTCGTCTCTGGTGACAGAAAAGAGTGCTGAATGAGCGCATGTGACAAGTCGAATGCCTTGCTGGTGACAACCAGAGTGCTTCGACGGTTTCACTTTGCCAGCTCACTCGGCTCCGCAGGTGACAACTCCTGAGCTTCGGCTCATCGCCGCATGCGCATCCCGCACGTCCCATGCGCAATGCGCATGAAGTGGCTAGGGTGACCCCCGTGACGCTTTCGACGGAAGAACTCCTGCGCCTCAGCGTGGCCGCCCTGATGCGTCACACCGGGGAGCACCAGGCCGACCTGGCCGCGGGGATCGGACTCAGCCAGGCCCAGGTCAGCCGGAAGCAGACGGGCAAGGCGCTGTGGAGCCTGGCGGATGTGGACCGGCTCGCCGCGCACTACGGCATGAGCGTGGCCGACCTGCTCGCCGGGCCCACCAACGCCGTCACCTGCCTGCCCCCCGCCCGCCGTGCCACGATCGTCCGCGGCACCGAGTCCGTCGTCGACGCCTGACCGGCCACCCGACCCGAGAGGAGACAGGCATGTCGGAACTGTTCGACGCGGTTGACGCCCTGCTGGCGCAGCCCGCCGACGCCCTGCCGCCCCCCGGCGAGCGGGCCCGTCTGCGGGAGGCCGGACGGCTGACCCACGACCAGGTCGCCGCCGCGTTGAAGGTCACGCCAGAGGCGGTATGGGCCTGGGAGTCCGGGCTGATCGAGCCGCGGCCTCCGCAACGCCAGGCATACGCCCGGCTGCTGGCGGGCCTGGCCGAACGCCACCCGGCTCCGTCCGCGCCGGACACGGCCGCACCTGCGGCTCCCGCGCCCGCCCCGGCAGCGCCGCGGCAGGACCGGGCCCCAGGCGAGCGGGCCGCCGGCGACCGGGACAACGAGCGTGAACCGGAGCGGGGGCACGACCCCGAGCGGGGGCACGACCCCGAGCGCGAGCCGCGCGCGGTGCCCTGCGTGCGCTGTGGCAGGCCGACCACTTCGGTGGTCGACGGACAGCCTCAGCACGCCTACCCGTCGGCGCTGGCCGCGCTGGGTGTGCCCCGCTGCTGGGAGCAGGGGACCGCGCAGGGTCCGGAGACCACCGGAGGCGGCGCGGCGGCCGCCTCCGCCGTCCCCGCCGCCAAGCCCCCTGCGTCGCCCGGACCGCCGTCCCCGGCCCGCCCCCGCCGCGCCGCCGCCTCCGCCCCGGCCCGACGCCCCCGGCTCTCCGCCGCGGCCTCGGCCGCCGACACCCTCTTCCCGGGCGGTCCCCTCGCCGTGCTCGACCGCGGCGGCGACGGCGCCCTGATCGCCCACCTGGCCGACGGCCGCGTCCTGCCCGTGCCCGCCAAGTCCCTTTCCGCCCTGGCGGCCTGGGCGCTCGACACCGCCCGCCTGGGGACCCCCCGCCTGCACCGCCACGGCAAGGACAGCGACGCCCTCGTCGTCCTCACCGCCGCCGCGACCGAACGCCTCGGCCTCCCTCCTGGCCTCGAGGACCGGCGGACCCTGCGCCTGCCCGGGGACCACAAGTGCGTCCGGCAGATCACCAAGGCGGGCTGGAAGCTCACCCGGCGGGGCTTCGGCCCTTGGGCCCGCCTGTACCAGCCGGCCACCGGTGGCGCACGCCGCTGTGTGCAACTCGCCGTCCTGCCCTGGGGCGCTCTGGAACCCCGCGCCTGGGGTGACGCCGCCGATCTGCCCGCCCCGGAGCTGGCCGCGCTGCTGGGCACCTTCACCGCCCGGGTCATCACCCCGCGCGGGTCGACGGCGGTGAACGGCCTGGAGCTGATGACGGCCCTGCGGCCTCCCACCCGTGCCGTCAAGGACGAGGCGGGCGTGTGGGTCTCCGGGCCGGTGCCCGGCTCCCTGACCGAACCTGTCGACCCCGCCCCGCCGGAGGCCCCGGAGGAGCACCCGATCGCCCGGACGCGGGCCGCCGCCGACGTCCTGGTCGAGGAGGCCTACGACTGGGCGCGCCCGTTGGAGCTGGTGGACGAGGCCGAGCGGCGGCTGCCGTACGCGGTCGGGGTGGATGTGATGACGGCGTTCCTCGCCGCCGCCAACCGCCTCACCGTCGGCACCGGTCCGGCCGAGCACATCGACCGGCCGGTGTTCGACAAGAAGATCCCGGGCTGCTGGCAGGTGGACCTGTCCGGCATCGACCTCGACCCGCGGCTGCCCAGCCCCTTCACCCCCACCGGGGAGGCACCCGCGGGGCCCGGCTGGTACGCCACGCCGACCGTGGCCTACGCGCTCGAACTCGGTGCCACCGTCGCGCCGCTCCAGGCCTGGCTGCGTCCGGAGCCCAGCCCCTATCTGGACCCCTGGTACACACGGCTGCGAGATGCCTACATGGACACCATGGCCGATCTGGGCGTCACGCCCGAACTGGACCCGGGCGCGTTCCTGCACGCCATGGAGACGCACAAGGACGACCCGGCCGGTGCGGCGCTGCTGTCGGCGATCAAGGCCACGGTCAAGGGCGGTGTGGGCAAGCTGCGGGAGCGCCCGCAAGGGGCCCGCTACCGGCCCGGTGAACGCTGGCCCGCCCTCGAACGCCCGACGTGGCGGCCGGACATCCGTGCGGCGCTGATCGCCGCCGCGCGCGTGAACATGCACCGCAAGATGCGCAAGATGGCGGCCTTCGGACGGTATCCGCTGGCGGTGCTGTCGGACTGCGTGGTCTACCCCGCCGCCGGACCCTCCCCGCTGGATGTGCTGCCGTTCACGGACGACGGCAAGCCGGTTCCCGGAGCCTTCCGCCTCGGGGTCAACCCCGGCTACGTCAAGCACGAGGGCACCCGGGAGATGGCCTGGACGCTGAGCGCCATGGCCGACGGGGTCAATCCCGCCCGCCACATCAAAGGCGACGGCCACGACGCCGTCCTGCTGGGCGGCGAGTAGGCCCGACGGGCCCGCCAGGGCAGACGCCTGTCCACCCCTGTCCCGTCACCGGGGGCGCGCGCAACGCGCAAATGGAAAATCTCGTGGCGCGACCGCGGCCCCTGTCGATCCGGAGGCAAGCTGTTCGTATGGAGGGTGAGACGCCGGCACGGAGTCGGCGGCGACGCCAAAGGAAGATCACAGATGAAGAACTACCTGCTCAGCGTGATTCAGCCCGCGGGCGATCCTCCCCCGCCGGAGGTCCTGGACAAGGTGATGCGGGACGTCCGGGCCTTCGACGAGGAGCTCAGGGCCGCCGGGGCCTGGGTCTTCAACGGCGGACTGCACCCTCCGAGCACTGCCACGGTCGTGCGGGTCCAGGACGGTGAGGTGCTCACCTCCGACGGCCCGTTCGCCGAGGGCAAGGAGCACATCGGAGGATGTGTGATCATCAAGGTCACGGATCTCGACTCCGCGCTCGAATGGGGCCGCAAGGCCGCCGCGGCGACCACCCTCCCGATCGAAGTACGTCCGTTCCAGGGCGAAGCCGAGGACTGAGGACGACGACCGGGATCGAGGGCTGACAACCACGTGTCCGGTGTCCCCGCCTCGGAGGTCGAGCGCGTGTTCCGTGAGGAGTACGGGCGCGCGGTGGCCGTCCTGGTCCGCGACATCGGTGACATCGGTGTCGCCGAGGAAGCGGTCCAGGACGCCTTCACCGAGGCGGTGCGGCGCTGGCCCGGCACGGGACTGCCGCCGAGTCCGGCCGGCTGGATCATCACCACCGCCCGCAACCGCGCGATCGACCGCCTGCGCCGGGAAGCGTCCCGCGAGGACCGGCACGCCCAGGCCGCCCTGCTGTACGCACCCGCGGAACCCGGCGAGGAGGGCGCCGTGCGCGACGACCGGTTGCGCCTGATCTTCACCTGCTGCCACCCGGCGCTCGCTCCCCGGGTCCAGGTCGCTCTCACGCTCCGGCTCCTGGGAGGACTCACCACCGCCGAGATCGCGCACGCCTTCCTGGTGCCCGAGCCGACGATGGCGCAGCGGCTGGTCAGGGCGAAGGGAAAGATCCGCGACGCCCGGATCCCCTACCGTGTCCCGAAAGAGGCGGATCTCCCGGAGCGCCTGCGGGCCGTGCTGGCCGTTGTCTACCTCATCTTCAACGAGGGCTACGCGGCGAGCTCGGGCGACCGGCTGGTCCGCGAGGACCTGTGTGCCGAGGCCATCCGCCTGGGACGGCTCCTGGTGGAGCTCATGCCCGACGAGCCGGAGGCCATGGGACTGCTCGCGCTCATGCTGCTCGTCGAGTCGCGTCGGGCCGCCCGCACCACTCCGGACGGTGAACTGGTCCTCCTGGCCGGCCAGGACCGCGGCCTCTGGGACCGAGGCCTCATCGCCGAGGGCCAGGCCATCGTCCGCGGATGCCTACGGCGCGACCGGCCCGGCCCGTATCAGATCCAGGCCGCGATCAATGCCGTCCACAGCGACGCGCCGACCGCGGCCGCCACGGACTGGCGGCAGGTCCTACGGCTCTACGACCAGCTCCTCTCGGTGGCCCCGACTCCCGTGGTGGCGCTCAACCGCGCGGTCGCGGTGGCCGAGGTCGACGGACCGGAGGCGGCGCTCACCCTCGTCGACGGGCTCGACCTCGGCGGCTACTACCTCTTCCACGCCGTCCGCGCCGACCTGCTCCGGCGGCTCGGCCGCGACGCGGACGCGGCGCTCGCGTACGAGGAGGCCATCGCCCGCACCGGCAACGCCGCCGAACGGGACTTTCTGCGGCGCGGCCGCCGGACGCTCCCCTGAGCGGGATCACCACCCGGGCGCAGCGCGAGCGCCAGGAGCCGCCGCGTCCGACCGCGGCGGCTCCGCGTCACGCTCTACGCGTCCACCATCGTGTGCTCGGGCGCGGCCGTTCCGGCGTCGCCCGGGCCCGGGGAGGGTACGGCGTGAAGGCCCGCCGGGGAGCCGCCCAGCGCGCTGAAGTCATAGGCGGTCTCGGCGTGGAAGGCCTGGTCGACCCCGGCGGTCTCGTCGTCCTCGCTGGCCCGGAAGCCCACGGTGCCGTCGACGAGCTTGGCGAGAAGCCAGGAGACGACGAAGGAGAACGCCATCACCGAGAAGGCGCCGACCGCCTGCCTGCCCAGCTGGTCCAGCCCCGCCCTGCCCCCGGTGGCGAGCACGCCGACGAGCAGGGTGCCGATGACACCGCCGACGAGGTGGACGCCGACGACGTCCAGTGAGTCGTCGTAGCCCAGCTTGTACTTGAGGCTGACCGCCCACGAGCACACACCACCGGCGGCAACGCCGATGACGAGCGCGCCGAACGCGTTGACATGGGCACCCGACGGAGTGATGGCGACCAGACCGGCCACCGCGCCGGAGGCCGCGCCGAGCGTGGTGAACGCCCCGTGCCGGATCCGCTCGTACGCCAGCCAGCCGAGCATCGCGGCGCCTGCGGCCACCTGGGTGTTCAGAGCCATGTTGGCGGCCGTGCCGTTCGCCGCGAGGGCGGATCCCGCGTTGAACCCGAACCAGCCGAACCAGAGCAGACCGGCGCCCAGCATCACCAGGGGCAGGCTGTGGGGCCGCATCGGCTCCTGCGTGAATCCGATCCGCTTGCCCACCACCAGGACGGCGGCGAGCGCGCCGATACCGGCGTTGATGTGGACCGCCGTGCCGCCCGCGAAGTCGATGACCTCGAGCTTGAACAGCCAGCCGTCCGCCTGCCACACCCAGTGCGCCACCGGGAAGTAGACGAGCGTGACCCACAGGGTGATGAACAGCGCCCAGGCGCTGAATTTCACCCGGTCCGCCAGCGCCCCGCTCATCAGTGCGGGAGTGATGACGGCGAACATCAGCTGGAAGAGCGCGAAGGCGAATACGGGAATGCCTTCCTTTCCGCCGGACAGCGTCTCGACACCGATGCCCTTGAGGCCGATGTGGTCGAAGTCGCCCAGCAGGCCGCCGCCGATGTCGTCACCGAAGGCGAGCGAGTATCCATAGAGCACCCACAGCACGCTGACGATGCCGAGCGAGACAAAGGACATCATGAGCATGCTCAGCGCGCTCTTCACGCGCACCATGCCGCCGTAGAAGAATGCCAGGCCGGGTGTCATCAGCATGACGAGCGCGGCACTGATCAGGACGAACGCGGTATCTGCGCCGTTCAAGGTCGGGACTCCCATGGGTTGAACCGCCCCCGGTCCATGGGGGCGGTGAGGTGCTGTATTCCGGGTGGCGTGCGAAGCCTGGAGTGGCGTGCCGAGCCGAGTCGGTCGAACCGCCGAAGCCATGTGACCAATGGCCACTACCACTTGACAACCCATCACCAGGGCTGTCGCAAAAGGCTTCGGCGCGCTCGACGAAAGCTTTCGGTCAGCGGGAGGCCGCGGGTATCCGGCCCCCGGCCCTGCGGAAAGGAGGCGTTTCGGTAAGCCCTTCACGTGATCCTTGGCTACTGGTCGAGCTCCTGCTCGATCGGCGGCTTGTCAGCCGTGCCGCGTGGCGCGTCGGCCTCCTCCCGCTGGCCGTAGCTGACGCGCTCGATGAACATCTCGGTGAAGACGGAGACCTTGGCCCGCAGCGCCCAGGGGTCGAACGGCTTGGCGATGTAGTCGACGGCCCCGGCGGCATAGCCGCGGGTGGCGTGCTCCGAGTCGCTGCCCATGGCGGTGAGGAAGATGATCGGGATGTGCCTGGTGCGGGCGCGGCGCTTGATGTGCGCGGCGGTCTCGTAGCCGTCCATGTCGGGCATCTGCACATCCAGCAGGATCACGGCGAAGTCGTCCTGCTCCAGCAGCGCCTTGAGTGCCTCGGTGCCGGACGTGGCCGCCACGATCTCGTAGTGCAGTGCGGAGAGCACCTCGGAGAGGGCGAGCAGATTGTTGGGCTGGTCGTCGACGATGAGGATCCTGGGCTGCGGTCCGGCCGGCGCCCGTAACCGGTGCGGCGCCGGAACGTCCGCCACGGCGGCCGGCTCGGGCACCATCGCGGGCGCCGCGCCCGAGTCCGGTCGGGGACCCGGCTCCGGTTCACCGGCCCGCCGCACCGTGCTCTGCTGTTCCTCCACCGTGGCGAGCTGCCGCTCCAGCAGCTCGCACCGGGACTCGGCGAGCAGCGCCCGCTGCCGTGCGACCTCCAGCTCCTCGGTGAGCCGCTGCACCTCGGACAGCAGCATGTCCCGCTCCTGGGTGAGCTGCTCGCGGTCCTTGAGATGCAGTTCCACGGCGTCGGCGCTGCGCTGCCCGTCGGCCCAGGCGGCCTCCATCCGGTTCAGCCGCACCTGGAGGTCGGCGATGCGGTGCTTGCGGTCGAGCAGGACCTCGCTGAGGGCCTCCTCCTGCACGGTGGACCGCCGGGCCTCTCGGTCGGCCTGTGCCAGCTGCGTCTGCAGGAGGTCCATCGCGTGGGAGGCCGAGCCACCGGTCTGCACCGCCGCCCGGTGGAGTTCCCGCATCAGACTCATGGCCTGCGGTGTGGGGGCGGCGCGGTGGTGCTCGGCCACGTCCTGGAACAGGTCGACGACGAACTCCCAGGGCGGGATCCTCGTCCCGCTCAGATAGCGCGAGAGGGTCCCGGCGTCCCGGTAGCGGCGTGCGGCGTAGCGCCGCACCGAGACCTCCAGGCCCGCGAACAACTGCCGCAGGGCCTCCGCGAAGGCTCTGCTCTCGTTGGTCAACCCCGCTCCGAGGGGACGCAGCTCACCCACAAAGCTCTCCGATCAGGCTGGTGAGGAAGGCAGCCGCGAGACGCGGCTGCCTTGTTCGGGCCGTACCGCCATGGGCGCGGCGGCGGGTGATCCGATTCTCGTGGGTCGAGGCGGCGTTGCAGGGGCGCAACGGGACCGGCGGCAACAACCGGCAACAAGCGTGCCGCTCAGGCCTCCGGCTCGCGGGCTGGCTGGAGGCCGGTGGCGCGCTCCTCGGGCGAGACAGGCCGGGGAATCACATTCGCGGCATCGGCCGGGCGGGTCGCGTACTGGTCGGCCTGCATCCGGTACATCGAGGCATAGCGGCCGCCCCTGGCCACGAGCTCGTCATGGGTGCCGTGCTCGACGAGACGGCCGTGGTGCAGGACGTAGATGGCGTCGGCGCGCCGGACCGCGGCCATGCGGTGAGTGACGAGCACGACCGCGCGCCCCGGCTCGGCCAGCGCGCGGATCTTCTCGAAACAGGCGATCTCCGCCGCCGGGTCGAGGGCGGAGGTGGGCTCGTCGACGATGACCACGGTCGCATGGCGGTAGCGCGTTCGGGCCAGCCCGATCTTCTGCCACTGACCACCCGACAGCTCGGACGCGCCGCGGAACATCCGGGCCAGCAGGGTCTCCATCCCGTGGGGCAGGTCGGCGATCACCTCGTCCGCGCCGGAGTACGCGGCGGCCCGGTGGAGTTCGTCCGGCCCGGCCGGGCGGGAGGGCCTGCCCACGCGGATGTTGGCCGCCGCGGTGAACGGCCAGTGCTCGAAGTCCTGCGTCAGCAGGCTGACGTGGTCGAAGACCTGGCCGCGGTCGGCGTGGGCGAGGTCCACACCGTCCCACCGGATCCGGCCCTTGTCCGGCAGGTACAGGCCGGCCAGCAACTTGGCCAGGGTGGACTTGCCGGAGCCGTTCTCGCCGACCAGGGCGACGACCTGTCCGGTGGGGATGGACAGCGACACGTCCTCGACGGCGGCAGTGGCGCGGTCGGGATAGCGGAAGGTGACCTGCTCCAGGGCCACCACCGAGGGACGGGCGGGCAGGTCCAGGCCGCTGTCGGGGATCGCTCGGTGCCGGGCCTCGTCGAGGAAGCGGTCGAGGTCGCGGACGTACAGCGACTCCTCGTGCAGATCGTTGATGTTCATCACCAGGGCTCCGAGGCTCCCCGAACCGGAGCGGATGGCCAGCACGGCCGTGCCGGCGACCGCCAGCTCCATGTGCCCGGTCAGGATCAGCCCGCCGAGTGCAGCGTAGGTGGCCAGCGCCGCCACCCCGGACATCGCCGCCGCCAGCAGCTCGGTGGCGGCCTTCTGCCGCGCCAGGCGAGTCTGCTCGGCCTCGGCGGTCTCGGCCATCTGCCGGTAGTGCCGCAGCACATACGGACCCGCCCCGTGGACCCTTACCTCCGGCGCGGCGGTGCGGGAGGTGAGCATGCTGCCCAGCAGCCGTCCGGCCCGCACGTGTTCGACCCACTGCATCATCGAGACGTACCGGCGCTGCGCCACCCGCATCGCCCCCCATCCGCGCGGCGCCGCGATCAGGACGAGCATCGGCAGGAGCACCGGATGAAGGACCGTCAGGACACCGGCGGCGGCGACCAGGGCCAGGATGCCGTTGACTGCTGCCACGCAGGCGCCGATCATCCTGCGGGCCGAGCTCGAGCCGTACTGCGCGATGTCGATCAGGCGCCGGAAGTCGCCGTCCTCGACGGCCTCCAGTTCGACCCGCACGGCCCCTTCCAGGTATCGCTCGGTCGCCAGCCGCTCGACCTTGGGCTCCAGGCGTCCGGCCGCGGCGGTCGACCTCGACGCCAGGACGGCACCGATCACCGCGATCACCGAGGCCGCGATCAGGGCGGGCAGTGCGGCGTGCAGCCGCGCGGCCGCGCCACCGCCCGCCAGGATCGCCTGGAGGGCGGCGTTGACGGCCAGGAGGTTCAGCGCTCCGGTGACGCCCTGGCCGATCTCGGCGGCCCCCACGGTGACCAGGGCGTGCCGGTCGGCGTTCCAGGCCAGCCGCACCGTGCTGGAGACCAGCTGGGGTAAGGACCGGATCGCCGAGGCCATGGTGAGGTCGAGTGAGGCGTACTCGTGGTCGTTCCACCCCATGTCGTAGCGCAGTGGGCCGCCGAACAGCTCCCGTTCGCTGTCGGACACCGCCGGCTCGACGGGCTTGGGGCGGCGCAGCCACTGACTCAGGGGGTTGGGCATGGCGGACAGGATGCCTCCTCGATGAGGGCGTTCGGACGGGTGCTCGGACAACGATCCTCGAGGGTGGCCGGTCACGGGCAGTGTGTCGATCGCCGGTTCGAAGTGGCGCCGTCAGGCGAGGCCGACCTCCACCGGCAGCTCCTTGATGCCGTTGACGAAGTTGGAGCGCACCCGCGGCACGTCCCCGGTGAGGCGGATGTCCCGGACGCGGGGCAGCAGTTCCTCGAACATGATCTGGATCTCCAGGCGCGCCAGGGAGTTGCCCAGGCAGAAGTGCGGGCTGCCCTTGCCGAAGGTGACATGGTCGTTGTCGCGCCGGGTGACGTCGAAGTCGTACGGGTTGCCGAAGACCTTCTCGTCGCGGTTGCCGGAGGCGAACCACAGGACGACCTTGTCGCCCTCCTTGATCTGCTTGCCCCCGAGTTCGACATCGCGGGTCGCCGTACGCCGGAAGTGGTAGACGGGGGAGGCCCAGCGCAGGAACTCCTCGACGGCCTTGGGTATGAGTGCCGGATCCTCCCTCAACCTCGCCAGCTGCTCGGGATGCTGGATGAGCGCCAGCATGGAGTGCGTGATGGTGTGCCGGGTGGTCTCGTTCCCGGCGACCACGAGGAGGAGGAAGTAGTTGTCGAAGTCGGCGGGGGACAGCGGTACGCCGTCGGCCGGGGTCTGGTTGACGAGCCTGCTCACCAGGTCGGTGCCATCGCCGCCCCGGCGCTCGGCGGCGAGGCGGCGGCCGTAGTCGAAGACCTCGAGGGAGGCGGGGCTGCGGAAGGGCAGATCGCGGTACCGCTCGCTCTCCTCGCTGTGCAGCAGCACATCCGCGTAGTCGGGGTCGGTGTTGCCGATGATGCGGTTGCCCCAGTCGATGAGCTGCTGGGTGTCCTCCTCGGGGACGTCGAGCATCCGGGCGAGGACATTGATGGGGAAGTCCGCGGAGACCTCCTTGACGAAGTCGAAGCGGCCCTTGGGAAGGGCGGCGTCGAGCGTCTTCGCGGTCAGGCCGCGCAGGAAGGCTCCGTACTCGGCGACGGCGCGGGGCGTGAACTGCTTCTGCAGCATCTGGCGCAGCGCCCGGTGGCGCAGGCCGTCGCGCTCCAGCATGGAGGCGCGGATCGCGATCTGGCTGTCGTCCAGCTCCTCGAGGTTGACGAATCTGGAGGAGGTGAAGGTCTGCGGGTCGCGGTCGACCCGGACGATGTCCTCGTGCCGGGTGACGGCCCAGAAGCCCTGGTTGGGGGAGGGTTCGGGCTGCCAGTGGACCGGGTCCTCGTGGCGGAGGGTGTGGAACATCCGCCAGGGTGTGACGCCGTCGAGGAAGTTGTCGTTGTCGGCGAGGTCCACCTCCTCCAGCGGCATGGCGTAATCGTCGGGCAGGGTGTTCGTCACGGGTGCTCCTGGTGGCGCCGGCGGCGGTCAGAGGTGGTAGGAGTACTCGGCGAACTCCCAGTCGGTGACATGGCGCTCGAAGCGTTCGGCCTCGTCGCGCTTGTAGGTCAGGAAGGAGGCGGTGAACTCCTTGCCGAGGACGTCGGTCAGGGCCTCGTCCGCCTCCAGCGCGTCGAGCGCGGCGGTCAGGCTCATGGGCAGGACGGGCGATCTCTCCGGGTCGTAGCCGTAGCCCTCCAGCGGCGGGGGTGGCTCCTTTGCCTCCTGGATGCCGAGCAGCGCCGCGGCGGCGATGGCGGCGACGGCCAGGTAGGGGTTGGCGCCTGCGTCGCCGAGCCGAAGCTCCATCCGGGCGCCGGAGCCGCGCTCGGGAGGCACGCGGACCATGGCGCTGCGGTTGTCCAGGCCCCAGTCGACGAGCCAGGGGGCGAGGGTGCCCGGTCCGAAGCGCTTGTAGGAGTTGACAGTGGGGTTGAGCAGGGCCGCGAGCGCCGGTGCGTGCGCGAGCATGCCGGCGACGGCGTGCCGGGCGGTGTCCGAGAGGCCGAAGGGGGCGGCCGGGTCGCCGAAGGTGTTCTCCCCCCGGACGTTCTCGCAGGAGAAGTGGACGTGGAAGCCGGAACCGCCCGCGTCGTTGAAGGGCTTGGCCATGAAGGTGGCGAGCTTGCCCTCCTTGCGGGCCAGTTCCTTGACGGCGGCCTTGAAGAGGAAGGCGCGGTCCGCCGCGTTCAGGGCCTCGGAGTGGGTCAGGTTGATCTCGAACTGGCCGCCGTCGAACTCGTGGTTGCCCGAGACCACGCCGACGCCGAGGTCGTGCAGCTGCCGCATGGTGCGCAGCAGGTGGTTGCCGGGGTCGGCGCGCAGGCCGGTGGTGTAGACGGCGCCGCTGACCTCGCTGGAGCGGCGCCATCCGGTGGCGGTGCCCGGGGCCTGCTCGCACAGGAAGTACTCCAACTCCGGTCCGACGACCGGTCGTAGGTCGTGCTCGGCATAGCGGGCGAGCACGGAGCGGAGCATGTCGCGCGGTGACTCGGGGCAGGGGGCTCCGGTGACGGGGTCGGTCGTGTCGCCGAGGCACCAGGCGACTCCGGGCTCCCAGGGGATGGGGGTCAGGGTGTCGAGGTCGGGGCGTACGGCGATGTCGGGCAGTCCGGCGTCGAGCCCGCCGGTGATGGGCACGACGCCGCCGGCCGGGGTGGTGTGGTAGATGGCCCGGCAGAACGCCAGGCCGTGCCGGCACGCGGCCGGCAGATGGCCGAGCAGGATGTCACGGCCTCGGTCGCTGCCGATGAGATCGGGGTAGCCGACCCGCACGACGTCGATGCCCTGGGCGGTGAGACGGTCGATGTGCTGCTGGAGCTGAGGCTGTTCTTGAGCGCTCACCGGGTCTCCTCAGGCGGGCGGGAACGGGTGGCGGCCTCGGGGCTGGGCGCCCCGAATTCATTTGATCCCAAACAGTAGGGACGCGCCCAGCCCTCCGCAAGGGGTTGCCCTCAATTTTTATCCATGTGGATAGCTATTGACCACGCCCGGCCTCCTGCCTATGTTGTTTGGAATCAAACGACTAGTGGGGCGCAGCCTCGGGAGGACCGCCATGAAGGTCGTCGTCGACATGAACAAGTGCCAGGACCACGGACAGTGCGTCTTCGCCGCCCCCGAGGTCTTCCAGCTCGACGAGGGCGCACACCTGGTGTTCGTCGGTGAGCCGGACGACTCGCTGCGCGAGCAGGTCGAGGACGCCGCGGACGTCTGCCCGCTGCAGGCGATAGCGATCGAGGACTGAGGCATGCCCGGACGCATCGTGATCGCCGGCGCCTCGCTCGGCGGCCTGCGGGCCGCCGAGCATCTGCGGGCCGCGGGCTGGAAGGGGCGGATCACCGTCGTCGGCGACGAGCCCCATATGCCGTACAACCGGCCGCCCCTGTCGAAGGAGGCACTGGCCGGGAAGACCTCGTTCGAGTCGCTGGCCTTCCGGCCCAGGGCCGCGGCGGCCGACGTGGAGTGGCGCCTTGGCACCGCCGTGACCCGCGCCCGCCCGGCCGGCCGCCTCGTCGAGCTCGAGGGCGGCGAGCGGCTGCCCTTCGACGGCCTGGTCGTCGCCACCGGGACGCGTCCGCGACGGCTGCGCTGCGAGGGCCCCGTCGTCGGGCGGTACACCGTGCGCACCCTCTCCGACGCCGAGGAGCTGAGCGCGGCCCTGACCCGGCCGGGCGTACGGGTGGTGGTCGTCGGCGCGGGCTTCATCGGCTGCGAGGTGGCCGCCACCGCCATCGGCCTCGGTGTCACCGAGGTCACCGTCGTCGACCCCGAGCCGCTGCCCATGCTGCGCCCGCTCGGAGAGCTTCTCGCTCGCGCGCTGCGCGAGCGGCACGAGGCACGGGGTGTGCGGTTCGCCCTGGGGCAGGGCGTGGCCGCGTACTCGGGCGAGGACCGGGTCACGGGCGTCGTGCTCACCGGCGGCGCCGTACTGCCCGCCGATGTGGTGGTGGAGGCGGTCGGTACGGTCTCCAACACCGAGTGGCTCGAGGGCAATGGCCTCGACCTGTCCGACGGAGTGCTCTGCGACAGCGCTCTGCGGGTCGGCGGGCTGCCGTACGTTGTCGCGGTCGGCGATGTCGCCCGCTTTCCGAACGCCCGCTACGACGATGTGCCGCGCCGCGTCGAGCACTGGTCGATCCCCGGTGACACCGCCAGGCACGCGGCGAGGACCCTCGTCGCCGCACTCACCGGGGCGGCCCCGGTCCCCGCGCCGTTCGCCCCGCTGCCCTCCTTCTGGAGCGACCAGTACGAGTACCGCGTCCAGTCGTTCGGCGCACCGGTCCTCGGCACCGCCGACGCCAGGGTCCTGGACGGCGACCCCGCCGGTGACGTCCTGGTCGGCTACCACAGCGGCGGCCGGCTCGTCGGCGTCGTCGCCCTCGGGGGCCCGTCCGCCGCGGCAGCCGCCGCCCGCCACCGCGCCGAACTGCTCCGGCAGCCGGCCCTCACCGCGCAACCAGGAGAAGAAACGTGACCAGCGTCCGCGGCTACTTCCACCCCAAGACGGCGACGGGTGACGCGTCGCTCATCCCCTCGCCCCCGTGGCACTACTCCGGCGACCTCGTGACCGTCGAGTACCGCACCGACCCGGCGCGGGTGCGCGAACTCCTGCCCGAGCCGCTCGGGCTCGCCGAGGAGGACCCGGGCGCGGTGGCGCTCATCTGGGCCGACTGGCAGTCCTGCTCCGACACGGGCGGCGAACTCCTCGACCCGGTGCGCTCCCAGTACAAGGAGGCCTTCGCCGTCGTGCGCTGCTCGTACCGGGGGCGGACGTACTCGCGGTGCGTCTACATCTGGGTCGACAAGGACTTCGCCATCGCCCGCGGCCTGCACCAGGGCTACCCGAAGAAGCTCGGCTCCATCCATATGACCCGCCCTCACCCCTACGGCCCGGCGCCGCGCATCGAGGCCGGGGCCCGCTTCGGCGTGAGCCTGGCCGCCGCCGACCGGAGGCTGGCCCAGGCGGTGGTCACGCTGCGCGAGCCCTCCGAGAGCAATGGCTTCGTCAACGGGCACCCCATGGCCCACCACCGCTGGCTTCCCTCCATCGAGAAGGGCAAGGGCCTGGCACTCGACGAGCTCATCGAGTCGGGAGCCGCCTCGTTCGAGGGCGGCCCGCCGTGGGCCGCGGACGCCGACCTCGAACTCTTCGAGGCCCCCACCGAGGAGCTCGCCCGCCTGGAGATCCACGAGCCCATCGGCGCGTACTACCGCCAGGTGGGGGTGACCTGGGACGGCGGCACGCTCCTGGCGTCGGGCACCTCGGCGGTCGACCGGGCGGTCGAGGGGGCGGTCGAGGGGGCCGGGTCCGTGGACGGGGCGGACGGATGACGCCTCGCCCGCGCCGTTCCGACGGCCCAGCAGGGCATCGGCCGCGGCTCTCCCCGGCGCCCGCCGAGCTCACCCCACCCGACCGGCACACCCTTGGAGACCCTGACATGCCAGAACAGCCCCCCACCGCCCCGACGGCGGCCGTGGTCGCCGGGGTCGCGGTCGACACCCGGCACTGGATCGGCGGCGAACGCGTGCCGTCCGCACAGACGTTCACCGATGTGTCGCCGATCGACGGACGGACGCTGGCGGAGGTCGCACGCGGCGGCACCGACGAGGCCGATGCGGCCGTGGCGGCGGCGCGGGAGGCCTTCCCCGCGTGGGCGGCGACACCGCGTACCGAGCGGGCCCGGATCCTGCACGCCATCGCCGACGGTGTCGAGAAGCGCGTCGAGGACCTGGCGATCGTCGAGACCCATGACAACGGCGCGCTCCTGCGCTCGCACCGGCGGGGCGTGATGCCGCGCGTGGCGCACAACTTCCGCTTCTTCGCCGACTGGCTGCTGAAGCTCGAGCACGAGGACTTCGACACCCGCGGCCACACCAACCACGTCTCGTGGGACCCGGCAGGCCCCTGTGTGCTGATCACCCCCTGGAACGCGCCGCTGATGCTGGCCACCTGGAAGGTCGCCCCGGCGCTGGCGGCAGGCAACACCGTCGTCCTCAAGCCCGCCGAGTGGTCCCCGCTGACCGCGTCATTGCTCGCCGACATCGCCGCCGAGGCGGGACTGCCGGCCGGAGTGCTCAATGTCGTCCAGGGGTACGGGGCCGAGGCGGGCAACGCCCTCGTCTCGCACCCGGACGTCCGGCGGATCAGCTTCACCGGGTCCGTGCCGACCGCGCGGCACATCGCCGCGGCGGCCGCCGCGAACCTCACCCCGGTCAGCCTGGAACTCGGCGGCAAATCACCCCTTCTGGTCTTCGCGGACGCCGACCTCGACCTCGCGGTCGATCTGGCGGTCGAGCAGTACGACAACGCCGGACAGGTCTGCCTCGCGGCGACCAGGATCCTGGTCGAGGCCTCGGTCGCCGAGGAGTTCACCCGCCGCTTCACCCGCAGGGCGGCCGCCCTCACCCAGGGCGACCCCCGCGCCGACGGCACCGACATCGGCCCGAACATCCACCCCCGCCAGCTGGAGAAGATCCACGGCTTCGTCGAGCGTGCCCTCGGCGCCGGGGCCCAGGCGGTCGTCGGCGGCGGACCCGACACCGAACTCGGCGGGCTCTACTACCGCCCCACTCTCCTCACCGGGGTCGAGCAGGACTGGGAGATCGTCCAGGAGGAGGTCTTCGGCCCCGTCCTGACCCTGCAGACCTTCGACACCGAGGACGAGGCGGTCGCCCTCGCCAACGGCACGCGCTTCGGTCTCGCCGCGACCCTGGCCACCGGCGACTCCGAGCGTGCCGAGCGTGTGCGCGCGCGGCTCGTGGCGGGGACGGTGTGGGTCAACTGCTTCTTCGTCAGGGACCTTCGGGCGCCCTTCGGAGGCTCCCGCCACTCCGGCATCGGCCGCGAGGGCGGCACCTGGAGCTTCGACTTCTACTGCGACGTGAAGAACGCCGTGACGGCCCCGAAGGGATGGCGCGACCATGGGTGAGATCGTCGGCGCGGGCCTGCTCGCGCACGTGCCCACCATCGTCCTCCCCGAGGCCGAACGCCTCAGGCTCAACAACGGCAAGGAGATCACCCTCGTCACCGGCCTCAACCGGCTGCGTGAGGAGGTGTTCGCACGCGACGACTACGACACCGTGGTCGTCCTGGACTCCCACTGGGCCACCACCGTCGAGTTCGTGGTCACCGCACAGCAGCGCCGCGCCGGGCTGTTCACCTCCGAGGAACTGCCGCGCGGAATGTGCCGGATGCCGTACGACTTCCCCGGCGACCCCGAACTCGCCCGCAACATCGCGAGGTTCGCCGACAAGCACGGCACCTGGATCACCGCGATCGATGACGAGTACCTGCCGATCTACTACGCCACCGTCAATCTGTGGAAGTACCTCGGCGAGGGCCTGCCCGGCAAACGCTGGATCACCATCGGCGTCTGCCAGAGCGGCGACATGGAGGACCACCTGCGCCTCGGCCGGGCGCTCGCCGACGGCATCGCGGCCACCGAGGGCCGCAGGGTGCTGCTGATCGCCTCCGGGGCCCTGTCGCACACCTTCTGGCCGCTGCGCGAGCTGCGTGACCACGAGGCGAGCGACCCCGTCCACATCTTCACCCCCGAGGCGCGGGCGGCCGACAACGAGCGCATCGCCTGGTTTGCACAGGGCCGCCACGACGAAGTCCTGCGCACCATGCCGGAGTTCTGGAAGCACAAGCCCGAGGCCCGCTTCTTCCACTATCTGATGATGGCGGGGGCGCTCGGCGAGGGGGCCTGCACGGCACCCGGCCGCCAGTACAGCGAGTACGAGAACTCGATCGGCACCGGTCAGGTGCACATCTGGTTCGACCGCCCGGCCGGCGGCTGGACCGCGCCCCGAAGCACCGCACAGACGCACTGAACAGGAGTTCTCCCATGCCTGAGTACCGCCGCATCCTGCTGGACGGCGCCGTCGTCGAGGTCGTCCGCGAGGGCGACGAGCTCCTCGCGGGGGACGGCCGGCTCGTCAAGGCCGACGAGGCCCGGCACCTTCCCCCCGTGGTCCCGTCCAAGATCGTCGCCGTGCACCTCAACCATCGCAGCCGGGTGGAGGAGTTCGGGATCGACCTGGCGCCGACCCCGACCTACTTCCACAAGCCGACCTCCTCGCTCAACTCCCACAAGGGCGCCATCGTGCGCCCCGAGGGCTGCAAGTGGCTCAACTACGAGGGCGAGGTCGCCATCGTCATCGGCCGGACCGCGCGCAACATCTCCCCGGCGCGGGCCGGCGACCACATCGCGGGCTACACCGTGGCCAACGACTACGGCCTGCACGACTTCCGTGACACCGACGCGGGCTCGATGCTTCGGGTCAAGGGCTCGGACACCCTCTGCCCGCTCGGCCCCGGCCTGGTCACCGACTGGGACTTCCACGGCAAGTACCTGCGCACGTACGTCAACGGGGAGGTGGTGCAGGACGGCTCGACCGACGAGATGGAGTGGGACATGCACTACCTCGTCGCCGACATCGCCCGCACCATCACCCTGTACCCGGGCGATGTGCTGCTGTCCGGCACCCCGGCCAACTCACGGCCGGTACGGCCCGGTGACGTGGTCGAGGTCGAGGTGGAGGGGCTGGGCAGGCTCACCAACCACATCGTCACCGGCCCCACACCCGTCCGCGACGACGTGGGCGCGCAGCCGACGGAGTCGGAGGAGGTGCTGTCCACGGCGCTGGGCGGCGACTGGGAGTTCCGCGGCATCCGCCCGCCGAGGCGCGGCTGAGAGGGCTCCGGTGAGCGCGGGACGGCGGGTAGGGTCGCGCCATGGCCGAATCCGCCGCGGACCCCGGGCCCCGGTCGCGTCCCCGCAAGCGCGTGGGATACGGCGAGGGGCGCGAGGCGCTGCTGACCGCGGCCGTGCGCGTGGTGGCCCGGCGGGGTCTGCGTCATCTGACGTACCGCGCCGTCGCGCAGGAGGCCGGGGTCACCCACGGCCTGGTCGTGCACCACTTCGGCTCCCGCGACGCGCTGATCGAGGAGGCCCTGGCCCACGCCGTGCGGATCAGCCTGAGCAGCGCCGCGCTCGAACCGGGGACCGGCATGGTCGACGACTTCTCCACCGGGCTGTCCGAGATGGTCGAGGCGGACCCGGACACCCAGCTCTTCCAGTACGAGCTCCTGCTCGAGTCGCGGCGCCGGCCGGATCTGCTGCCGCAGGTGCGCCGGCTGTACGAGGAGTACTTCGGCGCCACCGAGCGGGAGCTGTCACGGATGCTGCCGGCCGGGGCGACACCGGCCCTTGTGCAACTGGTCTTCTCGGCCCTGGACGGCCTGGTCCTGCACCAGCTGACCCTGGGGGAGCGGGAGTCGACGAACGCTGCCCTCGAGGAGTTGCGGTCGCTGCTGCGGCTGCTCGACGCGGACGCTCCCCCAGCGGACCGCAGCCCCTGAGCGAGCCGCAGCCGCAGCCCCTGAGCGGACAGGGCCCCAGCCCCTGAGCGAGCCGCAGCCGCAGCCCCTGAGCGGACAGGGCCCCAGCCCCTGAGCGAGCCCCAGCCCCAGCCCCTGAGCGGACCGCACAGTGCGGATCGCGGTCGGGTCACGCGGTCGTAAGGAATCAAACAATCCGCCGGATTCCTTGCCGCACCCCCTTGCCGTACGGACCGTTCCGGCCCACCATGAGGCAACTCGTTTGGATGTAAACGACAAACTCCCGGAGCCTCTCCGCGAATCCCCCGCGAACCCCCGCGCTATCCTTCCTCCCCTGAACAGCAGGTGAACGGTATGGACACTTCGACGACCGCCGACCGGCACGGAGCCAAGGGTGACGCCCCCGCGGCCGCCGGCTCCCTCAAACGCGACGCACTCGGCGTCCTGGGCATCCTTTTCTTCGTACTGTCCGCGCAGGCACCGCTGACCGGTATCGCCGGAGCGGTCCCCATCGCCGTCGCGATCGGCAACGGCACCGGTGTCCCGGCCGCCTACCTGGCGGCGGGCGCGATCGTCCTGGTGTTCTCCGTCGGCTTTGTCGCCATGAGCCGCTATGTCGTGGACGCGGGCGCCTTCTACCGGTACATCGGCAAGGGGCTCGGCCGGACGACCGGCTCCAGCAGCGCCGGGGTCGCCCTCTTCGCCTACAGCACCATCCAGGCCGCCATGTACGGGCTCTACGGCGCGATCGTCAACGGGCTCGCCGTCACCCATCTGGGCCTCGATGTGCCCTGGTGGGCGATCGCCCTCGGCACCATGGCGGTCGTGCAGGTCCTCGGCGCCGCCGGGATCGAGATGGGGGCCAAGGTCCTGGCGGTCTTCGTGATCGCCGAGACCGGCATCCTCCTCGTCTTCGGAATCGTCAGCCTCGTCAAGGGCGGCGGCCCCGAAGGGCTCGGATTCGCGCACAGCTTCTCGCCGGCGTCGGCCCTGGACGGCGCCCCCGGTGTGGCGCTGATGTTCGCGATCGCCTCGATGTTCGGCTTCGAGGCCACCGCGATCTACGGCGAGGAGGCACGCGAGCCGAGCCGGACCGTCCCGCGCGCCACCTACCTCTCGGTCGGCCTGATCACCGCCTTCTTCGCCTTCATCTCCTGGATGCTGGTCTCCTCGTACGGCGCCTCCAAGGCCACCGCGGCGGCGGGGACGGCGTTGGCGAACGGTGACACCACCTCGTTCGTCTTCGCCCCGATCGGTGACCGGCTCGGCGCCTGGACCGGCGACGTGCTGCCCTTCCTGCTGGCCACCTCGCTCTTCGCGGGCATCCTCGCCTTCCACAACTCCGCCAACCGCTATCTGTTCGCCCTGGGGCGCGAGGGCCTGCTGCCGAGGTCGCTCAGCTCCCTCAACAGCCGCCAGGCGCCCCGCACGGCCGGAGTCGTGCAGACGGGTGTGTCCGTGGTCCTGGTCGTCCCGTTCGCGCTGGCCGGCAAGGACCCGGTGCTGAGCCTGTTCTCCTGGGCCAGCGGGGTCGCGGTGCTGGCGATCATGACGCTGTACTTCCTGACCTCGGTCTCCGTGGTCGTCTTCTTCCGCCGCGAGCGGTACGACAACCGGGTGTGGAACACACTGGTCGCCCCCGTCCTGGGCGCGCTGGGGATCGCGGGTGCCATCTGGGTCATCCTCGCCAACTTCACCACCCTCATCGGCGGCGACCGCATCACCGCCACCTGGCTGGCGCTCACCGTGCCGGGCGTCCTTGCGCTGTGCGCGGCGCTGACCCGGCTTCCGCACGCGCGGCGGGCGCTGTCGCAGGACTGACCGGGCGCACAAGAGCGCGGCCGGGGCCCCGGCGGGTCCCGGCCGCGCGGGTGCGAGCGATCGGCCCCCGGCCGTGCCCGTATCCGTACGCGTCGCTCCTTCAGCGGCGGTGGTCGCGGGCAGCCGTGACGAGGGCGTTGAAGAGCCCCTGCTGGGCCGGGTCCCGATGGGCGGTGTCCTCGGGATGCCACTGGACGGCGGTGAACCAGCCGGGAGCCCCCGACAGCTCGAGCGCTTCAACGGTGCCGTCGGCGGCCCGCGCGGTGACGGTCAGGCCGTCCCCGGTACGCCCCAGTCGCTGGTGGTGGTAGCAGGACGCCTCGGCCTTGCCGACGCCGGCCGCCCGCTCGAGGAGCGAGCCCCGGCGAATCGCCACGGGGTGGAGGAGGTGGCGGTGCTCGTGCTCCGGGCCGCCCATGTCCTGCTGCAGTGTGCCGCCGAGCGCGACATTGACGACCTGGAGTCCCCGGCAGATCGCGAGCAGCGGCAGCCCCGTGGCGAGAGCGCTGCGTGCGGCCTCCAGGTCGAAGCCGTCCTGCTCGTCGTCGACGTCGTAGACGCTCTCGTGTGCCTCGGTGTCCCCGTAGCGGCGCGGGGCGAGGTCGCCGCCACCGGGCAGCAGGACGCCGTCGAACCGGGCGAGTCGGGCGGCCACCTCGGCGGGGTCGGCGGTGCCCCCGGGGGCGTGCGGGTGGATGGTCGCCGGCTCGCCGCCCGCCCGCCAGACCGCCTCGACCAGGGCCCGGGCATTGACCTCGGCGGCGAAGCGCAGCGCGGAGGTCGAGGCGGCGAAGCGGGCCGGGATCGCGATCAGGGGCCTGGACGCCGTCACAGCTGGATCCAGGTGGTCTTGAGCTCGGTGTACTTCTGCAACGCGTGCGCCGACTTGTCACGGCCGTTGCCGGACTGCTTCATACCGCCGAAGGGGACGGTCAGGTCCCCCTCCTCGTAGCAGTTGACCCAGACCGTCCCGGCCTTCAGGGCGCGGGAGACACGGTGGGCGGTGCTCAGGTCGGAGGTCCACAGCCCGGCCGCCAGGCCGTACTCGGTGGCGTTGGCCAGCGCGACCGCTTCGTCGAGGTCGTCGAAGGTGAGCACGGACAGCACCGGCCCGAAGATCTCCTCGCGGGCGAGGCGCGAGCCGGGGGCCACCCGGTCGAAGACGGTCGGCTCCAGGTAGCTGCCGCCCAGGTCGGTGGCGGCGCGGGCGCCACCGGTGCGCAGGCGGGAGCCCTCGTCGACGCCGGTGCCGATGTGGCCGAGCACCTTCGCGAGATGGCGCTCGCCGACGAGAGCGCCCATCTCGGTGGCCGGGTCGAGCGGGTCGCCGACCCGCAGGGCGCGGGCTCGTTCCACGACGGCTTCGGTGACGCGCTCGGCTATCGAGGAATGCACCAGCAGACGGGAAGGGGCGGTGCACATCTCGCCCTGGTTGAAGAAGATCCCCCAGGCGGCGGTGGCCGCGGCGCGGTCGAGGTCGGGGGCGTCGGGGAGGACGATGTTCGGCGACTTGCCGCCGAGCTCCAGCCAGACGCGCTTGAGATTGGAGTCCGCCGCGTAGTGCAGGAAGTGGCGCCCGACGGCGGTGGACCCGGTGAAGGCGAGCACATCGACATCGGGGTGCAGGCCGATCGCCCGCCCGGCGGTGGGCCCGTCGCCGGAGACGACGTTCAGCACGCCCGGCGGCAGCCCGGCCTCGGTCGCCAGCCGTGCGAGCGAGAGCCCGGACAGCGGTGAGCACTCGGACGGCTTCAGCACGACCGTGCAGCCGGCGGCCAGGGCCGGGGCCACCTTCCAGGAGGCGAGGGTCAGCGGGAAGTTCCACGGGACGACGGCGCCGACCACGCCGGCGGGCTCACGGGTGACCAGGGCGAGCGCGTCGGGGCGGACATGCGGGGACTCGTCGGTGAGCTTGTCGGCCAGTTGCCCGTACCAGCGGAACGTGGTGATCGCGGCGCGCAGCTCGATGTCGTAGGCGTCGGTGATGGGCTTTCCCATCTCCAGGCTGACGGTGAGGGCGAGCGCGTCCCGCCGCTCCTCCAGCAGCTCGGCGATCCTCAGCAGCACCCGTCCCCGGTCCGCGGGTGCCAGGCGTGGCCACGGTCCGGAGTCGAAGGCGCGCCGGGCGGCGGCCACGGCGAGATCCACCTCGGCGGTCCCGGCATCGGCCACGTCGGTCAGCACCTGTCCGTCACGGGGTGAGACAACCGCGAAGGCGGCTCCGCCTCCGGGCTCGTCCACGCCGTCGATGTGGTGCTGATCGGGCAGGTCCAGCAATGCGGCACAACGCAGCCAGTCATCGCGGGTGACATCCACCATCAGGGCCTCCATGTCCCACCCTCATTTCATTTGAGTCCAAACAATATGGGTGCGGGCGGGGGCTGGGCAAGGCGGTGGGCGGCGAAGGCGGGGGAGCGCGGACGCCGGGCAAGGTGTGGGGGAGCGGGAGCGCGGGCGGGACTGGTGAGGCGGCGAAGGCGGGGGAGTGCCCCGCGCGGGGGTGGCCATCGCCGGGTCGGGGTGACCCCGCGCGAGCGCCACGGGAAATGAATTCGCCTCATGGGCGGCCGGTGCCGTAGAGTTCACAGCACCGACGCGGGGTGGAGCAGCTCGGTAGCTCGCTGGGCTCATAACCCAGAGGTCGCAGGTTCAAATCCTGTCCCCGCTACCACGACGCAGGGCCCGGCACACTCGTGCCGGGCCCTGCGTGTTTCACGGCGAGTCCCGGCCGGGCCGCTCCGCCGAGGTGCGAGGGCGACGAGCACGTCAGGTCCACGAGGTCCACGAGGTCCACCGGGGCCGGCGGGTCCACCAGGTCCGACGGGTTCGACGGGTCCGACGGGTCCGACGGGTCCGTGACGGAATGTCCCCTTACGATGCATCTGTGGATCTCGACCACACACGCCCGTACGGGGCCGCGCCGTGAAGACCCGGGCGCGGTCCGGCCCGGGCGGGGCCGAGGGCAGTGAGCCGTCCGCCCCCGGTGCGGCTTCGGGCGACGCGATCGGCCGCACTCGCGCGACAGCCCGGCTCTCCCGACTGTGCCGCGATACCGCGTACCGGGCGGTCCTGGTGGCAGCGCTCCTCGTCGTCGTGCTGCTCTCGCTGATGGTCGTCCGCCTGCCGTGGGCCGGAGACCTGGGCATGCACGCGGCGGTGCTCGAACGGCTCATCGCCCACCCCGCGCATCCGGGCAATCCGCTGGTCGACGCCGACACCCCGAGCCCCTACTACTCTCCATGGACCGTGGCGCTGGCACTGCTCGCCCGTGCCACCGGGGCGACGACCTTCCAAACACTGCGCATCGCCGCCCTGATCGACCTGGTCCTCCTGGTGAGCGGTCTGCGCCTGTATGTGCGCACCTTCACCAGGCGGCGCTGGGCGCTCCCGCTGGCCGTGCTCTGTCCGACCCTGCTCTGCGGCGTCCGACTGTTCACCTGGAGCGGGTACCCCGGCCTGACCTCGCTGTCCCTGTGCCTCGCCTATCCGAGCACCTTCGCCCTGGGCCTCTCCTTCCATCTGTGGGCCCTGGTGCGCCGAGCGCTGCGCGACGGATGGCGGCTGCCCGGGTATCTCGGACCGGGTCTGATGCTCGCCGTCATCGCCTCGAGTCATCAGTTCACCGGGGTCGTCGCGGTGCTCGGGGTGCTGGGCGTCGTCCTGGGTGCCCGGCCGCGGCCGAGCCGGCGGGTGTGGCCGCGGCTTGCCGCCGGGGCCGTCCTGGCCCTGGTGGTCCTGGGGGCCTGGCCGTACTACTCCTTCTTCTCCCTGCTCACGGTCGGCGGTCTCGAGGAGATCCACCGGCCGCTCTACCAGCACCTTCTTGCCCACTTCGGACTGGTGCTGCTGGGCGTGGCGGCACTGACGGTGCGGTTTCGCAGGGACCGCCGCGATCCGCTGGTGCTGTTCTTCGCCCTTGGCGCGCTGGTGTACACGGCGGGCGGACTGACCGCCCACTGGTCCTGGGGCCGGGTCCAGCCCGCGATGCTCATCCCCGCCCAGATCGCGCTGGCCGTCGAGGTCGCGGGTGCGAGCGGCCGAGCGGTCCGCCGGGTACTCACCCCGCTGACCGCTGCGGCGCTGCTGGTGGGAGCCTGGGTCCAGGCGGGCACCTTGGGCTATGTCCTCCGCGAGGACGCCGTCCCGCCGGTGCTCCGGGGCGTCCCCGCCCAGAAGGCCTGGCGGGGGTACGGCTGGCTGGACGGGCGGGTGGCCGACGGCGACACGGTCATGACCAAGGACTACTTCGCCCAGCGGATGATCCCCGCGTACGGCCCCTACACCGTCGCCCCCGCCTACCCCGACTTCTTCCTGCCCGACGAGCGGCAGCGCCACCACGACGTGGAACGCTACTTCGCCGACGGGACACCGCGCCGGGAGCGTGCGGCCATCCTGGCGAAGTACCACGTGCGGTGGATCGTGAGCCGCCCCGGCGACGGCGGCCTCGCGCCCGACGACCCGGCGGTGCGGCTTGTGGAGCGAGGTCCCCGGCACGAGCAGCTGCTGAGGTTCCTGGGCGGCACGCCCCGGGAGGGCCGCGCGGCGCGGTAGACGCCGTCAGCGCTCCCACCGCTCCCACCGCTCCCAGCGTGCTCAGCGTGTTCAGCGCCGTTGGGGCTTCGCGGCCGTCAGCGCACCAGGCTGCGCATCAGCGCCCGGGTCCGCTTCAGCCGCGGGCCCACGGTCCGGCGCAGGGCCGGCAGATACGGCTCGGCCGTCGCCAGCAGGCCACTGCGCTGCCAGACCACCTGGAGCCGGCCGCTGCCCCGGCCCTCCGGTTCGACGGTGACGAGGTGTTCGCTCGCGGGCCTGCCCTGCGTGACCAGCCGGTGGAAGGCGGGAAAGGAGAGCGGAGCCAGCAGCGGCCCCGTGTGGTAGCGCCGGTGCCGCCCGATGGACAGCACGGGGTGGCGCGCCCCGCTGAAGCCGTGCAGGGGCAGCGGCACCGCTGACAGGTCGAGGGTGACGGCGCCCTCGTACAGCCCCGGCCGGATCAGTTCGAGTCTGAAGGATGTGCTCAACCGCCCGAGGGCGGCCGCCAGATGCACGGTCGCGGCCACGGGGCCCATGGGCAGGTGGAGCACCGGGTCGAACGTGCGGATGCTCAGCCGTACCTTCGCCTCGGGGAGCGGCTCGATCGATGTGATCTCGTGCCGCAGCAGCGCATGGTGGAACGCGTGGGCGCCCAGCGCCATGTCGGTCACGTCCAACTCCCGGGCGGCGCTGGGGCCGTCCGGCAGCTCGGAGCCCCAGTAGACCTTGCCCGAACCGTCCTTGACCACCTCGCGGGGGCCGACGGGACGCCCGAGCCCTCTCGCCGCGAGCCGTGCCTCCTCGTACCGTCCGCTGCGCAGCAGCTGGATGCACACCCGCTGGTCGCGAGGGAGCCGTTCGAATGCCTCGGGGGGGAGGGTGTCCAAGTAGGGGCAGGTCGCGTCGGCGAACAACCGGATCCAGTCCGGGCCGCGGTGCGGCAGGTCCCCGGTGTACATCCTGAAGTCGTGCTTGAGGAACTTGTAGTCCTTGTCGGGCTTGATGCCCACGTGTCCGCTGCGGGCCAGGAACTCGTCGACGAGGCGGGCGACATGGACGCGGTCGCGCACATTCTCGATGCGGTGCCGCTGGTTGGAGATGGACAGCGCCTCGGCGGCCTCGTAGGGGGAGAGGTACCAGCGGTACACCGGGTCGGGGACGATCGTGAACGAGTCGGCCAGGCAGTACGCCTGCGTGGAGAACAACTGGTCCTCGTAGTGGATGCCGAGCGGGAAACGCAGGTGGTGACGGTCCAGGAACTCCTTGCGGTACATCTTGTTCGTGGACAGGTGGTCGAACAGCAGCCGGGGATGCTCCTCGATGCCGTGGACCGTGCGCCTCTCGGTGAACAGGTGGGGGTGCCAGTGGCTGACGGTCCCGCTGTCGGTCCTCACTCGCTCGACGGCTCCCATGGCGAAGTCCAGCCGGTCGTCGGCACGCAGTGCTTCCAGCAGCACCCGGCAGGCGTCCGGCGGCAGTTCGTCGTCGCTGTCCAGGAACATCAGGAAGGGGGCGTGGGCACGTTCGACCGCCGCGTTGCGCGGGGCGCTGCAGCCGCCGCTGTTGCGGGGCAGCCGGATATATGTGATGCGGTGGTCCCGGCGGGCCAGTTCGCACGCGACCGTCGGAGTGCTGTCCGTCGAGTGGTCGTCGCTGATGATGATCTCGACATTGCGCACGGTCTGCCGGCGCAGCGACTCCACGGCGCGGGGGAGCCGTTCGGCGTCGTTGTACACGATCACCACGAGGGTGACGTCGGGGGCTGTCAGTGCCATGGGTTCTCCTGCGCTCGGCGTGCGACCGGTCCCGCGTTCGGCGTGCGTCAACCGAGCGACGCCAGGGGGACGGCCGGTGGCGTCTGGTCCGGTGGCGTCCGGTCGGCCGCGGGTGCCGGGGCGGGGGTGCGGTGCTCGATCGGTACGACCGGCGGTGTGCCGGGAATGCCGAGGAAGACATGGCGCACGACCCGCTCGGCCGCGTGGCCGTCGTCGAACTGGCAGAAGCGGCGCCTGAACGCGGCGCGTCGCTCGTTCGACTCCGGGCCGCGCCACCGTCCGGAGACGAAGACTTCCGCGACATCGTCCTCGGTGCGGGCGACGGGGCCCGGCGGGTGCTCCATGAGGTCGAAGTACACCCCGCGGGTGACCGCGTAGGTCTCCCAGTCGTCGGCGTAGACCACGAGGGGCCGGTCCAGATTGGCGTAGTCGAACATCAGGGAGGAGTAGTCGGTGATCAGTGCGTCGGAGGCCAGAGCCAGTTCCTCGACCGAGGCGTAGCCGGAGACATCGACGACCACGCCCCGGCGGTGCAGCCTCTCGAGCTGAGACGGTCCACCGCTGTAGTAGTAGTGGCCCCGTACGAGCAGCACGAAGTCGTCGCCGAGCCGCCCGGCGAGGCGTTCGAAGTCGAGGCGCGGCGTCCAGCCCGCCTCGTAGTCGCGGTGCGTGGGCGCGTACAGCAGGGCGGTGCGTCCGGGGCGGATTCCCAGCCGTTCGCGGATCCGCCGTACGTCCTCGGCGGTGGCCGTGCAGTACACGTCGTTGCGCGGATAGCCGTAGTCGAGCGAGGTGAACGGGACCGGGACCGGGTAGGCGTGCTCCCAGGTCTCGGTGGAATGGCCGTTGGCGCTGACGCTGAAGTCCCAGCGCCCGCAGCGTTCCAGCAGGGCGTCGTAGTCCTCGCCGCCTGAGATGGCCGGGAAGGCGAGCTGGTCGGTGCCCATCCGCTTGAGCGGGGTTCCGTGATGGGTCATCACATGCACCTGGCCCGGCCGCTTGACCACGAAGTCGGGGAAGTTGACATTGCTGACCAGGTACTTGGCGCGGGCGAGCACCTGGAAGTACCGGCGGGTCCCGGGGACGACGTGGTCGGCGCCGGTCGGCACGAGCGCGGCGTCCGTGCGCCGCAACACCCACACCTGCCGGATGTGCGGGGCGAGTTCGGTGAGCTTGGCGGAGATCGCGGCCGGGTTGCAGGTCACCGCGCGGTCCCAGTAGGCGGAGAAGACGGCGAGGTCGTCGGCGAGGGGGAACAGCAACTGCTCGCGGTAGTAGCCCTCCCGCGCCATCTCGCCGGTCAGGTGCCTGGCCCCGGTCACGAGGTCGCGCACCGCCCGCCGTCTGCGGTTGGCCGTCCGCAGGGCGCGGTAGCCGGTGTAGCGGTCGTGTTCCAGCAACGAGTGGCGGATGCCGCTCAGGCCGGCGGGGCGCCGGTACGTGCTCGGCAGGAAGCGGGTGAAGCGCTCGGAGGCCCGGTGGAAGAAGTCCGCCCGGGCGCGTTCCGGCATCTCGGAGGAGGCCAGTGCCCGCAGATAGCGGTTGACCATGTGGCTGAAGACGGCGGGCCGGAACTGGTCGGCGTCGGGCCGGGAGTCGAGCAGGTCCATCAGGGCGTCGTACTGGGTGAAGAGGTTGGGGTACTCGGCCAGGGCTTCCGGTGCGGGCCGCGTCCCCGCCCGGCGGCGTACGCAGACGCTGTCGAGCACGGCGAGCCGGTCGGCGGCCAGCAGACTGCCCAGCGCGGGCAGGATCTCCTCGAGGGCGTCCTGGGTGAACAGGTCTCGGTGCTCGAGGTAGAAGGCGGTGCGCAGCAGGCGGTTGCTGAGCGTCGCCGTCGTGCGCAGCAGCCTCGGGCGGTCGGCGAGAGAGAACGCCACGGGGCTGGGTGAGCCCAGCAGCCCGGTGTCACGGCTGGGGATCGCCGGGTTCCACCAGCGTGGGACAACGTGGTCGAAGACCAGGACATCGGGTTCCGCGGCCTCCTCGAGCCGATCCGTCAGGGATCGCAGGGCCCCCGGGACCAGTGCGTCCTGACCGCTGAGGAAGAGCAGGTAGGAGCCGTGGGCGAGCGCCGCTCCGGCGTCCCGGGCAGCGCCCGTCGGCAGGCGTCGCGGCAGATGGAGCACCTTGATCGGGCAGCGGTCGGCGTACTCGTCGAGGATGGCCCCGGTCCCGTCCGTCGAGGCGTTGTCGATGCCGAGGATCTCCAGCGCCGGGCCGTCCCCGGCGGGCAGTCCGAGTGCGCTGTCCAGGCATTCCCGAAGGTGGGCCTGGGCATTACGGGCGGTGACGACGACGCTGACCGTGATCATGGCGGAAGCGGCTCCTGGTCCATGGGCGGCGAGGGTGGGACATATGTGGCTTATGACTCTTTTGTGTGCACACAGGATATGTGTCCCCCATGTTTCGCGCGCGGCGGACGGCGGGGCCCGAGGCTTGAGGGGGTGAGGCTTTTCGGTCTGCGCCGGTTGATGCCGGTCGGTGCGGAGTCTTTCCAGGGTGGGGTCGAGGAGGCGGTCGGCCTGCTCGCGCCGTTCGGGGCGTTCCCGACCGCCGCGGGGTCACGGTCATGGCCTCCTCGCGGCCGTGTCGCGGACCGATCGGTTTGGCCCGGGGGCACCGGGGCATGCGGCCAACAGTGCTTGGGACCTAGGCACGCAGAAATCTCCGCCCCTGCGTGAGCTGCGGCCGCCTGTCCCCGGGCAGGGCGGCCGACCCTCTCACCTCGACACAGAGACGGCACCTGCGATGACTCTCACGACTGCGCCCGATCCGGTTCGCTCCCTCCGGCAGCACACGGACGACCTTCCCGACACCGACGACGACTTCGCCCTTCTGGTGCGGCTCGAGGACGGTCCGCGGCGCGATCGGCTGCGCCAGCAGATCGTCTGTGCCTGGCTGCCGGTGGCCGAGCGCCTCGCGCGCCGCTTCCGCGACAAGGGCGAGAGCTTCGAGGACCTGACCCAGGTCGCGGCTCTCGCCTTGGTCAAAGCCGTCGACCGGTTCGACCCCGGCCTCGGTCACGCCTTCGTCTCCTACGCCGTTCCCACCATCACCGGTGAGCTGAAGAGGTACTTCCGCGACCACATGTGGACGCTCCATGTGCCTCGCAGCATCCAGCAGGCACGAGCCCGTGCCCTGGCCGCCCGCGACGCCCTGGAGCAGGACGGCGGCAGCAGTCCGACCGTCGCCCGGATCGCCGAGCTGTCGGGACTGAGCGAGGAGGACGTGGTGCTCGGGCTCGAGGCTGGAGCGTCGTGCGAGCCGCTGTCGCTCGACGCCCCCAGCAGTGTCACCGTGGACCGGGAACTCGCCGAGACGATGGGCGAGCCGGACGCGGGGATCGAGCTGGTGGTGGACCGTGAAGCGCTCAAGCCCCTGCTCGCGAAGCTGCCCGAACGCGAGCGGCGCATCCTGTATCTGCGGTTCTTCCGCGATCTGACCCAGAACGAGATCGGCCGTATGGTCGGCATCTCCCAGATGCATGTCTCGCGCACCATCACCCGCACCTGCGACCGCCTGCGCCAGGGCATGCTCCGCGCGGCCTGAACGGCCCTGAACGTCCCTGACGGCCCTGAACAGCCCCGGGCGCGCGCAGCGCGGGCGGCCCGAAGGCGGCACCGAACCGGCGGCTCTAGTGGTGGTCGATCGGGGGGACCTCGGGGGCGGGGACGCCGGACAGGCCGAGGGTGGCGTCGTAGGCCTGTTGCCAGTCGCCGTTGATCTCGTGGGCCTCGAGTGCGGCGTTGACCGCGGCGCGGAGCACGTGGTCACCCTTCATCAGACCGACGCCGTAGGGCTCCTCCGTGAACGGGATGCCGACCAGGCGCATCTTGCCGGGGGCCTCGGCGAGGTAGCCCGTGAGGATGGCGTCGTCCGTGGTGACGGCGTCGACCTTGCCGGCGAGGAGGTCCTTGACGCACACCTGGTAGCCCTGACGGCCATCGGCGTCCGTCACGCCGTACTCGGTCTTGACGCGCTCGAGCGACGTGGAGCCGACGGCCGAGCAGACACGTCTGCCCCTGAGGCTCTGCGGTCCGTTGATGTCGCTGTTCCTGCGCACCAGCAGGTCCTGGCCGGCGATGTAGTACGGGCCGGCGAATGCCACGACCTTCTTGCGCGCGTCGTTGATCGTGTAGGTGCCCACGTACAGGTCGACGCCGCCGTTGGCTATCTCGGTCTCGCGGTCCCCGGTGGGCACGGACTTCCAGCGGATGTGGTCGTTGTCGAAGCCCAGGTCGGCCGCGATCATGCGGGCGATCTCGATGTCGAACCCTGAGCGCTTGCCGGTCGCCGGGTCCACGTAGCTCAGGCCCGGCTGGTCGGCCTTGGTGCCGATGGTGATCGTGCCGCCCTTGATCCTCTGCAGGACCGGGGAGCCGGCGGTCTTGACCGAGGCCTTCACCTTGTAGGTGGGCGGCTCGGGAGTGTCGCTCGGCTGAGCAGAGACGCTTTCCTTGGGAGCGCTGTCCTGCCCGCACGCCCCGGTGAGGATCGTGGCCGCGGCGGCACAGGCGACGAGGACGGTTCTGCGGTGGTTCATGGCACAGCCTTCAAAGGACCGAGGCCCTCTCGGGCGCGTGGTGGACGACCCTATGAGGTCGTGCCCCGGTTAGTCATCAGATCTGACGCAAGGTAGAATATTACGATCGGGTAAGGCGCCGCGGCGGTGTGCGTAGGGGCACGCCTTCACTCGTAGAGCCAGCGCCGCAGCAGCCTGCTCAGCCAGGGCATGACGATATAGGTCAGCAGGGGCGCGACCACGGCCGGGAACACCGCGGCACGCGCGGGCAGCGGCCACGGGGCGACCTCCGGCGTGACCAGCCACCCCAGAAGCATGGAGAGCGGGTAGACCGCGCAGAACGTGACAACGACCATCTTCCAGCGGGGAGGGGAAGGCGCCGGGCTGCCGGGCAGATGGAACCACGTCTCCATGCCGGTCGTGTCCTGGTACCTGGACGTCTCGACGGCGATGCCCTCCAGCCGGTCCTGCCATTCGGCGCGCTCGGGAGAGGCCATCCAGTCGGACAGACGCTGCGGATCGGCGAACCGCAGCACCGCGTAGTGGTCGCGGCTCTCGCTCTCGGGACGCAGCCAGGTGACGCCCTGATGACCGGGATAGCGCACCGCCCGCCTGGTGATGCCGTGGGCCCAGTGCCGGAAGTCGTTCTCCTTGCCCGGCAGCACCTGCCACGAGAAGACCGCGGTCACCGGCTCGTCGCACCGGGGAGAAGACTCTTCGCTGGACATCGTTCGGCCTTTCGCTCTCCCCCGGGTCGGGCTCTGCCCCGTCGACCATGACGCACGCCCGCACAAGCCCGGAGGGTACTGCCGCCGGGGGAGTATGTGCCACAGGGCGGGATGCCGCCCGCGCAGTACCTGGGGCTCCTTCCGTCGCCCGACGCGTCGGTGGAGGCGATGGGCGAACGTTGTACCGCGGCGGACCTCGCCGCACGACCGGGACGGACGGGTTGATCGGGCGTTCATGAACGAGCAGACGGAAGTGGACGGCGGCAAGGATCCCAGCAGTGGCCGTGCGGGCAGTGACCATCCCGCCCGCGACGAGTCGGGGCGGGATCACGCGGACGGTCAGGCCCAGCGGGGTGAGGACGAGGAAGGTGCGTCGGCGACCGGCCCCTCCGCCTCCCCGCGGCGAGGCCGCCTGGCACGGTGGTCACGGCGGGCGGCCCTCACGGGTGCGGCGCTACTGGTCGCGGTGACGGCGGCCTCGTGCCTGTACAACGTGGTCACGGCCGACCGGGCCGCCCCACCCCCGGGGCTGTCGTACGTCCAGGCGGCCGACATCCGCACCCGCTACCAGCGGTGGGGTGACTCGGGGACGCCGGTCGTCCTCGTGCACGGCGCCTTCGAATCGGTCGACACCTGGTCCCGACTCGCCCCGCTGCTCGCGCGCCACCACCGGGTGTACGCGCTCGACCTGACCGGCTACGGGTACAGCGGGCGCCGTGGTCCCTACACGGTCGACCACTTCACCCGGCAACTGCTGGGCTTCCTCGACGCCATGGGCCTGGGAGGGCCGGGCGAGCGCCCCTTGCTGGTGGGCCACTCCAGCGGCGCCGCGATGGTCGCCGAAGCGGCCCTGCGGGAACCCAGGCGCATCGGCGGGCTGATGCTCCTCGACGGCGACGCCCTGGACACCGGCGCGGGTCCGCCGCCCGCGCTGCGGTATGTGCTGATCGACCCGTACCGCACCAGCCTGCTGCGGCTGGGGGCCGGCTCCGACTGGCTGGTCCGCCGGATCTACCGCGCGCAGTGCGGGCCGGGGTGTCCGGCGCTGGACGGCGCGGGCCTCGACCAGTGGCGCAGGCCCCTTCGGGTGCCGGGAGCCGAGGACGCCCTGTGGAGCATGATGGGCGAAGGCGTCCCAGGACTGCCCCGCGACCGCCTTTCGCGGCTGCGCGATGTGCGCCTGCCCAAGTCGGTCGTGTTCGGCGAGCGGGACGACGTCTTCAGTACCAGCACCCCGGCGCAGACCGCCCGTCGTATCGGCGCCCCGAAGCCGGTACTCATCCCGGAGGCCCGCCATCTGGCGATGATCTCCCACCCGGACGCGGTCGCCGCCGCGGTGGAGGACCTCGCACGCACGATGACGAGCGCGACCGGGAAGGCGGGCCGCTGACCCGCCCCCGCCCCTGCTACCGGTGTTCGGCCGGTGTCAGTGCCGCGACGAAGCGGTCCATGTCCGGGCGCCAGGCGCGGCGGACGTCCATGCGGGTCGCGTGTGGCTCACCGGGCAGGAGGAGATGGAAGGAGCTGAACAGGAATCCCCGGCGGACCCTGCTCAGGGACAGCGCCGCCTGGGCCCGCGGAATGGCGTACTTGAGCTTTTGCGCCCGGTAGTTCATCGCGTTGATCTCGTGGAACAGGACCAACCTCTCGGTGAGGGTGATGAAGTACGTGTCGTTGTCCAGGTCCCACATCAGCGCGCGTACCCATGGCTTGCTCCCGACCGCCACGGACACCGTGACGACAGGAGCGGAGCCCGGTTCGGCCTCCAGGACCTTCTCCGCCACCTGGGCCAGGATCGTCGACTTGCGCAGTGCCATTCACTTGTCCTTTCTCATACTGCCGTCGGGCGCTCCGGGCGTAGCGGCGGTCGCGGGAGGCGCGCTCCTTCGCCCAGCGCCCGTTGCCGTCCATGACGATGGCCGCATGCCGGGGTACGAAGGCCGACGGTGTGCGCGGCGTCCTCGCCCCGCAGATGTTCGGCTGGGGCGGCAGGTATTCGCGACGATGCCGACCGAGGATCCCCCGACACGCCATGCGCTGTCGCTCCATGTGTCCGCTGCGGATGTCGTGGCCAGCGTAGGAACGCGGTGGTCCACAAGGGATGACGGCAGGGACCGTCAAGTTCCACCGGGGCGACCGAAACAATCCCCGGAAGAACCGGGTCCTGGGCTTGGAACCGGGCTCCGGCCTCGGCGTTGCCGCCGTCTTCCGGGCGTTCCGGGCCTGCCGCCCTCTGGCGATGAGCGGTCTCGGTGTCAGCCGCCCCCGGGCAGGCCCACGCGGTAGGCGCCGGGGGTGGCGCCGGTCCAGCGGCGGAAGGCGCGGACGAAGGCGGCGCCGTCGGCGTATCCCAACCTGGCCGCGATCTGCTCGACTCCCAGCCCGGCGGTGGTCAGCATGTCGACGGCGCGGGCGTGCCGTGCCTCGTCCACGAGGCGCCGGTACGACGTACCCTCCGCCGACAGGCGCCGGTGCAGCGTGCGGGTGGACATGTGCAGCGCCGAGGCGGCGGCGCCCATGGCGGGGATCCCCTCCGGCCAGCGGGCGAGCAGGTCGGCCACCCGTCCCGCGGATCCGGTCTCGGCCCGCCTGGCCAGCAGAACGCGGCACTCGCGTTCGCACACCCGCATGGTGTGGTGGTCGGCCTGCGGCAGCGGCCGGTCCAGCAGTGCCGCGTCGGCGACGAAGGCGTTGCGCGGCGCGCCGAACACGATCGGCGTGCCCGCCAGTGCCTCGTACGGTGTGGACGACCGCGGACGGGCGAAGCGCAGATCCACCCTGAGGGGAGTGAACGGCTCACCGAGAATGCTGTCCAGGATGGTGCGGATGACGGCGATCTCACGCTCGATGAGGAAGCGCCGGATCGACCGGGGAACGCAGGCGTCGTCCAGGACGAGGTGGACCTCGCCCGGCCCGTGCTGGAGGTGGATCCCGACCACGGCGAAGGTGAGTTCCAGATAGCGCAGTCCCACCGCCGCCGCGTCGCCCAGCGTCGGGCTGGCGAGCAGGGCGAATCCCCACACGCTGTAGGTCCGCAACCGGATCCGGCGGCCGACCTCCAGACCCAGTCCGGGCGGATCTCCCATGGCCCGGACGAGGTTGTGCGCCACGATGAGCTCCTGGCCGGCGCGGACATGGGCACCCTCGTCGGTGACGGCGGCTTCGCTCAGACCGCTGTTCGCCAGGCACCGCGCCAATGGGACTCCGTGCTCGCCCGCCACCTCCACCATCGCGCGCACGGTGGCGATGCCCCGGGGGAACGGCCGCACCGGCGGAAGGAGCCCGCCGACCACCGCCGAGTGTCCGGAACTGCCAACAGCCTGGCCGCCGTTGCCTAGGGCCGACACTGACCTGCCCCCTAGCGTCGGAAGGGAACGATGCGCCGCTTTCCACGGCGGCCCTGCCCCATCGTAGTGCGGACGGTCCCGCGGGCAGGGACGGCGGCGGCGTTATCGGCCACGGCCACCGCACGGCGTTCCCACGGCGTTCCCACGAACATGCCCACGGCATTCCGAGGCATTTCCGAGGCATTGTCGTGACCACATCTTCGAATCGCACAGGCGGGTGAGCGATGGATGACATCAGCACAGTGGACGTCATGCTGGTCGACAACGAGGAACTTGTGCGCCGCGGTTTCCGTCAGGCTCTCGGGGAAGCGCCAGGAATGACGGTGGTCGGTGAATCCAGGGTCGGCGAGGCGGCGCTTCGCCTGATCGAGGCACGGCGCCCGGGTGTCGTTCTCGTGGACGCCGAGTACGAATTCCTCCAGAGACTGGCCCGGCCGTCGGGGAGGGCCGATCCAGGAATCATCGTGCTCACCAGAACGGAGAGGGACGGCCATCTGTACCGCTCATTGAAAGCGGGAGTGAGAGGATTTCTGCTCAAGAGTGCGGGCCAGGAGGAGCTGACGTTCGCGGTGCGCGCGGTCGCGGGCGGCGAGGCCTATATCTGCCCCACGATGACACGGCGGCTGATCGACCGGTTCGAGATCCTTCCCCCGTCCCAGGAGCGCCCCCACACCGTCGCCCTGGCCGCTTTGAGCGGCCGGGAGACCCAGGTGCTGTCCGGGATCGCCATGGGCAGGTCCAACCAGGAGATCGCGCGCGAGCTCCATCTGACCCCCGCCACCGTGAAGTCCCATGTCTCGCACATCCTGGCCAAGCTCGAACTGCCCAACAGGATGCACGCGGCGCTGCTCGCGTACCGCACCGGTCTGGTGCGCCCGCCCCAGGCCCCCTCCCAGGCCCCCTCCCGGGTCCCTTCCGCCCCGGTGCCCGCCGCCGCGGTCGCTCCCGCCGTCAGCCGGCCCTGGTGAAGGACAGGACCACGTTGTGCCCACCGAATCCGAAGGAGTTGGAGACCGCGGCGGTGACATTCGTACGCCGGGGGCCACCGGTCACGACGTCCAGCTTCACCTCGGGGTCCTTGTCGTGGAGATTGCGCGTCGCCGGAATCACATTCTCGAACACGCTCAGGACGGTGAAGATCGCCTCGACCGCCCCGGCGCCTCCGATGAGGTGGCCCGTCACCGACTTGGTTGCCGTCACCAGGGGGTGCGGGCCGAGCGACTCCAGGACCGCGGCGGCCTCGATCCGGTCACCGACGGGCGTGCCGGGCGCGTGGGCGTTGACGTGCACGATGTCGTGCGGCACCAGCCCCCCGGTGCGCAGGGCATGTCCGATGGCCCTGACCTGTCCCGCCGTCGAGGGCGCCGTCATGGCGTGCGCGTCGGAGGTCATCCCCGCTCCCGCGAGCGTGGCGTACGCCATCGCGCCGCGTGCCCGCGCGAAGTCTGCCCGCTCCAGGACGACGGCACCGGCCCCCTCGGCCATGACGAAGCCGTCACGGCCGCTGTCGAAGGGCCGGGCCGCGGCTTCGGGGTCCTCATGGCGGCCGGAGAGTGCGCCCATCCGGGCGAAGGCGGCCATGGACAACCGGCCGATGCAGGCCTCCGTGCCCCCGGCGAGGACGACATCGGCCCGGCCCGCCCGCAGGATCGCCAGCCCAAGGGCTATCGCCTCCGCCCCCGAGGCGCAGGCGCTCGTCGGCGCGTGTGCTCCACCTCGGGCGCCCAGGGCCATGCTCACCGCGGCGGCCGGTCCGTTGGGCATCAGCATGGTGACGGCGAAGGGGGAGACGCGGTGCGGCCCCTTCGCCAACGACAGGTCGTGCTGGTCGACGAGCGTTGTCCCTCCGCCTAGGCCGGTGCCGACGACCACGGCGAACCGCTCCGGCGCCACCGGGGGATCACCTGCGTCCTTCCACGCCTGCCGGGCCGCGATCAGCGCCATCTGCTGGCAGCGGTCCAGCCGTCTGGCCTCGACCCGGTCCAGCACCTCGGCCGGTTCCTGGCTCAGCCGGCCGGCCAGTCGTACCGGCAGGTCGTGGGACCAGGGCTCGTCGAGCACACGGGTCGCGCAGTCACCGGCCAGGAGCCTGCTCCAGGTTGAGCGGACGTCGGCTCCCAGCGGTGTGGTCATTCCCATTCCGGTGACCACGACCTCGGTGGTGCCGCGGATCTCCTGTTCCGGGAGCCCGGGGAGTTTCGGGTGGCCCAGGAAATAGTCGTCGGAACCTTCGTAGGACATGCGACGTCCCTTCTGGCGCGTGGATTTGGCGGCGCGAATGTCAATTCCGCACCGTTGACCGGCCGTCGGAAAGAGATTAGCCAGCGCCATGCGCGTCCGGCGACGGCCGGTGGTGGGAATCGGTGCGACGAAAAGAGGGGATGCGCCATCGGCCGCCCGGCCGACCGTGAATCCAACCGCAGACGCACCCGGACACCACCGGCGGCGGATATCCCCACGCCGGCACGGGACCTAGCCTTTTGGGGAACGGAATGGAACGGGACCGTTGAATTCCGCGGACGACCGCCACCGCGGAACACCGCCACCGCGGAAAACACCGCCACCGCGGAACACCGCGAGAGATCCCCGTCGCCGAAGTCGTCAGCACGCCCGCAACGGCCGAACAGGAGGCCCGCGATGCCGGTTGATGCCGTCACGCAATCCCCACCGGAGCCCACGACGCTGGTCGAACTGTGCCTGCGACGCGCGGCGTCACAGCCCGACCGACGCATGTTCGCCTTCCTGGGGGACGGAATCGAGGAGTCGGACTCGCTCACCCTCGCCCAACTCGACGCCCGCGCACGGGCGATCGCCACCCGGCTGAGCGGCCATGCTCCGCCGGGCGCTCGTGCCGTACTGAGCTACCCGCCGGGCCTGGAGTTCGTCTCGGCCTTCTTCGGCTGCCTGTACGCCGGCCTCGTCGCGGTACCGGCGCCGCCCGTGCTGCGGGCGGGAACCGACGACCGTTCCACACGATTTCGGGCGATCGTCGGCAACTGCGAACCGGAGCTGGTGCTGTCGAACGCCTCGCGGCTGGACCGCGTCGGCTCCATGCTGAAGGACCTCTCGACACCGCGCGCGGTGACCCCCGTGGCAACCGACGAGATCGACGGGCTCGGCCCATTGGCGGGGCACCGCTGGAGCCCGCCGCGCGTGGACCCGGACACGGTGGCGTATCTGCAGTACACCTCCGGCACCACGGGGCTGCCGCGCGGCGTGGTGCTCACCCATGGCAATGTCCTGCACAACCTGGCGCTCATCCTGGCGAATGGATCCGATGCCGTGGACGACCGGGACCGGCTGCGGTCGACGGTCTCCTGGCTGCCGGTCTTTCATGACATGGGCCTGATCAGCGGCGTTCTCCAGCCGCTGTACGTCGGGTACGACACCGCACTGATGCCGTCGTCGGTCTTCGTCCAGCAGCCGGTCAACTGGCTGCGCGCCATCTCCGACCGCCGAGCGGGGATCGGCTCCTCCCCGGGCTTCGGCTACGAGCTGTGCGTACGGCAGGTGCCCGAGCGGCAGTTGGGATCACTGGATCTGAGCGGCTGGGGGATAGCGGTGGTGGGCGACGAGCCGGTGCGCGCGGACATGATCGACGGCTTCACCTCGAGATTCGCCCCGTGCGGCTTCCGCCGGGAGGCCTTCTTCCCCAGCTACGGCATGGCCGAGTCCACCGTCATGGTCAGCGGTGGGCAGGTGGAGTCCGAGCCCGTGATCCGCCGGTTCGACGCGGTGGCGCTGGCGAAGGGCAGGGTGCAACGGGTCGAGGACGAGACCGAATCACGCCGTCTGGTGGGCCTGGGGCGGTTGCATCCTTCCATGGCGGTGGCCGTGGTCGATCCGGCCACCGGTGAGCCGTGCGCACCGGACGAGGTCGGGGAGATACTGGCCTCCGGCCCCAGCATCGGCACCGGGTACTGGAACGAGCCGGAGGAGAGCGCGCGGGCCTTCCGCACCCGTGTCCGGGGCCACGGCGACCGGTGCTTCCTGCGTACGGGCAGCGTCGGCTTCATGGACGGCGGTCAGCTCTTCGCCCTGTGCCGGGTCAAGGACCTCATCGTCGTCGACGGCACGCAGCACTATCCGTACGACATCGAGACGACCGCGGCGGCGAGCCACCCCTCCGTGCGTGATGGGTGCTGCTGTGCCTTCGTGGTGGAGGACGACCGCGGAACGCGCCTCGTGCTCCTGGCCGAGATCAACAGCCGTCACCGTGTCGTGGCCGGTGCCGCTCCGCAATCCGCGTCGGGCACGCGGGTGACGGTCGGCTCGGACGAGATCGAGCAGGCGATCCGGGAGGCCGTCTTCGCCGAGCACGGCCTGCGCACCGACGACGTGCTCCTGCTCAAGGCCGGATCCCTGCCGTTCACCACCAGCGGCAAGCTTCAGCGCGCGCAGTGCCGCCACCGGTACCGGGCGCGTGCCTTCACCGCGGTCGTGTCCGAGGCACCGCGCACCGGCCTGCCGGAGCACCACTCGGGCCGGTCATGACGTCGGCCGCGGTGGCCGAGTGAGCAACCCCCTGCCCCTCTCCCTCCCGCTTCTCCCTCCCGCCTCCCTCCCGTTTGGAGCGGCCTCATGCGACGCAACCGTCATATCGGTGTCCACCTGCCCGAGAGTGTGCCCGGCAGGAAGGACGCACTGGGGACACTGCTGGAACTGTGCCGGACCCGGGCGAGTGCCGAGCCCGACCGCAAGGGCTTCGGATTCCTCGGCGACGGTTACGAGGAATCCGACGCGCTCACCCTGGGCGAACTGGACCGCATCGCGCGGGCGATAGCGGTGACCCTGCGGCGGCAGGCTCATACCGCCCGCGCCCGCGCTCTCCTGAGCTACCCGCCCGGTCTGGACTTCCATGTGGCGTTCTGGGGATGCCTCTACGCGGGCCTGATCCCCGTGCCGGTGGCTCCGCTCGACGGAACGCGGGGCAACGTCAAATGGACCCGGGTGGAGTCGATCGCGGGCAGTTCCGATGCCCGGCTGTTCCTGTCCACCCGCAGCGCCCTCGACGCCGCCGAGCCCGTACTCGCCGCCGCGGACGGTCTCGCCCGGCTGACGCGGGTGGCCACCGACGAGGTGTGCCTCGACCTCGCCGAGCAGTGGACCCCGCCGGTCGCCAACGGGGAGATGGTCGCCTATCTGCAGTACTCCTCCGGGTCGACCGGCCTTCCCAAGGGCGTCGCCGTCACCCACGCCAATGTGCTCCACAATCTGTCGCTGATCCACGACAGCACAAGCCGGCCCGCCGACGAGGCCGGGCTGCCGCGCCCGCCGTCGGTGTCCTGGCTGCCCCTGCACCACAACATGGGTCTCATCAGCAGTGTCCTCGACCCGCTGTTCTCCGGCAGGGATGTCACCCTGCTGCCGACGATGACGTTCGTCCAGCGCCCCCTCACCTGGCTGAGAGCCATCTCCGCGCTCGGCCGCGCGGACAGCTGCGCACCGAACTTCGCCTTCGACCTCTGCGTCCGCCGGATCACCGATGTGCAGCGCCAGGATCTCGACCTCAGCAGGTGGGAGATGGCCCTGGTCGGCGGTGAGCCGGTACGGGCGGACACCCTCAGCCGCTTCAGCGAGGTCTTCGCACGCACGGGATTCAGGCGCCAGGCGCTGTGCCCGGGATACGGACTGGCCGAGTCGACGGTGATGGTCTCGGCCGGACCGGTCGGAGCGGGGCCCGTGGTGCTGAGGCTGGACGCGGAGTCGCTGGCGGCCGGCACGGCGCGGATCGCGGACGGACGGCGGGAGAGCAGGGAGCTGGTGGGCTGCGGGCGTATCCACCGCTTGAGCACCGTGGTGGCCGTCGACCCGTCCACAGGGAAGCCGCGCGGGGAGGACGAGGTCGGCGAGATCCTGGTGTCGGGGCCGAGTGTCGCGACCGGATACTGGGACGCTCCGGGGGAGACCGCCGAGACATTCTCGGCCTCCCTTCCCGACCTGCCCGGTGAGCGGTTCCTGCGCACCGGTGACCTCGGCTTCCTCCACGACGGGCAGCTGTTCGTGACCGGCCGGGCCAAGGACGTCATCATCATCGCCGGGGCCAACCACTACCCGCAGGACATCGAGGCCACCGTCGAGGCCTGCCACCCGGCCGTCCGTGAGATGGGCGCCTGCGCCGTGGCGGTCGACGACGGCGTGCGGGAAAGGCTCGTCGTGCTCGTGGAGACGACCGACCCGCCGACCGAGGAGGTCAAGCGTGAGATCAGACGTGCCGTCCACGCCAAGCACCGCATCCAGGTGCACGAGGTCGTCCTGCTCGAGCCCGGCACGCTGCCCCTCACCACGACCGGCAAGCTCCAGCGCCGCAACAGCCGGGACCGCTACCTCGGGGGCTCCTTCGAGACCGCGCGCCTCGAGTGAGCCGCCGGGCTCCGGCGCGCGAGCCGGTTGCGACGCACTCGCGATCACCGCCCGCAGTCTCAGCCGACGCGCGTGAACAGCAGAGCGCAGACACATGCCGCCAGTGCCGCGAGGACCGTCGCCACGGTGACGCACAGCAGCCGGGCACGCAGCTGAGCGTAGCGGGCCTCGTACTCACCCCGGAGCGAGCGGCAGCGATCGGCGACACCTCGCAGGACACGGCGGCTGAGCTCGACGCGTTCGCGCGAGTAGAGGGCGACGACCTCCTCGTGCTGGCTCGTGGTCAGCCAGGGCAGCCGGCGGGCGAACGCCTCCGCCTCCGCGCGGGCGTTGGCGATCTCCGTCTGGCACAGCAGGTAGCCCTCCAACTGGGCGATGCCCGCGGCGATCTCCTGTCGGCTGTCCATCGACCGCTGCCGCCTCAGCCCTTGCCCGGGCCTTCGGACATCGGCGCGGCCGAGCTCGGCTCGGGCTCCACCACGTCCCTTTGGGCGGCGCTCTCGGCCTGGTACTTCAAAGCGATATCGGGGTGGTGCAGGTCGAACGCGGGGGATTCGGAGGTGATCTTGGGCAGGGTGAGGAAGTTGTGCCGGGGTGGTGGGCAGGAGGTGGCCCACTCGAGCGAGCGGCCGTAGCCCCAGGGGTCGTCGACCTCGATCCTCGGTGCGTGCCGGGCGGTCTTCCAGACGTTGTACAGGAACGGCAGGGTGGAGATGCCCAGCAGGAAGGCGCCGATGGACGAGACGGTGTTCAGTGTGGTGAAGCCGTCGGCGGCGAGGTAGTCGGCGTAGCGGCGGGGCATTCCTTCGGCGCCCAGCCAGTGCTGGACGAGGAAGGTCGTGTGGAAGCCGACGAACAGGGTCCAGAAGTGGATCCTGCCCAGTCGCTCGTCCAGTCTGGTCCCGGTGAACTTGGGCCACCAGAAGTGGAAGCCGCCGAACATCGCGAAGACCACCGTTCCGAAGACCACGTAGTGGAAGTGGGCCACGACGAAATAGGAGTCGGTGACATGGAAGTCCAGCGGCGGTGAGGCCAGCAGTACGCCGGTGAGGCCGCCGAAGAGGAAGGTGACGAGAAAGCCGATGGCCCACAGCATCGGGGTCTCGAAGGACAAGGAGCCTTTCCACATCGTGCCGATCCAGTTGAAGAACTTCACCCCGGTGGGCACGGCGATGAGGAAGGACATGAAGGAGAAGAACGGCAGCAGTACCGCCCCGGTGCCGAACATATGGTGCGCCCACACGGTGATCGACAGTCCGGTGATGGAGATGGTGGCGCCGATGAGTCCGACGTATCCGAAGATCGGCTTGCGGCTGAAGACCGGGATGATCTCGGTGATCACGCCGAAGAACGGCAGGGCGATGATGTAGACCTCGGGATGGCCGAAGAACCAGAACAGGTGCTGCCACAGCAGTGGACCGCCGTTTGACGGATCGTAGACGAGTGCGCCGAACTTGCGGTCCGCTTCGAGGGCCAACAGCGCCGCGGCCAGAACCGGGAAGGCCAGCAGCACCAGCACACTGGTGAGCAGGATGTTCCAGGTGAAGATCGGCATCCGGAACATCGTCATGCCGGGGGCGCGCATGCAGATGATCGTGGTGGCGAAGTTGACCGCGCCGAGGATGGTGCCGAAGCCGGAGAACGCCAGTCCCATGATCCACATGTCCGAGCCCACGCTGGGCGAGCGGACCGCGTCCGACAGCGGTGTGTAGGCGAACCAGCCGAAGTCCGCGGCGCCTTGCGGGGTGATGAACGCTCCGACCGCGATGAGCGACCCGAAGAGGTAGAGCCAGTAGGCGAACATGTTCAGCCGAGGGAACGCCACATCGGGTGCCCCGATCTGCAGCGGCATGATCGCGTTGGCGAATCCGGCGAACAGGGGAGTGGCGAACATCAGCATCATGATGGTGCCGTGCATGGTGAACGCCTGGTTGTACTGCTCGTTCGAGAGGATCTGGACACCTGGACGCGCCAGTTCGGCACGCATGAACAGGGCCAGTACCCCGCCGAAGAGAAAGAAGACGAACGAGGTGACCATGTACAGCGAGCCGATCTTCTTGTGATCGGTCGTGGTGAGCCAGGCGACCATGATCTGTCCCCGCCGCTGCCACTTCGGCGGCTGTTCCGCCTCGGCCTCGGCCGTGGTCTGCGCCGTCTGCCCGGACATGCCACTCACCTCTCTGGTCCATCCACGTCCGCGGACGGCCGCGCGTCCCGCGGTCGCGGGGAACGCGCACACAACGCTTCTCGGTCGGCGACCTCGTTGGTCGCCCCGACTTTCCTGCGACGTTGATAGCGCGTGGTGAGACGCGTGATCGGCTTTGACTCTTTGGTGGGCGTGTGGCGTTCCCGTGGTTGCCCACGGCGCGATTTCACCCGTTTCCGTCCCGGGCGGTGGGGCAGGCGTCAGTCCGCGCCCGGGGGGCGGGCGTGGTCACCTGTCTGGACGAGGGGCTCCGGGCGGACCACGATCCGAAGGGGCTCGCCGACACCGTGGGCGACAGACTCGGCTTCGACTCCCGCCGGGCCAAGGGCGATCCGCGGCGCCTCAAGTCCTTGCCTCGAGGCCCGGGGGCTGCGCCTGTGTTCGGAGCGGCGGTTGCGGGGACGGTGTCTGCGTCGGGCGGTGATTCAGCCCGGCCAGGTTCCGGTCAGACGACGCACAGCGGTGGCTCCGCCGCGGTCCGCCGCCGCCTTGACCACGGCGAAGATCGCGCCCTGAAGGGCCGCCGCGAGCAGAATCTCGCGCCACGCCCGGTTCTCGTCCATCGAGTCGGGGGTGTCCTGCTCATGGGCGACGGCCTTCCACACCCGCTTGAACAGCGCCCCGGCCACCAAGCCGCTGAAGGCCCCGAGCGCCAGCCCCACCGGTTTGTAGACCAGCTTCGCCGTCTTCATCTGCCCCTCCAACTCCCCCGGGCGCGGTACAGCCTCCCCCGGGTGCGGAACAGCACCAGCGCGGCAGTCGCGACGGCGGCCCCGCCCACGATCAGGACCGTCCGGTTGCGGTGGGCGACCTGCGCGACCTGGCCTGTTCTCTCCTGCACCGGCTCGGGGGTCCTGTCCTGCGCCAGATGCAGAACATGGGCGGTCTGTCCCTGGACCCGGTCCTTCGCATGGGCCGCCCTGTGCTGCATCTGTTCCCTCATTTCGGTCGCCTTGACCTGGGCGCGTGCCTTGATGTCCGTCTTGGCGGCCAGTGCCTCGACCGTCCGTCCGAGTTCGGTGCGGGTGACGTTCACCTGCTCGCGCAGTTCCTCGACGGTGGGCTTCGCCTCGTGCGGTTGGGATGCGCCGGTCATCGATGGACCCTTTCCTTGAGCTCGGCGACGTCGGCCTTGACTCCCGCGATCGCCTGCCGCGGTGCCGGTGGCGTGGCCTGCTTGACCTTCTTCTTCCCCACGGCCGCGGCGATGGCGGCCAGGACCAGGAGGATGCCCATGACGATGAGGGCGGACGCCCACACCGGCAGGACCAGGGCCAACGCGGCGATGGCCGCCGCCGCGGCGGCCTGCAGCGCGACAAAGGCGAATACGGCGGCCCCGCCGAACAGACCGCCGCCGATACCGAACCGTTTGCCCTTCTCCGCCATCTCCGCCTGCGCCAGCCGCAGCTCCTGGCGCACCAGCTCCGACATCTGCTCCGAGGCACGCTTGACCAGCTCGCCCACCGGCTGCTGATCCGCCTTGCGGAGGTGTCCGTTGCCGACGGATCGGTCCATCGCTGCTCACCCGCCCTTCCCTGACGCCCGGCACGGTGCCGGAGCGTGTTCCATTCGACGAAGTCGGCCGACTCAGGCCGCGCCGTCCTGCCGACGCTCTTCCTCGGTCCATTTGTGTGTGTCGCGCGGCTCGACGTAGGGCTCTGCCTTTTCCGGGTGGCCGCCGGTGATCGCCCGTTCGCGGCTCAGCTCCGCGTCGAACTCCAAGCCGAGCAGAATCGCGAGATTGCTGATCCACAGCCACACCAGGAAAATGATCACTCCGGCGAGGGTGCCGTACGTCTTGTTGTAGGAGCCGAAGTTCGCCACGTAGAGCGCGAAGCCCGCCGAGGCGACGCTCCAGATCAGCAGGGCCAGGAGACTGCCGGGCGTGATCCATTTGAAGCCGCGCGCCTTGGCGTTCGGCGACGCCCAGTAGAGGATCGCGATCATGACGGTGACCAGCAGGATCAGCACCGGCCACTTCGCGATCGACCACACCGTCAAGGCGGTGTTCCCGATTCCCAGCGCTGTGCCGACCTGCCTGGCGAGGCTGCCGGTGAACACCACTGTCAGCGAGCTGGCGATCGCCAGGACCATCAGCACCACGGTGATGGCGAGCCGTATCGGGGTCACCTTCCACGCCGGGCGCCCCTCGGGGATGTCGTAGACGGCGTTGGACGCGCGGATGAACGCTGCCACGTAGCCCGACGCCGACCACAGGGCGCCGAGGATCCCGATCACGGCCAGCACGGAGCCGGTGCTCGAACTCGCCTGCAATTGCTCGACCGCGTTGGTGAGGACCTGGCGTGCGGCGCCGGGGGCGAGATGCTTGATGTTGTCGAGCACGGCGTTCGTGGCCGATTCCCCCAGGATTCCCAGCACGGAGACGAGTACGAGCAGCGCTGGGAACAGCGACAGGATTCCGTAGTAGGTCAGAGCGGCCGCGCGGTCGGTGAGTTCGTCGTCCTTGAATTCCGAGAGGGTGCGGCGCAGCACCGCCCGCCATGACCGCTTGGGCAGCTGCGTAGGGGAGTCCGGGGCATCCCGCTCCACCTGCGGATCAGGACCCGCGCCACTGTCGTGCCCAGTGGTCGCCTCCCGCCCTGGATCGCGCTCGTTGGCGTCCTGATGCTGCTCGCCCCCGTGCTTGTGCTGCCACTTGCTTTCCATGGCTCCTCGGGTTACCAGGAGAGTCCGGATGAATCATCTGAAAACATGCTTTGATGGTGGGTGTATTGGCGGTTTTCCGGCCCGAGCGCCGGGTACTCACTGGCTTCATCGGAGCAGGGCGAACGAGTGTGCCGAGGAGGGATCATGGCTACGGGCGAAACCGGCTTCAGCGACATCGTGTACGACCTCATCTCCGTGCAGTACCACGCGCTCAAGGGCGGGCACGACTACGGCCAGTACGTGCGCGACGCCGAGAAGGCGGGCAAGAAGGACCTGGCGCAGTTCTTCCGGGAGTCCATGGACGAGGACTCCCGGCGAGCGGCTCGCTGCCACCAGTTCCTGACGCAGTTGTCGGGAACGAAGGAGGCAGGCCCGGCCGCCGGGTAGTCGGGAAGGGCACGCCGGCCAGGCCCTGGTTTCAAGGGCCCTGGCCCGCGGAACGCGGTGGAAGCGAGGCAGCAGACCATGGCGCCGTCGGGCAAAGCCGTGTTGGGGACCCCGTGCTGGGTGAACCTCATGGCCCGGGACCTCCACGCCACCGAGGACTTCTACGGTGCCGTCATGGGCTGGACCTTTCGCCCGGGAAGCCTGGGGGAGAAGTTCTCGGTGGCGCTCAAGGACGGTGCCGAGGTGGCCGGCATCGGAGCTCTGGCTCCCAGCCTCCAGGTCGCGGTCTCCTGGACCCCGTACTTCGCTGTCGGCAGCGCCGATATCGCGGTGGCCCGCATCCGGGAGCGCGGGGCCACGGTGGCAGTGGGTCCCTTGGCCCTCGGCGGGGTGGGCCGGGCCGCCCTCGCCGCGGACCCCGACGGCGCCGTCTTCGGGGTGTGGGAGGGCGCGGCCCTGTCAGGTTGGTCCGTGGGATGGGGCAGCGCGCCCGCCTGGCTGGAACTGCGCACCCGTGACGCCTTTGCCGCAGCCATCTTCTACGGGGAGGTCCTGGACTGGGTCTCCGAGAAGGAGGGGGGCGGCTGCGAGGCCGCCTACGAGGACGACCGTGTGGTGCTCCGGGAAGGCGGGCGCACGGTGGCCGCGCTTCGAGGCGGCGGAGTCGAGGCCGATCCGGACCCGCGGGTCCGGCCCCGCTGGGATGTCCACTTCCGCGTCGACGACGTGGACGCCGCGACCGAGGCAGCCGTCGACGCCGGAGGGGTAGTTGTCTCCCCCTCGGTGCGGACAGGCCCCGGCCGCCAAGCCGCCATCCGCGATCCCGACGGCGGACTGTTCACCATCACCACCTCGTGACCCTCGCCCTCGCCGGCGAGCGCGAGGCGGGGGCCGTCGAGTCCGACGTCGGTGATGGTCGGCCGTCCATTCCCACTGGCCGCCTCCTCGCGGCGCCGATGACAGCCACGGGGCAGGCGTGTGACGCGGTGTGCCCGTTTGGCGTCTCTCGGCATGCGGTGTGCGGCAGCCTTGATCAGACTTCGCGGTATGGCAGAGCAACGTCAGGCGCGACCTCGCTCCTCCTCCGCGACCGCCCGTCCCCGACGGAAGCCTTCTCGCGGGCCGCTCAAGGCGGCTCAGCGGGCGGCTGAGCTGCTCGAGCACCTGATCAGCCACCCCGCCGAGGGTGTCTGCGCCGTGCAGCGCACGGAGAACGGCTGGTGTGTCGGTGTCGACGTCCTCGAGGTACCGCGCATCCCGGACACCACGAGCCTGCTCGCCACCTACGAGGTGGAGCTCGACGAGGACGGCGAGCTTCTCGGATACCGCCGGGTCCGCCGATACCGCAGAGGGGCGTCCGACGATCACCTCCCCACCTGAGAGGACCCTCTCCGATGACCACAACGCGCTACGCAGATGAAGTCGTCTGCCGACCCCGATCGGGCAACCTGTACGACGTCCTGGAGCTCATTCTCGACCGGGGCATGGTGATCGACGTCTTCGTGCGGGTCTCCCTGGTGGGTATCGAGATCCTGAAGATCGATGCCCGCATCGTCGTGGCCAGCGTGGACACGTACCTGAGGTTCGCCGAAGCCTGCAACCGCCTGGACCTGGAAGCCGACACCCGGAGCACCACGGTGCCCGAGATGTTCGGGGGCGCCGCCGCGAGGAGCCTCGGCAAGCGGAAGGTCAAGAAGAGCGCGGAAACACTCGGGGGAACCCTTCGCAAGGCGGTGACGGGCGGAGAGGACGAGGAAGAGGAAGAGGAGACCCGCCCGAGGCGGCGCACCACGGCCCGCACGAGCCCCCGACGCCGGTCGAAGGAGTAAGGCATGACAGGGCGAGGCATCTACATCTACGGGTTCGTTCGTGCGGCGCATCGCCTGCCGGCGGACAGTGTCGGTGTGGGCGCCCCTGCCTGCGTTCCCAGGATTCTGCGGCAGGGGTCGGTGGCCGCCGTCGTGAGCGGAGCGCCGGCGGACCTGCGGGCCAGGCGGCGCGATCTGCTCGCCCACCAGAACCTTCTCCTCGGGCTTTCCGACGCGGGCCCGCTGCTGCCCATGCGCTTCGGGACGGTCGCGTCGGACGAGGACGCCGTGCGCAGGGAACTCGCGGTCCGTGAGGCCGGTCTCCTGGAGACCTTGGACCGGCTGGCAGGCATGATCGAGGCGAACCTCAAGGCCATGCCCTCCGGTGACGGCTTGGCGCGGCTGGTCCGCGAGGACGCGCGAATCCGGCGCCTGCGGGACGATGCGCGGCGCCGTCCGGGATACGAGGCCGACATCCGGCTGGGCGAGGCGGTCGCCCGTGCGCTGTCACAGCGGGCCGCCGGGCAGGCGCGTCGTGTGCTCGCCGAACTGACACCGCACGCCGTCGCGACCTGCCCCGGAGCCGATGTTCCCGGATGCGTCATGAATGTGTCGTTCCTCGTGGGCAGGGAGGGGTACTCGTCCTTCGTGTCGGTGGTGAACCGTTTCGCCGATCGTTGCGGTGATCTCGTCGACCTGCGGCTGACAGGGCCGCTGCCCTGCTACAGCTTTGTGGCCCCCGAGGCACACATGGCCAGGGTGGATGGATGACATGGGACTGATCTCCGCCGTACTCACCTTGCCGCTGGCCCCCGTGCGCGGCGTCGTGTGGATCGCCGAGCAGTTGGCCGACGCGGCGGAGCGCGAGCTGCACGATCCCGGGGTGATCCGAGGTCGCCTGGCTGAATTGAACCAAGCACTGGAGGACGGAGAGATCGACGTCGAAGAATTCGAACGCCAGGAGGAGCGACTGCTTGACCTGCTGGAACAAGGACTCCAGCCGGTCGACGGAACGAATCGAAGGGAATGCAGTCATGGATGACACGGAGAAGGTGGTCCTGGCCGCGGCAGTGGCCGGCGGATACATCCTGGGGCGGACGAAGAAGGGCCGACTCGCGTTCACCCTTGCCACCTACCTTGTGGGACGCCGGTTCGGTCTCGACCCGCGTTCCCTGGCGACCGAGGGCGCCCGCAAACTGCTCGAGGCACCTCAGGTGGCCGAACTCAAGGAGCAGTTCGGCGGGGAGTTGCTGGAGAGCGGCAAGAAGGCGGTCGCCGCGATGGCCGACCGTCAGTTGGACTCCCTCACCGAATCGCTGCAGCAGCGTACCCGGGCGCTCAGGGCGCCGGAAGGCGAGGAGGAGGAAGAGGAAGACCTCTACGAGGAGGAGCCGGAGGAGGAAGAGGAGGAGGAAGAAGAGGAAGGGCCCGAGGCCGAGGAGGAGGAAGAGGAGGAAGAGGAGGAAGAGGAGGAAGAAGAAGAGGAGGAGGAAGAGCCCGAGGAGGAGGAGCCCGAGGAGGAGGAAGAGGAAGAGCCCCAGGCCGAGGAGGAGGGAGAGGAGCCCAAGGCCGAGGAGGAGGAAGAAGAGGAGCCGGAGGAGGAGCGTCCGCGCAAGCGGCGTCCCGCCGCCCGGAAACCGGGGCGTCCGCGACACCCACGCAGGGCGGAGAAGGCGGCTCCCGCGAAGAAGAGCGCCAAGAAGGCGCCCTCGCCCAGCAAGCGGCCTGCCAAGAAGGCTTCCGCCAAGGCGGCCCCTTCGAGAGCGGCGGCGAAGAAGGCCCCCGCGAAGAAGGCTCCGGCGAAGAAGGCCCCGGCCAAGAGGTCCGCCCCGCCGTCCAGGGCATCTGCCAAGAAGGGGGCCGCCAAGAAGGCGCCGGCGAAGAAGAGGGCCGACGCCGGGAAGCGCACCGCCAAGAAGACGTCCGCACGATCACAGCGTCGGCGGTGAGCGGGTATGGCGAAGACGAACAAGGATGTGCCGCAGGACGGTGGTTCCAGCCTGGACCGGCTGCGGGAAGGGCTCGGTGAGTTCGTCGGTGCTCAGGTCGGCCACTGGGTGGAGTCCGCGGGGGACAAGCTGACCGATGTCACCGGACGCCTCACCGATGTCGCGGAGAATGGCGGCACCCTCGCCCGTACCGGCGGTCGGATCATGAGCGGCGAGTCGCCGATGCGCGCGGCTCTCACGGAGAAGGCCAAGGGTGTCAAGGACTCGGTGGTCGGCAAGGTGAAGGACGCCGTGGGCGGCGGTGGCGGCCGCAAGCCCGGAGACGTCAAGGTGACGAACATCGTGGAGTCGATCCAGATCGGCCTCCCGATTCGAACGGTCTACGACCACTGGACTCAGTACGAGAAGTTCGGCAGCTTCACCAAGGGCGTCAGCAATGTCTCGCAGAGCGATGAGGTCACCAGTGACTGGAAGGTCAAGGTGGGACCATCCTCCAGAGGCTGGAAGGCCACGGTCCAGGAACAGGTGCCTGACGAGCGGATCGTGTGGACCTCGGAGGGGGCCAAAGGCTCGACCCGCGGCGTGGTCAGCTTCCATGAGCTGACGCCCACGCTCACCCTTGTTGTCGCCCTCGTCGAGTACTACCCGTCCGGGTTCTTCGAGAAGACGGGAAACCTGTGGCGTGCGCAGGGCCGGCGTCTGCGCCTCGATCTGAAGCACTTCCAGCGATACGTCACCCTCACCGACGAGGAGCCGGAGGCCTGGCGCGGGGAGATCCGCGACGGCGAGGTCGTACGCAGCCATGAGGAAGCGATGGAGGACGAGGAGGGCGGCGAGGACGAGGGCGACGAGGGCGACGAGGGTGACGAGGGCGAGGAGGACGAGGACGAGGAAGGCGGCGAGGACGAGGACGAGGAGGACGAGGACGGCGAGGACGAAGGCGAAGAGGACGAGTACGACGAGGACGAGGAAGACGAGGACTGGGATGACGACTACGAGGAAGGGCGCTGAGGTGACCCTGTGACCGAGTCCGCCGTCTGCTACGAGACCCGCCCCGGCCCGAGCACGACCAATCTGGCCGACATCCTCGAACGCGTCCTCGACAAGGGCATTGTCATCGCGGGAGACATCAAGATCGACCTGCTGGACATCGAGTTGCTCACCATTCGCCTGCGTCTGTTCATCTCCTCCGTCGAGACGGCGAAGCGGGCCGGGATCGACTGGTGGGAGACCGACCCGGCACTCTCGTCCCGCGCCGCTCGATCGGAACTGCTGGAGGAGAACCGGCGGCTGCGCGAACAACTGGAACTCATCGCCGGCGATGCCCCGTCCTCGGCGCCCTCCGGCCGCAAGGGGCGGGAGCGCGGATGACAGCGCCTGTGGAATCCGGGACCGGTCGAACCACCGTGCCGCCCACGGCCACCTATGTCTTCGCGATCTGCCGACGGCCGGACAAGGACGTCGTGAGCGCCTTGCCCGGCCTCGTCGACGGGTCGCCCGTACGGATGCTCGCCTTCGGCGCACTGGCGGCGGTCGTGCAGGACGTGCCGACGGAGGACTTCTGCGCCGAGGCATGGCAGAGGAGACTCAATGACCCCACCGATCTCGAACGCTGCGCCCGGGCACACCACCAGGTGGTCTGTGCGGTGGGGGCGGTCGGGCCGACCCTTCCCCTGGCCCTGGCCACCCTCTATCACGACGACGAGCGGGCTCGCAGAAGACTGACCGCGGACACCGCCCGCTTCGAGGCGGCTCTCGGCCATGTGGAGGGGCGTGTCGAATGGGGGGTGAAGGTGTACGCACCTCACACATCGGCCGAACCGACCGCGGCGCAGTCGACCACCGCCCCCGGGCCCGGTTCGGGACGCGCCTATCTGGCGGGCGTGCGTCGCCAACGTGACGTCCGCCGACAGCTGTACGACGAGGGCCTGCGGGCCGCGGAGCAGGTTGACTCGGCGATGCGCGAGCTCGCCGTCGAGGGGCGCCGTCTGCGCTGCCACGGGGAGGAGCCCACTGCGACGGGAGGCCGCCGCACACAGGTGCTCAACGCCGCCTACCTCGTGGAGGACCCACTGCGTCGGGAGGTCGCCTCCACTGTCGAGTCCCTGCGGCGGCGTACCGGGATGGAGATCGAAGTGTCCGGGCCGTGGATTCCCTATTCATTCGCGGGAGCAGGAGGCGGCGATGCCCGCGACTGAACCGGTTCCGTGGGACACCGACGAGTTCGTCGCCCCTGTCGGTGTACCGCTGGTGGACCTGCTGGACCGATTGCTGGCCACCGGGGTCGTGGTCAGCGGGGATCTGGTCATCGCCATCGCCGAGGTCCCGCTGATCAGGCTGTCCTTGCACGCGTTGCTGTCCTCGGTCAACAAGAAGGTCCCGGCGCCGTGGGCGGACGGAGGTCCGCTGTGAAGGAGCCGTCACTTCTGGATGTGTCGCCCGAGAAGGCCGGTCAGGACCTCGTGGGCCTGGTGCTCACCGTCGTCGAGCTCCTGCGCCAGCTCATGGAGCGGCAGGCGATCCGGCGTGTGGACGAGGGCGACCTGACCGATGAGCAGGTGGAGCGGATCGGTACGACGCTCATGATGCTCGACCAGCGGATGACCGAGCTGTGCGATCAGCACGGCCTTCGCCGCGAGGACCTGAACCTCGACCTCGGCCCTCTGGGGAGCCTGCTCCCCTACGGGTGACACCGGCGCCGGGTTCGCCGAGCCCTGTACGAGCCGAGCTCCCTGTGGTCCGGCAACCGTCACCACCGCGGGTCCTTCGGGATGTCTGTTCACTTGGAAATATTTCATGCGAATTACGCCATAAGTGGGAGGATTGGGGTACCCGGGGGTCCGAACAAGTCACGGACGCCGCAGGGGCGTCCGTGCGGTCCTCAAGGAGATCCCCTCATGACGGACACCATGAGCCGCCCTGCCGGGGCGAAGGCCGAGCCCAGTGAGACCGACAAGGCACTGCAGAGCCGCAAGAGCGCAGGTGCCGCACCCGAGAGCCGGGGGCGGACCAGCATCGCCGACGGTGTGGTCGAGAAGATCGCCGGGGTCGCCGCCCGCGAGGTGACCGGCGTCCACGCCCTGGGAGCCGGGATGTCCCGCACGATCGGGGCCATGCGCGAGCGGGTCCCCGGTGGACGTCCCAGTGTCACTCGCGGGGTGAAGGTGGAGGTCGGAGAGCGCCAGGCGGCCGTCGACCTCGACCTCGTCGTCGAGTACGGCTCCTCCATCGAGGACGTCTCGGGCGAGGTGCGCGCCGAAGTCATCTCCGCCCTCGAGCGCATGACCTCACTGGAAGTCGTCGAGGTCAATGTCGCCGTCGACGACGTCCACCTGCCGGAGGAGGACGACCAGGACGAGGAAGCCGAGGAACGAGTGCGCTGATTCGACGGCGCTGATCCGACGGCGCTGATCCGACTGCGCTGATCCGACTGCGCTGATTCGCTTGGGCGCGGATTCTGCGGGTTCTACTGAGTCACGCGATCGGTGGCCGCGGCGTCCGGCGGACCAGCCGTCGTCGTCCGGGCCAGGAGAAGGGCCACGTCGTCCTCGGTGCTGTGGTGCAGTGTGTCCAGGATGCTGTCGCACATGGCCTCGAGGGGGCGTGCGGGCCCTTCCAGCAGGGAGAGCAGGGCTTCGAGACCGGTGTCGATGGACTCGTGGCGGCGCTCGACGAGTCCGTCCGTGTACAGGGCGATCAAGGCCCCCTCGGGAAGCACGCTGGTCACGCTGGTGAACGGCACGCCGCCGACTCCGAGTGGGGCGGCGGGCGGGAGCGCCAGCAGTTCCGCCCGGCCGTCCGAGTGGACGATCGCCGGGGGAAGGTGGCCCGCCGTGGCGAATTCGCACTCACGGGTCCGAGGGTCGAACACGGCGTAGGTGCAGGTGGCGAACGAGTCGCCCAGCGTCTCCGCGAGCGCGTCCAGATGTCCCAGGAGCGGGGCAGGGGGCAGGTCGAGGGTCGCGAAGGCGCGAATCGTCGTCCGCAGTTGCCCCATGATCGCCGCGGCCCTTACACCGCTGCCCATCACATCCCCGATGACCAGCCCCACCCTGCCTCCCTTGAGCGGCAGCACGTCGAACCAGTCGCCGCCGACCTCGGCCGCGGACGCGGCGGGGCGGTAGCGCGAGGCGATCTCCATGCCGTGCAGTTCCGGTGGCGGGGCCGGGAGCAGGCTGCGCTGGAGGGTGAGGGCGGTCTCGCGTTCACGGGCGTACAGGCGGGCGTTGTCGATGCCCACCGCCGCGCGGGCCGCGAGTTCCCCGGCGAGCAAGAGGTCCTGCTCGTCGAACGGCCGAGGGGTCCCGGTGCGGAACAGGCTGAGCGCGCCCAGGACGTTCCCGCGGGCGATCAGCGGCAGCGCCATGCAGGAGTGGAGCCCGGCACCGCGCAGCACCCGCGCGGCCTGCTCGTTCCCGGCGATCCGGGGAAGCCAGGCGTCGGTGACCCGCGGGACGAGGATCGGCCGGGCCTGCCTCACACTCTGGGTGATCAGCCGTTCCGGACCGTACTGCGTGAGCGCGCCGACCGGGTCCGCGTCGCGGACGGCCTCGAGTGTGTCCCCGGTCGCCTTCCTGGCCAGCGCCCGGAAAGCCGCGGGACCGTCCGCCGTGGAGTGCGGGCTGATCTCCCCGACAAGCACGGAGTCCAGGACGTCCACCGCCGCCATGTCGCCGAGCCGGGGCACGGTCACCTCCGCCAGTTCCTCGGCCGTGCGCCGCAGATCCAGGGCGGTGCCGACCCGGGCACTGGCGTCCGCGACGAGCGCCAGGCGCTCTCGGGCCTGCGCCGCCTCCACCGCGGCACGGTGGCGGTCGGTGATGTCGACGACCCAGTCGGCGACACCGAGGACTCGGCCGCTCGGTTCTTGAAGCCGGTAGTACGACACCGACCAGACGTGCTCGTTGCCGGGGTCGGCCGGTGTGCTGCCCGAGCCCTGCACGTCGACGAGCGGCTCACCGGTCACCAGTACCCGCCGCATGGCGGCCGAGATCTCCCCGACGTCCAGTCCGGGCACCGTCCCCATCGGCAGTCCGACATAGGCCTGCGGCGGCATGCCGACGATGCCGTCCATGGCCTGATTGGCGCGCATGCACCGCAGGTCGGTGTTGAAGAAGGCCATGCCCACCGGGGCCTGTTCGACCAGGTAGTCCGACACCGCGAGTCTCGTCTCCACGTCGTGCAGGGTGGAGCGGTCGGCGGCCAGCCCCAGGGCCAGGATGTTTCCCGACTGGTCGCGCAGGCGCATGGTCCGGAACTCCACCTGCCGCACGGAGCCGTCCTTGTGGCGGATCGGGAACACCCCCGCCCATGACCTGCCCGTCCGCACTCCCTTGAACAGTTCGATCGCACGTGCGCGGCCCTCCGGTGTGAGGACGAGTTCGCCCGCGTACTGGCCCAGTGCCTCCTCGGCGGTGTATCCGAAAAGCTCCTCGGCTCCAGGACTCCACAAGGCGATCCGGCCCTTGGTGTCCACGACGACCGCCGCCACGCGGAGGAGATCGAGCAGTTCTCCCGGCGGTGCCGGCCCCCAAGCCGGTTCGAACGTGCCGTTCACGTCAGGTGCGCTCATGGTGGCGGCTCTCTTGCGGGTGGCGACTCTCTTGCGGCGGTGCGAGACGTTTCCGCCCATCTTCGTACGGCTCGTACCGGTCGCGCACTCGGATCAGCGCGGGCCGCGGGAAGCGCCGTCCTCGTCCCCCGCGGAGGAGCGGTTCCTTTCCGCGACCCAGACCGCGATCTGCGCCCGGGAGGAGCAGCCGAGCTTGCTGAGGATGTGCTCGATGTGCCCCTCCGCGGTGCGCTGGGCGATCACGAGGGCAGCCGCGATCTCCTTGTTGCTCAGACCTTCGGCGACAAGGCCCGCGATCTCGGTCTCCCGGCGGGTCAGCGGCGAGGGCCGGCCGGCTCCCTCCGCGAGCTCTTCCTGCGGCATGCGTTCCTGGAGCCCGTACGCGAGCGCCTCCTGGTAGGACAGCCGGGTGCCCTCCTTGAAGGCGGTACGGAAGGCCGACTCGCTCAGCGCCTTGCGGGTCTGCGCCTCGCACGCGTCGTGGTAGCGGACGAGGTGCCCGTAACCCGACAGGGGCGCGCCGATCGCTTCCCAGACCGTCCGCAGGATGCCCAGCAGGGTGGCCGCCCTTCGGTGGTCGCCCTCGGTGGAGGCGATCCAGGCCAGGACCTCCAGATTGACCCCGACGCCCAGGGGGTCGTTGAGCGAGCGGTTGAAGTGCAGGCTCTCCTTCTCCAGCGCGGTCGCACGAGCGGTGTCACCCTGCCGCCAGACCTCCACGCCGAGCGCCATCATCGTGTACGCCTTGTGCCACCCCTCTCCATGGGCGTCGCAGACCGTCAGGCACTCCTCACCGATCGCGATGGCGCGGGCGGAGTCCCCGAGGAAGGAGTGCGCGAGGCACAGCCTGATGAGGGCGGAGGCGTGCCCGACCGGGTCGCCGTTGGTGCGGTGGCGGGAGGCGGCCTCCTCGTACAGCTTGATCGCCGAGTCGGTCTCTCCCCGGCACATGGCGACCATTCCGGAGTAGAGGGCGACGTAGGCCCGCGCGGGCTCGGCGTCCAGCTGCTCGGCCATGGCGCGGCACTCCTCCAGCATGGCCGCGGCCGAGGTGATGTCGGCCTGGATGATGGCCAGCCAGCTGTTGGCCCACAGCGCCCGGGCCCGGTCCGCGCTCGCGGTCGTGTCGGCGGCGAGACCGCGATCCAGCCAGCGGCGTCCCTCCCCGAGGTAGTAGCTGGTGATCCAGTGGTACAGCAGGTCGGAGGACATGCTCAGACCCGCCCTGGTCTCCCCGGGTTCCGTGAAGCAGTAATCCAGGGCGGTGCGGATGTTCGCGTGCTCCTGCTGGAGCCGGGTGAACCAGCCCACCTGAGAGGGGCCGAACAGCTCGGCATTGGCGGTGGCCGCGAGGCCCTGGTAGTAGTCGCGGTGCCGCCGTTGCAGCGTGGACTCCTGGCCGGAGGCGGCCAGCTGTTCCCTGCCGTACTGGCGGATCGTCTCCAGCAGCCGGTAGCGCACCGCGCACGACTGCTCCTCGCGGAGCAGCACCGACTTGTCCACCAGTCCGCTGACCAGGTCCAGGACCTCGTCGCGTTCGATGCCGTCCCCGGCGCAGACCGCCTCCGCCGCCTCCAGGTCGAGCCCGCCGCTGAACACGGAGGTTCGCGCCCACAGCAGCTGTTCGTGCTCCGTGCACAGGACATGGCTCCAGTCGATCAGCGCGCGAAGGGTCTGGTGGCGGGGCAGCACGGTCCGCGACCCGGAGGTGAGCAGCCGGAACTGGTCGTCGAGCCGGGCGAGCAGCTGCTCGGGGGAGAGGACCCTCAGCCGTACCGCGGCCAGTTCGATGCCGAGCGGGATGCCGTCCAGCCGCCGGCAGATCCTCTCCACGACGTTTCGGTTCGTCTCGGTGACGGCGAATCCCGGCAGGATCGCGCCCGCCCGCTCGGTGAACAGCCTCACCGCGTCGCTCTGGGCCAGCGATGTGGCGCTGGGCCGCGGGACGTCCGAGTCCGGCAGGGACAGCGTGGGCACGGCCAGGGTCTGCTCACCGGTGATGTCCAGCGGCTGGCGGCTCGTGGCGAGGATCCTCAGATCCGGGGTGGAGCGCAGCAGCGCCTCCGCCACCGTGGCGCACTCGTGGAGGAGGTGCTCGCAGTTGTCGAGGATCAGCAGGACCTGCTTGTCCCGCAGATACTCGGTCAGGACCTCCATCGCCGGCCGGGAGGAGTAGTCGCGGACCTCCAGGGACTCGGTGACGGTCTGGACGAGCAGGTCGGGGTCCTCCAGCGCGGCCAGCTCGACCATCCATACGCCGTCGAGGAAGGCCCGGCGCACATCGGCCGCCACTCGAGAGGCGAGCCGGGTCTTGCCGACCCCTCCGACGCCGGTCAGTGTCACCATGCGTGATGCGGACAGCAGTTTCTTGACCTCGGCCACCTCGTGCCGACGTCCTACGAAACTGGTCACCTCGGTGGGCAGCCTGCCCATCCGCTGCCGCTTCGAGGTGTTCTGTGCAACCGCACTCATCAGTGCCTCGCGTCGGCCTCGCCGGCGGGTCACCATGCGCTGGCTGGGGCTGGGCCGACGAGAAACAGCCTATGCCCGCGCCGACCGCGGTGCACCCGGTCGGCGCGGCGATCGTTTGACCACTGTCCGGTGCCACCATAGTGTGAGTCTGTTATGGCGGCATATGCGCCGTTTATTCGTAGGAATGCCCCTGTCGGTGAGTCCGCGTTCGTCGGCCGCCGACGGGAGGTCTCCCAGGCCAAGCGGCTGCTACGAGGCACTCGGCTGCTCACGCTCGCCGGGGTCGCCGGTGTGGGCAAGACCCGGCTGGCGCTGCAGGTCGCCGACGACGTGTCCCACGCGTATCCCGACGGTGTGCCGCTGGTGGAGCTCGCGGCCCTGGAGGACGAGGGACTGCTCCCGCAGACAGTGGCCGCGGCGCTCGGGTTGCGGGACCAGGCCGCCCGGCCCCCCGAAGAACTGCTCTGCGACCGTCTGCACGGCTCGCGGTTGCTCCTCGTCCTGGACAACTGCGAGCACGTGCTCCCCGGATGCGCGGAGCTCGCCGAGCACCTGCTGCAAGCGGCTCCGGGGGTGCGCATCCTTGCGACCAGCCGCCAGCCGCTGGGCGTGTACGGGGAGTCGGTCCTCACCGTTCCCACCCTGTCCGTGCCGGACCTGAAACGGGCGCGTGGCACCGGCTCCCTGGACCGCTACGAGGCGGTCAGGCTGTTCTGCGAACGCGCCGCCGCGGTGTGGCCCGGTTTCACGCTCGACGCCGGCAACCGTGAAGCCGTGGTCCGGCTGTGCGGACGCCTGGACGGGATCCCCCTGGCCATCGAACTGGCGGCGGCGCGGCTCGCCTCGCTCCCGCTGGAGGAGATCCTGGACCGGCTCGACGAACGCTTCGAGCTGTTGACCGGGGCGGGTACAACCACGCTGACCCGGCACGAGACGCTGCGGGCTTCGATCGACTGGAGCTACGACCTGTGCTCACCGGGCGAGCAGGCCCTGTGGGCCCGGGTGTCGGTCTTCGCCGGCGGCTGCGACCTGGACGCGGTCGAGGCCGTGTGCGCCGACGGGGACATCGCGGGCGAGGACGTCCTCGAGCTGGTGGCCGGGCTGGTCGACAAATCGATCCTGTTGAGGGAGGAGCAGGGGGGCAGGGTGCGCTACCGGCTGCTGGACACCATCCGGCAGTACGGCAGGGAGCGGCTGGAGGCCACGGGAGACAGAACGGCGTTCCAGCGGCGCCACCGCGACCGGTACCGGCAGATCGTCGACCAGGCGGAGGCCGAGTGGATGAGCCCCCGCCAGGAGGAGTGGCTGGGCTGGCTGCAGATCGAGCACGCGAACATCCGCACCGCCCTCGACTTCTGCGCGACCGAGCCGGGGGAGGCCCGGACCGGGCTGGCCATGGCCGCGGCCCTGTGGCCCCACTGGCTGTGCGGTGGATCGCTCAGCGAGGGACGCCACTGGCTGGAACAGGCGCTGGCGCTCGCGCCCGAGGCGGGAATCGCCCGGGCCAACGCGCTGTGGGTGGACTGCTGGCTCGCACTCCTCCAGGGAGACTCGGACTCCGCCACGAGGCTGATCGAGCAGTGCCGTCGGCTCGCTCTGGAACTCGGTCATCCCCCCACCCTGCTGCGGGTGACGCAGTACCGGGGGGCGCTCGCGCTCTACCAGGGAGACTTCGACTCGGCGATCGGACTCCTGCAGGAGGCGGTGGAGGGCTACCGCGCCGCGAACGACCGCAACGCCATGATGGCTGCCCTCTACCAGCTGACCATGGCGTGCGCGCTGCGCGGCGATCCCCGGGCGGCGGCCATCGGTGAGGAGTGCCTCACCCTGTGCGAGGGCGCGCAGGCCCACTGGTCGCGCTCGTACGCGCTGTGGGCCCTGGGCCTGCATGTCTGGCGGCAGGGCGAACCGCGGCACGCGGCCGAACTGCTGCGGGACGCCCTGCGGACCAGACTGGCGATGCACGACGGCTGGGGCACCGCCCTGTGCCTGGAAGTGCTGGCCTGGACCGCCGCGTCGGACGACCAGGGCAAACGTGGTGCCGAGCTGCTGGGCGCGGCCGAGGAGATGTGGGGCTCCATCGGCATCTCGCCGTCGGGGTTCCGGCATCTGGCTCCCGGGCACAAGGAGACCGTCGCCCGGCTGGAGGCGGACCTGGGCGGGCGTGCGTTCGCCTCCGCGTTCCGCCGGGGAGCGAAGCTGCCGCTCGACGCGGTCGGCTCCTACGCCCTGCAGTAGTGCCCCTGCGCCGCCGATGGGGACAAGCCCTCCCATGGACCCGCTGACCAGGTATTTCGCGAGTCCGGCAACGCGCCGACGATGAGGACGCGCCTCCGCGCGGCCCGATCGTCCGGGCCGAAGCCGCTTTCCCATCCGCCTCGGGTCCCCAAACGTCCGGGGGTACCTATTCACCCAGGACAGGTACTCATGCGGGGATATCTCCCGTCCCCACCCCGCGAGGTGCGGCACATGCTGATCAGGTCGGACGAAGCCGCCGAAACCGGTGAGGATCGAAGGTACGAGACATGTGTGATCACCAGCCTCCGTGTCCCCTCGCGGATGCCCCGGACCACGACGCCGCCCACCTCGTGGCCTTCCACCCCGAGCAGGGCTGGGGCCTGCTCTGCAATGGGGTGGTGATCTTCGAGGACACCGGTGAGCTCATGCCGGACGGAAGCGGTGTCCCCCGCTCCTGCTACGGACGGATCGCATGAGGCCGTACATGGCTCTGCCGGTCACGCAGAGCCTGCCGCGCGCGCCGGGACCGCGGCTGACGCTGCCGACCCCGGCCGCCCCTCCCGCCGTCCGGGCGATCAGCCGCAAGCGTGCCCTGCAGAGCCTTCAGGCGGCACGCCGGCTTCTCGCCGGGTCGTCGGGCCGAAGCGCGTCGGAGCACACGTGTTTCTGGCTGCTCCCGCCGGAGCCGTCGTCGGTACCGAGGGCACGGCGTCTCGCACGCGGCCGACTTGCCGACTGGGGACTCGACGAGCAGGGCGAGGTCACCGAGCTCCTCATCAGCGAACTGGTCACGAACGCTGTGCGCCACACGGAGGGACCCCTGCGTCTGACTCTGTCCGCGCGCCGCGGCACACTGCGGTGCGAGATCGAGGACACCCACCCCGCCCTGCCGCTGATGTGCCGCGCCGACCCCCACGAGGACGAAGGGGGGCGCGGGCTGCACATGGTCGACCTGCTCTCCCGCCGCTGGGGCTGCGGCCGCACGGCCATGGGCAAGGTCGTCTGGTTCGAGGTGTCCACCGCGATGCCGGACAGGGGTACGTCCTGACGGGCACGTCCTGACCGAGCGTCCTGACTGCCAGGTCCGGACCGGCAGGTCCTGACCGGGACCGCTCGACCGGGACCGCCCGACCGGGAGGAGGAACCGGGAGGAGGAGGTGAGACCGGGCACGCCGGGGCCGACGAGGTCACCACAAGCATCGGCCCCGGCTCCACCCCGTGAACGGCCCGTCGTCATGGGGTGCGCCACCGGTGACGGGCCGCACTCTGGATGCACGGACGAGCACGACCGGCCACCCGTCGTCGTCCATCCGTCGCTGGCGGAGCTCGACGCGTGATTCGTTCGCGGAGAGGACGCGGGCCGGGCGCACCGCCCGGCGGACCTCGCCGAGTTCCCACGCCGCGCCGGGACGGCGGACGCCGACCTGTCCGACCCCGAACTCATCGAGTGGCGCGGTGGCGGCATCGAGGTCTGGCCGTAGCAGACCGAAGGCACCCGAGACGCCTGAGCCACCTGAGACACCTGAGTCACCTGAGGCACCCCGGCAGCCACCGGAGCGCGCGAAGCCCGCGCGAGCGCGGTCGCGGCGCGACCTATCCCTTCGCGGGGTGAGTCAGGTCGCCGGTCACCTCGTCCGGGTCGGCGCAGCGCGGTGTCTGGCGGGGCACCCGGTCACCCGCCCATCTGCGCACGTCCGGCTGGTCCAGGGTGCGGACCCACAGATCGACCAGTCCGAGCTCCCGCTCAGCGGGACGGGGGCCGACGCCCATGACACGCATGCCCGCCCGTGCGGCCGACTGGATGCCGCAGTAGGAGTCCTCGACGGCGAGCGTGTCGGCGGGGTCGGCGCCGCAGTGCCGGGCGGCGGTGAGGTAGACGTCCGGGTGCGGCTTCGGCCGGGTCTCGGAGTCCGGTACCGCGATATGGGCGAAGGAGTCGAGCAGGGCCGCCCTTTCGAGGCAGTCCTCCACCACCTCCTTGGGGCAGTTGCTGGCGACGGCCAAAGGCGCGAACTTGGCGCCGGCCAGGACGAGTTCACGGGCGCCCGGCATGGTCACGGGATTGTCGGCGACCCGGTCCCGGAAGTGCTCGAGGAGAAGCCCGGTCATCTCTGCTGTGAGGTCCGGGCGCCCCGCCTCATCGGCCATGAGGCGGCCGCACTCGGTGTAGTGCAGGCCCTTGGCCCGCTCGGCGAATCCGGGGGCGGGCGCGAAACCGTACTCGCGTAACACGAGGTCCCGTGCGTCCTGCCAGTGGCGTTCGGTGTCCATGAGGGTGCCGTCGCAGTCGAAGACGATGGCCGCGGGCGTCCAGGAAAGAATGCGGTGAGCTGTCATCCGATGGATTTCCGTTCGGGAGAGCCCTTGGAAAGCGGCAGTTGGGCCGCAGTGGTGTCGAACACCGGGGGGCTGATGGTCACCTGCCGTTTGGGCAGGTGAGGTCACCCGAGGCGGACGCAGCCTCGCGAATCAGGGCTTTCGGCGACTGCCGAAGAAACGTAGCAAGCGCTACGTTAGGGATGGCGACTCAAAGTGGTCAAGTGACTTCGGAATGTACCTATGATCTGCTTATTGGTCGGGGGAGTGCTGACCGCCGCTTTGACGGTGGCGTGAACAGACTCGTTGCACGGGCGAGGAAAAGCGGGCCCTGGCCGGCGTCGAGGAGCATGTCCCGGCGCGGCCAGGGCCTTGGGGGCGATTCGCGGTGCTCAGCCGCTCAAGGGGGCTGTCCTCGAGGCCGGGCCGGGCGCCACGCGGTCGCGGCGGCGGTCCCTCATGCCCGCCATGGCGAGCCCGAGCAGGCAGGCCACCGCGCCGACGACGCAGTTGTTGACGATGGTCCGGGTGGTGTCGACATTGCCCGCCACCACCCACGGGGCCACGATCGTCCAGGTCCCCATCGCCGTGGCCGCCCACGCCATGGCGTGAGTGCGGTCGTACGCGGAGATCAGACCCGACATGATCAGTGCGTATGCCACGCCGACGATCAGGTTGTTCACCGTCAGCGTGGACAGGCCGTTGAAGCCGACCACCCATGGTGAAGCCGCCAGGTACAGGCCGGTGAGCAGTGCCATGGCCTCAACGGCCTGTGCGGTGGGTGTCGCCGTCACTCGTTCGAAGCGGGAGCGCATCTCGGCGAGATCGGGGTGCTGCTCGATGGGCGTGTGGGTGGTCATCACTCCACCTCCGGAAGGGGTTGTACGTCCCAAGAGCTCTTTCACCCTTGTATTCCTATACAGCCCAAATGTCTACCCCCTTCCCGCGGGCGCACTCGGGGCACACCGGTGGATCAGGAGGTGACGCGCAGGACGAGCTTGCCGCGGGTGCGGCCCTTCTCGCCGCGGGTGTGGGCCTGCGCGGCCTGCTCCAGCGGGAAGACCTCCTCGACCTCCACCCGCACCTCGCCGGAGTCGATGAGCCCGGCGATACGGGTCAGAGCGGGAGCGTCGGGCTCGACCAGGAAGGCGGTGGAGCGCACCCCCCGGGCCCGGGCGGCCTCCAGCAGTTCGGGAGAGACGCCGGAGGGGACCGGGATGATCAGGCCGCCGGGGCGCAGGACGTTCAGCGAGCGTGTGCTGGTGTTGTCGTGCTCCTCGCCGACCAGGTCGAGCACGACGTCGATCTCCTTGACGGCGTCCTCGAAGCGGACGGCGGTGTGGTCGACGACCTCGTCGGCGCCGAGTCCGGTGAGCCAGTCGTGCCGGGAGCCGCGGGCGGTGCCGATGACATGGGCGCCCAAGTGCTTGGCGAACTGGACCGCGAAGTGGCCCACACCACCCGCGGCCGCGTGGATCAGCACGCGCTGGCCGGGCCGGACGTCGGCGGTGTCCACCAGGGCCTGCCAGGCGGTGAGGGCCGCCAGCGGAACGGCGGCGGCCTCCTCGTGGCTCAGGCTCGCCGGCTTGCGGGCGAACTGCCGCGACGGCGCGGTGGCATACTCGGCGTAGCCGCCGGGTGCGCGCGGGAACCACGGCATCCCGTACACCTCGTCACCCGGCTCGAGCGTGGTCACCCCGAATCCGGTCTCCTCCACCACTCCGGAGACGTCCCAGCCCAGGATGAACGGCGGATCGCCGAGCACCCCGGCCATGCCCCCGCCGGTTCGGGTCTTCCAGTCGACCGGGTTGATCCCGGCGGCGTGCACCCGTACCAGGACCTCTGTCGGCAGTGGCTCGGGCCGAGCCACCTCCTCCACCCGAAGGACTTCCGGGCCGCCGAAGCCGTGCTGCACCACCGCGCGCATCGAGGATGCGGACATGAGTCGTCTCCCTGGGATGAGTGTCGGAAAAGGCCGTTGTCCGGCCTTTCGCTCAGGTGGCGTTGACCGTACCCGGGGGGTGGTAGTTACCATCAAGGGATCCTACTTCCCAATGGGAAGTTTCCTGTTGAGGGGCGCGCCGATGAGCACCGTCTGCACCAACGGCCGACATGCCGGCCACGATGTCTACTCGGCCCAGTGCCCCTGCCGCTCCATGCTCGACCTGCTCGCGAACAAATGGGCGGCCCTGGCCATCGGAGCGCTGGAGGAGGGTCCGCGGCGCTTCGGAGAGGTGCGGCGAACCCTGGAGGGCGTCAGTCCCAAGGTGCTCACTCAGACGCTGCGGCGTCTGGAGGACGCCGGACTCGTCGACCGCACCATCCACCCCGCCGTGCCCCTGCACGTCGAGTACGCCCTCACCCCGCTGGGCCAGGGCGCTGCCCTACCGCTGCGTCAGCTGCGCGTGTGGGTGGAGGAGAACATCGACAGGACCGCCGCCGGATCATCCGACACCCACGCGCCGCATGGCGTAAAGCCCCGGTAGGCGGCAAAACGTGCTGCATGACAGACACTGGACGGCACGAGACTCCTCTCGAACGGGACGATCGCAACTTTGCGGAGCTCCTGCAGGAACTGCGGGTGACGCAGACAGGCGTACAGATCCTCTTCGCGTTCCTCCTGGGCTTGGCGTTCACGCAACGCTTCACGCGGCTCGACGACTTCCAGCGGGCGACCTACGTGGCCTCGTTGTTGCTCGCCGTCGTGGCCGCGGCTTTGTTCACCGCACCGGCGGCGCTGCATCGCGTGCTCTTCCGCCTCCGGGTCAAACGGCGGGTGGTCGAGGTGTCCGCGCGCTTCGCCGGCTGGGGACTGCTCGTGCTCGCGCTGGCGCTGACCGCTTCCGTCCTGCTCATCATCGACTTCGTCCTCGGCCGCGCAGCGGGATTCACGGCGGCAGCCGGAACGGGGGCGGTCTTCGCGGGGCTGTGGCTGGTTGTGCCAGTCCTGCTGCGGCACGAGCGTGTGGAGGACGAAGAAGAGGGATGAGCGATGCGGCAAGGGCTGTCCGCTCCGTCCCGGCCGGGTGTCAGCGTTCCGCGAGCTCCTGAAGAACCCAGGCAGTGGTGACGCCGTAGGCCGCGTGGGGCACCAGGTCGCTCACCCAGTCCGTGGCCGACCAGGTTTTGGGGTCTGTCACTCCCAGCACGGTCATCGGGCCGTTTCCCGCGGCGAGAACCAGGGCTGTGGCGGCCAGACCCAGCATGAACCGGCGGGGACGCCAGCCGGCGGACTGCGTCAGACCGAGCACGGCTCCCACACCCACTCCCGCGAACAGCCCTGTCAGGGCGCCGAGGCCCGCGACGCGGTTCGCTCGCGTCGCGTCGTCACCCGGTACGGGAATGTGCGACGTCCTCGACAGGGCCTCTATCGAGTCCTCCGGCGTGCTACTGGTCGGTCGGCCTCGCGTCACCATGTCGAGATAGGTGACCACGTCGAGCGCCGTGGTGCCGACGGCCCCGGCGGCCGCTCCGCTCAGCAGTCCCCTGCGGAGCCGGTGGGAAGTCCTTCGGCGTCGGCCGACCCGGGTCGCGACCTTCGCCAGTGTGATAGCGGGCTTGATGTCAGTCACCTGCATGGCTGCGTCTCCTTCCGGAGAACGTCGCTGGGGGCGGTCGTTGCGGACGGGGCCTTGCAGCCGGTCCTTGCAGCCGGTCCATGCGGAGGGAGACGAATGAGTACCCAGCGGACGACCGTCCATGCCGCACAGCGGCGCGGACGGGGTCACCGTTGGTCGCTCACCCCTCGTCCGAGCCGCGCCACAGCCGTACACCGCGCTCGACGAGGGCCGTGTGGAGCTCGGCGGGCGACAGCCAGGAGTCCAGGGGAACGACCCCGGACCCGTCGAGCCCGCCCGCGAGCAGCCGTTCCACCGCGATGCCGGCCAGCAGCGACGGGATACGGCCGCCGTGCTCCAGGGCGGTCATACCCACGCTCCGGGTCACGGTCCGGCCGCCGCGTTCGCCCGTCACCGACACCATGAATCCGCCCGCCTCGTCACCGGCCCGTCCCGCGAGCCAGGACGCCCCTCGTACCACCGGAGTCCAGTGATGCGCGTGACGCGGCAGGCCGGTGCGTGCGCGAACCGCCGCGAAGGCGCCCAGGGCGCGGTTGAGCACGGTGAACTCGCTGCCCGCCTTGAAGCTGACCGTTGCCGCTCGGAACAGCTCGGGCAGCACGTCCAGGTCGGCCATCTCGTACACCTGGTGCACCAGCCGCCTGCCGATGGGAGGCGGGAAGGTCACCCACTCCGGCTCCGACCAGCCGTGCACCACCGTCGGCACACCGGCGCGGGGCGCGGTGAAGCGCAGCCCCGCACCGTGGAGCATGGCCTCGAACATCGCGGGTCCCCGATGCCGCCGGGTGTCGGGGGCGGCCGCACACCGTATGGAGTGCACGCCGTCCAGACCGCGCGCGAGGTCGGCGACGAGCAGCGCCTGCATACCGGGTACGACGGAAGCCCCGGTCAGGACCGGTGCCTTCGCCGACTCCGCCAGGGCCACGGCGTTGCGGCGGAATGCCCGGTCCTCGCAGATGTCGATGTACGGAACCCCTGCGGCGAGTGCGGCACGCAGCGGACCCAGGGGGTCGCTGTCGGCCCTGTCGATCGACTGGAAGGGGCCCGCGCAATGGACCACGGCCGCCGTCCTGCCGGCCGCGGAGTCCTCGACGATGCGGGACAGTTCGATGACGTCGCCGCGGTCGGCGATCGCCCAGTCGACACGGTCGGCCGGGAACGCGTTCCTCGGGGGAGCGTGCCGGGCGACGACCGTCACCCGCACCCGCGGCCGACGCAGCAGGTCGGCCACAACGTACCGCCCGTAGAAGCCGGTTCCCCCAACGACGACCACGCGTGATTCCCCCATGCCGTGGGACGCTAGCACGGCCGATACGCTCGCACCGTGCCGATCAAGCGTCGACGCCAGCACCGGGCCGTGTTCCTCGCTGCGGGCGTCTACAACCTCGTATGGGGCTGCTACGCCGCCATCGACCCGCAGTGGGTGTTCCGCTTCGCCGGCATGTCCCCCCAGAACCATCCGCAGATCTTTATGACCCTCGGTATGGTCCTGGGCCTCTACGGAGTGCTGTACCTCGACGTCGCGCTGCGCCCCGAGCACGGCTTCCTCGCCGCTGCCGTGGGCCTGATGGGCAAGGTCCTCGGTCCGCTCGGGTGGCTGTGGCTCTGGACCACGGACCAGTGGCCGTTCGCCTCGGGGATCATCCTGGTCACCAATGACCTGATCTGGTGGATCCCCTTCGCCCTGTACCTCCGTGACGCCTGGCCGCTGTGGTCCCGCGCGATGCGCGCGATACGCGAAGTCCGCGACACGCCGTAGGCCGCCACACGCGGGTCGGGCGAGGTCCGGGCCGCCCAAGCGGAGGGTCGGCGGAGGCGGTCAGTCCGCGAAGTGGCGGACATAGCGCCGCTGCCAGGGGGTTTCGACGGCGTGTGCGTCGTACTCGCGGCGCACGAAGGCCACCGCCTCTTCGGCCGGCACCCCGTCGAGGACGGCGAGGCAGGCAAGCGCCGTGCCGGTTCGTCCCCGCCCGCCGCCGCAGGCGATCTCGACGCGTTCGGTGGCCGCGCGCTCCCATGCTCCGCCGAGGACCAACCGGGCCTGCGAGCGACTGCTGGGCAGCCAGAAGTCGGGCCAGCGCAGCCATTTGGCGTCCCATGGCACGTCGGGAGGCCGACGGCCGAGCAGATGGACGGCGTAGTCGGGTGTCGGCCCGGGGGGAAGGGGGCGGCGGAGCCCTCTGCCGCGGACCAGTCGCCCGGAAGGCAGCCGGAGGACACCGGCGTCGGTCGGCCTCCATGTCTCGGTCATGCGTTCACCGTAGTCGCCGGCGTGCGTCCGAGGCTCCGAGCTCGCGACAGGGGTCCCTGTAGGCCGCCGGTCCGCTCGCGGCAAGCTGTGATCATGGACATGCACACGGGGATCCTCTACGGCTGCTCGGCAGCCGTTGTCGTGCCGGGGACTCAACTCCTGCGGGCACTCGCCGTCCCGCCGTCGGACGACGGCGGCGGGCGGGCGATCCTGCGGGCCGTCAGGCGCGAGCCCGCCCCCGTGGTCTCGGTGGCCATGGTGTCCCTCATGGCCGCGGCGGCGGTCGCGCAGTCCGTCTTCCCCGCCCTCGTCGACCACCTCGAGCCCGCTCCCGGCGCCCCCTGGTGGCGGCTGCTGACCGCAACTCTGGTGCAGTCCTCCGGCGGGTTCCAGACCCTCTTCAATCTGGCGGCCCTCATCGCCGTCGCCCCGGTGGCCGAGTGGCTCCTCGGTCCGGCGCGCCGGCTCCTCGTGTACGTCGCGAGCGGGCCGGCCGCCAATGTCGTGAGCGCGGTCGGCTGGAGTCCGCGCGGTGCGGGCGACTCGGTCGCGATATGCGGGCTCGTCGGCGCCATGGCCACGCTGTACGCGCTCACCGGCGGCATTCCCGCGCTGCGGCGCCTCGTCCTGCTCATCCCCACCGCGGGTGCGGTGCTGTGCCTGCTCGCCAACAACCACGGCGTGGGAGTGCTGGCGGGCTGCGCGCTGGGGGCGGTTCTCGTCATGCGCCCCGGACCGGGGACCGCGACGAGCGGTCCCCGGCGGTTCGAACGGTTGCCATCGTGAAGCACTGGGCATTCGCCGGCCGTCAGCTGAGGACCGAGGCGCAGGTGGTCGGGGTGGCGTGGGCGGGGTCGAGGGCGTTCGCGGTCTCGTGGAAGGCGATGCGGTCGATGGTGCCGATCGCCACGTGTTCGGACAGGTCGACCGGGCACAGGTCCTGGAGGAGGACATTGTCCACGTCGGGGCCGGACAGGAACTGCGACCGGTAGGGGGTGACGACCTCGTCGTACCGGGTGGCGATCACCGTGTAGTGCACCCCGGGGACGGTGTCCCCTCCGGCGTTGAGGCGGTTGAGGAAGTCGGAGCCCGCGACCTGGTCCGTCAGGCCGGGGGGGAGTCCGGAGACGGCGTCCGCCGCTCCGGGGAAGTGGTCGAGGAGGGCGGTGAGACCGAGCAGGGTGGTGCCGTGGTTGTCGGGGGCGATCCCGACGAGGGTGTGCACCTTCGCGGCCCCGCCGAGGAACTTCATGTACTGACGGGACATCATGCCGCCCTGCGAGTGTCCGACGATGTCGGTCTCGGCGACGCCCGTGGCGGTGAGCACCCGGTCCACGAACGTGGACAGCTGCTTGGCCGACTCCTCGATCGGGCCGAGGCCGTGGAAGATCGGCACGCCGGGCAGTTGCCCGTAGTCGAGTGAGTAGACGCAGTACCCCCGGGCGACCAGGTAGGGCGCCAGGCCCAGCCAGTTGTCGACGGAGTTGCCGAGGGTGCCGTGTACGAGGACGACCGGGCGGGGGTGCCGGGTCGAGGGCTTGCACGAGTAGTCGTTCCACCCGCGGGAGGTCGACTCCGTTCCTTCGGTCGCCGCGTGCGCGGCTGTCGGCATGGTGCTCAGTCCCGCGGCGAGCAGCGATGCCGACAGCAGTGCGAGCAGGCGCCTCCAGGGCGTGTGGGTGTTGCGCCGTGTCCAGGGCAGCATTCGGTGATCTCCTTGCGGCTCAAGGGGAAGATCAGAGTGGCAGGCAGAATGTGACCCGGATCACGTAATGCGGTGCTCATGTCAAGTTACGGGCCAGTAGGGAAGCCGACCAGTCAAGTGACGGTAAAGAAAATTCCGCTGTCCGGCGCCCTGCTGTCAGCGCCGTCAATCATTCCCGCCCCGCCTCCGTGTCCGGCCGATGACGCGCTCCGACCGCCCTTGCCTGCGGTGACCACTCTTGTCATCGACCCTCGGCGACTGAAATAGTCGCGATGTCGTAGTCAAGCAAGTGAATCGGTTGTTCCATGGCCCATGAAGAACTGAATCGGCAAGTCCGGCAGGATCTGCGTGTCACTGACCGCACCAGCCACCGGCGCCTGCGCGAGCAGGGCAGCACCTCGCGCGAAGACCTCGACGCGGTCCTGCGCGCGGGCTTCGTCTGCCATCTCGGCGTCATTGTCGACAACGCACCGATGGTGGTACCGACCGTGTACGGCGTTGACTTCGTCAGCCGGACGCTCTACTTGCACGGCTCGGTGGCGAGCCGGAGTCTGGTGCGGGCCCCGGAGAGCACGGTGTGTGTGACGGTGACTCACATCGACGGCCTGGTGCTGGCCCGCTCCGTGTTCGAGCACGGTGTGAACTACCGCAGTGCGATGGTCTACGGCGTCCCCCGCCTGCTGACCCACCGCACCGACCGCCGCGGCCTTCTCACCGGGCTGCGCGTCCTCACCGAGCACTGCGCGCCGGGCCAATGGGAGTACGCCCGAAGGCCGTCGGCCAAGGAACTCGCGGCCACCACTGTGCTGGCGCTGCCCTTGGACGAGGCCTCGGTCAAGCTCCGCTCGGGTCCTCCGGACGACGGTGACGGGCCGGACGCCCAACTCGGGCTGTGGGCCGGCGTGCTCCCGCTGCGCACGGTGTGGGACGACCCCGAGCCCGATCCGGCGCTGACCGCCGGCGTCCGCGTTCCGCCCCACGTCAGCGGCCGGGGCCATCGGACAGCCCCGTAAACCGGTTGCCCACCCGAGGGGTTTCCTGCTGCACTTCCGGACGACGAACAGACCGGCCAAGGAGACAGCACATGCGCGCAGCGTTCATGTCCACCCCGCGAGGAATTTCCACTCACCTTGAGGACATGACGCTTGAAGAGCACGCTGAACCTTGGAATCCTGGCGCACATCGACGCCGGTAAGACCAGCCTGACCGAGCGGCTGCTCCACACCGCCGGTGTCATCGACGAGATCGGCAGCGTCGATGACGGCAGCACTCAAACCGATTCCCTGGCGCTGGAGCGACAGCGCGGCATCACCATCAAATCCGCCGTCGTGTCCTTCTCCGTCGAGGACATGACGGTCAATCTGATCGACACCCCGGGGCACCCGGACTTCATCGCCGAGGTGGAGCGGGTGCTGGGCGTGCTCGACGGCGCGGTGCTGGTCGTCTCCGCCGTGGAGGGCGTGCAGGCGCAGACCCGGGTGCTGATGCGGACACTGCAACGGCTGCGTATCCCCACGATCGTCTTCGTGAACAAGGTCGACCGTCGTGGCGCGGACACCGAACGGGTGTTGACGATGATCGCCGAGAAGCTGACCCCCGCGGTCGTCCCGATGGGGTCGGTCGCCGGTCAGGGGACCCCCGCCGCTGTCTGCACGCCGTACACCGCCGCCGACACCGGATTCACCTCACGGCTGGTCGAACTGCTCGCCGACCACAATGACGCCTTCCTGTCCGCGTACGTCCACGGCGACAACACGCTCTCCTACCCGCGGCTCCGCGGGGAACTGGCGGCCCAGACCCAGCAGGCGCTGGTTCATCCGGTCCTCTTCGGCTCGGCGATCACGGGTGCGGGCGTCGACGCGCTGACCGCCGCCCTGAAGGAGTTGCTGCCCTCGGCGCGAGGCGATGCCGACGGGCCGGTCTCGGGCACCGTGTTCAAGATCGAGCGCGGTCCCGCCGGGGAGAAGATCGCGTATGTGCGCCTGTTCTCCGGAACGGTGCGCACACGCGACCGACTGCCGTTCGGCCGGGACCAGGGGCGCAAGGACCAGGGGCGCAGGGACCCGGAGGTCGGGGGCCAGGAGGGCAAGGTCACCGCGATCAGCGTGTTCGACGAGGGCTCGGCCGACCGGAGCGCGTCGGTGAGTGCGGGCCGGATCGCCCGGATCCGGGGCCTCGGCGACATCCGCGTCGGCGACACGGTCGGCATCCCCTGGACGAAGGGCCCGGAGCACCGCCACTTCCCGCCGCCGACGCTGGAAACGGTGGTCGTGCCCCGCCGTCCGGAGGACAAGGGCGCGCTGCACACGGCCCTCACCCAACTCGCCGAGCAGGACCCTCTGATCAATCTGCGTCAGGACCGTGTCCGGCAGGAGATCTCGGTCTCGCTCTACGGCGAGGTGCAGAAGGAGGTCATCGAGGCGACGCTGGCGGACGAATTCGGTGTCGATGTCACCTTCCGCGAGACCACGACCATCTGCGTCGAGCGGCTGACCGGTACCGGCGCCGCCGCGGAGATCATCCACAAGGACCCCAATCCCTTCCTCGCGACCGTCGGCCTCCGCGTCGAGCCGGCACCGGTCGGCTCCGGAGTGGAGTTCCGGCTCGGGGTGGAACTCGGTTCGATGCCCTACGCGTTCTTCAAGGCCGTCGAGGAAACCGTCATGGAAACGCTGAGGCAGGGCATCCACGGGTGGCAGGTGCCTGACTGCACGGTCACCATGACGCACTCCGGCTACGCGCCGCGGCAGAGTCATGCCCATGCCGTCTTCGACAAGAGCATGTCGAGCACCGCCGGGGACTTCCGCAATCTGACACCGCTGGTCCTCGTCAGCGCGCTGCGTCGGGCCGGCACCGTGGTGCACGAGCCGATGCACCGCTTCCACCTGGAGGTCCCGGCCGACTCCTTCGGGGCACTCCTGTCCCTCCTGGCACGGCTGAGGGCCGTTCCGCGAGTGGACCCGGTGATGCGGGGGACTTCGTATCTGCTGGAGGGGGACATCCCGGCCGCCCAGGTGCACGAGCTGGAGCAGCGGCTGCCGACGCTGACCAGTGGAGAAGGAGTCCTCGAGTCGGCGTTCGACCACTACCAGCCGGTCACCGGCGCCGTCCCGGCCCGGCCGCGCACGGACCACAATCCCCTCGACCGCAAGGAGTACCTCCTGCATGTCGTGCGGCGAGTGTAGGGCCCGTGCCCCGTGCTGCCGCTGCTCGGGAGGGTGTCCAGCAGGTCCGGAAGACGTGCTTGCTGCTCCCGGCAGGGGTGACATCGCGGTCGCGCCGGACGATGCCCACCTTGTCGCCCCATCCGTCGCACGCCCGGCGCATCCCGGCGTCGGTGTACTCGATGTCGACGATGCGGCGGCCGAACGACTTGGTGTAGTCACCGCACTCCCGGTACTGCCCGCACTCCTCCGCCACGGCGAAGTCCAGGCCCAGGGCCTTGGCGGCCGGGGCGAGTTCGACGGTGTTCTTCTGGCCGACGGCCAGGCGCCGGGCGTGGGAGTGGTCGGCGAGAAGCTTGATGTACCGCTTGGCGTCGTCCTTCTTCAGCAGCTTCTTCGAGCGGCTGAAGCTGTCGTAGTTGTCGGGTTCGACGGCGTCGAAGCCCTTGGCTGCGCAGCCGTCGATCCAGCCGTTGACCTTCTTCGCGATCCGTCGGCGCTTGTCGGCGGTCCTGATGTCGAGCAGCGGCTCGTTCCAGTCCTCGTCGATCACCAGCTTGCCGTCGGCGTCCCTGAGCAGGAGGTCACGGGCCCATTTGTGACGTTCACCGGGCTGCACCTGGAACGCGTTGACGTAGCAGATGTTGTACAGACCGGACGCGGGCGCCGCCTCGCGGTCGCGGCTGACGATCCGCACACCGGTGGGCGGACGATAGGCACCGCCGATCTGGTAGTCGAAACGGGCGTGCCGCGGCGGCAGGGTGACCGACGGAGCTCCGGCGGACCTGTGCGTGTGCGATGCCTTGGTGACAGGCCCCGCCTCGGCCCAGGCGACTCCGAGGACCGCGACGGTCGTGAATGTGGCCGCCGCAGTCAGGGTCTTGTGGGATGTGGGGACCTGCTTGACAGCCACCGCTTCGACTCCAACGGTCCATGGACACGACCCGCTCCGGGCCCTCACAGTCAATCGACCGGCGTCGGCACACGTCAAGCGAGACCAACCGCCGCCACAGGCCGAGGCCCGCTCGAACGGCCGCCTGTCAGGCGGCCGACAGGACCACCGTGCTGCACTCCTCCCGCTTGCCCTTGAAGACCTCGTAGCCGTGCGGGTGCCTCGTCCAGCGGCAGACGGTGCGAGACGGCGAAGCCGGGGTCGATCTCGCCCTCGGTGATCCGGCCCCCGGTCTGCCCGCTCTCCCGTGGCGTCCGGGCCGCACAGGATCGGGCGCTACGGTGGGCGGCTCGCACAGCAGGGTTACGACTTCGAGTGAGGTTTCCGCGAGTGGCAGCGACGATGCGGAAGTGTGAGGTGTGCGGCGGCCGAACGGCCGCCGACGAGCGAGGAGGACAGCGCGAGCGGTCCCGAGGCGGCCGACCCGCCAGATACTGCTCCAACGCCTGTCGGCAGCGAGCCTTCCGCGAGCGCACCGCGGCCCGTCGGGTTCCGGCGGATCAGCGGTCGCCGGGGCCTTCTGCCGACTCCGCGGCAGGAGCGGCGGGACTTGTGCCGCCCCTGGACCGGTTCGTGGGACGCAAACGGGAGTTGGCACGGCTGCGGCCGCTGCTGCGGTCCTCGCGCCTGCTCACCCTCGTCGGGCCGGGAGGGGCCGGCAAGACACGGCTGGCGCTCGAACTGGCGGGCACCTCACGCGGCGGCCGCCAACGCCGCGTCCGCATGGTGGAGTTGGACTCGCTGCGCGACGGCGCACTCCTCCCGCAATTCGCCGCCGCGGTCCTCGGCGCGGGGGAGCGCGGACACCGCACCGTCATGGAATCGCTCCAACGCGCCCTGAGCGGCGATGAGTCGCTGCTCATCCTGGACAACTGCGAGCACGTGATCGAGCCCTGCGCCGAGCTGACCGCACGGCTGCTGCGCCTGTGCCCGTCCTTACGCATCCTCGCCACCAGCCGGGAATCGCTCCGTGTCCCCGGCGAAGTGCTCTTCCGGGTCGGTGAACTGGGGCTTCCCGCCCGCGACACCGCGGGCGGCGTCGCCGAGATCCTGCGCTCCGACGCCGTCCGGCTGTTCATGGAACGAGCCAAGGCCCGCGACCCCGGTTTCGAGCTCAGCACGGACTGCCCCGAGAACGCGGACGCGGTGGCGAGAATCTGCCGCCGACTGGACGGCCTGCCCCTGGCGATCGAACTCGCGGCGCGCCGCGTCGGCACCCTTCCGCTCGGCGACATCCTGTCGGGTCTGGACAACCAGCTGACCCTGCTCACGGACGGCAGCCGCATCGGGCCGTCCCGCCACCGCGAACTCCGGGCGGCCACCGAGTGGAGCTACTCCTTGCTGGACTCCGTCGAACAGGCCCTGTTCCGGCGGGTTTCGCTCCTGGTGGGCGACTTCGGCATCGAGGGCGCCGCAGCGGTCGGCGCCGTCGAGCCGGACACGGCACTGGGACTGGTGTGCTCCCTGGAGGCCAAATCACTCGTCGCACGGGTCGCCGGTCATGACGGCGAGGCGCGGTTTCGGCAATTGAGCTCGATTCGGGCCTACGGACTCGACCGGCTGGCGGCAGCCGGTGAACTCGATGCCACCCGGGAGCGGGCCCTCGACTGGCTGACGACGCTGACGGAGCGCGTGTCCGTGCCCGTGCCCACGGAGGACGCGGTCCGGCGCCTGGACATCGAGCAGGAGAACCTGGCGGCGGCCGTGAAGTGCTCGGCTTCCCGGGGCGGTGACCGGCATTTGCGGCTCGCGCTGGGGATGGCCAGGGTGCGGCTGCGGCAGGAGCAGCTCACGGCGTGCCGCGAGTTGCTCACCGGCGCCCTGCGGACAGTGCCGAAGTCCCGCTACCGCAGTGAGGCAGTGGCCCTGGCCGCTCGGACCGCCTCTATGCAGGCGGACCACGAGGAGGGGCTGCGGCTGGCCGAGGAGGCAGTGGCTGCCGAGCGGGCCGGAGACCGTCCCGCCGAACTCGCCGACGCCCTGGACTCGCTGGCCGTCGCTCTGGTGTGCCGACAGGACTTCACCGGTGCGGTGTCGGTGTACCGCGAGTGCCTGGACATCACCCGGGGGCTCGGCAGGCCACTGGCCACCGCGGTGTCCGGCCACCGACTGGCCTGGGGGCTCCTGCACCTCGGCGCGGTGGCCGAGGCCCGGCGTCTGATGGCCGAGTGCCTGCCGGTCCTGCGAACGCTCGCCGACTGGCGTCATCAGGCCGCCGCCCTCCACACCGCGGGCGCGCTCGCGCTCGCCGCGGACGATCTCGACTCGGCGTCGCAGGCCTTCGAGGAGGTGCTCCACCGGGCGCCCCCGGACAGCTACCACGCGGTCTATCCCATCGAGGGGCTCGCGATCGTCGCGGCCGCGCGGGGCGGGATGGACCGGGCCCTGCGCCTGGCCGCGGCCGCCGCCGTGGTCCGTGCACGGATCGACGTCCCGCCCGAGGAGCAGTGGCAGCGGCAGGTGGACGCCGCCGTGAGCCGTGCCCGTGTCCGGCTGGGGCGCTCCGCGGCGCAGGCGGCGACCGCCGCCGGGCGCAGGCTTGAGGGGGACCGGCTGATGGCGTACGCGCTGGGGGACGGCGACGGGGAGCCAGCGGGTGCGGGGCGGGACTGCCCGCTCACCGGGCGGGAGTGGCAGGTCGCCGCACTGGTGGCCGAGGGGCTGACCAATGCCCAGGTGGCCGGGCGGCTGCGGCTGTCGACCAGCACCGTGGCGGCGCACCTGAACCGGATCCGCGACAAGCTCGGCCTGCGGTCGCGCACCCGGATCGCGGTGTGGGTCGCCTCCCATGGAGGTCCCGCGAGCCCATGACGCCCGGCGCGGACGGATGACGCCGACGTGCTCTCGTCACGTCGACGTGCTCTCATGACGCCGGCGCATCCATGACGCCTCGCCAGGACGCGGCTGCGTGCCCGGAGGGTTTCGTAACGCCTTCGGATCGTCGGTCGTCCGGTCGATGTGCCGTCGCGGAGGGCTGAAGCACGCTGACCGCACCGGCTCGAGCCCTCGACCGCGGGGGCCGGCAGGTGAGCCGGCACCGTCCGCGAGGAGCTGCCATGCCGCACGAGTACGACGATCCGCACGACAGGACCCCCCCACCCCCGGAGGCGAACTCCCGCCGCTCCTTCATCCGGGCCGGATCCCTCGGAGTGACCTCCGTCGCGCTGACGGCCGCCGGCATGACCGCGGTGACCCCCTCGGCCGCGGCCGACCGGTCACCGGCCTCGGCCCGCGCGCCACTGGCCGTCACTCCCGCCTGCTCCGGCCATGAGACGCCGGCGGCCACCGAGGGGCCGCTGTTCAAGCCCCGGTCCCCGGAGCGGACCAATCTCGTCACCCCCGCCATCCGGGGTGTCCGCCTTCACCTGCGCGGCACCGTCCACGACCCGGACTGCAAGCCGCTGGCGGGCTGCCTGATCGAGTTCTGGCAGTGCGACCAGAACGGGGACTACGACACGACGGGCTTCTCGCTGCGCGGGCACCAGCACACCACCTCGAGGGGCGCCTACGAGCTGGAGACCATCATCCCCCGTGACTACTGGGGCCGTTGGGGTCAGCGGGCACCGCACATCCACACCCAGGTCCAGGCCCCCGGCGGACCGGTCCTCGTCACGCAGCTGTACTTCCCCGACGACACCGAGGCCTACGGCCGGGACTTCGCCGCCCTCAACGCCAGGGACGGACTTCTCAACCGCGCCTGCACCATCACGCTCAACAGCTCCGGCGGCGGCGCGTACAGCGGGACGTTCGACTTCGTCGTCAAGACCACCGCCTGACGGCAGCTCATCCGCGGCCGCTCATCGCAGCACGCTCATCGACGACCGCTCATCGACGACCTGAGGAATCCCCTATGTCAGTGAGAACAGCACGCGAGGTCGACAAGCCCCGGCGTCGCTTCGTACGGGCGGCGCTGCCGACCGCCCTCGCCGCTTTGGCCCTGGCGCTCGCCGGGCTGGTGGGGGTGGTGCCGGACTCGGGCGCCGGCCCGGCGCCGCCCAAGGCTTCCACGGTGGCGCGGGCGGGGACCTGGCAGCAGACGCCCGTTCCCGTGGAGAAGGGCGACATCACCGCGGTGGCCGCGCTGGGAGAGGACCGGGCCTGGGCGATCGGCTACCGCCTCAAGGGCATCTCGGAACTCGAACCCCTGGCCCTGCGCTGGGACGGCGCCTCCTGGACCCAGGAGTCCACCCTGCCCGCGGGCAGCTTCCCGCAGGTACTCGCCGTACGGTCGGCCGACGACATCTGGGCCGCCGGAATGGACACCGCGCACTGGGACGGCAGGAAATGGACCACCCGCACCCTCCAGCAGGACACGGCCGGCCGGCTGTACCCCGATGCCATGGCCACCGGGGCCGACGGCAAGGTGTGGCTGGCGGGCCGGGCGGTGCCGGGCTCGGTGAAGAACGGTGTGCCCGCGATCCAGTCCTGGGACGGGACCCGCTGGCAGAAGCAGACCCTTCCCGACGTCGGCAAGGGCGAGCTCAGCAGTGTCGTCGTGGTGTCGTCGGACGACGTCTGGGCCGCGGGTGCGACCTACGCGACCGATGACGAGGCCCAGACCGCGCTCCTGCTCCACTGGGACGGAACCAGTTGGAAGAAGGTCGCTGCCCCGCCGTCCACGGGCAGGGCGGGGACCTGGTTCGGTGCGATGACCGCGCTCGGGCCCGATGACGTCTGGGCTGTCGGCGGCGCCACCTCGGAGGGCTCCGATCGCCCGTTCGCCGCTCACTGGGACGGCAAACGCTGGCAGGTGACCCCGACACCGGACGTCGCGGACGGCCGGCTGCGCTCGGTCGGCCGGACCAAGGACGGCGGCCTCTGGGCGATCGGCGGCAAGGGGAATGTCTCCACCGCTCTGCGCTGGGACCGGGCCGCCCGGAAGTGGACCAAGGCGCCCGCACCGGATGTCGTCGTCAGGGCGTCCGCCGTGGTGCCGGACACCTCCGCCCTCTGGACGGTCGGCATCGCCAAGAAGGGCGACCTGGTGCCGAGGATCACCCGGTTCACGGGCTGACGAGGGTTGTCCGATCCTCCGGGTCCGGGCGGCGCAGGGCGGGTCCGGTCGGCGCAGGGCACTGCCGCCGACCGGACCCGGAGGCGCTGCCGGGCACGGAGTGCGCGGATGTGCCTACGGCGTTCCGGCGTGGGTGAGGGTCTCCCAGGCGAGGAAGTAGTTCGCCCCGGCCGGCCGCCTGGCCTCGACCAGTTTCTGGGTCTTGGGCATCGCGACGCCCAGACGGCCGTGGTAGTGGTTGAACACGATCTCCTGCGTCGGGCCGAGGCCCTTGTGCAGGGTGCCACCGCACAGCCACGACGGGGCAGTGGCGCCGAGTTCGTAGGCCGCGTGGAACTCCAGGGCCTTGGTCAGCCTGGCCCTGCCCTCCTTGTACAGGTCGACTCCCTGGAGACGGGCGGTCTCGGCGGCGTGCACGGCGGCGTCGAGGCCCCAGCCGGTGTGGCCGAAGTCGCGGCAGGTCTCCTGAGCGAGACCGTCGGCAAAGACCTTCTGGCCCTGCCAGTAGGCGATGAGCTTGTCCTTGGTGTTCTTGTTGCCGCCGGGCGGGGGCTTGGGCAGGTCACCGTCGGACTTGAGGTAGACATAGGCGGGAAGCCGTCCCCGCCACAGCTTCACGGCCTTGTCGAACGAGGTCCTGTCGTCGAGGAACACGGCGATGCCCATCGCCGCGTCCGTCATGATCAGTTCCCAGTTGCCGTTCTTGTTCGGCTGCCCCGCGACGAGGATCGGCAGGTAGACCTCGCGCAGCACCTTCTTGAAGCGGTCCACCCGGGAGGCCGGCCAGCCGCCGTTGGTGTGCCGGACGATCTCGGCGGCACGGGAGAAGGAGGCACCGGCCCAGCCGGTCTGCAGCGGGGCATTGCTGTTGCTGTGCCGCTTGATCGTCGCGGACCAGGCGTCCATGATCTCGATCGACTTCTTCGCGTAGCGCTTGTCACCGGTGACCGTCCACATCAGGGCGTCGGTGTAGGCCGCCAGCGCGTCGTCGCGCTCGTCCGAGCAGCCGTGGTTCGGATTGGATCCGGAACCGCACTCGACGTCCGCCCGAGGCCTCGGCTTCCACGACAAGGACGCGTACCGGCTGGTGCGCATGGCGTCGTACGCCGACTTCCACGGCTGCGATCCCGCCTGGACCTTCGTCCGGACGAAGTCCAGCTGCCCCTTGCCGACGAGCACTCCCGGGTGCTTGAACGCGGCGGACGGCGCGGCCTGAGTCCGCTCGGGTTCGGACTTGGCGGGTTGCGTCGCCAACGCGGCGGCGCCGGTGCCCAGGAGGCCCAGGGCCAAGCTGGTGGCGAGGGTCAGTCGTATCCGGCTTGGAATCATGACCGGCATTGGAGCAGTCTCGATGCTGCCCCGTCAATGTTGTCCGTAAGGTTTCCTTACAGTGCCGGGTGACCCGGATCGGCGCCCCGATCGCGGGGTGACCCGGGATCGGCGGCCCGGGGCCCGAAGTGACGCACATTCGGCACTAACCCGTGCACCACAGCAGCAGGCACGTCTGGTTGTGGGAGTGGGTGGGGCTGGGCTTGGGGGGTGGCGGCTTCTGCGTCCGGGTGGGCGCGGGCCGGGGGGTGCTGCCCTGCGCGGGTGGCGCGGGGGCGGTGGACGCCCCCGCGGGAGTGGGGTTCCCGGACGTCCTCGTGTGTGTCGGCGCGGGGGAGTGGGACGCCTCGGCGTCCTTGGAGGAACTCGCGCCGACCGACGACGTCGGGTCGGCGGACGAGGCGTGGTCGGCCCTTGCGGGTGAGGACGCCGCCGGCTCGGTCGACCCGTCGTCCACCGGCACCGTCGCGGTCGCCTTTGCCGCGTTGTCCCCGGCCGAGCCGTCGTGGAGCAGCGCCACGGTGACACCCGCGAGCACGAAGCCCCCGGCGAGACCCGCGACGACCTTGCGCGTGCGCCTGTTCGGCCCGCCGCGGCGGCCTCCCGCCCTCCTGCGCCCGCCGTGCGAGGCCCGGCGCGACGCCGCGGGAGCGGGGGTCTGCGGCTCGTCCGCGGGCGGGTCCGGGTCATCCTCCCGCCCGCCCTGCGGCCGGTCCGGGAAGGACTCGTCGGCCGGGAAGGGTTCCGGAGCCGGTTCGTAGCTGTATGTCGCGCCCGGTTCGTACTGGTAATCCAGCGGAGGCTGGAATGCCGGCGGCTGTGTCCCGGAACAGGAGGGGAATTGGTTTCCATGGGCATGGGAGGCGATTCCCGCACCCATGTCCGACACGGGTGTACCGCAGCCCGGGCAGGCAAGGGCTCCATTGAGATTTCGCCGGCATCCATCGCAATAGTCCATGGGGACGGCCTCCACTGCCTCCGCTCGCCGGTACACGGCGGCCCACCGTATCGGTGCCGGGTGACCGGCGGGCAGTGGCCCCTCGTGTTTCGTTGCCGTCGGGTGGGTACTCGTTCGCGACGGCGATCGGCGCTCCGGTCGCCGAGACGAACGGAAAGGGAAAGGGGCTGTGCGCCATGGGGCACGGCGGGAACGTCATAGAGGAGCTCACCGCTGATCACCGGGAGGTGGAGGAGCTGTTCGCGCGGATCGAGATCCAGCCGGTCGGTGACAAGCGGCGGCGGGAACTGGTGGATGAACTCACCATCGAACTGGTACGGCACTCGGTGGCCGAGGAGCAATACCTCTATCCGGCGGTGCGTGAGCATCTGGAGGGAGGAGACGCGTTGGCGGACAAGGAGATCGAGGACCACGCCAAGGCCGAAAGGATGCTCAAGGATCTCGAAGGGCGTGAAGCGGACGACGAGCGGTTCGACTCCCTGGTGGCCCTGCTGAAATTCGAAGTGACCGATCATGTGCGGGACGAGGAGGGCCGACTCTTCCCGATGCTGGCATCGGCATGCGGTCCGCAGGTGCTCGACGAGCTCGGTGACAAGGTCCGAAAGGCGAAGAGGACGGCCCCCACGCGTCCGCACCCCGCGGCCCCCGACACCCCGCCGGCCAACAGACTCCTCGGGCCCGGCGTGGGCCTGGTCGACCGCGCCCGCGACATGATCACCGGCCGCGGCCGGCACGGCTGACCGGCACGTCCGCGCCCGCGCCGCGCCTTCTGGAGTGCAGGCCGAGCCAAGACGCTCCTTTCGGCACCCGTTCGAGGTCGTCCTCGGCGGGTGCCGCGGCATGCCGCCGAACAGGCGTCAGTGGTAGCTGAGTTGTTCGGGTGTGCGCCCGTATGGATGCTTCTGTGGCTGAACCATTGAAAGGATCTCCTCACGCTGTGCTACTAGGCATATCGAACCGGTGGGCCGCCCATCCCTCCCCGGGGGAGCGGAGCCACCGGCCCGTCGCGGGTTTGAGCGATACCCGGTCGGCCCCGAAGGTCCAGCCGTCCTGGACGAGGCGCCCCTCGTGGAGATGGAACCGTCAGCCGCTGCGTCCCGCAGCACTCGCTGATGAGCGGTGGCCCACGCCACCCCCTCGAGGAGTGTCATGCGACTCACCCGCGTACTTGGGGCACTCACCGGCTCCGTCCTCCTGGCCGCCGGACTGGCTGCCGTCCCGGGCACCGCCGAGGCCCGGGCCGTCGTGCCCTGTGACCTCACCGCGCTCGTCAACGCCATCGACGCGGCGAACACCGCCGGCGGCGGTTCCCTGGCGCTGGCTCCGCTGTGCACCTACACACTCAGCACCGTCGACAATGACAGCGTGGACGGCGCCAACGGCCTGCCGGTCATCACGACCAACATCTCCATCACGGGGGCGCTGAGCACCATCGAGCGCTCCAGTGCGCCCGGCACGCCCGACTTCCGGATCTTCCAGATCGACCCGCCCGACGGCAACCTCACCCTCACCGGAGTGACCGTCCGCAACGGCCGCGCGGAGCCGGGACAGATCGGAGGCGGCATCTGGCTCCACGACGGAGGCACCCTGCACGTGGTCAACAGCACCATCACCAACAACGTGGGCTCGGACTCCGGCGGTGGCGACATCGGCAACAACACGGCGACCGCAGCGTCCGGCGTGGGTGGCGGCATCCTCAACGCGTCCACGCTGAACGTCACCACCAGCCAGTTGGTCGACAACACCGCCGGTGGAGCGAGCAGCCGGGGCGGCGGCCTGTTCAACTCCGGGACCGCCACCTTCCAAACCAGCCTGGTCAGGAGCAACCACGCCAATGACGGCGGCGGAATCTTCAACTCGGCAGGGCTCGGCGCGGTGACCCTGGCGCTGACTCCGGTCATCCTCAACACGCCCAACAACTGCGCTCCGACGGGCAGCGTCGCCGGCTGCTGAGCCTTGCCGGTGGCCTTCATCGCCTCATCCCGCCGGGCCTCTCCGGCGGGACGAAGTGCTGCCGAGCCGCGCGGGGCCGGAGCGCGACTGGTTGTCGTCCCCTACCACGTCGCCTCCGGCGTAGGGAGGGTCAAACGCCCAATACTACGTCAGGTCATCCGAACGGGCGAAACGTACCGGCCTTTCCGGCTGGAGTCTGCCGACTGCTGATAGTCAGGGAGCGCGAACCGGCCCGCTGGGCAGGCTGCCATCGGATTCACGCAGGCGACTGCCGGGTTCGTGGCGAGCCTCCGGTGTGCGGGCGGCTCGTCGGCACACGCGTTGGACGAGTCCGCCGAGGAGTGGTCCGTGCACAGTCGCATCGACCGATATGGGTCGAGGGATTTGTCCTGTCGGCGCCCTTTGTGATTGTCCCCCGGCTACGCTGCCGAGCACGGCCGCGTCTCAGTATCGGTCCGCCCCTCGTTGGCACGGAGGCTTCCGACGGGTGGCGCCCCGCTGATGGTGAGCCGACGTGGATGCCCAGCGGTGGGGCGCCCGGGAGGGGGAGGCGTGAGCGATCGAGACAGGCAGCTCAGAGCCGTCGCGACCGGACGGCGCGGCGGTCGGGTGCACGACCGCGGACGGCTGCTGGAACGCGAGACGGAGTTGCGCGCCGCGGAGGGCGCCCTGGACCGGCTCCGCCGACAGGCTGCGACGCAGGGCAACGGCGGTGGACTGCTGCTGTTGACCGGCGCCGCCGGTCTCGGCAAGACCAGCCTGCTCGCGGCCGTGCGGTCGATGGCCATGAGCCGCGACTGCGGTGTGCTGTCCGCTCGTGGCGGCGAGCAGGAGCGGGGCGTCGCCTTCCATGTGGTCCGCCGTCTGCTCCAGCCCGCCCTCGCCGCGCTGTCCGAGGCGGAGCGCCGTGAACTGTTCGGCACCTGGTTCGACATCGTCGGCCCGGCACTGGGGATGCCCACGACCGCTGGTCCGGCAATGCCCACGACCGGTGGTCCGGGGACCGGTGGAGCGGGCCAGGGCGCCGCGCTGCCCGATCCGCAGGCCGTGCGCGACGGCCTCGACTGGGTGGTGACCCGTCTGGCCCTGGGGAACGCCCCGGTCGTCCTGATGGTGGACGACGCCCACTGGGCCGACGCCGAGTCGATGGCCTGGCTGGCCTCGTTCGCCTCCAAGGTCGAGGATCTGCCGCTTTTGATGATCCTGGCCTATCGGCCCGACCAGCTCTCCGGATCCGAAGCGCTCCGCCGGACGGCCGACAGGAACGGAGTGCGGCCTCTGGGCCTGTCCGCGCTCACCCCCGAGGCGGTGGCCGAGCTTCTGCGCGGGGAACTGGGTGAGGACGCCGAGACCGGATTCTGCCGGGAGTGCTGGGTGGTCACCGGCGGCAATCCGTACGAGACCGTGGAGCTGACCGCCAATGTGCTGGACCGGGGGATCCTCCCGACCGAGGCGAGCAGCCCCCTGCTGCACCGTCTCGCCGCGGCCACCAGGGGCAGCGGCCTGGTCGCCCGTCTGCAGCAGCTGGGTCCGGCGTCCGTTCGGCTCGCCTGGGCCGTGGCGCTGCTGGGCGCCGAGGCCACGCCGCACCTCGCCGCCACCATCGCCGGTCTCGGCCCGGCGGAGTCGGCCGACGCCACCGACCGGCTGCGAGCCGCCCGCGTCCTCACCGGAAGCGAGACCCTGGAGTTCGCGCATCCCCTGATCGCCACCGCGGTCTACCGGGCGATCCCCGCAGCGATGCGGGTCGCCATGCACGGCCGGGCCGCCCGGATGCTCCTCGACGCCGGGCACGGGGCCGACGCGGCGGCACGGCATCTGCTGGAGACCCATCCGGAAGGCGATCCCGCCGTGGTGAAGCAGTTGCGTGAGGCGGCGCAGGTCTGCCTGCGAGCCGGTGCGCCGGATGCCGCCCGCCGCTGCCTGGACCGGGCGCTCCTGGAGCCCCCCGCACCGGAGGTGCGCGCCGCGGTGCTGTACGAACTGGGCTGCTCCTCGCTCCTGCACTCGCCTCCCGTCACCGTCAACCATCTGCGGTCCGCGCTCGAACAGCCGGATGTGACACCGCCGATGCGCGAGGGCATCATCCTGCGCCTGGCCCAGGTGCTGGCACACACCGACCAGCTCGCCGAGGCCGCCGAGACGGTCGCCGAGGAGGCGCGCCGGGTGGTCGACCCGCGAGCGCGGCTGCGGCTTCGGACCTGGCACTTCATCTGGTCCGCCTTCCGCGACGACGAGCCGGACTCCGCCGCCCGCTCGCGCCGACTGGCCCGTATCGCGGACCGCCTGTCCGGACGCGATCTGACGGAGCGCTACATCCTGGGCGTGCGTGCCTGGGACGCCATGGTCCGCGCAGAGCCGTCAGCGGTCGTCCTGGACTTCGCCGAGCGGGCCCTTCGGAACGGGATGAGCTGGACGGACCCGGAGTGGGGTTTCGAGGTTCCCGCCCTGGTGGCGCTGACCTATGCGCAGTGCGACCGGCCGCACCGCGCGGAGGAGCTGTTCGCCCAGGGGATCAGGGACTTCGAGATCGCGGGATGGCGCGGCGCGCACCTGGCCTTCGGCTACGCCCTGCTCGGCTACGTCCGCTACCGTCGCGGCCGGCTCACCGAGGCGGAGGACCTCGTCAGGGCGGGTTTGCAGGTCGCCGACCGGGTCGGTGAGGGAGCGCCCGCCCAGTACAACGCCGTCGCCATCCTCATCGAGGTGCTGCTGGCCAAGGGCGAGGTCGCCAAGGCACAGGAACTGGCCGCCCGCTACTCCTTCGCCGAACCCTTCCCCCGGGCGATGATGGTCCCGCCCCCGCAAGCGGTGCGCGGTGAGCTGCGCCTCGCCGAGGGCCGCATCACGGAAGCGGCCGCGGACATCGCGGCGGTGGGGCGGAAGCTCGAATCGCGGGGCATGGTCAATCCCGCCCTCTTCCCGTGGCTCGGTCTGCTGGCGCGGTGCCGCGCCGAGGAGGCCCCGGACACCGCTCGCTCCCTGGCCCGGCGGCAGGTGGAGCGTGCCGAGCGGGTGGGCACGGCCTCGCATGTCGGCTCGGCACTGCGCGTCGCGGCGAGCCTTGCCGGCGGTGTGGAAAGCCTGAGGCTGCTGGAACGCGCCGTCCGCAGCCTCGAGCAGTCCCCGGCGGCGTACGAGCACGCACGGGCACTGGTGGACCACGGCTCCGCCCTGCGGCGGGCCGGGCGGATCAGGGAAGGCGCCGAGCAGTTGTACCTGGGCATGGACGTGGCGGCGCAGTGCGGTGCCGACGCGCTGGTGGACAGGGCACGCGGTGAGCTCGGCGGGGTCGGGCTGCGACCGCGCCGGCTGCGCAGCGTGACGACGGTGGAGTCACTGACCCGGGGGGAGCGGGAAGCCGCTGAACTGGCCGCGCGGGGCGACGGCAATGAACGGATCGCGGAGAAACTGCGTTTGGAGGAGCGGGAGGTGGCCCGGTTGCTGTCCTCGGTGTTCAGGAAGGTGGGCTCGGACCGGCCGGGTCTGCGCGCAGCTCTGGGGGAGTCGGGGCGCTAGGAGGCGGGGTGCCGGGCAGCGGTGAAGGATGTGCTTCCGCCGGGGCGCAGGGTGACCGTTCCCGCGGTCAGCGGGTTCCAGACGAATCCGGGGCCGTGGTAGCGGGGACTGGTGCGTGACCAGTGCCAGTTCCCGGCGAGCATGTCGGCCAACGCGGTCAGGTACGGCTCCACTTGGGAAGCCGCGGTGGCGCGGGCGAGCAGGCGGTCACGCAGGGCCGTGAAGCGGAGCTCTGCCGCCTCGATCCTGCCCAGCACCGTGTCGACGGCTTCCTGCAGGGCTGCCCTGCCGTCGCCGCAGAGGATGAGGACCGCGTTCATGGCCTCGCCCCGGTGCCGTTCGTAGGCGAAGGTGAACAAGTCGTTGACGAAGGTGAGGTGTTCCGCGACCGCGGCCTGCAACCGCGTGTACTCGGGGTCCGTGAAGAGGGAGTCGGGCAGGTCGGCGCCGATTCCGTACTCGGCCATCGCGCTGCACAGCTGCGCTCCCACGCTGTGGGCGCGCAGTTCCACGTAGTCGGCGAGGTCGGTGAAGCCGCCCCGGCGACGGGAGGCCACCTCCGCGACGAAGCTGCGGAACAGGTTGTGCAGGGACACCGAAAGCCGTTCGCGCACACCGGGGGCCGCCTTGCCCGCGATACGGCCCCATACATCGGACAGGGCGGACGCGTACCCGGGTTCCTGGCCGGGCGGAACTTCCCGGCCGCTGAGCGCGGCGCCGAGTTCGCGGGCGAACGCGGTGGCATGGGCCTCACTGCGGCCCACGTCGCCGGGGTTGGGCAGGGTGTCGTCTATGCGGGAGACGACCGAGGACAGGTCGCACAGGTCGAGCATCCTGTCGAACGTGGCCCTCGGCCAGACCAGGCACGGGAAGAGGCAGGCGTACTGGAGGAAGTCGTGCTCGTCGTCGGCATCGGAGAAGGGAAGACGGGCTCGGGCCCAGGCGCCGCCGAGTCCCTGCAGTTCGGGTGACCGCGGGTGGTAGCGCGCGGTGAGGCGGCTGGGGACCTGCGGCAGATGGAACTCGTACATGGTCGCCGTCACGGCGTCCGGGGGCGCGGCATCTGTTGGCGCGGCATCTGTTGGCACGGCGTCTGTCGGCGCCGACGATTGACGCCCGTCGTGGGCCGTCGCCGACCCGGTCGCCCGGTGGGTCGTGCGGGTTGCCGATCCCATCGCATGGTCCCCTCTCAAGTACCATGATCCCCCGCGTCCTTCGCACAGTGGCTCGAGCCACCGTAACGGGACACCTCGATGTTGGGACCACCCGCGCGGGCATCGGCGACGGCGTCAGGACATGTGTGGGCAGCGCGCCGCGGCGCACAGCGCCGCAAGCGCCCGGGGCACCGGCACAGCCGGCCGTCGGAGGCTCAGCAGGGCGGCTCGGGACTGGCTCTGGCGCTCGGTGCGCTCCTCGACGGTGTTCCCGAGTCGGCGGTCATCGGTGTCGGCCTCCTCGACCGCGGCACGGTGACCATGGTGACGGTGGCGGCGGTGTTCATCTCCTTCCTGAAGCGCCGCGAGGCGAATGCCCCGGCCGCCTAGGCGCTCCGTTCCTGTACCAGTCCGTCGACGTGGGAGGAGGGCGGCTTCTCCCGCAGGCGCGCCTCAACCCGCCCGTCCACGATCCGGGTGTCGAACGCAGGCTGCGGGGCGGTGGCGGGCCCGCGCACATTCCAGCCGTCGGAGAGCCGGAAGACGCTGCCGTGCCAGGGGCACTGCACGCAGCCGTCGGCGACCTTGCCCTGCGACAGCGGCCCCGCCAGGTGGCTGCAGTGATCGGCGAGTGCGTGGACCGTGCCGCCGACCTCACGGACGACGAGGACCGCGACATCGTCGATGGCGCGCCGGACCGGCTCGCCCACGGGGAAGTCGGCGACCTCGCCCAGCGGGTGCCAGCCGGGCGCGACGAGGTGCGGGACCTCTTCGGCATGGTTGGCTCCCGCGGCCTGCCGGTACGCCATGTGGCCGCCCAGCGTGCCACTGATCCCGACCGCCGCAAGGCCCGCGAACCCCAGCGTCCTGCCGAGTGCCTCCCGCGACTTCAGACGCGCGCTGAGCGAACCGGCGTAGAGGACGATGGCCACGACGTTGGTGGTCGCGTGGACCAGCCCCACCCGCTGTTGGCGCTTGTGCAGCTCGGCCCAGTCGATCCACCCCGCCCACGCGGCGGGGGCGGCCGCGGCCAGTCCGACGGCGACCAGGGTGCGCGATGCCCGGCGCTCGCCCGGCATCAGATCCAGGACCGCGGTGGACATCCAGGCGCCGATCGGCACCTGCACGAGGACCGGATGCACCGGATGGCCGAGCCACCGGCCGTGCAGAACGTCCCTGACCGGTCCGAGCGGCAGTCCGCGCACCTTCTGCCGGATCCTGTCGATCACGGGGTCGAGCCCGGAAAACCCTTCCAGCCGGTCCAGTACGGCGGCGACGCGGTCCGGCTTCCCGTCCGACGAGAGGGCGCGGCGGAACGCCGGCGCGATGCTTGAGGACATTGGGGTCATGCGTCCCGGGTCCCCCATGATCATGGACCATAAACAGACAAGCACCGTTTGCCGTACGCCTGACGGGAAGACGCATGGGCACGACAAGGTTCATCAGCGGTTGAGGAAGTGGTGCGACGCCATGGACATTGTCTCGTGGATCCTCATCGGCCTTCTCGCGGGGGCGATGGCGAAAGCGCTGATGCCGGGTAAGGACCCGGGAGGCATCATCGTCACGATGCTGGTCGGAATCGTCGGCGGCCTGCTGGGCGTCGAGACGGCACTTCGCGAATGACCAGGTGCCATCTCGTCAAAGAGTTCGATGGTTTGCTGAGCCCTGGCGCGGTGAGACGACCCGGTATTCGCCACTGGGAAGGAAGGCGCGAATGTTCGGTCTCATCCTGCTGACTGCTCCATTGCTGCTGGCCGCGCTTCTTCTGTACACCGGTTCACGGCAAGCCCGTCACCGGGCCACCGGTCACGCGGCTCCCCGTGCTGTTCACCGCCGCCATGCCGCACATGGCTGAGTGGAAAAAGACCACCCTCCGACGGGCGGCCGGGCCGACGCGAGATACGATCGCAGCCGCCCGCGTGGTCTTCGACGGGGTGTCGGCCACGGTCACCCGACGGCTCAATCCTGTGCCGAGCGCGCGCACCATCCGTCCGACCGCACAGCGTGCCCTCCGCGGTAGCAAGGCACCGCGCGGGGTTGCGTGTGCCGGACGCGCCGGGGCACCACGCTGAGCGACGATTTGCTCCTGTCCGGATGCATGGTGACAGATGTCATCTTCTGCGCCCCAGGGATGCTGGGTTAGCTTGGTCCGGACCTGTACGGCCTGCGAGCCGGGCGGCATCAGAAGGGGCTAGTACGTCGTGTCAGTCGATCTGTCCTCCGTCATAGCGGCGACCGCTCAGTGGCTGCTGCGCGCCTACCCGGCAAATGGAGGACCCTTCAGCCGGGCTCTCGCCGAGGCGCAGGCGCGGCAGGCCACCACAGTCGCGGCCTGGCTGCGCTACCCGACCTCGGTGGACGCCGCGCTGGTCTCGCTGGTCGGACCGGGCGGCTCGGGGCGGTTGGACTGGCTGATGACCTCCGACGAGCCCGACATCGACGACCATGCCTGGCGGACATGGGTGGACGAGGTTGTCGCCAGTTGGGCCGCGTGTCTGCTGACCGATCCCGCTCTCGCGGAACTCGCTGTGACGGCACTGTCCGGCTCCGATCACGCCGCCGGGACGCCGGCCGACTTCCGTCGTCTGACCTCGCCCGGCGAACAGGATCTGAGCGCCGCGCCGCTGCTGCGCCACCCGGACCTGCTGACTTCGGTGACGGAGCTGTACCGCGAGGATTTGGTCCAGCGCCTCGAGGCCGACCCGGTGGAAGCGGCCTAGTCGGCGCTTGGACGGTGGGCGGCCCGGCGAAGCCCGTGGCAGCGACTCTCGGCTTGGGTTGCCGGGGCGTCCGCGACTGGGCACGGCATTGGCTCCTGCCCGCCGCCGCACAGACCGGTACCGGGCGGGTCACACCTCCTGGGTGATGAGTTCCATGAGCGCTTTGGGGCCGCCTTCGGCGAGCGCCCTTCGCTGCCGGTCGGCGCAGGCGCCCACCTGGAGGAGCCGATGCACGAGCGAGGTCACCTCGCGGGCGTCGCCGGATTCTTCCAGGGCGGGGGTGATGTGGCCCATGAGGGCACACACCACGTCCCCGGCATGGGGGTCGATGAGCGCATTGTTGAGTCCATGGCGGGCGGCGTGCCAGTTCGCCGCGTGCAGCAGCTCCGGAGCGCGGCTCGGGACGGGTGTGCCGGACTTCGCCTCGCGGATGGCGGTCGTCACCAGGGCGCGCACGATCCCGGCGAACATGACCGCTTCGTCGGCTTGCAGCTGAACGTCCATGCAGCGGATTTCGATGGTGGGATACCGCTCGGACAGGCGAGCCTGCCAGTAGAGCTGACCGGTGTCTGCCATGGCCTCGGCGGTCAGTAGTGCCTGGACGCGGTGCTCGTAGTCGGCGAGATCGGCGAACTGCGGTGGGGGGCCGCTGACGGGCCACCGGCCGAAGACCACGGTGCGCCAGCTGGCGAATCCGGTGTCCTGCCCATTCCACAGGGGCGAGTTCGCACCCATCGCGACCAACGCCGGCAGCCACGGGCGAACCCTGTTCAGCACACCGATGCCGGTCTCCTGGTCAGGGACCGCGGCGTGCACGTGCATGCCGTTGATCAACTGCTCGTCGACCAGTTGCGGTGCCTGAGTGCGCATGAACAGATAGCGGGCCTTGGGAGTGACGGGGACCGGCACTGATCCTTTGAAGGGCGCTGTACCGGACGCGGCGAGGCAGCACCCGCTGCGGCGTGCCGCGGCGCCCACAGCATGCCGCAGCCGCAGCAGGTGGCCGCCCACTTCCTCGAGATCGGTGCAGATGGGCGTGGCCACCTCGACCTGGGCCTGCAGCAGCTCCGACTGGACCTCGTGCTCGTTCGTGATCGGCTCGAGGCCGGCGGCTGCCCGCACCTGCTCGACCAGCGGCACCGGGAGCATCGTGACCGGGTCGAGCAGCAAATACTCCTCCTCGACCCCAACCGTGATCATAAGGATGGAGTACCCCGTTCAGACCGGCCAAATCGGGGTGATCAGGGCGGTCGGGGAATGGCCTGCCTCAACGGCCGGCCGCCGCTTCCGCGCTCGGGTGAAACACCGGACGCCGGGTGCGTGGCCGGGGCACTCGCGGGTAGTCGATTGTTCGAAGAGCCGACTTCAACACGCCCCCCCGCACACGGGCAGGACTCCGGCTCGGGGCCGGGGGAGAGGGAAGCGGAAAGGAGAGCTGCTGTGCCTGCGGGATCGAGTTCCAAGCGCGAGCGGCAGTACGAGCACATCAAGGAGAGTGCGAAGAAGCGAGGCGCCTCCACCGACCGTGCCAAGGAGATGGCGGCGCGGACGGTGAACAAGGAGCGTGCCCGCTCCGGTGAGGCCAAGCAGGCCAGCCGTACCTCCATCCAGGACAAGTCCTCTTCCGAACGCGGTGGCCAGCGTTCGCACTCGGGCGCCAAAGGACCGACGCGCGACCAGCTGTACGAGGAGGCCAAGCACAAGGGCATCGAAGGCCGATCGTCCATGAGCAAGGACGAACTGGCCAAGGCACTGGGGCGCTGAACCGCCGCCGCCGCCGTCACCTGCCGCCGTGCCGCCGAGTGTCCGGACCGAATGTCCGCCGGCGGCTCGTTACAGGCGGCTCACTGCCGGCCGCTCGTGGGTGGTGACGTGCCCCTCGCCGATGACTGTGCCTCCGGCCGCACACCGGGGAGCCCTCGGCGGCGCTCGCGGTGGCCGGGTCGACACGTTCTTCGGTCGGGACGTTCTTGGGCCGGGCGGCCCCGCAGGCGTGGCTCGGCGCAATGGCGCCACGGGTCGCGACAGCGGTCAGCGCTTGCCGACCGGGCGGGCGCCGTTGCGGCGTGCCCGGTACGCACGTTTGGCCGGCGTGGTCTCGTCGAACTGCTCGGTCGTGTCGTAGTTGCGCCATCCGGTCAGGCGTCCTTCCAGGTTGTACCGGGCTGACAGACCGGGAGGATCCATGTGATCTCCGTGTTCCCGGACCAGCTTCTGGGGCAGCGCGACCACTGCTGTGATGCCGCGGAGCGACGACCTGCGGAGCTGGACGCGGATGCCGTGGCGGCCGGAGAGCCGGCCGACGACGAACATGCCCATGCGCCGCGCCACCGAGACATCGACGACCGGCGGGTTCAAGAGCCTGTCGTTGGCCTCCTCGAGGCCCTTCGCGGTCATGCCGATGCCGCTGTCCTGGATTTCGACCTCCGCGCCGCCGCCGGACAGCAGCCGGCTGGTGACGAACACCTCAGTGTCCGGCGAGGAGAACGTGGTCGCGTTCTCCAGCAGCTCCGCGATGAGGTGAACGATGTCGTTCACTGCCCGGCCGTCGACGTCCGCGGTTACCAGTCCTCGTAGCTGTACCCGCTGGTACTGCTCGACCTCGCCGGCGGCGGCCCGCAGGACATCCACGAGCCGGACCGGGGCGCTCCAGCGGCGACCCGCCTCCTCACCCGCGAGGACGAGTAGGTTCTCCCCATTGCGGCGCATGCGGGTGGCCAGGTGGTCGAGCTTGAAGAGGCTGGCGAGCAGGTCGGGGTCCTGCTCGCCGTTCTCCAGACGGTCGATCAACTCCAGCTGCCGTTTCACGAGGCTCTGGCTGCGCTGCGAGAGATTGACGAACATCGCGTTGATGCGGCCTCGCAGTTGCGCTTGCTCGAACGCCAGCCGCACGGAGCTGCGATAGACGTCGTCGAAGGCGTGGGCGGCACCGCCGATCTCGTCGGACGAGCTGATGCCCGTGGGCTCGACATCGGTGGCCTCCAGTTGCGCGTCGCCGGAGCCCCGCAGCAGCCGGACCACCTCGGGCAGGCGGCGTTCCGTGATGTCGAGCGCGCAGGCGCGCAGGGTTCGCAGCGGGCCGACAATCGACCGCACGACGACGTGCGTCACAACGGACGTGAGCAGGAGGATCAACAGCACGACGAAGGAGGCGACGAACACTGAGCGCTCGGCCTGGTGCTGCTCGCGCGAGATCTCGCCTTCGACCGATCCGACGAGGCGCTTCTCGACCAGACGCATCAGCTCGAGCTTGCTCGTCATGGTGTCGAACCATTCGCCGGCGTCGAGGCCGAGGCGGCTGGTGCCCCGCCGGGCGAGGGCCTGTTTCTTGAGCATCTCAGCCTTGATGACGTCCCTTCCGGTGACGGTGCGCTCGTAGAACTGACGCTCGGCCGAAGGCGCACCGGCCCGGAACGCGCCGATCGACGCCCGTTGCTGCCAGTCGGCGAGGATCAGGCCCTGGGCCTCGTCCGAATCGAACTGTCCCCGGGTCAGCGCCCCGCCGAGCAGCGCTCGTTGCCGGGAGGCCTCCTGCGCGGCCTGCGCGAAGGACTTGAGCGCACCGGCCCTTGCGGCGAGGGGCTGGTGGGCGATGTCCGGAGTGAGAAGGTCAAGGGCGTCGGTGAGCTCGCTGATCAACGCCGTGTATGCGTTGACCATGGACAGCAAGCGCGTCTTCGAGTGGGCCACCGTGTGGCGCAGTGACGCCGCCTTCCCCCCAAAGGCGTCGAGCACCGCGAGCCGGGTGGCCAGGACGGTGTTCGTCCCACGGCGGACATGGGCGGCCTCGGCACGGACCCGGGCGAGCGCCGTGTCCACCCGGGAGCGCTGAGTGTCCAGCCGGCTCGTGTGTCCCCCGTGCTCCCGGCCGCAACGTAGAGCGCGGTCAGATTGCCCGACGAACCCGCCGTGCAGCGGCTCGTGGCCGGATCCGCCACCCGACACCAGGCCGACCTTCCCAGCGGTCGGCCCGCCCGCGCGGGCGATGTAGCGGTCGGACATGTCGACCCGTCAGCGTGGGGTGCGCGGCGGCCACGCCGACGAGGGCATCGGCAAGCACCTCATCGGGCGAGTTGATGAGCTTCTTCACGGTTCAGGACCCTTCTCGACCGGAAAGGAACATCAGCGGAAACCAAGTCCTCCGGTGGGCCGGTCCGGTCCGACCTGCCCACGCTTGAGAAAACGCGCCATGTTCGCGGCTCGGGTCAGGGCAGCGACGGCTGGCAGCACTGCTCGACGAGTCGCCGGACCTCCTCGGGGGTTTCGCGGGTGAGGGCGATGGCGGCCAAGGAGACGCAGGTGTCATGGCGGATTCGGCGGATGCGGGCGCGGACCTCGTCGAGGGCGGCGGGGGCGACCGAGAGGCTGTCGCAGCCGATGCCGATGAGCAGGGGGGTCACGAAGGGATGTGCGGCGGCGTCGCCGCAGACGGAGACCTGACGGTTGTGGCGGTGGGCGGCGGTGACGACGCGGGCGATGGCGTCGAGTACAGCGGGGTGTGCCGCCATGGCGGGGGTGGCGGTGGGGTCGCGCCGGTCCAGGCCCAGGATCTGGCAGGTGAGGTCGTTGCTGCCGATGGAGAGGAAGGAGGCTTCGCGGGCGAGGTCGTCGGCCGCGGCGACGGCTTCGGGCAGTTCCACCATGATGCCCAGGGGCGGGGTCGGCACGCCGGCTTCGGCGGCTGCGGCCTGGAGGAGGCGTCGGCAGGCGCGTAGTTCGTCGATGCTCGCGACCATGGGGATCATGATGCGCAGGTCGGTGTCGGCTCCGGCGCTGAGCAGGCTGCGGAACTGGTCGGCGAAGGCGTCCGGTTGGGCGAGCATGAGGGGCAGACCGCGCCCGAGCCGTCGGCCTTCGCGGCTTTCGGCGAGGAACGGCGGCAGTTTGTCGTCGGCGAAGTCGAGAGTGCGAGCCGTGACCACCTGCCCGGTGAGCGCGCGCAGCACGGGGACGAGGGTGGCCGCGTGCTGATTGCGGGTGGGCCAGGAGGGGTGGTTGAGGAAGGGCAGCTCGGTGCGGAGCAGGCCGACACCCTCGGCGCCGGTGGTCAGGGCCGCGCGGGCCTCGGCGGGGGTGGCCACGTTGGCCCGCAGAACGATGCGGTGCCCGTCGAGTGTCTCGGCGGGCAGGTGTCGCTCTTCGGCGAGGGCGAGCCTGCGGTTTCGGGCGGTCTCCATCGCGTGCAGTGCCTTGGTGCGTTCGTCGTCGTCGGGGTGGGCGACCGCGCTGGCCATGTCGGCGTCGAGGAGGATCTCCTGCCCGTCCGGCAGCTCGAGCAGCTGGGGGTCGACGGCCAGGAGGAAGGGAATGCCCAGCGAGCGGGCGACGATCGCGGCGTGGGAATTCGGGCCGCCGGTCACGGAGATGGCGGCTGTCACCGTCAGGCCGGGTTCCAGCAGGTCGGCGGCGCCGATCTCGTGGGCGACCAGGACGAGGGGCTGGTCGGTGGCAGGGCCTGTGTGGCCGTAGAGGTGGGCCAGGACGCGGCGGCCGACCTGCCGGACGTCTGCCGCGCGTTCGGCAAGGGTCGGATCGTCCAGTTCCGCGATGGTTCCGGCGTAGGCGTCGATGGCCTGCCGGACGGCGACGGGTACCGGTCGGCCGTAGTTCGCTCGTTTGACGGCCTGGTCACGCAGATCCTGGTCCTGCGCGATGTAGCTGTTGACTTCCATGATGTCGGCCTGTTCGTCCTTGCCCTGTTCGCGCAGTGAGGTGGACAGGTCGAGCAGGCGGGTGGCGATGGTGTCGAAGGCGTCGGTGATCTGCTTCGTGGGGTCGCCGCCGGTGCGGTGGGGGAGCACCGCTTTGGCGGGTGGCCGGTCGGTGCGGTGGACGAAGCCGAGGGCTGTGCCGGGTGCGGCGGTGTGCCCGGTGTAGGCGCGGCGGTCGGTCATCGGGCGACCACTGCCTCGGCGAGAGCGCGGAAGATCAGGGCGGTGGACGTGGCGCCCGGGTCCTGGTGGCCCATGCTGCGGGCGCCGAGGTAGGAAGCGCGGCCCTTGCGGGCCTGCATCGGGGTGGTGGCACGCATGCCCTCTTCGGCGGCGTCGGCCGCGGCCACGGCCGCGGCGGCGAAGTCGGCTCCGGCGTCGGCCTGTTGTCGCACGGCGGCCAGCGCGAGGGCGTAGGCGTCGATCATGGTCTTGTCGCCTGGCGCGGCCGCGCCGAGCTTCTGGATGCCGGCCAGGCCGGCGGCGAGTGCGGCGGCGAACTGCCGTGGGTCGGTGGCGGGCGTGTCCAGGGCTTTGCCGATGGCGCGGAAGGCGCCGCCGTAGAGCGGGCCGGAGGCGCCCCCGACGCTGGAGATCAGGGTGGTGCCCGTCTTGACCAGCACTGCCCCGGGGGTGTCCGCCTTGTAGTCGGTGAGTGCCGCGGTGATGGCGGAGAAGCCTCGGTGCATATTGACGCCGTGGTCGGCGTCGCCGATGGCCGAGTCGAGCTGGGTGAGGTGGTCCTTGTGCTTCTCCACCGCGGCGGCGATGGCCTGCACCCACGTACGGGCGAGGTCAGTGTCCACGGAGTCTCCGTTCCTGGTCGGGGCGTGTGTGGCTGACGGTTGGGTGAGCCGGGGGCGAGGGCGGGGGCGGATGCGCGGGGGTGCGGTCCGGGGCGAGCCGGCGCGGGAAGGCTTCGGCCCGGCCCTCGCGTACGCGAGGCCCCGCCCCCGACTCGGTTCAGTTGCCCCAGCGCAGGGCGGGGGTGTTCACGGGCGCGTCCCACAGGCCGAGCATGTCGGCGTCGGCCTTGCACACGGTGAGGGAGACACCGGCCATGTCCAGGCTGGTGACGTAGTTGCCGACGAGGTTGCGGGCGATGACGATGCCCTTGTCGGCGAGTGCGGTGGCGACTTCGTGGAAGACGACGTACAACTCGATGAGCGGGGTGGCGCCCAGGCCGTTGACGATGACGATGGTCTCGTCCCCGACGGCCAGCGGCTGGTCGGCGAGGATGGCGTCCAGGGCGGTGGCCACGATCTCCTTGGCCGGGCGGAGCTTTTCCCTGCTGCGGCCGGGTTCGCCGTGGATGCCGACGCCGACCTCCATCTCGTCCTCGGGCAGGTCGAAGCCGGGCTTGCCGGAGCCGGGGGTGGTGCAGGCGGTCAGGGCGACGGCGAAAGACCGGGAAGCGGCGTTCACGCGCTTGGCCGTCTCGGCGACGGCGGCGAGGTCGGCGCCCTGCTCGGCGAGCGCGCCGGCGATCTTCTCGACGAGGACGGTGGCGCCGGTGCCCCGGCGCCCGGCGGTCCAGGTGGAGTCCTGGACCGCCACGTCGTCGTCGACCAGCACGGTCTGCACCGAGACGCCGGCCTCGGCGGCCAGCTCGGCGGCCATCTGGAAGTTGAGGACGTCACCGGTGTAGTTCTTCACAATGAACAGCACCCCGGAGCCACCGTCGACGGACTGGGCCGCGGCCAGCATCTGGCCGGGGACGGGGGAGGTGAACACCTCGCCGGGGCAGGCCGCGTCCAGCATGCCCGGCCCGACGAAACCGCCGTGCAAGGGCTCGTGCCCGGAACCGCCGCCGGAGATCAGGGCCACCTTGCCGCTTCTGCCTGCGCCGCCGCGGGAGATCACCTTGTTCTCCCCGTCGACCTTCAGTTCGGGGTGCGCGGCGGCGATTCCGGCCAGCGCCTCTGCCAGCACCGCTTCAGGGGCGTTGATGAACTTCTTCATGACAGGGCTCCTTGGGGAGTCGCAGCGGGCTCGGCCGCTTCCTCGGCCGTGGCGCCGAGGCCGCGGCGGGCGTTCAGGGCGATGTACAGGAAGCCGGCGACAACCGCGCCGACGACATCGGCTATGAGGTAGACCGGCAGCTGGTTCCAGTGGACCGTGCCGCTGTACCACTGGCCGACGAGCATGGGACCGATGACGCGGGCCGGGTTGATCGCGGAGCTGGTGGCCGGTGCGACCACCATGATGATGGCGAACACCGCCAGGCCGATGGCGAGCCCGGCGAAGCCTCCGGCCGAGCGGCGGTCGATGGCGCCGAAGACGACGAACGCGAGGATCGCCGTGCCGACCGCTTCGGCAAAGAAGGCTTGGCCGGCACTGACCTGGGGGCCGTACGAGGCGATGCCCAGACCGACGGTCACGGCCTGGCGGCCGAGCACCCCGACGATCGTCAGGGCTCCCAGGACCGCGCCCGCCACCTGGGCGGCGATGTAGCCGGGGACGTCCCGCCAGGGCATCTTCCCCGTCGCGGCGAGCGCGAGGGTGATGGCCGGGTTGATCTGGCAGCCGGAGATGTGGCCGATCGCGTAGATCATCGCGATGACCACCGTGGCGAACGCCAGCGAGATCATGCCCAGATCGGCGAAGGTGAACGGGGCCTTGCCATTGGTGATGAGCGTCGCGGGAACCGAACCGACGCCGATGAACACCAGCATCGCGGTGCCCAGCATCTCGGCCACAAGCTTTTGTGGGTATGTGTTTTCTTCCATGGAAGGCGCCCAGCGCCGAGCGGCGGCTTGGGCGTCTCACCTCCTCCGCGTGGAGCGGGCTGTGAAGGGAGGTGGCCGCCAGGTGGTCAGGGTTGGGCAACCTGGCGGCCGGCTCAGGGGAAACCGGGCAGCTTTATGCATCCGGCCGAAAAGACGTTCGCTATGGATGAACGTTGTTCGGGAAGTTAAGCCCGCGTTTCCTACCTGTCAAGAGGTTCCGCGGCCATCGCGTTGCATCGATATGGACAAGGCCCCGCGGCGGCGTGCCGAGGGGCCTGGATCGGACGGTGGTGCGCGGGAGGAGGGCAGCCGCCACCGGACCGCGGGCAGATCAGGTCTTCGTGGTGCGTGGGGCCGCCCCTCTGGGCGCGCCGAGGTCGCGGGAGAGATTGCGGGCGGTCTCCCGGACGGCGACCGCAAGCTCCTGACGTGCCGATTCGGCCAGCAGCCGGTCGACGGGGCCGACGATGCCGAGAGCGCCGACCACCTCGCCGGAGCGGTCGAAGACAGGGGATGCGATACCCGCGCCCCCGATGGCGGACTCCTCGTCCTCGATCGCGTACCCCGCCCTGAGGGCCTCCTTCAGCTGGCTCGCCAGCTCCTCCGGTTCGGTGACGCTGGCTCCGGTGAGCACGGCCGGCTCGGGCGCGAGCAGCCGCTCGCGCTCGTCGGCGGGAAGGAAGGCCGCGATGGCCTTGCCCAGGGCGCAGGTGCTCCACGGGATGCTGGAGCCCACCTCCAGGATCTGCACAGCCCCCTCCGGCCGGAAGGCGTGGTGCACCACCAGGACGCGGTCACCGGTGAGCACGGCCACCCAGACCGCCTCGTTCGTCCGGTTCGCGAGCTGGTCCGCCCAGGTCAGCGAGCGGGTCCGCAGCTCCTGGGTGTCCAGGTAGGCGTTGCCCAGCCGCACCAGGTCCGGGCCGAGCTGGTACTTCGAGCTGTCCCTGTCCTGCACCACGAGCCCCTCGGCCTCCAGTGTGCGGAGCAGCGCGTGCGCGGTCGGCTTGGCGACGCCGAGGCGGTCGGCCAGCTCGGTCACTCCCAGCCGGGGGCCGGTGGACGCGAGCTCCCGCAGTATCCGCACCGCACGCTGTACCGCCTGGACCATCGAAAATTCTCCCTGGTTCAGTATTGATGAACAGCGTTCTGAGATCTAGGGTAGGTGTTCATGAGCGCAACTGTCGGCATCGTACTCGTGTCCCACAGCGCCGAGCTCGCCGCGGGCCTACGCCTGCTGGTGGAGCAGATCGGCTCCGACACGGTCCCCCTCGCCACTGCCGGAGGAACCGACGACGGCCGCATCGGCACCAGCTACGACCTCGTCCTCGCAGCCGTCCGCACCGCCGACCGCGGAGTCGGCGTCGTCGTCCTTCCCGACCTCGGCAGCTCCGTCCTGACCGCCCGCACCGTCCTCGAAGACCATCCCCGCCCCGACGTGCTGATCGTCGACGCACCCTTCGTCGAAGGAGCCGTCGCAGCCGTCGTCACCGCCGCATCCGGCGCCGACCTGAAGACCGTCGCCGACGCCGCCAAGGAGGCCCGCCATGTCCACAAGCTCTGACCCCGTCACCACGACCGCCACGACCACGTCCACGTACGAGAGCACGTCCACTTACGAGACCACGTCCACGTACGAGACCGCCGTCGTCCTGCCCGCCGACCTGCACGCCCGCCCCGCCGGTCAACTCGCCCGGGCCGCAGCCGGATTCACCAGCGCCATACAGCTGGAGCACGCCGACCGGACGGTCAATCCGACCGGCGTCCTCGCCGTGATGGGCCTGGGTGCCACCGCCGGAAGCACCGTAACCGTCCGCGCCGAAGGCCACGACGCCGAACAGGCCGTCACGGCGCTGGCCGCGCTCCTCGCCACCGCCGAGTAAGGCCCTCTCCACGCGACACGGGAGGTCCCGCCGCACCGGCAGGGCCACCCGATGGACCGATCTCCATGTGGAGACCTGGCCAGGCCCGAGCCCCCGGCACAGACGCCACGCGTGCGCGCCGCGTGAGCGGACGGCGGAGCTCGGCGATCCGCGCCGAGCCCGCGGCACGTCGGCCACACTCGCTCGTTTTCCTTTCGGCGCCACATGCCTGACGCCAGGGATAAGCAAGCGCAAGGAGCCGCCATGTCACGCGATTTGAACATCATCTGCGAAATCTGCGAAGAGCTCATCGATGACGGGCAGGGCGACTTGTGGATCGACTACGCGCAGATCACCGCGGCCAGGGACGCCCGGGCCCGCTGGGAGCGGGAAAGGGCGGGCTGCACACCGGACCGCACGCAGACCATCGTGGGATTCGGCCGGGTCCTGGAGTACCCGGATCCGGCTCCGTGGCGGACCCACCACAAGGTGTGCGACCCCGGATTCGTACCCAGCGCCTATGTGATCGAGGCGGACCGCCTGCGCACCTGGGCGGACCTCACCCTGTGGACCGCGAAGCTGATGAGCATGCGGTGGCTCGAGGTGACGGACTGGAACCAGTTGCTGCGCGGGGCGGTGTCGACGGACGGTGTGAGGGTGCGAGCGGTGGAGCGTCAAATGGTGAACAACTTCTTTTGAGTGCCGGGCGCGCGACCTGCCCCGGGTGCGCGGCGGTGCGGCACACCCGGGGTTCTCGATCGGAGGAGGCGTGCCCGCACTCATGAATCCAGCGCGGGCCCCGCGATCAGAGAGTGGCGCTCGCCGAGTCGTGGCCGTGCGGACCGCCGCGCCGCGGCCCACGGGTGGCGGAGGGCTTGACCGGGGCGACGGTCCAGTCGGGGTGGCCGGGCATCCTCGGGGTCTTCGTACCGAAGAGCCATTCGCGCAGGAAGGCCGACTGGTCCTGGCCCGAGACCTCGGAGGCCACCGCGATGTAGTCCTCCGTGGTGGCCGCGCCATTGCGGTGCCGCTCCAGGAAGGTGCGCTCGATACGGCTGAAGGTGTCCTCGCCGACGGCCGACCACAGGGCGTACAGCACCAGCACACCGCCGAGGTAGCGCTGGCTGTCGAAGAGGTTGGCGGCGTTCGGGGCGGCGACCGGGCCGGAGTCGTGCCGCCACTGGTCGCCCCGTGAGTAGGTGTCCTTCATCCGGGCTTCCATGGTGGTCATGCCGAGGGAGTCGGCCCAGCCGCGCTCGTAGCGGTACACAAGCCCGTAGTAGTCCGCGTGGCCCTCGTTGATCCACAGGTCCGCCCAGGTGGCGGGGGAGACGCTGTTGCCGAACCAGGAGTGGACCAGTTCGTGCATCATGTGCGACCCGATCTTGTTCTCGGGCTGCAGCAGGAAGTTCGGCTTGTACAGCGTGAGCGTCTGGGTCTCCAGCCCGGTGAAGTCGAAGGCATTCGGATCGTCCGAGTTGCACGGCAGCAGGCCGTACGCCTCGAACGGGTAGGCCCCCAGCCGCTTCTCCAGCCAGGTCACCAGGCCCGGCGTCAGCGCCAGGGCGGGTTCAAGGGCTTCGGCGCGTGCGTGGGGGACGACATCGCGCAGCCGCAGCCCACTGGGTCCCTGGCGGTCCTTGACCGTGTACTCGCCCACCGATATCTGCACCAGCTCCGTGGCGATCGGCTCACGCGAGCGGTAGGTGTACGTGGTCCGGCCACCGGCGCCGGAGGTGGAGACGAGGGAGCCGTTGGCCACGCCCAGCAGGCCGTCCGGGACCGTGATGCGGAAGGTGAAGTGGGCCTTGTCGCTGGGGTGGTCGTTGCAGGGGAAGACGGTGTGCGCCGAGTTGGGCTGGCCCGCCACGGCGAAGCCGTCGGGGGTGGCGACCCAGCCGGTGTGCGCCAAGGTCTGACGCGGATCGGCGGTGTAGTCGATACGGACATCGAACTTCCGGCCGGAGGCGAGGACGGCCGCCGGGGTGACGACCAGCTTCTCCTCCCGCTGCTCGAAGGCGGCCGGGCGACCGCACACGGACACCGTGCGGACCGTGAGGCCGAGGCAGTCGAGCGAGAAGGCCGACAGGTCCTGGTCGGTCCGCGCGGAGAGCTTGGCGGTGGCGTCGACCGTCCGTGTGTCGGGACTGTACGTGAACTCCAAGCGGTAGGCCTTGACGTGGTACCCGCCGTTGCCCAGCTCGGGGAACACCGGGTCGCCCAGGCCCTCCTCTCCGGGGCTGCCGACGCGGCCCCGGCCCTGCGCGTGTGCCACAGGGCCGGTGACCGACGCCGCGGCAGCGGTGAGGAGGGCGGTCGCTGGGGCGGTCACCCGAGATCGGTATCGCATGTATCTCTTCCCGTACGTCCGAAACCACCACGGACGTGAGTGCCCGCGGCTTGACTGTTCGTCATGCGACCGATCGGCGCCCCGACTTGGGGACGCCGGTCGCCGATCGACAAGACGCCGACCGACAAGACGCCGATCGCGGCGCAAAGGTTCGCGCCCGCGGCTCACTTGCCGCAGAACTCGGCCTCGATCACCGCCTCGCTGTCGCCCGTCCAGTCGCCGTTGAAGTTGAAGGCGAGCGAGTGGCGGCCGTCCTTTGTCGTCACCGCCTCGGAGGTCGAGCCGTGGATGCCGCCGCCGTGGCCCCAGACCACCGTGCCGCAGCTGAGCTTGCGCTCGATGAGACCGAGGCCGTAGCGGGCCCCGGGGATGCCCTCGACCGGTACGGTCGTCGTCATCTCGGCCAGTTGCTTCTTCGGCAGCAGCCTGCCGCGCAGCAGGGCCGAGTAGAAGCGGTTCAGGTCGTCCGAGTCGGAGATCATCCCGCCCGCCGACGAGGCACTGGACGGATTGAGTTCGGTGACGTCGTACGACGGGCCCGCCGGGTCCTCGCCGAGCTTTGAGTACGCGCGGCCACTGGGCTGGGGCACACGCGGGTCGGTGCGCGGGACCGTGGTGTCGTGCAATCGCAGCGGCTTGATGACACGCCGGCGGACCTCCCGCGCGTAGGAGTGTCCCGTGGCCTTCTCCACGATCATCCCGGCGAGGATGTAGTTGGTGTTGGAGTAGTTCCACGACGTGCCGGGCGGGAAGTCCGGCTTGTGCTTCATGGCGATGTCCACGAGCTGGCGGGGTTCCCGGGTGTCGTAGCGGTGCTTGAAGAAGCCGTCCTTCAGGAAGAACTCACGGACGAAGTCCTCGTCCGCGGTGAAGTTGTAGATCCCACTGGTGTGGTTGAGGAGTTGGCGGACCGTGATGCGCCGGCCGTCATGGCCGTGGCCGCGCACCACACCCGGCAGCCAGTGGTCGACACTGTCGTTGAGGTTGAGTCTTCCTTCCGCCTCGAGCTGGAGGACCACGGTGGAGACAAAGGTCTTGGTGATGCTGCCCACGCGGTAGTGGTCATGAGCGCCGCGTGGGCGCCCGCTCTTGATGTCGCCGACGCCCGCCGTGCCGTTCCAGGTGCCCTGCTTGTCCTTCACCTGGCCCGTCACTCCGGGCACGCCCTGCTTGACAGCGGCTTCCATGGCCCGCCGGGTCGGAGCGTGGTGGTCACCCGCTGGTGCGGGGGCCGCCACGGCGGGGGCCGCGAGCGCTCCTGCCGTCATGGCCACCACCGCGGTCATGCCCGCCAGACGAGTACGTGCCGGCATCCTGTGTCCTTTCCTCGACGAAGCCGCCGGCGGCCGACATGCTGCGACCGGCTCGACGGTGATCGGGAGGAGGGACCCCGCGTGACGGCCCGAGGGTTGCCCGGCGTGCACCGGTTGATCGGATTTCAGCCTTCTTCGGCGGCGTCGGCGGCGGACGGGCCGCGTGGCGCGGTGAGACGCCGAGGCGCAGCGGTCACCGAGTGCCCTTGGCGGCGAACTTCGCGGTGGACTCCACGTTGTCCTTGGTGATGAAGGCCGGGCCGGTCAGCACCGGCGCGACACCGCCGCCGCTGAAGTTGCCGTTGCTCTTGTACAGCCACAGCGAGTCGACGGGCAGATAGCCCTGGAGGTACGGCTGCTGGTCGACTGCGAGCTGCACTGTGCCGTCCAGCACGGCCTCGGTCAGGTCCTTGTTGAGGTCGAAGGTGGCGATCTCGGCGTTGCCGCCCGCCTCGGACACGGACTTGACCGCGGTCAGTGCGAACGGCGCGCCGAGGGTGACGACGTAGTCGATGGAAGGGTCCTGCTCGAGCTTGCCGGTGATCGCCGATTGCACCGACTTCATATCGGTGCCATTGACGTAGACATTCTCGGTCCGGCCCTTGAACGTCTTCTTCAGACCGGCGCAGCGGTCCTCGAGGGCCACGTTCCCCTGCTCGTGGATGACGCAGATGTTGTGCTTGGAGCCGAGTCCGTTGAGCTTTTTGCCGAACGCCTGCCCGGCGAGCCGCTCGTCCTGCCCGAAGAACTCCAACAGGCCTTGGCTCTTCCAGTCGTTGAGGCCCGCGTTGAACCCGACGACCGGAATGCCCGACTGTTCGGCGTTGGCGACCGCGGCTGCCATCGCGTCGGGGTCGGCGAGGGTGACGGCGATCCCGTCGACCTGGTCGTCGATGGCCTCCTGGACCAGGTCGGCCTGCTTGTCGGCGTCGGGGTCGCTGGAGTAGATCAGCTCCACATTGTCCCTGGCGGCGGCCGCCTTGGCCCCCTTGCGAATGATGTCCCAGAAGGCGTCGCCGGGTGCCGCGTGGGTGATCATGGCGATCCTCATGCGCGTGATACTGGCCTTGGGCGACGTGTCCTTGTCGGCAGCGGTGTCGGCCTTGTCGTCGCCCGAGCCGCTGGAGCATCCCGCGACGATCAGAGCGCCTGCGGCCACGAGCGCGGCGGCGAGGAGTCTTCGGCTTCCACAGGCACGGGCTCGGTGATTCATGTGTCCTGACACCTCATAGAGCGGGGAAATAAGGAAGGGGAGCCCCGGCCGGGGGTTCTCGCGAGGAGCCGGAGGCGTTTTGCTCAGGGCGTGAGCCAACTCCCCACACAGTTGCACTGTCAAGGGTTTGTCAGGACATGGTTTCGTAACGGGCGATTCGCCTCGGCGAGGCCGACGATCTCATGCGGCCGTCATTCGGGCGCCGCTGACGACGGGCGGGTGAGCAGACCCGCGAGCAGCGTGCCGAGCAACTGCCGAAGCGTCGCGGTGAAGTCGAGCCGCAGGGACGCCAAGGAGGCGTCGGCCTCGTAGGCGGCGAGCATCGCTGCCGAGGGCTGTGCGTGGCTCCATACGGCACCGGTCACCATGACGGCGGCTGTCGCGAATCGCATGGCGTCGTCCTCGCTCAGCTCACGCAGGTGCTCGCGCACCTGGCGGGCCAGTGCGGCGGCATTCCGGAGGGCGGCGCGCTTGTGCTCCGCAGCGACCCTTGGGGAGACATTGTGTTCCAGTACCGCGGCCTGGGCGCTGATGAGGTCGCACAGCACGGGGCGGGCCCCGAGTGAGGTCGCGAGTGCGGCGGCGACGCGGTCGCCGCGCTCGCCCGCCGACGCGTCGTTGTCCACCGCGGCGGTGAGCGTGTCGCCGAGCTGGCGCAGCCACTCCCGCGACCCGGTGTCGAGCAGTTCGAGCAGTACGGCTTCACGGGACTCGAAGTAGCGCAGCACATTCGACTTCGCCAGACCGGCGCGTCGGCTCAGCTCATTGAGGCTCACTCGCGCCACGGGCATCTCGGTCAGCATCACGGCCGCGGTGTCCAGGATCGCCGTTCTGCGCAGGGCGCGCTGCTCGTCGCTGCGTGCGCGTTGGAAGGGCGCGGTCATGGCCGCCAGTTTACAGACCGCCGGTCCATTAATATGCGACCGCCGGTCTGCAAGAGGTTCGATGCGCATCGGAGCCATCGTGCGGGGCCCGGTTGCCCCTGTGGCAAGGACATGCCCACCTTGACACTGCCGTGCCCGGAGCGTAGAGCGAGTACATGGGCCGACGTGGGGCGGCGAAGCGTGCGGGGCCGCACGTCACCAGCGGTCCCGGGGTACGAGCGGCTGTGCCCGGGACCGCGGGCGTGGATGGTCCACTGCCTGACGCCTCGGACCCGGTCCCCACCGACGCGGCGGCGGAGACCGAAGAACTCCTCAGTTCCGCCGTGGTCAGGGCCGTCCAGGAGACCGGCGCGCACGCCGGGAGCATCTTCCTGCGCTCCCGCGACCGCCGCTCCATCGTTCTCGCGGCGGCCTGCGGGACCCCGCCCTCCCTCCTCGGGGGCTGGCGGCTCATCCCGGTCAGCAGCCCCATCCCGGTCGCGACGGCCTACCGGTCCGGGCGGACCGTCCACCTCGCCGACGGCGACGAGACCATGCGGCGCTTCCCTCAGCTCTCGGTGGCGCTGCCGTACGCGTTCGGTTCGGCGTCCGTGCCGGTCAAGGCGGGGCGGGAGTCGTTCGGAGCGCTGGCCGTCGTATGGGCGGCTCCGCCCGGTAGCGCGGGGCTGTCGAAGGCCCGGCTCAGGCATCTGCGCGCCACAGCCAACCGGCTCGGCGCCTCGCTCGCCGCGATCCAGCTCCGGGGCGGTCTCGCCGAGTGGGACGCGGAGACGGTCGTCATCGAGGTTCCGGCACCCTCCCCGCCGGCGGTGCGCGTGGGCCTGTTCGACTGGGAGCTCGACACCGGGGCCCTCACAGCGGACGACGAGCTGTGCGCGATCTTCGGGCTGGACCCGAGCGGGTTCGACGGGCGGGCCGACACACTGGCCTCCCGGGTCCACCCCTCGGACCTCGCAGCCTTCCGCGCCGCGGCCCGTGCGGCGGTCGTCGACGGCCGGATCCTCGCGCAGCGGATTCGCGTTCTGGAGGCCGACGGCACCCACCGCCCGGTCGAGCTGTGGGGCCGGGTCCCGGAAGGCCCGACTCAGGAGGCACGGTCGCACCTGGTGGGGGCGGCCCTCGACCCCGGAGCCGGCACCAGGGCCGTGGCGGCGATCGAGCGGCTTCGGGACGGCGTCTTCTCCCTGGATCCGGAAGGGCGGCTCACCTATGTGAACCGTGGTCTGGAGCAGCTTCTGGGGGTGCGGCGGGAGGAGGTGCTGGGCCAGAGCCTCTGGGAGGTCCTGCCCTGGCTGTCCTCGCCTGTCCATGAGGACCGGCATCGGGCCGCGATGGTCTCTCAGCAGCCGACGTCCTTCGTGGCCCGCCGCCCGCCCGACCAGTGGATCGCGTTCTCGCTCCATCCGGACGCGGGTGGAGTGACCGGCAGGGCGGTGCCCGTCGAATCGCCCCCCTCGCCGGCTGCGCGCCCCGGCGCACCGGCCGAGGGCACCGCGTCCGCGGCCGAAGGCCGCTCACCGCCGACAGCCTCATCGCCGGCAGCCTCACCGCCGTCCCCCGTGCCTGCCGGCCCGACCGCGCCGGCTCGCTTGGCCGCCATCTACCATGTGCTGCAGTTGGGCAGCGCGCTGACCGAGGCGGTGTCCGCCCGTGAGGTCTGCGCCGTCGTCGCCGATCAGCTCCTGCCTGCCTTCGGCGGCCGGCAGTTGGCGATACATGTGGTGCGAGAGGGCCGGATGCACCTGCTAGCTCAGACCGGTCACCACGGGCATTTCCTGGACTGGTTCGAGGACGTCCCTCTGAACGCCCGCCTACCCGGGACACAGGCCCTCACTTCAGGGACGCCCTTGTTCATCGAGTCCCGGGAGGACCTCGCCAACAGCTATCCGGGGCTGCGCATGGGGGAGGCGCGCTCCTGGGCGTACCTCCCTCTGATCGCCTCCAGCCGACCGGTGGGGACGTGCGTCCTCGGCTTCGACGAGGTCCACCGCTTCAGCGTTGAGGAGCGCAGTGTCCTCAGCGCCCTCGGCGGACTGATCGCTCAGGCCCTGGAGCGGGCGCGGGTCTACGACGAGGAGTTCGCCATCGCCCGAGGGCTGCAGGACGCGCTTCTGCCGCACCGGCTGCCCGAACTCGCGAACATCCACATCGCCGGCCGCTACCTCCCCGGCACCAGCGGAATGGACATCGGCGGCGACTGGTACGACGTGATCAGGACCGCGGACGCTGTCGCGCTGGTCGTGGGGGACGTCGAAGGGCACAGCGTCACCGCCGCCGGGGCCATGGGCCAACTGCGCAGCGCCGTGAGGGCGTTCGCCACAGCCGGGCACCGCCCTGGCGACGTGGTCGCCGGAGCCAACCGCATTCTCGACGACCTCGGAGCCGAGCTCCTCGCCAGTTGCTGCTACATCCGCCTCGAGACCGGCAGCGGGCAGACGTGCGCCGTCCGCGCGGGCCACCCCCCGCCGCTGCTGCGCCGCCCCGGAGGAACGACAGAGGTCCTCGATCTCGAGGGTGGGACCCTGCTCGGTGTGGACCGCTCGACCGACTACCCCGAAACGCGACTGGAGCTGCCGCCCGGTTCGGTCCTCGCCCTCTACACGGACGGCTTGGTGGAGGAGCGGGACACCGACATCGGTCTGGGGATCGACCATCTGCGGGCAACGCTGGCCCATACCGGCACGCACTCACTGGAGAAGCTGGCCGATGGGCTCCTGCGCGCTGCCCGGCGCTCCGCCAAGCGCGAGGACGACATCGCCCTGTTGCTCACCGAGTATGCCCCCGGCCACCATGCCGCCGGGGCGCATTGACGGGTGGCCGGGCGAGTGCGGTCCCCCACTGCTCAGGTGGTCGATCGCGCGGTGGCGGCTCATTCGGCGCTTTCCTGTCTACGATGGCTCCGTGGTGCACTGGGAAACGGTCTCTTCGCTGGCCACAGGCGTCGGTACGCTCGTGCTGGCGGCCGCCACCTTCGCGTCGGTCCGGTCGGCGAACCGTGCGGCCCGGGTCGCGGAGGAGTCGCTGCTGTCCGGTATCCGGCCCCTGCTGGTGCCGTCCCGGCCGGAGGACGTCACACAGCAGGTGAGCTTCGCCGACGACCACAGCGTTCGTGTGCCCGGCGGGGCCGGGACCGCGGAGGTCACCGACGAGGCGATCTATCTGACCTTGTCGATCCGGAACGCCGGCAGCGGCATCGCGGTTCTCCACGGTTGGCGGTTCGACCCGACCACGGCACTGCGATGGCAGGAGCGGCCATCGGCCGAGTCGTTCCACCGGCTGACGCGCGATCTCTACATCCCCGCCGGTGATCTGGGATTCTGGCAGGGGGTTCTCCGGCACCCCACCGGCGACGAATCGGACCCTCTCAGGGACCGTATCGTGGCGAGAGAGCGCATCATCCTCGATCTGCTCTACAGCGACTACCAGGGCGGGCAGCGGATCATCGGCCGCTTCAGCCTTCTGCCCGACGGGGAAGGGGGCTGGCTCGCCTCGGTCGCCCGTCATTGGAACGTGGACCGCCCGGATCCGCGTTGACCTGCGGAGCCCCGAACGAGCCGCCCCCTCCGGCTCGTGTCCAGCCGATGGCCATCAGCGGCTTGTTGTGCGGCTTCAGCCAGGTCATGACGCGGTCCAGGAAGATGCCGGCCCCACGGCCCGCAGTGCCCGGCCACCGGTGCCTACTCACCGTCGGATGAGGTCGGCGCGCTGTCATCCGGGCGGCTGTCATCCGGGCCGTTGTCATCCGGGCCGTTGTCATCCGGGCTGTTGTCGTCAGGACGGCGCCTCAGCTTGAGGAGGTTGTCGGTACGGGTGGCCGGTTGTCCGTCGGGGCCGGTCACACGGCGCTCGTGCTCACCGCTCAGGAGCAGTTCCCACTCGGCGGGCGGAAGGTCGAGTGAGGTCAGGACCTCCTCGGGTGTGGGGAAGTGGATGTCCGGATGGTGTCCGGTCTCCCATGAGGGGCATCCCACGTGCCCGACGATCAGGAGTACACCTCCCGCAGACAGGGACGCCGCGGCAGTGCGCAGGATCCGCTCTCGGGGCAGGTCGATCTCGGAGTGCAGGAAGTGGGCCGAGACGAGGTCGAAGGCACCCGCGGGGAAGGACTCGGTCAGGTCGTGCCACTGCCAGTCGATCCGGTCGGCGACGCCCTCCTGACGCGCGTGCTCCGCCGCGCGGGCGAGGGCGATCCGGGAGACATCGACCGCCGTGACGTGCCACCCGCGCTGTGCGAGCCAGATGGCGTCGGCTCCCTCACCGCAACCCAGATCCAAGGCCCTGCCGGGGGACAGCTCACTCACCTCGCGGATCAGGAGCGCATTCGGTTTGCCGCTCCAGATCCGGTCGTTCGCGCTGTAGCGGGTGTCCCAGTACTCCTCGGCCGAGGCGCCGCTCGCGTCACCGTTCATCGCTGTGGTTCCCCTGTCCTCGTGGCTGTCCTCGTGGCTGCCCCGGTGGCCGACCGGCACCATGTCATGGTGCCGCTCCCGGTCCGCGCAAGCGGCGGTCGCCCTGTGCTGCGTTCGTGCGGTCATGTGTCACACCGCCGTCCGCCACCCACAATCCGCCCGCCGCCGCTGCCTTGACAAACTTCCTTGCTGGACCAGCAAATGAAGGACGTCGGAGGGCGACCTCGCGACCGTGCTCACCGGTGTCGGCCGCCGATCGAGGGCGCTGCGCCTGGCCCGCGGTCGCCACGCTGTGCCAGGCCCAGCGGGACGTGAGACCCGGAGGGAGGCCGGCGCCCCCGCCGGAGGAAGACGCCGCCGTCCGGCGCCCCGCGCCACTTGCCGGCTCAGGGCTGGATGCCGACGTATTTGACCTCCAGATACTCGTCGATGCCCTGGGGTCCGCCCTCACGGCCGAGGCCGCTGGCCTTGACCCCGCCGAAGGGCGCCGCGGGGTTGGACACCAGGCCCTGGTTGAGGCCGACCATCCCGGTCTCCAGGCCCTCGCAGACCCGAAGCGCCCGGGACAGGTCGCGGGTGAAGACATAGGCGACCAGGCCGGCGTCGGTGCTGTTGGCGAGCCGCAGTGCCTGCGACTCCTCGGTGAAGGAGGTGATCGGCGCCACCGGACCGAAGATCTCCTCGGCAAGCATCCGGGCGTCGGCGGGGACGTCGGCCAGTACGGTCGGGGAGTAGAAGTACCCTCGCTCGCCGACCGCACCGCCGCCGGTGAGCAGCCGGCCGCCACATGCGACGGCGTCCTGGACGAGCGTGTCCACCCGCTCTCGTGCGGCCGCGTCGATGAGCGGACCCACGTGGACACCGCTCCCGGTTCCCCGGCCGAGGGTGAGTGAGGCCATCCGCTCGGCCAGTCGGTGCGAGAACTCCCGCGCCACCGATGTATGGACGAGGAAGCGGTTGGCGGCCGTGCACGCCTCGCCGATGTTGCGCATCTTGGCCAGCACGGCGCCCTCCACCGCCGCGTCGAGGTCGGCGTCGTCGAACACCAGGAACGGGGCATTCCCGCCCAGCTCCATCGACACCCGCAGAAGGCGTGTCGCGGACTGCGCCACCAGGGCCCTGCCGACCGCGGTCGACCCGGTGAAGCTCAGCTTGCGCAGCCTGGGGTCGGCGATCAGCGGCCCGGTGACCTCGGCCGCCTCGGTCGTGGTCACCACATTGAGCACGCCCTCGGGCAGCCCCGCCTCGGCGAACACCTTCGCCAGCGCCAGCATGGTCAGCGGCGTCTGCGGCGCGGGCTTGACCACCATGGTGCAGCCCGCGGCCACAGCCGGGCCGATCTTGCGGGTGCCCATGGCGAGGGGGAAGTTCCAGGGGGTGACCAGCAGGCAGGGGCCGACCGGCTGTTTCATCGTCAGCAGCCGCGTGGCGCCCTGGGGAGCCACCTGGTAGCCGCCGGCGATCCGGACGGCCTCCTCGGAGAACCAGCGAAGGAACTCCGCGCCGTAGGCCACCTCGGCCCTGGACTCGGCGAGCGGTTTGCCCATCTCCAGGGTGATCAGAAGGGCGAACTCCTCCGCCTGGGCGGTCACGGCGTCGAAGGCCCGGCGCAGGATGTCGCTGCGCTCGCGCGGCGGGGTGGCCGCCCAGGACGCCTGGGCGGCGACCGCCGCGTCCAGCGCCGCGAGGCCGTCCGGCGGGGAGGCGTCGGCGACGTCGCGCAGGACGGTACCGGTGGCCGGGTCCTCCACGGCGAAGCGGCGGCCGCCCTCCGCGTCGCGCCAGGAGCCGCCGATGAACAGTTGGTCGGGTACGCGGGCGAGGGCTGCTGCCTCCGCCGACTCGGTCACTGCCTGCTGGGTCGCGGTCATGGGGTACGTGTCTCCTTGGGCGGTCGCCGTCCGGGGACCGGCGCCGATCGGGTCACAGGCAGGAGGTGATCAGTTCGGTGATGTCCTGCTCGGTCGGGGTGCGTGGGCTGTTGGCGGTGACGGCGTCCTCCAGGGCGGTCCTGGCCAGGTCCGGGACCATGTCCGCGGTGACCCCGTAGGCGGACAGCGGCCGCCGTGCGCCGACCTGCTCGGACAGCTCCCGGCAGGCCTCGGCAACCTCCTCGCCGTTGCCGCCGTCCTTGCCGTTGCCGCCGACGCCCATCCCGTGGGCGGCGCTGGCGAAGGCGTCCTCGGCATGCGGGGCGCACCACGCCATCACCTCCGGCAGCACCGCGGACAGCGCCAGGCCGTGCGGTGCGCCGACCCGTGCGGAGACCGCGTGGGCGATGCCGTGCACCAGTCCCAGGCCGCTGATGCTCAGTGCGAGCCCCGCCAGGTGGGCCCCGAGCAGCATCTGGGAGCGGGCTTCGAGGTCGGACCCGTTCTCCACCGCGACCGGCAGCCAGCGGCTCACCAGGGCGATCGCCTGAGCGGCGTACGCCTGTGAGAGGGGGTTGGCTCCCCGGGAGGCGAGCGACTCGATGCCGTGCACCAGGGCGTCCATCCCGGTCGCCGCGGTGGCGCCCGGGGGCAGACCCAGGGTCAGTTCGGGGTCGAGCAGCGCCGCCACCGGCTTGACCGAGTCATGGCCGATGTAGACCTTGCGGCGCAGACGGGTGTCCTCGATGACGCCGAAGCCATTGGTCTCCGCTCCGGTCCCCGCGGTGGTGGGGATCGCGATGAGCGGCAGACCGGGACGCTCGGGCTCGATCCGGTAGTCGAACTCCGCGGCGCTGCCGGGGTTGACGGACAGCAGGGCGACGCCCTTGGCGGCGTCCAGCGCGGAACCTCCCCCGAGGGCGACCACGGCCGCCTCCCCGAAGGCCCGTGCCTGCTGCGCCGCGGTGTCCACGGCCGTGGTGGACGGGTTGGCCGGGATGGCGTCATGGACCTCGGCGTCGATACCGGACTCGGCCAGGACCGTGGTGACGCGGTCGACCAGGCCCGCGGCGCGCAGGCCCGGATCCGTCACCACGAAGGCACGGCGGTGACCGGTGCGGCTCACCGTCCCGGGCAGGCGCCGCAGGCAGCCGGCGCCGAACTCCAGCCAGCCCGTGGGCGGCAGACTGAGCGTCAGGTCCCGAGCGTGAGTGGTCATGGGCGCACCTGCCCGGGGGTACCGGAGGCCTCGCGGGCGGGCAGCCGAAGTTCGATGCCGGCCACGTCCTCGTACAGCTTCATGGGGATCATCTCTCCGGCGAGGTCGCCGAAGACGGCCTTGCCGCGCCGGTAGATCTGCTCGACGACGGCACTGAGCTCGACCGGCACTCCGACCTCGCGTGCGAGGTCGATGGCGAGGCCGAGGTCCTTGCAGGCCAGTGCCATGGCGAAGGACTCGTCGTAGTCGCCGTTGTTGAGCACCGAAAGCGCGTCGTTCTGGAGGAAGTTGGAGTTCGCCGGGCTGGCGACCAGGGACCGGTGCAGGACTTCGAGGTCCACTCCGGCCCTGGCTCCGACGGCCAGCACCTCGGAGGTGGCCACCAGGTGGCAGAACCACAGCATATTGATCATGAGCTTGACGGCGTAGCCGGTGCCGTGCGGGCCCACGTGCAGGATCCGCTCGGGATCGCCCATGGCCTCCAGGACCGGGCGCTGGCGGGCGGCGTCCTCGGGGTCCGCGCCGACGAAGATCTGCAGGGTGCCCGCCCGGGCGCCGTGGGCCATTCCGGAGACGGGGGCGTCCAGCACCCTGATGCCGCGCTCGTCGGCCAGGGCCCGTACCCGGTCCGCCACGGCGGGCACCGAGGTGGACATGTCGATCCAGGTGCTGCCCTCGGCCATGGCCGCCAGCAGGCCGCCCTCGCCCAGCATCACCCGCTCGACATGGCGCGGAGTGGGCAGCATGGTGATCACGGTGTCGCTGTGCTCGGCCAGTTCGGCCGGTGAGGCCGCCCAGCGGGCGCCGCGGGCGACGTGCTCCGCCGCGGCCTCCTCCCGGACGTCGTGCACGGTCACGGTGTGGCCGGCGGCGAGCAGGTTGAGGGACATGGGTCCGCCCATGTTGCCCAGGCCGATGAATCCGATGCGCATGTCTTACTCCTCCGTGCCGCTCGCGAGCGGTCCGGTTCCGAGGTCCAGCCAGGTGGTCTTCAGTGCCGAGTAGGCGTCGAGGGCGTGCAGCGACTTGTCGCGGCCCGTTCCGGTGTCCTTGAAGCCCCCGAAGGGGGTGATGACATCGCTGGCGTCGAAGGTGTTGATCCACACCGTGCCGGCCCGCAGAGCGCGGGCGACCCGGTGGGCGGTGGAGACGTCCCTGGTCCAGACCGCGGCGGCAAGGCCGTACCGGGTCTCGTTCGCCAGTCGAACGCCTTCCTCCGCGCCGCGGAAGGGGACGGTGGCCAGGACCGGGCCGAAGATCTCCTCCTGGCCGATCCGCCCGCTGTTGGCGACTCCGTCCAGGATGGTGGGCTCCACATAGGAGCCGCCGGTCTCGGGGAAGGCGGCATGCCCGCCGAGCACCGTTCGGGCGCCCTCCTCGGCGGCCACGCCGAGGTAGTCCAGCACCCGGTCCTGCTGGGCCCGGTCGACCAGGGGGCCGACCTGGGTGGCCGGGTCGAGCGGGTCGCCGAACCGCAGGGTCCGGGTGACCGAGGCGACCTCGTCGAGCAGTTCGTCGTGGATCCGCTCGTCCACCAGCAGCCGGGATCCGGCGTTGCAGGTCTGCCCGGCGTTGTAGAAGATCCCCCAGGCGATGGCGCTCGCGGCCGCCTTGAGGTCCTGGGCGTCGGCGAGGACCAGTTGCGGTGACTTGCCTCCCAGTTCCAGGGCGACCTGTTTGCCGTTGCTGGCGGCGCTGTAGCCGAGGAAGGCACGACCCACCGGGGTGGACCCGGTGAACGCGACCTTGTCCACGCCGTGGTGCAGTCCCAGGGCGCGCCCGGCGACCGGGCCCAGCCCGGGGACCACATTGAGCACCCCCGGTGGCAGCCCCGCCTCGGCGGCCAGCTCCGCCAGCCGCAGCGCGGACAACGAGGACTGCTCGGCGGGCTTGAGGATCACGCTGTTCCCCATGGCGAGGGCGGGCGCGATCTTCCAGGAGGCGATCATCAGCGGGTAGTTCCACGGTACGACGGCGGCGACCACGCCCAGCGGCTCCCTGGTCACCAGCGCCAGCGCGCCGCGCGGGGCGGGTGCGATCTCGTCGTACGTCTTGTCGATGGCCTCGGCGTACCACTGGACGCAGTCCGCGCACTTGGGCACGTCCACCGCGAGGGTGTCCGAGATGGGCTTGCCCGCGTCCAGTGCCTCCAGCAGGGCCAGTTCCTCGAGGTTCTCGCGGATGAGCGCGGCCAGCCGCAGAAGCACCCGCTTGCGGTGCCCCGGGTCGGTCCGCGACCAGCGGCCGTCCTCGAACGCGGTGCGGGCCGCGCGTACCGCGTCGTCGACGTCCTCGTCTCCCGCCGCGGCGACGGAGGCCAGGATCGAGCCGTCGCGGGCGCTGACGGTGGTGAAGGTCTCTCCTGAGCGGGCGGGTCGGAACGCTCCGTCGATGAAGAGGTCGGTGTGCGGGGTGAGTGCGGAAGCGCGCTTCCGCCAAGTGCCGTTGTCGGCCATGGCGTCAGTCCAAGTACGGAGTCGGTGCGGAGTCGGTGGGGAGGTGCCGGAGAGGTGCTCGGTGGGGGGCGGGAGCCTCTGTGGGGCGGGAGACTCGGAGGGGCGGGGGGCTCGGTGGGTGAGTCAGCGGTCGTGCCGCAGCCGGGAGAGGGCGTCGTGGTCGATGGCCGCGCCCAGACCGGGAGTGTCCGGGATATTGAGGAAGCCGTCGGAGTCGATCTCCACGGGTTCGGCGAGGAAGAAGTCGCGCCGATCGGGGGTCCAGCCCGGCGGGTCGTAGGGGAACTCGACATACGGGCCGCCGCCGACGCCTGCGACCACGTGCAGATTGGCCAGCAGGCCGAGTCCGTTGCTCCAGGTGTGCGGAGTGAACCAGCGGTGCCGCAGCTGGGCGAGCTCGGCGATGAACCGTGCCCGGTACATGCCCACGGCCAGCACGACATCGGGCTGGTAGACGTCGAACGCGTCCTCCTCCACCAGCTGAACCAGCTCGGGAAGGCTGCGCACCATCTCCCCGCCGGCGATCCGCACCCCGGTGGCGGCGCGGACCGAGCGGGCCCCTCGGATGTCGGCCTGCGGCAGCGGCTCCTCCAGCCACAGCACTCCGAGCTCCTGGAGCCGGGCGGCGATCCTGCGGACGGAGACCAGGTCGAGGGCGGGGGCGATGTCGCCGCTCATCCGCCACATCTGGTTGAGGTCCACCATGATGTCGATGCCGTCGCCCACGGCTTCTCGGGCGGCCCGCACCGCGGCGACGCCCTCCTCGAGGCGGTCGCGGGAGATGCGGATCTTCATCGCCTTGAAGCCGCGCTCCACCGCGGCGACCGCCGCGTCGGCCCGGGCCGCGGGAGCCTTCAGCTCACCGAACGAGGCATAGGCGGGCAGTCGGGTCGCCGCGCCGCCGAACAAGGTGGAGACCGGGCGGCCGCACACCTTGCCGACGATGTCCCACAGCGCGGCCTCCAGCGGCCAGTAGCGTCCGGCGTGGAAGTTGATTGTCTCGATGGTTCGGACATGGCTGAGGATCTCGAGCGGGTCCTTGCCGAGAAACAGGTGCTCGAACGCCTCGAAGCCGTCCATGGTGTCGCCCGAGCCATGGCCCACGACGCCGTCGTCGGTCTCGACCGTCACCAAGGTGGCGTCGAAGAAGGTCCGGGGAACCGGATCCCAGGCGGCGGCGAACGCCGGCTCCAGGGGGAGCCGCATCCGGTCCAGCCGAATCGCGGTGATCTTCATGGTCGTGGTCACTCCGGGGCGTCGAAGAAGGGATTGGCCGGGCGGGTCCTGGCCGCCAGCACGTCGTCCAGGTCCGGGGACCCCGACGCGCCGTTGGCCAGCGCCTCACGGGTGGCCTCGCGGTTGTTGCGGTAGACCTCGTCCGGGTCGTCGGCGGCCGGGTTGACCCACACCGCGGTGATCAGCACCAGGCCGTCGGCGCTCTCGGAGGGGATGACGCCGTCCGCGACGGCATCGGCCACCCCGGCGGCGACTCCGGCCTGCGCCGGGCCCCAGGTCAGTTCGCCGTGCTTGTCGTCGGTGATCGCCGCCTTGTTGACGAACAGCGTCGGCGGCTTCACCGGCAGGTTGGGTCTCAGCACGGCCATGAAGGGCGCGTGGCCTCGCGTGGGTGTGGCGAGCGCGGTGGCCCAGGCCGTGCCCGCGGGGCCGTCCCGGTGGCCGAGCACCGTGTTGATGTGCGCCGCGTTCGGCCCGGCGCCGACGAAGCTCTCTCCGATGTGCATCTCTTCTGCCCTTCTGGGGTGGAACGGTTCTGCGCCTGCGGGAAGGGCCTCTACTTGAGGAAGCCGTTGTCCTCGAGCCAGCTCGTGGCGATGTCCTCGGGGTCCTCGCCCTCGACATCGGCGAGGGCGTTGAGCTTTTGCATCTCGAAGGTGGTGAGCTTCTCGGCCAGGGGAGCGAAGATCTTCTTGAGCGCCGGGTACTTCTCGAGCGTCCCCTTCTTGAGGGTGAGCGCGGGCTGGTACACGGGGAAGAACTTCTTGTCGTCCTCCAGGACCACCAGCTTGTTGGCCGGGATCCTTCCGTCGGTGGCGAAGACCTCACCGAAGTTGCAGGTCTTGCCCTTGGCGGTCTCGGTGTAGATCAGTCCGGTGTCCAGCATCTTGACCTGTGCGCCGGGTGCCTTGATGCCGTAGGCCTTCAGCAGTCCGGGGAAGCCGTCGTCACGGGTGGAGAACTCGCTCTCGATGCAGAAGGTGGCCTCGGACGGCTTGCTCCTGCTCAGTGCGGCGAGGTCGGACAGGCTCTTGAGGCCGAGCGCGTCCGCCTTGTCCTTGCGGACGGCGAAGGCGTAGGTGTTGTTCAGCGGGGCGGGCGGGTCTATCCAGGCAATGCTGTTCTTGGCCAGGTCCTCCGCGGCCACCTTCTCGAACTGCCCGCGCTGGTCGGCGATGGGCTTGGTGTGCTTCAGGTACGTGATCCAGCCGGTGCCCGTGTACTCCCAGTACATCGAGATGTCGCCCGAGACCAGCGCCTTGCGGGTGCTCGCGGAGCCCTTGATGTTGGTCTTGTCGGTGACCTTGGCGCCATTGGCCTTGAGCAGGTCGACGGTCATCCGGCCCAGGATGATCTGTTCCGCGAAGTCCTTGGAGCCGACGGTGAACGACGCGCCCTTGAGCGCGTCCCCGGAGCCCGACGCGGCCTCGACGGAGTCACCGCCGAAACAGCCGGACAGGGGGAGGATCGTGACGGCTGTGACGGCCGCGAGAGCGAGTGAGGTGGCGCGTTGAGGCATGGCGGTACTCCTGGAGGTGGTACGGCAGCGGTGAGAAGGACGGGAGGGTGATCAGCCGGCGGTGATGGCGGGAGGAGGCGGTGTCATGTGCCCTTGGGCCTCAGCGCGCTCTCGACGAGCCCTCCGGCCCAGTCGAGGAGCAGGGCGATCGAGGCCGTGAGGATGCTCCCGGTGACGAGCACGGGGTCACGGTCGAGCTTGATCCCGTTGACGATGATGTCGCCGAGTCCTCCGGCGTTGACGAAGGTCGCGAGGGTGGCGACGCCGACGCAGAAGACCAGTGCCGTGCGCAGCCCCGCGAGCACCACCGGGACGGCCAAGGGCATCTCGATGCGCCAGAGGACCTGTGCGGGACGCATTCCCATCCCGCGTGCCGCCTCGATCAGGGTGGGGTCGACCTGCTGGATGCCGATGAGGGTGTTGCGCAGTACCGGCAGGGCCGAGTAGGCGACCAGGCTGGTCATGGCCACCCCGACGCCGGGACCCACGGTGATCGTCAGCAGGACCAGGACCCCGATGGCGGGGGTCGCCTGGCCCACGTTGGCCAGGCCGAGGACGAGCGGGGGCACCCACCGGGCGCGCACCCGGCTGATCAGCACACCCAGGGGGACGGCGATCGACATGATCAGGACGGTGGCGACGAGAGTCAGCTTGAGGTGCTCGGCGGTCCTGCCGACCAGATAGCCGCTGTTGAGAGTGCGCTGCTCGATGCTGTCCAGGCGCAACGAGTGCACCCACAGGTAGTCGGCGATCAGGGCGACGACGACCACCGCGGGAGTGGCGAGGTGCCTGATTCCGATGACTCCGGTGAGGGAGCGGCGGCGTGAGGGCGCCGAGGCCGGGGTCGCGACGGCGGTCATCGCGCACCACCGCTGTCGGCGGCCGCGGTGAGGGAGTCGAAGTCCAGCTCGCCGCGCACCCTGCCGTCGGAGTCGACCACGGCGATCCGCTGAGCGCGATGGGCCACGATCGCGTCGAGGACATCGCGCAAGGTGGCGTCCACCCTGACCGACGGCAGGGACGCGGACCCCGCGGGCAGCAGGTCGAGGTCGCCCGCGCGGATCAGTCCCAGTCGCTTGATGGCGGCCTGGCCGCCGACGAACGAGCGGACATAGTCGTCGGCGGGCTCGGCGAGGATACGGTCGGGGGTGTCGTACTGAACGATCCTGGACCGCTCCCCGAGCACCGCGATGCGGTCGCCGAGCCGCAGGGCCTCCTCGAAGTCGTGGGTGACGAACACGATGGTCTTGCGCAGCCGTCGCTGGAGCGCGAGGAACTCGTTCTGCAGATGCTCGCGGGTGATCGGGTCGGTGGCGCCGAACGGCTCGTCCATCAGCATCACCGGAGGGTCCGCGGCCAGCGCGCGGATGACGCCGACGCGCTGCTGCTGACCGCCGGAGAGCTGGCGGGGATAGCGGGAGCGGAAGCGCCCGGGTTCGAGCCCGACGAGGTGCAACAGCTCGTCGACGCGCTCCGCGGTCCTGCGCTTGTCCCAGCCGAGCATCCTGGGGACGAGGGCGACATTGTCCGCGATGCTCATGTGCGGGAACAGGCCGATCTGCTGGATCACATAGCCGATGCGGCGGCGCAGCTCATGCGGGTTGAGGGACAGCAGGTCCTCGCCGTCCATGGTGATGCGGCCGCTGGTCGGCTCGATCAGCCGGTTGACCATCTTCATGGTGGTGGTCTTGCCGCAGCCGGAGGGGCCGACGAAGCAGACCAGCTCCCCGGCGGGAATCACCATGGAGAAGGACTCGACCGCCGGTTCCTCCTGTCCCGCGTAGATCTTGGAGACATCGGCCAGTTCGATCCGGGCACCGTGCCGGGTGGCGGTTTCCCCATCGGCGTCGGCGCCGGTGCCGGCCGGGACGGTGCCGGCCGGGACGGTGGCGGTCGGCGAGGCGTGGTCAGACACGAAGCCCCCTCGGGGTGGTCAGTCGCCGGACGGCGAAGAAGAGCAGGTCGAACGCGAGCGCGAGGACGATGACACCGAGGGTCCCGGCCAGTGCCTGGTTGATGGCGTTCTTCGATCCGAGCCGTGAGAGCCCGTCGAAGATCTCGTTGCCCAGGCCGGGGCCCGCCACATAGGCCGCGATGGCGGCGATGCCGACGGTGAGCTGGGTGGACACGCGGATGCCGGTGAGGATCAGCGGCCAGGCCAGCGGCAGCTGGACGCGGAGCAGGGTCCGCGTGGGCCCCATACCGGTGCCGCGGGCCGCTTCCAGGATGGCGGGAGCGACCTCCCGCAGGCCGACTATGGTGTTGCGGGTGATCGGCAGCAAAGAGTAGACGACCAGCGCGACCACGGTCGGCGTCCAGCCCAGTCCCAGCAGCGGGATGAGCAGGCCCAGAAGCGCGAAGCTGGGGATGGTGAGGAAGGTCCCGGTCGTCGCGACGGCCGCGGCGCGGCCCATGGGGCGGTCCCACGTGGTGACACCGAGTGCGACGCCGAGCACCGTGGCGATCACGATGGCCGTCCCGACGACAGTGGCGTGCTCCAATCCCTGCTGCAACAGGTCGTCGGTGTGCCTGCCGACGTAGCTGAGAAACCGGTCCATGTCTCCTCCGGACTGGGGCGCCTGGGTGACGGGCGCTGTTCGGTGTGTTGAACCGTAGGTGTGCTAAACATGGTGGACAACTGGAGTTGCTCAGATTGCAACAGGAGTCTGCTATGGCATCCCGACCCACATCCGGACTGAGAAGAGACGCCGACCTGCTGGAGGTGCTCGCGGGACAGGAGTCACGTGTCCAGGGAGGGCTGGGAGTCACCCGGATCGCGGAGCTGGCGGGACGGGAGAAGAGCCAGGTCTCCCGGGCACTGGCGGGCCTGGCCGAAGAGGGGCTGGTGGACCGGGATCCGGACACCCAGGCCTACCGGATCGGCTGGCGGCTGTACGCACTGGCGGCCCGCACCGGTGAGGCGAGGCTGGCGTACGTCGCCGCGCCCTTCCTGCGCCGCCTGGTCGCCCAGCTGGGCGAGACGGTCCACCTGTGCGTGCTGCGGGGGCGCGGTGTGCTGACCCTGCGCAGCGAGTCCTCGCCCCACGCCTTCCGCAGCCTCGGCTGGGAGGGGGTGATGGTCCCGGCGGCGCAGACCTCGGCCGGGCGGGTCCTGGTCTCCGACTGGGAGGAACGGGTGCTGCGCGCCTGGTTCACCGACGAGGAGTTCGCCGGCCTGCCCCCCACCCAGCGCATCCGCGGCATCGAGGACCTGCTGAAGGAGATCCAGGCGATCCGTTCCTGCGGCTACGCCACGGCCGACGAGGAGTTCGAGGCCGGTCTCGTCGGCGTCTCCGCTCCCGTGCGCGACCACTGCGGGCGCGTGATCGCGGCGATCAACGTGGGCGCTCCCAAGGGAAGGATGGGCCGACAGCTCAACGCCGCGGGCCGGATCACCGCGCGCTGCGCCGCGGAGCTCTCCCGCGCTCTGGGCTTCGAGAGCGGGGCTCAGGGGGGTGCCGGCGCGCCGTAGCACAATGGCCGGTAACACGGTGTGATCCGCCCGCCGTTGCGGCTTGGGTGAGGGGGTTGGCGGTCAAGCCGGGCGAAGGGGCACACAATGTACGACTACATCATCGTGGGTGCCGGGTCGGCGGGGTGCGTGCTGGCGGCCCGGCTCAGCGAGGACGAGGACACCAGTGTCCTGCTCATCGAGGCCGGGCCGCGGGACGATGCCCCGGAGATCCGCGTTCCGGCCGCGTTCGGCAAGCTCTTCCAGACGAAGTACGACTGGAGTTACCTCAGCGAGTGCGAGCCGGGGCTGGACGGCCGCCGCCGCTTTCTGCCCCGGGGCCGGATGCTCGGCGGCTCGTCGTCCATGAACGCGATGGTGTACATCCGCGGCAATCGCCGCGACTACGAGGCGTGGGCCGCCGGCGGCGCCGACGGATGGGCCTGGAGCGATGTCCGGCCCTACTTCCTTCGTGCCGAGGACTTCACGGGACCCGCTTCACCGTGGCACTCCACGGGCGGACCTCTCACGGTGAGCGAGGGCCGCTCCCGGCATCCCCTGGCAGCGGCCTATGTGGCTGCCGCCCAGGAGGCGGGCCACCCGTACACCGCCGACTTCAACGGCCCGGAGCAGGACGGCGTCGGCTACTACCACCTGACTCAGCGAGGCGGACTGCGCTGCAGCACCGCCGTCGCGTATCTGCGACCCGCCCTGGACCGTCCGAACCTCGAGGTCCTGACTCACGCCCAGTGCACCCGAGTACTGATCGACGGTGGCCGGGCCACGGGCGTCGAGGTGGAGCGGTACGGCGAACTGCGGTCGCTCAGTGCCGAAAGGGAAGTGGTGCTCTCGGCCGGCGCCTACAACTCCCCCCAACTGCTGATGCTCTCCGGCATCGGCCCGGGCGCCGAACTGGCGGCGCACGGCATCACCCCGCGAGTCGACCTCCCGGTGGGGGAGAACCTCCAGGACCATCCGCATGTCGGCCTGTGCTATCTGACCGACACCGAGTCATTGATGACCGCCGAGACCCCGCAGAACGTCCAACTGCTGGAGACCGAGGGCCGCGGCCCGCTCACCTCGAACGTCGGTGAGGCCGGCGCGTTCCACCGCACCCGCGAGGGCCTGGACGCCCCCGACCTCCAGGTGCACGCCGCCCCGGTCATGTTCCATGAGGAGGGCATCGGCCCCGTCACCGACCATGCCTTCATGTTCGGCGCGGTCCTGCTGACGCCCACGAGCCGGGGCAAGGTCTCCCTGCGGTCGGCGATGCCCAGCGCCAAACCGCACATCCTGCACAACTACCTGACCACGGACGAGGATCGCGCCACGATGACCCGAGCGCTGCGCCTCCTTCTCGACATCGCCGAACAACCCAGCCTGCGCAAGCACCGCCGGGCCGACTTCCGCGTACCCAGCTCCACCGACGACACCGGCCTTCTCGACTTCGCCCGGCGCGAGTTGCAGACGCTGTACCACCCGGCGGGCACATGCTCCATCGGCCCGGTCGTGGACTCCCGGCTGAGGGTGCACGGACTCAGCGGCCTGCGGGTGGTGGACGCCTCGGTGATGCCCGCAGTCGTGCGGGGCAACACCAATGCGCCCACCATCATGATCGCGGAGAAGGCGGCGGACATGATGCGCGGCGTCGCGGCGCCGGCCTGACCCGACCGACGTGCCGGTGGGCGGAGGCGGCCGCGGTCGAACCGCCGGCCGCCAGGCTTGCGTTCCCCGCCGTGCACCCCGGCACCCGTGGCGCGACGGCACTCCTGATCCCGCCACGGGTTGCATCGTCGACGGCGGCCTGACCGTCGACGGCACCATCCTCGACATCATCGACGGTAGTGCGCAGGACGGCGAGTTCGCCGAGACAGGAGTGCGCAACCGGCACCTCCACAGCCGGCTCGCCCAGGGGCTCCCCGTCATCCGGGGCAGCCGGGCAGTGGCCGCGTTCGAGACGGCCGATCGGCCACGCCGCGCGAGATCGGCTCTCCACTCCTCCGGATTCCTATGATGGACAGGGGCGCACAGGGAAGCGCGCGAGGCATGGACGTGAGAGGACAGCACACCGTCGAGGAGGGCCGCTTCCGGCATCGCGGGGCCGAGCTGGTCTACGACGACGCCGGCCGTGGCCCTCTCGCCGTCTACGCTCACGGCGGCTTCGTCAGCCAGGCCGTCGAGGACCGGATGGGCCTGTTCGACTGGGAGCCGGTGCTGGACGCGGGGCGGCGCCTGGTCCGCTACGACGCCCGGGGGCACGGCCGGTCCACCGGTGACGCCGTCGACACCGACTACACCTACCCTTCGCTCGCCGACGATCTGCTGCGCCTGCTCGAACACCTGGGTGCCGTCGAACCGGTCGAGGCCATGGGCGCGTCCATGGGATGCGGCACCGTAGTGCACGCCGCGGTCCGGGCCCCCGAACGCTTCTCCAGGCTGGTCCTCCTCATCCCACCCACGGCGTGGGCCACCCGGAAGGCGCACGCGCGGAGCAATCTCGACTGCGCCGACAGGGTCGAACGAGAGGGGGTGGACGCCTGGCTCGCCGCCCAACGGCAGCGGTCCCGCCCGGCCGTGGTCGCCGATGTCCCCCGGTTTCCACCGACCCCGGCCGAGCAGGTGCTTCCGTCCATTCTGCGCGGCCTGGCAATGTGCGACCTCCCGCCTCCCCAAGCCGTCGCCTCGCTGAGCCTGCCGACGCTCGTCCTGGCCTGGGCGGACGACCCCGGGCACCCCCTGTCGACCGCGCAGACCCTGGCCGGCCTCCTGCCGCGGGCCGACCTTCACATCGCCCGGACCCGCTCCGACATCCGGACCTGGGGCGAGCGTGTCGCCGAGTTCCTGAAACAAGCGTCGAACGAGAGATGAAGGACGGCCGGGCAATCGGAACGCTCCGACACTGTGCGTACGGACAACTCCCGCGCGTCACCCCCTCGTACCGCTGGGCCGACGGAGTGACCCTGAAGACGTTGCGCGTACACCCGCCGGTGCGCGCGGGAGTCCTTGGATGTGCCGGCTTTCCGGCCGTGTGGGAAGGAGCTTGTCGTGGACAACTCACGGGACAACTCGCCGGGCAACTCGCAGGACAGTGCTCCGGACGACTCGCCGCGAACGCTGCTGGAGACTCCCGCCTGGGTTGTCTCGACCCCTGGGCCGATGGCGTCGTCACCACTGCGCAGGACACGGAAGGCGGTGGCGGCACCGGGTCCGCAGGAGATCCTGATCGCGGTTGCCGCCTGCGGCGTGTGCCGGACGGATCTCCATTTGGCGGAGGGAGACCTGGAGCCAAGGGTGCCGGGCCGCACCCCGGGCCATGAGGTGGTGGGCACGGTCGTGCTCACCGGCTCCGAGGTGCGGGAGTTCACCGTCGGCGACCGCGTGGGAGTCGCCTGGCTGGCCGGCACCTGCGGCCGATGCCGCTACTGCCTGTCGGGCCGCGAGAACCTGTGCCCCGACTCCACGTACACCGGCTGGGACATCGACGGAGGCTACGCCGGGCACACCGTCGCTGACGCCCGCTACGCCTATCACCTGCCCAAGGACCTGCCCGAGGAGGAACTCGCACCCCTGCTGTGCGCGGGAATCATCGGCTACCGGGCGCTGGAGAGGTCGCGGCTGCCGCCCGGTGGACGCCTCGGAATCTATGGATACGGCGCTTCCGCCCATCTGACCGCCCAGTTGGCCGTGGCCCGAGGCGCGACCGTGCATGTCCTCACCCGGGCGCAGGAGGCGAGGCGGCTGGCGCTCGAACTCGGGGCGGCGTCGGCCCGCGGTGCCCATGACGCGCCGCCCGAACCCCTGGACTCGGCGATCCTGTTCGCGCCGGTCGGCGAACTCGTGCCCGTCGCCCTGGCCGCACTGGACCGGGGCGGCACCCTGGCGGTGGCCGGCATCCATCTGAGCGACATCCCGGCACTGAACTACGAGGCCCACCTCTTCCAGGAGCGTTCGCTCCTCAGCGTCACCGCCAACACCCGGCAGGACGGGCGGGCCTACCTGGAGGAGGCGGCCCGAACACGCCCCCGGGTGCATGTGCGTCGCTACCCCATGAGCCGCGCCGACGAGGCCCTGTCCGATCTGGCCGACGACAGGATCACCGGCGTGGCCGTCCTCATGGCGGACTGAGAGCCCCGGGCTTCGAGGTGCCGGGGCCGGGCAGCCGTGTTGGGCGACCGATCCCCGCGCGGCCCTTCATCCCAGCGGGACGACGGCCACCGGACACCGCGGGTGCTGAAACCACGGCCTGGTCCACCGACCCGAGCAGGCCGACCGTGCCGGCCGGGGACGACCTCTGCGAGAGCGGCCGGGCTTGCTTCGGGACCGCGGCCGACGAGGAACCATCGGAGCCGGTCGGGTCCCCCGGGGGGCCGTCCGGCCCCTGCCCCGGGCGTGGCGCCCCGGCGAAGACTGAGGAGAGCAGAGAACCGGCGTCGCGCGGCCGGAACGGCGGGGCGGGAACCCGGAACGGCGCGGCCAGGACAAGGAAGGAAGGACAGCAGAGAAAGGACGGCAGAGACCGGCAGCGACCGGCAGGAGACCAGCAGGAGACCAGCAGGAGTGGAGTGATCTCGGCATGAAGGCGCTCATCTACCACGGTCCGGGACGCCGTATCTGGGAGGACGTGGCGGACCCGGTGGTCCTGGATCCGGAGGACGCGGTCGTCCGGGTGGACGCGGTGACGATCTGCGGCACCGACCTTCACATCCTCAAGGGCGACGTTCCGGAGGTGGAGGCGGGACGGGTCCTCGGGCACGAGGCCGTGGGCACCGTCCTGGAGGTCGGATCCGGTGTGCGGACGGTCTCACCCGGTGATCGGGTGCTCGTCTCGTGCATCTCGGCCTGCGGACGGTGCGGATACTGCCGTGCGGCTGCCTACGGGCAATGCACCGGAGGCGGCGGATGGATTCTCGGCCACCTCGTCGACGGCACTCAGGCGGAGAAGGTCCGCACCCCGTTCGCCGACAACTCGCTCCACAGACTGCCGCCCGAGGTCAGCGACGAGGCGGCCCTTCTGCTCGCCGACATCATGCCCACCTCCTACGAGGTCGGGGTGCGCAACGGGCGTGTCGGCCCGGGGCAGACGGTCGCGATCGTGGGCGCGGGGCCGATCGGCCTGGCCGCCATCGTGACGGCGCGGCTGTTCAGTCCTGCCTCGGTCGTCGTTGTCGACCTCGCCCCCAGTCGGCTCGAGGCCGCCAAGCGCATGGGCGCCGATGTGACGCTCAACGCCTCCGGCCCGGTGGAGGAGGACGTGCGCGGCGCGACCGAGGGCGGGCTGGGTGTGGACGTGGCCATAGAGGCCGTTGGAATCCCTGGGACGTTCGAGCTGTGCACCCGCCTGATCCGGCCCGGCGGACGGGTGGCGAACATCGGAGTCCACGGCAGGCCCGCGACCTTGCACCTAGAAGACCTGTGGCCGGCCAACGCCACGATCACCACGGGCCTGGTGGACACCAGCAGCACGCCGATGCTGCTGGGCATGCTCGCCGCTCACCGCCTCGATGTCTCCGGCATGGTGACGCACCGCTTCGGCCTCGATGAGATGCAGGAGGCGTACGACGTGTTCAGCCGGCCGGAGGAGACCGGTGCCCTGAAGGTCGCGTTGTTTCGTACGTGACCCGTTGCCCGTCTGACAGCCCTCGTCCGACAGCCGACAGCCGACAGCCCGCCCGCGCGGGCTGTCGGACGGCAGTCCGTCAGTCAGGCTGTCAGTCAGGCTGTCAGGTCGGGTACGGGTCAGGTACGGGTCGGTGCCCTGGTCTCCTCACGCGGCGCGACGGTTATGGCGTTCAGCCCGGGGACCACGAGGACGCCGCTCTGCGCCGCGCTCGGACGGCCCCGCTCGCCGTGGCCGAGGGCGGCGACCACCGCGAGGCGGCCGCGGCGCCCGGCCAGCACGTCGTCGGGGGTCACCGCTATCAAAGCCGTCCGCTCGGGCTGCGCGTGCAGCCGCGACAGCGTGTGCAGGAGCATCGCGGGATCGGGAGGTCCGGCAAGCCGGTGGGTGCGCGCGTCCTCGGCATCGGTGCAGGTGTCGACGAGGTGGCCCAGCCCGGCGCAGCGCAGTAGCTGCCGACCGTCGTAGCCGGTCCACACCGCGGCCGTCGCCACGTCGTGGGACCGCAGGTCGAGGAGCAGATCACGCGCGCCGCTCCGCGGGCCCACACCGCGCTCCTGGACCAGTTCGGCGAACCGCCGCTCCGCTCGGGCGAGCAGCAGGCGCAGGACATCGGCCGGGGGAGGTCCCAGATGGCCGGCGGCCAGGTCCGGGCGGCAGCCGCGCCCCTGAAGGAAGTCGACCGCGCCCTCCTCCCCGAGGCGGCCGAGCAGGTACGCCGGATGGTCGACGGCGATGTCGAAGGCCGGCCGACGACGGCCTGTCGTGTGCGCGTACTCGATCAGGAAGGAGTCGAGGACTTCCTTCCAGGCCGCCGCGCGCAGCGTGCTCGCGTCGGTGAGCAGGGCTTCCGCGCCGAACACGGCCGCGGTGGTCCTCGTCGGATCGAGCACGAGTACCCCGGCATTGTCGGGGGGCCGGGCCGGCTCGCGAGCTGTCGGGAAGTCCGTCTCCGTGACTGCCGGGAGCGTTCCGGGGGTACGCAAGGCCGGGTGCGGCGCTGTCCGAGGTCGCGCATGGGTGGTGGTCTCGAGGTTGCGGATCATCGTGTCCGCCTCCTCTCGCATCCGTTCGCGTCTCCCCCTCACTCCACCGTGTTGCGGTGGTTCGCGCGCGTACAGGGCCAACAGGTCCAGACCGGTGGGCCGAGTGCCCCGGCGAAGTGTCCGACCGGCCCCGTGCGGGCTGGTCGGCTCCGCCGGGTGGATCGTGCGGTCACCGCTGCCGAGGCCACCGGGGGCGGATACGGTGGTGCAGAGCGGAGAGTCGGATCGCCGGCCCGGCGAATCCGCGAGGAGGGACATTGGAGAACGCCGAAGGAGGCCCGGTTCGGCTTCCGCAGCTGCGGTTGGACGAGCTGCTGGAGGAACTCCAGGCCAGGGTGGATGCCGCGCGGGGGACGCGCGACCGTGTGCACAGCCTGCTGGAGGCGGTGCTCTCGGTCGGGCGCGAGCTCGATCTCGAGCACGTGCTGCGTCGCATCGTCGAGGCGGCGGTGCTGCTGGTCGATGCCCAGTACGGCGCCCTGGGCGTGATCGGTCCCGACGGAAAGACGCTCTGCCAGTTCCTCACCGTGGGGCTGACCGAGGAGGAGATCAAGGCCATAGGTCCGTATCCGTCCGGCCACGGGATCCTCGGTGAACTGATCCGGCACCCGGAGCCGCTGAGGCTGGCCAAGCTGTCCGAGCACCCGTCCTCGTACGGCTTTCCGCCGAACCACCCGCCCATGAACTCGTTCGTGGGCGTACCCATCCGTGTGCGCGAGCACGTGTTCGGCAACCTGTACTTGACCGAGAAGCGCGGGGAAGGCGACTTCGACGCGGAGGACGAGGCCGTGCTCTCCACGCTGGCCGTGGCGGCCGGGGTGGCGATCGACAACGCGCGGCTGTACGAGGAGGCGATGCGGCGCGAGAAGTGGCTGCGTGCGAGCGGCCGGGTCACCACCAGCCTGATGTCCGGCAGCCCCCTCGTCGAGGTGACGGGCCTGATCGCCGAGACGGCCAAGGACATCACGGGAGCCGAACTGGCCGCTGTCGCCCTGCCTCTCCCCGACGCCACCGCGCTGACGGTGGAGTTCGCCGCCGGGCGGCAGGCCGACGCCCACCGGGGCCTGGTGCTGCCGGTCGAGGGGAGTCTGGTCGGTCTGGCCTACCACGCCGCGGATCCGGTCTTCAGCGAGGACGTCACCCGGGACCCGAGGATCTCGGCGGGACCCCCGCGGTTCGCGGGCCTCGGCCCCGCGGTCGCGGTGCCCATCAAATCGGGCCAGGCCGTGCGCGGCGTGCTGTTGCTCGTCCGCGCCCCGGGACGTCCCATGTTCTCCGAGGAGGAGATCGAACCCCTGCTCGGCTTCGCCGGGCAGGCCGCGCTGGCCATGGAGCTGGGGGAGCGGCGCAGTGACGCCGAGCAGATCGCGCTCCTGGAGGACCACGACAGGATCGCGCGGGACCTGCACGATCTGGCGATCCAGCGACTGTTCGCGACCGGCATGACCCTGCAGAGCGCGGACCGCCTGATAGACCACCCCGGTGCCTCCGAGCGGGTGCAGCGGGCGGTCAACGATCTGGACGAGACGATCAAGATCATCAGGTCGACCATCTTCGGCCTGCGCGCCCGCGAGACCGCGTCCCAGCACGGTCTGCGTACCCGTGCGGTCCAGGCCGTCGGTGAGGCCGCCTCCGTCCTCGGCTTCGCCCCCAGCCTGCGGATGGAGGGCCTGCTCGACACCCAGGTGCCCAAGGAGGTGGCCGCCGACGTGGTCGCGGTGCTGGGGGAGGCGCTGTCCAACGTCGCCCGGCACGCGCATGCCGGCCGGGCGGACGTGGCCCTGGTCAACGACGGAAAGTCCCTGGTGGTCACCGTGACGGACAACGGTGTGGGTGTGCCTTCCGGCGGGCGGCGCAGTGGACTGCGCAACTTGTCCGAGCGGGCCGAGCGCCAGGGTGGGGAGATGGCTTTGACCGTCCCTCCGGGCGGTGGGACGACCTTGACGTGGCGGGTGCCGCTGCCGGCGCCGTAGCGGTGGGCCGGGCCCACCGTCACCGCCGACCGCCTGCTGCGGCCGCCGGTCCGGGGGCAGGGATCCGGCTCCTGGAAGGCGTGCGCGGCGGGGGGCCTGCTGAGAAGCGCACCAGCGACAGCAGGCGCATCGCGGCGTAACCGATCGCGGACAGGGCGCAGGCGATCCCCAGGTCGGCCGGGTGGAGCGACTGGGTGCCGAGCAGCTCGCGCAGCGGCGGCAGGTACACACCTGCGATCTGCAGGCTCAGTGCCACCGCCAGTGCGTACAGCAGGAACGGGTTGGCCAGTGTGCCCGGACGTGCCCGGGAACCGAGGCCGACGCCGAGCTGGGTGGCGCCCAGGACCAGGAAGACCATGGTCTGCCACGGACGGCCGGTCTCGTGGGCCCAGACCCCGGTGGCCAGGGTGACCGCCGTGATGACCGCGCCCATGGCGAGGACCCGGGGCCACAGGCCGGCGCCGAGGACACTTTCCTCGGGCGGCCGCGGCGGCTGCCGCATCGTGCGGGGAGCCACCGGCTCGGCGCCGAGAGCCACTCCGGGAAGTCCGTGGGTCAGCAGGTTGATCCAGAGGATCTGAGCGGGCAGCAGGGGCAGGGCGAGGCCGAGGAACGGGCCGAGCAGCATCACCAGGATCTCCGCGGTGCCCCCGGCCAGCGCGTACAGCAGGAAGCGCCGGACGTTGGCGTAGACCCGGCGGCCCTCCTCGACGGCTGCCACGACCGTCCCGAGGTTGTCGTCGGCCAGTACCAGGTCGGCTGCCTGTCGGGCGACCTCGGTGCCCCTGCGGCCCATCGCCACGCCGATGTCCGCCCGGTGCAGGGCGGGGCCGTCGTTGACGCCGTCGCCCGTCATCGCCACGACGTGCCCGGCCTGCCGCCACGCCTGGACGATGTCGAGCTTCTGCTCCGGGGTGGTGCGGGCGTAGACCCGCGCGCCGGTCAGGTCGGCCGAGGACCCCTCGCGGATCCGGTCGCCGGTGGTCACGTCGTCCTGCGCGGACGAGATACCGAGGCGTTGGGCCACCGCGGACGCCGTGAGCGGGTGGTCGCCGGTGATGAGAACCGGTGTGATGCCCGCCTCGCGGCATGCCGCCACCGCCGCCGCGGCGGCCTCCCGGGGCGGATCGAGGATGCCGATCAGCCCCAGCAGGGTGAGTCCGCGCTCCCACTCCTGCCGCGGCGAAGGGGAACCCGGTCGGTCGGCCGCGGCGACGGCCAGAACCCGGTACCCGCGCCCGGCCAGCCTCCGCGCGTATTCGGCGGCCCCGGCACGGTCCGGGGTGTCCTCGCCGAGTATTCCCGGGGTCAGCACGACTTCGGGGGCGCCCTTGCAGACGACCCGCAGTCCGCCGTCGGGGCAGCGGTGCACGGTGGTCATCCGCTTGCGGTCGCTGGTGAACGGGATCTCGTCCACGCGCGGCATCTCATGATCGAGCGCCGACCGGTCGAGGCCGAACCTGGCACCTGCGGCGAGCAGGGCGGCCTCCGTGGGGTCGCCCAGCGCCAGCCATGTGCCCTCGTCGCCGCCATTGCCGTCACCGTCGGTGCCGGCGCCGCCGTCGCCCGGCGGGCGCACCGTGGCGTCGTTGCAGAGCATCGCGGCGCGCAGCAGTTCCGCGAGGTCGGGCGCGTCCTCGGGGCCGACGACCGAGCCCCCGCGATCGACGTGACCCGCTGGACCGTAGCCGGTGCCCGAGACCGTGGCCTCTCCACGAGGCGTCCACAGCAGCTGCGCGGCCATGCGCCCCTCGGTCAGGGTCCCCGTCTTGTCCGTGGCGATCACGGTGACCGATCCCAGGGTCTCCACCGCGGGCAGGCGCCGCACGATCGCGTGGCGCTGCGCCATCCGCCGGGCGCCCAGGGCCAGACCGAGGGTCACCACGGCGGGCAGGGATTCGGGAACGGCGGCCACGACCAGGCTGATCGCGGCCACCACCATCAGCTCCGCGGGTTGCCCGCGTACCAGGCCGATCGCCAGGACCACCACGCAGAGGACGACGGCGACGGCGGCCAGGATCCTCCCGAAGCCGACGAGCCGGTGCTGCAGCGGGGTCGGCTCCGGGGCCGTCGTCATCAAGGCGGCGATCCGCCCGGTGGCGCTGTCCGCGCCGGTGGCCGTCACGACCACCCGTCCGCGGCCCCGGGCGACCACCGTGCCCGCCGACACCGCCGGCCCGGCCTCGTCCGCGGCGGGTGGCGGCTTGTCCACGGGCACCGACTCCCCGGTGAGCGAGGACTCGTCCACCAGCAGGGCCGCCGCCTCCACGATGCGGCCGTCCGCGGGCACGATGTCACCCTCGGCCAGCAGCACCAGATCACCGGGTACCACGTCCGCCGAAGCGACCGGGCGCTCGGCGCCGTCGCGGACCACCCTGGCGAGGGGAGCGCTCAGCTCGCGCAGGGCTGTGATCGCCCGCTCCGCGCGTACCTCCTGCACGACGCCGACAGTGCTGTTGGCGACGACGACGAACGAGATGATGGCGGTGTCGATGTAGTCGCCCGTGGCAACGGTCAGCGCGGCGGCGGCGAGCAGCACCAGGATCAAGGGATCGCGCAACTGTGCGAGGACGCGCCGCCAGACGGGTGTGCGCACCTGGGCGCGGACCACGTTGGGGCCATGGGCGACGAGTCTGCGCGCGGCCTCGTCCTCGGTCAGGCCCGCAGCGGCCAGGGTCTTGTGGGCCTGATGTGCTGGAGTCGTCACCCTTGGAAGCCTCCGGCATCCCTCGTCGATTGCGACAGGGTCGCCAGGGGCAGCGAGGTGGGCCGATGGGCCCACCTCCGGTCGGGGCACGGTTGCCGCGGCGAGATCCGGGCGTCCGTCCCGGACCCGCGCGGGACCGGAGCCACTGAAGGGACGACAATTGAAGGGACGACAATTCTCATGAGTGCCCGAAGCGCTCAGGGGTGCGGTGGAGCGAACCGCGCGACCGTCGCGGTGGCTCCTGGCAGGACGCGGATCCGGGCGGCTCCGATCCAGGCGGATCCGATACCGGGCGGGTCCGATGCCGGGCGTGTCCGATCCCGGCGGGTCCGATGCCGGGCGCGTTCCGATCCCGGCGGGTCCGATACCGGGCTTGTCCGATGCCGGGTGGGCCCGGTCGGCAGGTACGGAAGGACACTCGGCCCCATGCCCTCATCCGCCCCCTCCGCTCGAATGGGAGGACAGCCGGGCGACCCGGCCAGGCAGACCGAGTGAGGAGATCCGGCCATGCACTCGCACATTCCGCCGCACCCGTCAGGGCCGCCCGGCGCACAGCGCGGGCGCATGCCGAAGCGGAGCAATCCCCTGCGCCGCACATCCGACCGTGTCGAATGGTGGCTGTGCGGGGTGCTGGTGATACTCCTCGCGGTGGGGCTGCCCGCGGTCTCCGTGGCTGTCGGTCTTGCGACCTACACGTCGCAGATGCGGACGGTGCGGGCCCAGTCGGCCGACCGGCACACGGTCACCGCGCACGTGACCGGGGCGGCGCGCACCGCAGGTGACACCGCCGTGGTGAAGGAGAGGGCACCGGTGCGCTGGACCGACCCCGACGGCACCCGGCACACGGGTACCGCCGCCGTGGACCACGGCACTCCCACGGGAGCGAGGGTGCGGATATGGGTCGACCGCGACGGCTCCGTCGCCTCGGCTCCCCTGACACCGGGCAAGGCGATCGGGAGCGGCTGGTCAGCCGGCATCCTCGCCGCGGGTTCGGTGGTGGCGGTGCTGTACGCGGGCCGCAAGGGCGTCGAGCGCGCGATCAACCGCAGAAGGTACGCCCAGTGGGCCGATGAGTGGGAGCAACTGGAACCGCGGTGGTCCGGCAGGGGCGCCTGACCCTCCCGCGGCAGTACTCCGTGGGGCGGATGCGCGGATGTCATCGGGCTGGGGACGAGTCAGTGATCGGCAGGGAGCGGCAGCATGGCAAGGACACTGGAGTGGAAGGTCCGCCTCTACCTCTTCGAGGAGGAGGGGACGACCAAGGCGCGTATGACGGTGGACACCGGGGCCACGGTGCTGACGGGCCGTGGAGCGGCTCGGTGCAATCCCTGTGACGCGGACGTACCGGAGATCGGCGACGAGCTCGCCGCGGGCAGGGCCATGGACGATCTGGCGCACCAGTTCCTCAGTGCGGCGGAACGCGACATAGCCGGTGTGGAGCGCGCGGCCGCGGGGTGAGCGCGCGCATCCCGGCGCAGACCGTTCGGCGCCGAGCAGGTGGGCGACCGGTCGGTCGGGGCCGGTCAATGGGTGGTGGGCCCCGTGTCTCTCAGGTGGTGGGCGATGCCGTCGGCCCATGCGTCGATCTCCTGCCAGTTCCTGAAGTCTCCGTAGCGCCCGCGCATGAGCCGGTACGCCAGCCGCCCGGCACGCGGCAGGTGCTCGGGCCGCACGGCACCGGCGAACAGGCGGTGGTCGAGTGGGTGTGCCGCCTTCCTGAAGTCGGCGACCTCCTGGGGCTCGGGAGCCTTCGCCTCCCACCTGCCGCCCATCGCCCGGGCCAGGCCGACGCTGAAGAGCCACACGGGCCGGGAGGCGAGGACGCCGCTCTCCCGGCGCAGGAACCGCGCTGCCTCGGGCAGCCAGGCGCGGTCGTGGATGGCACTGCCGAGCACGGCGGCGTCGTAGGCCGCAGCCTCCTCGACCAGTTCGAGGGATCGCACATCGACTCCGAGACCGCCGTTGCCCAGGCGTGTCCCGATGCGCTCGGCGACACCGCGTGTGGAACCGAAACAGGTCGCGTATCCGATCAGCACCAGCACACCGCACCTCACTGCCTGGTGGAGACGATGTCACACCGCGGGCTTGCCGGCGATGTCGACGCGGACCGGTTCGGCTCCTCCCATGTCGAGACGGAAGGGCGGGTAGACGTCGGTCATCAAAGCCGCGTAGGCGGCGACCCGCAGTACCCACCTGTTGAGCCCGATCAGCAGGTCGAACAGCCCGGTCGGGTAGCGGCTGGTGGCGGCGAGCGCGACCCCCGCGTACAAGGTCAGCAGCCCGATCAGGCCGGCGTACCGCCCGGCGCCCCATCCGCCGCCGAGGAAGAGCCCGACCACCAGGTAGTGGGGAATGGCCAGGAGCCACCACTTCACCAGCACGAGCCCGCGGGAGAGCTGCTCGGGGTAGGCCACTTCCAGGTGGGTCGGATAGTCCGGGACATCGCTGATCGTGAAGGGAGGGTAGCGGTCGGTGCCCAGCGTGCCGTACGCGTAGTAGGCGACCCGCCAGTTCCAGCGCAGGACGCCGACGTTGAAGTCGAAGATGCCCCGTGGATAGCGCCCGGTGAACAGGATGGCGAAGAAGGCCACCACGGTGAGGAGCACGAAGGCCAGCCACAGGAAGAACAGGATGATGTAGTGCGGGACGGCCAGCAGCCACTTCACGAGCCAGAGCCAGCGGGACAGGACCGGATCGAGTGCCGCGTTCAGACGCACGGGTTGGGTCGGGTCCGATGACATGCCGACCGCCTCCTTCACGACGGGAGTGGTGTACCTGTCACTACCACCCTCCCGCGTCCCCGCCCGCGTGGCCTGCGGGCCGGGCGGGCCGGGCGTACGGCCGTGCGGCATTCGGGTGAGTACCCCCATGGGCCCGGGGCGGGGACCAACGGCCCCTGCCGCCGCTGCCGTGCCTGCGGTCACGCTGGAGAGGAGGGGATTCCGACCGCCGCGTGACGGCGGCGCGACAACGGAGGTAGAGCCATGGAGCCAGTCGTCACAGTCGGCCTGGACGGTTCACCCGAGAGCGTGACCGCCGCGCACTGGGCCGCCGGCGAGGCACGGCTGAGGCACGTGCCCTTGCGCCTGGTCCACGCCTGGGTCATGGCGCCACCCGCCACGGCCGGCGTCCAGGACGCGGATGTGCAGGACCACTGGGCCACCCGCATCGTCCGCGACGCGGCGAAGGAGCTGCGCGAGGACTTCCCGGGCCTGGCCATCAGCGAGGAGCTGGTGGCCAAGGACCCGGTCGAGGCGCTGCTGGCCGAGGCCGAGCACTCACAGGTCCTCGCGCTGGGCTCGCGCGGTATCGGCCCCATGGCTCACTTCTTCCTCGGAGACATCGCACTCGACGTCGTGAGCCGGGCGGAACAGCCGGTGGTGCTCGTGCGGGGCGCGGAGCGGGAGGCGGGCGAGCCCCTGTTCCCGGGCGGCGGAAACGTCGTCGTCGCACTGAGGCTCCACGGGCCGAGCGAGAGCCTGCTCGAATTCGCCTTCGAGGCCGCACGGCGACGGGGAGCCCCCGTCCGCGCCCTGCACTCCCGCGCCCTGCCCCCTCAGGCGTACGCGCCCTGGGGTGTCGGCCCCGACGCCGCAAAGCACCTGGCCGACGACGCACGCGAGGAGCTCAAGAAGGCGCTCGCACCGTGGCAGAGGAAGTACCCCGACGTACGGGTGATCGAAGAAGTCGCGCTGGAGAGCCCCGCCCGTGCCGTCGTGCGAGCCGCGTCCGGGGCCGATCTGCTGGTCATGGGGCGTCGGCGCAAGAGCCCGGCCTGGTCGCGCCGCATCGGCACCGTGGTGCACGCCGCGATCCACCATGCCACCTGCCCGGTCGCGGTCGTCCCGCACGACTGAGACCCCGCGCGCCGCGCACCGTGACACGGCGCACGTGATCGCCGACTGTACGGCGGAACGGAGGCCAACGAAACGGAGGCCAACGATGAGAACCTCTCCCGAGGAGAGCCTCGGGCGGGCCGCCCCACAGCTGCCCGCCGAAGTGAGCGAGACCCACGTCGCGGTCGTCTTCTTCGTGGGGGACCGCGCCTACAAGCTCAAGAAGCCGGTGGACCTGGAGTTCCTGGACTTCACCGGCCTTCCCGCCCGGCGGAACGCCTGCGAGAGGGAGATCGAGCTCAACCGGCGCTTCGCTCCGGATGTGTACCTGGGGCTGGCCGAGGTGCTGCTGCCCGACGAGGGCCCGGCCGAGCCGCTGGTCGTCATGCGCAGGATGCCCGCCGAACGCCGACTCGCCCAGCTGGTCGTGAGCGGTGCCCCCGTGCGGGATCCCCTGCGCGGTGTCGCCCGTCTGCTCGCGGCCGTGCACGCGAAGGCGCCCCGGCACGACGCGGTCGTCGCGGAGGGGACCCGGGACGCTCTGCGCTCGCGCTGGGAGGCGAGTTTCGCCCAGGTGGCCGAGCTGGGTGAGGCCGACGGTGCGCCCGCGGGCGTATCCGAGATCGAAAGGCTGGTGCGGCGCTACCTCGAGGGGCGCGAACGCCTGTTCGTCAGACGGATCGAGGAGGACCGCATCGTCGACGGCCACGGGGACCTGCTCGCCGACGACATCTTCTGCCTCCATGACGGTCCGCGGGTACTGGACTGCCTGGAGTTCGACGACCGGCTGCGGTACGTCGACGGGCTGGACGACGCGGCGTTCCTGGCCATGGACCTGGAACGACTCGGAGCGCCCGAGTCCGCGGCCTTCTTCCTCGCCCGCTACTGCGAGTACTCCGGCGACCCGGCACCGCCGTCCCTCTACCACCACTACGTCGCCTACCGGGCCTTCGTGCGGGCCAAGGTCGGCCTGTTCCGCGCCCGTCAAGGCGCCCCGGGGGCACTCGGCGAGGCCCACTGGCTGATCAAGGCGACCCTGCGCCACCTGCGCACCTCGGCGGTGGGCCTGATCCTCGTCGGCGGCCTGCCGGCCAGTGGGAAGTCCACGCTGTCCGGCGCGCTGGCCGACCGGCTCGGCATCACGCTGCTCAGCAGCGACCGGCTGCGCAAGGAACTGGCCGGGATCCCACCCGAGAGTCCCGCACCCGCCGAGTACGGCCGAGGCCTGTACAGCCGGGAATGGACTCGCCGCACCTACGGAACTCTGCTCGATCACGCGTCCGTACTGCTGGAGTCCGGTGAGTCCGTCGTGCTGGACGCCACCTGGATCAGTCGTGAGCACCGCAAAGCCGCCGCCGCGCTTGCCCAGCGGGTCGGCGCGGACCTGGTGCAACTGAGGTGCGAGGTGCCGGCCGACCAGGCGGCCACGCGTCTGAGCGGCAGAGCGCCCGGCGCGCCCGGCGTGTCCGACGCCGACGCGGCGGTGGCGGCCACGATGGCCTCGAAGGAGGAGCCATGGCCGGAGGCCGTCGCCATCGACACCAGCGGACCGCTGGACGCGGCCGTGGGGCGGGCGGTCGCGGCCGCACGTCCCTTCGGAACCGAGCAGGCGGCTGTCTTCAGGCGTCCATACATGGAGCCGGACTAGGGCTGGACCAGGGCCTGTCGGCCCCCAGCCGTACCCACGCGGTCCCTGGGCACGCAGCACCTCGGGGCGCAAGGTGGTCAGGGATGCCGGAGAAGCGGCACCCCGCAACGTTCGTACCGGGAAGGGACTGGCCATGCAGCACCGAACCGTCAGGGACCTCATGACCCACGCGGTCGTGCGGGTGCAGCCGAGGACCTCGTTCAAGGAGGTCGCCGAGCTGCTCCACGAGTACGACATCACCGCGGTGCCCGTCGTGGACGCCGACGACCGTCCGCTGGGCGTGGTCTCCGAGGCCGACCTGCTGCGCAAGACCGCCGGGCATCCCCTCGACACCGCGCCCAGCGCCTCCGGCCGCGCCGGCCGAGCGCGGCCGGGGGCGACGGTGGCCGAGGAGCTGATGTCCAGCCCCGCGGTGTGCGCGAGGCCCGGCTGGACCGTCGTCCAAGCGGCACAGGTGATGCAGGAGAACCACATCAAGCGCCTTCCGGTGATCGACGACACGGACCGGCTCGTCGGCGTGGTCAGCCGGAGCGATCTGCTGAGGGTCTTCCTGCGCAAGGACGACGCCATCCGCGCCGAGATCGTGGAGGACGTCGTCGTCAGGACGCTGGGTGAGGCCCCCTCCACCATCGGCGTCACCGTTGACCACGGCAAGGTCGTTCTCAGCGGCAGCGTCTGCCGCAAGGGCACGGTCCCGGTCCTTGTACGGCTGTGCGAGGCCGTGGACGGAGTGATCTCGGTGGACGAGCGCCTGGGATGGGAGCTGGATGACGCCGGATCGGGCTCCGCGCCTGCGCCTGCGGCCGGCTCGCGTTACGCCGGGCGCTGACGGTTACGGGCCGTGGTCGGCCCCGCTGGACAGCAGTGATGTGGGAAGAGGTGGTTGGCCGTGCCATCCGAGGCAGCATCGGCAGGCGCCGCTGACGCGGTGCACTCCAACCCGGGAGACATCGGTCGGCGCATCGCGCGCCGACGCGACCAACTGGGCATGAGCCGCGAGGAGGCGGCGGCCCGGGCGGGCATGGCGCCCGGATACCTTCAGTACCTGGAATCGCAGCCGGGCGAAGTGAGCACCGCCTGCCTGCTCCGCCTTGCCGGGGCACTGGAGACCACCATGGGCGAACTGCTCGGCGGCGGCGTCGACCTGCCGCCCGGCCGGGGGGACTCGGCTCAGCGGCCCCGCTTGGACGAGCTCGATCCCGCCGAGTGCCGGACGCTGCTGTCCACGCATGGGGTGGGACGCCTGGCCGTCACGACCTCCGAAGGCCCCGCGGTCGTGCCCGTCAACTACACGCTGGTCGACGACAGCGTCGTCTTCCGGACCGCTCCGCACGCCCTGCCGTCACAGGCCTCGGGCAAGGAAGTGGCGTTCGAGGTGGACCACATCGACGACGCGCTCAGCCAGGGCTGGAGCGTGCTCGTGGTGGGCCGGGCGCAGCAGGTCACCGATCCGGAGGAGGCACGCGGACTCGGCGAGTTGGCGCGCAGCCGCCCCTGGTGGTCGCCCGAGAGCCGTGACCTGTGGATGCGGATCACTCCGAGGCGCACCACCGGCCGCCGGATCCGCGCCGGGGGCCAGTGACCCGAAGCGATGCAGCGCAGCCCTCCGCCCAGGTCGGGCGGGGGGCTGCGGTCGGGCGGGGGCCGCGTCGGTGGCGGACCGGACCGCGTCAGCGGCGGGGCGAGGAGGGCTGGTTCCCGCCGGGCCGGGTGACCTGGGTGGCGAGTACGGCCGCCTGAATGCGCCGCTCGACGCCGAGTTTGGCCAGGAGGCGGGAGATGTGGTTCTTGACGG
>NZ_BMMS01000015.1 GCF_014646055.1 Wenjunlia tyrosinilytica
CATTGGCGTGCGCGGCAAGCTCGGCGGGCGGCTCGAAACGCCGCTCCTCCTTCAACAGGTTGGCCAGGCTCTCGTTGCTCAACATCGCTCCTTGTTCCTTTGACCCGGGACGACGTCTCCGCAGGTCGGTGCAGTTTCATGGTCATGGGGTGCGCGGGCACGTGAACAGCCAAAGGTTCAGACCTTACGGTCCCGCCGCGCAATCGTTTCGGTCAGTGCGCGCCGATCCCCGTCAGGGCGCGGACCTCCAGCTCGCCGTGCTTGTCCTCGGCGTCGTCCTCCGGACGGGACAGCAGGGTGCCGAGCAGGCCCAGCAGGAAGCCGACCGGTATCGAGACCAGTCCGGGGTTCTCCAGCGGGAACCAGGCGAAGTCCGTGCCGGGCATCAGCGAGGTCGGCTTGCCGGAGACGACGGGTGAGAAGACGACGAGGACGACGGAGGCCGCCAGCCCGCCGTAGATGCCGCAGACCGCTCCCGCGGTGGTGAAGCGCTTCCAGAACAGGCTGTACAGCAGCGTGGGCAGATTGGCCGAGGCGGCGATCGCGAAGGCCAGCGCCACCAGTGCCGCCGTGTTGAGCTTGTCGGCGAAGAGCGCCAGCACCACGGCGACCGCCCCGATGGCCACCGCCGACCAGCGGGCCACCGACACCTCCTGCTTCTCGCTCACCCTGCCCTTGCGGATGACATGCGCGTACAGGTCGTGGGCGAACGAGGCGGAGGAGGCCAGGGTCAGTCCGGCCACGACGGCCAGGATGGTCGCGAAGGCGACGGAGGAGACCACGGCGAGCAGAAGGGCGCCCCCGCCGGAGCCGGGGCCGCCGCCCAGCATCTCGGCGAGCATCGGCGCCGCCGTCGTTCCGGCCGGGTTGGAGGCCGTGATCGCCTTGGGGCCGACCAGCGCCGCCGCGCCGAAGCCGAGGGCGATGGTCATCAGGTAGAAGACACCGATGATCACGATGGCCCAGTTCACCGACTTGCGTGCCACCTTGGCGGTGGGCACGGTGTAGAAGCGCACCAGGATGTGCGGCAGACCAGCGGTGCCGAGCACCAGCGCGAGCCCCAGGCTGACGAAGTCCAGGCGAGTGAGCGAGGTGGCGCCGTACTTCAGCCCCGGCTCGAGGAATGCGTCGCCCTTGCCGCTCGCCTCGGCCGCGGCTGCGAGGAGCGAGGAGAGATTCCACCCGAACCTGTTCATCACCAGCACGGTCACCAGGGCCGCACCGCCCATGAGGAGCGCCGCCTTGACGATCTGCACCCAGGTGGTGCCCTTCATCCCGCCGATCGTGACATAGAGGATCATCAGGGCGCCCACCGCCAGGATGATCCACTTCTTCGCCCCCTCGCCGGAGACCCCCAGCAGGAGCGCCACGAGCGAGCCCGCGCCGACCATCTGGGCGAGGAGGTAGACGATGGAGACCACGATCGTGGAGACACCCGCCGCCGTGCGCACCGGCCGCTGCCGCATCCGGAACGCCAGCACATCGGCCATGGTGAACCGTCCGGCGTTGCGCAGCGGTTCGGCGACCAGCAGGAGCGCCATCAGCCAGGCGACGAGGAAGCCGACGGAGTAGAGGAACCCGTCATAACCGAAGAGCGCGATCGAGCCCGCGATCCCGAGGAAGGACGCCGCGGACATGTAGTCGCCGGAGATGGCCAGGCCGTTCTGGAAGCCGGTGAACGATCTGCCGCCCGCGTAGAAGTCGGTGGTGTTCTTGTTCCGTCGGCTCGTCCACAGGGTGATGCCCAGCGTGACCGCCACGAAGACGAGGAACAGCCCGACGGTCAGGGCCCTGTTGTCCGAGGCGCCGGACGCGGAGAGCGCTGCCGTAGGAAGGCCGCTCATGCCGCTCACACCCCGTTCTTCGCGTCGGCGGGCCGGTTGTCGATGCGCTGGGTGAGCGCGGCCCGCCGTTCGGGCCCCGCCTCCTGGTCGACTCCCGCCTCCCCGTCGAGTCCCGCCTCCGACCTCAGCCAGTCGGCCACGGGATCGAGGCGCGCGTTGGCGAAGCGGGTGTACAGCCAGGCGATGGCGAAGGTGGAGGCGAACTGCGCCAGTCCGATGAGGAAGGCCGCATTGACGTTGCCGACGACCTTGGTGGCCACCAGGTGCGGTGCGTAGGTGCACAGCAGTACATAGAGGATGTAGAGGACCAGGAAGGCCGCGGTCATCGAGAAGGCGAACCGGCGGTAGGAGCGCCGCAGTTCGCCGAAGGCGCGGCTGTCGCGCACCGCCCCGAACACCGAGGACTCGGCGTCCTTCCCGGGCAGGGGCGGTGGGGCCGCGCCGGGTGCGCCACCACTGGCGCGCTGGTGCGGCAAGGACGTGCTGTGCATGGTTCTCCGTAGATCGCGTGGTGTTTCGTGCGGGCTGTGGCGGCTCGGCGCCCCCGAAGGAGGGGACCGGCGCATCCGCCCCGGTCGAGCGCTCGAGACGCGGGGGCCGCGCCGCGGCGGCGCGGCGGGCGCCCGGTTCGCTGGGGCACCGAGCCGGGCTTCACCGCGGGTGGTGGCGGCGCACGGTCACTCACCCCATCAGTGATCAGGGCGGCGCGGCCACTGAAGGAGGACCGTAAGATCCGGATGTTTCGGTCCCGGCCCGAGTCCCTTCGGTTTCGCGACGGGGTCACCGGGGCCATGCTGTGACCACACCGGCCGGGTGCCGTGACCCGGCCGTGAAGGGCGGGCCGTTCGCGAGGCCGTTCGCCCCTGGCCGGGCAGCGAGGCGCGCGATGTCCCGGGCATGCGAAAATCACGCGGACGTGTCAGGCCCGGAGTCCGCGTGCCATGAATGGGGAGGTGGGGCGCGGTGGTTCCTGCGCTGATCGGACGTGGCCGGGAGTTCGGCGCCCTGCGCGAACTCCTCGCCGGCCATGCCTCCGGCACTGCCTTCGTCCTGGTGCAGGGTGACTTCGGCAGCGGCAAGAGCACCCTGCTCCGAGCCCTGGTCACCGAGGCCCGGCGCGACGGCCTCACGGTGCTCATGGCGTGGGCGGACGCACTGGAGAGCGAGGTCCGGTTCGCCGTCGTCCGCCAGTTGTTCGAGGGATCGGGCGTCCGGACGAAGGCCGAGGACCCCGGGTCGCCCGGCGACGAGGCGGCCACGCTGAGCGAGCTGTACGGGCGGGTCGAGGACCTGGCCGCCCGGGGCCGTGTGGTCATCGCCGTGGACGACCTCCAGTGGGCGGACTCCTCGTCCCTGGAGTGGCTGCGCTACCTGATGCGCCGTGCCGACAGCCTGCCGCTCACCGTGATCGCCGCGCTCGGCCCCGGAGAGGCGGCGGAAGAGGACGCCCTCGGCGGTGCACTGGCCCTGCTGCGGGACCAGGTCCATCTGACCCCGCTGGACGAGGAGGCCGTCCACTCCTTGATGGGCGAGGCTCTGGGAGAGGTCCCGGACCGGTCGTTCTCCCGTGCCTGCCGCCTCATCACGGGAGGCAATCCTTACCTCCTCGAGGCGTTCCTGCGTGCCCTGCGGACCAAGGGGGCGACGGCCGACGAGAGCGAGGTGGCCGGGATCGTCCAGGACGTGCTGCCCGAGATCGGACCGGCCGTGCACGCGCTCGTGCGCACTCTGGGCGCCGACGCCGAGGCCACCGCCCAGGCGGTGGCGGTCCTCGGCGGCACCCAGCCCGTCGAGTTGATCGCGGGTGTCACCGCACTGCCGGAGCCCTCCGTCGAGGACGCCGTGCACGCGCTGGTGCGCGCCGGGCTCCTGACACGCTACGAGATCGGCGTGGCCTCCGCGTGCCCCCTCCTCGGCGCGGCCGTCGCCCACACCGTCCTGCCCAGCCGCCGCCAGGACTTCCACGCCCGCGCGGCCCATTTACTGCTCGGCCGGGCCGCCGCCCCCGAGGATGTCGCCGCCCACCTCGTACGAGGGCCGGTGGGCCATGACTGGGCGCCGGAAGCCCTGCGCAGGGCGGCCGTCGCCGCGGCCGACCGGGGTGCTCCCGACAGCGCGGTCGTCTATCTGCGCCGCGCTCTGAAGGAACCCGTGGACGAGCGGGACCGGGCGAGCCTGCTGGCGCTGCTCGGCGAGGCGGAACTCGACTCCAGCGTTCCGACGGCGGTGCGGGAACTGCGGCGAGGACTCCATCTTTCCGAGACACCGCAGGAGCGCACCGCCGCCGCCCGCCGCCTCGCGGGCGCGCTGGCCGCCCTCGACCGCTTCCCCGACGCGCTCGAGGTGCTCGGACGCACCAGCGAGGCCATCCGCCCCGTCGATCCCTTCTTCGCCCTGCGCCTGGAGATCGACTTCCTCTTCGCCAGCCTCTGCGAGGCCGCCTCGGCAGCGCGTGCCCACCCCCGCCTGATGGCGCTGGAGATGTCCGACGCCCAGGGGACCGCCGTCGAGCGCCCGCTCGCCGCCCTGCTCAGCCTGCGAGCGGCCATGGTGGGCGAATCGCCCGAAGAGGTCGTCGAACTGGCGCGCCTCGCCCTGAGCCGCGGGATGACCCCGGTGGACGACGAGTCGGTGGTCTACAACTGCGCGGTGCTGGGACTGGGTGCCGCGGGTCGGCCCGAACTGGCCCTGGGCTACGCGGATTCGGCCGTCGAGGAGGCCCGGGCCCGCGGCTCGGCCTTCCACTACGCCCACGCCATCAGCACCCGGGCGAACGCCAACTGCCGACTCGGCCGCCTCCAGGAGTGCCAGGCCGACGCGGAGGCCGCCCTGGAGGCGCTCCAGGAGATCGACGTCGAACTGCGCAACAGCCACAGCGTCTTCCCCGTCGCCACGCTCGCGGAATCCCTCATCAGGCAGGGCAAGACGGGCGACGCCGAGTCGCTGCTGGCACGCGGTGGACTCGGCGGAGTGCTCAACGCCCACTGGATCAACGACTACGTCCTGCTGGTCCGCGGCTGGCTGCGGATCGAGCAGGGGCGGCTCGAGGAGAGCCTCGCCGACTTCCTGCTGTGCGGGCTCAGGACGGCCACCCGCCATATGCCCAGCCCCGGGTTCTACCCCTGGAGGTCGGAGGCGGCGCTGGTGCACTCCATGCTGGGGCAGAGCGAGCAGGCCAGGGCGCTCGCCGAGGAGGAGTTGACGCTTGCCCGGCAGTGGGGCGTCCCCGAGATGATCGGAGTGGCCCTGCGGGCGCTGGGCGTGGTGACCGGCGGACACGAAGGGCTGCGCCTGCTCGGTGAGTCGGTGGAGGTCCTGGAGAAGACACCCGCGCGCTTCCGGTACACACAGGCCCTCGCCGACCTGGGCGCCCTGTCGATCGCCTGCGGAAAGCCGGCCGAAGGGCGCGGGCAGCTCCAGGAAGCGGTCAGCGCGGCCCACGCCTGCGGTGCGGGGGTGGTCGCCGAGCAGGCGCTCGGTGAACTGCGGGCCCTCGGTGACCGCCCCCGGACCCGGACCTTCCACGGAGTCGACGCGCTCACCCCTACGGAGCGCCGGGTCGCCGGGCTGGCCGCTGACGGCATGACCAACCGTGAGATCGCTCAGCACCTCTTCGTGGGTCTGAGGACCGTGGAGGTCCACCTCACCAACACCTATGGGAAGTTGGGCATCGAGGGACGCCAGGGGCTGGCGCAGGCGCTCTGCTGACTCGACTCATCGACTCATCGACTCATCGACCGCCGACCGACGCCGCCGGTCGGCGGTGGGCAAGTGAATTCAATGGGCTCATCGCACCGCCGTCGCCACGGAATGCCGGACCCTGATCCTCCGGCCCCCTGATCTTCGTGAGCGGATCGACGTGAGCGGATCGGCGGTGAACGCAGGGAATTCTTCCTCCGGGACGATGAATTCATCGGCCGACCCGGAAGATCAGAATATCGGAAGCGGCGCGGCGGATTCCGCGAACCGCGGTACCCGGGCCGCATGAAGCCGGGCACCCGGGCGGGCCGCAACACCGGTCCGGCGGGCGTCCCCCGGCCGTGTCCTCCAGCACAGCAGCCCAGCCGTCCCCCGGGCAAGAGGGGGCGTCCACCTGTTGCCAATATTTCGGTACCCGCCGTGCGTCCTTTCGGTACCGAATACCAACGCGACACGCTTTCAAAGGAATTCGACAACGCGGATATCTCCTGCTTAGCATTCCCGGTATCCGGCTTCCGATGCAAAGGCCCGGTGAATTTCCTACCGTCCCCCGTACGAGCCGACACCGGCGAGGAGTTTCCGTGGTGACCAAGGCAGAGCCCTTCTGTACCGTGGCCGTTGTCGGAGCGGGCGCGGCCGGCACGATGACCGCCACTCGCCTGCTGGACGAGGCCGTCGCCCGCCAGCAACCGCTCAGTGTTCTGCTCGTGGACCCGGCGCAGGCCGTCGGCCGCGGGAGCGCGTACTGCACCGTCGACGAGCGGCACCTGCTCAACATCCCCGCCGGATGCATGAGCGCCGAGCCGGACGAGCCCGACGACTTCCTGCGGTGGCTGGAGGAACGCTCGACGGTGGACGGGCAGCCCGTCCGCCCGGGCGTGTTCGCCCAGCGCCGCCAGTTCGGTGAGTACCTGGCCGAGCGACTGTGGGCCTGTGCGGAGCGCGCCCGCCGCGCCTCCACGGTCGCCCGCCTGATCCGCGTACGCGACCGTGTCGTGCACGCCGAGCCCGGTCCGCGGGGCGGTCTGACGCTGCGTCTGGACAGCGGTATGGCCCTCGAGGCGGACGCCGCGGTCCTCGCCCTCGGAAGCCACGCCCCCGGAACGGACTGGGCGCCGGTCGCGCTCAAGGAGTCACCGGCCTTCGTCGCCGACCCCTGGGCCCCCGGCGCCCTGGACCGAGTGCCCACCGACACCGCCGTCCTGCTCGTCGGCACCGGGCTGACCATGGTCGATGTGGCCCTGACGCTGGAGCGGCCCGGCAGGACCGTGCACGCGGTCTCCCGCCGCGGCCTGCTCCCCGCCGTCCACGCCGAGCGTCCGGTGACCGTCGCTGCGCCGTGCCTGGAGCCGTACAAGGAGCCCGGGGGGCCCGGCCCGGCCGGGAGCACCGGCCTGGACACCCTGCGCACCGCGGTCCTTCGGCATGTCGTGCGCACCGTGCGCGCCCGGGGCGACTGGCGGCCCGCGCTGGACTCCCTGCGCCCGCTGACCGCCGCGCTGTGGCAGCGGCTGCCCGAAAGGGACCGGGCGAGGTTCCTGGAGTCCGACGCCCGGGTGTGGGAGGTGCACCGCCACCGGATGCCTGCCGCCACCGCCGAGCGGCTGGGCGCCGCGCGTGCCGGCGGGCGGGTCGAGGTCAGGGCCGGACAGGTCGCCGCCGCGGAGGAGTACGGACAGGCGCTGCGGGTGACCTTCGACGACGGCACCCGCCTGACCGTCGGCGCGGTGGTCAACTGCACCGGCCCGCAGTCGGATGTACGCCGCGTCGGCGACCCTCTGCTGGACTCCTTGCGCGAAAGCGGCCTCGCCCGTGTCGGGCCCGCGGGGCTCGGGCTGGACACCGGGGCGGACGGGCGGGTCCTGAGCAGGGTCGCGCCACCGCTGTGGACGTTGGGCGCCCTGCGGCGGGGCAATCTGTGGGAGACCACGGCCGTTCCCGAGATACGTGCGCAGGCCGCCGAGGTCGCCGTCGCGGTCCTCGACGCCCTGGTCACCGCGAGCCCCGCCCGGCGCCCCAAGCCCACCGACCGGTACGGGCTGCGGCTGACCACCACCGCCGAGGCGGCCGCCGCCTACAACGTCGCACTGGAGAGGGTCCTGCGCGTCGGGGCTGGAGCGCAGGAGTGCTTCGCCGAGGCCGTCGCCGCGGACCCCGGTTTCGCCCTCGGCCATGCCGCCCTGGCCCTGCTCGGCCACGAATGGGGATCGGGCGTCGATGTGCCCCGGGCCCTGGCCGCCGCCGTGCGCACCGCCTACCACGGCACGGACGCCCGTGAACGCAGCTTCGTGCACGCCGTGGCCCAGCGGGTGACCGGCACCGAGAGCGAGGGCGCGGCGGCCCTGCTGAACCACATCAAGGAGCATCCGCGCGACGCGCTGGCCGTCAGTGCGGCCGTGCCCACCATCTCCTTCGGCGGCGTCACCTGCGGCGAGCAGACCTGGGCCCTGGTGGAGGGCCTGGCCGGCGCCTACGGCGGCGACTGGTGGTACCGCAGCCAACTGGCCTTCGTACGGCAGGACCAGGGGCGGTGGTACCAGGCCGAGTCCCTGGCGGTCCTCGCGCTCGCCGAGGAGCCCGCGTCCGGCCACGCCGTGCACGCCCGCGCCCATGTCGACTACGAGACCGGCCACCACGCCGACGGGCTGGGCTTCTTGGACCTGTGGATCAAGGACTACGGCCCGGAGGCCGCCGACCGCGCCCACTTCAGCTGGCACGCCGCACTCCACGAACTCATGCTGTGCAGGCCCGACGCGGTCCGCACCCGCTACCTCTCCGAACTGGCCCCGCCCGCCGTCACCGGCGCCCGCGCCCTGGTGGACTCGGGCTCGCTGCTGTGGCGCTGCCGGACCACCGACTCGTGGGACGGGCAACTGCCGGCCGCGCCGGTCATCGCCGCCGCCCCCGAGAGCTGGCTGCACGCCCCTCCCACCTCGTTCGCGGCACTGCACGCGGCCGTCGCCCTCGCGGCGGACGAGGATCTCGCGGGCCTTGCCAGGCTCCGCCGTTACGCCGAGCGCCACACCCTGGAGGTCTTCCGCGAGGTGGTGGTGCCCCTGTGCTCGGCGCTGGCCCTCGTGGTGGGCAGCGACTGGCGCCGCGCCGTTCCCACGCTGCGCTCACTGCTGCCCCGCCTGACCGCCCTGGGCGGCAGCGCGGCGCAGCGCGAGATCGTCGAGGAGACCCTCCTGTACGCGCTGACCCGCTCCGGCCGCTGCGCGGAGGCGGCGGCCCTGCTCGACCGGCGACTGGACCGCCGCCCGTCCCCGCTGGACCGCCAACGCCTCACCGCGCTGGCGTGACCAGCCCGTTCATCGGTGGAGTGACCGGCGGCCGGTGAGGGGCCGGACGCGCCTTACGGCCGGGGGTCGGCGCTCGATCCGGTGACGGCGCCGCTGAGGGCTCGGACCTCGGCGCGGCTGGTGACGCGGCGGGTGAACTCCTCGGTGGGCGGTGACGCCCCCGTCCTGGCGCTCGATCCATCCGTCGGGGGTGGGTGCTGCAGTGGCCGAGCCCGCTCCTGTCGAGCCGGCGTGCCGCCAGGTCCAGATGCCTGCTCCCGGCCTGGGCCTCGAAGAGCTCCACGCACTGGGCGCCGGTGAACGGGCTGCCCGGCGGGACCGGTTCCGCGGAGGGTCGCGCGCCCACGGGCGCCAACTCCGCCACCGCCGACCGGAAACGCTCGCCGACGACCTGCCACGGCTCACTCATCGCGTCTCCCGTCGTCCTCGGCTCGTCCCCGGGACCCGCTCTTTCCCTGTTCCTTGATCGTGCCCCACGGATTCCAGCCCCCGGACGTCCTCGGCTCCGGGGCGGCGCCGTCGCTCCCGCGCCCCGCTGGGCTCCCGCGCCCCGCTGGGCTCCCGCGCCTCGCTGGGCTCCCGCGCCTCGCTGGGCTCCGGTACCGCGCTGTGCTCCGGTGCCGCCCCTCGTCAGGGGCCGACGGTGCCGTCCACGTACACCCATGCGTCGTCGTGGCGCACGAAGCGGCTGTTCTCGTGCATCGAGCCCGCGCGGCCGCGCTCGCTGTAGTGGGCGCGGAACTCCACCGTGCCCTCGTCGCGGAACGGGCCGCCGTCGGTGCTGCCCAGGATCTCCAGGCGCAGCCAACGCAGCCCGGGGTCGAAGTCGATGCCGGGCGGGCGGGTGGAGGGGTGCCAGCTGCGGAGCAGGTAGGCCTCGTCGCGGACGGCGAAGGCGCTGAACCGCGAGCGCATCAACTGCTCGGGGGTCGCCGCCCGCTCCTGGCCGCGGTGCAGTCGGCCGCAGCAGTCGTCGTAGGACGAGGGCAGCCCGCAGGGGCAGGCCGCCGGGGTGGGGCGGGCCCGCTGCGGGCGTGGCGTGCGTCGGGACATGGCCCCATTGTCCTGGTCAGGTCTCGTCGAGGGCCAGCCAGGTGGCGACGGCCTCGGCGATGGGCTGGCCGGTCGCGAGCTGGATGAAGCCGAACTGGCCGCCCTGGTTGCACTCCAGGAACCACCAGGTGCCCTCGTTGTCCTCGGCGAAGTCGAAGGCGCCGTAGGCGAGCCGTGCGGCGCGCATGTAGGCCCGCACGGCCTGCGCTATGCGGGCGGGCATCTCGGCGGCTTCCCAGGTGTGGTCGTTCTCCGCGAAGCGACCGTCCACTTGGCCGGGGTCCGAGGCCTTGCGGGCGGCGAACATCTGCTCGCCGACACAGGTCAGGCGTATGTCGGCGAGCTTGGGGATGTGCTGCTGGAGCAGGGTGGGACCGGCCGCGACCTCGGTGAAGTCCACATCCGGTGGGATGCGGGTGGTGGGAAGCGCCATCGGCGGGTCGGTCGGGTGTGTTCCGGAGATCGGCTTGACGATGAGGTCCTGGTGGTTCTCGGCGAACTGCCGCGCCACCTTGGGGAAGGTGGTGATCACCGTGGCGGGCACGGCGAAGCCCGACCGGTGGGCGGCCTGGAGCTGCCACGGCTTGTAGCGGGCCCGGGCGGCCGCGTCGGGGTGGTTCATCCACCGGGCATCGGTGCATCGCAGCACCCCGTACAGGGCCTGCTCGCACTCGGCGGTGACCCATGCGGTCTGCTCGGTGACATCGGCTCCGGGCGTACCCGGCCTGCGCACCCATATCGAGCGCAGACCGCACATACTCACCAGACGTCCGGAAGTCGACAGATGTCCGTGGAAGTCGCCTCTGACGTACTCCGCCGACAGGGCTACCTCGCCGGGCAGATCGGCGGGGTCGAGGCGGACGAGCGGGACGCCCCGCTCATGCAGTTCGGTGACGACCATGTCCGCCGTCACGTCCTGCTTGCAGGTCAGGACCAGCACTGTCATCGGCGGTCAGTCGTCGAAATGCGTCTTGGAACCGGCGGTCGAGACGGTGGCACCGCTCGCCAGCAGCACCTCCCGCTCGCAGGCGGCCGGGCGCCCGTCGGACAGTACGTTCAGCTGGCGTGTCGAGTCGTAGGCGTAGGGAGGGGCGGCCGGTGTGGGCGCTGCCGGTCGGGCGTAGTTCAAGGCGAATGGTCGCATGGTCTTTCCTTCTCTTCGGGGGTGCTGCTGATGTGCTGGCGGCGCTTGGCCGCGCGGGCGGGCAGGGACATGCCGGTGGCGCACGACTGGAGGACGGAGTCCACCACCTTTCGTTCGCGTTCGCGGGTGTTGCAACCAGGGCCCTCGCCCTGTTGCCCGTTCTATGCCTTCTGCCGTCGATCTCACGCACGTAGCGATACGTATCCGCGGAGGAGTCTGCTCGCTACTGCGAGTAATCCCCCCCTGCTGTACGGAGTCGAACGTTCTGTATGACGCGCGGGAGCCGAGAAGGTTCCCTCGAACTCCCAGTCAATACTGGGTCGGTGGCGCTTTTCATGCGATATCCGGCTGATGGTCGCAGGTGTGCGGTCCGGTGTGCGACAGGGGCGGAGCCTACTATGGCGGTGTACTTCATTTGACTCTGTGTAGTTATCGGGGCGCCGCTGAGACACTGTTGCTCGCTCAGTCTCGGGGCAAACGGGGTCGTGATGGGGCTCGCATGGAAACGGGATTCCCGGATTCCGCTCCGCGTCGGCGGTCCGCGGGGCGGCGGACGACGGACGTGAGCGTGCGCCGGCCCCGCCGGCCACTGGGGCGGCGGGACCGGCGCGACGGGAGTTCTCCGGGGCGGCCGGGCCGGGCTGGGCGAGCGCTCAGGCGGGGCGGGCGATCCGGGCGGCTGAGGTGCCGAGCCCCGTGGGGCCGCCGAGGGCCCGGACCGTGCCGCCGCGGCCGAGGAGCACCGACTCCTTGTAGCGGTGGCAGCCCTGGTGCCAGGTCAGGATCCCGGACAGCCAGTTCTGGAGTTCCAGGACATACCCGTCCAGGATGTCGCGAGCCTGCGAACCCAGGTCGAAGTCGTCGTACAGGACGGGGAGTTCGTGCGCCGCGACATGCTGGAACTGGAGCATGCGCGAGGTCATCAGATCGTGCACGATGTCCAGGGCCGTCGGGTAGTCGCAGTTGAAGAAGTTCTGGACGACCAGGACGCCGTTGTGCACCTCGCCATCGAACTCGATCTCCTTCTGGTAGGAGAAGACGTCGTTCATCAGGCAGGCGTAGTCGGCGGCGGCGTTCTCCAGGGACCGCATCGGTCCGCTCCGGTAGATCTCGGGCGGGACCTGCTGCCCGTGCGCCAGTCGGCACAGGCTCATCGTGAGGTCGGAGCCGAAGGTCGCCCGGCGCATCTCGATGTAGTCGACCGGATCGGGGATGCGGTTCTGCGCCTGGTTGGCGAGCTCCCACAGCCAACTGGCGGTCATGTCCTCGATGGCGTCGCGGAATCGGCGGCGTGCGTCCGCCTCCATCGGGCCCGCCGTGCGGGACCACAGATCGGCGAGTCCCCGCTCCAGCGCGTTCGCCGGGGCGGGAGCGGCCGAGGCGTCGAGGGGCATGAACGCCGAGAGCCTGTCGTTGCACACCTTCGCCCCGGCCAGGTCACCGGTCCGGCCGAAGACGGCGGGGAAGTAGTCGTCGCCGTAGGTCCCCCAGGTCAGCCAGCCGGAGGTCAGGTTCAACTCGTCCGAGGACGCGTCCGGATGAATGCCCGCCGAGCACAGCGGGAAGTCGAAGCCCATGAGCTTGCCTTCGTCCCAGACGCCGGAGCCCGGGACGCCGGGCTGGGCCTCCAGCATCCCCATCCGGCGCGCCCAGTCGACCACATGCTTGCGCGAGGCCCCCAGATGGGGGCTCAGCCGGGTCGTGAAGGGCATGAAGAAGTCCGGCAGCAGCGAAGGGCCGACCCTGCGGTGCGGGACACTGGTGAGGCTGCGGATCCGTGCCGCGATCGGTCCCGCGGACGCCCTGATGCCGGCCGCCGAGGTGCCCAGCCCGCTCGGGAGGAAGGGCGAGCGCCGGGTGGCGGGGGAGGAGGCCGCGCCGCCGTTCATGTAGCGGCTGGAGCGCATGTGCCACTCATGTCCGCCGGACTGCCAGTCCTGGAGCCCCTTGACGTAGGCCAGCACGTCCGCGCAGGACTGCGGATCCAGTCCGTGCTCGGCGAACAGGGGAGCGAGCTCGGTCAGGGCTGTGTTCTCGAACTGCTGGAGCCGGGAGGTGAGAAGGTCATTGACCGCGTCGGCGGCCTCCTGGGTCGTGCAGTCGAGGAAGGTCTCCAGGACCAGGACGCCATTGCTGAGCTCGCCCTCCTCCTCGGTCTCGCGCTGGTAGGAGAACAGGTCGTTGCGCAGGTGCACCCCGTCGGCGAATGTGTCCCTGAGCACCCTCATCGGCCGTGAGCCGGCGATCGACGCCGGGACCTCGGCCCCCACCGCGTGCTCGATGAGCCCGGCCGACCAGGGAGCCCCGCCGACCTTGCGGCGCATCTCGATGTACTCGACGGGGTTGGGGATGCGGTGGGCGTTGATGTTGGAGAGCTCCCACAGCGACTCGTTGAGGAGGTTCTCGGTGCTCTCGGCGAAGCGTGCCCTCCAGTCCATCGACATGCTGGGCACGGTGCGGGCCCACAGATCGGCCAGGCCCGCCTCCACGGGATTGGTGGGCTCGGGGGGCTCGGCGGCCGAGTCCATCGGCATGAAGGCCGCGAGCCGGTCCAGGTACTCCTTGCCGCCCTCGCGGTCCTGGGTGCGCTTGAACGCCTCGAGGAAGTGGTCGTCGAAGAAGAACACCCACACGTACCAGTCGGTCACCAGGGACAGTTCGGGCCCGGAGGCGTCGGGGTGGGTGTAGGCGCACAGCAGGGCGTAGTCGTGCGCTTCGAGATCCCCCTGTGTCCAGATGCCCGAGCCCTCCAGCATCCCCATGTCCCGGGCCCATTGCCCGGAATGCGCCCTCGCCTCCTCGAGGTTGGGGTTGAGTCGTGCCGGATACGGCATGTAGAAGTCCGGCAGTTGAAAAGGCTGTGTCACTGCTGTCCGGCCTTTCTGCGCTTTCTGCGAATCGTTGAACGCACTGCTGTGGTGAACGCACTGCTGGGGTGAATGCCCGCCGCGGTGAGAAGGCACGCGGATCCGCGCGTGGTGAAATGGCCGCTCCCCCGAATTGCCCGCCCCCGCCCCTGCCCCCGACCCCTGTCCCCGGTGCTGTCCTTGCGCCCCCTGGTCCCCGGTGGTGAACTCGTACCGCCCCCTCAACGGCTGAACTCGTGTCATCCGGTTCGGCTGAGCACTACCCCGGGGACTCGGCGGCTATCCGAGCGCAGAAATAGTCATATCAACGTGATGCAATTTCCTCGTGGCCTTCATGCAGATCATCAAGGCCGCGTCAAGGTTGCCGGGTCAGGCGTATCCGATGCGTCATGGCCATATGCGACCGACCGGTTGGGCTCTAGTGTCCAGATGTGACCAGCTATGAACGAGCCCGGGGCCGTCGGCACGGCCACGAGGTGGTCGAGGACCGCAACTGGGCGGCCGAGCGCCGCTGCGCGGTTCAGTGCGGCGCCGCGCTGACCGGCATGCTGGTGCTGCTGGACTGGGTGTCCGGCGGCCTCGACCCGGTGCGCTGCGTGTGCTGGACCGCCCTCGGGGTCGGCGTCGGAGCCGTCATGCTGCCCGACCGGATCAGCGCCGGCCGCCACTGGCTGTCCACCCGCAACGGGCTGGGCACCCACCGGGTGCGCATCGACGTCCTCACCTCGGTGCGTGCCTCGCCGGGCCGCACCGGCGCGGTGGTGCTCCATGACGTCTTCGGCGGCCGCGCGGTCGTCGACGTCGATGTGCTGGTCAACAACCCCCAGCTGTGGCACCGGCTCGACACCGGTATCCGGCACTCCGAGGAGGCCGGGACACTGCACCCGTGCCGCACCGACGCCACCTTGCTCCTCACCATCGCCGACAAGGTGGACTACGAGTTGGCGCGCCGCATTTTCGCCGCCTCGGACATTCGCTGACAATGCGCCGGTGACTTTGTGTCCGGTCATGGACGCACGGTCACCAGCGGACTTGACGACACGCGCTCTGGGGAATCTTGACGCGCCCTTAACGCCTTTCCCCCCTTCGGTGGCCGTTTCGGGCCTCGCGCCATGCCTAGGATCCTGGGACGAAGAGCGGCCCAGCGGTGCCGGGCATTCCCGGATGACCGCCTTTCGCGTGTGCGCGTGGCAGTCTCTTCGGCGGTTGTGTGATCGGCGGAACGACAAGGAGTGCAAGGTGGCATCCTCCACCGGGGCGGGTGCCTCGTCGGATGTGCGGCAGCGCCTTCGGGCGTGGTTGCTCGAGGGCCTGACCGACATGGCCAAGCAGCAACCGGGCCCGCACGCCGAACCCGCGGGCGAGCGCACGCACAGCTGGTGGAGGGTGATGTGCCTCACCGGCCTGGACTACTTCTCGACCCTGGGCTACCAGCCGGGCATCGCCGCCCTGGCGGCCGGACTGCTCTCCCCGCTGGCCACGGTGGTCCTGGTGGCGGTCACCCTGGCGGGCGCGCTCCCCGTGTACCGCCGGGTGGCCGAGGAGAGCCCCCACGGCGAGGGCTCGATCGCCATGCTCGAGCGGCTGCTGACCTTCTGGAAGGGCAAGTTGTTCGTGCTGGCGCTGCTGGGCTTCGCGGCGACGGACTTCCTCATCACCATCACGCTCTCCGCGGCCGACGCCACCGCCCACCTGGTGGAGAACCCGCATCTGACCGGCACGCTGCACGGTCACCAGGTCGCCATCACGCTCGTACTCGTCGCCGCGCTGGGCGCGGTGTTCCTCAAGGGGTTCACCGAGGCCATCGGCATCTCGGTCGTCCTCGTCGGGACCTACCTCGCGCTCAACGTCGTGGTCGTGGCGGTCGGCCTGTGGCACGTGATCTCCTCGCCGCACCTGGTCGTCGACTGGAGCCATGCGCTGACCGCCGAACACGGCAGCCCGCTCGTCATGGTGGGCCTTGCCCTGCTGGTCTTCCCCAAGCTGGCCCTGGGCCTGTCGGGCTTCGAGACCGGCGTGGCCGTCATGCCGCACATCGAAGGCGGCCCCGAGGGCACCGAGGAGCGCCCGCTCCGCCGAATCCAGGGGGCCAAGAAACTGCTGACCACGGCCGCGGTCATCATGAGTGTCTTCCTGATCACCAGCAGCCTGATCACCACCCTGCTCATCCCCCAGAAGGAGTTCGACCCCGGTGGCGAGGCCAACGGCCGCGCCCTGGCCTACCTGGCCCACCAGTACCTGGGCTCCGCCTTCGGCAGCGTCTACGACGTCTCCACCATCGCCATCCTGTGGTTCGCCGGCGCCTCGGCCATGGCGGGCCTGCTCAATCTGATGCCCCGCTATCTGCCCCGCTACGGAATGGCGCCGCACTGGGCACGGGCCGTGCGGCCGATGGTCCTGGTCTTCATCGCTGTGGCCTTCCTGGTGACCTGGATCTTCAAGGCGGATGTGGACGCGCAGGGAGGCGCGTACGCCACCGGTGTGCTCGTGCTCATCACCTCAGCGGCGATCGCGGTGACCATCGCGGCACGTCGCGCCGGGCAGCGCGGCTGGACGACCGGCTTCGGCGCCATCTCGTTGATCTTCCTCTACACCACGGGGGCCAATGTGGTGGAGCGGCCGGACGGTGTGAAGATCGGTGCGTGCTTCATCGCGGGGATCGTCGCGGTCTCGCTGCTGTCCCGGCTCACCCGCGCCTTCGAACTGCGGGTGACCAGTGTGGTCCTGGACACCATGGCCTCGCGTTTCGTCCATGACATCGCCCACCGCAAGATCCGGTTCATCGCCAACAAGCCGGAGCGCCGCGACCTCGCCGAGTACCGCGACAAGCTCCAGCAGATCCGGACCGACAACGACATCCCGGCCGACGAGGACTTCGTCTTCGTGGAGGTCACCGTCCGCGACCCCTCGGACTTCGAGACCGAGCTCAATGTGCGCGGTGAGGTGCTGCACGGGCGCTACCGGGTGCTGACCCTGCAGAGCGCCACCATCCCCAACGCGCTCGCGGCACTTGTGCTGCATGTGCGGGACGAGACCGGGGGGCTGCCGCACATCTACTTCGAGTGGACCGAGGGCAATCCGCTGGCCCAGTTCCTGCGGTTCTTCCTCTTCGGTCAGGGCGAGGTGGCCCCGGTGACCCGGGAGGTGCTGCGCGAGGCCGAACCCGACCGCGGCCGCCGCCCCCGGGTCCACGTCGGCTGACGCGCGGGCGGGACCGGGCTTCCGGGCGGGCGCCGGGCCACGGCGGGCAGTTGCCGCTATCGGGGTCCGGCCAGGCCCGCCGCGCCTCGGCGCGGCGTTCGGGAACCCCGTTCCGCTGCGCGTCCGTCAACGACCTCGTGATCGCCGAGGACGAAAGGCGCATCTGCCTCTGAGCCGCCCTTCGCCGGGCCCCGGCCCTTTCTCGCCGGGCCTTTTCTCACCGGGCCGTCCCTGCCCGGGCCGCCGCGGCCGAAGCGGTCCGCCGGCCGGCCTTCCCGGTTCGGAAAGCCTTCGCAGGCACTGGCGTCTCATGCGTGTCTCACAGGTGTCTCATACGTAGCGGTACGGCTGGACCGGCTCGGGCAGGACGAGGACGACGGGCGGCGGCACGGACAGGACCGCCCAGCACCGCTTTCCCGACGCCGTGGACTCCTCGCCGCGCGACAGGCACAGGGCGTCGATGAGGGTCAGACCGCGCCCGCCCTCGTCGTCCGGGGTCGCCACGCGGGGCCGGGGCAGGACGTGGTTGCTGTCGAAGACCTCGACGATGAGCCGGTCGTGGTCCAGGTCGGCACCGGCCGTCAGCCATCCTCCCGCGTGGACGAGCCCGTTCGTCAACAGCTCCGAAGCCACCAGCTCGATCCGGTGGGAGAGGCTGTCGTCCAGCTCGACCCCCCAGGACCGCACCGCGGCGACGATCCGGCGCCGGGCCGTGCGCACTGCCGGCGGGGTAGCCGCGAAAGGGAACCTCAGGCTGGTCCGGGGCATGGCAGACCGCAACTCCTCGGAAGATCGGGGGCGGTCTCCACTACTACAGGGCGGTGGGCCGCCGTGGTGGCCACGTTGCGCTGATGGCGAAGGTTGGCCACTGCGCCATGGCGCCGTCCCGTGACGCAAGGACGCCACTGGCAACGCGGCGCCGCCGACCGCCCACCGGGCGGAGTAGACCGGTCAGGACGCCGCCGCAGCCGGCTCGTCCGGACCCGACCGGCGATCCGAGCACCGCCCGCGGCCGCCCAGGTCTGCCCATGCAGTCTGCCCATGGCCGGTGGCCGGAGCACACCTCACCGTGCTCCCGGCCGCCTCCGAGAAGGTGGGAGCCCGCCTTGTACATGTCCACGATCGGCCTCCAGCGCGGGGGCACGGCCGGAAAGGGCCGCCGCCGCGGGATCGCGGCGGTCGGCACGAACGTCCTCGCGCTGGGCGCGGTCAGCCTGGTCACCGACATCTCCTCCGAGATGGTGACCGCCGTCCTCCCCCTGTACTTCGTGCTCACCCTGCAGATGAGCCCGGCCGTCTACGGGGTGGTGGACGGTCTGTACACCGGCGCCACCGCGCTCCTGCGCCTGGTCGGGGGCTATGTCGCCGACCGCGCCCGCAGGCGCAAGGCGGTCGCGGGCATCGGCTACGGCGTCTCGGCCGCCGCCAAGCTGGGACTGCTGGCGGCGGGCGGGTCGGTGCCCGCGATCGGCGCCGTCATCGTCGCCGACCGCGCGGGCAAGGGCCTGCGCACCGCTCCTCGTGACGCGCTGATCACGCTGTCCGCCCCGGACGCGGGCCTGGGCCGGGCCTTCGGTCTGCACCGCGCGATGGACAGCGTGGGCGCCTTCGCCGGACCGCTGGTCGCCCTCGGGGTGCTGGCGCTGGTGGGCGCGCAGTCCCCGGGCGCGTTCGACGCGGTCTTCGTGACCAGCTTCTGCGTCGCCGCGGCGGCCGTCGTGATCCTCGTCCTGTTCGTCCGTGACCGCCGCGAGGCGCGACCACCGGCGCACTGCGTCTCACCGGCCGCGGCCTTCGCCCTCCTGCGCGACGCCCGGGTGCGCGCACTGCTCGCCGCCGCCTGCCTGCTGGGACTGGCCACCATCGGCGACGGCTTCGTCTACCTGCTGCTCATGCGGCGTGAGGAGTTCGGCACGGGCTGGTTCCCGCTGCTGGCGGTCGGCGCCAACCTCTCCTACCTCCTGCTCGCCGCCCCGTTCGGCACACTCGCCGACCGCTTCGGGCGGCTGCCGGTCGTGCTGGGCGGGTACGGCGGCCTGCTCGCCGTCTACCTGCTGCTGTTCTGCCCGCTCTCGGGTGCGGCGATCACCATCCTCACGCTCGCCCTGTACGGAGGGTTCTACGCCGCGACCGACGGCGTGCTGATGGCGCTGGCCGCACCGGTGCTGCCCAAGGCGCTGCGTACGACCGGGATCGCCCTCATCCAGACCGGGCAGGCGCTGGCCTACTTCGCCTCGTCCGTCGGCTTCGGGCTCGCCTGGCACTCCTGGGGGCCGGCCGCCGCGACCAGGATGGCCGCGGGCGCGGTCCTGCTCGCAGTCGCCCTCACGGCGGTCCTGCTCGTGCGCCCCACGGCGTCCGGCGAGGGAGCGCGCGCATGACCCGGCCCATGACCCCGCCCGCGACCCGGCGCAACCGCCTGGTCGCCGCCGCCCTGTGCTTCGCCGCGCTCGCCGCCGTGGCGGTCGTCTCCATCGCCACCGCCGCCGGGCAGGGCCGTGAGGCGTCCCGGGCGGGGGAGCGTGGCGCCGTCTCCCTCGCCCCCGGTCCCAGGATCGTCGCCCGCAGCACCGCGCGGGAGACCAAAAACCATCTGATCGCGGTGTCGGCCGACGACCCCCGCGGGAGGAAGTCGATGGCGCCACTGACCTGCGCCCGCCTGTACGCCTCCGGCGGAACGGGGCTGTGCCTGCGTCTCGACGGCGACCTGACGACATATCAACTCGTCGTGCTCGGCGCCGATCTGAGGCCCAGGCGCGACATCCCCCTCGTCGGCGTGCCCAACCGCGCCAGGGTCTCACCCAGCGGGCGCATGGTGACGTGGACCGTGTTCGTCACCGGTGACTCCTACAACGGCGGGCGGTTCTCCACCCGTGTCGGCATGCTCGACACAGTGACCCAGCAACTCGTTCCGACTCTCGAGGACTGGTCGGTCACCGTGGGCGGCAAACCCTACAAGGCGGCCGACCTGAACTTCTGGGGGGTGACCTTCACCGCGGACGACCGGCGGTTCTACGCGACCATGTCCACCGCCGGGCACCGCTACCTGGTGGAGGGCGACATCGCATCCCGGAGCGTGCGCACCCTCAGGGAGAACGTCGAGTGCCCCTCGCTGTCCCCCGACGGCAGGCGGCTGGCGTTCAAATCCGCCGTGGACGGCGATCCCGGGCACGGCTGGCGGCTGTCCGTCCTCGATCTGGCCACCCTGCGCGAGACCGGACTGGCGGAGCACCGCAGTGTGGACGACCAGGCGGCGTGGATCGACTCGGGCACGGTGGCGTACGGGATCCGGCGCGGCCACGGCAACGCCGACGTGTGGCGGGTGCCCGCCGACGGCTCGGGGCACCCGAGGGTGCTCATCCCCGACGCGGAGTCGCCCGCGGCGCTGGGCTGATGCCGTTCATGTCCGGCGAGGGGGCCGCTGTCAGATCCAGCCCTTGCGGGCCGCGTACAGGGCGAGTTGGAAGCGGGTCGCGGCCCCCGCGCTGCTGTTGAGCTGCTCCAGATGGCGAGAGAGCGTGCGCCTGCTGATGCCGAGCAGTTCGGCGATCGTCTCGTCGGTGACCCCGCTGCCGAGCAGTTCCAGGATCCGCCGCTGGACCGGGCGCAGCGCGGAGGGCACCCTGTCCCCGAAGTGCAGGGGGAAGGCCGAGCGCCAGGAGGCCTCGAACAGCCCCGTGAGGGCGGACAGCAGGCTCGAGGGCCGCACGATGAGCATGGAGTCGTTGACCTCGGCCTCGACGAACGACATCGAGACGATGGCCACCCGCCGGTCGAAGATCGTGAGCTTCACGGGGACCGTGGGCAGTACCCGGGCCTGCTCACCCGCGGCGATGCACGGTTTGATGTTGCAGGCGTAGTAGTCGGCGTTCTGGACCGAGGACTTGGAGTAGACCACCCGGTACTCGACACCGCGCTCGAGGTTGCTCACCTCGGTCTCGTTCGGGGTCCCGTTCGTGTGGTACGGGGGAGAGTCGAAGCGCAGGACCTCCGCGTCCGCCGAGCCCTCGGCGTGGTGGATGCGCTCCACGATCTGCGGCCCGGTGACCACCTCCACCAGGTCCTCGGTCGCCTGCGGATGCACCGAACGGCGATACGTCTGGTAGGCGTTGGCCGCGGCGATCTGCGCCCGGTGGAGCTCGGCCGACCGGACATGGGCGAGGTGCTCCAGGGCGATGGTCGGCTCGGTCGGGGCGACGGCCTCGCGGTGGGGCCCCGAGCCGGTCCTCGCGGCCAGGCCCAGCTCGATCAGGTGGGCGACGGCCGTCGCCGCGTCGGCCTCCCCGTGGCCGGCCAGTGCCTCGGCCAGGTCGGCGACCGCGGTCGGGCCCATGTCGAGCAGTGCCACGTAGACGAGCGCCTCGGGGTCGGAGAGTCCGAGACGGCGCAGTGATCTCGGCAGGTCCTCGTCACTCATGCTGATCTCTCTCAGCCGTTGTCGCCGCTGTCCGGGAGGGACGGGTGAGACGGCAGACGCTACCACTCGACCTCACCCCCGAAGGGGCGCCGCCTTCTCATAGAATCGCCGGATGAATTCCTCCGGAGACGCCCCCGAGGCCGACGGCGCGCTGAGTGTGCTGCGGCGTGTGTTCGGCTACGACTCGTTCCGGGGAGGGCAGCAGGAGATCATCGAGCATGTGATCGCCGGTGGCGACGCCCTGGTGCTGATGCCGACCGGCGGCGGCAAGTCGCTGTGCTACCAGATCCCCGCGCTGGTGCGAAAGGGCGTCGGCGTCGTCGTCTCGCCGCTCATCGCGCTCATGCAGGACCAGGTCGACGCGCTCAGGGCGCTGGGTGTGCGGGCGGGATTCCTCAACTCCAGCCAGGACTTCGACGAACGCCGCCTGGTCGAGGCCGAGTTCCTCGCCGGTGAGCTGGACCTGCTCTACCTGGCGCCGGAGCGTCTCAGGGTCGACTCCACGCTGAGACTCCTCGAGCGCGGCACGATCTCGCTGTTCGCGATCGACGAGGCACACTGCGTCGCCCAGTGGGGGCACGACTTCCGGCCCGACTACCTCCAGCTGTCGTCACTGCACGAGCGCTGGCCGGACGTCCCCCGTATCGCGCTGACCGCGACCGCCACCGAGGCCACCCACGCCGAGATCGCCTCCCGGCTGAATCTCGGGGACGCGCGGCACTTCGTGGCGAGCTTCGACCGCCCGAACATCCAGTACCGCATCGTGCCCAAGAGCGAGCCCAAGCGGCAGCTGCTGGAACTGCTGCGCACCGAGCACGACGGCGACGCGGGCGTCGTCTACTGCCTCTCGCGGGCCTCGGTGGAGAAGACCGCCCAGTTCCTGGTGGAGCAGGGCATCGACGCCGTGCCGTACCACGCGGGGCTGGACGCGCGCACCCGCGCCGGGCACCAGGCCCGCTTCCTGCGCGAGGACGGTGTGATCGTCGTCGCCACCATCGCTTTCGGCATGGGCATCGACAAGCCCGACGTGCGCTTCGTCGCCCACCTCGACCTGCCCAAGTCCGTCGAGGGCTACTACCAGGAGACGGGCCGCGCCGGACGGGACGGCCTGCCCTCGACCGCCTGGCTGGCCTACGGCCTCCAGGACGTGGTCCAGCAGCGCAAGCTGATCGACACCTCCGAGGGCGACGACGCCCACCGCCGCAAGCTGGCCACCCACCTGGACGCCATGCTGGCGCTGTGCGAGGCGGCCGACTGCCGGCGGGTGCGACTGCTCGCCTACTTCGGCCAGGCGAGCCCGCCCTGCGGCAACTGCGACACCTGCCTCACCCCGCCGAAGTCGTGGGACGGCACGATCGCCGCCCAGAAGTTCCTGTCCACCGTGGTCCGGCTCAAGCGTGAGCGCGGGCAGAAGTTCGGGGCGGGGCAGATCATCGACATCCTGCTCGGCAAGAAGACGGCCAAGGTCATCCAGTTCGACCACGACGCCCTGAGTGTGTTCGGTATCGGTGCCGATCTGCGTGAGGGGCAGTGGCGGGGCGTCGCGCGGCAGTTGCTGGCGCAGGCACTGCTGGCCGTGGAGGGCGACTACGGCACGCTGGTGCTCACCGAGGCCAGTGCGCAGGTGCTGGGGGGACAGCGCAAGGTCACCCTGCGGGAGGAGCCCGAGCGTCCGGGACGGGCGGCGAAGGCGGCCAAGCCCGCGAAGGCGGGCAAGGGGCGCGCCGCCGTGGTCGTCGATCTGCCCGAGGAGGCGCTGGCCGTCTTCGAGCAGCTGCGTTCCTGGCGCGCGGCCACGGCCAAGGAGCAGGGAGTGCCCGCGTATGTGATCTTCCACGACGCGACGCTCCGCGAGATCGCGGCGGCCCCGCCGTCGAGTCTGACCGAACTCGCCGCGGTGAGCGGCGTGGGCGAGAGCAAGCTGGAGAAGTACGGGCAGCAGATCCTGGAGCTCCTCGCGCCCTGAGACCGAAGGCCCGGGCCGCGGGCAGCCCTGCCCTCAGCCCGGAGCCGGTCGGCCATACGCCAACGGCCGTGCGTCAACGGCCGTGCGTCAGCGTCAGCATGCCAACGGCAGCACGCCAACGGCCGTGCGGTGCAAGGTGCCCGGCGCCGACGGGGAGGAGCCACCGGCAACTCCCCGTCGGCGCCGAGCGTCAGAACACGCCCTGGCCCGGGACCAGGACGCCCAGCGGGTCGTAGCGGTGCCGGGCCGCGGCGAACCGCGGCCAGACGGGGCCGTACTGCCTGCGCCAGTCGGCGTGGCGGAACGGGATCGAGCCCACCGGGTACTGGGTGCCCCCGGCGTCCCGCACGGTCTCGAACGCCCGGCGGTTGGCCCTCAGCAGCCGCGCCACCGCGTCTTCGTCGTCCGGTGGGCAGGTGCGCAGCACGGCCAGCAGGTACGGCACCGGATCGTCGGGCATGCGCAGCAGAGGGGTGTGCAGGCGTTCGCGGATCAGCGGGTAGAGCAGGACGACACCGGCCGGCCCCACGTCGTCCGGTGTGAGGGCGCTCAGGATGGGCCCGGCGACGGACTCGGCCTCGTCACCGGGCAGCAGCAGATTCAGCCACGGGTGGGCATAGGCCCACAGGCCCGCCGCCTTCAGCGCCTCCACCGCGGGGGCGAGGCGGTTCAGGAAGTCGAAGTAGTCGAGTGTCTCCTTCTGCACCCCGGAGGGGTTGAAGCGCAGGCCCCGCAGCAGCTCGGTGTCGTCCGGCTCAGGTCCGGCGGGCGGGCCGTAGGCGACGGCTTCGAGCACATAGCCGTTGAAAGCGCCCTGCGCGTCGGGGGCGATCTGCCCCTCGACGTACGCGAAGCGGCGCTCCTCGACAAGGCGGCGCTGGTCCTCGAGGAAGGTCCGCAGGCTGTTGTAGGGGAGCAGGTAGTGCCGTACCGTCCTCGGCGCGGTGACCAGCCGGATCGTCGCCCCGACGACGATCGCGCACTGGCCGAGCCCGGCGAGCACGGCATGGAACAGGTCGGGGTGACGGCTCGCCGAGCAGCGCACCAACTCCCCAGCACCGGTCACGACCTGAAGTGCCGTCACATTGTCGACCTGGGCGCCGTGCCGATGCGTCTGGCCGCCGAGGCCGCCGACCGACAGGGTTCCGCCGACGGACAGCTCGAGGTAGTCGGTGAAGACCGCGGGAGTGAGGCCGTGCTCCAGGGTCGCCCGCACGACGTCGCTCCACCTGGCGCCCGCGCCCACGGCCACCGAGTGCGGGCCCACGGCCACCGAGTGCGGGCCCACGGTCCCGATCCGATCGAGCGGCGTGGTCTCGATGACGAGCCCGCCCTCGACCTGCGCCTGGCCGAAGGTCGCGTGGCCCTGGCCGCGCGGGGCCGTCTTCAGTCCGTGCGTGTTGCAGAACCTGACCATCGTGACGACGTCGGAGACCGACCCGGGCCGCAGGACGGCGGTGGGGCGCCGGTGGACGATGTGGCCGAAGTCGTCGGCGGCCTGACTCAGTGAGGCGTCGTCGGTGAGGAGGGTCCCGTCCAGCGGCGGGACGTCCACCAGGGAGTTGTGGTTGGCGGAACGATCCGCCTGCTTCTTCGGGGAGGCCGGAACCCAGCTGCGTGCGAGCGGGTCGAAGCCGATCACCGCGACGCCTGCGGCCAAGCCGTGCAAAACGTTTCGTCTGGTCGGTTCCAGGGGCATGCAAGCCCTCCTCGGGCTGATTTCGGCCGGGTGCGATTCCTCATCAGTGCCACCGCCTGGGCCGGAATCAAGCCCCAGGAGTGATCGAGATGCTACCGATGGAGACGATCATCGGAAGGCATTCACGCGAATGAGTGAGCGCTGAACCTCTGGGAAAGTGACGGGCAGGACCGCCACCCGGGACCCGCGTCAGGCGGGTTCGTCGTGGGCCTCGACGATGCGGCTGAGCTGCCCGCGGGAGTTGATGCCCAACTTGCCGAAGATGTGGCGCAGATGCGTGCTGACGGTGTGCGGGGAGAGGAAGAGCCGCTCGGCCGCCTCACGGTTGGTGGAGCCGAGCGCGATCTCGCGGGCGATCCGGACCTCCTGACGGGTCAGCAGCTCCCAGCGATCCGGTTCGGGTTCGGGAGCCGTGGTGCCGACAGCGGTCGAACCGGCGTCCGGCCCGGCGGCCGACGGCTGCTGGGCCGCCACTCGTTCGCTCCCGTGTCCAAGTGGCCCACTCGTGTCCCGCAATCCGTGCCCCTGCCCCCGCCGTCCGCGTACCGCCGCCGGACGCCCGAGTGCCCGAAGCACGCGGTCCACCGGCTCGAGCACCTGTGTGCACAAGGTACTTTGCCGCCGGGGCAGTCGAGGCGGCAGGGCGGCCGGGTCGGAGTGGGCCGGGTCGGGTCGGAGCGGGCCGGAGCGCGGAGCGGGGCGGAGCGCTCAAGGCAGTTGAGGCACCGGGCGGGGCGGGCGTGCGCACGGTGCGGAGGGTGGGGTCGGCACGGAGGCGGAGGGCGGTGGCCGGGACAGCGGAAGCCGCCCCGGCCGACCGCCACTCGGCTACAGGCTCTCGATGCGCTTGCGCACGACCTTCTCGATGGCCTCCTGCCCCTTCAGCGTCGGGTGGGCCCGCTGCTGCCCGCCGCTGAGGTTGATCGGGTAGATCCAGGAGTCGTCGGAGCAGAGCTCGTGCCCGTTCATCGTCTCCAGGACGGAGACGAACTCCACGCCCTCATGGGCCGCGGCCTTGGCCAGCACCGTGTCGAGCTTGCCCGCCAGGGAGTTGAGCCCCTCACGCTCGTTCGGGGACAGGAAGAAGCAGTGCTCGTCCTTGGCCGCCTTGGGGAACAGGCGCGGGTAGCCCACGATGACCACGTCGGCGTTCTTCCAGGTGTCCTTGATCGCGTGGTACGCCTTCTCCACCGTGGACTGCACATCCTTGACGTCCTTCTCGGCCTGCTTCAGCCGGCCGTCGTCGGCGCAGTTGCTGCGCGGGGTGAAGCAGTCCTCGAGGATGTCCGCGAACCCGACGTCGTTGCCGCCCATCGTCATGGTGACGTAGCCGGGCTCCTCTTTGAGGTCCTTGAGCTGTTTCAGCTGCTCCGTCTCGCCCTTGAACTTGTGGGTCAGCGCCCAGGTGGTCGCCCCCGAGCAGGCGATGTGCCGGGTCTCGCGGACCTTGGCGCTGTCCTGCGCCAGCAGCCTCGGCCATCCCTTGGAACTGCGGTGGCAGCCGTTGGCGGAATCGGTGCCCGGGTCGAAGGGCTTGTTGGCCTCGCCCGAGGAGTAGGAGTCGCCCAGGGCCGCGAGGTCACGGGCGAACGGGTAGGCGACATTGTCGATGGCGAATCCGGCGGACTCTCCGGCCTCCTCGTCGACCCTGAACGAGGCGATGCCCTTCGCCTCGACGGTGACCGGCACGATCCCCGTCTGGTCCACCACGTGCTTGGCGACCTGCTTGCCGTCCGACCCGTAGGCGGTGACGGCGACCGAGCCCGGGTCGTCGATGTAGCCGACGTCCAGCGAGAAGCGGGAGACGGTCCGCTGCTTTCCGCTCGGCCTGACGAACCTTCCCTGGATACCGCCGTGGAAGAGCGGGCTTCCGGAGAGCACGGGGCTCGTCGGGTTGGCGCCGTCCGGGCTGATGAAGGGTGTGCCTCCGCCTCCCGAGCCCGCGAAGACGATGCCCCGGTCCTGGTACTGCTTGTCGATCGCGGTTCCCACGGGGAACTCGGAGAAGGTGAGGAGCTGGTCCGTCGCCTTGGCGGCGGGGTGCGCCACCGGCCGGGCGAGCGGCGCGCCCGCGTGTGCGGTGCTCGGCGCCGCCCGGTGCCCGTCCTGTCCGGAGCCCGCCGCGTGGGCTCCCGCCGCGGGCAGGCCCAGGGCCGCCGTCAGCAGGACCGCTCCAAGGCAGGCGGTACCTCGTTCTCTACGCATGTGAACCCCCCCGGCCGACGGATCACGCGTCGGCCCTGGCTTCCCCCACCCGCGAGGCGACCGGCTACCCAACGTCGCGCGGGACCCCCGCTGACCAGGGGCGTCACCAAATTCCCACACTCTGTTACCGGTGATCTCGCGATGTCTTCAACCAAGCAGTTTCGGCCGCTTCCGATCGCGGGATGATCGCAACTGACTCAACGGAACAGGCGCTCCCCATTCCCCATCGGCCTGCGGCTCTCCGCCCTTCGGCTCTCCGGACTGAGGCTCTCCGCGGCCCGCGGCACCCGGGGAGATCCCGGCTCCGGGGCCGGAAGCCGCGGGGGATCGGTGGCGGATCGGTGGGGGACCGGTGGGCGAATCGGGCAGGCGGGCGCCGGACCGACCGCCGGGTCGACCGTCGACGCCGTCACGGACGAGGACGTGACCCCCTTCGAGGAGCAGTCGGGCCCTCGGCATCGGCGGGCCCGGCCCGGGGCGGGGCGCTCTCAGGCCTTCGCTGCGGGCAGGGGCGGCCATTCCGGGACGGCCGGGCCCCGCGGAAGGAGCTCCGTCGTCACGAACGCCGCCACAGCGGCCAGCACGACGACGGGGATCGACTCCGAGTTCCCGAGCATCAGGACCACGAGCAGGACGCTGCTGACCGGCAGCCGCAGCGCGGTGGCGGTCGACGCCGCCATGCCCGCCGCCATCCCGGACACCAGACCGAGGCCGGGAAGGGGGGAGAGCACGACCCCGAAAGCGCCTCCCAGGAACAGGGAGGGGAAGACCGGACCACCGCGCAGGCTGCCCAGGCACAGGGCGTACGCCAGGGACTTGAGCACGAGCACGGCGATCAGCTCGCCGGTCGACCAGTCGTGGGGGTGGGCGGCCAACTGGGACAGGGTGGTCTGGCCGGAAAGGGCGACCTCGGCGGGCGACCGCCCGGTTGCCGCGGCGTACACCGCCGCGCAGCCCCCCGCCGCCACCGCGCACAGCACGGTGTGCCGCAGCGGGTGCGCCGCCACGAAGCGGGCCACCATTCGGCCGCCCACCAGCACCCAGTGCATGAAGGCGCCGATCAGGACCGCCATCAGCAGGCTCCAGCCGACATCTCCCACGTCCAGGCTGGGAGGCGACGGCAGACCGATGGCCAGGCTGCCCGTCCCGAGCCCGGTCCAGCGGCCGAAGCCGGTGAACACCAGGGCTCCCACTCCGCTGGCCAGCAGGGCGGGGAGCATGATCGTGAACAGCGTCGAGCCCCCCACCCCCGCGACCTCCATGAGAATCACCGCCCCCACCAGGGGGTTGCCGAAGATCGCCGAGAGCGCCGACGCGGCGCCCGCCGCGCCCAGGATTACGGAGCTCTCCTTGGTCGCCGGGGCCCGCACCATCACCGCGAAGAGCATGGCCAGGCCCCCGCCGAGCGCGATCAGCGGAGCCTCGGGGCCCAGGACGGCACCCAGCGGCAGGCTCGCCGCCGCGGCGATCACGACCCCGGGCACCGCCCGCGCCGTGGCCCCTCCCGAGTGCAGGCCCGACGCCGGAATGTGGCCGCCCCTGCCCGGCAGACGGGTGACGACGAGGCCCACGACCAGCCCGGAGACGACGGAGAGGGGCAGGGGCCACCACCACGGGGGCGCGGACCGGCCCAGTGCGTCCGGCAGGTCGTCCCACAGAGCCGTCTCCGCCTCGTGCAGCCCGGCGAGGAACCAGAACGCGGCCAGCGACACGGGGATGCCGATCAGCGCGCAGAACACCAGCGCCCGGCGGTAGGCGGAGTTGTGCAGCACCTCCCGGAGCCGGTCCGCCTCCTCCGGCTGCGTCGGTGCCGGACTCGCCGCCGTACCCGCTGCCGGACCCGAAGCACCGCCGGAGCGGGGACGTGGCTCGCTCATGGATCCCCCTGTCAGGCGTGGCGCCACCGGTCCCGATGATCCACGACACCCGGCCCCCGGCACCCGTACCGCTGCGCGCCGTGGCTGCGAGCCACCCGGTCGGACGAACGGGACCGCTTGGCGGCCGTTGTCGAATACATGTCCTGCGGTGGAATCCGGCGCATTTCCGTGGACGCGCACGGACAAGGGCCCGTACCCGGAAGGTACGGACCCTTGTTCGTGGCAAGTGCGGCAGTTACGCGGGAACGATGTTCTCCGCCTGCGGGCCCTTCGGGCCCTGGGTGACGTCGAACGAGACCTTCTGGCCCTCGTTGAGCTCACGGAAACCCTGAGCGTTGATGTTCGAGTAGTGGGCGAAGACGTCGGGGCCGCCGCCGTCCTGCTCGATGAAGCCGAAGCCCTTTTCGCCGTTGAACCACTTCACGGTGCCAGTAGCCATGTCAATCTCCTTCGGGGCAGTGCCGGAACATCCACACCTTGCGGAGTTCCGAGTCGCCGCTGTGACCCCATCCGGAGAGACCGGAGAAACAAAAATGCGCCAACGGCCACATACCGTCAGGCGCACATAAGTTCATGGGTACCAAAACTGCAACTGAGATCAACGTAGCACAGTCGCCGAACTGACGGGGATTCCGTACACGCCCGCCTCCACTTCCGCGTCGGCTGGAACTGTGCGAGGCTGGTCTGACCGGTACCACCCCTGCTCTCCCCTTGAGGCATGATGCGCGTCACTATCGCTGGCCATTCCTTCTACCTGGAGCCGAGCGAGGTGGAGCGCGCGATGAGCGGGATCAAACCCGAACCGATCTCGGGCGAGTCCGTCCGCATCGGCCGCCGCTCGTTCCCGATCAAGCAGGTCGGAGCCGTGATCACCCGGCAGGACCGCAGGGACTTCAGCGCCGCCGAGGTCTCCCGCGCCCTGCGCAAGATGGGCTTCGCCTGCAAGCCCGCGCCCGCTCCGGAACCCCCGACGCTGTCCGAGCCCGCCCCGATGCCGACCACCCTCCTGGACGACGCCGGGATGGACGCCCCGGAGCCCACCGACATGACGTCGCCCATGATCGCGCCCCCGGCCGCGCCGCAGCCCGCCATGGGCTTCCTCAGCTCCATGGACGGTTTTCCGCGCGTCTGACGTCGTCCCAACACAAAGAACCCGGGTGTGTCGCTTCCCCGGGTCAGTGCGCGTTTCCCGGTGACACCACCCACGCGAATGCCTCGGCCAATTCCTTGAGGGCAACGGCCGTGGAAGTCTGTCCCTGGTTCCTGTTCAGGGCCTGGGCATTCTCCGCGATGGCTCTCAATAGTGCCGTCCTCGCCGCCTCCCGTTCCTCGGTGGAGTCGCCCATGCTCTGTGTGCCGACCGAGGCTGAGGGGGAACTCATGACTTCTCCTATGGTGATATCGGCGCGGCGGTGGATGTTCCGCCAAGTCGGCGATGCGGGCGTTCGGCCCATTGCCCCGGCTTCTCGAAGGCGGCCGACGGCCGACGCGGCAGGGACATTTCCCGAGGTGGACACGCCCGGGTTCATCGCTCGCCGAGAACGATGTCGGCGCGGTTGCCGGCACCGGAATACGCTCGGTGATTTCACCCTACTCCTCGGCGTGGCCCGCGGCTCGGAGAAGGACGGCTGCCCTCCGGTGTGGATTCCCGAAGATCGGCTGGATAGGCTGCGAGCGGAGCCGGTTGAAGACCGCGGTGGCGCCGTTGCCCGCGGGTACGGCCCACCGTCGGAAGTCGAATCAGGGACCTTCCATGAGTGATCTCGCAGCGGCGAAGGGCGCGAGCCCCACCGAGGCCGGCGGCGCCCCCGCACAGGCAGTGGAGCTCCGGCTGGAGCAGTACCGGTCGGAGCTCACCGGCTACTGCTACCGGATGCTGGGATCGGCGTTCGAGGCCGAGGACGCCGTACAGGACACCATGGTGCGGGCGTGGCGGGCCTTCGACCGCTTCGAGGGCCGGGCGGCGCTGCGCTCGTGGCTGTACCGCATCGCGACGAATGTGTGCCTGGACATGCTGGGCGGCCGTGAGCGCCGTGCCCGCCCGATCGACCTGTCACCCGCGTCCACGGCGGCCACCCCTGTCGGGGCGCCGCTGCCGGAGGCCACCTGGATCGGGCCGATCCCGGACGGACGTGTCCTGCCCGAGGGCGGGGACCCGGCCGAGCTGGCCGCGATGAGGGAGACCGTGCGCCTGGCGTTCATCGCCGCGTTGCAGCATCTCGCGCCCCGGCAGCGGGCGGTGCTGATCCTGCGGGAGGTCCTGGCCTGGAGGGCGAGCGAGGTCGCCGAGCTGCTCGAGACCTCCGTCGCGTCGGTCAACAGCGCCCTTCAGCGGGCAAGGGCGACACTCGCCTCGAACGACGTGGCCGCCACCGATGCGCGCCGCCCGATGGACGACACACAGCGTGCCCTCCTGGCCCGCTACGTCGACGCCTTCGAGCGCTACGACCTCGACTCGCTCACCGCCTTGCTGCACGAGGACGCGACGCTGTCGATGCCGCCCCTCGAGCTGTGGCTGCGCGGCCACGAGGACATCCGCGGATGGTTGCTCGGGACGGGCTGCGGCTGCCGCGGCTCACGTCTGGTGCCGGTCGCTGCGAACGGCTGCTGGGCGTTCGGGCAGTACCGTCCCAGCGGTCCGGACGGAGCCTTCGAGCCATGGGCGCTCCAGGTCGTCGAGGTGTCAGGAGACCGCGTCGCCGGGCTCACCTCGTTCCTCGACACCGAGCGCCTCTTCCCGCTGTTCGGCCTGCCCCCGGTGCTCGACTCCTGACCCGGCCAGGGGCAGGACCGCGTCGAGCCCGGTGAGGGCGAGCAGTGCCCTCAACTCGGCGCGGGCGTGGCGCAGTCGGAGCGTGCATCCCAGGCGCCCGGCGGTCAGCTGCATCCGCGCCAGGGCATTGAGCGTGGAGACGTCGGGGGCGGTGAGCACTCCGACGTCCAGGGCCACGGCATGGCCGCCGCCGTCCCGCAGAAGGGTGCTCAGCCGCTCGCACAGCACCGGGACGTCGTCGGGTGTGATCGCGGGCCCCAGTGTCAGGACCAGTGTCCCGGTCACGGAAGAGGGCCCTGGCGGGCCCGGGGACGGCGGTGCGGGCAACTCGTCGGAACCGGCCACGGTCGACCTCCTGTCGCGGTGTCCACCTCCAGCAGACCGGTCGGCCGGGCAGAACTCATCGCTATCCGCGCCCGACCGAGGAGTTCGGCGCATGGCGACGCGGCGGGCCCGTGGTGGGCGTCAAGGGCGGTGAAGAGCTACGCGTTGAGGTCGCGTTGCAGTCGGACGGCGGCGGCCACGCCCGCCGTGGCGAGACCGTCGAGGATCGCCCGGATGCGGGCACGGTGCTCACCGGCCGCCTCGGGGTGCTCCTCGAGGACGAAGCGCAGCCAGGCCACCACCTTGCCGGGGGCCCGGACCATGCTCGTGGTCTCGGTGCCGAGCACGTCCAGGACGGCCCGGGTGGCCTCGGTGGACGGGAGCCAGCCGATGGCGTCGAGCGTGTCGATCAGCTGCGGCGCCAGAAGGGGCTGGTTGGCGTAGGCGCGGGCCCAGCGGCGCACGGACTCGGCGGTGGGCGGCGGCTCCCACATCCGTGGGGCGGCGGCCGGCGGGAAGATGGCCTCCTGCGGCCCGGTCCTCCCGGAGCTCGGCGCGGCCCGGTCGTCGACGGCCTCCAGGCGGCGGGGCGAGGGCGCGGGTGACGGTGCGGGCGAGGCCGAGCCCGAGGGGCGCCCCGGCACCGGTGGGGACGACGGCGAGGGCCGGGCGGGGTCCGTGCGCGGGGTTCTTCCGCGGCCGCCCCCTCCCGGCTGGTCTCCTCCCGGCTGGGTCACCGGCTCGTCCGCGCCCGGCTCGTCCTCACCCGGTACGGCCGCCAGGGGGAACCCTGAAGGGCCGGGCGGACGGGCGCCGTCGCGGTGGCCCATCAGCCGCAGCAGGGGAGCGGTCATCACCGTTGTGACCAGGGCCATGATCACGAGCATGGTGAACAGCGGGGGTGAGAGCAGACCTGTCGTCAGTCCGACGTCCAGCACGATCAGCTCCGTCATTCCCCGGCAGTTCATCATCGCGCCCAACTGCCCGGCCTTGCGCCACGGCAGACGCATCAGACGCCCGGCGGCCGCGCTCCCCAGGACCTTGCTTCCCACCGCCACCAGCAGGATCAGCCCGCAGATGAGCCATCCCCGGCCCCCCTGGACCGAGCCCAGCCGCACACTCAGTCCCACCGTCACGAAGAACGGGGGCAGCAGGAGCCACTTGGTCAGGCCCTCGACCCGCCAGGTGATCTGCCGTACGCCCGCCGTGCGAGGCATGACCAGCCCCGCGGCCAGCGCCCCGAACAGCGCGTGCACACCCATGCACTGAGTGGCCAGCGCGCACACCAGGACGGTCAGGAGCACCACGGTGGCGGCGGGGGCGGACGCGGCGTGGGAGGTCGCCAGCAGCCGTGACAGCAGCGGGCGCACGCACAGCCACACGGCGAGCGCGAACGCCGCCGTGCCCGCCACGGTCACCGCGCCGCCCAGCCAGGAGCCGTCGGCCACGGCGAGCACCAGGGCCAGCAGGCACCACGCCGTGACGTCGGCCAGCCCCGCCGCCGCCATCGCCAGGGTCCCCAGCCGCGAGCGCAGCAGCCCCTTCTCCGACAGCAGACGGGCGAGGACGGGCACGGCGGTGATACTGAGGCTGAGCCCGAAGAACAGGACGAAGGGCAGGGTGTCCACATCGGTCGGCCGGTAGCCGTGCGGCAGCCGCAGCGCCAGCACCACGCCGCCCAGGAACGGCAGGGCGACCCCCGCGTGCCCCAGCAGGGCCGAGCCGGCCAGTCCATTGCGGCGCAGCGCGGGCAGGGACAGGTCGAGGCCGACCGTGAACATGAAGAGCACCGCGCCCAGTTGGCCCAGCGCCCCGAGGAACGGCAGCACCGACGGGGGCAGGAGCGAGTGCTGGACTCCGGGGGCGAGCGCGCCGAGCACGGAGGGTCCGAGGAGCACTCCGGCGACGATCTCGCCGACGACCGGGGACTGATCCAGCCTGCGGGCCGCCAGACCCGCGGCCGAGGCGCAGGCGACGACCACGGCCAGGGCCACGAGGAAGTGGAGGGTGGTGTCGGCTCCCGAGGCCGCCCGAGGGGTTTTGGCCGCTCCCGGACCATGGACCGATAACGCGATCCCCACAACGGCGCCCAGAGGAAGGACGACCAGCGCCGCGTATCCGAACAGGGCCCTTCGGGCAGGCAGCGCCGGGCGTATGTCCTGGGTTGCGGGCTCGGACAACAGGCCCTCCCGTCCCTGCGCCCGCGACGCCGCGGGGTTCGCCCGACGCGGCGCTCCCCACCGTCTCGTGGGCCGCCGTGAGGTTCTTCCAGTGGAATTCGTCTGGATGATAGGCGCCCTCGAGCGGCGCCGTACACGTTTTCGGGCACATCCACCGGACGCGTCCAGGGACCGCCAGGGCCGAGCCCGTCAAGCCCTCGGTGGCGAAGCCGCGCCGACTCGGGAAGACGCGTGTCAGGAAGCCGCGGGGTAAGGGGAGGCGGCGTCGGGAAGCCGCGGGGTAAGGGGAGGCCGTGCGTCAGGAAGCCGTGACGGCCCGGTGCGGGGCTATGCAGTGCCCGTCGGGCAGGAGCTCACCGGTGTCCTCGAAGACGAGCACCCCGTTGCAGAGCAGCCCCCATCCCTGTTCCGGATGAAAGGCGATCAGACGGGCGGCCTCGCGGGCGGGGCCTTCGGGGGTGGGACAGGGTGGCTGGTGGGAGCACATGACACATCTCGGTTCAGCTGGTGGTGCCCGATGGGAATGATAGGAAGGTTTCCTATTATTCAGAAAGCTAGGCCTGCGACGAGCGGGTGTCAACGGATACTCCGGAAGGGAGTCACCCGGTGCCGCAGCGTTACCGCCACGGCCTCGATGCCGTCTGTCATCCGCCGTCTCCGCGTCAGCGTTCGCATCGATGTACGGGTTTCGCATCCGCGTTCGCAGAAGCCTACCTCGTGCGCACCGCCTTCAGGTGCGATCGACAACCGCCGCGCGCCGTGATGTCGGTGGCATGCGCAAGATCCTCATCGTGACGGCGCAGGCGGACGCGGCATTCCGGCGGGAGGCCGGTGTCACGGATGGTGTCCGGATTTCGACCGTGGTCGGACGCGAAGGGGTTCCGGTGTCGAGGCCGCGCTCGAAGACGGCCCGGGCGACCGTGCGAGCACTGTCCTTGAGGCGCTATTCCTCCCAGTCGCCCGTCCCCCCGGCCGGGGGGACGCCCGAGGTGGCGCGGGAGCGTTCGTCCGCGGTCAGCGGGGGTTCCTTCAGCGGGGGGAGGTGGGGGCCGCGGAGGGTGGCCAGGGCCACCTTCGGGGCCAGCAGGCCGGTCATCGGGCCCGAGAGAGTAAACGATTCAAGCAGGGCTTCTGCGACCGAGGGGCGGCTCGCGGCGGTCCGCATCAGGCGTTCGACATAGCGCTGGCCCAGCGCGGCGACGGCGTTCGGTCGGGGACCCACCGCGTCCGGGTAGAGGATGTCCTGACCCGTCGCCACCATCCACGCGGGCTCCACCGCGCGGGCGACGGCGCGCTGGATGTGCCGGGCCGCGCCCGGGCCCGTTCCAAGCTTGGCCAGCCCCTGCCGCAGGGCCTGCGCGCTGTGCGCGACGACGGACATACCGTGCCCGTACACCGGGTTGTAGGTGGCGACCGCGTCGCCGAGGACCACCAGTCCCCTGGGCCAGTTGGGCAGCTTTTCGAAGAACAGGCGGCGATTCACGGTGCTGCGGGAGGCGTACACCGGGCTCAGCGGCTCCGCCTCGGCGATGAGCTCGCCGACCACCGGGTGCCGCACACCGCGGGCGAACGCCACGAAGTGCTCCTCGTCGGTCGGCGGAGGCCCACCCCGGGTGCCGGACAGTGTGACCAGCCACCGGCCGTCCTCGATGGGGAGGAGGGTCGCCGTCTGCCCCGGGCGCGGCTCCCGGGGGTCGGCCTGCACATTGACGACGGGAAAACTTTGCGCGGCACCGGCCGGAGCACGGAAGACACGGGTGGCGTAGGCCAGGCCGGAGTCGACCACCTCCTCCCGTGCCTGCGGCAGCCCGAGCGCCTCCAGCCACTGCCGGGCCCGCGAGCCACGCCCGGAGGCGTCGACGACGAGATCCGCCTCGAGCTCCTCCGTCCCACCGCTGTCCCGGTCCCTGATCCGAACCCCCGTCACCGTCGTCGCCGAGCCGAGGAGTTCCTGTGCCTCGGTGTACTCGCGCAGGGTGGTCCGCGCGTCGGCGAGCGCCTGTTCGCGGACCACGCTGTCGAGCAGGTCCCGGCTGCACGTGATGAGGAACTGGGTCCCGGGCCACCGCCGCAGCCACCCCTGGGCGGACATCGAGACAATGCCGTCGGGCAGTCCGATGCGGTGCGCGCCGGCCTTGATCCAGCGCTCGGTGGTGCCGGGCAGGAGCGATTCGATGACCCGCGCGCCGCCGGACCACAGCAGATGGGCGTGGCGGGCCTGTGGTACTCCCGACCGGGGTGCCGCGTCGGCCGAGAACCGGTCCCGCTCGATCACCGTGACGGTGTCCACATAGCTGGCGGCCACCGACGCGGCGAGTGTCCCGGCCAATCCCCCGCCGAGCACCACGGCATGGGTGGGTTTTCGCATGTGTGCCTCCGCCTGCGATCACTTAAACAACTTGTTGAAGACCAGGATCGTCATCTCTTTCCGGCCTGGTCAATAGCGCCCTGTACGCTGTCCGCCGGGACATCGCCCGGTCCGGAGCCGCCAACGTCCTCGTCGCCGTCGAGCCCGTGGTCCGCCGTGAGCCCGTGGTCCGCCATGAGTCGGTCGTCCGCTGTGAGTCGGTCGTCCGCTGTGAGCGCGTCGTCTGCGACGAGTCCGCCGTCGGCCGGCGCCGCGCCGACGACACGCGAGCCCGTGAAGGCCCGCGAGACCGCGACCAGCCAGGCGAGTTCACTGGCTCCGTCCGCCCCGCCGTGCGGGGGCTCCTGCCCCTCGGCGGCCTCCGGCGGAAACTTCAGGTTCTGCTTCTTGGCGGCGATCGCGGCCTTGAACCTGGCGGCGTCGACGGCCGCGTGCAGATCCACGTCCGTCAGCCCGGCCCGCCGGCCGAGGCGCAGCGCGGCCGAGGCCACCCGGGGGTCGAAGTACGCACGCAGCGACAGGAGCCCGTCGCGGATCTCGGTCAGCCGCCGGGTCAGCCGCAACTCCAGGTCCCACCAGGGGATCGGGACCGAGGCGGCGATCGCCGGAGTAGCCAGCCGCAATTCGTCCCACAGCGGGAACAGCGCCCGGTAGGCCCGGTAACGGCCCACCCGGGCCCGAAGGCTGGTCAGCCGGTGCCCCGAGACGGGAAGGACGAATCCGACGGCGACCAGCACCGTCGCCAGGCCGGCGAAGCCCGGTGCCACCTTGGAGCTGAGGACGTCGAGGTCCGTGCCGAACCAGCGCGCGAAGACGGCGACGAGCTTGGAGACGTCGAAGCCGAGTCCGCACACGGTGCCCATGGCGATGCAGCGCAGTCCCCGCCTCAGCCACGGCAGGCCCACCACCTTCGCCCACGGCCAGCACAGGGCGATCAGGCCGACGCACGAGGCCCCGTAGGCGAGCAGGTAGAGCACGACGAACGCGGCGATGTACGGGGTGTTGGCGTAGTACGTGTCGAAGTCGACCCGCCGTTCGACCGGGGCCTCTCCCACCGTGAACAGCGCGATCATCGCGGCCATGATCACCGCGTATCCGGCCAGCCAGCGGCGCGCCACGACCTGCGCCCGCTCCTCGGGGCCCTGCCAGTAGGCCACCAGCACCTGGAGTGAGGCGCTCAGGCCCACCAGGAGGCAGTAGACGAGCGGGGCGGAGAGGTTGGGCACCCCCGAAAGGCGGTTGACCATCCCGATCGCCGCGGGTGCGGCGAAGAACAGGGTGGCGGAGGCGAAGAACAGGGTGACGGTGACCACCCACCACATGGGGTGGTGGGGCGAGCGTCTCAGGTCCCGGCACTTGTAGCTGAAAGCCGTCCACGCGACGGCCGAGCAGATCCAGTAGGTGACGCTCCTGCTATCCACGGTCACCCCGCTGGGGCCGGGTGCCGAGCGAGGTCTCCATCCGGTCCACCACGGCCGCCGCCGAGTCCGGCACCGTCCAGGTCCGCTGGGGGAGCCAGCGGCTCACCTTCGCCAGCAGGAGGGAGGCGAAGAACTCGGCCTCCTGCTCGGCCTCGTCGGAGCAGTGCGTGCGGGCGGCCACGATGCGGGCCACGGTCTGCGGGTCCAGCGAGGGGAGCACCAGGCGGCCGGCGTCGGCGCCCTGGACGGCCATGGCCTCGTGGTCCGCCTCCATGTGCCAGAACTCGTGTCCGGTGATGGCCAGTTGGTGCCAGGGGCTGGTGTCCTGCTCGCACAGCACATAGTGCTCGGTGTCCGTCGCCAGCCATAACCCGCTGACGGTGTCGGGTGGGAAGCGCACGAGGCGGTGGTTCACGGGTCGGCCGAGCCGTTGGCTCATCCGTTCGCAGAGGCTGGTTATCAGATGCCCCGGCTCCGCCGGGGCGGGCAGGTCGAGATCCTGGACCAGTGCCGCGCACGTGCGCCGCATCTTCTTGAGCTCCATCAGGTCACCGCCCTGTCGCTCGTTCGCCGTCCGACAGACCATGACGAGCATCCGCTGTGCCCACCCCCGGTGTACTCATGGACTCAAGACTGCCCTGCGGGGGGCATCGGCTGCCCGTCATTCTCCAGGACATGTTCGACGATCTTCGTCACGGCTGCCAGCCCTTCCGGGGAAAGCTCCAGGGCGCGCAGGGCCAGTTGCCTGACGCCGAGGTTGCCCGCCACCTTGGCAAGGGCGATTTCCGCGTCCGTCTGCGCCGCCGTCACATCGTCCAGGAAATACGACGCGGGTACGCCGAAGAAACGGGCCAGCGCCGTCAGCAGTTCGGTGGAAGGGTTTTTCTTGACCCCCGTGCGCAGCGCGGACAAGTAGGCACCGCTCACCCGGATGTCCGGGCCGGCCGCTTTGACGGCCGTCGCGACGTCGTCATTGGTGTACCTGCGCCCGCGTGGCCCGTGCGGACGTACGTCGTCGAAGAGCCGGTCGAGCTTGGCGGCCATTGTCGGCTGTTCCTCGCCGGGGCGGCCGCAACCCGGCCGGTCGCCGCTGTTCCCGTTTCCGCTGTTCCCGTTTCCGCTGTGCCGATCTCCGCTGTTCCCGTTGTCGCTGTTCCCGTCGTTGCTGTGCCCATCCTCATTGGGCCGATCCTCGGCCTTGGCCACCACCGCCACCACCTCCACCGAGTAGGGACTCAACCTTCAGTAGCGCGTGAACTGGGCGTGGTCAACTACGAGTTGACAGGCTCAGTGGGCGCCACCCTAGACTCGCATATCGCGGAAATTCCACTGACAGTTGAACAGCATGGTGGAACATTCAACCTAAAGTTGATCGCTATGGCGCGGGATTCCTATGTTCTCGTCTCCCCCTGACCCGAGAACGCGGCCCCGGCGCCTGCGAGAGGGGATCGATGGCTACCGCCCCAGACAACGGCCGCAGGTGGCCGAAGCGCATCGCCCGATCGGCCCGGCCGCCCCACGAGGCCGCCGTGGCGACCACCGTCCCGGCGGGCCGAGGACGGGACGTGCCCGACCCGGACGGGGCCGACCTGCAAGGGATCGAACGCCGTATGTACTTCCTGACCCCCTCGCCGACCGCCGGGCACGGACAGATGAAGTCGCCGGGCCCGCGCCTCGCGGCGCTTCCCGGCTCCCGCCCCGAACGTCTCTCTGACCCGCGCGTCCTGCGTGAAGCCCTCGAGGCCACCGCCGGCGCCATCGTCAACGGCGCCGAATGGCTGGCCTCCTGCGCGTCCGTGCCGGCCGACGTCTTCGCGGCGTGGAACGGCGGACGGCTCGCCCATGTCCCCGCGGGCGTGAACTGGCAGATCGTGCGCGCCATCAAGCCGCTGGGCCTCGACGCGGTCGTTCGCATGTGCGCTTCCAAGCACCACTTGGGACCGGTGCTGCTCACCATGCGCGACGGAGTCGTGGAATTCCTCGTCGCGCCCGGCACCGTCGACGGCTGGGACCTGCCCGGCACCACGGTCGACAGCCTTTCCCGGACGCTGTACTGCCCGCACCCGCACGTCGTGCCGCTGCGGGCGGTCGAGGGCCGCACCTGGCTGGTCCCCCCGGACGGAACGGGCGGGCTGACCGACGGCGACCTGCTCTACGAGGCGCTGGCCGCCGCCCGGGCCGCCGCGGCGGTCGTGGGAGCGACCTGGTAGCGAAGTGGGTGGTGCAGACCTCTTGCCACTTGGTCTAGGCCAATCCTAACCTGATGGGCAGGTCGGCCCCTCCGGGCTGCCCGGACACCGCCGTTGCCGGGCCAACCCCACAAGGCCCGGGCGGAACAAGGCGGTTGACGAGGACGCATGCCTTTCCTCACCCATGCCCCCAGCATGAGAAGGAGCCCCCCACATGCCCGCACGCCGCACGGTGGCCGCGGCCACCGCCACCACCGCCGCGTCACTGCTGTTGGTCTCGCTCGTCCCCACGCAGGCGAGCGCGCACGGCTCGATGCAGAACCCGGTCAGCCGGGTCTCGGCCTGTTACGCCGAGGGACCGGAGACACCCAAGTCCCAGGTGTGCAAGGACCTGATCGCGATGAGCGGCACCCAGCCGCTGTACGACTGGAACGAGGTGAACATCGCCAACGCCAACGGCCAGAGCCGCCAGTTGATCCCTGACGGCAAGCTGTGCTCCGCCAACCGCGACAAGTACAAGGCCCTGGACATGGCGCGCACCGACTGGCCGGCGACGAATGTCTCCGCCGGATCGTTCAACTTCAGGTTCCGTGTGACCGCGCCCCACTCCGGCACCATGGAGCTGTACATCACCAAGGCCGGATACAACCCCACCCAGCCGCTGAAGTGGTCGGATCTGCAGACCACCCCCGTCGCCTCCACCGCCACCGGCAGAACCTCCTCAGGAGGGTTCTACAACTTCACCGGTACCCTGCCGAGCAGGACCGGACGGCATCTGCTCTACATGGTCTGGCAGCGCAACGACAGCCCCGAGGCCTTCTACAGCTGCTCCGACATCGTCTTCGGCCAGGGTGTCGCCGGCGCCCGGTCCGCGTCCGCGCCCACCGACCAGCAGATAGCCGCCGGGGCGAGCCGGTCCACGGTCGGCCACCACGGCCACGGCGGCGATGTGCCCGGCGCGAACACCGCGGTCAACCGCGGTGCGGCCAAGGGCACTTCGGTGGTCCGGGCGAGCGCCCCGCTGACGACGTCCGGTTCCGCCCGAATGGCCGCCGACGAGGCGCGGAACCCGGCCGACGGCGGGACCGGTGTCCTGTCCGTCACCCTCATGGGCGCGACGGTGCTCGCCGCCGGGTCCGCCGCCTACGCCTTCACCCGGCGGCGCACCCGGTCCTGAGGTCCGGGCAGCACGGGGGGTTGGGGGGACCGGTGCCGCCGCATCCGCGGCGGCACCGGCCCGGCCCGGCACCCTTCACCCGCGGGCACCGTTCACCCGCCGCAGGCCGCCCGGTTGTGCCGGGCGACCGCGTGAAAGGACAGCTTCGGCTCCCAGCGGTAGGGCGACGCCGGGTCCGTGAGGTCCTTCCTGATCACCTTGACCAGCCCGTACGACGCCATGTCCAGGTCGTACTCGGGCACGGGGGAGTGCGGAGAGTCGACCGCGATGAACTCGTACGGAGAGGCCGACAGGAAGCCCTCCGACTCGAAGACGTCGAGCATGAACGCGATGTGGTCCGCCTGCTCCCTCTCGCTGCGCACCAGCTTGCCCTTGATCTCCGGTACCGGCTTGTCCCAGTCGACGACGTCCCAGCCGTCCCCGCCCCGCTTGGCGGCGCCTCGGTAGGTGCAGCAGCCGAACTCCAGGATCATGATCGGCTTGTTCCAGCGGCGGTAGGGGCGCAGCTCCTCGGTGTGCTCGGCGGGATCGCGGTGGTAGGAGTAGTAGTCGAGCCCCACGATGTCGAACCGGCTCCAGTCGACCTCCTCGAAGCCCGCCGCTGAACCGTAGGTGACCCGGCCGTGGAAGTGCCGCCGGGCGACGGCCGCGGCCCGGCCGAGGAACGCGTCGAGTCGGCGCAGGATCTCCTCGAAGTCGTACACCTCCTCGGTGAGGTACCTGATCCTCTCCATGAAGGTGTCGCCCGGGACTATGCCGGGGGTGAACAGGATGTGCTCGCAGCCGACGACCAGGACCACCTCCGGATCGTGGGCCCGGCGCAGCTTCTCCGCCTCCCGGGCGGTACGGGCGAGATGGGACAGGATCCGCTCCTGCGGGTGGTCGAACAGGCGCGGCTGGATCGATACCGCCAGACCCCGCTTCAGAGCGGCGGCGGAGGTCTCGACCAGCCGCTCGACCACGGTGCCGAAGACATTGACGTAGTTGCAGTGCAACCGCCGGTCGATGGCGTCCATGTCGGTGGTCAGCGCCTGTGTGGACCACAGCGGGCGGGTCAGCTCCGGTGGGAAGTAGGACGTACCGGTGTCATAGGCGACACCCCGGTAGGTCAGCCCCCGCCCGGAGTCCGAGTGCTCGCGGGCCGTGGCGGCGCCAGCGGCCGGGGCACCTGCCAGTGCTCCGGTCGAGGCCAGCAGCCCCAGTGCCGCCGCCCGCTTCAGAAACGCCGCCCTGTCGATGCCCGCCGTGTGCCCCGTGGCGGCGCGCCCCCGTGCCTCGTTCATCGTCTCTCCTGACCTGTCCGCTCCCCGTCCGGCATCCGTGCCGGCGGTGGTTCGGGATCAGGCTGGCCGCCGGGGCACCGACCGCCCATCGGGCAAAGGTCCACCCGCGTCCGACCAAAGTCGCGCCTTCGCGGGCCGGGGCGATCCAGGAGTTGGCGGCGCCGCGCCGATGTGCTCTGCGCACCTGTCCGAGAGGAGTTGTCCGGGAACCCTCGCGCAATGCGCCCGCGGGTACTACCCTCTGGTAACACCGGCCTCGGCAGTGCTCCCCCGTCACTGACGCGGCCGGTTTTTCGTGGGCTGCAGCGGGCGGTGGCCGGCCTCTGCCGTGCGTCAGCGAAGGCGGCGGGCGCGCAGGTACTCGCGGGCCAGCACCCTCAGGGCGGAGGGTGCGGAGGGGCTCGCCGAGGCGCGCAGCAGCCCCGCTCCCTCGGCCCTCGCCGCGGCGAGGGTGAGGTCGTCCAGGCGGATGAGCGCCCGGACCAGCGGCCGCCCGGCCGGGGGTGTGCGGTCCACCAGGCCGCGGCTGACGTCCAGCGTCCGCCGGGCCTTGTCCAGCGCTTCCCGAATGAGCGCCCGCGTCCCGTCGGTGTCCTTCGCGCTCTCCAGGTCGGCGCGGGTGACACCGTGGTGGGCCAGCGCCTCCTCGGGCAGCGTCAGCCGGCCGTCGCGGAGGTCCTCGGCGAGGTCGTTGACGAAGTCCAGGCGCTGGCTGGCGTCGATGTACGTCCGGCAGGCCTCGCGGTAGCCCTCGGAGCCGCCCGGACCGTCGCCGTCCCGCGGGGCGAGCAGGCCGGCGACCAGCATGAACGCGGGCAGGGAGTACGCGTCGACGTAGGCCTGGTAGTCCGCCTCGGTCGCGAACCCGGTGAAGTCCAGATCCGCCGCGGCGGTTGTGAGGTAGTCCTCGACATGGCCGCGAAGGCGGGGGTGGGCGGTCATGGTGTGCAGCAGCGCGCGGATGACCGGCTCGTCGCTGCCGCCGGTGTCCAGCCCCTCGCGCACCTGCTTCTCCCATGCCGCGTAGGCGGCCGTGCGCTCGTCGAGAGGACCCTCGTCGAGGACGTTGTCGCTCCGGTGCATGAACGCGGTCGCGGCGATCACATGGGGAACCAGCGGCCGGGGCAGGAGCAGCCGGGCCGCGACGTAGGCGCTCCGCTTGAATCCGGCGACCAGCACACGCTGCTCGGTGTAGTCGTCGCGCAGTGCGGGATCGGTGATCCCGGCGGCGTCCAGCGCCCGGCTCCAGGTGCTCATCGAGGATTCTCCCTGCTCGTGACGGCCGCTCCCGAGCCTACCCAGACCGGTCGGCTCCGGGCCGACGGGGCGCCCGGGGGCTGACGCCTCGTAGGGTGCTGCCGTAGGACAGCCGCTGAGGCGGGCTCGATTCGGGGGTGGATGTGCGCACAGCCGTCGTACTGGGGGGAAGCGTCGCCGGGCTCATGGCGGCCCGCGTGCTCAGCGATCACGCCGAGAGCGTGGTCGTCGTCGAGGCCGACGACCTCGAAGCGGGAGGCGCACGGCCCGGAGCGCCGCAGAGCGTGCAGCTGCACGCCCTGCTGGACATGGGCCGCACGCAGATCGAGCGTTGGTTCCCCGGACTGACCGCCGAGCTGGTGGCCGGCGGCGCGGTCGCCAGCGACGGCGTCAGGATGCGCCAGTACGTCGACGGCGCACTCAAGGTCGTCGTTCCCGGCCATGAGCTGATCGGTGCGACCCGCCCGTTCCTGGAGGCCCGTATCCGGCGCCGGGTGCTCGCCCTGCGCAATGTCCGCCTCGTGCGCGGGCGCGCGGAGGGTCTGAGGTTCACCGGACGGCGTGTCAGCGGGGTGCGCTACCTCCCCGTCGGTGACGGCGCCGATTGGGACGGCGGCTCCGGCCGGGAGTGCCTGACGGCCGACTTCGTCGTGGACGCCACGGGGCGCTCGAGCCGCCTCGGCGCCTGGCTGGACAAGGCGGGCTGGCAACCGCCGCCGCTGGAGCGCATGCACATCGACCTGGGCTACGCCACGGCGCTGTTCCGGCGGGGTGAGGAACTGCCGGATGTGTCGGTGGCGCATTCCGTGGAGAGCCCGCCGGCGCCCGGACAGCCCCAACTGGACGCCGGGGCCATGGCGGAGGTCGAGGGCGGCCGGTGGATGGCGGTCCTGGTCGCCTACGCCGACCGGCGGCCCACCAAGGACCCCGAGGAGTTCGTCGCCCGGTGTGCCCGGGTGCGGGCAGCGGCGCTGCGGGAGATGGTCACCCGGTGCGAGATGCTCGGGGACGTCGCCGTCCACCGGGTGCCCGACAGCCGTCGGCGGCACTTCTGGGATCTGCGCCGCTTCCCGGCCGGCCTGGCGGCGGCGGGGGACGCCGTGGCCTCGTTCAACCCGGTCTACGGCCAGGGCATGGCATCGGCGTCACTGCACGCGTCCTGCCTGTCGGCCTTCCTGCGCTCGGGGGCACCGCTGGACGAGCCCGCCTGGGGGTACTTCAAACGGCTGCGGGTCGTGGTGGACGCGGCCTGGCAGCTCTCCACGCTCAGCGACCTCGCCCAGCCGCATGTGTCCGGCCCCTACCCTCCCGGCTACCGCGTGGCCTCCTGGTACGGCAGCCGCCTGCTCGCCGCGTCGATCACGGACACCGAACTCAACCGGCGCTTCCTCGATGTGATCAATATGCGGGAGCATCCTCGCCTGTTCACCCGGCCGGGCACGGTCTGGCGGGTCGCGGCCAGGACCCTCACGTCGCGGGCGCGGTGGTGAGACGGCGCTCGACCGCCGCGAGCACCAAGGGGTGGTCCAGGCACCGGGCCACCCTGACGAGGTGGGCGCGCTCCCGCTCGGGACCGACGTCCTCGGGGCGGGAGACGGGCTCGTAGGACGGCGGCTCGCCGCGCTTCCTGCGGTCCACGGCGTCGAGGAGCATCGCCGCGGACGCGAGAGCGCGGACCTGCTCGGCCTTCAACCGCTCCCGGGCACCGGCCTCCTCGACCGCCTCGGCCAGCCGCGGGTCCATCCACGGCGACAGCGAGCGCTCCGCGTCGCAGATGTCCGCCAGCCGTCTGACGAGAAGCCATGCCCCGGCGCTGAGCAGGGACCACCGCTCGACCATGCGGCTGGGCGGCGCCAACGCGACACTGCGGCCCGAGCCGTCGACGGCGGTCTCCCACAGCCCGCGCAGGCGGCGGTAGTCGCGGCGGTCCCGCCACCACACCTGGACGACGGGACCGGAGAAGCCCCAGTTGAGGATGAACGCCCCGATGGTGCCCGACAGCGCTCCGAGGTCGGACAGCTTGTCCCACTCGTGGTGTCCGGCCGCCGCGGCGGCCAGCGAGGGCCCCGCGAAGACGACATAGCCGAAGATGAACAGCGACGCGGTGCTGATGTGCCGCAGCCCCTTGCGCAGCCGCTCGTTCTGCGTGCGGGCGCCCTGACGGCACTCCCATGCCGCCGACAGCATCGAGTACGACAGCCCCGCCATGAAGACCGCCAGGAAGACGACCACTTCGGGGTCGCCCGCCTGGGAGACATTGAACGTCAGGGGGTGCTCGGGACCGGTGACGCCCGCGTGGAGGAACGTGGCCGCCATCGCCGCCAGGATCGCCGCGTACACGGCCACATGACCGATGATGCGCCCTCGGGGCGCTGGTATCTGCTTGACCTCGGCGGCCCAGATGATCGCCAGCATATGGGCGTGGGCACCGAACAGGACGATGAACGAGTAGACCACCAGCGACGCCAGGCCCGTACGGCCGGAGAGCTCACCGATCGCGCGGTAGACCAGCGGCGACGCGGTCAGGAACGCCAGCAGCCCGGCGATGTGGCACGAGATCATCATCACCAGCGACTCGGTGAAACCGCGCCGCAGGGCGGAGACCTTGATCGACGCGCTGGACGCGCCGATGAGGACGACGATGAGGTACGTGATGTTGGCCGCGCCCTCAGACACCGGGCCTCCGGTTCTCCAGAGCCGATGTGTAGGCACCCGTCGCCGCTTCGCCGGGGGTGAGGTCGAGCATCTGCATCAGCTCCGTGCCTCCGATCTCCGCGAGGTGCTCCACCGGGTCGGCTGCCTCCTCGCCGTCGAGGCAGCGGCCGAGCAGGACGAGCTCCACCATGTCCTGCCCGATCCCGGGCATGAGCGCACGGGCGGTCTCCTCGTCGATGGGGCTGTCCTCGGCCGGAGCGTCGTCGTGCAGGAGGTGGAACAGCTCGTGGCAGGTGATGACGATCTGCAGGAACTTGGGCGCGGTGGCGTCCACGACGATCACATCGCGGTCCGGCTGCACCGCGCAGAATCCGGTGACCCTGGGAGCGAGCTTGCGGTGGACGACCTCGATGGGCTTGCCGCCGCGCGATGCCGCGACCGCGTCGATGAGGTCCTCGAGCGCGAGGGGACCCTGGGGGAGTGACAGCCTGTCGCGAATGAATTTGCGGGCACGGCGACGGTCGCTGCTGATGCCCATTGGTCCCCTCCCCTTTCAGCGCGCGTCGACAGTAGTGGCGGCGACTGAGATCCTCCAACCGAGATCGTAGTCGGGCCGACGGACATTCCGCGGCCCCGCCTCCCGCGGCCCCGCCTCCCGTGAGCCCACCGGCCGTGAGCCCGGCCCTCCTCGCCGTTCCACGCCCTCCGGGCGCCGAGCGGCGAGGATCCCCCGCTGCCCGGGGGGCGGTTGCCGGGCCCGCTACCTTGGCCAGCGCTTGTTGAGGACGCGGCCGACCACCCGCTGGACGCGTTCGTCCCGAAGGGCGATCAGCGTTCGCAGGGAGTCCTCGATCTCCCGCACGGCCGGTGAATCGTCGTCCGCGGTCAGATACACCTCGGCGACCCGGAAGTGCTGGGCCACGAGCTTGATCGGGCCGTGCACGAAGTACGAGACCGAGACACCGAAGAAGGCGGCGAGTTCGGAGGCGACGGGCAGACCCGGCTCGTTCACCCCGGCGCGGAGATTGCCCATGTACTGGCCCGACTTGCCCACGGCCGCGCCGACCTCGCGGTTGGAGTACGGCTTGCCGGTGGCGGGTGAGGTGCGCAGGCACAACTGGTCCAAACGCGCCGCGAAGGCTCCCCCTTCGAGCTCCAAAGGCGCGCCCGCGCACAGGCGCCGGACGTCCTCGACGGGGACACCGCAGGCCTCGGCGACCTCCAGATGCGTCCAGGGCCCCCGCCCCGCCGGGTAGATGTCCGCGAACAGCAGCCGCAGGCGGCGGGCCATGCGCTGCCACGCGCGCACGTCCGGCGCGTCGTCGTCCTCGGTCAGAAAGGCGGGCCGGACACGGAAGTGCTGCGCCAGGGGCCCGATCGGGCCGCCGAGCAGGTAGGCGGCCGAGACCCCGAAGAACCGGGCGAGTTCGGGGACGACGGACTCCTCGGGCTCACCCGCGCCCGAGCGCAGGCCGCCGATGTACGGGGCCGACCTGCCGACGGCGGCGCCGGCTTCGCGGTTGGAGTACGGCTTGCCGGTGGCGGGTGAGGTGCGCAGGAACAGCCGGTCGAGCCGGGTGGCGAATCCGTCGCCGTCGAGCGGGAGGCCGACGGACAGCCGCTCGATCTCCTCCACGGGCACGCCGCAGGCCTCGGCCGCCTCCTGGTGTGTCCACGGGCCGCGGCCATGGGGATGGATGTCCGTGAACAGCGTCCGCAGGCGCCGGGCGACGCGCTGAGCACGCTCCTCGGCGCTGCTGCCAATGCTCATTCGACGGTCGCTCTCTTCCGGAGTGCAGTGCCTGGCATCCGTACCCCTGTGATCTTGCGTCCAACTGTGGCAGCGGCAATCGAGTGCCCGCAAGAGCGGGATGGGGAAGCCGTTCTTCCCGCGGGGAGATACCGGAGACCAGAGTTGTCGGGACGGTGAAAGTATACTTGACAAGCCCTCCCCGAGTGTCAGAGGATCAGGTAACGAAGGCGGTTGCCGGGTGCACACCGGGGGGCCGCCGAGTCAACGGGGGTAGTCGCAGCTCAGGGCGTGATGGTTGTCACGCCTTGAACTGCGACTCAGACTCGTTTCCGCCCCCATGATCCCCTGGCGCCCGATCCCTTCGGCGCCCGATCCCTTCGGCGCCCGATCCCTTCGGCGCCCGATCCCTTCGGCGCCCGATCCCTTCGGCGCCCGATCCTCCCGATCCTCCCGATCCTCCCGATCCCCCTGATCCCCCTGATGCCGCAAGGCTGCCGGCGCTGCGGGGCAGCGCCGCGCCGCGCACGGCGGCCGCCCATGACTACGGGCCCATGATGCGGATGGTCGCGAGCGGCGCCGTCCGGCCGGATCCGCTGATCACCGAGACCATCGGTCTCGACGAGGTACCGGCCGCCCTGGTCGCCATGGGGACGGAGGCCGGCTGCGGGGTCACCGTGATCGAACCGCACCGCTCCTAGGGCCTGCCTGGCGGCTCCGTGGCCGCCGCTGTACGGTCGGACCATGGCCACCAGGCAGGAGACCCTTCCTTGGTCACGCATCGCGGGCGCCTGCCCGAAGTGCGGGCACCGGGTCCGGGAGGTCGTCGTCGGCCGCCGGAAGGTGCTGGGCGCGTTCGTCCCCGAGTGGGCGCCGGGCCCCTGCCGGAATCCGCGGTGCCCGAGGAGCAGGCAGCGGTAGACGGCGGAGGGGATCACCGTCGCTCGTATGCCGTGGGTTCTCGGCGGGCCCGCCGGTCAGGCGCGGCAGAGGATTTCGCCGTGCAGGACGGTGAACCAGCCGTCTTCCGACGCGCCCCACGCCCGCCAGCCGTCGGCGATCTCCAGCAGGGTCTCCTTCGAGGCGTGGCCGCCCTCCACGGCGTGGCGGGCGAACTCCGACGTCGTCAGGCGTTCCGCCCACAGGCCGCTCCACCAGGCGCGGTCCTCGGGGGTGGCGAAGCACCAGACGGAGGCGCTGGGGGTGATGTCGGTGAAGCCCGCCGCGCGGGCCCAGGACAGCAGTCGGCGGCCGGCGTCGGGCTCGCCGCCGTTGGCGCGGGCCACACGGTCGTAGAGGTCCGGCCAGGGCGCGAGCGCGGGGACCCGCGGGTACCAGGTCATGGCCCGGTAGTCCGAGTCGCGGACCGCGACCACTCCGCCCGGCCGGCACACCCGGCGCATCTCGCGCAGCGCCTTCACCGGGTCGGTGACGTGCTGGAGCACCTGGTGTGCGTGCACGACGTCGAACGTGCCGTCGGCGAAGTCCAGTTCATGGACGTCCACCTCGGCGAAGTCCACATTCCCCAGCCCGCGTTCGGCCACTGTCCGCCGGGCGTGCTCCAGGACCTCGGGGGACGCGTCCGCCGCCGTCACACGGCCGGGGGCCACCCGCTCCGCCAGATCGGCCGTGATCGTCCCCGGGCCGCAGCCGACGTCGAGCAGTGCGGCTCCGGCGGTCAGACGCGGGAGCAGATGGGCGGCGGAGTTCTCCGCGGTCCGCCAGGTGTGCGAGCGCAGCACACTGGCGTGGAAACCATGGGTGTAGACGGCGTCTTCGGGCATGGGCGGGCCCTTCTCTGCGGGCGGTCTCGGCAGTCGCCAGCCTAAGCTCTGGTCCCATATTTCGAGAATGGCATTTTACTATGTGGGATGCCCCGGAGGTGCCCGCCCCGCCCCGCGCCCCCACCCCGCCCCCCGACCGCCGTTCCACACCATCCGCAGCCCCCGGATCACCTCCCGCAGCACTCCCGCGTCCGGTGGATCCGCCTCCGAGAGCGCCGAGGAGGGGAATGGGTCGGCCCTCGCACGTCACCGCCCCGCGTCCCCCATGGCCGGAAAGACCGCGGTGGCCTGCGGCGTCGGCGCGCGTGAGCGTCACACGGCGCGGTGGCGCCCGCAGGCCGGATTTCATTGATGTGGTCACGCCATTGAGAAGGATCCGCTTCCCCGACGTACTCCAGGCCACGCGGATCGAACCCGACCGCGGTCCAGGAACGACGACAGGAGACGCCGAGTGACGCGAAAGAGAACGGTCAGCGGGAAGCAGAAGATCATCATGCTTGTCGGCGCCGCCGCCATGGTCGGAGGTGTCGCCATCGCGACCACGGGTACCAGCCAGGCGTCCGTGACCTGCGACGGCCTGGCCGCAGCCCTCAACAACAACCAGCGCTTCATCTCCGACCAGCGGGCGAACCCGGACGCCAACTCGGCTGCGCGCATCGCCAACCGTGAAGCGGTCATCCGTCAGATCCAGGTCCAGCAGAAGGAGTCAGGCTGCGCCGGCGGCGCCGACGCCGGTGGTCAGCCCGCTCCACCCGCGTCCGCCGACCCGGCGCCGCCCCCCGCCTCGTCCGCGCCCCCCGGCACCGGCGACAGCGGCGACGACGGCGGCAGCAACGGCCAGGGCGGCGTGAACGACGGCCAGGGCAAGGTCGGCGAGGTCGTCTGCGCCGGCTCGACCGTGACCCTCTCGGGCGAGGGCGGGGCACCCGCCGCCTCCAGCAACCAGTTCCCGGTCGGCACCAAGCTCAAGGTGACCAACCTGGACAACAACAAGTCGACCACCGTCTCCGTCACTTCGGCCTCCGGCAGCTGCGCGCTGCTGAACAACGCGGCCTTCGAGCAGGTGCGCGAGCCCGGCAAGTTCCTCATCCGCAAGGCACGGATCGAGCGCGTCGGCTAGACACCGGCCGGGCAACCCCGCCGCGACCCGCTCCCGGTCGGCACCGGGCAGCGGGTCGCGGCGTGTCCGCACGGTGCCTCGAGTCCCGGTCCAGTCGGCGGCGGCAGGCCGCTTCCACGATGTGTGGCGCCAAGTCCCCATCGGTGGTCCGACTGAGCGGAGGTCCCGTGCCCAGCAACGACACAGCGTCAACCCTGGCCGAACCGGGGAGCGGAGGCCGCCCGAGCGGCCACCCCGGCGCGTCCGTCGCCGCGGCGCGCTGGGAGCTGCTGCTCTCCCACCGCGAACGGCTGCACCGGCTCGCCGGCTCACGCCTTCTGTGCCGTCAGGACGTCGAGGACTGCGTCCAGGAGGCGCTGCTGAGGGCCGCGACGTTCAGCGGCCTCGACGAGAGCCGGGTCGGCCCCTTCCTCACCTCCGTCACCCTCCGGCTGTGCACGGACTTCTACCGCCGGGGCGAGCAGCACCGCAGGCTCCTGCTGCGGATCCACCTGAGCGAGACGGCCGCGGGTCCCGAGGAGACGGTCTGCGCGGCCTCCGAGGGAGCATGGGTGCTCGAGCAGGTGGGGAGGCTGGACGGCAGGGAGCGCCAGGTGATCCTCGCCCGGGTCAACGGTGTCAGCACCCGTGAGGCCGCCCGCAGCCTCGGCATATCGACCAAGGCCGCGGAGGGCGCGTTCACCCGGGCCAGGGCCAGGCTGCGCCGCTGGTACGGCGACAGCCTGGCGAGCTGACGCGGCCCCGGCCACGACACGGGCCCTGGCCACCTCAACGGGCTCCGCCCACCTCAACGGGCCCCGCCCACCTCAACGGGCTCCGCCCACGCCACCGCGTCTCAGCCCAGCGCCGCCCGCAGCAGGCGGGTGACGTCGTCGGGGGTGGCCCGCTCGAGGTCGTCGACGGCGTCGGCCACCTCCGCCGAGCCGCCCGTGCCGAGGAACTTCTCCCGCACCAGCTCACCGATGGGCGGGCCGCCGACCGAGCCGATCGCGCCCACGGGCACACTCAGCTCGCGGGTCACGGTGCGGCCGTCGGCCAGACGAAGCCTCACCCGTGCCCCGGTGACCTTGCGGGCCGAGGTGAAGTCCTTGCTCGGCGGATCGGGGTCGCCCACCAGGTCGACCAGCCACTGGCCGTCGTCCTTCCACTGCGACCCGAAGTCCCGCAGCCAGCCGGTCCCGCGCGGCCCGGCCTGGCGCAGGGCCTCGCCGAACGGGACCTCGCAGCGGAAGACGTCCCGCGTCATCTCCTCGTCGAGGTTGACCCGCAACTTGTCCGCCAGCGCCCAGCGGTCGGCGTCGGCCAGGCCCTCGGGGGAGAAGTCGTCGTTGGTCAGACGGCCGTACAGCAGGGAGGTGGCCAGGGTGTAGCCGAGCGAGAACACCAGGGCGCTCACGGGGGAGTCCGGCCCCCGCAGGTACATCCCCGCCCGCCGGTTGACCAGCGCCGTGTAGAGCGAGGTGTCGACGGTCAGCTCCTCCACGTCCTCGGGGCGGATCGGCCCGAGCTCGCGGTGCAGCCGCAGGGCGATGTCGATGGCGGAGTCCATGCCCGGCCCACCGGGGTGGACCTTGAACGACATCGTGTGCGTGTGCCAGCGCTCGCCGAGCCCGGCCACCACCGCCTCGGGCAGCGGTGTGGTGGAGAAGCGGGAGAAGAACCCCTCCTGGTGCTCCAGGATGTCGCGGCTGCCGTACATCCCCGCCTCCGCCGCGTCGCACGCGTCAAGGCCCACCCGCACGGGTGTCGAGGCGCTGAACACCTTGGCGTCGCCGCCGAGGAAGCCGACAGGCACGGTGCGCGGCGGCAGGCCGAAGCCGAGGCCGAGGGCGTCGACCCACCGCTCGGCCGGAACGTCCTCGCCGCGCAGCCGCCCGGCTATCGCCCCCGTCACATGGGTGAAGGTGGCGCTCTGCCCCCGGAACGGACCGAGGGTCGTGGCCGCGGTGATGCGCGCCGCGCACTCGTTGGCCACCACGACCGAGGTCAGCAGTCCGATGCCGTCGAGCCGCTGGGTGCGCGCGTAGGCCATGGGGACGGTCACCGTGGAGTTCGACAGATGCCCCGCGAACGCGGTGTCGTCGAAGTGCAGCCACGAGCCCAGACCCGCGAGGACGAACGCGGCCTGCCGCGGGTCGTCCTGGAGCGGCGCCCCGAAGCCCTTGACGAGCTTCCTGCCCAGCGGATGGGCGGCCCCGGCCCGCAGAGCGGCGAGGTGCGAAAGGATCTGGTTCCTGGCGATCTCCATGACATCACTGGGGATGTCGCTCGCGGTCGTGTCTCTCGCCCATGCCGCCAGTTCCTCGGTGAGCGTCATCGAGCCTCCTCCGGACGGGACGCCTGGCCGTGGCGCTCGCCGCGGCCTCCGAATCGGTTACGGCCGAGAGCGCCGCGACCCTCGCAGGATCTTCGGGAAAATCCGGGCGCACCGAAGCTGAGGGTTGCCGGGTCCGCGCCCGTAGTTAAGTCGACCGCCGTCTTCGGCGGCCGCAGGCCCCGGGCCACTACCGAAGGGAACGCTGTGTCGACACCGTTTCAGTCCACCCGGATGCACGAGGGACTCGCCAGTGATACGGCCCATCTGACCGCACGGGCCCGGGCGGCGGACGCCGTCGTCGAACCCGGGCGCCGTCTCCTCGACGACCGGTTCGCCCATCTGTTCGTCACCGATCCGCCGCCGCCCGCGACCGCCGAAGAGGCGATGACCCGGCTGAGGGCGCTGGACGGGGCGCACGGAGGCTTCCTGGCCGAGATCCTGCTGCGCCAGCGGTACTTCGAGGATGTGCTGCACCGCGCGGTCGCCGACGGCGTGCGTCAGGTGGTGCTCCTCGGCGCCGGATACGACAGCACCGCCCTGCGCAACCCGGACCTCGACGGTGTGCGGTTCTTCGAGGTGGACCACCCCTCCACCCAGAAGGCCAAGGTCGAACTGCTCGGCCGCGCGGGCGCCGAGACGCCGTCGGTGACCTATGTGCCCGTCGACTTCGAGGCGGGCAGCTCCCTCAACGACGAGCTGGCGGCCGCCGGTTACGACGCTTCGCAGCGCAGCGTCGTCGGCTGGCTCGGGGTCTCGTTCTTCCTTCGCGCCGAGTCGTTCCAGCGCACCCTCGAGGACCTGGCCGGCGGCTCCGCGCCGGGCAGCCTGCTCGTCTTCGACTACATGGACGAGGCGGTGGTTGACGGCACCACCCCGTACGAGGGGGCGCTGGAGATGGCCCGCAAGGTGGGCGCCCAGGGTGAGCCCTACATCAACGGCCTCACGCCGCAGACCGCCTCCGAGGCGGCGGAGCGGGCCGGCTACCGGACCGTCGACCGGGCCAGGGTCACCGACCTGGTGCGGCGCTACGGCGGCGACGACCCGTACTGCAGCGACGACGACTTCATGGGCCTGATCACGGCCGAGCGCCTCTGAGCACCACGGACAACGCCGCTGAGCACCGCGAAGGACCGAGGAGCCCGTCCCCCGCAAGGGGGCGGGCTCCTCGCCGTTGTCCACCAGGGCGCCCTTCGCGGAAGCGCCGCTGAAGCGGTGATCTCAGAGTGGTTTCAGGCCGCTCTGCCACAGTGGGACACGCAAGCCCGAGACGGGACTGGGGCACAGCCGAGAACCCCACGCCACCAGCCCCGGAACGGACTTCGCAAGGAGAGATTCCCGTAGCGGCCCAACGGGGACCGGGAGCAATCCCGGTCCAGGTCTTACGGCCTTCGCAGGTTCGAATCCTGCTCTCTCCGCTGAGGAGAGGTTCCCGTAGCGGCCCAACGGGGACCGGGAGCAATCCCGGTCTGGGTCTTTTGGCCCTCGTAGGTTCGAATCCTGCTCTCTCCGCAACCAGTCGACCCGCGGCCCCGGCCGCGGGTCGACCCGCACCAGGAGTCGGTCCCCCACAAAAGGCAGGGAGAACCACGATGCCCGAAGGCCACTGGGCCGGTGCCGGACTGCTCATCGCCAACCCCCTGGCCGGGGCGCGGAGCGCGGAACTCATCGACGCGGTGGCGCACCACTGCGGCAGCCGGGTCACCGATCTCACGGTGGTGCGCACCGAATACCGGGGGCACGCCGAGGAGCTCGCCGCGAAGGCCTTCGTCGAGGGCACGGACGTGGTGATCGCCATGGGCGGCGACGGCACGACCCGCGAGGTCGCGGGCGGTCTCGCCCGCGCCGCGCTCGACCGGCCCGGCAGCCCCCGCCCGGCACTGGTCAACATCCCCGCCGGAACCGGAAACTCCTTCTACCGCGAGGTCTGGTCGGACCGGCCGTGGCAGGAGGCCCTGGACACGGCGCTGTCCGGCGACCGGCCCCACATCCGGCACGTCGACATGGCCTACATCCACGAGACCGACGCCTACGCCCTGCTCGGCGCCGCGTCGGGGCTCGTCGCGGACGCTCTCGTGGTGGCCGCGGGCCTGAGCGAGGTACAGGGCCGCGACCGCTACCAGCAGGCGGTCGCCCAGGTCCTGGCGGACTTCACGCCCTACCCGGGCAGGATCAGCGTCGACGGCAAGGTGGTGCACGACGGCCCCGTGGTCCTGGCCAACGTCGGGGGCGGCCGCTACCGCGCCGGCCGCTTCAAGGTCCTGCCGCACTCCGTCCTCGACGACGGCCTGCTGGACATCTGCGTCATCACCGGCGGTATCGACCCGCGTGAACTGCCCGGACTGACCCGGGACGGACAGCACGTCGGCCGGCCCGAGGTCGTCTACGAGCGCGGCAGCCGGTTCGTCTTCGAGCGCACCGACGGCAACCCTTTGACCTTCGAGTACGACGGCGAGGCGCAGACCGAGCCCCGGCAGCGCTACACCGTCGCCGCAACCCCTGGCATCCTCCCCGTTCTCGCTCCGCCGGAAAGGACGTGACGCCCGGGAGGGTGACCGGATCACCTGACAAGGAGGGCATGCCATGGAGCGCGTGGACAACAGCGCCGCCGCCGGCACAGGCACCAACTGGACCTTTCCCAGCGCCGGAGACAACTACTTCACCTGGGAGTACGGCAACGGCCGGGACCGTCTGCTGAGCCTGTACCAGAAGGGCAAGGACAAGCAGTGGGACAGCACCACCCGTATCGACTGGGACATCGAGGTCGACCCCTTCGACGCGCTGGGCACCCCTGAGAACACCCTCGCCCTGTACGGCTCCAACCAGTACAACAAGCTCAACCAGCGTGAACGCCAGGAGATGCGCCGGCACATGGCCTCCTGGGAGTTCAGCCAGTTCCTGCACGGCGAGCAGGGGGCGATGATCACCTCCGCGCGGATCGTGCAGTCCGTGCCCGACCTGGACTCCAAGTTCTACGCGGCCACCCAGGTCATGGACGAGGCACGGCACGCCGAGATCTTCTCCCGTTTCCTGGACGAGAAGATCGGGATGCAGTACCGGATCAACCCCAACCTCCAGGCGCTGCTCGGCGACGCGCTGAACGACTCGCGCTGGGACATGCCGTACCTGGGCATGCAGGTGCTCATCGAGGGCCTGGCGCTGGCGGCGTTCGGCATCCTGCGGGACAAGACCGACAAGCCGCTGCCCAAGCAGATCCTGGCGTACGTGATGCAGGACGAGGCCCGGCACGTGGCCTTCGGACGGCTCGCGCTGCGCGACTACTACGCCCAGCTGACCTCCAAGGAGATCGCCGAGCGCGAGGAGTTCGTCGTCGAGGGCTGCTACCTCATGCGCGACCGCTTCCGCATGCAGGAGGTGTGGGAGAACCTCGGCTACGACATGGACGAGTGCATGGAGTACATGAACAAGGGACCGCGCATGCGGGCCTTCCGCTCCCTGCTGTTCACCCGAATCGTGCCCTGCGTCAAGGACATCGGCCTGTGGGGCCCGGCCGTGAAGAAGGCCTACGCCGACATGGGTGTGCTCGACATGGCCAACAGCGACCTGGTCAAGCTCATGGCCTCCGACGAGGCACAGGCCGAACTGCTGGACAGGGAGCGGGAAGCGGAGCGGCTTCGCGAGCAGCAGGAGCTCGCCGACCGGGTGGCGGAGGTCGACGACGCGATAGCAGCCGGCGCCGCGGAGTGAGTGCCATCCGGCCCGCCGCTCCGGAGGCGGAGGGGGACGGCGGTCGGCCGTCCCCGCCGCTCGCCCGCACCCTCGCGGACTGGACCGCGGGGCTGCGCCACGAGGACATCCCCGGCAGGGTGCTCGAGGTCGCCACCAGTCAGGTCGTCTCGCACATCGCCACCATCAGGGCGTCGGCCGGCCATCCGATGGGCCGCAAGCTCATCTCCGCGTTCGGGCCGCTCTCCGCGGGCGACCCGCACCGTGGCGCCTACCTGCTGGCCGCCCTGTCCTCGTGCCTGTACTACGAGGACACCCTGTACGCCGGGCATGTCTCGCACGCAGCCGTAGGGGTGCCGCTGGCCCACCAGGAGGCACAGCGGCTGGACGGGCGCCGGATGCTGACCGCGGTCACGGCGGCCAACGAGTGCGCCTCGCGTGTCACGGCGGCGGCCACCCTCGGTCCGTTCCGGGGCCAGTGGGCCGGCCACACCCACATCGTGGCCTCGGCCGCCGCCCGGCTGCACGGAGCGGGAGCCGACGCGGGGACCCTGCTCAACGCGTGGGGCGTGGCGCTCGCCGCGCCCCCGCGCTCCCTTCGCCCCGCGGCCCTCGGCAGCAATGCCAAGGTGCTCTCCGCGGCCGGACCTGTCCGCACGGCGCTGGACGCCTGCGACGCAGCCCTGGCCGGGATCACCGGGCGGGACGACCTGCTCGAGCACCCCGACGGGCTGCTGGCCGGCTTCGCCGGGGCGCCGATACCCGAGGCGGTGGTCGCCGCTCTGGGGCGGCGATGGCACACCGAGACCATCTCGTTCAAGGTGCTGCCGGTGGGAGTCCATCTGGACGCGCCGGTGGAGTGCGCGGCCGAACTGCACCGCAGGCTGCGCCCGTCGGGGCCGCAGGACATCGCCTCGGTCGACGTCCATGCCCCGCAGACCACGATGGTGATGAGCCGTCACGCCGAGCGCTATCTCGAGGCCGGGGACTCCGCGCTTCCGGCGCTGAACATGAGCGCCGGGTACAACGTGGCCACCGCCCTGCTCACCGGCGGCCTCACCGTGGCCGACCTCGCCCCGCCGTTTGTCCACGACCCCCGCCGCTGGGAGCTGGCCTACCGGGTCGAACTCCACTACGACGAGGAGCTCAGCCGGGAGGTCATGAAGGCCACCGCCCCGGTGGGCGAGGCACTGCGGCAGGCGGGCAAGCGGGCGCTGGACTGGGTGACCGAGCTTCCGGGTGTGCCGATGGAGGAGCTGATCGCCGAACTCGGCCCGCCCAGTGAGACCTTCGAGCACGCCACGAAGAAGCTGGGCTGCCGGGTCGTGGTCAGGATGCGGGACGGCCGCGAGGAGTCCTGCGAACTGGACGCCGGAACGGGGGCGGTGGGATCGCCGTCCTGGAGCGCGCACGCCGAGCTGGCGCGCCACAAGCTCATCGGCACGGGCGTCGACGAGGAGACCGCGAGGATCCTCGGGCGCCTGGGAGAGCTGTCCGCCGACGAGTTGACGGATGTGCTGCGGGGCGTACTGAGCCTGTAGACGGCGCTCCGGTGAGCGGCAGCGGGAGGTAGTGCGGTGGACGGCGACACGGCTGGTGCCCCCGTCGGGAAGACGGGGGCACCAGCCGTGCGCGTGTGTACCGCTCAGGCCTCCAGGGCCCGCTTCAGCCGCTCGAGGGTGGTCCGCATCCCGGCCCGGTTGACCCGGTGCCGGTCGGCCGGGCGGGTACCGGTGAAGGCCCGTCCGAGCAGTTCGGTCAGGCCCGACAGCCGCCCGGTGCGCAGGTCCTGCCAGTACTCGGTGACGCGGGTGCCCCCCGCCTCGGGTTCGAACCGGTAGCCCCACAGCGCCACCGGGAGGCCGAACGTGGTGACCCGGAACGCGAACCCGCGCCCCGGATCGGCCTGCTGGACACGGCACTCGGTGACCCACACCCAGGGCCCCTTGCGGTTCAGGCCCAGGAAGCGGGTGCCGCAGCGGACCGGCGGCCGAGGCACCCACACGGCCCTGCACTCCGGGCTCCATCTGCCCATCCGCTCGACGTCGGCGACGGCCCGGTAGACCCGCTCGGCCGAAGCCCCGACGACGATCGACTCCTCCGCCGTCCACTCGCGTTCCACGTCCGCGCGCCTCCCCTCGTACGGTCCCGGCCGTTCGTCCCCAGCCGTTCGTCCCCGGCCGCCCGTCCCGGCTGTTCGTCCCCGGGCCGCCGCACCGGCAGGCTGTCGCCGGGCTGTCGTTCAGGCCCGGGTGAGCACCAGCACGGCGTTCTGCCCACCGAAGCCGAACGAGTTGCTCACCGCGACCTCGACCGGGGTCTCCCGGCCCGCCTTGGCCACCACGTCCAGCTCCACCTCCGGGTCCTGGCTCTCCAGGTTCGCCGTCGGGGGGATGAACGCGTGCTCGACGGTGAGCGCCGTGACCACCGCCTCGATGGCCCCGGCCGCGCCGAGCGCGTGGCCCACCACGCCCTTGACGGACGTTACCGCGGGGCGATCCCCGAGCACCCGGCGGATCATCCGGGCCTCCGAGGCGTCGTTCAACGGCGTCGATGTGCCGTGCGCGTTGACATGGTCCACCGCGTCCGGGGCGAGGCCGGCGTCACGCAGAGCCGACCGCACGGCCAACTCCGCTCCCCTGCCGTCCGGTTCGGGAGCCGTGGCGTGGTGCGCGTCGGCCGAAGCGCCGTAGCCGCTGACCAGGGCGCGCACATGAGCGCCGCGGGCCCTGGCGTGCTCGACCCGTTCCAGGACGAGGACGGCGGCCCCCTCGCCCGGAACGAAGCCGTCGCGGTCCACATCGAACGGCCGCGAGGCCGCCGCCGGGTCGTCACGCCGCTGCGACAGCGCTCCCATCTGGCTGAACCCGGAGACGATCGACGGCACCAGGCACGCCTCGGTCCCCCCGGTGATCACCACGTCGCACAGCCCGCTGCGCAGCAGCTCACGGGCCATACCCACCGCGGTGGTCCCCGAGGCGCAGGCCGTCGCCGTGACGAAGTTCGGGCCCTGGGCACCGCACTCCATCGCGACATAGCCGGCCGACATGTTCACCGACAGCATCGGGATCAGCAGGGCCGAGACACGCTGCGGTCCCTCGTCCCGCAGCGTGTTGTGCTGTTTCTCCCAGGTCGCCGCGCCGCCGATGCCGTTGCCGAGCACGACCCCGATCCGGGCGCCGTCCCAGGTGGACGGGTCGAGGCCCGAGTCGGCCAGCGCCTCCGCGGCCGCGGCGACGGCGAACTGGCTGCTGCGGTCGAGCCGCCAGGCCTTCTTGCGCCCGACGGCCTTCGCCGCGTCGAAGTCGGCGACCATGCACCCGAAGTCGGCCGGGGTGCCTTGAAGGGCGGGCACCCCGGTCGCCGCCGTGCCCGCCCCGGCCCTGACGCGCTCCCAGGCGGTCGGCACCCCGATCCCGGCCGAGGTGACCAGTCCGACCCCGGTGACCGCGGCGTGGAACGGGCTGTGGTCGCGGTCCATCAGGCGTTCACGCCCTTCACCTCGGCGAGCTTGCCCTCGATCAGCTTGGCGGCCCGCTCCACCGTGTCGTCCGGGCTGAGGTCCTCGTCCCCGATCGCGACCCCGAGGTCGGCGGAGGCGGCCATGGCCAGCTCCACCAGGGCGAGCGAGTCGAGTTCGAGCTCGTTGAAGGTGTCGTCCGGCTTGATCTCGTCGGCCTCGAAGCCGAACTCCGCCGTCATCAGCTGCACCAGGTGGTTGTAGACGTCGCTCATCACGGGCTCCTCGTTGTGAATCGTGTGGGTTGTGCGGTCGTGGCTTCGGCTCTCGCTGTTCGACTCTCGGGGCTTCGGGATCACACCGGTACGACGGCGGGCCAGCGCATGGTGCACGAGCCCCAGGCAAGCCCCCCGCCGAACGCGGTCATCACGATCCGGTCGCCCGGCCGCAGCGACCCGTCCGCCGAGGCGTCGGCCAGGGCCAGGGGGATGGACGCCGCCGCGGTGTTGCCCACCCGGTCGAGGTTGACCGCGCACCGGTCCCGGGGCACGCCCAGGCGGTCCGCGACGGCGTGCATGATGCGCAGGTTCGCCTGGTGCGCCACCAGCAGGTCCGGTCCGGCGTCCGCCCAGCCCGAGCGCTCCAGCACCGATTCGGCGGAGGCGACCATGTGCTCCACCGCGTTGCGGAAGACCGCCTTGCCGTACATCCGGAAGTAGCGGTCGGCCCCGTCCGCCCCGCCGTCGCCGGCCGCGACACCGCCCTCTGCGCCGCGCCGCGGATCGCGCGACCCGCCCGACGGGATCATGATCAGGTCGCTGCCCGTGCCGTCGCTGCCCAGGTCGAACGGGCCCAGGGCGCCGTCCTCCCCGGCCTCACCCGCTCGCAGCACCACGGCCCCCGCGCCGTCCCCGAAGATCGCCCTGGTGGAGCGGTCGCCGGGGTCGATGATGGTCGAGAAGGTGTCGGCGCCCACGACGAGCACCCGGTCCGCCGTGCTGGTCGCGATCAGCCCCGCCGCCGTGGCCAGCGCGTACACGAAGCCCGTGCAGACGGCGACCACGTCGAAGGCCGAGATCGTGCCCAGTCCCAGCCGGGAGGCGACCAGCGGAGCCGTCGCGGGGCACAACCGGTCCGGAGTGGTGGTGGCCAGGACCAGGGCGTCCACCGACTCGACGCCGGCCGACTTCAGTGCCCGGCCACCCGCCTCGACGGCCAGGTCCGAGGTCGCCATCGAGGCGTCGGCGATGTGCCGCTGCCCGATCCCCGTCCGGCTGCGGATCCACTCGTCGGTGGTGTCCAGGGTCCTGGACAGGTCCTCGTTGGTCTCCACCCGCGGCGGCAGCCACGTGCCGAGCCCGGACACCACCGCCGCGCGCCCGGTGGTCATCGTGTCGCCCCGGTGGGGGCCGCCTCGAGCCGGCGGACCTCTTCGCTGACCTCGCCGAGGTATCCGGAGACCTCGCGGTACGAACCGAGCACCGTGGTCTCGTGGTACGGCAGCCCCTTGCGCAGGCAGTAGTCCTTCACCAGCGGCTGCGCCCGGCGCAGATTGCCGCGCGGCATGGTCGGGAAGAGATGGTGCTCGATCTGGTAGTTGAGCCCGCCGTAGAAGAACTGGGTGACGGGGTTCGGACGCAGGTTGCGCGAGGTGACGACCTGCCGGGTGAGCCAGTCCCACTCCTCGCCGTCGCCGTCGCGAACGGGCAGCCCCTTGTGGTTCGGGGCGAAGAGCATGCCCATGTACAGGCCGAACAGGGCCTGGTGGATCACGATGAACACGACCGCCTTGAGCGGGGACAGGACATGGAACACGCCCCAGAGGTACGCGGCCAGGTGCAGGGTGAGCGCGGTCAGCTCCATCTTCTTGTAGCGCTTGAGGGCGCCCCTGCGGGCGGCGATGTAGCCCGACAGGTGCAGCCGAAGGCCCTCCATCAGCACCGTGACGTAGAACATCCACGACTGGTGCCGCACGATGAACCGGGCCACCGCGCCCTGGCGGCGCTCGCTGTGACCGGGGTCGAAGATGACCTGGCGGCGCAGGATGTCGGGGTCCTTGGACAGGTGGTTGGGGAAGTTGTGGTGCGCGGTGTGGTGGCCCACCCACCAGCCGAAGCTCACCCCGGACAGCAGATTGCCGTGCACATAGCCGACGATCTCGTTGCCGAGCCTTCGGCCGGTGATCTGCCGGTGGCCGGCGTCATGGCCGATCAGGTCGGTCTGTGTGCTGGCGAAGGCGATGGCGACCGCGAGAGCCGCCTGCCACCAGGAGTCGCCCAGGAGGGCGAAGGCGGTCCAGCACACGGCGAGCAGCATCGCGTTCTGGACGATCTTGTAGGTGAAGTAGCCGGGGCGTGAGTCCATCAGCCCGGCTGCCTTGACCAGGCGGGACACCTCGTCGAAGCTCCCGCTGTGGGCGAGCGCCGACGCCGAGGTGTCCACCCCGTCCGCGTGGCCGAGTTCGGTCATATCGCTTCCTCCAGCCCCATGTAGGCCAGCCGCTGGCGCTGCATCCGGTCGGCCCACTCGTGCGCGGTGGCCACCCGCTCGTCGACGGTGGTGTCCACCAGCCGGCGGCCGGGCCAGATCTCGTAGTCGCCCGCGATGTCCGCGTGCTCCTCCAGCCCCTGCTGGAACAGCCCCTCGCGGCGCAGCATCATGTCGGTCGCGGGCAGCTCGCCCCACATCTGCTGACCGTCCTTGATCAGCTTCAGGATGCGGTCCTTCTCCTCCGGGTGCTTCAGCAGGTACTCACGGGCGATGGAGCTGCCGACCGTCAGATGCCGGATCTCGTCGATCGCCGCGCCCCGTTCGATCTCCGAGGCCGCCGGGTCGAAGACCCGCCACTTGCGCTCGCTCAGCTCGGCGGCGGGCGCCAGCACCCCCTCGACGAGGATGGTCAGCACGACCACGCCGCCGATGAAGTCGCTCTCGTCGCGCAGCACCCTCAGGCCCAGGTTCTCCAGCGGCACCAGCACCCGGTCCCGGTCGTGCTCGGCCAGCCGCTCGATCGACTCGAACAGCCGCTCCTTCGGGATGCCCAGGTCCAGCAGATGGCTGCGGAAGACCATCGCGTGCCGCGCCTCGTCCATCAGCTGGGTGGCGTAGAACTCCATCGAGTCGATGTCCGGGGCCAGCGCCACCAGGTAGGAGATCGCCCTCGTCGCCTTCTCCTCGGCCATGGAGCGGAACGCCAGCTCCTGGGTGAGGGAGTCGTTGAGCGGACCCGGACGGCTGACGATGTCCAGGGTGCCCACGTCGTCGGCGTGGCCGAGGACCTTGCCGCGCAGGGTGCCCTGGGGGACGGAGCGGAACCAGTACTGCAGATTGCAGGACTGCGCCGTCAGTTCGAGGTTCATCGCCCCGTCTACGAGGGAGGGCGCGCGCTCCCAGTCGGCCTCTGCGGGGATGGTGGTGTCGGACATCGTCAACTCCTGGGCTCGAGCTGCTCGACGAGCAGGTCGCGGTCGGCGACGGAGGCGGTGAACTCGCTGCGGAAGCGCAGGTATGCCGGGTCGGCCACGGGCTCGAAGTGCAGCGCGAAGGGCTTGAGGAAGTTGCCGAACAGCGCACGGTCCCCGAACAGGTGGATGGGCAGCACCAGCAGTGCCCATTCCGGCCCGGCCGCCCAGATCCAGATCAGGGCCACCAGGCCCTGCGTGACCAGGCTGTGCATCGTGTTGTACAGGACGTAGTAGGCCTTGGAGATCCGCTTGTCCGCGCTGCGGTGGTAGGCGATCGCCCCCGGGATGTACCCGATGAGGTCGATGTAGAGGAACAGCGCCACCGCAGGAATCCAGCGCACGTCCCCGATGTGGGCGAAGAACAGCACCAGGGAGACGATCAGGCCGAGCCCGTACTCGGCCCGGTGCAGCCCGTAGGTGGTGGGCGTCTCGAAGAAGTTGCGCTGGTCCATCACCGGCCTCCGACCGCGACGGCCTCGGCCTGCTCGACCGCGCGGGCGAGCGCGTCGTCGCCGACCACCGAGGCACTGTCGAACAGGCTGATCACGACCCGGGCGATGGTCTCCTTGAGCACCCGCTCGGCGACCGGGTCCAGGATCCCGGCCAGGCTCGGGATGCCGAAGTCGAACTCGGCGGCGAAGCCGATCAGGCAGCCGGTGCCGTCGGGGGTGACCTTCCAGGTGCCGGAGAAGTCCGCGAAGTCGCCGTCCACCTGGCTGAACTCGATCAGCAGGCCCGGCCGGTCGAACCGGTCGGCCTCGGTCCAGGTGAGGATTCCGTTGCGGAAGTACACCTCCCAGTCGCTCTGTTCCTCGTTCTCGGACACCTCGTGCACGGTCACCGAGCGCACCACGTCGCTGAGTTCGGGATAGCGGGAGAAGTCCTTGATCGTGTCGAAAGCCGCGCCCGGTTCGACATCGTCGACGCGGACGGTCAGTTCTGCGCTGCGCATGCGCTTCAGCCACCTTCTGATGTCGGTGCGTACCGGGCCGCCTGCAACTGGCAGGCGCGGTCGACTGCCTCGTAGAGGAACTCCACATCGCCCCTGGTCATGACCGCGGGCGGGGTGAGACGCAGTACGAGGTGGGAGTTGAGGGAGTGATTCGCCACGACGCCCTGCATGGCAAGTTCGATGAGCAGGTCGCCCGCCGGGCCCGGTTCGGCGAACTCGATGCCCAGCAGCAGTCCCCGGCCCCGGACTTCGCGCACGGCGCCGCCGAAGTGGCCGCGGACGATCCCGCCGAGCCGTGGCAGCAGTTCCTCGCCGAGCTCGCGCGCGCGCCCGACCAGGTCCTCCTCCCGCATCGCCGCTATCGCCCCGCGCGCGGCCGCCATGGACAGCGGCGCCTGGGAGAACGTCGAGGTGTGCAGGTAGGGGTCCTTGTCGAAGACGGAGAACGCCTGGCGGGTGGCGACCGCGGCCGAGACCGGGACGATGCCGCCGCTGAGGCCCTTGCCGACGAGCATCACATCGGGGGTGACGCCCTCGGCGTCCGCTCCCCACCACGAGCCCAGGCGGCCCATCCCGGTCTGGATCTCGTCCAGCACGAAGAACGCGCCATGGCGGCGGCACAGGTCCCGCACCGCGGTGAGATAGCCGGGCGGCGGGATGATCACGCCGGCCTCGCCCTGCACCGGCTCCACGAAGACCGCGCACTCGCCGGGGTGGGCGGCCAGGACCGCCTCCAGCGCGTCCGCGTCGCCGTACGGCACATGCGAGGTCTGCGGCAGCAGCGGGCGGAAGGGGTCCTGGAAGACCGCCTTGCCGGTCAGGCTCAGCGCACCCATCGTCTTGCCGTGGTAGCCGTTCTCCGTCGCGACCAGGTGGCGCTTGCCGTGGGTGCGCGCCATCTTGATCGCGGTCTCCACGACCTCGGCCCCGGACTGCGCGAAGTGCACCCGCTCCAGGCCGGGCGGGGCGACCGAGACCAGCGCGTCGGCGGCGAGCGCCGCGGACGGCTCGAGGAAGATCCGGGTCGCGACGGGGTGCGAGTGCAGCTGCTCGCAGACATGGCGGACCACCGTGGGGTGGCGGGCGCCCATCAGCAGGACGCCGTAGCCGCCGCAGTTGAGGAACCGCTTGCCCTCGCTCGTGGTGACCCAGGCGCCCTGCGAGGCCACCTCGATATGGCCGCCGAACATCTCGCCCAGCACCGCCCGGCCCTTGTTCAGGCGCGACCGGTACAGCCGTCCGAGTGCCTCGCGCCCGAGAGCCGCGCCGCCCCGACCGTCGCTGCCCTGCCCGGCGCCGCCCTGCCGGTCCGGGCCGGCCTGCCCGGACGGGGAGACTTCTGTCGTCGGCGAAATACTCATCGTTCTCCTCAGGTCAGGCGCAGCGGACGGCCGGCGACGTGGTCCAGGAAGGGACCGGTGAAGCTGTCGCGGGACGGCGGGTGGAAGGACAGGCCGTGGGCGGCCGCGGTGAGGTAGGCGACGTCGTCGGAGCCGATGAAGGCCATGCCGCCGAGCAGCTCGACGGCCCGGTTCTTGGCGTCGCCCAGCGCGTCCTGGGCGGCGTAGCGGGCGACCAGGGTCTTGCCGAGCGCCGCGTTGTCGGCCTCGCCGTCCATGAGCATGCGGGCCACGCCCTCGAGCAGGAGGTTGGCCGACTCCAGGCGGGTGACGAGCTGGGCACGGTCGGAGTCGCTGCCGCGGCCCCGGGCGACGACCTTGTCCACGAGGGTGGAGACCATCCCCAGGTAGCAGGCGGAGATCAGCAGCTCGAACCAGATGAAGCCCACGGTCTGCAACTGGTCCAGCTCACCGGCGTCGCCGAGCTCGGTGCGCATCAGCAGCTGCTCGTCGACGAAGACGTCGGTCAGCCTGACCTCGTCGCTCTCGGCGCCGGCCAGCGCCCAGGTGGACCAGAACGGGTGGACGGTGATGCCGTCGGTCTGCCGGGGCACCAGCAGGACGGCCATCTCCGAGCCGCCGTCGTCCGTGGGCAGGGCCACGCTCGCGGTGAGCAGGTCCATCGAGTGCGCCAGGCTGCACGGCTTCTTGGAGCCGTTGACGACGAAGCCGCCCTCGGCCTTCGCGGCGTGCATCGTGGGGGTGAGGATGCCCTGGCCGGGGCTGCCCTCGGCGAAGCCCGAGGCCACCAGCAGCCCCTGCTCGGCTATGCCTTCCAGCAGGGCCCACTCCATGCCGCTGCTCTGGATGCTGTCGGCGAGGGTGAACAGGGTGGCGACGGAGAAGTGGTGCATCGTCGTGCCGACCGCCAGCGAGGGGGCGCGTGAGGCCAGGGCCCGGGTCACGGCCAGGGCCTGGAGCGGATCGGCGCCCGCCCCCTTGTACTCCTTGGGGATCACCAGGCCGGGACCGCCGTGGGAGCGGAAGTGCCCGAGGGCCGGGCTGTCCGGTGCTTCGAGCTCCTTGAGCGGGGTCTCGGCGAGGAGGTCCAGCAGTCCGGGCAGAAACGCCTCGCAGGTCTGACTCGCGACTTCCAGCGAACGCATGGGGGTCCTCGGTTCTCGTTCCGGCTGGTGGGTGAACGGGTCCGGGCGCTCCTGCCGGGGCGGGCCCGGGCCCGGAATTGACGAAGGATCAGGAGGCCTCGCGCATGGCCTTCCACGCTCCGAAGACCGATTCCTTGGGGGGAGTGCCGTCGTCGGCGACGGCGACGCCCTGCACGTGCGAGGTCCGCAGGATCGGGTAGTTCGCCTCGCCGAAGACGCCCCCGGTCAGACCGGTGCCGCCATGGGTGGGCAGATAGGGCAGGAACCCGATGTGGGAGTCGTTGACCTTCAGCAGGCCCGCCTGGGTGATCCTGGAGACGAACCGGTCCACGACCTCGGGGTCGCGTGCCCACACCGAGTTGCGCAGCCCGTACTCGTTGCTGTTGACGAAGTCGATGAACCGCTCGAGCAGCACCTCGTCGTCCTCGGCCTCCGCGGCGATCACCGGCAGCAGCGGGAAGAAGGTCTCGTGGCGGACCGCGTTGACCTCACGGGCGTCCTTCAGTCCGCGCACCAGGACCACCGTGGGCTCGAGGAAGATCCCGGCCGGGTCGCGGGAGCCGTCGGCGGCCATCGCGTGGCCGCCGCACACCAGCTCCGCGCCCTTGGCCAGCGCGTCCTCCAGGCAGGTGAAGAACTTCTCGTTGCGCAGCACCGGCGTCAGGAGCACATCCTCCTCGCCCGGGTGCCCGGCGGTGATCAGGGACACCTCCTGGGCCAGCAGGCGCACCAGCTCGTCGGCGATGTCGGGGTGGGCCACGACCTGGTTGGGGATCATGCACAGCTGGCCGGAGCCGTAGAAGCTCTCGGTCAGGGCCTGCGCGGCCAGCGGCAGGTCGGCGTCCTTCCAGACCACCACCGCGTCGTTGCCCGCCAGTTCCAGGATGGGCTTCTTCCCGGCGGCGATGCACTTCTCCTGGAACTTCAGGCCGTTCTCGCTGGTGCCGATGTACATCACGTCGTCGACATCGGGGCTGTCCAGCCATGCCGAGAGCATCGGGGCGGGGTCGCCGCAGACGACGTTGAGTGTCCCGGGCGGCGCGCCGACCTCCTCCAGCACCGGGGCGACGACCTCGTGCAGCACGTACATCACGCCGAACGGACCGCTGCGCGGGGCGCGCACCACCAGGGAGTTGCCCGCCATCACCGAGTTGACGCCCAGCAGGGCGCTCGACAGAGGGGCGTTCTGCGGCGGGTTGAGGCACACCACGCCGTCGGGCTGGCGCCGGACGATGATCCGCCGGGGGCCGTGCCGGAACTCCTGGAGCATCTGCGAGTGGTAGAAGCCGAGGGACTCGGGCCCGAAGCACTCCAGCATGCCGGAGACCTGCCAGCGGGCGAGCGCCAGCGGGTGGCCCTCCTGGACCAGGATCTCGGTGATCTCCTCGGCGCGCTCCTTGAGCCGGTCGTGGATGAGCGAGCCCACCTTGGTCAGCCGGGTGTCCAGGGGGAACGCCGCCCACTTCGGCGCGGCCCGCCCCGCGGCCTCCAGGGCGAGCTGGACGGTGGGCCGGTCGGCCTTGGCGACACGGCCGATGATGCTCGCGGGAAGGTTCTCGGCCGGCACCCTGCCCTGCTCCAGCTTGCGCTTGAGCGTCAGGCTGGAGAACGCGTCCTCGAGCAGGGCGCCGGCGTCGACGACGTAGACCCAGTCGTCGGACGGGACCTGCTTGCCGTCGATGTAGGACAGGTAGGTGCGCACTTGGGAAACGGGTGATTGCTGCGGACCCTGTGCGCCGGTTGCGTCGCCGTCGTGTGCGACCGGGTCCTGGGCGACCGAGCCCGGCCGGTGCGACACCCGAGGCGACAACTCGAGGCTGCTCACGCGTACCCCCGCTTTCTTCTGCCCCTGCGCCCGTCGCAGGCATATGCGAACTGCGTTGCGTCGAATGACTGTCCCAGCAGCCTCTGAGAAGGCCCGGAGACCGCGCTGAGACCGCCTCTTCAGTGGCGTCGAAGACCGATCGGCGACCCTGGCTGCGAACGTGCGGGTCCGGGTGATGGATTGGCAGGGGAGCGGGATGACCACAGTTGACGGAGCGACGGGCACCGACTCGGTTCTTCGCTCGTTGCGGGAGTACGGCGAGAATCCGAGCGCGTTCCTGGCCCTGAACACCGGTAACGAATACTTCACCGACCCTTCCCTGGAAGGGGTCGTCGCCTACCGCCGGGCGGGACGCCATCTGATCCAGTTCGGCGGGCCCTTCGCGCCCGAGGGCGGGCAGGAGGCCTTGCTGCGGGCCTTCCTGGACTTCGCCAAGGAGAGCAGGCGGCGGGTGGTCGCCATCCAGCTGCAGCGCTCCGACGCCGAGCTCTACGCCGAGTCGGGCTTCACCGTGAACCAGGTGGGCGCCTCGTACTCCGTGCACCTGCCCGAGTTCACGCTCAAGGGCTCGAAGTTCATGAAGCTGCGCAACAAGATCTCCCGTGCGAAGCGCAGCGGGCTCGAGGTCGCCGAGGTGCCGCTGGAGGAGTGCCAGGAGGCGGTCGACTCCATCGACCAGCAGTGGCTGCGGTCCAAGGGACGCCATGTGAAGGAGATCGAGTTCCTGGTCGGGCAGTGCGGCGGCCCGGTGCAGCGGGAGCGGCGGCTCTTCCTCGGCCGGGTCGCCGGCGAGCCGGTGGCGTACATCTCCTACTCACCGGCCTTCGGCTCGCGCGCCGGCTGGCTGCACGACCTGAGCCGCCGGACCCCCGGCGTCTCACCGGGGGTCATGGAGGCGATCAACCTCCAGGCCATGGAGGCCTTCCAGCGCGAGGGCGCGCAGTGGCTGCACTTCGGCTTCACCCCCTTCACCAGCCTGTCGCCCGAGGCCGAGGTGTCCACCTCGAGCGCGGGGACGGCGAAGTTCATGCGCTTCCTCGCCGACCACGGGGAGAAGGTGTACCCGGCGAGCAGCCAGTTGGCGTACAAGGAGAAGTGGAACCCCCACCTGGTGCTGCCGGAGTACCTGGCCTTCCACGGGCGGGCGCGCTTCGGGGCGATCTGGCAGATCCTGCGGGTCACCCGCTCCATCTGACGAGCGCGCGACGAGCCGTCGCCCCCGCCCGCGGCGGTCGCGTATCGCCCGCGGCGGCCCTACAGCAGCGCCGGATCCTGCCGGAGGATCTCGTGGAACTTGTCGCGCAGCGCCCGTCCTGGCTCCAGACCCAGATCCTGGGACAGGCGCTGCCGCGTCCGGTGGTAGGCGTCCAGCGCGTCCGCCTGGCGCCCCGAGCGGTACAACGCGGTCATCAGCTGCTCGCAGAACCGCTCGCGCAGGGGGTACTGGGCGTGCAGCTGCTCGAGCTCGGTGATCACGAACCGGTGCATGTCCAGGGCGAGTTTGGCGTCGAAGAGGCGCTCGCGGGCGGTGAGCCGGATCTCGGCGAGCCTGGCGTAGGCCATCCGGCAGATCATGCCCTGGCCGGTGTCGAGCAGGGCGGGCCCGCGCCAGTACCCCAGCGCCTCGGTGAGCAGGTCCACCGCGCGGCGCGGCTGGGCCTCCTGCACGGTCTCGGCCCGCAGCACCAGGTCGTGGAAGCGCAGGGCGTCGACGTCGTTGGGAGGCAGGGCGAGGGTGTATCCGGTGTAGGAGGTCTGCACGACCGAGCGCAGGCTGTCCCGCCCGGTGCGGTCCGCGAGGATTCTGCGCAGCCTCGCGACGTGTCCCTGGAGGGAGTTCTCCGCGTTGCGGGGAGGGTCCTCCGCCCACAGTTCGTCGATCAGGTCGTCCCTGGAGACAGGGCTGCCCGGAGTGAGTGCGAGTACCGCCAGGATCGCCCGCAGCTTCTCGCCCGGGATGCTCAGTGAGATCCCCTCGTCCACCACTTCGAGTGACCCCAGGAGGTTGATCTGCATGTGTGTGTCCGCCCCTTTCGGCGTGCGGCCGGGACTGGCCGGCCCGGCCCGTTCATCCGTGCGCTGCGGTGCGGTTCTGTGCGAAGTGCGTGGTGCGACGTGCGTGGTGCGTGGTGCGACGTGCGTGGTGCGATGTGCGAAGAGCGCGCGGTGCGAGACATGCGTTGTGCGACGTGCCGACGTGCCGACGTGCCGACGTGCCAAGTGCGCATGCCTGTGCTGTGCGCCGTGCGCCGGGTCCCCGGCGGTGCGGCTCGTCGCGGTCCGGCGCCGCACCCGCGACCGGGTCGGCGTCCAGGTGCCGCGGCACCGGCCGAGGTGAGGACGTGAAGCCGTCGTGGCGTACGCGGCGGTAACCGCGCCGTCACGGTGACAGCCGCACTCACAGCGTCGATCGACGCGGGGTCCGGTCCTGCTGGACCGGCAACCGCCTCATCATGCGCAAATTGTCCGCCCCCGGCTCGAGGTCCGGTCGACCTCGCATCGTGCGTGTGTTCGTACGCTGAGCCGTATTACGGGGGACATGGCACGGGGGAGCCTATGACAACGAAGCAAGGTGCCGCCCCGCGTGAGGCGGGCGATCCGCACTGCCTGCGCGAGGGAGAGGCGGCACGACTGCTGGAGCGGGCCCCCTGGCGCCGTTTCGTGGTGCTGGGGGACGGAGTGGCCGAGGGCAGGGGTGACCCGGTCGAGGGCTACGGCCAGGGGGGCTGGGCGGGAAGGGTCGCCGCCGCCCTGCGCGAGGTGCGTCCTGAGCTGGCGTACCTCAATCTCGCCAAGCGCTCGCTGGTCGCCGCCCAGGTGCGGTCCCAGCAGTTGGAGGCCGCCTTGAACTTCACCTGCGACCTCGCCGCCGTGGTCTGCGGCGCGCAGGACGTGCTGCGCCGCTCCTTCGACCCCGACGCCACCGAGGTGGAGCTGAGCCGCGTCATCGCGCCCCTGCGCGACGCGGGGTGCGACGTCCTGACGATGAGCCAGTTCGACATCACCCGCTCGGGCCTCGTCCCGGAGGAGGAGTCGCCCGCCCTGCGCGAGCGCCTGCGGGTACTCGCCGAGCGCACGCAGGCGGTCTCGCTGCGGCACGGCGCGCTGCACGTCGACCTGACCCTCCATCCGGCCGCGGCGGATCCCGGTGTCCACAGCGCGGACCACCGCCACCCGAGCGCGCGCGGCCACGCCGTCGCGGGCGCCGAGGCGGTCCGCAGGCTGGGCGCCCGGCTCCTCGAGCGCTAGCGCTGTCCACCGATCGGCCGTGGAGCCTCGTTGACGGCTCCGGGGGCCGCTCCTAGAATCCGAACGTCGGTATGTTCCTGTGGTGAGGTGGTGCGCATGGCTGTCCCGTCCCGGACCGTCCCCGCCCGTCCCCGCCGCCGGACCCAGCGCGAGCGCAGCGAGGCGACCTCGGGCGATCTGCTCGACGCCGCACGGGAGTTGTTCGCCCGGGACGGCTACGCCGCCACCTCGCTCGAGGCCGTCTGCGAACGTGCCGGGGTGAGCAAGGGCGGCCTGTACCACCACTTCAGGAACAAGGAGGACCTCTTCCGCGTGGTCTGCGCCGCCGAGCAGAAGCGGCTCGCCGCGGCCGTCTCCGCCGCCTACCGCGCCACCCCCGACGACTCCTGGCTCGCGGTGTACGAGGGCTGCCGCGCCTTCCTCGAGGCCTCCATGGATCCGGCCGTCCAGCGCATCACACTCCTGGACGCGCCCGGCGCCCTCGACGGGTCGGTGCTGCGGGAGATCCGCTCCGGCTGCCAGGACCTGATGAAGGCCGCCGTGGAGCGGGCCGTGTCCGAGTGCCGGATCGCGCGGCGCCCGGTCGAGCCGCTGGCCACGCTGCTGTACGGGGGCATATGCGAGGCGGCGATGGCGATCGCCCGATCGCCGCGCCAGGAGGAACTGCGCCGGGAGACCCTCGGTGAACTCCGCTCGTTCCTGGCCGCCCTCGCCGTGGAGGCGGCCGCACTCGCCCGCTAGTGCCTGCCACGTCTCCCCGTATCCGCGTATCCCCGCATCCCCGCGTCCCGGCCGCCTGCGGGGTCCCGGTTGGCACGGCACCCTGAATCCCGACTCGAGCGCCTCTGGTTACCGGCCCGTCAGGCCGCGTACGAGCAGGACACGAGGTCCACTCCCTACCCTCTAGGCGCTGCACGGCAGGCCGCTTGCCCATGACCTGCCGAGCGGGCGGCCGGCGCTGCGCTTCGGCCTCGATGCCCCGCCGGATCGGCGCCCCGCGCCCCGCCTCGTCGCCCGCTGCGCCATATGCGCCATGAGGAGGTGAACGCGGACGGGTTCGCTCTCTCGAGGGACGCTCGAGCCGTACCGGACCGCTCTCCGGAGATGGGGCGCGGACCCTTTCCGATACCGGAAAGCCCCTGATGGGGGGCCATGCACAGGCCTTGGTCGCGGAGCGTGGGGTCCATGGCTCCGGTTGACGTCCACTCGCCCGGCAGAATACATTCCGACCATCGGTATGTAGGAGGCATGAGAGGCATGATGAGTAATCAGACTCCAGGCGCAGCGGCCCGACGTGGTTATCTGCCCTTGTTGTTGCTCGCATCCGGTGCGACATTCCTGGCCGTCCTCGACGTGACGATCGTCAACCTGGCCATCCCCGACCTGCACAACGACTTCGACAGCGCGGACATCGCGGACCTGTCATGGGTCGTCACGCTCTACGCCACGCTCTTCGCCGCCCTGCTCGCCCCCGCGGGCAGACTCGCCGACGTCATCGGCAGGCGGTCCCTGTTCATCGCGGGCATGGGCGGCTTCACGCTCATGTCCCTGCTGTGCGCGCTCGCGCCCAACCTCGGCCTGCTGCTCGGGGCGCGGGCCCTGCAGGGCGCCAGCGCCGCCGCGATGATCCCCGCGTCGCTGGCCATCGTGCTCGCCGACACCCCGCCCGAGCGCCGCAGGGCGGCCATCGGCCAGTGGAGCGCCGCCTCCGCCCTCGCCGCGGCGGTCGGACCCTCCGTCGGCGGTGTCCTGGTCGACCAGTTCGGCTGGCGGTCGCTGTTCCTGATCAATGTGCCCTTCGGCATTATCCTGCTGCTGTTCGCCGGCATCATTCCCCGCACCACCCGCCCCGAGGGCAGCAGGCTCCCCGACCTGCTCGGCACGCTCCTGCTCGGCACCGGCATCGGCCTGCTGAGCCTGGGCATCTCCAAGGGCAGCGACTGGGGCTGGGGCGCGGCCGCGACCCTCGGCTGCCTGATCGGCGGCGCGCTCGCCATGGGCCTGACGCTCTGGCGCTCCAACCACCACCCCGTTCCGGCCGTGGAGACCTCGCTGTGGCGCAGCCGCACCTTCGCGCTGGCCAACGCCTCGTCCTTCTTCTACGGCGCCGCGCTGTTCGCCTGGCTGCTCGTCGGCGTCCTGTACGTCACGACCCTGTGGCACTGGTCGGAGCTGAAGGCGGGCCTGGCGATGACCCCAGGCGCCTTCGCGGCGACCTTCGTGGCCCTGTACGCGGGCAACCTCCAGGCCAAGTACGGTCCCCGCTTCGTCGTGGTCTCGGGCTCGCTGATCCTGGCGGCCACCGGGCTGTTCCTCGCCTTCACCCTGCCCGACCACTCGATGTTCTGGGCCTACTGGCTGCCGCTGGGCACCGTTGCCGGTATCGGCATGGGCGCCATCACCACCGGCACCTCGACCGCCGCGGCGCTGTCGGTCTCCCCGCTGCGCTTCGCCGGAGCGACCGGCCTGAACCAGACGGCCCGCCAGGTCGGCGGCGCCCTGGGCATCGCCACCCTGGCCACCATGCTCACCGATGTCCAGCTGACCACGGACGACTTCGGCAAGGTCTACCTCTTCGCCGGGATCTCCTCGCTCCTGGCGGCCCTGACCGGACTCGGACTCGTCTTCAAGGCGGCGCCCGCCCCGGCGGCCACCACCGACCCGGCCGCCGCCGACGCCGCCGCCTCGGACAGGCAGGCCTCGGCCGCGTCCCAGGAGAAGGCCGCCAGTTGACGACGGACCGCCGCGACCCCGACAAGGAGACCCACCGAAATGACGAGCACGCAGGCGCAGCCACCGGACGACACCTCACTCGAGGCGCAGGACCCGTACCTGCTCGACGACGACTCCACCACCAAGTTCCTGAACGGAGCGCCGTGGAAGCGGTACGCGGTCCTGGGGGACAGCATCGCCCAGGGTGTCCGCGAGGCGGTGCCGGGTTACGCGGACAGCTCGTGGGCGGAGCGCCTCGCCGGTTCGCTGCGGCGCGTCCAGCCCGACCTGGAGTACCGCAACTTCGGTGAGCGCGACCTGGTGGCGGCCAAGGTGCGCTCCACCCAGCTGGAGCCCGCGCTGGAGTTCGCCCCGGACCTCGCCGCCGTCCTCGCGGGCGGCAACGACATCCTGGGGCGCAGCTTCGACGCCGACGCCGTCGAGGTGGAGCTCGCCCGGATGATCTCCGCGCTGCGGGCCAGGGGCACCACGGTCGTCACCATGGGGCTGTTCGACATCACACAGTCCCCGTACGTCCCCGAGAAGTACCGCCCGATCATGCAGGAGCGGCTGCGGGTGCTCGCCGAGCACACCCGCGCCGTCTCCGACCGCATGGGCTGCCTGTACGTCGACCTGCCCGGTCACCCCGCGGGCGGCGAGGAGATCTACTCCCAGGACGGCCTGCACCTCAACACCCGCGGCCACGCGGTCGTGGCCACCGAGACGGTGCGAAGGATCGCCGAGCACCTGGGCAACTCCGCCTGACGCACACCCGTTGTCCCCGCCGCCGCTTCCCCGACCCCGAAGCGCCGGACGCGGGCCGGCACCGCCCCGACCGGGCGCCCGCTTCCCAGGGGCGCCCGGCGCGGGCGTTCCCGGACCCGAAGTCCCCGGCGGGGAACGGAGAGTTCAGAGCCGCCCTCGCGAGTCCCGGGCCGGGACCGGCGCTTCGGCGGTGACACCGGCGGCGCCGAGCGGAGATCCCGCTGAGACCGGTGTGTCAGAGGGATCTGGCGCATCCTCGCGACACTGGCTGCGCGCCGCGCACCCGGCCCTCGTCCGTCCGTATCCGACCCGTTGGAAGGCCACCGGCATGACAGGCACGAGCTCCGACGCCGCCCCTCAGTTCTCGTACCCCATACCCCGCACCTCGCCCAACGAGCCGCCGTGCGAGTACGCGAAGCTGCGCGCCGAGCAGCCCGTCTGCCCCATCTCGCTGCCGACCGGCCACCCGGCGTGGCTCATCACGCGCTACGAGGACGTCAAGACGGTCCTGTCGGACCACAGGTTCAGCCGGGAGGCGCTCTTCCGCGACGGAGCGCCCAGGGCGCAGCTGATCGAGCCGGACTCCAACAGCGTGATCAGCATGGACCCCCCGCGCCACACGGTCATCCGCAACCTGGTCAACCGGGAGTTCACCCCCCGGCGGGCCGAGAATCTGCGCCCGAAGATCCAGGAGGTCGTGGACACCCTGCTGGACGACATGGCCCGCCGGAGCGCGCCGGTGGACCTCAATGCCACGCTGGCCCGCCCGATGGCCCTGCAGATCATCTGCGAACTGCTCGGGATCCCGATCGAGGACCAGCACAAGTTCGGCAGCTGGTGCGACCACTTCATGTCGCTGACCAAGTACACGGCGCAGGAGATCATCCGCTCCAACACGGAGATGCGGGACTACTTCGACCGGCTCATCGTCGCCAAGCGGGCCGAGCCCGGCGAGGACCTGCTCAGCAAGCTCGTCCAGGCCATGGACGAGGAGGAGAAGATCACCAAGGAGGAGCTGATCAGCACCGGGGTGATGCTCCTGCTCGCCGGCCACGACACCACGGTGACGGTCACCGGCGGCGGCGCGGTCATGCTGATGACCCACCCCGACCAGCTGGCGCTGGTGCGTGAGGATCCCGCGCTGCTGAACCCCGCGATCGAGGAGATCATCCGCCTGGTCACCCCCGGCGACGGCACCTTCATCCGGATCACCCTGGAGGACGTCGAACTCGGCGGCACCGTCGTGCCGTCGGGCTCCGCCGTCATCGCCCCGATCAGCTCCGCCAACCGCGACGCCTCGGTCTTCCGCGACCCCGACACCATGGACATCCTCCGGGACGACAACAAGCACATCGGGTTCGCCTACGGCACCCACTTCTGCGTGGGCTCCGCGCTCGCCCGCGCCGAACTCCAGATCGGCCTGCGCACCCTTTTCGAGCGCTTCCCCGGTCTCCACCTGACGGTCCCGCCGCAGGAGCTGCGCTGGCGGATGACCGCCGCGCTCGGCGGCTACGAGGAGATCCCCGTCGCCTGGTGAACGGCCGCGGCCGGGCAGCACGTGAGGAGCCGGACATCCGAACGGGGGAGTACCCGCATGACCACCAGGACGGCGTACCGCATCTGCTCGCTGTGCGAGGCCGGATGCGGGCTGGAGATCCAGTTCGACGGCGACCGGGCGACCAAGGTGCGCGGTGACGCCGCCGACCCCTTCAGCAAGGGATACGCCTGCCCCAAGGGCATCGCCCTCGGCGACTTCGACCAGGACCCCGACCGGCTGACCGCGCCGCTGGTGCGCCAGGCCGACGGGAGCTTCGCCGAGGTCGGCTGGGACGAGGCGTTCGCCGCCGTCGAGGCGGGGCTGGGGCGCGTGACCGAGGCGCACGGCAAGGACGCCGTCGCGCTCTACTACGGCAATCCGGTGATCCACACCATCGCCGTGCCCCTGTATCTGCGCCTGCTGCACCAGTTCCTCGGCACCCGCAACCTCTTCGGCTCCAGCACCGTCGACCAGATGCCGAAGAATGTCTCCAGCGGTCTGATGTTCGGTGACCCGTGGGCCGTCCCGGTCCCCGACATCGACCGCACCGACCATCTGCTCGTCCTGGGCGCCAATCCGGTGGTCAGCAACGGCAGCGTCTGGACCGTCCCGGACCTTCCGGGCCGGATCCGGGCGCTGCGGGCCCGCGGCGGGCGTCTTGTGGTGATCGATCCACGCCGCACCAGGACGGCCGAGGTCGCCGACCGGCATGTGGCGGTCCGGCCCGGCACGGACGCCTACCTGCTCTTCGCCATGGTGAACACCCTCCTCCAGGAGGGCCTGGCGGTCGAGCCCGATCCGGACAGGTTCGCCGGGCACGGCGAACTCACCCGGATCGCCGCCGAGTTCACCCCCGAGTCGGTGGCCGCGGTCTGCGGGGTGGACGCGCGGACCGTCCGCACCCTGGCCCGTGAGCTCGCCGCCGCCCGCGCCGCCGCCGTGTACGCCCGTATCGGCGCGTGCACGGCGCCGTTCGCGACCCTGACCAACTGGCTGGTGGACGTGCTCAACACGCTCACCGGAAATCTCGACCGGCCCGGCGGCGCCATGTTCGGTGTGCCGCAGCACAACGCGGTCACCGTCACCGAGCCCTTCGCCATCGGCCGCTGGCACAGCCGGGTGCGGGCACTGCCCGAGGTGATGGGGGAGTTCCCGACGGCGACGCTCGCCGACGAGATCGACACCCCGGGCGAGGGGCAGGTGCGGGCGCTGATCGCGCTCGCGGCGAACCCGGTCCTGGCCGTGCCCAACGGCGAGCGCCTGGACCGCGCACTGGCCGGGCTGGACTTCATGGTCGCCGTCGACCCCTACCTCAACGAGACCACCCGGCACGCCCATGTCGTCCTCCCGCCGCCGCGCCTGATGCAGTCCGGGCACTTCGACATCGTGCTCTCCCGGCTCGCGGTGCGCCGGGTGGCCCGGTACTCACCGCCCTCGCTGCCGCTGGAGCCCGGACGCCCGAGCGAGTCGGCCATCCTCGCCAAACTGACGCTGATCGCCGCCGGGTACGGCGCCGGGGCGGACCCGGCGGCCCTGGACGCGATGGTCGTCGACAAGACCCTCGAGGCGGTCCTCGCGGCCCCCGGCTCCCCGCTGGCGGGGCGGGACCCGGCCGAGCTCAAGGCGATGCTGACCGGAGCGGACAGCGTCGAGCGGCGCCTGGACCTGATGGTCCGGCTCAGCCCCATGGGAGATGTGTTCGGGCTGCGCCCGGACGGGCTCAACCTCGCTGCCCTGCTGGCGAACCCGCACGGCATCGACCTCGGGGAGCTGCTGCCCCGGCTGAACGAGGTGGTCAGGACCGCCTCCGGCCGGGTCGAGCTGTACCCGGAGCCGATCGCGGCCGAGGCGAAGCGGCTGGCCGCGCAGTTGCGCGACACCCAGCCGGGCACCCATGGGCCCAGCGGCTTTCTGCTGGTCGGCCGCCGCCATCTGCGATCGGCCAACGGCTGGACCCACAACATCCCGGCGCTGTCCGGCGGTTCGAACCGCTGCACCCTGGAGATCAACCCCGCCGACGCCGAGCGCCTCGGCATCGAGGCGGGGCAGAAGGTGGAGGTGCGCGGCCGCGCGGGCGAGGTGGTGGTCGAGGCCGAGCCGACGGACCGTGTGGGCCCCGGAGTGGTGAGCCTTCCGCACGGCTGGGGGCACGGCCGCCCCGGCTCGCGGCAGAACCAGGCGGCGCTGCGACCGGGGGTCAACGTCAACGCCCTGACGGACGAGTTCGTGATCGACCCGCTCTCGGGCAACGCGGTGTTCAACGCGGTGCCGGTCGAGGTCGCCCCCGCACGGGGCTGATCAGTCCTCGATCCGGCATCCGTGGAAGCCGGTCGACGGTTCTCAGGCGGCGGCGTCGGGGCCGGCCGGCTTCAGACCGGCGCGACGGCGGGCGATCTCGGGGTAGCGGGCGGTGAACGCCGCCGGGACGGCGAAGCCGCAGACCTTCACGGCGATGATGGCGGCCGTGGCGTGCGGGGCGACGGCGAGCAGGAGCGCCAGGGCGACGGCGTTGACGGTGAAGGCGGCCGCCCACACGGCGGTGATGACGGCGTTGACGCGGTGGAACAGCGCGCTGCCGTGCACCTCGGCGGGGGCCATCGTGCGGGCGATGCCCAGGGTGAACGGGCGGCGCACGGCCAGCGAACCCCACGCGGTCAGCGCGAGCCAGCCCACCGACGCCGCGGTGCCGTAGTCGCCGAAGGGCGAGGGGTCGAAGGCGTAGGCGGCGAACGCGAGTCCGCCGAAGAACAGCGCCGAGCTCGCCTCGATGACCAGCCCGTCCCAGGCGCGGCCCCGGTGGCGGTCGGACCTCAGGAGCCACAGGGCGAGGACGAATCCGGCGAGCGCTCCGTGCCGCGAGTCGCCGTCGGTGCTGATGGCGGCGAAGGCGATCCAGGGCAGGAAGCTGCGGATGTAGCGGCTCATGAGAGGCTCCGTCGATGACGTTCCAATATTGACAGGTCGAAGTTAGAACCTCCCCTTGTGACCTGTCAACAGTGGAATGTAGTCTTGCCGGTATGAGCCTTCGCCACGCCGTCCTCGGCCTCCTCGCCCAGGGACCCGCCAGCGGCTACGACCTGCGCAAGACCTTCGACGCGTCGCTGTCCAATGTCTGGCCCGCCACCCAGAGCCAGCTCTACGGCGAGCTGGGCAAGCTCGCCGACGCCGGGCAGGTGACGGTCGCGGCCGAGGGGCCGCGCGGCCGCAAGGAGTACGCCATCACCGACGCGGGGATGGCGGAGCTGCGGCACTGGCTGACCGAGGTCGAGCCGGAGCGGGTGCGCCGCAGCGACATGCTGCTGAGGGTCTTCTTCCTCGGTGTCCTCGACCCGGAGGACGCCCAGGGCTATCTGCGCCGCCAGGTGCAGGCCGTCACCGCGCAGCACGAGCGTTTCCGGGCGCTCGCCGATGTCGTCGACGAGGGCGACGACTCCCTGTCGGTCTACGGCCGGATCGCCCTCGAATGGGGTCTGCGGTTCACCGAGACGCAGCGCGAGTGGGCGCGGTGGGCCCAGGAGCGCATCGCGCGGGAGGCCACCGCGGCGAAGGGCTGACACCGGCGGCGAACGGCTGGCACCGTCCGGCTACCGCCGGGTCCGCCGAGCCCGCCGGGTCCGCCGAGCCCGCCGTGGCCGACACCACCCTGGAGCCGGACCGACGGCGGTCCCGCGCCACCACCGCCCGCGGCCTGCCGGGCCCGGGACTGGGCCTGGCCGTCGTCCGCGAGGTGGCCGACACCCACGGTGGCAGTGTGTCCGGCGCCGACCGCCCCGGCGCAGGGGCCGTCATCGGCTTCACCCCCGGTCCCGGGCCCGCGGGCCCTTCCGCCCGACCGGGTGAACCGAGCTCGTCCCCGTGCCCGGCGGGGCGGCCGCCCACGGCGGGGGTGGTACAGATAGCGCACGCCCGAGGTCCGAGGAGAGGCCGCCATGGACTGGTTCACGGCGTCCGGCTACTGGCTGAGCCGGCTCGTCCTCCAGCGGGCGCTGGCCGCTCTCTACCTGGTGGCCTTCCTCGTCGCGGCCAACCAGTTCCGTGCCCTGCTCGGCGAGCGGGGGATCCTTCCCATTCCCCGGTTCCTCGAGCGCACCCCCTTCCGCCGCTCGCCCAGCGTCTTCCACCTCCACTACAGCGACCGGTTCTTCGCAGCCGTCGCGTGGACCGGGGCGCTGCTGTCCGCCGCCGTCGTGGCGGGAGCGGCGGACGCCGTGCCCCTGTGGGCCTCGATGCTGATGTGGGCGGCGCTGTGGGCGCTGTACCTGTCGATCGTCAACGTCGGCCAGGTCTGGTACGGCTTCGGCTGGGAGTCCCTGCTGCTCGAGGCCGGATTCCTCGCCGTCTTCCTCGGCAATGAGCGCGCCGCGCCTCCCGTCCTGGTGCTGTGGCTGATGCGCTGGCTGCTCTTCCGCGTGGAGTTCGGCGCCGGGCTGATCAAACTGCGCGGAGACCGGTGCTGGCGCGACCTGACCTGCCTGTACTACCACCACGAGACCCAGCCGATGCCGGGCCCGCTGAGCTGGTTCTTCCACCATCTGCCCAAGTCCCTGCACCGCGTGGAGGTGGCCGCCAACCACGGCGCCCAGCTCGTCGTGCCGGTCCTGCTGTTCACCCCTCAGCCGATCGCGACCGCGGCCGGGTGCGCCGTCGTCCTCACCCAGCTGTGGCTGGTGCTGTCCGGCAACTTCTCCTGGCTGAACTGGCTGGCCATCGTGCTGGCGTTCTCCGCGATCGACGGGGACCTCGCCGCCGGTCTCCTCCCGCTGCCCGAACCCCCGGCCCTGCCGTCGGCCCCCGGCTGGTACGAAGGGGTGGTGCTCGCGGCGACGGCGCTCGTGCTCGCGCTCAGCCACCGCCCGGCCCGCAATCTGCTCTCCCGCCGCCAGCTGATGAACTACTCCTTCGACTCCCTGCACCTGGTGAACACCTACGGGGCCTTCGGCAGCGTCAACCGGGTCCGCCACGAGGTGGTCGTCGAGGGCACGGACGAGCCGCACCTCACCCCGGCCACGGTGTGGAAGGAGTACGCGTTCAAGGGCAAGCCCGGCGACCCGCGGCGGCTGCCGCCCCAGGTGGCCCCGTACCATCTGAGGCTCGACTGGATGATGTGGTTCGCCGGGATCTCGGCCTCCTACGCCTTCCCCTGGTTCGAGCCGTTCGTCGCCCGGCTGCTGGACAACGACCCGGCGACGCTGAAGCTCCTGCGGACCAATCCCTTCCCCGACGCGCCGCCCACCCATGTGCGCGCCCTGCTCTACCGCTACCGCTTCACCGACTGGAGCGAGCTGCGCCGCACCGGCGCCTGGTGGGAGCGCACCCTGGTGCGCGAGTACCTGCCGCCCGTCATCCGGGCGAAGCCGCGCTAGAGCGCCCGTCGGGGCGCACCCAGGAGGGGGTACGGCTCACCGTCCGGCCCAGTGCCGCCACATGGCGGGCGAAGGCCACCGCGTCGTGCACGGCCGCCCCGCCCGGATCGTTGTTGAAGTACACATAGGTCCGGGCCTCCTCCGGCCAGGTCCGCGTCACCCGCTTGGCCCAGGTCATGAGCGACTGGCGGCCGTAGCGGGGCCAGGGGCGGGCGATCCCCGCGTGGAAGCGCAGATACCCCCAGTCCGCCGTGCGCCACAGCGGTGTGGCCGGACGCGCCCGAAGATCGGCCCAGCACAGGGCCGCGCCGCGCCGCTCGAGGACATCGCGCACCTGCGGGGTCCACCACGAGGGGTGCCGGGGCTCGACGGCCACCCTGGTCCCGGGGGGAAAGCAGCGCAGGCACGCGTCGAGGGCCCTGATGTCCGCTCTCAGGGTCGGCGGCAGCTGGAGCAGGACCGGGCCCAGCCGGGGGCCGAGCGCGGACGCGTGGTCCATCATCCGCCGCACCGGCTCCTCGGGATCGCGCAGCCGCTTGACGTGCGTGAGGTACCGGCTTGCCTTGACGGCCATGACAAAACCCTCGGGGGTGCGGTCGCGCCACTCGGCGAAGGTGTCGGGGGAGGGCAGCCGGTAGAAGGCGCTGTTGTTCTCCACGGTGTCGAAGCCGCGCGCGTACTCCTCCAGCCAGAGGCGCTGCGGCACCTCTGGCGGATACAGGCCCCCTCGCCAGTCCTTGTACTGCCAGCCGGAGCATCCCACGAACACGGGCATGCTCCGATCCAAAGCCCGGACGGGCCGCCGCGCCAATCGGGGGCCGCCCGGAGCACCCGTGCAGGTGTCATGTCCCCCGGGGCAGCACGACCGAGGGGGTCCACGGGCCGCAGCCTGCCGGGTCCTGCTCCCGCGGCACGGGGTGGGCCTGGGCCTGGCCGACGAGGCCGAACGCCGCCCGCATCAGCTCCCCGGCGGTCAGCGCCAGGGCGTCGACATCGCCGTCCCCCACGGCCGCGGCCGATCCCGCCCGCACCGCCGGGAGGGGGACGCTCTCTTCCTTGATCGCGGTCAGCATCGACACGAGCTCTCCGTTTCGCTGGTCGCTGCCATCAGGACCCATCAGGACCTCAGAGAGGCAACGATCGGCGGGTGCGGAGGTCACCGGCGGACGCCCCGGGGGCAGGCGGGTCCCCGCCCGCGCGGCCGGGATATCGTGAGCCCTCTCAAAGCACAGCACATGGAAGGGGCGGACCACGTGGCAGACATCGAGGCGGCCAGGCGGGCGTTCGACCGGTACGACCTGAACAAGGACGGACTGATCTCCGCGACCGAGTACAAGAGCGTGATGGCGGAACTGGGGGACTTCCACGTCACCGAGCTCGTCGCCCAGGCCGTGATCAACTCTGCCGACACCGACGGCGACGGCCTCATGTCGTTCGACGAGTTCTGGGCCGCCCAGAACCGGAACCGCTGACGGATCGGACCCACCGACGCCCGTCCCGCCGGGCAGACCCGGCGGGGCGGGCGTTCGGCATGCTCGGGGGCCGTGGCGCACATCACAGGCCCGCCCCTTCGGATCGAGACATTCTCCGGTGCCGCTCACGTCGGCCTCCACCCCGCCGACCCGGCCCGTGCCCGGGACGGGACGCAAACCGGATTCAAGCCCTACGGCGGGATCTCTGCCCCCGGTCACGGCGGGGACCTCGGGCGCTCCCCTCCCACCGGGGGCCGGCTCGGACGGGGCGTCAGGGAGTCCCGGGGGTGGACGCGGGGGGCGCGCGGACCGGAAACGAAAGCTTCCCCGTGTCGGAAAGTGAGGTTTCGGATCAAAACTGATGCTTCATCAAATCACAAATGGTCAGTACCAATTGAAGATGAGACAGGGAAACCTGACTAGGATGATCGGCGTTTTGTTGTTCCTGTCCTCCCGCCCCCCGAGGAACCGATGACACAGCAGATACCGGAGGTCCTGTTCTGGTGTGTGGTGGCCGCTTTGCTCACGACCGCCGTATTGCTTCTCCGGCAGCGCGGTCTGACCGCGAATGCCGTCAAGCGGAACGCGCTGCTCGAAGGCAGCCTGCGCGCGCGTGACGAGGAGGCCAGGCACCTGGTGGAGGTGCGCCTGCCCGCGCTGGCGAACTCGATGCACCAGCCCGTCCCCGTCCCCGGCCTGCTCGACGAGCGGCTGACCGGAACGGCGTACGCGCAGAACCTTCACCGGGTGATGGAGCAGTTCGCCGGAGCGGCCGAGAAGGCCCAGGCCAGGGCGGACCAGTCGGCCAAGTCCGCGCTGAAGGCCGCCATGCGCACCCTGCAGGGCCTCGCGAACGAACAGCAGCTGTCCATCTCCGACATGCAGGACCGGCACGACCACCCGGACGTGCTCAGAGACCTGCTGGAGATCGACCACGCCAACTCCCAGTTCGGCAGGCGCGCCCAGGCCATCGCGGTCCTGTGCGGGTCCTGGCCGGGACGCCAGCGCGCCGCCTCCCCGCTGACCGACGTGGTCCGTGGCGCCAAGTCGCGCATCCGCGACTACCGAAGGGTCCAGGTCCGCACGCAGATCGACGTCGCTGTCGTCAGCCGGGCCGTGGAGCCGGTGGTCCTCGCGGTGGCGGAGCTCCTCGACAACGCCGCCCGCCACTCCCAGCCCAACACCACCGTCGAGGTCAACCTCCAGCCCGCGCACAACGGCGCCTGCGTCGTCATCGACGACGCCGGTGTGGGCATGGACGGCCAGGAGGCGCAGCAGGCCGGAACGCTGCTGTCGGGCCGCCGCCGTGTGGACATCAACCGGCTCGGTGACCCGCCCAGGTTCGGCTTCGCCGTCATCGGCGTGCTCGCCCAGCGCTACGGGTTCAAGGTCTCGGTGGACACCCGGTCCCCCTACGGCGGTGTGCGCGCCGTCCTCTTCCTGCCCAGCGCCCTCCTCACCCATGTCGACTTGGACGAACCGGCGCTGCCCGCCGGGTCCGTGCCCTCCGTGCCGTCCGTGGCACCCGCGCGTTCCGTTCCCGTCGCCCAGCCGGAGGCGAGGCCCGTTCCCATCGCCGAGCCCCTTCCCGACCATGCCCCGGCCGGCGGCCGGGCCCGGGCCGCCCAGCCCTCCGCCCCGGACCGCCCGGCCACCGAGCCCGACTCCTTCGCCGATCCGGACCGCTTCACCGATCCGGACCGCTTCGCCGAGCCGCCGACGCGCGCGCACGCGCACCCGCAATCGGAGTCGGAGACGGCCGGCGGGCTGCCCAAGCGGCGCCGGCGTCGGCCCGTCGCGGACCCGCAGGCATCCCCGGCGGCCGGCGACCGGCCCGCGGACCCTCCCGCGGAGCGCTCGGTGCACGAAACCGCCCAGCGTATGGGGGCGTTCGCGCGCGGCACCCGCTCCGGACGCGCCGCCGCCCACGACGACGAAGGGAATCCCCTGTCGTGATCGACCACATGAACAACGACCTCGGCTGGATGCTGGACGAGGTCCTGAAGATGCCGGACGCCCGCCACGCGATCCTGCTGTCCGCGGACGGGATGCTGCGCGCGCACTCCGCGGGCATCAGCCGTGACGAGGCCGAGCGCCAGGCCGCCGCCCTGTCGGGTCTCCAGTCCATCAGCCGCAGCACCGCCGAGTTCTGCTCGGGGGAGGACAGCCCCTGGCGGCAGACGCTGATCGAGTTCGCCCACGGCTACGTCTTCCTGGTGGCCGCGGGACCCGGCGCCTACCTGGCCGTCTCCGCCACCGAGGAGGTGGACATGGAGGCGGTCACCTACCGGATGCAGAAACTGGTCGACCGGCTCGGCAGAGAGCTGACCAGCCCGCCGCGACTGGGCACCGGCAGCCGGGTATGACGCCGTCGCGCAAGCGAGAGAAGGGACTGGTGCGGCCGTATGTCGTCACCGACGGCCGCGCCCACCCGACGCGCAACACCTTCGACCTGGTCACCCTGGTCATCGCCGCGACCGACCGCCCGCTGTCGGGGCTGAGCCCGGAAGAGCTCCGGATGATGCGGCTGTGCCGGCCGGGAGCGCTGTCGGTCGCCGAGGTGGCCGGACACCTCGCGCTTCCCGTCAGCGTCACCAAAGTCCTGCTCGGCGACCTCGTGGACAGCGGCCACATCATCACCCGGGCCCCGGTCCCGGCCGCCCAACTGCCCGACGCCCAGCTCCTCCAGGAGGTGCTCGATGGACTCCGCGCCCGCCTCTGACGGGCAGGTGTACCTGCGCACCACGGTCAGGACCGCCGCCAAACTCCTGGTCGTGGGCCACTTCGCCGTCGGCAAGACGACCTTCGTCGGCACCCTCTCCGAGATCCGCCCGCTGCGGACGGAGGAGACCATGACGCAGGCCGGGGCCGTCGTCGACGACCTGGCCGGGGTCAACGGCAAGACCACCACCACCGTCGCGATGGACTTCGGCCGTCTGACCCTGTCCGACCAACTGGTGCTCTACCTGTTCGGCACCCCCGGACAGCAGCGCTTCACCCGGCTGTGGCAGGACATGACACGCGGCGCGCTCGGCGCCCTCGTGCTCGCGGACACCCGCCGCCTCCAGGAGTCCTTCGACGTGATGGGACGGCTCGAGGAGCACGGCGTGCCCTACGCCGTCGCCGTCAACCACTTCGACGGCGCCCCCTCCTTCCCCCAGGAGGAGATCCGCGAGGCCCTCGACCTGCTGCCCGAGACCCCGCTGGTCGTCTGCGACGCACGCGACCGGATCTCCGCCACGCGGGCCCTGATCCGCCTCGTCCAGTACCTCCAGACCCGTACCGCCACCACTTCCATCGCTCAGGAGCGTGTGTGACCTCCCACCCCGACGCGGGCACGGTGCCACCACCGGGCTGTCCCGCACACACCGGCCACTCGGCCGGTGTGCCGCTGTACGGCCCCGATTTCGCCGCCGACCCGGCCTCCGTCTACCAGCGCCTGCGCCACTCGGGGCCGATGGCGCCGATCCAGCTGGCACCCGGCGTCGACGCCACCCTCGTCACCGGCTACACCACCGCCCTGGACGTCCTGCGCAGTCCGGAGACCTTCTCCAAGGACCCCCGCCGCTGGCACGCCCTCGCCGACGGCCGGGTCGCCCCCGACAACCCCGTCGTGCCGATGATGGCCTACCGGCCGAACGCGCTGTTCAGCGACGGCGAGGCCCACCGCAGGCTGCGCCTGGCGATCACCGACAGCCTCGAGCGCGTCGACCCCAACGCCCTGCGCGGCTACGTCGAGCACAGCGCGGACACGCTGATCGACCGCTTCGGTCCCGAAGGACGGGCGAACCTGCTCGGCGACTACGCGAGCGTGCTCCCGCTGCTCCTGTTCACCCGCCTGTTCGGCTGCCCGCCCGCCTACGGGGACCGCCTCGTGGCGGGCATGGCCGCCATCTTCGACGGCATCGACGCCGAGAAGGCCAACGCCGACCTCACGCAGTGCCTGATGGACCTCGTCGCCCTCAAGCGGGCGCAGCCGGGCCCGGACGTCACCTCCTGGCTGATGGCCCACCCGGCGCGGCTCAACGACGAGGAGATGATCCACACCCTCGTCCTCCTGATGGGCGCGGGCACCGAGCCCGAGCAGAACCTCATCGCCAACGGACTGCGGCTGCTGCTGTCCGACGACCGTTTCGCCGGAAGCCTGTCCGGCGGCAGCATGCCCATCGAGGACGCCCTCGACGAGGTGCTGTGGACCGACCCGCCCATGGCCAACTACGGCGTGCACTTCCCGATCCGGGACGTGGAGCTCGCCGGGGTCCGGCTGCGCGAGGGCGAGCCCGTGGTCATCAGCTTCGCCGCGGCGAACACCGACCCCGCCCTGGCGACGGACAACCGGATGGGCAACCGGGCCCATCTGGCCTGGAGCGCGGGGCCGCACGCCTGCCCCGCGCAGAGCCAGGCCCGGCTCATCGCCGCGGTCGCCATCGAAAAGCTCCTCGACCGCATCCCGGACGTCGAGCTCGCCGTCCCCGTGGACCGGCTGGTGTGGCGGCCGGGCCCCTTCCACCGCGCTCTCACCGAACTGCCCGTGCGCTTCCCGCCCCTTGCCGCGCAGGCGGCCCCGACGGTGCCCGTGCCGGACCACCTCGACGAGACCTCTGGAGACAACCGATGGAATCCCAGTCCCGCCCCGTCGTCATCGACCCTTCCGGCAGCGACATCCACGCCGAGGCAGACCGTATCCGCGCCCTCGGGCCGGCGGCACTGGTGGAGCTCCCTGGTGGGGTGGTTGCGTGGTCGGTGACCGACATCGAGCTGCTGAAGCAGCTGCTGACCGACCCCCGGGTGTCCAAGGACCCGCGCCGGCACTGGCCCGCCTTCGTCAACGGTGAGATCACCCCGGAGTGGCCGCTGTTCATCTGGGTCGCCGTGGAGAACATGTTCACCGCGTACGGCAAGGACCACAAGCGGCTGCGGAAGCTGGTCTCCACGGCGTTCACCAACCGCCGCACCGCCGCCCTCCAGCCGCGCATCGAGAAGATCACCGCCGACCTCCTCGACGACCTCGCGACCACCGCGCCCGGCGAGGCGGTCGACATCCGCGAGCGGTACGCCTACGCCATCCCGATCCAGGTGATCAGCGAGCTGTTCGGCGTCCCCGCCGACGCGGGCGCGGACCTGCGCCGGGTGGTCGACGGACTCTTCCACACCTCGGCCACCGCCGAGGAGATGCAGGCCAACCAGCTCGACCTGTACGCGATCCTGACCGCCCTGGTGGCCGCCAAGCGCGAGGAACCCGGCGACGACATGACCAGCGTGCTGATCGCCGCCCGCGAGGAGGACGGCGAACGGCTCAGCGAGAGCGAGCTCGTGGACACCCTCGTGCTCATGCTGGGAGCCGGGCACGAGACCACGGTCAACCTCATCGACAACGCCATCCACGCCCTGCTGACCCACCCCGACCAGCTCCACCTGGTCCGCACGGGCGGTGCCACGTGGAACGACGTGATCGAGGAGACGCTGCGCGCCCAGGCCCCCGTGGCGCATCTGCCGCTGCGCTACGCCGTGGAGGACATCGAGATCGACGGTGTCTCCATCCGCAAGGGCGACACGATCCTCGCCTCCTACGCGGCGGCGGGGCGCGACCCGCGGCTCCACGGCGACGACGCGCACCGCTTCGACATCACCCGGGTCGACAAGGACCACCTGGCGTTCGGGCACGGAGCGCACTTCTGCCTCGGCGCACCCCTGGCCCGCCTCGAAGCCGCCACCGCCCTCCCGGCGCTCTTCGAGCGGTTCCCGGACCTCGCGCTCGCCGTCGCGGCCGAGGACCTGGTGCCCGTGGACTCGTTCATCTCCAACGGCCACCGCAGCCTGCCGGTGCTCCTGGACGGCAAGTCCTCGGGCTGACCGCGCCCCGGCCGCGAGGCACCGCGTCCCCACCGGCACTACGGTGGGGGCGCGGCGCGTGTTGGGACGTCTTGATCCCGGCGACGGTCAGACGAGGCCGCGGCGGTGGGTCCACGTGACGATGAGCGCGCGGCCGGCCCCGTGCTCCTCGACCTCCGGCTCCTCACCGCTGGGCTCGAAGCCGGTGGCACGGGCCACGGCGTTGCTGGCCTCGTTGTCCTCGTCTATCCGCAGGTACAACTCCTCCATGGCCAGCTCGCCGTACGCGTAGGCGGTCAGCAGCCGCACCGAGCGGGTGGCCAGGCCCCGGCCCCGGTGGCGGGCGGTGATCGCGTAGCCGATCTCCGCCCTGCGGTCGTCCCTGGTCTCGCGGCGCAGCAGGATGTCACCGAGCGGGGTCCCGCCGTCGGTGGTGACGGCCAGGTGGATCCGCAGGTCGGCGGCACGTGCCTCCTGGACGTTGCCCAGCCGTGTCCTGGCGGTCTCGAGGTCGAACGGCGAACGGATCGGCGTCCAGCGGTCGATCTGCGGGTCGTTGTAGATCCCGACCATCGCCTCCAAGTCGCCCTCGGTCCACTCCCGCAGCAGCAGGCCCTCGCCGGACAGCCGTACCAGGGAGGGGAAGCGGCTGTCGGGGCCGCGGTCCAGGGTCGTCATGGAAACGATCCTGGCACACCGCGGCCCCGGACCGTCAGCCCAGCCCGGCGGGCCTGGAGGTCCTGTGCTCGTTGTCGCAGAAGTGGATGCCGGTCCCCGTCCCGTCCCAGAACAGGTCGGGGCGGTTGTGCAGTGCCACGTTGCGGACCACCTTGACATCGCTGGGGTCGGCGCCGCCGAACGCCCTGGTGGAGAAGACCGCGATGCCGCCCGAGGCGATGCTCCGTACCGTCGTCTCGTTGCCGAGCGCGATGTTCTCCTTGACCAGGACGCTGCGGGCTCCGGCGACACCGATGCCGAGACCGGACAGCGTCGGCCTCCCGTCGTTCGCGGGGCAGACCTCGTTGTTCTTCTCAGCGGTGTTGCGCACCAGCTTGTAGAAGCCGCCGGGTGTGGCGCCGTGCCCGGTGTTGAGGGCCTCGATCCCCACGCAGTTCGCGGTGGCGGTGTTGTGGACGGCCTCGACGCCGGTCGAGTCGCGCAGCAGGATGCCGACGGCGTTCTCGCCGGCGTTGTTGTCGCCGATCCAGCCTTCCGCGTCGGGAGAGTCGCCGATGTAGAGCCCCGCCCCCTCCGAACCGCTGACCTTGTTGCTGCCGAACGAGGTCAGCCTTCCATGGAGCGAGGCCAGGCCGTACTCGTCGTTGTCCCAGGCCCGCACATGGTCGACCTGGAGACGCTCGGTGCCGTCGCCGAGCACTGCGCTGCCCTCGAAGCCGCGGATCAGGAAGCCGGAGATCCTGACCGGGCCGACCCGCTCGACCACGTGGTGGGCGCCGTCGGTGGTGCCCAGGACGCAGAAGCCGGAGGTGCCCTCGCAGGACTTCGTGGTGGGCTCCTTCGGCGGGGTCAGCGCGGTGCCCCTCTTCTGTGCTCCGGCGCCGAGGATCGTCAGGGCCTTGGTGACGACGACGTTCTCGCGGTAGTGCCCGGCACGGACAACGACGGTGTCACCGGGCCTGGCGCGGTCCACAGCCTTCTGGATGGGGGTGCCGGGGCCCGGCTCGACGACCCATGTCCTGTGGTTCTCGGCGGCGGCCAGGCCCGCGCCGCCGAGCAGCGGCGCCGCCGCGAGAGCGCAGGCCAGGGTGAAACGGGTGGGTCTGCCCAGCATGTAAGCCTCCAGGGGGATCGACCTTTCGGTCCTCTCCGACATATCTCCTGGAGGGAGCGGCTAACTGCGGACTATTGTCATTTCATCCGCTTGAACGACTAATGGCGGGCTGATCGGAGGACAGCGCCATGGACGGGGGCCGCGCGCAAGGATCGATCCACCGCTGACCTGCCGTCGGCGCACGAAGTGTCAGGCCACCTGACCCAGCGACGGCTCCTCCGGCTCGGGCCGCGCCTGCTCGGTCCAGATGGTCTTGCCCTCGGAGGTGTAGCGCGTGCCCCAGCGCTGGACGAGCTGCGTCACGATGAACAGCCCCCGGCCGCCCTCGTCGTCGCTCGCCGCGTACCGCAGATGCGGGGAGGTGTGCCCGGTGTCCGACACCTCGATCAGGAAGGCGCGGTCGCGGATCAGCCGGAGCCTGATCGGCCCGGAGGCATAGCGGATGGCATTGGTGACCAGCTCGCTCACCACCAGCTCCGTGGTGAAGTCCAGTGCCGCCAGCCCCCACTCGCCCAGCTGCCGGGTCACGACGGAGCGGGCCTTGCCGACCGCGGCCGGATCCGCGGGCAGCGTCCATTCGGCCACCTGCCCCTCGCCCAGCTTCCTCGTCCGTACGAGCAGGAGGGCCGCGTCGTCGGCGGGGGAGCCGTCGGGCACGAGTGTCGCCAGCGCCCGGTCGCACAGCAGCTCGAGCGAGTCGCCCCGCTCGCTCAGGGTCTCCCGTATCCGTTCCAGGCCCGCCGCCATGTCGCGGTCCGGCGACTGCACGAGGCCGTCGGTGAACAGGGCGAGCAGGGTGCCCTCGGGCAGCTCCACCTCGGTGGTCTCGAAGGGCAGACCGCCCAGCCCCAGGGGAGGCCCGGCCGGAAGGTCGGGGAAGTCGACCGGGGCGTCGGGACGGGCGACCGCCGGGGGCAGATGGCCGGCGCGCGCCACCGTGCACCGCCCCGACACGGGGTCGTACACGGCGTACAGGCAGGTGACACCCACCGCCTCGTCCGCGTCGATCCCCCCGCTGGTGGGAGTGCCCGGCGGGGCCGAGCCATGCACGGCGGCCCAGTCCTTGGCCGCCTGGCCCACCAGGTCGTCGAGGCGGGCCAGCAACTCGTCCGGGGGCAGGTCCAGTAGGGCCAGGGCGCGCACGGTCGTGCGAAGGCGCCCCATGGTGGCGGCCGCGCTCAGGCCCCGGCCTACGACGTCGCCGACCACGAGGCCGATCCGGCACCCCGAAAGGGGGATCACATCGAACCAGTCGCCGCCGACCCCGGAGAGGTTGTCCGCGGGCAGATAGCGGAAGGCCGCCTCGACGCCGGTCTGCTCGGGCACGGTCCGGGGCAGGAGGCTGCGCTGGAGGGTGATGGCGGCGACCCGCTCACGGGTGTAGCGGCGGGAGTTGTCGAGGCAGACGGCCGTGCGGGCCGCCAGCTCCTCGGCGAGCCCGATCTCGTCCCGGTCGAAGTCGGCGGGGGTGCGGCTGCGCAGGAACGTCACCACCCCCAGCGTGGCGCCGCCGGCCCGCAGCCGCACGACCAGGCGGCAGTGCGCGTCCGGCACCTCCGGCACATCGGCCGCGCCCGGGGCGTCGTCGACGAGGGACCGGCCGTAGGCGAGGCTGCGGGCCTGCGGCGAGCTCGGGTGGTACTCGACCCGCTCCCTTGCGGAGGGCCCCCGGTGGAGCACCTCGTGCGCCCCCTCCCGGTCCACCCGCACCCGGTGGGCCACCCGGACGAGCGGCTGCCCCGCCGCGGTCTCGGCCGTGAGCTCCTCGCCGTCGAGGACCTCCTCGACCAGGTCCACGGCCACCGCGTCGGCGAACTCCGGCACCGTCACCTCGGCCACCTCACGTGCGGTGGCCCACACGTCCAGGGTGGTTCCGATGGCGCCGCCGGCCCGCACGAGCAGCGCGAGCCTCTGCTGCGCACGGTAGCGGTCGGTGATGTCGAAGGCGTCCTCGCACACGCCCAGCGGCTGGCCGCGCGCGTCCAGCAGCCGGTAGTACGAGCAGGACCAGATGTGGTCGCGGTCGGGGTCGGAGGGCGGGCGGCCGCGGAAGTGCAGATCGATCACCGGCTCGCCGGTCTCCAGCACCTGGCGCATCACCGCCTCCAGGGAGGACGGGTGCCCCTCGGAGACGACCTTGCCGTCCGGGTACAGCTCGTCCGGGCTGCTGCCGACGGAATTCGCCAGCGGCCCCTCGAGCGCCTCGCTGCAAGCCGCGTTCGCCCAGGCCAGCCGCAACGAGGCGTCGTAGATGGCCAGACCGATCGGGGACTGCGTGGCGAGCCCGCGCAGGAGGGACTGGGCCGTCTCCCATTTGCGCTCGGCCTCCAGCTCGGCCGCCACCAGGACCCAGGCGGGTCCCTCGGCGCCGTCACCGAGCGAGCACGTGGTCGCCGCCAGCGGCATGGTGCCGCCGTCGCCGCGGCGGACCTCGATCACCTCGCTGCGCACGGTCGCGGGGGTGGGCCGGTCACCCGACCACAGACCGCCTCCCCCGCCCAGGGGCTTCGCGAGCAGGGCCTCGACCGGCCGCCCCATCACCTCGTCGGCGCGGTATCCCAGCAGGGCCTCGGCCGCGGGGCTCCAGCCGATGACCCGGCCATGGGCGTCCAGCACCACCGTGGCCGCTTTCGTCACCGCGAGCGGGCCACGGAAGTCCAGACTTTCGACGGTGTTCCACGGACTCATCGCACCAACCCAACCGGGACCTCACCTTTCAGCATCGGCCCATAGGCGTGGCGGCACAACCGCGAGGCCGTCCGGCTCGGCACCGGAGAGTGAACGGTGGTCGCCGTGGGTCACCGCCGTGGGTCACCGGGGTGCCCGCCGGGGGCCGCGGTAGTTCACTGGGGCCCGTGAACTGCCTCTTCTGCGAGATCGCCGCCGGTGACGTCTCCAGCCACCGCGTGTTCGAGGACGACACGGCCGTGGCGTTCCTCGACCACCGGCCGCTCTTTCCGGGCCATGTGCTCGTCGTGCCCCGGCGCCATGCCGAGACGCTGACCGATCTTCCGCCGGACGAGCTCGGGCCGTTCTTCGCCCGGGTGAGGGATGTCACCGGGGCCGTGGAGCGCGGCATGGGGGCCGCGGGATCGTTCGTGGCGGCCAACAACCGGATCAGCCAGTCCGTGCCGCACTTCCATGTCCATGTGGTGCCGCGCAACCCCAAGGACGGGCTGCGGGGGTTCTTCTGGCCGCGCGGGCGCTACGACGACGAGGCGCAGGCGGCGGACGTCGCGGCCCGGCTGCGTGCCGCCCTGGCGGGGGCCGGGGACTGAAGGCGCGGCACCGGGGCGGTCCCGGGCCTTGGTACGCCCACCGGCCTGCCACGCGGGCCTGCCACGCGGGCCTGACGCACGCGGGCCTGACGTACGCGCCCCTGACGCACGTGGGCCGCGCCGGCTTGCGGGGCGCGATGCCCCGCGGTCCGGTGCGGCCCGCGGCGTCCGTTACGAATCAGTCGACGTCGACGATGGAGGTGGAGCTGTTCACGCACCTGTTGCCGAAGGTGGGGTTCAGCGCGCCGAGGGCGTTGACCGTGTTGCCGCAGATGTTGATCGGGATACTGATCGGGACCTGCACGTTGTTGCCGGAGATGACGCCGGGGGAGCCGACGGCCGCACCGTCGGCGTCGGCGTCGGCGGCTGCGACACCGGCCGCGCCGGCGAGGGCCATGCCGGTGGCGGCGGTCAGCACGGCGGCCTTGGCGATACGGGACATCTGATCATTCCTTTTCGAGTGGGGCTGGTCGACATTCCCCGGCGGTCAAGGCCCGGAGGAACTGAAGAACGCGTCGGGAGTCCCGAGGTTGCGGGACCGCCCCCGAAGGAGTGATCAATTCCGCCCGGCGGCCGGTCCTCATGTCACATGAACCCACTTGGCCTGCGAAGGTGTGCCGTCCTTGTCCACCGCGAAGAGCATGTACCAGCCCCGCGGCACCAGCGCCGGATTCTCGGGGATGGTGACCCGTACGGAGCCCGCGTCCCGGGTGAACGGAAGCTCGATGGAGCGCTGTTCCACATCGGTGCTGTGGGTCACCGCCGAGGGCCGCATCAGCCGCATCGCGGCGATACCGGCCGTGTTGCCGGTGCGGAAGGTCCCGGCGCCGCCGCGGTCGAGTTTTTGCGGGCCGCTCTCCAGCGCCGGCCGCCCGTCGCGGTAGAGGTACGGGGGAGTGAACACCTCGATCCGCTGCTCGAACCTGCCCGTCTCGGTGTTCTTCTTGTCGGCGAACAGCGGGTCGGATCCGAAGGTCGCCACCCGCCCGTCCGACAGCAGCAGGGCGGAGGAGTGGTAGTTGCGCCCGACCGTGGGGTCCGCCGCGCGGATGAACTTCCCGGCCTTGGGGTCGTAGAACTGTGCCCGGTGGATGTCGCTGGCGCCGCGCCCGCGGTAGTCGGAGGAGCCCCCGCTGGTGAGCACCTGGTCGTTCGGCATGAGCACGGTGGCGAGGTAGCGTGCCCCGACGGGCAGATCCGGCCCGCCGGTGTACCGCGGGTCCTTGGCGTTGAGGTCCACGATCCCGGTGCGGGCGGTGGTCAGCTTCGACTCGCCCACCCCCCCGCCGCCGAAGACCATCACCTGCTGCCGCTGCGCGGGTGGCAGGAGAACGGAGGCCGAGGTCTCCGTCAGCGTCGCGTCGCGCAGGCCCCGTACCGGTTGGAAGGTGTCCGTCGCGGGGTTCCACAGGCCCGGCACCCTGCCCTTGGTGGCGGGGCCGTAGCCGGAGTTGGAGCCGGAGTAGAACAGCTTCCCGCTCTTGGTGAGGAAGAGCGCGGGATACGTGGGGAAGTAGTGGGCGGGCCCGTTCGACCACTTGCGGGTGGCCGGGTCGTAGATCTCGTTCTTGCCGTTGATGATCTGCCCGATGTCGTTGAGGCCGGAGACGGCGAGCACTCGGCCGTCCTTGAGGGTGACCAGCGTCGGGTACCAGCGCGCCTCGGACATCGAGCTCACGGGCACGTAGCGCTCGGCGACGGGGTCGAACTCGTAGGCCGCCCTGATGCCCTGGTAGTCCTGCGTGGCCATGGTGAGCTTCTGCGCGAGGCCGTAGAGATTGCGCGCACGCTTGCCCTTGAGCCCCTCGATGCCGAACTGGGCGGGCCCGTCGAGCACCTGGGAGGGGCCCTTGCGGACCGCCTCCACGAAGGCGCGCGTCTGGGAGGCGACGACCTTCACCTTCCCCTTGTCCCGGCCCTTGCGGATCGTCCGCTTCGCCGCGGGCGGCAGGCGGAAGCCTCGCACCGCCCGGTACTCGCGGCCGTCCGGCGCCCGGAAGACGGTTCCCTTGGGGAAGGCACGGCCTTCGTCGGGACTCTCGTTCTTGATCAGCATCAGCCCGGCCGCCCGCTCGACCTTTCCGGCCAGCACCTCGTACCGGGCGGTGCCGCCCGCCACGAGCAGGTTGCCGCCCGGCAGTTGGGCGTGCCCCGAGCAGAACAGGTCGTCCGGGGTGTGGATCAGGCGGAACGAGTTGTCCCGCGGGTTCCACAGCAGGGTCTTGAACGTGCCCGCGCTGAAGGACTCCTGCTTGTTGCCGGAGCCGGCGATGAGCAGGACCTTGCCGGTGTGCAGCAGCGCCGCGTGGATGGCGTTGACCCGGAAGGGCTCGGGGACGTGGACCACGTCCCAGTGCCCGTACCTGGCCATGTAGCCCGGCTGGTTGATCTTGTGGTGGTGGTACTTCTCCGCGACGTAGCCCGAGGCGGCGGGGGCGTTCATGGCCGCGATGGCTACGAACGCCGTGGCGCCGAAGGCGGTCTTACGGAACTGTGGGCTGGTTCGGTACCTCAAGGCTTCGTTCTCCCTGGTGAATCAGCGTGGGCACGGCGGGGGAGGGATCGGAGGCGGCGGCCCGCTTGAGGTTCAGCAGGGAGCCCCACCACATGAACAGGGGAATGACGGTCATCAGCAGCGCCAGGCCGGCCCAGGTGAGCATCGCGGCATGGGTGTGGCCGAAGACGAACGAGGCCGCGATCGACCCGCCGAACACGACGGTCCAGAACAGGTGGATGCGGAAGGTCGACAGGCGGTCGGGACTCGCCGAGTCGCCCTTGGGTGTCACGACGAAGCGGCACTTCAGACGCAGGACGGCGCAGACCAGGGACATGGCGTAGATGGGGGCGGACAGCGCCGACATCACCATGCCCGCGGCGCCCGAGGAGCCCTTGGGCTCATGGGGGCTGACGTTGTGCCGCCGGTTCCAGATGTAGAGGCCGATCTGGAGCGCCGCGGCGTCGCTGTAGAGCATCATCCACACCTGCGAGGGGATGTGGACCCCCGAGGCGCCCAGGCCCAGGAAGAGGACGCAGGACAGCCCGCCCAGCAGCCAGTTGAGGGCCGACATGGGGTAGTAGACCACCATGAGCGTGTAGTTGAGCAGCTTGCGCGGCGGCAGGGTGAACGCCGCCCGCCAGTACTGCTTGATCAGCGTCTCGTAGGTGCCCCTGCTCCACCGCAGCTGCTGGGTGAAGAAGTCCGTCCACGCCGAGGGGCCCTCGCCCACGGCGAGCACGTCCGGGGTGTACACCGAGCGCCACTTGCGGCCGGTGGCCGGGTTGCGGTGCCGATGGATCTCGATCCCGGTGGCCATGTCCTCGGTGATGGAGTCGTACAGCCCGCCCACGCCCTTGAGGGCGCTGATGCGCACCGCGTTGTTGGTGCCGACGAACATCGGCCCGCCGTAGGCGTTGCCCGCGCGCTGGATCAGGGCGTGGAAGAGGAACTGCTGGCTCTCCGCCGCCTTGGTGATCGCGCTGTCGTAGTTGCCGTACACCTGCGGGCCGACGACGAAGGCGACGTCGGGGTCGCGGAAGTAGCCGAGCATCCGCTCGAGGAAGTCCGGCATCGGCACATGGTCGGTGTCGACCGAGGCGAAGAACTCGTAGGAGTGGCCGTGCGCGTCAAGCCAGGAGTTGTAGTTGCCGTGCTTGGTCCTGGCCCGGAAGCTCCCCTTGGGCCGGTTCCACTTGTCGATGCCCTTGCGGGAGAAGTGGTGGACGCCGAGTTCGGTGCACAGCGCCCTGGCCTCGGGGTCGTTGCCCTCGTCGAGCAGCCAGACGTGCATGACGCCGTCGTGGCGGATGCGTACCGCTCCCTCGAGGGTGGCGCGCAGCATCTCGATCGGCTCCTTGCCGGGCACGAACGAGGTCAGGAACGCGACCCTCGTGCCGGTCGGCGGCACGACGGGGACGGGGTCCCGGGCCACCAGGGTGGCATGCGCGTTGGAGAGCACATTGATCAGGCGAAACGTTTCGATAAGACCGATCGACACGAGCATCACGTAGTCGCAGACGACTGCCCAGCCGGGCACGTTCTGGCGGTGCACCCAGTGGCTGGGCTGCATCAGCCAGATCAGCAGGAGCGCGGAGAAGACGGGGGCGCCCGCGAGCAGGAGGCCGGCCCGCAGTCCGTGCCGCGTCTGCGTCAGCAGCCGCCGGTACTGGACGCGGTAGGGGAGGTCCGGATCCGGTTCCGTGAGGGGGCCCGCAAGCTTGCAGTAGCGCTCGTAGTCGTAGGCGGGCTTCGCGGCGGTGGCCGGGGGCTGCCCGGGATCGCCGTCGTGCGCATGGGCCGGGGCCAGGTCCCGTGCCCCCCGGTCCGTACGGGTCTTCTGGCTGACACTGCTCGGAAAAATCGACACAGAGCCCCCGCAGGGTTCGTTTACGGATAGTCACTCATGCGCCGACAGCACGAACACAGTTCATGCGATGAGCTGTTTGTGACTTATGTCGGATTTGCATGATTCCGGGTCAGAAGGTAGCAGATATTCCAATTGATCCCACGATCCAACTATCGGCGTGGCGCATGGCGTGCCGCGAGGAACGCAAAAGCCCCCAGAGAGGGGGCTTTTGTCAGTAAGTAAGATTGTCTTTAGAGGCATAAATATGGCCTGCGGCTCGCACTCGGGGAGTGAGCCGCAGGCCGATGTCGCGCCACCCCTCATCGAGGGGCCAAGGCGCTGTCCTCGGCGGCGAAGCCGCCGGATGGACTAGTGCTTGTCGCTCTTGTGCTCGCTCTTGTGCTCGTCCTTCTTGTGGTCGTCCTTCTTGCGCTCTTCCTTGTGCTCGCGCTTGGCGGCCTCCTCGACCTCCGTGGACGCGTTCACGCAGGTGTTGCCGAAGGTGGGGTTCAAAGCGCCGGTCGCGGTGACCGAGTTGCCGCAGACGTTGATCGGGATGTCGACCGGGAGCTGGATGTTGTTGCCGGAGATGACGCCGGGGGAGCCGAAGGCGCCGCCCTCGGCCTCGGCGTCGGCGTTGGCGACTCCCGCGGCGCCACCGAGGGCTGCGCCCGCGGCGAGGGTGATGACGGCGGCCTTTGCGATACGCGACATGAAAGTCGGGTCCTCTCTACTGCAGATGGGTTGTAACGGTGGTGCCGCTCCGGACTGCGGCCCTCGTGCGGGGGGAACCGCGAGCAGGGGCCGCAGCGCGGGCCGGGACGTGCTGCCGGAGGAATGGAGCGCAGTCCCGGGTCCTGACTACTTGTGGTGCTCGCTCTTGTGCTCGTGCTTCTTGACGTCGTCCTCGACCTCGGTGGACGCGTTGACGCAGGTGTTGCCGAGCGTCGGGTTCAGCACGCCCGCGGTGCTGACGGTGTTGCCGCACAGGTTCACCGGGATGTGGATCGGCACCTGGATGTTGTTGCCCGAGACGACACCGGGGGAGCCGACGGCCGCGCCCTCGGCGTCGGCGTCGGCGTTGGCGATACCTGCGGAGCCGATGATGGCGGCGCCCGCGGCCGCGGTCAGGACGGCGGCCTTGGCAATGCGCGACATGGAAGTCGTTTCCTCTCAAAGCGGATTGGGTCCACTCCGGCGCGAAGGGCGGAGCATCACCCTCAACGGCCGGCCACGGCGGTGGTTACGCCCCATCGGCCATACGGGTGACGGGCATTCGGGGGGCGGCGCGATGGCCCCCGACCTGCTGAAACGCGGTCGGGGGCCGGATGGGTGCGTGTTGGGCCGGATGGGCGCGTCGTGGGCCACCTGGGTGCGCCCCGTCGGAGCCGCGGTCGCGCTCGCGGCTCTCGCGCCCGTCGGAACGGGATCGGGTGGGGCTCAGGTGGCGACCTTCTCCTCCTCGAGGGTGGAGCGGATCTCGTCGCGCAGCTCCGGGGTGTCCTGGTGCTGGTGCACCGACACGGCGTGCTCGGCGGCGGCCCGGACGACCTCGTCCTCCTCGCCGATGATGGTGAGCGTGCAGTTGGACTCGCTGGGGAACTTGCGGCAGTCGGCTACTTTCCTGGTCATCGTGACCTCCTGAGGGCGACTCCTCTCTTCAGGCTAAACCTGAAGGAAAGCCCCCATAAGGGTGAAATCGCGGTGTGTATCCGGGTGATCACCGAAGGCGATGCCGGTCCGGTCGCAGGTGACGCCGGTCCGGTCGCGGGGGATGCCGGTCCGGTCGCGGGGCAGGGCCCGGCGGGGCCGGTGCGCCCGGCGGCGCGTAGCGGGTGGCGGTGTCCCGGCGGGCGCGCACCGCGGGCCCTGCGTACCCTATCCGAAATGACGCATCTCGCCATAGAGCACCGCGAAAACGATAAAATAGGTGCCCTGTACGACTGGTTGCACGCCCTCGCGGTGGTGGTCGCGGGGCTGATCGCCATGGCCGTCGTCGCCGCCCTCGGGATGTGGCTGGCGGGTGCCTCGAACTTTTCGGAGGGGGCATTCCTCCACGTTCTCGCCGCCGCCGTCGTCATGGCGGTCGGCGGCTCCATGCGCCTGCAGGGCAACGCCGGGTTCATCGCCCGCACGGACGCGGGGATCGCCGTCGTCCCGCTCTCGGTGAGCCTGGCCGGAGCCCTGGTGATCGCCGTGGCCTTCCTGCTGCCGCTGCGCCACCGGGCGGTCGCCGGCACCGGGGAACTGCTGGGCCGGGTCGCCAGGACCGTGATCCTCTGGCTGGGAGCGCTCGCCCTGCTGGCCATGGCCGCCCGCCACACCTTCACCGTCTCGCTGGAGGACTCCACCGTCTCCGACATCGGCGAGGCCTTCGGCGCCACACCGACCGTGGGTTTCCACGCCGACTACGGGCCGACGCTCGGCTTCGGCCTGCTGTGGCTGCTCGTCGTGCTCACCGTGGCGCTCGCAGCCTCCCGCAGGGCGCCCCTGCCCTCCCGGCTGCTGTCCTACCAGGAGTCGGTCCGCCCCGTCGCCTTCGCGACCGTCATGGTCCTGCTGGCCTACGTGGCCGTCGGAGCGGTCGTGGGGGTGGTCGTCGCCCTGACGCAGGGACACACCCGCGACACCTTCGCGGTGATCTTCCTCGGGCTGCCGAACCTGGTCTGGCTGGCCTTCGGCCTCGGCCTCGATGCCACCTGGGACGGCCACGTCAACGGGGGGATCGGCCTGCCCATGCCCGAGGTGCTCGCCGCGGTGCTGCGCACGCCGGCGCGGGAGAACGTGACACTCGGCCTGAGCTCCCTGTCCCACTACGACGGGCGGGTGTGGCTGCTGCCCGTGGCCTCCGCGGTGATGCTCCTGCTCGCCGGATTCGTGGCGGCCGTCCGCTCGCCCGTCACGATGCCGCCCTGGCGGCACGCCGTCCATCTGGGGTTGGGAGTCGCCGCCGCCGTCCTGGTCATCGGGCTGGTCACCCGGATCTCCGCCCACTACGGCCTGTCCCTGCTCGGTGTGGACAGCGGTCGGCTGAGTGACATCGCCGATCTGCTGGGTGCCGGCGGCGGAGGGGGCGGAGCCGCCGAGGGCGCGGTGGTGCTGCGGCCGAATCTGGCGGTCGGGGTGCCGCTCGGGGCCCTGTGGGGCCTGATCGCGGGCTTCCTCGGGAGCCTGCTGGCCACGCCGGTGCGCCGCCGCGGCGAGGTCGTGGACGCCGAGCCGCCACGGGCGACGGTGTGACGCGGTTCCTACTTCCGCATGATGGCGGGCTCATGCCTGCGCAGGAGCTTGGAGACGATGAACCCCAGCACGACCGACAGCACCACCAGCATGCCGACATTGACCAGCCAGGTGGACGCAGAGTGCTCGAACAACGGGTCCGCCGTGATCTTCTGCGGCACGATGCCGTGCAGGTCGATCGTCCCCGCCATGGCACCCAGCGCCCATCGGGACGGGACCAGCCAGGCGAGCTGTTCGAGGCCGGGTACGCCGTCGAGCTGGAGGAGGGCGCCGCAGAAGACCACCTGGATGATGGCGAGCAGCACCAGCAGCGGCATCGTCACCTCCTCCTTGCGCACCAGGGCGGAGACGAACAGGCCCAGCATCATGGCGGTGAACGACAGCAGGGCTACGGCCACGGCTGTCTCGACCAGTGGAGGCAGGAAGATCCCCTTGCCGTCGGGCGCGTTGAGCTTCACGCCGAACAGGCCCACGAGGGTGAGGACGAACGCCTGGACCACGGTGACGATGCCGAGCACCACCACCTTGGACGCCAGGTAGGCGGAACGGGAGAGCCCGACCGCACGCTCCCGTTGATAGATCACCCTCTCCTTGACCAGCTCGCGCACCGCGTTCGCCGCGCCGGTCAGCACACCGCCGACGCAGAGGATGAGCAGGGCGTTGAGCGCGGTGTCCGTGGTGAGTTCGCTGCCCGCCAGAGCGTGTGCCATCGCGCCCATGACGAACGGAAGCGCGATCATGATGGCCAGGAAGGTGCGGTCCGCGGTGAGTGCCGCGGTGTAACGGCGAATCAGGGTGCGCAGCTGGCCGCCCCAGCTCTGGGCCTTGGGCCGCTTGACGACCCCCTGCGCGGAGGAGACCGGCAGCCTGGGCTGGTCCATGGCCGCGGCTATGTACTGGTAGTACTGCGGTGACGCGCGGAACTGGCCGCTCCAGTCGCGCTCCCTGTCGTTCTCGAAAGCCTCGAACGCCTCGGGCCACTGGCTGAAGCCGAAGAACGGCAGCGCCTCCTCCGGCGGCCCGTAGTAGGCGATGCGCCCTCCGGGGGCCAGCACGAGGAGCCGGTCGCACACGTCGAGGCTGAGCACGCTGTGCGTGACCACGATGACCGTGCGGCCGTCGTCCGCGAGCCCGCGCAGCATGTGCATCACCGAGCGGTCCATGCCGGGGTCGAGCCCCGAGGTCGGCTCGTCGAGGAAGAGCAGGGACGGCTTGGTGAGCAGCTCCAGGGCGACGCTGACGCGCTTGCGCTGGCCGCCCGAGAGGCTGTGGATGGGCTGGTCGACCCGCGCGTCCAGGCCGAGTTCGTGGATGACCTCGTCGACCCGCGCCTGCCGCTCGGCCTTCGCGGTGTCGCCGGGGAAGCGCAGTTCGGCGGCGTAGCCGAGGGCCCGGCGCACGGTCAGCTGGGAGTGCAGGATGTCGTCCTGCGGTACCAGCCCGATGCGCTGGCGCAGCTCGGCGTAGTCCCGGTAGAGGTCGCGGCCGTCGTACAGGACGGTGCCCTGTTCGGCGGGGCGCAGTCCGGTCAGGGCGTTGAGCAGGGTCGACTTGCCCGCGCCCGAGGGGCCGACGACGGCGAGCAGGCACTTCTCGCCGACCGGGAAGGAGACATGGTCCAGCAGGGTCCGGCGCCCCCGGTCCACCGTGACCGCGAGGCCCTGGACGCCGAGGGAGACCTCGCCGGTGTCCACGAACTCCTGGAGCTCGTCGCCGACGAGGACGAAGGCGGAGTGGCCTATGCCGACGATGTCACCGGCGTCGACCGGGGCGTGGTGCACCGGCTGGCCGTTGAGGTATGTGCCGTTGTGGCTGCCGAGGTCGACGATGTCGTAGCCGCCGTCGGGACGGGCCCGCAGCTCGGCGTGGTTGCGGGAGACCACGAGGTCGTCGACGACGAGGTCGTTGTCGAGGGCGCGGCCGATGCGGATCGTGCGGGTGACCAGCTGGCGGACCATCGTGGGCTGCCGGAACGTGCCCGTGGCGTGCGTGACCGGCGTGGGGACGACGGGCTCCGGCGTCGGCGGGGGCACCGCGCGCAGTACCGCGCAGGGGCCGGTGGAAGGGTTGCCGAAGCGGATCACGGTGCCCGGACCGACGCCGGACCGCCGCTGCACGGGTCGGCCGTCGGCGAAGGTGCCATTGGTGCTGCCCAGGTCCTCCAGCGTCCACCAGCCCTCGCCCGGCCGCAGGACGGCATGGTGCCAGGAGACGCGGGGATCGGTGAGGACGATGTCGCTCAGCGGGTCGCGCCCGACATGGTAGGACCGGCTCGTGCTCAGCACTTTCGAGTCGGTGTCGGTCTCGAGGATGAGTTGCCGTTCAGAGGGTGCGACTTGCCGCTCGCCCATACGCCACAATCTACCGGCGACGTTCGAACATCACGTGGCAAATCGCGTAATACGCCGAATCAGGCGCGCTGCGTGAGCGGCCGCGCTGTCGCACACTGGACCCATGCCGGAACTGCCGGAAGTCGAAGCCCTTGCCGCGTTCCTCACCGAGCGCCTCGTCGGCAGGCAGGTGGAACGTGTCATGCCGGCCGCGATCAGCGTCCTCAAGACCTACGACCCGCCGCTGACCGAGCTCGAAGGGCGCACCGTCTCCGGGGTGCGCAGGCACGGCAAGTTCCTCGACATCGCCACCGAAGGCGGGCCCCACCTGGTCGTCCACCTGGCGCGGGCCGGCTGGCTGCGCTGGAAGGAGGACCTGCCGCAGACCCCGCCGAGGCCCGGCAAGGGTCCGCTGGCGCTGCGGCTGCGGCTGGCCGAGCCGCAGGGCTGGGGCTTCGACCTCACCGAAGCCGGGACGCAGAAGCGCCTGGCCGTCCACGTGGTGCGGGACCCTTCGCGGGTGCCCGGAATCGAACGGCTGGGCCCCGACCCGCTCGGCGAGGAGTTCACCCAGGAGGTCTTCACGGAGCTGCTGGGCCGTGAGAACCGCAGGATCAAGGGAGTGTTGCGCGACCAGAGCCTGATCGCGGGCATCGGCAACGCCTACTCGGACGAGATCCTGCACGTGGCGAAGATGTCGCCGTTCCAGCTGACCACCCATCTCAGCGACTACGACGTGGAACGGCTGTACAGGGCGATCGGCACCACGCTGCGCGAGGCGGTGGAGCGCTCGCGCGGGCTCGCGGTGGGGGAGCTGAAGGCGGAGAAGAAGAGCGGACTGCGCGTCCACGGGCGGGCGGGGCAGCCCTGCCCGGTGTGCGGCGACACGATCCGCGAGGTGTCGTACCGGGACTCGGCGACGCAGTACTGCCCGACGTGCCAGACGGGCGGCAAGCCGCTGGCGGACCGGCGGATGTCGAGGCTGCTGAAGTAGCGCCGACGCCGGCTGACCCGCGGGTCCGGGCGTGAGCGTCCGGCGGGCGCCCCGCGGTCGTCCCGGCCGTGCGCCTACCGCCCTGCCGCCGTGCGCCTCCCGCCGTGCCCTGCGCCTCAGTGCACGAAGTGGAAGATGGTCTCACCCTCGACGACATCCGGCTCCACGGCGACGGACGCCAGGTTCTCCTTGACCCACTGCGTCGCCCTCCGGGTGGACTCCAGCGTCCCCTCGCGGTCCTGGCACACCGTGACGCTGAAGCCGCCCTCGGCGTCCTTGACCATGTAGTAGGCGAGGAAGCCCGGGACCGTCGTCATCAGCTCCCGCACCTCGGCATCGCGTACTTCGAGCTCGGAGACGAACTTGGGAGCGCTGCCTCCCGAGTAGCGGCGAACGACTGCGTACATGGTGACCTCCCAGGGGCGGGGCTGCCGGGCGTCCTCGGAACGGCACCCGTACTCCCATCGAAACCACGCCTGCCCGGTCCTGCCACTCGGCCGGAACCGGGGCGTCGCGGCGCCCCGGCCGTGCCCGGCCGGTCAGCGAGAAGAACGGCCCGGCCGCTGAGCTGCGTGAACGCTTCAGTAGAGTGCGGCTGCCGTCCCCGCGCCGACCGAGGTGTCCCTGTGAGCTCCGACCGACCAGTGCCGTCCGCCGACGGCGGGCCCGTGGCGGTCGTCGGCATCGGGGCCGACGGCTGGGCGGGACTCAACGCCCGTGCCCGCGACGAACTGCGCGGCGCGCGGGCCCTCATCGGGGCGCCGCGCCAACTCGGCATGCTGCCGCCCGAGTGCGCGGGGGAGCGGATCGCCTGGCCCTCACCCCTGCGTCCGGCCGTACGCGCCCTTCTCGCCGCCCACTCGGGGCGGCGGCTGGCCGTCCTGGCCAGCGGCGATCCGATGTTCTTCGGGATCGGCCGGGCACTGGCCGACGAGGTGGGCGCCGACCGGCTCGTCGTCCTGCCGCACCCGTCCTCGGTGTCCTACGCGTGCGCCCGCCTCGGCTGGCCGGTGGAGGAGACCGAGGTGGTCAGCCTCGTCGGGCGCCCCACCGACTCACTGGCCCTCTCCCTCCACGCCGGGCGCAGGCTCCTGGTGCTCAGCGCCGGTGCGGCGACCCCGTGGGAGGTCGCCGACCTGCTGACCGCGCGGGGATTCGGGCCCAGCCTCCTGACCGTGCTGGAACAGCTCGGCGGGGACCGCGAGCGGTCCGTCCACGGCACCGCCGGCTCCTGGAGGCATCCGCAGGGCGACCCCCTCAACGTCGTGGCCGTCGAGTGCCGCCCCGCCCCGGACGCGCTGCGCCTGTCCACCGTCCCCGGCCTGCCCGACCAGGCGTACGAGAGCGACGGCCAGCTGACGAAGCGCCATGTGCGGGCCGCCACGCTCGCCGCACTGGCCCCCGCGCCGGGCGAGCTCCTGTGGGACGTCGGCGGCGGCTCGGGCAGCGTCGCCGTGGAGTGGATGCGCGCCCACCGCACCTGCCGGGCGGTCTGCGTCGAGCAGGACCCGGTCCGCGCCTCCCGTATCGAGCGCAACGCCGCCGCCCTCGGCGTGCCCGGACTGCGGATCTTGACCGGCCGGGCACCCGAGGCGCTGGCCGGGCTCCCGGCGCGGGACGCCGCACCGGACGCGGTGTTCGTCGGCGGCGGGCTCACCACCCCTGGACTGCTGAGCACCTGCTGGGACGCGCTCGCGGAGGGAGGCAGGCTCGTGGCCAACGCGGTCACGCTGGAGTCCGAGGCCGTGCTGGCAGACTGGTACGGGCGCCACGGCGGCGAACTCGTGCGGCTGGCGGTCGCCCACGCCGTGCCCGTGGGCGGCTTCACCGGATGGCGCCAGGCCATGCCGGTCACTCAGTGGAGCGCCGTCAAACGAGGAGACGAGCGATGACGGTGTACTTCATCGGTGCGGGTCCCGGTGCCGCGGACCTGATCACCCTGCGCGGACAGCGCACCCTGGCCCGCTGCGGGGTCTGCCTGTACGCGGGCAGCCTGGTACCGCGCGAACTGCTGGCCGAGTGCCCGCCGGGCGCCCGCCTGGTCGACACCGCGCGGCTCGACCTCGACCGGATCACCGAGGAGTTCGTGCGCGCGCACCGCGAGGGGCAGGACGTGGCCCGGCTGCACTCCGGCGACCCGTCGGTGTTCAGCGCGGTGGCCGAGCAGATGCGCCGCCTCGACGCGGAGGGCATCGCGTACGAGGTGGTGCCCGGAGTCCCCGCGTTCGCGGCGGCGGCGGCCGCGCTCAAGCGTGAGCTGACCGTGCCGACCGTGGGCCAGACGGTGATCCTCACCCGGATCGCCCAGCAGGCCACCCCGATGCCCGGGGGTGAGGACCTGGCCACCCTCGGCCGCAGCCGCGCCCTGATCGTGCTGCACCTGGCCGCGCGCCACGTGGACCGGGTGGTCGCCGAACTGGTGCCGCACTACGGCGAGGACTGCCCGGCGGCCGTGGTGGCGATGGCCAGCCGCCCCGACGAACTGGTGCTGCGGGGCACCCTCGGCGACATCGCCGGGCAGGTGAAGGCCGCCGGGGTGGTACGCACGGCGGTGATCATGGCGGGTGCCACGCTGGGCGCGCGGGAGTTCCGCGACAGCCATCTGTACTCGTCGGCACGCGAGCGCCCGCACACCCCGTGCGACACGCCCTAGCCGCCCCGAGGGCCCTTGGCCGGCGCCTGGCCCACCACGCCGCCCGCGCGGTCGACGCAGATCACGTCCACGGCCACCGGCGCTCCCCGCAGCACCCCGAGCGCTGTCTCCCGGGCGGCGGCGGCCACCAGGTCCCCCAGCGGCACCCCTCGCGCCGCGCACAGCTGGACGGTCTCCAGGCCGGTGTTGGCCGAGGCCACTGCCGCGGCCAGGGCCTCGTCGGCGCCGCCCGCGCGGGCGAGGCCGGCCAGGAAGCCCTTGTCCACCTGCGACCGGGAGGAGTGGAGGTCGAGATGGCCCGCCGCGAGCTTGGAGAGCTTGGCGAAGCCCCCGGCGACGGTCAGCCGGGGCACGGGGTGGCGCCGCAGGTACTTCAGCACGGCGCCGGCGAAGTCGCCCATGTCCAGCAGGGCGTCCTGCGGCAGCCCGTGCACCGCCGCGGCGACCTTCTCCGAGGTCGAGCCCGTGCAGCCGGCGACATGGGTGCGTCCGGCGGCGCGTGCGACGTCCACACCGCGCCGGATGCTGTCGATCCACGCCGAGCACGAGTAGGGCACCACGATGCCGGTGGTGCCCAGGATGGACAGACCGCCGAGGATGCCCAGGCGGGGGTTCCAGGTGCCGCGGGCGATCTCCTCGCCGTTGTCCACCGAGATCTCGATCTCGACGTCCCCGCTCCCGCCGTGCTCCGCCGCGACCGCGGCGACCGCCTCGCGCATCATCCGCCGGGGCACGGGGTTGACGGCGGGCTCGCCGACCTCGAGCGGGAGCCCGGGGCGGGTGACGGTGCCCACGCCGGGACCCGCCCTGAAGACCACCCCGGCACCGGGGGGAGCGTGCCGCACGGTCGCGCGCACCATCGCGCCATGGGTGACGTCGGGGTCGTCCCCGGCGTCCTTGACGATCCCGGCCATCGCCCGGCCGGGGCCGAGCTCCTCGGCGGCGAGCACGAACGCGGGACGCTGCCCCTTCGGCAGGGTGATGCCCACCGGATCGGGGAAGTCGCCGGTCAGCAACGCGGTGTACGCGGCCGTCGTGGCCGCCGTCGCGCACGCGCCCGTCGTCCAGCCGTGCCGCAGTCCGGTGCGTTCCAGCTGCGCCGCGCGGCCGCCCTCGGCCCGAGGCCGCTCAGTCACCTTCCACCCCACAGGAACTGCCGACCCGGCCCCGGTACCCGACCCGGCCCCGGTACCCGACCCGGCCCCGGTACCCGACCCGGCCCCGGTACCCGACCCGGCCCCGGTACCCGACCCGGCCCCGGTACCCGACCCGGCCCCGGTACCCGACCCGGCCCGTACCGTCGCCGGGAACCCCGTCCCCACCGGAACGGAGCGCCGCGGTGACCCGCCACGTCCTCGTCCTCGGCGGCACCACCGAGGCCCGCCGCCTCGCCGCCGAACTCACCGGCGATCCCACGCTGCTCGTCACCAGCTCCCTCGCCGGACGGGTCGCCGAGCCCCGCCTGCCCGCCGGGCAGGTGCGTGTCGGGGGGTTCGGCGGCCCGCAGGGCCTGGCCCGCTGGCTGCGCGAGCACCGGGTGGACGCACTCATCGACGCGACCCATCCCTTCGCCGACACCATCAGCTTCAACGCGGCCGAGGCGGCCGCCGCCGTCCATGTTCCCCTGCTCGCCCTGCGCCGCCCCGGGTGGGTGCCGGGCGAGGGAGACCGGTGGCACCGCACGGGTTCGCTGGAGGGCGCCGCCGAGCTGCTGCCCTCCCTGGGGGAACGGGTCTTCCTCACCACCGGCCGGATGGGGCTCGCCGCCTTCGCCTCCCTGGACGGGCTGTGGTTCCTGGTCCGCTCGGTCGACCCGCCCGAGCCGCCGGTACCCGCGCGGATGGAGGTCCTGCTCGACCGGGGCCCGTTCACCGTCGAGGGGGAGGCGGAGCTGCTGCGCCGCCACCGCGTCGATGTGCTCGTGACCAAGGACAGCGGCGCCGCGGCCACCGCCGCCAAGCTGACCGCCGCCCGTGAGGCCGGGCTGGCGGTCGTGGTGGTGCGGCGGCCGCCCGCCCCCGAGGGCGTCATGGAGGTCCGGGACACGGCCGGCGCCGTGGCCTGGCTGCGGGAGACCCTCGGCTGACGGGCCCTCAGCCGCCCGGGTGGCGGCGCGGCGTCCAGACCGCCTCGGTCCCGTCGCCGCGCTCCACCACCCGCGTCTGCGAGGAGCCGACCAGAAGGATCGTGCGCATGTCCACCTGCTCGGGGTCGAGATCGGCCAGCCGGACGATCCGCACCCGCTCCGTCGGCCCTCCCACGTCCCGTGCCAGCACCACCGGGGTGTCGGGTGCCCGGTGCTCGAGCAGCAACTCCCGGGCCTTGCCGACCTGCCACACGCGGCTGCGCGAGCCCGGGTTGTACAGCGCCAGCACCAGGTCCGCGGCGGCCGCGGCCCTCAGCCGTTCGGCGATGACCTCCCAGGGCTTGAGCCGGTCGGACAACGAGACCACCGCGTAGTCGTGCCCGAGCGGGGCGCCCACCCGGGAGGCAGCGGCATTGGCGGCCGTGACCCCCGGGAGAACCTCGACCGGGACATCCCGGTAGGGGTCGCTGCTCGCCACCTCCAGCACGGCCGTCGCCATGGCGAACACACCCGGATCGCCGGAGGAGACCACGGCCACCCTGCGGCCCGCTCGGGCCAGGTCCAGGGCGAACTCGGCGCGTTCGGACTCCACCTTGTTGTCCGAGGCATGGCGGCGCTGGCCGGGACGGACCGGGACCCGGTCCAGGTAGGTCGTGTAGCCCACCAGGTCCTCGGCGTCGGCGAGCGCCCCACGGGCCTCGGGCGTCAGCCACATCGGCCCGGCGGGTCCGAGGCCGACGACCACGACCCGCCCCTGCCGCCCGCGGTCGGGCCGGCCGTCGCAGACCGTGGTGGCGACCGTGCGGACGGATGCGCCGGCGGCCGCGGCGGCGGCCGTGTCGACCCTCGCCGCGCCGGCTTCGGCGGCCCGCGGCCCCTGCTCGGGCGCGCCGATCCTGCTGGGCAGAACCGCCACGGAGAAGTAGGGAACGGACTCGGGGTCCACCTCCGCCAGCGGCGCGGTGCGCTCCCCGGCCATCGTCGCCCGCTCCACGTAGTGCGCCTGCGACAGCCGGCCCGAACGCTCCAGGGCACGGCGGACCGCGGGGAAGGTGCGGCCGAGCTTCAGCACCGCGGCCGCGTCCGACGAGGCCAGCCGCGCCGCCAACTCCTCCTCGGGAAGGGTGCCCGGGAGCACGGTCAGCACCTCCTCGCCCTCCACCAGGGGCCGCCCGATCCTGGCCGCGGCGGCGCTCACCGAGGTGACCCCCGGCACCACCTCGGTGGGGTAGCGGTGCGCCAGGCGCTTGTGCATGTGCATGTAGGAGCCGTAGAAGAACGGATCGCCCTCGGCGAGCACGGCGACATCGCGCCCGGCGTCGAGATGGGCCGCCAGCCGCGCCGCGGCCTCCTCGTAGAACTCGTCCATCGCGCCCCGGTAGCCGCCCGGGTGGTCGGTGGTCTCCGTGGTCACCGGGTAGACCAGCTTCTCCTCCACCTGGTCCGGGCGCAGATACCGCTCGGCGATGGAACGGGCGATACTGCGGCCGTGCCGGGCGCTGTGGTACGCCACGACGTCCGCCGAGCCGATCAGCTCCACGGCCCGCACGGTCATCAGCGAGGGATCGCCGGGGCCGAGTCCGACGCCGTAGAGGCGGCCCTTGGCCGGGCGGCCCGTCGCCCCGGGGCGCTCCGCCGTGCCCCGAGAGGCCCGCTCCGTCTGCTCGTTCACTCTTCCTCGCTCGCTATCGCGTTGATCGCGGCGGCGGCCATGGCGCTGCCGCCGCGCCGGCCGCGCACCACCAGGTGCTCCAGTCCCGACGGGTGCTCCGCCAGAGCCTCCTTGGACTCGGCCGCGCCTATGAACCCGACCGGGACGCCGATGACGGCGGCGGGCCGCGGTGCCCCCTCCTCGACCATCTCCAGCAGGCGGAACAGGGCCGTCGGCGCGTTGCCGACAGCGACGACGGCGCCCTCCATCCGGTCGCGCCACAGCTCCAGCGCGGCGGCGGTGCGGGTCGTGCCCAGCTCTCGGGCGAGTCCGGGCACCGAGGGGTCGGTGAGAGTGCACACGACCTCGTTGTCCGCCGGGAGGCGCTTGCGGGTGACCCCGCCGGCCACCATGTTGGCGTCGCACAGGATCGGCGCCCCGGCCAGCAGCGCGGCACGGGCACGGGCCACGACACCGGAGGTGAAGGCGAGGTCGCGGACGAGGTCGACCATGCCGCAGGCGTGGATCATCCGCACCGCGACCCGGCAGACGTCGGGCGGCAGCCCGTCCAGGTCCGCCTCGGCCCGGATGGTGGCAAAGGACCGGCGGTAGATCGCCGCCCCGTCCTTCTCGTACTCGAACACGTCACCCTCGATCGTTTGTCCTACGGGCCGACGCGACCGCGTCGGCCACCGCCTGCCCCGTACGGCTCGTCCCGCTCGTCCCGTCCGTCCGCTCGCCCGCGCTCCCGGGCCCGACCCCGCGCACGGCCGTGCGGTATCCGTCGCCGGTGGCCACGACGTCGACCCAGCGGCCCGCCGGATGCCCGCACCGGCGCTCGCACCCGGACCAGTGCACCGGCAGCGGAAGGGCGCCGGCCCCCGCTTCCGGTTCCACCCGCCCGCCCCTGTCCTCTCGCGCCCGCCCGCCCCGCCCGGTGAGCGCGGCACAGGCGTCCGCCCGTACGTCCGCCAGCGACTTGGCGCAGCCGGGGCGGCCGGCGCAGGCGCCCACACCCAGCCAGGGGGAAGCGGCATCGGTGATGAATCCCGCGTCCTCGAGGGCGTCCAGCGCGCCCGCCGCGTGCTCGCCCGGGAAACCCGGCAGGACCGCACCCCGCCAGGGGGTGACCCGCAGTTCGCCCGTTCCGCGCTCGGCGGTCGCGGCCAGCAGCCGCCACTGACGGACGTCGGCACGGCCCAGCCGGACGGCCACGCTCAGCGCGCGCCTGCCGTCGGGACCGCTCAGGACGCCGGGCGGGGGAGGGGACGGCTCGGTGAGCGGGCGGGGGGATTCGACGGGCTCGGCGCCGATGCCCTCGCGTTCCAGCCGCCCGCGCAGCCGGGAGTTGAGGGCGTCGGCGTCCTCGGGGGAGAGTTCACGCACCCGCCACACCCGTGCCCCGCCGCGGTCGGTGAGGCCGAGGAACTCCAGCGCGGCCAGTACCGCGGCCCTCGGGGCATCACCGGCGGCGATCCGCCAGGCGCCGCTCGACGGACCGCCGGGCAGGGCGCCCGCCAGGCGCAGCTGCGCCGCCCGTCCGGAAAGCGCGATCAATGTCACATCCGCGGCCAGCGCCGCCACATCGCCGCGGCCGTCGTCCAGGGCGAACAGGAATCGCCCGGAAAGGCGCGCTGTGTCCGGATCGGCGCACAGCAGCGCGTCGAGCTCGCGCACCCAGCCGTCGACCGGGGCGAATCCCCTCCCGTCGAGGCCGGCCGGCGCGGTGGCGACCACATTGCGCATACGTTCGTGCAGGTCGGAGGGGAACAGGCCCGCCTCACGCAGCCGTCGCGCCAACTCCGGTCCGTCCGTGGCGTCCAGGCCGCGCAGCTGGACATTGCCGCGCGAGGTGAGGTCCAGCCGCCCATCGCCCAGCTCCTCGGCCGCGGCCGCCAGCGCCAGCGCCTGGGGCGCCGTCAACAGCCCTCCGGGGACGCGTACACGGGCCAGGGCGCCGTCGTCCGCCTCGTGCAGCCGCAGGCTACCGGGGCAGGCGTCACCGCGGGCCCGGCCGGGCACGGCGGGGCGCGTCGGAGCGTCGGGAGGGGGCGGCGGCATGGCGGCGAGCATACCGACGAGGACATGGGCGGCTGGTCAGCCCCATGACGGGGGACTTGCGCCCAGGACCTAATATGCTCACGGCGAGCCGCGACGATCCCGGGGAGGGACCGCCGCGCCGCCGACGCCGACGACGGCGCCAGGGGAGGAAGCCCGGTGAGAATCCGGCGCGGTCCCGCCACTGTTACCGCGGCCATGAGGCCGCGGGAGCCAGGAACTCCCGCCGTCCTCCACCGCCCGGGGCGCGGACCCCGAGGAAGGCACCGCCGCATGCGCATGTCCCCGCACCTGCCCCCTGTCGCCTCCGGCGACCGCTCCGGGGACCGCCCCGGCTCCTCCTTCCGTGACCGCCGACCCCGCCGAGTGCGCGGGGCCCGCCACCGCGTCCTCGGCGCACCGGGCACGTCGGCCGTCCGGCCCGCAACGACCTCGCGAGGCGACCTGTGATCCTGCTGCTGTCGACGTCCGACACCGACCTGCTCAGCGCCCGTGCGGCCGAAGGGCCCGTGCCCTACCGCCTCGCCAACCCCTCCCGGCTGCACCTCGACGACCTGCCGGCCCTGCTGGAGGGTGCCGAACTCGTCGTCGTCCGCCTGCTCGGGGGTGTGCGCGCCTGGGAGGAGGGACTGGCCACGCTGCTCGCCGGGCCGCGCCCGGTGGTCGTGCTCAGCGGCGAACAGGCCCCCGACGCCCAGCTGATGGGAGCCTCCACCGTTCCCGTGGGCATCGCCGCGGAGGCCCATGCCTACCTCGCGCACGGGGGCCCCGCCAACCTCGCCCAGCTCGCCGGGTTCCTCTGCGACACCGTCCTGCTGACCGGCCACGGCTTCGAGCCGCCGCGGCCCGCGCCCACCTGGGGTCCGCTGGAGCGCACCGCGCGCCGGGAGAGCGGACCGGTCGTCGCGGTGCTGTACTACCGGGCCCACCACATGAGCGGCAACACCGCGTTCGTCGAGGCCCTGTGCCGCGCCGTCGAGCACGCCGGGGGCCGTCCGAAGCCGCTGTTCGTGGCCTCCCTGCGCAGCCCCGAGCCCGAACTCCTCGACGCGCTCGGCGACGCGGACGCCGTGGTCACCACGGTCCTGGCCGCCGGAGGCACCCGCCCCGCCGACGCCTCCGCGGGCGGCGACGAGGACGCCTGGGACGCGGGGGCGCTGGCCGGCCTCGATGTGCCGGTCCTTCAGGCGCTGTGCCTGACCGGCACCCGTGCGGCCTGGGAGGAGAGCGACGACGGCCTCTCCCCGCTCGACGCCGCCACCCAGGTCGCGGTGCCCGAGTTCGACGGCCGGCTGATCACCGTTCCGTTCTCCTTCAAGGAGTACGACGAGGACGGCCTGCCGGTGTACGTGCCGGACGCCGAACGCGCTTCCCGAGTCGCCGGGATCGCCGTGCGCCACGCCCGGCTGCGCCACATCCCCGCCGCCGAGCGCCGCCTGGCCCTGGTGCTGTCCGCCTATCCGACCAAGCACTCCAGGATCGGCAACGCGGTCGGCCTCGACACCTCCGCCAGCGCCGTCGCCCTGCTGCGCGAGCTGCGGGCCCACGGCTGGGACCTCGGCCCGGAGGACGGCCCGGACGCGCTGCCCGGTCTGGCCTCGGGAGTCGGCGACGAGCTGATCCATGCGCTGATCGAGGCGGGCGGCCACGACCAGGAGTGGCTCACCGAGGAGCAGATGGCCCGCAACCCCGTCCGCATCCCGGCCGCCGACTACCGCCGCTGGTACGGAGAGCTGCCGCGGGCGCTGCGTGACGAGGTCGAGGAGCACTGGGGGCCGCCGCCGGGCGAGCTGTTCGTCGACCGCAGCAGCGACCCCGAGGGCGAGATCGTGCTGGCCGCCCTGCGCAGGGGCAATCTGCTGGTCCTCATCCAGCCCCCGCGCGGCTTTGGCGAGAATCCCATCGCCATCTACCACGATCCGGACCTTCCGCCCTCGCACCACTACCTGGCCGCCTACCGCTGGATGGCGGCCGGCCAGGAGGACGGCGGCTTCGGCGCCGACGCCGTGGTCCACCTCGGCAAGCACGGCAACCTCGAATGGCTGCCCGGCAAGAACGCGGGCATGTCCGCGTCCTGCGGCCCCGACGCGGCGCTCGGCGACCTTCCGCTGATCTACCCGTTCCTGGTCAACGACCCCGGCGAGGGCACCCAGGCCAAGCGCCGGGCCCATGCCACGCTGGTGGACCACCTCGTCCCGCCGATGGCACGGGCCGACTCCTACGGCGACATCGCCCGCCTGGAGCAGCTGCTCGACGAATACGCGTCGATCTCGGCGATGGATCCGGCCAAACTTCCCGCCATCAGGGCGCAGATCTGGACGCTGATCCAGGCCGCGAGGCTCGACCACGACCTGGGCCTGGACGACCGCCCGCACGACACGGAGTTCGACGACTTCCTGCTCCACGTGGACGGCTGGCTGTGCGAGGTCAAGGACGCCCAGATCCGCGACGGACTGCACGTGCTGGGCCAGGCGCCCACCGGTCCCGAGCGGGTCGACCTGGTGCTCGCGATCCTGCGGGCCCGTCAGATCTGGGGCGGCACCACCGCCCTCCCGGGACTTCGCGAGGCCCTGGGCCTGGACGAGTCCGCGGCCACCCGCACCACCGCCGACGACGCGGAGGAGCGGGCCCGCGCCCTCGTCCAGGCGATGGAGGACGCCGGCTGGGATCCGGGCGCCGTCGACAAGACCTGCTCCACGCTGCCGTCCGAGCAGCGGGAACCGGTCGCCGCCGTGCTGGACTTCGCCGCCCGCCAGGTCGTTCCCCGGCTGGCCGCCACCACCGACGAGATCGACGCGGCCGTGCACGCGCTTCAAGGCGGGTTCGTCCCCGCGGGCCCCTCGGGATCGCCGCTGCGCGGACTGGTCAACGTTCTGCCGACCGGGCGCAATTTCTACTCCGTCGACCCCAAGGCCGTCCCGAGCCGTCTGGCCTGGGAGACCGGGCAGGCGCTCGCCGACTCCCTGCTGGAGCGCTACCGCACCGACAACGGCGAGTGGCCGCGCTCGGTCGGCCTGTCCCTGTGGGGCACCAGTGCCATGCGCACCTCCGGTGACGACATCGCCGAGGCCCTGGCCCTGCTGGGCGTACGGCCGGTGTGGGACGACGCCTCCCGCCGGGTCACCGGCCTCGAGCCGATCCCGGTGGAGCAGCTCGGCCGCCCGCGCGTCGACGTCACCCTGCGCATCAGCGGATTCTTCCGCGACGCCTTCCCGCACGTCGTCGCCCTGCTGGACGACGCGGTGCGGCTGGCCGCCTCGCTGGAGGAGGAGAGCGACGAGGACAACTACGTGCGGGCGCACACCCGCGCCGACCTGGCGCTGCACGGCGACGAACGCCGCGCCACGGTGCGGATCTTCGGCTCCCGGCCGGGCACCTACGGCGCGGGGCTGCTCCAGCTGATCGACAGCCGCGACTGGCGTACCGACGCCGACCTCGCCGAGGTGTACACCGTCTGGGGCGGCTACGCCTACGGCCGGGGCCTCGAAGGGCGCCCGGCCCGCGAGGAGATGGAGACGGCGTACCGGCGGATCGCGGTGGCGGCGAAGAACACCGACACCCGCGAGCACGACATCGCCGACTCGGACGACTACTTCCAGTACCACGGCGGCATGGTGGCGACCGTCCGCGCGCTCAAGGGCACCGCGCCCGCCGCGTACATCGGCGACAGCACCCGCCCGGAGACCGTGCGCACCCGCACCCTCCAGGAGGAGACGTCACGTGTCTTCCGCGCCCGGGTGGTCAATCCCCGCTGGATCGAGGCGATGCGCCGCCACGGGTACAAGGGCGCCTTCGAGCTGGCCGCGACCGTCGACTACCTGTTCGGCTACGACGCCACGACGGGCGTGGTCGCCGACTGGATGTACGACAAGCTGGCGCAGAGCTACCTGCTGGACCCCGAGAACCGTGCCTTCCTGGAAGAGGCGAACCCCTGGGCACTGCACGGCATGGCCGAGCGACTTCTCGAGGCGGAGAGCCGTGGGATGTGGGAGGAGCCGGACCCGGCCGTCCTCGAAGCCGTCCGGGCCCTGTTCCTGGAGACCGAGGGCAGGCTCGAGGGCGGGGAGGACTGACGTTCTCCTCGGGACCGAGGACCGTCTCGAGGGCCGGGGAGGGCTGACGTTCTGCCGGACAGGTAACAGGCCCAGGCGCTGCCGGTCGGCCCGGTGGCGCCCGGCCCTGCCCGGCCGTGCCCAAGGAACGTGTTCACGAAACCTTCCGCGCCCGTTGCGCGGAAGTGCGCTCTGCGCTGTGCCGGGTGGCTCCTACTTGACCTACCTCACAGAACGAGCGGAGACGCACATGTGCAGCCCCGACCACCGGCCGGACACCCCCCGAGCGGGTGCCGACCGCCGTCTGTTCCTACGCGCCACAGCGATCGCCGGAGCCGGCAGCGCCCTGGCCGCCGCCGCGGGTGCGGCCCCCGCCGCCGCCGCACCGGCCACGCCGGAGCGCCACGATTGGCGCCCCGACCGGAACAGCCCCCGGTTCACCCTCGCCGTGATGCCGGACACCCAGTACCTCTTCGACAGCGCAACCATCAACCCCGAGCCCCTCGAGGCGTCCCTGCGGTATCTGCTGCACAGGGGCCGCGACGAGAACATCGTCTTCATGTCCCACCTGGGCGACCTCACCGAGAACGGCCGGCCGAACGAGTTCGCCGCGATCGGCGAGGCGTTCCGGCTGCTCGACACGAACCGCGTCGGGTACAGCGTGCTCGCCGGCAACCACGACATCAAGTCGTCCACCGACGACCAGCGTGGCCGCACCCCCTACCTGGACACCTTCGGCCCGAAACGTTTCCGCGGATCGCCCACCTACCGCGGGGCCACCCCGGACGGTTACAACAGCTACCACGTCTTCCACGCCGCGGGCCGCGACTGGCTGGTACTCGCCCTGGACTGGCGGCCCTCCGCGAAGGGTGTCGAGTGGGCGCGCGAGGTGATCCGCCGGCACCCGAAGGCACCCGTGATCGTGACCACCCACGAGCTCGTGTACGCCGACCGCGAGGGCGACGAGGCCCAGTTCTCCGAGTTCGGGCAACGGCTGTGGGACGAGCTGATCCGCGGCAACGACCAGATCTTCCTCACCCTCAACGGCCACTACTGGCCGGCGGCCCGTACCGTTCGCAAGAACGACGATGGCAACGATGTCCATCTGCACATCACCAACTACCAGAACCGCTACTACGGCGGCGCCGCGATGATCCGCCTCTACCGGTTCGACCTGGCCAGGAACACCATCGACGTCGAGACCATCTCCCCGTGGATCCTGGGTCGGGCCGAGAAACAGGAGCTCAACGAGCTGGAGGCCCAGGAGATCGAACTGACCGGTCCGCAGGAGCGGTTCAACGTGTCCATCGACTTCCGGCGGCGGTTCGCGGGATTCGCCCCGGTCACCCCGCGGCAGCCGCGCCCGGCGAGCCGGATGCTTCTTCCAGGGACGCTCGCCTACTGGCGGTTCGACAGCGGGCACGAAAACGGCTCACCCCTGACCGGCTCCGACCGCATCCGCGACCTGTCCGGCCACGGCAACCACCTCGTCACGGCGACCGCCCCGGGAAGCCCGGCCGGCATGCTCACCTGGTCCGACGACCACCACCCCGACCAGCCCGGGCACGGCAGCGTCCGTATGCTCGGCGGCAAGGCCCCGCTGCGCGGAACCTATTTCCGCACGGTGGCCGACGCTCCGATGAACACGGCCACCTTCCGCTCGGGCTACACCCTCGAGGTGTTCTTCAAGCTTCCGGCGTACTGGGAATCGGGCCGCAACGCCTGGTCGGGTCTGATCGGCCGGCGTGGCAGGAACGGCGACGCGGGCAGCACCATCGGAGACCCGGAAGAGCCGGTCGCCGCGCTCAATGTCTCCGACGCCCCCGCCCCCCAGTGGGCGGTCCTTCCGCTCAACCGCGAGGGAATCGCCACCAACTGGGGCGATGAGCTGCGCCTCGACACATGGTGGCACCTCGCCGTCGTCAACGACGGCTCCCACACGACGATGTACGTCCAGGGCTGCCCTGTCGCCCGGAACCCCAACGCCAAGGTGACGGGCATAGGCACCCTCGGTCTGGAGTGGCTCGTCGGCGGCTTCGAGTACGGCGGGCAGCTCGACCAGGTGCTCGACGGCTGGTTGGGCGACATTCGGATCGTCGCCAAGGCGCTGCCGGTGAGCAAGTTCATGATGGCCGACTGAGACGCGGGGGACGAGCGGGGGAAGAGCCCCGGTGCCGAGCACCGGGGCCCTTCCCTTACTGCCGTGCCATCGGCCGGGCTCAGTGCCGGACGTCCACGAAGATCGGGTTCGTGTACAGCCAGGTGTCGAGCCACGGGTCGCCGTCGCCCGGCTTGTGCGGGACCGGGCCGTGCGGGTCGACGGAGGCACCGAGCGGACCGGGGCCGTTGCGCCGCCCGTCGCTGCCGCGCAGCCGCAGGTAGAACGACTCCTCGGCCCGGCCCACCGGAATGCGCAGGGTGTAGGTGCCGGTGCGGTCGGAGACGTCCGAGGTGTGCACCACCTTGGTGCCGGGCGCGCGCCAGGAGTCGCGGTCCTTCGCCGGCCCGCGCACGGCTCCGCGGATGACGTCCACGTGCGCCAACCGCGGCAGCACCCCGTGGAAGTTGGGGCGCGAGGCGGTGGTGACCGTGACGGTCAGGGTGAGCCGCTCGCCCCGTCGCACCTGGAGCCGTCCGCCCAGGGTGGCGCCGCGGCGGTCGCCGTAGCCGGAGCTCAGCCGGACGTCGATGCCGTCGACGAGCTGCCCGTGGTCGACCCAGACCCGGCCCGCGCGCAGGCCCGCCATGACCTCGCGGTAGCCGTAGCGGGTCACACCCACGTGCGTCCGGCTGAACTGCCCCGGCCAGAAGTCGCTGCCCGGCTGCGGCTGCGAGGTGTTGACCGGGTCGGGCAGCTTGCCGGTGTTGTCGAAGTTCTCGCCCGGTCCCCAGTCGCCGTTGCGCCAGGTGTCCAGGACGGTGCGGTGGTTGTCGGAGTTGGAGGTGACCGAGAACAGCCTGCCCTCGCAGAGCAGCGCGTCCCACATCCCGCCGACGGTCGCCGTCATCCAGTCGAACCCGCCGTACGTCACATACGCCTGGTCGGGGTAGCCGGGCCAGGACTGGGCCGACGGCTTGTTCTCGTACTCGCCGCGAATGCTGGTGGCGCCGCGCAGGCCGGGCAGGGCCGCTCCCTGGGAACCGGGCGCGCCCTCCATGCCGATCACGATCTCCGGGGCGGCGTCTCGCCAGGCGCGTATCTCGTGCGGGGAGTTGATGCCGAGCCGGGAGGGGTGGTTGGCGAGGACGAGGACGTCGTCCACGTAGCCCTCGCTGCGCCGGTCCGCGAGCCACTTGATGCCGTCCACGGCGAGCTGCTCGTTGCCGGGGGTGTCCGCGTGGTCGGGCGCGCCCTGGGTGCGGCCGAGCAGCTTGCCGTCGTAGGACAGCTCGAAGCTGCGCAGCAGGTCGGCCTCGTGCGGGCCGGGGGGCGAGAAGACGGTGGCGTGCTCGGCGGCCGGGATGTACCACTCCAGGCCCTGGAAGACGAGCATGCGCGGGTTCTCGGCGCGGGCCTTGAGGACCTCGTCGTGTTCCTTGAGCGCCCCCCCGGCGTTGGCGTGGCCGAAGTTGCTGTGTTCGGTGAAGACCATCCAGTCCAGGCCGAACTGCGCGGCGCGCATGGCGAGCTGGGAGAAGGTGTACTTCGCGTCGTGGCTGTAGACGGAGTGCACATGGTGGTCGCCGACGAGGTAGACGAGGTCGGGGTCGTCGCCGTGGCCCCCGGCCGCGGCGGGTGCGGCCGCGGGTGCCGCGGGCCCGGCCGCGGCGGGGCTCGCGGAGAGCAGTGAGGCTCCGGCGAATCCCGCGCCGAACAGCCCCGCCCTGCGCAGCATCCCCCTCCGGGACACCCCTTGGCGGTCGAGATCCTCCTCCGGCACCCGCGGGTCGGCCCACTCGGGTACTGGACGCCTGTCGTTCGGCATGGGCCTGCTCCCTTGTCGTGCTCTGCCGTGCTGTGGTGACGGCCGAACGCTAGGCGGCGCGGGTGACGCGCGGATGAGCTCCGCGGGGCCGGGAGTTTACGGGGGCCGGTTCTGATCGGCGAAGCGTGCGTGGGCCCGTTCCGCCTTCCGCGGATTGTCCCGGTAGAGGCGCTTGGCCCACCAGGAATCGGGGCGGGCCAGCCGCAGCGCGGCGATCAGGGAGACGGCCGGGACGAGCACGCCGACCAGCCCGAGCCTCAGTCTGCCCTTGGAGACGGCGACGACCGTGCACATGAGGTTCCACACCACGGTCGCGGCCGCGGCGGCGCGGCTGACCCGGCTGACGTCCCCGGCGACGTCCTGGGCCGGGGCGACCCCGATCACGAACATGGCGACCAGCGCGGTGGTGAGCACGACGACCTCGACGGACAGCCGGCCCTGCGGGGTCCAGTAGACGTCGTGCAGATGCAGGATCAGGGCGAACTCGTCGAGGACGAGTCCGATGCCGATGCCGAACACGGCGGCGCCGAGGATCGCCAGGGCTCCGGTGCCGCGCGCTCCGATGGCGAGGAAGCCGCCGAGCGCGGTGATGATGACGCCCGGGACCACATGGTGGATGTGCGTCCCCTCGACGCTGAGGTTCTTGAACGGGCCGCGCCCGGCGCGGATGAGGGTGGTGATGCCGCGGGTGATCGCGAAGGTCAGTACGAAGGAAGCCAGCGCGACCAGCAGGGGCAGCCTCTCGTGCCCGATGATGGTGTTGTGCCACCACTGGTCGAGGCTCGACCCCCGCGCTGCCGCCGGGTGGAGGCCTGCTCCCATGTCACCACCGTGCCCCGCGGCGGCGGGTGGCGCCCGCCCGCCGAGGCCAAGGGGGTGACCGCCCCGGGGTGCGCTCTGCCCTCGGCCCGGGCTACTTGGCCAGGGAGTCGTGGTCGCCCATCACGATCACCGGATGGTCGTGGGGGGAGAGGGTGCGCAGCAGTTCGGCCATCTGGCGCTCCGGCAGGGTGACGCAGCCGTGCGTGGGGCCGCCGTGGTCGACGTGGAGCCAGATGCCGCCGCCGCGCCAAGGGCCCATGGGCTGCCGGGGATCCAGGGGCGAGGAGCCGGGAACGCGGTTGTAGTCGATCGCCACGACGTAGTCGAAGGAACCGCGCAGCGCCTCGCCGCGGAAGCCGGTGCCCCCGATGGTGAATCCGGTCGAACGGTGGTACGGCAGTGCGCTGCCCGGGTCGGCCCTGTAGCCTCCGGCGTCACTGAGGGTGAATACCCCGATCGGGCTGCGCAGATCGTTGACGTGGTGGTGCCTGGTCCAGCCCCGAAGGGCGTTGTGCGCCGACCAGACCTCGCCGGGCCTCCAGCGGCCGTCGTCCGTGCGGGTCCATAACGCCGCGGTTGTCTGCGAGGAGTCCTTGCTCCTGCCCCGGGCCACCAGCACCTGGCGGGAGGATGCGGGGACGGCTGCCCGAGTGGCCGGGCCCAACCCGGGGATCTCGGTGAAGGTCCTGGTGAGGGCGTGGGACCTGGAGCGCGCGGCGGTGTCGGGGCCCGCCGGGGCACCGGCGGCGTCCGGGGTGGAGGAGCTGTGCGGCGAGCTCCGGCTGTCGGCCGAGGCCGGGCCGCCCGGCGAGGCCAGGGTGAGGTATCCGGCGGCGGAGGCGACGATCAGCGCGGCCGTCCCTCCGGCGAGCGCGGCCGGTCTGCGGCGGCGTGGGCGGCGGCGGCCGCGGTGGCGGCCCTGGCCGGGCTCGGATGCGGGTCCTGGGGTGGAACCTGACGCGGCGGCAGCGGTCATGCGGTCGATACTGGCAAAGGGCCGATCGCCGAAGGAACGCGGGGTGGGCGCACATGTGTCTTGTTGACGCCAGGAGTTGACATCGGAGGCCGCTCGGTCCGGGCCAGCCAGGGATCATCGGACAGGACGACGTGTCGGACAGGACGATGTACGGCATGCCCCGTATTGCCGGGTGTACGGGGCCAGGTGCGCGGGGCGGGAGGCGGGGCCGCCTCCGGGGCGGTGGCGGCCCCGGCGCGATTCGAGGCCGTCGTCCGGCCGGTGGAGTGCGCCCAGTCGTGGCCGCGCCGCTCCTCGATGTGGTCGGGGCCCGGGCCGGGGCCGAGATGCCCGTAGGTCCGCGCCCGGCCGGGACGGTGCGGCCGATGTCGCCGAGGGCCCCGAGATCTCGCTGATGGCGTGGTGCGCGCCGTCCTCGTTCCCGGTGACGACCACACCGGCCACCGCTTGTGCTCGAGCGCCCGGCCCGCTCAGGCGCCCGGCGGGGGCGCCCGTCCCGCCGCGGCGTCAGGCGAGGGTGCGGGCGACCGCCTCGGCCACGACATCGCGCAGAGATCCGCCGCGGCGGATCGCCTCACGCTGCGCATGAGCCCCGTTGCCGCGTTCCAGCACCCGCTGCAACTGATGCTCGACCAGATCGAGGTCGCCCGACTCCTTCAGGGCGGGGCCCACATGGTCGGCGAGAGCCCGCAGCACGACGGCGGCCGGGGCCGGGCGCCGGCTGAGCGGATGCACCAGCTCGCCCGCGAGACCGGACCGGGCGGCGCGCCAGGAGGCCAGGCGCAGCAGATGCGTGGGCACCTGGTCCGGGGCCTCGCCCGCCCGCCAGGCCCGGGCGGAGGTCTCGACCAAGCCCCTGACCAGCGCGGCCACCAGGACGGTGTCGTCCGCGTCCAGGCAGACATCCGCGATCCGGATCTCCACGGTCGGATACTTGCGGGACATCCGGGCGTCGAAGTAGACCATGCCCTCGTCCAGCAGTGTGGCCGAGTCGAGCATGGTGCGGATCATGGACCGGTACCCCTCCGGCGAGCCGAACAGCTCGGTGGGACCCGCCGACGGCCAGCGGCTCCACACCAGGCTCCGGTAGCTGGCGTAGCAGGTGTCCTCGCCCTGCCAGAACGGCGAGTTGGCACTGAGTGCCAGCAGAGGTGCGAGCCAGGGGCGCATCCGGTCCAGGACCGCCACGCCCTCCTTGTCCGACTCCACTTCCACATGCACATGGCATCCGCAGCTGAGCTGCTCGTGGGCGAGGAGCCCGAAGGCCTCGAGCATCCGCCGGTAGCGGGGCTTGGGGGTCAGCGACGGATCGACGGGCAGCGGCGACGTGGCGAGCGCCGCCACCTCCGCCCCGGCCTGCCGGGCCCGCCCGGAGGCGTCCCGGCGCCAGCGCCGGACCTCCCGGGCGACATCCGCCATCGACGCGCACGGCCTGGTGCCGGTCTCGAGCTGCTCGCGCTGGAGCTCGGCCTCGAGCGCCTGGCCCCCGGCGGTGTCCATCGCCGGGGCCGCGCTCAGCATGGCTTCGGCGAAGGCGCGGGGTACCCCCCCGACGGGGTCGACGATCAGTAGCTCTTCCTCGACCCCGACCGTCCGTGCGTGCGAGTTTGTCACATCAGATAGGAATTTCCCTTTTCGCGCCGCGGAAACTTCGCCGCTCACCCGGGTGGCCCCCGGCCCCGATGCCGACCGGATCCGAGGGTGGCCCCGGTCCGCTCCGAACGGCCCTTTCCCCCCGCCCGTGACACCCCGTGCCAGGTCCATGGGCGCACACGACGAAAGGCCCACACGAAAGGCCCACACGACGAAAGGGCCCACACGACGAAAGGGCCCACACGACGGATGGCCAACACGACGGATGGCCCACACGGCGGATGGCGCGCACGGGGAATGGGCGCGCACGGGGAATGGGCGCGCACGGCGAATGGGCGCGCACGGCGAATGGGCCCACACGGCGAATGGGCCCACACGACGAAAGGGCACACGACGGATGGCGCGCACGGCGAATGGGCGCGCACGACAGCGCCGAGGGAAGCCGAGACGCTGTCGCCGTGCGCGTGCGCGCGTGGTGGCGCGGCGGTGACGGCTGGGAGGCGAGCCGCCGCCGCGTCCGGCGCCCACCCTCGCCCCCAACCGCTTCGTCCCACACCACCAGGGATTGCTCCCTCATCCCTGTTCTCTCCTGCTTCTCTCCTGCTTCTCTCCTGTCTCCCGCCTCCTCGGGCGCGGCCCCCCTTGCTGGAGGGGCCCCGGCACCATGTGGCTCAATGGAGTCGGGAGCAGGCGGGCAACAGGAGGAGGCGGGGATGGACGACACCGAGGTGGATGCCTATCTGGCACGCATCGGGGCCGCGCGGCCCGAGCGGGCAGGGTCCGACGGGCTTCGGGACCTGTCGCTGCGGCACCTGACGACGGTGCCGTTCGAGAACCTGAGCATCCACCTGGGCGAGGACATCGTCCTCGAGGAGAAGGCACTGCTGGACAAGGTGGTCCACCGGCGGCGCGGAGGCTTCTGCTACGAGCTCAATGGTCTCTTCGGCGCACTGCTGTCCGCCCTCGGCTACCGCGTCACGCTCATGTCGGCCCGGGTCTTCAACGGCACCGAGGCCGGTCCGCCCTTCGACCACCTCGCACTGCGCGTGGAGACCCCGGCGCCCTGGCTCGTCGACGTCGGCTTCGGCGACCACAGCCACTTTCCGCTGCGGCTGGGAACGAGCACGGAGCAGGACGACCCCGCGGGCACCTTCACGATCCTCGAGACGGCCGACGGCGACCTCGACGTCCTCAAGGACGGTGAGCCGCAGTACCGGCTCGAGCAGCGCCCGCGCGAGCTGGCCGATTTCGTCCCCGCCTGCTGGTGGCAGCGCACCTCGCCGGACTCGCACTTCACCCGGGGGCCGATCTGCTCGCGGCTGACCGAGGACGGGCGGATCTCCATCGGCGGCCGCACTCTGATCCGCACGGTCGACCGGCAGCGGTACGAGACGGCGTTGGAGTCCGACACCGAACTGCTCGCCGCCTACCGCACCCACTTCGGCATCACCCTGGACCGGGTACGGGGGGCGGCCGCCACCGAGTGACCAGGACCGCCCGGCTGCCCGGCCGGGCGGCCGTTCGACGGGCCGCCCCAGAGGCCGGCCGACCGGCTAGGGGTACTCGTCGCTGGAGAAGATCCCGATCGCGTTGGGCACCGGGCGCTCGAATCCGCCCGACGGGTGGTTGCGCACGGTCACCCCGTCGGCGCCGGGGTCGCGGGTGGCCAGGGTGGACGAGCCCCCGCCGTCGAGGTTGACGGCCGAGTCGGCGCCGATGTCCTCCATCAGCCCGGCCAGTTCACTGATCGTCAGCCCGGCGCTGGTCTCGGCCGCGCCGTCCAGCGCGAGCACGTAGAAGCGGTGGCCTTGCGAGCCGGTGCCCGCCGAGGTGCGGGTGGCGGCGACGACGTTGTCCAGCCCCGGCAGCGCACTGCCGTCACGCAGGATGGGCGCGCCGCCGACCGCGAACGTCAGCTTGCCGCTGCCCTGGGCGACCAGGCGGTGGGCGAGCTGCACCGGGTCGCCCGGCTCCAGCTCGCGCAGGGCTTGCGCACCCGCCTCACGTCCCACCAGCACCACGGCGTCGGGAGCGATGGCGCCGCGCCCCGGGGCCGTGGAGACCTGCGAGACGATGCCCTTGGTCACCGTGACCTCGTAGGTGTCGGTGGTGCAGGGGGCCCCGCGCACGGTGTCGGTGCCGCAGGTGGCGCGCACCCGTGAGGGAGTGCCCCACAGCGAGGTGTAGGCGCCGATCCCGCCCACGGGCAGGGCGTACTGGTTGAACCCGCGCAGCGGCAGCGTTCCGTCGCGGGTGAGCACCGCTCCCTCGAGGGTGAGGCGGTCCAGGCGAGCGGTGCGGCCGGGGCCCAGCCCGATGACGTCCTCGGTGGTGGTGCCGGGCGCGAGTGCTGGGCCGAACCGCTGACCGTTGGGCACCGCCGCCTTGAGCTCCTTGCCCGCGGCGACCGCCGGGCCGACGGCGGCCCCCGTGGCCTCGACACCGGGGTGCTGGGTCTCGCTGATGTTGAAGAAGTCCCCGTTGACCGCCGCCACCGCTCCCCGGGCGTCCGCCAGTTCCGAGACCGGCGCGCGGGCGGCCACGGCGCCGGGGTGCAGCAGGTCCATGCTGACGTGCGGGTCGAGCAGGTCGGCGGAGACGACATGGCCCCGCACCTCGCCGTGCGACGCGGTGATGGTGAAGTCCTGGTACTCCACGCCGGGCGCGACCTCGACGGGTTCGGCGTACCGGACCTGCGGCGCCGCACCGCTGGCAGGACCGGCGCCGATCAGCCCGCCGCCCAGGAACGCCCCCCAGGCGGCCAGAACCGTCACCGCTGCACGCGCATGTCCGAAACGCCGCACGACCGGGCTCCTGACGTAGGGTCAGCCGACTGCCGCAGCATAGGTCGGGGCGATGCCCGACGGCAGTGAACTGTCGGCCGACCCGAGCAGAACACCTCGATCGGATGAACGCTTGCTTCACCTGCGGCTACCGAGTGTTCAACCGCCCTGCGGACGCGGTCTGTTCGGCGTTGGCGAGCCCCCGGTAGCTTCACGTCGGCGCGCCGGGAGCGAACGGGACCGGACGGCGAGCCCGGACAGAGGGGCCGAACGGAGGGGCCGCACAGCGGGGGCCGGATGACGGTCCGTCAGCGGCGGCACGGGTCAGGGCGGGGAGGTCAGTCAGCGATCGGACGGCGAGGCCGGACGGCCGGCTCGGACAGCGAGGTCGGACAGCGAGGTCAGGCGGAGAGCCGACGGCTGAGAGGCGGGGCACAGTGGTGACCAGGCGGGGCACGGCGGCCAGCGGGAGCGGCTTCGGAGCGGGGAGAGCGGGAACGGTCGCGGTGCTCGCGGCCGCCGCGGTGGCCGCGGCGGTACTGCCCGCCGCCGCACAGCCCTTCTCCGGCAGCGGCGGGCACCACGGCCGGGCCGTCACCGTCGAGCGGGGCGGCCCCGACCGCACGGTCGCCTTCCGCACCCGGCACACCGGAGAGGCGGTCCTCACACTCGATTCCCTGGCGCCCGGTGTCTCCTGGGGCACCGAGGGCAGCGAGTCCGCCGTCGTGTCGGTGCGTGTGGACGGACGGTACGTCACCGACCTCGTGATCCCGTCGGACCGGCCGATCGAGCGCTCCTTCTCAGTGGGCCGGTTGCGGGAGGGGCACCACCGGCTCAGGTTCGGCTTCGCACAGGACCGCTCCCCGGCCGGGGCCACCCGCGCGCGCGTCGCCGGCATCGCCGTCCACGTCGCACGCGCGGACAGGCCCGAGGCGCTGGTCCTTCGGCACGCCCCGGTGCTGTACGGGCGCAATGTCGCCGCGCTGGGCGACCGCTTCCAGAGCGCCACCACCGACACACCGCTGCTCGCCTACCACGAGGTGCTGCCCGCGCGGATCCCCGGCCACAAGGTGCTGCAGTACTCGGTGATCTGGAGCAACGAGGACGGCGGCACCGACTCGCCCGCGCTCATGGCCCGCTGGGGCCGCACCACCGACATCGAGTGGGCCTACCGCGTCGAGGTGGACGAGCACGGAGACCGGGTGCCGGGCACCGGCGTGTACCAGGCGGCGAACCACCGGACCCTGCCGTTCACCGGCACCTACGAGGGCGACCGCCCGCTGCTGGAGACCTGCACCTCCAACAACAACCTGTGCGACCGGGTCGACGACCCCATGCGCTTCTCGCTCGCGCCCGACCAGTCCCTGCCCACCGGGCAGCCCCGTGAGCACCTCATGGACACCAACCCCTGGACCTATCCGGTGATGGGCCAGGAGATGCTGCGCGAGGGCAAGGTGGAGTCACCGCCCGACCCGCGGACACCCGCCCTCGGCGACCAGCGCGCCTACCTCTACCTCGCCGTCGCCCACACCGCCACGCCTTCCGACCAGACCGGCAGCGTCGGCCTCGCGGTCGCAGTGCGGCTCAAGGGCGACGACAAGCTCTACACCTCCCACCACTGGATCGCGGGCCACTCCATCACCCGTGACGGCACGGCGGCCACGACGGTGGAGCTGCCCGCGGGCACCGGGGCCGCCGACATCACCGAGGTGGTGGGGCTGCGCACCCCGGTCCGGGAGAGCGAGGCCACCGTGCGGGTCACCCGTATCACCCGGGCGTTCCTGCTGCGGCAGGACTATCTGCCGGACGCCTCCTTCATCGACTGGACGGGCGGGATGACGCTGACCCCGCAGGCACCGGCAGCCGTCCTGTGGCAGCCGGGCGGCTGACCCGCCCGCATGTGAACGGACCCCGCCGCGCTCACGATGCCGCCTGCGCCGGCCGCTCTCTCCACCACGCCTGCGCCCGGCCCGCTCTCACCACGCCGGTTCCGTCCCGCTCGGCAGGGTCCCCCGATCCGCCGCGTCACGCAGATGCGCCAGCAGCACCCGGCGCAGCTCCCGTGCCGCGCGGGGCGGGGCCACGTCCTTGCGGTGCGCCAGTGCGATCGTCCGGCGCAGGCCCGGTGGAGCGAACGCGGCGCCGACCAGTCCCGCCCGTTCGGCGACCATGCTCGGCAGGACCGCCAGCCCGAGGCCCGCGCGGACGAACGCCAGCACCGCGTCCAGCTCCCCGCCCTCCACGGTGAACGTCGGCTCGAACCCGGCCGCCCGGCACGCGGCGACGGTCAGCTCCCGCAGGTCGTAGCCGTGCCGGAACATCACCAGGGGCTGGTCCCGCAGGTCCTCGGGCACCACGGCACGCCCTCCTCCCGGCAGCCCCTCGGCCGAGGACGAGGCGGCGACGAGCTCCTCGCTCAGCAGCTCGGTGGTGACGAGTGCCGGGGACTGGCTGGGCAGCGGCAGGGTGACCAACGCCAGGTCCAGACTGCCCCGGGCCAGCTCACGCACCAGGTCGTAGGAGCCGTTCTCCTCCACGAGCAGCTGGATTCCCGGGTGCAGATCGTGGAAGGCCCTGAGCACATCGGGTACCAGCCCGGTGCACAGGCTCGGTGTCGCCCCGAGCCTGACCCGGCCGCGCCGCAACCGGGCGAGCTCCTGCACCTCGAGGCGGGCCGTGTCGGTGTCCGCGAGGATCCGGCGGGCCAGCGGCAGCAGTGCCTCGCCCGCGTCGGTCAGCGCCACATTGCCGCGCGCCCGGCTGAACAGCTCCGCTCCCAGTTCCCGCTCCAGGGCCCTGATCTGCTGCGACAGTGACGGCTGGGCGACATGGACCCGCTCCGCCGCCCTGGTGAAGTGCCGGGTCTCCGCGACGGTGACGAAGTACAGGAGCTGCTGGAGCTGCATGGCCCCACGATAGACGACGATAGGCGATGACTATCGACATCAGCCGCACCATGTCTTGGACCTCTGTGCGGCATCGGTCCTACCGTCGATGACCATGGCACTCGCGACCAGGACGGCCAGTCCGTCCGCCCTCCGCACGCTCTGGGGGTCGACCGTCGGCAAGAAGGCGGTCATGGCCACCACCGGCGTGCTCATGCTGCTGTACCTGGTCGCCCACATGCTGGGCAACCTCAAGGTCTTCTTCGGGCCCGACGACCTGAACGGCTACGCCGCCTGGCTGCGCACCCTCGGGCAGCCGGTGCTGCACCACGAGTGGTTCCTGTGGACGGCGCGCTCGGTCCTGCTCGCCGCGGTCGTCCTGCACGGCGTCTGCGCCTATCAGCTCAGCCGCCGCGACATCGCCGCCCGCCCCACCGGCTACGCGCACAAGCGGCACCGGGCGAGCTACGCCACCCGCACCATGCGCTGGGGCGGAGTGATCCTGGGCCTGTTCATCGTGTGGCACATACTCGACCTGACGACGCTGACGGTGAATCCCCGGGCGCAGCAGGGCCACCCCTACGAGAACCTCGTCGCCTCCTTCAGCACCTGGTACGGCGGCGGGGTCTACATCGTGGCGATGCTCGCCCTGTGCCTTCATGTGCACCACGGCTTCTGGAGCGCGGCCCAGACCCTCGGCGCCAACAGTGCCCGCCGCGACCGGGCGTTGAAGATCACCGCCACCGTGCTGGCCGCCGCGCTGACCATCGGATTCCTGTCCGTTCCGGTCGCGGTGATGACGGGGCTGGTGCGCTGACATGACGGGAAGCGACATGAAACACCGCACCGCGCACACCCCCTCCCGCACCGCCCCCCAGACCGCTGCCCGCACAGCGCCCCGCACCCCCCGGTACTCCGTCGGCTCTCCGATCGCCGACACCAAGGCACCGGACGGCCCGGTCGAGCGGCGCTGGGACCAGCGGCGGTTCGAGGCCCGGCTGGTCAACCCCGCCAACCGCCGCAAGCACACCGTGATCGTCGTCGGCACCGGCCTCGCGGGCGCCTCCGCAGGCGCCACCCTCGCCGAACAGGGCTACCGCGTCACGCAGTTCTGCTACCAGGACTCCCCGCGCCGCGCCCACTCCATCGCCGCCCAGGGCGGTATCAACGCGGCCAAGAACTACCGCAACGACGGCGACAGCGTCCGCCGTCTGTTCTACGACACCGTCAAGGGCGGCGACTTCCGCGCCCGGGAGTCCAATGTCCACCGGCTCGCCGAGATCTCGGTGGAGATCATCGACCAGTGCGTGGCGCAGGGAGTGCCCTTCGCCCGCGAGTACGGCGGACTGCTCGACACCCGCTCGTTCGGCGGCGTCCAGGTCTCCCGCACCTTCTACGCCCGCGGCCAGACCGGGCAGCAACTGCTGCTCGGCGCCTACCAGGCCCTGTCCCGGCAGATCGCCGCCGGCGCCGTGGAGATGCACGCGCGCACCGAGATGCTCGACCTGGTCGTGGCCGACGGCCGGGCCCGCGGCATCGTCGCCCGTGACCTCGTCACCGGCCGGATCTCCACCCATCTCGCCGATGCCGTCGTCCTGGCCACGGGCGGCTACGGCAATGTCTTCCATCTGTCGACCAACGCCAAGAACTCCAACGCCACCGCCGTCTGGAGGGCCCACCGCCGCGGCGCGTACTTCGCCAACCCCTGCTTCACCCAGATCCACCCCACCTGCATCCCGCGCTCGGGCGACCACCAGTCCAAGCTCACCCTGATGAGCGAGTCCCTGCGCAACGACGGGCGGATCTGGGTGCCCAAGGCCAGGGGGGACACCCGTCCGCCGGAGCGGATCCCCGAGGACGAGCGCGACTACTACCTCGAGCGGATCTACCCCTCCTTCGGCAACCTCGTCCCGCGCGACATCGCCTCCCGTGCCGCCAAGAACGTCTGCGACGCGGGCCAAGGCGTCGGACCCGGCGGCCAGGGCGTCTACCTCGACTTCGCCGACGCCGTCGCCCGTATGGGCCGCGAGGCGGTCGAGGCCAAGTACGGCAACCTCTTCGAGATGTACGAGCGCATCACGGCCGAGGACCCCTACCGGGCGCCGATGCGCATCTACCCGGCCATCCACTACACGATGGGCGGGCTGTGGGTCGACTACGACCTTCAGACCACCGTGCCGGGCCTGTTCGCCATCGGGGAGGCGAACTTCTCCGACCACGGCGCCAACCGCCTCGGCGCCAGCGCGCTCATGCAGGGCCTCGCCGACGGCTACTTCGTGCTGCCCGCGACCCTCAACGACTACCTGGCCCGAGCCCCGCACCAGCCGGTGGCCGACGACCACCCCGCCGTCGCCGAGGCCGTGGCCGGCACCGAGGACCGGCTCAACCTCCTGCTCGCCGTGGGCGGCGACCGCACCCCCGACTCCTTCCACCGCGAACTCGGCGCCCTGCTGTGGGACGAGTGCGGTATGTCCCGCACCGAGGCCGGTCTGCGCAAGGCACTGGAGCGCATCCCCGAGCTGCGGGAGGAGTTCTGGCGCCGCGTCAGGGTCCCCGGCGGCGGAGCGCAGCTCAACCAGTCGCTGGAGAAGGCCAACCGCATCGCCGACCACCTGGAGCTGGCAGAGCTGATGTGCCTGGACGCCCTGCACCGCGAGGAGTCGTGCGGCGGCCACTTCCGGGAGGAGAGCCGCACCGAGGACGGCGAGGCCAGGCGCGACGACGACCGCTTCCAGTACGTCGCCGCCTGGGAGTTCACCGGCCCCGCGTCCGCCCCCGTCCTGCACCGGGAGCAGCTCGCCTTCGACCACGTCCACCCCACCCAGCGGAGCTACGCATGAGGCTCACCCTGCGCGTCTGGCGCCAGACCGGCCCCGGGGAACCCGGTGCGATGACCGAGTACCAGGTCTCGGGGATCGTCCCCGAGATGTCGTTCCTCGAGATGCTCGACGTCCTCAACGAGGAGCTGATCCTGCGCGGTGAGGACCCGGTCGCCTTCGACCACGACTGCCGCGAGGGGATCTGCGGGGCCTGCGGGATGGTCATCAACGGGCAGGCGCACGGCCCGGAGCGCACCACGACCTGCCAGTTGCACATGCGGGAGTTCGGGGACGGCGACACCATCGACGTCGAACCCTGGCGTGCCGCGGCGTTCCCCGTGGTCAAGGACCTCGTGGTGGACCGCTCGGCCTTCGACCGGATCATCGGCGCGGGCGGCTACATCACCGCCCCGACCGGAAGCGCCCCCGACGCCCATGCCGTACCGGTGCCGAAGGAAGCCGCCGAGACGGCGTTCGAGAACGCGGAGTGCATCGGCTGCGGCGCCTGTGTCGCCGCCTGCCCCAATGGCTCGGCGATGCTGTTCACTTCGGCGAAGGTCGTGCACCTCAATACCCTGCCGCAGGGCGCGCCGGAGCGGGAGAGCCGGGTGCTGGGCATGGTCGGGGCGATGGACGCCGAGGGGTTCGGGGGCTGCACCAACGCCGGGGAGTGCGCGACCGCCTGCCCGAAGGGCATCCCGCTGCCGAGCATCGCCGCCATGAACAGGGAGTACCTGCGGGCGGCCCGCAGGGCACCGCGGTGAACGCGGGACCCAGGGGCCGCCCGGCCGCATCGGTTCATCGGGCCCGATACAGCCGTCAGGGCCTGTCCACGGCGACCGCGGTGTAGGTCGTCGTCGGCTGCGGCTCCACATCGAAGCGGGCATTGGGCAGATACAGGCGCCGGCCGTGCACGGCCACCGTCGTGGGGATCTGGAACCGCGGATCGGTGATACGGGTGGTCCTGCGGCCCGACGTCCCGGCCTCGTCCAGCTCGAAGACGTCGATGGCGTTCTGCTGTTGCTGCACCACGTACAGCGTGCGGCCGAGCAGGAGCATCCCGTCGCCGTTGGGCAGGGTCGCCCGGCCGAGGTCCACCACCCGCGTGCGGCCGGTGCCCGGGTCGACGCGGTGCAGCAGGCCCGCGCTCGTCGCCTGGACGACGAGCAGGGCCCGGTGGTCCGGTGTGCGCGTGATCCCATTGGCGTTGAAGTCCGGCCGCTGGTGCCAGTCACCGGTCAGTGGAAGGCGCACCACTTGTCCGGGGCCGGGCAGAGCGCCGCCGGGACCGAGCGGCAGGGCGTACAGCACCGCGTTGTAGGAGTCGGTGAACCAGGCCGCGTCGGGGGTGAGCACCACATCGTTGACGAACGCGGTCCCGGTGGCGAACGCGTAGGACGCGAGGATCTTCCCGCTGCACGCGTCCACCACCCTGGCGTCGCCGGCACCTCCGCCCGCGAGGAACAGCCGCCCGCGGTGGTCGATCCTCAGGCCCACCGTCGCGGTGCCCGGTCCCTTGCTGATGACCGCGCCCTCGCCGGTCGCCAGCGACGCCCGGTAGACATCGCCCGTGGCGAGCGAGCCGAAGTAGGCGTACGGCGTGCTTCCGATGGTTATGCCCTCCGGCTGGAAGCCGTCGGGAAGCGCGATGGTCGTGGGGAACGAGCGGGCGGGTGCGGCATGGGCGGCCGCGGCCCCCAGCGCCGAACCCGCCACCAGCGCCGCAGGAACGGCCGCGCCCAGACGCACAACCGCGCGCCGTGGTATGGATGCTGTCATCGAGTGCCCCCGTCGTTGGCAACAGCGGTCACGTGCGTGCCAACCCCACCACGGGCCCGCCCGTAGCTCAACCCGTAGCCGTACGGGAACAGTGACGGCTTGCCGTCCCCGTCGTTGATCGGCTGCTGGTCCGCGCTGCGCATCCATGTCACCGGCAGCTTCCCGGTGGGGGAGTAGTCGCCGTAGAGGACATCGGCCACACCGCCGCCCTCGGTGCCCGGCAGCCACGCGGCCAGCAGGGCCTTCCAGTCGCTCAGCCGGGCGGAGACATCCAGTGGCCGCCCGGACACGAGCACCACGACGACGGGCACACCCGAGGCCTTCAGCCGTGCCAGCGTGGCCAGATCCTCCGCGTCCAGGCCCATCCCGTCCTGGCGGTCGCCCTCGAACTCGGCGTAGGGACGCTCGCCGACGACGGCCACCGCGGCGTCGTAGCTGCCGTCGATGCCCACGCCGTAGCGGTCGTACACGACCCTCGACGGGTCGGAGGCCGCCGCCCGCATGCCCTGCAGAACGGTCGTGCCCTCGGTGATGGCGCCGCCGGCCCCCTGCCAGGTGATGCTCCAGCCGCCGCTCTGATTGCCGATGTCCGAGGCGGACTTGCCTGCCACGAAGACCTTCGCCGACTTGCGCAGCGGCAAGGCGGCCGAGGCGTTCTTCAGCAGCACCTGGGACTTGCGCACGGCCTCGCGGGCGAGTTGCCGATGGGCGGCCGAGCCGACCGTCGAGGTCCAGGAGCGGTCGGTGAAGGGGTGCTCGAAGAGGCCGAGTTCGAACTTCTTGGTCAGGATGCGGCGGTTGGCGTCGTCGATGCGCGACATGGGAATGCGCCCGGCCGCCACCTCTTCGCGCAGCAGGCCGATGAACCTCGGGTACTCGTACGGCACCATCGCCATGTCGATCCCGGCGTTGATCGCGGTGCTGATCTCGGCGCCGGTGAAGTCCTTCTGCCCGTCGAGCTGGTCGATGGCCGCCCAGTCCGAGACCACGAAGCCCTTGAAGCCGAGCTCCTTCTTGAGGACATCGGTGATCAGGTAGTGGCTGCCGTGCATCCTGGCGCCGTTCCAGCTGCTGTACGACACCATCACCGAGCCGACGCCCTTGGCGACCGCGTCCTTGAACGGCGGCAGGTGCAGCGCGCGCAGCCGCGCCTCCGACAGCCGGGTGTCGCCCTGGTCCTTGCCGCCCGTGGTGCCGCCGTCGCCGACGTAGTGCTTGGCGGTGGCGAGCACGGAGGCGGAGCCGCCGAGCGACTGTCCCTGCAGTCCCGTGATCATCGTGGTCATCGCGGTGGCCAGTTCGGGCTTCTCGCCGAACGACTCGTAGGTGCGGCCCCACCGGTCGTTGCGCGCCACGCACAGGCAGGGCGCGAAGTCCCAGTCCACGCCGGTGCCGGAGACCTCTTCGGCGGTGGCGCGGCCGATCCTGCGCACCAGGGCGGGATCCCTGGTCGCGCCGAGTCCGATGTTGTGGGGGAACAGCGTGGCGCCGCGCACGTTGTTGTGGCCGTGGACGGCGTCGGCCCCGTAGATCATCGGGATGCCGAGCGGGGTGGACAGGGCCGCGCTCTGGAAGGAGTCGTACATGTCGGCCCAGGACGAGGCCGTGTTGGGTGTGGGCGCCGAGCCGCCGCCGGACAGGACCGAGCCGATGCGGTACTGGGCCAGGTCGGCGGGCGAGGCGGGCTCGGTGCGCTCGACCTGGGTCATCTGGCCGATCTTGTCGTCCACCGTCATCCGGGCGAGCAGATCCTCGACGCGCTGGGCGACGGGAAGCGAGGCGTCGCGGTAGGCGGGTTTGCCGGTGCCCCCGGCCGTCGCGGTGGCGGGGGAGGGCGCGAGGGCGCAGCCGGACACGATGGTCGCGAGCAGGATGCTCACGCGCACCCGCCCACGTGATGTCCGCCGGGATACCTGCCGGGATGTCTGCCGGGATTGAGTGATATGCGTCATTCGCCCCATCTTTCGTCATCCGCGGCGGACAGTCGCTCAACCTGCCCCCGACGCGCCGTGAACGGGCGTCAGCCGGCGGTGCAGACCGGCGTCGGGGCGGCGTTGGTCCCGCGGGAGAGACCCGAGAGTCCGAAGGTGACCTTGCCGCCCGCCGCAACGGTGCCGTTGGAGGGTGTGTTGGTCACCGTCTGGGTGCTGCCGCCGCCGTGGTCCACGGCCTCCCACAGGGAGCCGAGGGACTGGCTGCCCGGCCAGGTCCAGTTGACCTTCCATGAGTTCAGCGGTGTGGAGCCGGTGTTGGTCACCGTGACCGAGGCGGTGAAGCCGTCGGACCACTGGCTCTCCACCCGGTAGACCGCCGAGCAGCTCTTCGCGCTGCTCGCACTGCTGGAACTGCTCGCGCTCGCGGAACCGCCGACGCCGGCGGCGCCACTGGCCGATGCGCTGCCGCTCGGCCCGGGAACGGCCGACTGCGGGGCGGCCTCGGGGCTCGCCTGGACCCCGGCCGCCGCGGTCGTGTCGAACGAGAAGCTCTTCGTGGCCAGCCCCTTGCCGCCCTGCCAGATCTCGAACCCGGCCTCGGCGCTGATGAAGTAGTGCGAACGGTTGATCGAGCCGCGCATGGTGGCGTCGTCGATGAGGGCCTTGACGTCCAGGTCGCTGACGGAGGCGACCCCGGTGGGCAGGACGTAGGAGATCACGTTCCACGACACCTGGCGTCCGGTCCACACGTCCCAGGTGCGGCCGTCGAGGAAGGCGGTCCCGGTCTTGGAGCCGTACGGCCGCACATCGCCGTTCTTGTCCAGCCAGATCATCAGCTCCGTGCCGTCGGGCTGTCCGCTGGTCGTGGGGGTGGAGTTGAACCACAGGTCGTAGGCGGTGTTGAACACGCCCGTGGCCGTGGGCTCGGTGTCCCAGGAGGTCGTGGCCGTCTCCAGATCGGCGACCTGCGCGGGAAGCCCGCTCTTCGCGGTGCAGGCACCCCAGTGGCAGCCCTTGTACAGCGACGGGTAGGCCGCGGGCGGCCCGGCCGTGGAGAGGTTGTAGTCCGCCTGGGACACCCTCCAGGCGGTGTCGCCGTCATAGGCCACGCACCCCTGGCCGGCGGAGTTCCAGCTGTTGTTCTGCAGCGTGTGCTCGCCCTTCGCGATCCGGATCGTGCCCGACGGCTCGCAGGTCGAGACCAGCGGGGCGGGAGCGCCGGCGACCGGCGTGCCGGTGGCTCCGGGCGGAGGCGCCTGCGGTACGGACGGTGCGCTGTGCGCCTGGGGGGTCCGGTGGTCCCTGTCCGGCAGCGCGTCGGCGATGGGCACGATCACCGCCGCGCTGATCGCCGCCGCCGCGGCCATTCCGCACAGACGACGCTTGGTGAGCGTTCCCAGCCTGGCGCGCATCGACCCTCCGAGGGTAAGTGGAATGATCACCTTTCAGTTGTTGTCGTATCACACGATCGAAACATCCCGTTTCACGCCGCGTCGCATAGGTCCGGAAGAGTGATGTGCAGTCACCGTTTCCGGTGTGCGCACATGTGTGGCTCCTGGTAGACCGGGCAGGAGAGGCCGCGTCCGCGACCCCGGGTCACAGTGAGGGATGCCCCATGGAACCGTCCAGGATCCTCGTCGTCGGAGGCGGCTTCGCCGGTGTCGAATGCGCCCGCCGACTGGAGCGGAAGCTGGCGGCCACCGAAGCCGAGATCACGCTCGTCTCCCCGTTCGGCTACCAGCTCTACCTGCCGCTTCTGCCGCACGTGGCCTCGGGAGTGGTCACACCGCAATCGGTCGCGGTGTCCCTGCGCCGGATCCTGCGCCGGACGACGATCGTTCCCGGCGGAGCCATCGGCGTGGACACCCGAGCGAAGGTCTGCGTCGTCCGCAAGATCAACGACGAGATCGTCGATGTGCGGTACGACCAGATCGTGCTGGCGCCCGGAAGCGTCACCCGCACCTTCGACATCCCCGGTCTGGACGAGTACGCGTACGGCATGAAGACCCTCGCCGAGGCCGCCTATGTGCGTGACCACGTGATCGAGCAGCTCGACCTCGCGGCGGCCGGCAACGACGAGGCCGAGCGTGCCTGCCGCCTGCAGTTCGTCGTGGTCGGCGGCGGATACGCGGGCACCGAGACGGCGGCCTGCCTGCAACGCCTCACCACCGCGGCCACGCGGCGCTACCCGCGCCTTGACCCGCGCCTGGTCAAATGGCACGTGGTCGACATCGCGCCGAAGCTCATGCCGGAGCTCGGCGACCGGCTCGGCCGCAAGGCCCTGGAGGTCCTGCGCGACCGCGGTATCGAGGTCTCCCTCGGAGTCTCCGTGGCCGAGGTCGGCGCGGACTCCGTCAAGCTCACCGACGGCCGGGTCCTGCCCTCGCACACGCTGATCTGGACCGCCGGTGTCGCGGCCAGCCCACTGGTCGGCACGCTCGGGGCCGAGACGGTCAAGGGCCGACTGGCCGTCACCCCGTACATGTCCGTGCCCGGCGCCGACGGAGTCTTCGCCCTCGGGGACGCCGCCGCCGTCCCCGACCTGGCCGTCGGCGGGGGAGCGGTCTGCCCGCCCACCGCCCAGCACGCCCAGCGCCAGGGCAAGGCCGTCGCGGAGAACATCATCGCGTCGCTGCGGGGCACGCCCATGCAGCCGTACCGGCACCGGGACCTCGGACTCGTGGTCGACCTCGGAGGGGCGGACGCCGTCTCCAAGCCACTCGGTGTGGAGATGTCCGGACTGCCGGCGCAGGCCGTCGCCCGCGGCTACCACCTGATGGCGCTGCGGACGAATGTGGCGAAGATCAGGGTCGGCACCAACTGGACGCTCAACGCCATCGCGGGCGACGACTTCGTCCGCACGGGCTTCCAGGCCCGGCGCCCCGCCCGCCTGCGCGACTTCGAGTTCACCGACTCGTATCTGACGCAGGAGCAGGTGCGCGAGCACACCGCGTCGCCGGCGGCCGGGCGGTGAGCCGTCCGGCGGCACGCTGCCGCGCGCCCTGAGACGTGCCGGGTGAAGGGGGTGGGGGCGCGGATCGGGAGGCGGTCCCCGCCCACCCGGGAGTCATTCATGACGCCCGCGTGATCAGGGCCCCACTTGCCGCCGCACGCGGCTTCGAACGTGTATGCCCACTACGGCCGTGGGCATGCCAACTGTGATCGTCACACGCAGACACCCCAGGGGGAGGCGTCCATGCCGCTGATCAACTACTCCGTGCTGGCGAGCCTGGTCCACGAGCACCAGCAACTCGTGGACCACGCTTACCCGCTCGAGCCGTCCCAGCAGAGCCGGCTCGAGGACCTGCTGTACACCCTCGGTGTCTACACCGGCTTCCGGGAGCCCCAGGAGGCGGTGACGGAGGCGCACCGCCTCCTCAATCTGCGCCTGGGCGTCGAGCCCGCCTCGGCGTGACCCGGCGCGGGCCCGGCGTCCCGGGCTCGGTGTCTGGGCTCGGTGTCCTGGGCTCGGCGTCCCGGACCCCGGCCCCGGCCGCACTGGCCCGGCGTCCCCGTCGGCCGCCGGTTGTCACGGTGTGCGGGTGATCCCCAGCCTGGCGATCCGGCCCTTCTCGCCCGCCGCCCAGCAGGCGAGGTCGCGGGTGCAGGAGACGGTGTCGAACGAGCCGGCGTCGAAGGTGCGCCACTGGTGGCCGCCGTCCGTGGTGAGGTCGCTGCCCGTGGGGCCCACGGCGATCGCGACCGAGCCGAACGGGGCAACCCATGCCGCGCCGGAACGGTAGGCCACCGGGGGCCGCTCGGACGGGTGCCAGTTCCTGCCCCCGTCACGGGTGACCGCCGAGGCGTTCGGGGAGGCCTGGTCCGGGCGGTAGTCCCCGCCCACGGCGATCCCGTGCCGGGCGTCCCTGAACGCCAGGGCGAAGACGCCCTTGGCGGGGTCCCCGGCCGGAACGGACGAGGCGGCCGCCGTCCAGGTCAGCCCCCGGTCCCCGGAGTGCAGGACCCGGGCCGTCGCCGCCCCGCCGGTGGCCAGCCACACATCCTTCGGCCCCGAGGTCACCAGGCACTGCCCGCTCGCCGCGAACGACGCCTCGCCCTCGAGGGCGGGCGGCATGCCCGCCGAGGGAAGGACCCTCCAACTGCGCCCGCCGTCGCCCGTGGACAGGACGCGGTACTTGCCGTCGACCGGGTCGCCGACCGCGAGCCCGTGGCGGTCGTCGAAGAAGGCGACGCAGTCGTAGAACGCCTTGGGGTCGGTGTTGCGGAAGCTCTCGGTCCAGGTCCTTCCGCCGTCGCCGGTGCGGTAGACCCGTGAGGCCTCGCCCTCACCGATCGCCAGCACCACGGCCCGCCGGGCGTCGAACGCCTCGACATCGCGGAACTGGAGTTCGCCCGCGCCCGGCGGGGAGACGTTCTCCCAGGTGCTTCCGCCGTCGGTGGTGCGCAGGACGGTGCCCGCCGAGCCCGCCGCCCAGGCGGTGTTGCGGCTGACCGGGGCCAGACCGCGAAAGCGCGCGGTGCTGCCCGTCTCCTTCGGCTCCCACACCGGCTTCCAGGAGTGCGCCCCGGATCCGGGCGCCCCGGCGGCCCCGTTGGTCCCGCTCGCCCCGGCCGCGCCCGCCTCGGACGTCCCCGCTTCCGCCCGCGCCGGCAGCGTCACCGCCGCCAAGAGCGCGGCCCCCGCCAGTCCCACCGATACCAGACGCCTCATCAACCCCACGGCTCTCATGGCGGCCGAAACTAGCCCAGCCCCTGGGGCCCGTCCAGGGTGCCTACGCGGCCGGGGCGCGGGTGAGCTGCGTCTCAGTGGGCCCGGGCGGCGTTGCCTATGCAACTGAGTGCATAGCAGAGTGTCCGGTATGGCCCTCGAGCACGCGATCCTCGTCTCCCTCCTGGAGCAGCCGGGGTCGGGATATGAGCTGGCCCGGCGCTTCGACCGGTCCATCGGGTACTTCTGGACCGCCACCCACCAGCAGATCTACCGCGTGCTCAAACGCATGGAGAACGACGGCTGGGTCGACGTCCGCGAGGTCGCCCAGGACGGCCGGCCGGACAAGAAGGAGTACTCCGTCGCCGAGGCGGGCCGCTCGGCGCTGTCCGGATGGCTGCGCGACCCCGTGGAGCCGGAGACCATCCGCCACGACCTGGCGGTCAAGATCCGCGCAGTGGCGTTCGACGACCCGTCGGCCCTGATCGCCGAGGTCGTACGCCACCGCGAGATCCACGTCGCCCGGCTGGAGCACTTCCTCGAGGGCGAGAAGCGCGACTTCCCGGACCCCGGTGCCCTCGGCACCAGGCAGACCCTCCAACACGCCGTCCTCCGCGGCGGTATCGCCTTCCAGCGGATGCACATCGAGTGGCTGGACGACGTCCTCGCCACGCTGCACCGGCTGCGGCCGGACAACTGACCACACCACCCCCAGGAGACCCCCAGATGGCGGACCCGCTGCTGTTCAATCCGCGCACCTACGACCCGGCCCACTTCGACGACGAGACCCGCCGCATCCTGCGGGCCACCGTGGAGTGGTTCGAAAGCCGCGGCAAGAAGGCACTGGTCGACAGCTACATCGAGCGCGAGTGGTACGCCGACTTCCTGGAGTTCATCGCCAAGGAGGGCGTCTTCGCCTCCCTGCTGACCCCCGCCGCCGAGGCCGGGGGCGACCCCGGCAAGCGCTGGGACACCAGCCGGGTCGCCGCCTTCAGCGAACTGCTCGGCTTCTACGGTCTCGGCTACTGGTACACCTGGCAGGTCACCATCCTCGGCCTCGGCCCGGTCTGGCAGAGCGGCAACGAGGCCGCCCGAGCCCGCGCCGCCGAACTGCTGCGCCAGGGCGACGTCTTCGCGTTCGGCCTGTCGGAGAAGACCCACGGCGCCGACATCTACTCGACCGACATGGTCCTGACCCCGGACGGTGAGGGCGGGTTCCTCGCCAATGGCGCCAAGTACTACATCGGCAACGGCAATGTCGCGGGCATGGTCTCCGTCTTCGGCCGCCGGGCCGGCATCGAGGGCCCCGACGGGTACGTCTTCTTCGCGGCCGACAGCCGCCACCCGCACTACCGGCTGGTCAAGAACGTCGTGAACTCGCAGATGTTCGTCAGCGAGTTCCACCTCGACGACTACCCGGTCCGCGCCGAGGACGTCCTGCACACCGGGCAGGCCGCGTTCGACGCCGCCCTCAACACCGTCAACGTGGGCAAGTTCAACCTGTGCTTCGCCTCCATCGGCATCTGCGAGCACGCGATGTACGAGGCGGTCACGCACGCGCACAACCGAGTGCTCTACGGCCGTCGCGTCACCGACTTCCCGCATGTGCGGCGGGAGTTGGCCGACGCCTACGCTCGGCTCACCGCGATGAAGCTGTTCAGCGACCGGGCCGTGGACTACTTCCGCACCGCCGGTCCCGAGGACCGCCGCTACCTGCTGTTCAACCCGATGACCAAGATGAAGGTCACCACCGAGGGCGAGAAGGTCATCGACCTCATGTGGGACGTGATCGCGGCCAAGGGCTTCGAGAAGGACACGTACTTCGACAAGGCCGCCCGCGACATCCGCGGCCTGCCCAAGCTCGAGGGCACGGTCCACGTCAATCTCGCCCTGATCCTGAAGTTCATGGGCAACTACCTCTTCCAGCCCGCCGAGTACCCGCCCGTGCCCACGCGCCACGACCCGGCCGACGACACCTTCCTCTTCCGCCAGGGCCCGGCCCGCGGGCTCGGCTCCATCCGCTTCCACGACTGGCGGGCGGCGTACGAGGAGTTCGCCGACGTGCCGAACGTGGCCCGGTTCCGCGAGCAGGCCGAGGGCCTGTGCGAGCTGCTGGCCAAGGCGGCCCCCGACGAGACCCAGAAGAAGGACCTCGACTTCCTCCTGGCCCTCGGCCAGCTGTTCGCCCTCGTCGTCTACGGTCAGCTCATCCTGGAGCAGGCGCGGATCACCGATGTCGAGCGCGACGTCGTGGACGAGATCTTCGACGTGTTCGTCCGGGACTTCTCCGCGCACGCCACCGAGCTGCACGGCAAGGCGTCCTCGACCGGGGCGCAGCAGGAGTGGGCGCTGGCCCATGTGCGCAAGCCGGTCGTGGACACCGAGCGGTCGGCGCGGGTGTGGGCGCGGGTGGAGGCGCTGTCCGGCGTCTACGAGATGCGTCCCTGAGCGCCCGCCCGGGCGGCGGCGAAGACCGAGGCGGCGGCGGGCCTGCCGCGTAAGCCCGCCGCCGCCGTCCGGGGGCTACCCCACGGAGACCGTGAAACGACGGGGGTTGCCGTCGTTCGCGGCGCCCGAGACATCGGGCGCCCCGTCGGGGCGCACGTCGTCGTACGGGAAGGCGTAGCCGATGGGTGTGTTGGCGTGGACGATCCGCGCCCAGTGGTTGGTCCTGGCGTCCTGGTAGTAGGCGCTGGACGGTGCGGAGTTCGGCTGGTCCGGGTAGGTCAGCAGCGTGCTGCGGTTGAATCCCGCGGCCAGCCGGGCGAGCAGGGCCTTCTTGATGTCGGAGTCGCCCGGGTTGTTGGTGAACGGGCCGTGGTCGCAGGTGAAGATGTCCTTGGACACCGGCTTGGCGAAGGTGTGGCCGCCATTGAAGGTCAGCACGCCCCCGCTGACCCGGCCGGTGTAGATCCCGCGGCCGTCCTGGGCGTCGATGCGCAGGTTGGTGGTGCTGTACTTCTGCCACACCGCGTCGATGTACGACGTCCAGTGCGTGCGGAACGGCATCTGGTCGGGGCGGTCGAAGTACGGCGCCATGTAGACCTGCGGTGCGATGGCCCGCAGCACATTGCCGCCCGACCGGATGACCAGCTTGTCCCAGGGCTGGCCGTCCTTGGCCGCCTGCGCGGTCAGGGCATTGGCGATGGAGCCGACGGCGCCGGACGGCAGCGGGGCGACCGTGTGGGTGGTGTTGCCCTCGAGGGTGAGCCCGATGGGCAGATTGGTGACCAGGTCGACGTAGCTGATGTTCGCGAAGAGCTGGGTCGTGTCGAAGGTGAACTCGCAGAACGACCAGGTCTTGGCGTAGTTGGGATCGGACGGGTTGGCGAACGACGGCTCGATGAGCGCGGGTCCCGGATTGACGAAGAACTGCAGAGTGCTGTCGCGCACGAAGTAGACACGGGCGCCGAACATCTGAGGCAGGGTCAGCACGGTGGCACCGCCGCCCGCGCTCTTGAGCGGTATGGAGCAGTCGACGGGCAGCGGGGTCTGCGGCGAGCCGGGGGACTGCAGGTAGTACTTGCTGCTGTCGGCACGGATCAGTATCCATTTGCCGGTGCCCTGCTCGTGGCCCGTCACATACGCGCGGACGGTGCCCGGCAGGCTCTTGTTCACCAGCGCGAGCTGACAGGTGGCCGGGGCCGCGGAGGCGCGGCTGTTCAGGAACGCGCCCGCCAGCGGGGTGGCGACGGCCGCTGCGCCGGCCGCGGCCAGGAAGGATCTGCGGGAAACCAAGGGGGGACCTCCGTGTAAGGGCGTGTGGGGGGAAGGGAATGGCGGGGAGGCGCGTCCCACACTGTGGCCAGAGCCTTGCGTTGCGTCAAGACTTTTTGCTGAGAACGCTCTCAGATCAAGGGAATCCTTCACTTCATGAACGCATTCCTGGGGGATAGCCTGCTGGGCAGCCACAACGCGGGGTCGGGAGGGGGCCATCGGTGGGGCACGGTGATGAGGGGCGATGAGTGAGGGCGGTGCGGCCGGGCCCGTGCTGGCGGCGAATCTGAAGGCACTGCGGGCCGAGCGGTCGCTCTCGCTCTCCGAGCTCGCGCGCAGGTCCGGGATCGCCAAGGGCACGCTGTCCCAGCTGGAGTCGGGGTCGGGGAACCCCACGATCGAGACGGTGTTCAGCTTGTCGAACGCCCTCCGGATCCCGGTCTCCAGCCTCCTGACCGAGCGCGTGCTGCCGGACGTGGTGGTCGTCCGGTCGGCGGGACTCGACGTGCTCAGCAGCAACGCCGTCGATCTGCGGATGCTGCGCCGCCTCGACGTTGCCTCGTCCGTGGTGGAGGTCTACGACCAGCGGGTGCGGCCGGGGCAGGTGCAGCACTCGGGCGGACATCCGGGGCTGGAGCACGTCGTGGTGGTGTCAGGTGTGCTCAGGGTCGGCCCCGAGGGGCACACGCACGAGCTAGGACCCGGCGACTATGTGTGCTTTCCGGCGCAGGGCCCGCACACCTACGAGACCGTCGGCGGCCCGGTGGCCTCGGTTCTGATCCTGGAGTACCCGGCGGATCCGGACGCGCCGAGGGCGGCCGCGCCCTGTGCCCTTGACCCGCACGTCGACTCGCCCTAGCGTCACCAGCGTTCATTTCGCTGAACGGTGGTGGTGGTGTTGAGCCCAGGTTCCACCCATGCCGACGTCGTGGTCGTCGGCGCCGGGGTCATCGGCGCCGCCTGCGCCGAGGCGCTCAGCGGACGGGGACTGCGTGTCACCGTGGTGGACCGGGGTGCGCCCGCCTCCGGCACCACCGCCTGCGGTGAGGGCAATGTCCTGGTCTCCGACAAGGCGGTGGGGCCGGAGCTGACGCTCGCTCAGGCATCCCGGCGTCTGTGGCCGGAGCTGCTCGACCGGCTCCGTGAGGAGGCCGGCCCCTCGCTCGCCGACGCCGAGTGGGACGAGAAGGGCGGGCTGGTCGTCGCCACGAGCGGCGCGGCGGCGCGGGCGCTCACCGGGTTCGCGGCGGGGCAGCGGGCGGCCGGGATCGACGCCCGGGAACTGCCGGAGGGCGGCGCCGCCGAACTCGAACCCCTGCTGACCCCGAAGGTGACCGCGGCGGTGCACTACCCCGAGGACGCCCAGCTCCAACCGGTGCTGGCCACGGCGGCGCTGCTCGCCGCGGTGACGCGGCGGGGCGGGTGTGTCGTGTCCGGGACGCCCGCGCTGGGCGTCGAGTCCGGCCGCGGGGGGCGGGTCACGGCGGTCACCACGCGGGACGGTGCGCTGCCGTGCGGGGCGGTGGTCAACGCGTGCGGGCCCTGGGCGGGCCACTTCGCCGCTGCCGCCGGCGCGCCGCTGACGGTCCTGCCGCGCCGGGGCATGGTGCTGGTGACCGGCCCACTGCCGGAGGCCACCGTGCGCCACAAGGTCTACGACGCCGACTACGTGGGCGCGGTGGCGGGCGACGACGCGGACCTGATGACGTCCACGGTGGTGGAGTCCACCAGGTCCGGCACGGTGCTCATCGGCTCCAGCCGCCAGCGGATCGGCTTCGAGGACTCCCTCCAGGTCCATGTGCTGCGCACCCTCGCCGCGAAGGCGGTCGCTCTCTTCCCGGCCCTGGGGCGGGTCCCGGTGATGCGCGCCTACGGCGGCTTCCGCCCCTACACACCGGACCATCTGCCGGTGATCGGCGAGGACCCCAGGTGCCCGGGCCTGTGGCACGCGACGGGACACGAGGGCGCGGGCATCGGCCTGGCCCCGGCCACGGGGAGGCTGCTCGCCGAACTGATGGTGGGCCTCCCGCCGCACGTGGACCCCTGGTCCTTCCGAGCGGACCGCCCGGCACTGACGAAGGGGCAGGCCCAGTGATCGCCACGGTGAACGGAGACCCGGTCCCCGTCCAATCGGGCCAGACGGTGGCCGCGGTCCTCCTGTCGCTGGGCCATGCCTCTTGGCGAAGCACGCGCAGGGGCGGTCGCCCCCGAGGAGTCTTCTGCGGCATGGGCGTGTGCTTCGACTGCCTGGTGGTCGTGAACGGTGTCCCCGACATCCGCGCCTGCCAACGCGTGGTGGAACCGGGCGACACCATCCGCTTCCAGTGGGGCGCTGAACTCCCGGCGGCGCAGCCGCAAAAGCGCGAGGCGGCGGGCGCCGACCACCCTGGCGCCGACCACCCGGGCGGTGAACGCCCGGATCCGGCAGGCCCCGACCCGGCGCGGCCGGAGCCCCACGCTCGGCCCCCCCGTTCTGACGAACAGTCAGGCGGCAGCCGGTCGGCCGAGGGGGAGGCGTGGTGAAGGTCGTCGTTGTCGGGGCGGGGCCGGCCGGGATGCATGCCGCGGTGGCGGCGGCTCGGGGCGGGGCCCGCGTCGTGCTCGTCGATTCCGCTCCGCAGGCCGGTGGGCAGTATTACCGGCGGCCTCCGGGGGGCACCGCAGCGCTGCCGCACGTGTTCGAGGAGCTGCGGCGCCAGCCGCGCATCGAGCATCTCCCGGACGCCACCGTGTGGGCCATGGAAGCCGTGCCCGGCGGCCTTCACCGCCTCCATGTGCAGCAAGGGCCCGCCGACGCGCCCGGACGGCGCTCCATGACCATCGAGGCCGCCGCCCTCGTGCTCGCCACCGGTGCCTACGACCGTGTGGTGCCGTTTCCCGGCTGGGATCTGCCGGGCGTCTACACCGCCGGTGCCGCACAAGCCCTCGCCAAGAGCCAGCGCGTCGCGGTCGGCCGCCGCGTCCTGGTCTGCGGAACCGGACCGTTCCTCCTCCCCGTCGCCCGGTCCCTGCTGGCAGTCGGAGCCGAAGTGGCCGGCGTTCTCGAAGCCAACGCCCCGGCAACCTGCCTGCGCGGCTGGCTGCGCCGCCCGGCGCACCCATGGCACCACCGCGCCAAGGCCGCCGAACTGGCCGGATACGCGGCCCTTCTCGCCCGCCACCGCGTCCCCTACCGGCCCCGCACGGCCGTGATCGCGGCCCATGGCACGGACCACGTCGAGGCCGTCACCACCGCGCGGCTCGACCCCGACTGGAACCCCGTCCCCGGCAGCGAACGCCGCTTCGCCGTGGACGCCGTGTGCGTCGGCCATGGCTTCACCCCCCAACTGGAGCCCGTGATCGCGGCCGGCTGCCGCACTCGCGGCGGCTTCGCCGAGGTCGACGACCGGCAGGCCACCTCCGTACCCGGGGTGTTCGCCGCGGGGGAGCTCACGGGGATCGGCGGCGCCGACCTCTCCGCCGCCGAAGGCACCGTCGCCGGATGCGCCGCCGCCCGCCATCTCGGCCATGCCCCCGACCCCGCCCGGGAAGCGGCCGCCCGCCGCCGTGTGCGCCATTGGCGCGACTTCGCCGCAGCCCTCGCCGCCGCACACCCGGTCCGCCCCGGCTGGCAGACGTGGGCGGCCGACGACACGCTCGTCTGCCGTTGCGAGGAAGTCACCGTCCGCGAGCTGCGGGACGCTGTCGAGCACCACCGCGCCCGCGGCGCACGCTCGTTGAAGCTGCTCTGCCGGGTCGGCCTCGGCCCGTGCCAGGGAAGGATCTGCGGCCGCAACGCCACCGAACTCGCCGACGCGTTCCTGCGCGAGCGCGGGGCACCGCCCCTGCTCGACCCGGACGCCGCGGCCAAACGCCCCCTGGCCGCCCCCGTCCGGCTGGCCGACCTCGCCACCCCGCCCACCGCGTACGAAGCCCAGGAGGGGACATGACCCACACGCCCGGCGCGGCGAGCGGCACGACCGCGCGGCCCCGCGCCCCGTACCCCGGACAGGTGGCCTGATGCGTGCCGCGCGGTGCTTCAGCGCCGTCGACTCGCACACCGAGGGCATGCCGACGCGCGTCGTCACGGGCGGCATCGGTGCCGTCCCCGGCGCGACCATGGCCGAGCGGCGCGAGTACTTCGCCGAACACCTCGACCACGTCCGTGAACTGCTCGTCAATGAGCCGAGGGGCCACGGAGCCATGAGCGGGGCCGTCCTCCAGCCGCCCACCCGACCGGACGCGGACTGGGGAGTGCTGTACATCGAGGTCTCCGGCCTGCTGCCCATGTGCGGGCACGGCACCATCGGCGTGGCCACCGTCCTCGTGGAGACCGGCATGGTCGAGGTGACCGAGCCGGTGACCACCGTCCGCCTCGACACTCCCGCCGGACTGGTCGAGGTCGAGGTCGCCGTCCGCGAAGGGCGCGCCGAGTCGGCCACGTTCCGCAATGTCCCCGCCTATGTCCACGCGCTCGACGAGGTGGTGGACGTGCCCGGCCACGGCAAGGTCCGCTACGACATGGCCTACGGCGGCAACTTCTACGCCATCCTCCCCCTCGCCGACCTCGGGATCCCGTTCGACAAGGCCGAGAAGGACCGGATCCTGGCCGCGGGCCTGGCCGTCATGGCGGCCGTCAACGAGCAACGACGGCCCCAGCACGCGCTCGACCCGGCCATCGGCGGCTGCAAGCACGTCCAGTTCACCGCCCCGGGCTCGGACGGAAGCCATGCCCGCAACGCCATGGCCATCCACCCCGGCTGGTTCGACCGTTCGCCGTGCGGCACCGGGACCAGCGCCCGCATGGCGCAGCTGCACGCCCGCGGTGAGCTGGCGCTGGGGGAGGACTTCGTCAACGAGGCCCTGCTCGGCGGCCGGTTCACCGGCCGCCTCGTGGAGACCGCCCACGTGGGGGACCGGGAGGCCGTCGTCCCCACCGTCACCGGCCGCGCCTGGATCACCGGCATGGGGCAGTACCTGCTGGACCCGTCCGACCCCTTCCCGAGGGGCTTCACGCTGTAGCGCCGCACACGGTCCAGGGCCGGGGCGGCTCAGGGCTGGAGGAGCACCTTGATGACGCCGTCCTCCTTGGTCTGGAACTTCTTGTAGCCCAGCGGGGCGTCCTCCAGCGGCATCTTGTGGGTGGCGAAGCCCTGGACACCCAAGGGGTCCTTGTCGGTGAGCAGCGGCAGGATGTCGTCCACCCAGCGCTTCACATTGGCCTGCCCCATCCGCAGATGCACCTGCTTGTCGAACAGCTTCAGCATCGGCAGCGGGTCCGCCATCCCTCCGTACACCCCGGTCAGCGAGATGGTGCCGCCGCGCCGCACGATCTCGATCGCCGTGTAGAAGGCCTGGAGGCGGTCGACCCCCGCGTGCTCCATCAGCTTCTGCGCCACGGTGGGCGGCAGCAGGCCGGTGACCTGCTGGGCCAGCTTGGCGGTGGGGGCTCCGTGCGCCTCCATCCCGACCGCGTCGATCACGGAGTCCGGTCCGCGCCCGTCGGTCAGGTCCCGGACCGTGTCCACCAGGTCCTTGGAGTGGTCGCTGAGGTCGATCGTGGTCACACCCCGGGCGCGTGCCCTCGCCAGCCGCTCCGGCACCAGGTCCACACCGATGACCTTCTCCGCCCCGCGATGCAGGGCCATCCGTGACGCCATGTCTCCGATGGGCCCGAGTCCCAGCACGGCCACGCTGCCGCCGGGCGGGATCTCCGCGTACTCCACCGCCTGCCACGCCGTGGGCAGGAGGTCGGACAGGTAGACGAACCGCTCGTCCGGCGGGCCCTGGGGCACCGTGATCGGGAGTGTGTTGCCGAACGGCACCCGCAGGTACTCGGCCTGGCCACCGGGCATCTGGCCGTACAGCTTGGTGTAGCCGAACTGCGCCGCGCCCATGCCGCGGTCGCGCACCTGGGTGGTCTCGCACTGCGAGTGCAGGCCCTTGGCGCACATGTAGCACGTTCCGCAGGAGACATTGAAGGGAATGACGACGCGGTCTCCCACCTTGACCCCCGTCACCTCCGCGCCCACTTCCTCGACGATGCCCATCGGCTCATGGCCGAGGATGTCGCCGGGGTCGATGAACGGGCCGAGCACCTCGTACAGGTGGAGGTCCGAGCCGCAGATCCCCGTCGATGTGATCTTCACGATGACGTCGGTCTGCCGGTGCAGCCGCGGGTCGGGGACCGTGTCCACCCGGACGTCGCGCTTTCCGTGCCAGGTCAGAGCCCTCATCGGTGCCTCCTTCCGTCCGCGCTGGTCCGCGGTCGGTGTTCGGGCGCGTCCGTCCGGGTAGCCAGCCTGCGGCCGTCCAAACGCGGGCCGGGGACCGTCCGATCGCCGGCGCCGCTCGCGGGCCTAGCCGGAGGCGGCCCGGCCGCGCTGGTTGAACCTGTCCGCCGCCCTCTCGTTGAGCACGCCCGCCAGACGGCGCAGCCGGGAGCGGGCGGTACGGGCGGGACCCGCCAGGTCCTGGCCCTCGACCAGGCCGGAGGGGGCTCCGCCCTCCGGCAGGAACCGGGCGACCAGGGTGCTCAGCCGGGTCGTCAGCACGGGGGCCAGGCCGTGGAACTTCGCCCCGGCGCGGGCCACCGGAGTCAGGACGATGCGGGTACGGCGGCGCTCGACGGCGTTGACGATGCGGGCCGCGGCCCGTTCCGCGTCCATCGACAGCAGCGGCAGTCCGGCGATGGCCGAGAACCAGGCGAACTCACGTTCGGCGTCGCCGCCGAACAGCGCGTGCACGGGCGCCGAGCCGGTCCGCATCAGCCCCGGGTGCACGGCGGTGACGGTGATGCCGTAGCGGGCCTGCTCCTCGTGCAGCCCCTCGGCCAGGGCGGCGACGGCGGCCTTGGCGCAGGAGTACGGCAGCAGGTGCGGCACCGCCAGCAGGCCGCCGATGGAGCCGATCAGCGCCAGTCGCCCGCCCGTGGAGCTGCGGCGCAGATGGGGCAGGGCCTCGAGGGAGGTGTTGAGGGCGCCGAAGAAGATCGAGTCCATGGCGCTGCGGAACTCGTCCGCTCCCACGGCGCCGACCGGCCCGACCTGGATGATGCCGGCGTTGCCGATGACGACGTCCACGCTGCCGGTGTCCCGCGCGGCATCGGCCATGAGCTTGCGCACGGCCTCGCGGTCCCTGACGTCGCAGACGGCGGTGCGGACCTCCACACCGGCCCGGGTGCGCAGCAGCTCGGCGGCCTCGTCCAGCTCGTGCGGGTCCCGGGCGGCCGCCGTCACCCGGCAGCCCCGGTCGGCAAGCTCTCGGGCGATCAGCAGTCCCAGGCCGCGTGAACCGCCGGTGACGACGGCGGACAGCCCCTCCAGGTCCGACATGGCGACCTCCTGGTCAATGGGTCGATGGGCGGATGCTTTGACAGGTTGCGGTGACAGGTTGCGGTGACAGGTTGGAGTGACAGGTTGAGTTGACAGGTTGAACGGTCGATCGCGGCCGACCGTGATCGATTGCGGTTGTCCGCACCTGGGTACCCGTCGTGCCCCCGAAGGAGTCACAGATGCCGCGGAAGGGTGAGCGCATGACCGAGCGACACGGTGACAAACCCGCTTCACGTCCCTCCCCCGTCCCCCGCGACCCCCAGGACCAGCAGGTGGGCGGCTTCGAGGGCCCCGACCCCTGGGATCCCGAGCACCCCCCGCAGGCGGGGGCCGCAACGGAGGACGAGGCCGCAACGGACGGCGAGGCTGCAACGGACGGCGAGGCCGCAGAGGGCGGCGAGAGCGTCACCGAGGAGAACCACACACCCGAGGAACCCACCGCCTGACCCCGGACGGCCCCCGGACGGCCCCCGCCCCCTAGGGCGCCCGGCGGGGGCTCGCCGCCGGGCGCCCAGGGGGCAGGCGTTGACATGACTGGTTCAGCTCCCTAGCGTTCGCGGGAAGAGTTAGTAAAGTTTCTTAACTTACCCGGCCACCTGGGAGACACGCCGTGTTCCTCCGCCTGGCACGACCACGCCGACGGGCCCACCTCGCTTCGCTCGCGACCGTAGGCCTCCTGGCCTTCGCCCTCCCCGCGGGCGCCGACTCTCCGCATCCGCACTCCCATCAGCGCCCCGCCGCCACCGCCGTCGCCTCGGCGCCGGGCGCGACGACACCGCTGGCGGGCTACGCCATCCAGTCCTCGGCCAAGGTCGACGACCCGCCCTCCGCCATCTCCGAACCGGGCTACCCGGCGAGCGGCTGGTACCCCGCGAGCCCCCGCTCGACCGTGCTCGCCGCGCTGCTGGCCAGCGGCAAGTACGCGGACCCGTTCTACTCGACCAACCTCAAGAACATCCCGGCGTCCGAGTTCTCCGTGCCGTGGTGGTACCGCTCCGACTTCACGGTCACCGACACCAGCGAGCGCACCTACCTCGACTTCAGCGGGGTGCTGTCCGCCGCCGACGTATTCGTCAACGGCAGCCAGGTCGCCGCCAAGGACCAGGTCGCGGGCGCCTACACCCACCATGAGCTCGATGTCACCGACCTCGTCAAGGGCGGCACCAACACGGTCGCCTTCCGGATCCAGCCCAATGACCCCAGGAAGAACCTGACCATGGGCTGGATCGACTGGCTGCAGCCGCCGCCCGACGAGAACATGGGCATCGTCCGCGACGTCCTGGTCCGCCGCGGGGGACCGGTGGCCCTGCGCGACGCCCATGTGACGACCCGGCTCGCCGTGCCCGCGCTGGACACCGCCGACCTCACCGTCAAGGCCAAGGCGCGCAACGACTCCGCGTCCCCCGTCACCGCGACGGTCTCCGGCACGATCGGCTCGGAGGCGTTCAGCCAGCAGGTGAGCCTGGCCGCGCACGAGACGAAGACCGTGACCTTCACGCCCGCCACCACCCCCCAGCTCCACCTGACCGACCCCAAGGTCTGGTGGCCCGCCGGGATGGGCGACCAGCCGCTGTACGACCTCGACCTGACCGCGACCGTCTCCGGCAGGAGCTCCGACACCGCTCATGAGAGCTTCGGCATCAGGGACGTCAAGGCGCCGCTCAACAGCGACGGGGCGCGCCAGTACTCCGTCAACGGCCGGCGGCTGCTGATCAAGGGCGGCGGCTGGTCCCCGGACGAGTTCCTGCGCTGGGACCGCACCTATGTCGAGGACCGCCTCAAGTACGCGCTCGACCTCGGCCTGAACACCATCCGGCTCGAGGGCCACATCGAGCCCGACGAGTTCTTCGACCTCACCGACCGCTACGGCATCCTCACCCTCCCGGGGTGGGAGTGCTGCGACAAGTGGGAGGGCAACAACAACGGCGGTGAGCCCGGCGACAAGTGGACCTCCGCCGACTTCCCCGTCGCCAAGGCGTCCATGGCCGCCGAGGCAGCCCGGCTGCGCGACCACCCCAGCGTCATCTCGTTCCTCATCGGCAGTGACTTCGCCCCCGACGCCACGGTCGAGAAGACCTATGTCGACGCGCTCAAGGCCGCCGACTGGCCCACCCCCGTGGTCTCCGCCGCCTCCGACAAGTCCTCGCCGATCACGGGTCGTTCGGGCATGAAGATGACAGGGCCCTATGACTGGGTGCCACCCAACTACTGGTACGCCAAACGCGAGGGCGGAGCCACCGGCTTCAACTCCGAGACCAGCGCGGGCCCCGACATCCCCACGCTCGACACCTTGAAGCGGATGATGTCGCCGAGCGAGCTCGAGACCCTGTGGAAGAACCCCTCGGCCAAGCAGTACCACCGCTCGCCGTCCGGGACCTTCAGCGATCTCAAGATCTTCGGCAACGCGCTGGGCGGCCGCTACGGCCCACCGTCAGGGCTCGAGGACTACGTGCGCAAGGCGCAGCTCGCCCAGTACGAGGCGGTCCGCGCCCAGTTCGAGTCCTACGGGCGCAATGCCACCGACGGCTCGAAGCCGGCGACCGGCGTCGTGTACTGGATGTTCAACAGCGGCTGGACCTCGCTGCACTGGCAGCTCTTCGACCGCTACATGGACCAGGGCGGCGCCTACTTCGGCGCCAAGAAGGCCAATGAGCCGCTGCACATCCAGTACTCCTACGACTCCCGCTCGGTGGTCGTGGTCAACAACCGGCACGGCTCGGCGTCCGGACTCACCGCCCGGGTGAGCCTGTACAACACCGACGGGACAAGGAAGTTCGACCAGAGCGCCACGGGAGTGAGCGTCCCCGGCGACGGCGGCAAGGCCAAGGCTCTGACCGTCCCCTCCGACGTCGGCGGCCTGTCCACCACCTACCTCGCCAAACTCGTGCTCACCGACAGCTCCGGCAAGGAGGTCTCCCGCAACGTCTACTGGCTCTCCACCAAGCCCGACGTCCTCGACTGGGACAACACCGACTGGTACTACACCCCGACCACCAGCTACGGCGACCTCAAGGGCCTGAACAGCATGGCGAAGGCGACCGTGACCGCGGGCGCCCGGACCACGGCCAACGGGGACGGGACGGCGACGACCACCGTCACCCTGCGCAACACCGGCACCGGCCGGACGCCCGCCCTGCTGACGGACGCCCATGTCGTCGGCGCCGACGGCACCCCAGTGCTGCCGGTGGAGTGGAACGACAACGAGGTGAGCCTGTGGCCCGGTGAGTCGGCCACCCTCACCGCCACGTACCGCACCTCGGACCTCCATGGGTCCCGGCCGTCGGTGCGGATCTCCGGGTGGAACACGGCGACCTCGACCGTGCCCGCGGCCAGTCGCCGGTGACCGAATCGCGGGTGACCAGCCGTCGGTGACCGAACCGTCGGTGACGAACCGACGGTGACCATGTCGCCCGCCACCGAGTAGGGAAGGGCCGGGACACCGGACCGCCCCCTCGCCCCTCGCCGGGGCGAGGGGGCTCCGCCCCGCGAGGGAGCCCCGCCGCGAGGGGGATCAGGTGCGAGGGGGCTCGGCCGAGAGGGCCCGCTCTGCCGCGGAGGCGAGGCGGGGCCGCCGGGCGCGGCGGGGGGCTCAGGGCGTCCAGTCGCCGCGGTCCAGCGCGTACTCGACGTCCCCGTGCTCCGCGCCCTCGATGTACTCCGGCCATGTCTCGTGAAGGGTGCGCACGTACGTCAGTCCGGCCTTCTCCATCACCCGGCGGGACCCGGTGTTGACGCTCATCGTGGTGGCGACCACCCGCCGGACCCCGAGCTCGGTGAAGCCCTTGCGCACCAGCGCCCGTGCCCCCTCGGTGGCACAGCCCCTGCCCCAGGCGCGGGTGCGCAGCCGGTAGCCGAGTTCGACCACCTCGCCGCTGCCCGCCTCCACGGGCCGGAACTCGAACCAGCCCAGGAAGCCCCCTGCGGCCCTGTCCACCGCCGCCCAGAAGCCCAGCCCCGGGGAGCGCTCGTAGAGGGCCATGATCCCCGGCAGGATCTCGTTCCGGACCGCCTCCCGGGTGGGCGGCTCCCCGGTCCCGATGAAGCGCAGGACACCGGGGTCGCGGTCCAGGGCCGTCAGATCGTCCGCATCGGCCTCGGTGAACCGGCGCAGCACCAGCCTCTCGGTCTCCAGAAAGATCTCCACAGGGCGATCCTCGCCCGGCGGGCGGCCCCGGCCAACCGGATTTCGCCGCCGCCAGGACAGGGGCCGGCGGCTCTACCGGCGGCTCTAGGGGGTGCGCTGCTCGAAGACGCGGTCCCTCGCCTCGCCGAGCGCCGTGGCCACGGCCCCGAGCAGGACCGCGTCCTCGCCCAGCGCGCTGGCGGCCACCTTGGGCCGCAGCGGGCTCAGTCCGTGCAGGGTCTGTTCCACCGTGCGCAGCAGCAGGTCCGCGCTGTGGCCCACGCCGCCGCCGAGCACCACGAGGTCGGGGTCGAGCACCGCGGCCACGGCCGCCACGACATGGGCGAGCCGCTCACCCTCCTGGCGCACCGCGGCGACCGCCGCCGGCACACCCTGACGGGCCGCCTCGAAGACACCCTTGGCGGTCAGCGGGCCGGTCATCCCCAGATCCCTCGCGGCCCGCACCACCGCGTCCGCCGCGACCGCGTTCTCCAGGCTGTGCCGGTCCCCGCTCTTGGGGTCGACGACCGCCGAGGAGGGGCGCGGGAGCAGGGGCAGGAACCCGATCTCGCCCGCCGCGCCGTGCGCCCCGGTGAACAGCCGCCCGTCGGCGACGACACCCATGCCGAGGCCGGTGCCGATCATGACGTAGACGAACAGCCGGCTGTTCTTGCCCGCGCCGAAGGTGTACTCGCCGAGCGCTGCCAGGTTGGCGTCGTTGTGCACCGACAGCGGTGTGCCCAGTTCCTCCCGCATCCGGTCCAGCAGACCGCTGCGCCCCCAGCCGGGCAGGTTCACGGCGTAGCGCACCCGCCGCTGTCCCGGGTCGTACACGCCGGGTGTGCCCACGACGGCATGGGCGATCTTGGCCGGGTCGACGCCGGCGTCGGCGACCACCTGCCGGGCGGCGCCGACCACCAGGTCCGCCATGGCGGCGGCACTGCGCCCGCGGTTGCGCACGTCGGAGCGGGCGATGACCGTCCCGTCGAGGTCGGCGGCCGCCACCCGCAGCCAGGCCCGGCCGATGTCCAGGCCCAGTACGTATCCGGCCGCGGGGTCGGGCTCGTAGAGCACGGCGACCCTGCCGCGCTCGGGGGTGTGGCGGCCGGCCTCACGGACGAGCCCGGCCTGTTCGAGGGAGGCGAGGGCGCTGGAGACCGTCGGCTTGGACAGGCCGGTCTCACGGGCGAGCTGGGCGCGGGAGGAGGGTCCGTCGGCGCGCAGGCGCTCCAGCAGCATCCGTTCGTTGTTGCTGCGCAGCCGCTGCCGGTTCCAGGGCTGCTCCTCGCCGCGGTCGCTGTTGGTCATCGCACCCTTCGGGCGGTTCGGGGCGGCCGGAGGGCACCGGACGCGCGGGGATGGACGGCGTCACTGTACGTGGCGCGGGGCGAGCGTTGGAACGCGTTGATTTTCAGCCGTTCGAAACCCTTGACGCACAAAGTAAAGCTACTTAACTTAATCACGCCCTGCTAGGGGCTCCTGATCCACGCACACCTTTGAGCCAGGGAGGCCCCCGGTGTCCGGCACCCCGCCCGCAAGCCCGCCCGCAAACCCGTCGGCGAAGGAGCCGAACGGCGGATTCGTCCGCCGTATCGGCCTGTTCCAGGCCACCGCCATCAACATGAGCCAGATGTGCGGAATCGGACCGTTCGTCACCATCCCGCTCATGGTCGCCGCCTTCGGCGGGCCGCAGGCTGTCGTGGGGTTCATCGCCGGCGCCGTACTCGCCCTCGCCGACGGACTCATCTGGGCCGAGCTCGGCGCCTCCCTTCCCGGCGCCGGAGGCTCGTACGTCTACCTGCGCCAGGCCTTCCAGTACCGCAGCGGCAAGCTCATGCCGTTCCTGTTCGTCTGGACGGCGATGCTGTTCATCCCGCTGATCATGTCGACGGGCGTGGTCGGCTTCGTGCAGTACCTCGGGTACCTGTGGCCCGACATGAGCGACACTCAGGGCGACTTGATCGGCATCGGCATGATCGTCCTGGTCATCGCCCTGCTCTGGCGCGGTGTCGAGCACATCGCCCGCATCACCGCGGTGATGTGGGGCGTGATGATCGCCTCGGTCGTGCTGGTCATCACCGCGGCGTTCACCAACTTCGACGCCGACAAGGCGTTCACCTACCCTTCGCACGCGTTCGACCTGAACACCAGCGGCTTCTGGGTCGGCTTCGCGGCGGGCCTGACCATCGGCATCTACGACTACCTCGGCTACAACACCGCCGCGTACATGGGCGCCGAGATCAAGGAGCCCGGCCGCACCCTGCCGCGCGCCATCGTCTACTCCATCCTCGGCATCATGGGGATCTACCTGCTCCTGCAGATCGGCACCCTCGGCGTCGTCGACTGGCACCGGATGCTCGACTCCGACTCCATCGCCTCCAAGTCCGTCGCCTCGGCGGTCCTCGAGGAGACCTGGGGCAAGGGCTGGGCGGACTTCGTCACCGTCCTGATCCTCATCACCGCCTTCGCCTCCGTCTTCGCCGGGCTGCTCGGCGGCTCCCGGGTGCCCTACGACGCGGCCCGCGACCGGGTCTTCTTCCGCCCCTACGGCAAACTCCACCCTCGCCACCGCTTCCCCGTCCTGGGGCTGGCCACCATGGGCGTCGTCACCGCCGGAGGCTTCCTCATAGGCCGGCACACCGACCTCGCCACGCTCATCCAGCTCCTGACGACCGTCATGGTGATCGTCCAGGCGCTCGCCCAGGTCATCGCGGTCACGGTGCTGCGCCGCCGCCAGCCCTCGCTGAGGCGGCCGTACCGGATGTGGCTGTACCCGCTGCCGAGCGTCGTGGCGCTCGTCGGCTGGCTGGTGATCTACGGCTACGCGGACAAGAACTCACCCGGGCGGCACCCCATCGAGTGGTCGCTGGCCTGGGTGCTCGCGGGCTGCGTGGCCTTCCTGCTGTGGGCGCGCTTCGAGAAGGTCTGGCCCTACGGACCCAAGGATGTCAGCGAGGAGTACCTGCACGGCGCCGACCCCGACACCGTCCCGGCCCCGGTCGCCTCGGCGGACCAGGCGTAGCCCCGGGCCGAGTACCGGGGGAGGGCCAGGCTGAGGACCGGGGGAGGGCCAGGCTGCGGACTGGGGAGGGCCGGTCGAAGGGTGGCCGGTGAGAGGATCAGAGGCCGCAGCAGGGCCGAACACGGGCGGGGCCCGGCCGTCACTCGGACGGCCGGGCCCCGCTCGGCGTTGCGCGGAACAGTCCGTCAGTTCCGGTGGCTCACCAGGGTGTGCAGGTCGACACCCTCACCGGTCGCCTTCCGCGTGGCGGACGGCTTCGGGTCGGGCAGCGCCTTGCACGTGGCGTCGGGACCTGGCCGGGAGGCCGGCAGCGCCCCGGTGTCCAGGTACTTGGCCAGCCACTTGTCGAGGCAGGCGTTGCCGCTCAGCGTGATGCCGTGGTTGCCGCCGCCCTCCTCGACCACCAGGCGCGACTTCTTCAGCAGCTTGTGCACCGCGACACCGCCGCTGTACGGGGTGGCGGCGTCGTCGGTCGCCTGGAAGAGCAGCGCCGCCGGGATGCGGTTGTTCGAGACATTGGTGGGCTTGAGCGACGTGGTCGGCCAGAAGGCGCACGGAGCGTTGTACCAGGCGTTGTTCCAGGCCATGAACGGCGCCTTGGCGTACACCTTCTCGGTGTCCTTGTGCCAGGTCTTCCAGTCGCGCGGCCAGGCGGCGTCACGGCACTGCACCGAGGTGTAGATGCTGTAGCCGTTGGTGTCGTCCGTCGCACCGAAGTTGTCGTACAGGTCCACCAGCGCCTGCTGGTCGCCGTGCCGGACGTAGGCGGAGAAGCCCGCGGCCAGTGCGGGCCAGTAGCCGTTGTAGTACCCGCCCGGGATGAACGAGTCCTCCAGCTCGGCCGGGCCGACCTTGCCCTTGGCCGGGTTCGTGCGCATCTTCTCGCGCATCGCGTACCACTTCTTCAGCACGTCCTTGCCGTGTGTGCCGAGGTGGTAGGTCGTGTTGTTCTTGGCGACCCAGGACGCGAACGCCCGGTGGCGGGCGTCGAAGGCGTAGTCCTGGCTGATGTTGTCCTCGTACCACACGCCGTTGGGGTCGACGATGCTGTCGAGGACCAGACGGCGCACGCGCTGCGGGAAGAGCTTGGCGTAGACGGCGCCGAGGTAGGTGCCGTACGAGTAGCCGAAGTAGTTGATCCTGGCCGCCCCGAGCGCGGCCCGGATGCGGTCCATGTCCCTGACGGCGTCGCGCGTGTGAATGTGCTTCAGCAGGCTGCCGTACTTGGTGCCGCACGCCTTGGCGAACGAGGCGGCACGCTGGATGTTCTTCGACTCCTCGGCCTTGCTGTGGGGCACCGAGTCGGGACGGATCGGCTTGAAGTACCCCGGCTTGCAGTCCAGGGCGGGCTCACTCGATCCGACACCGCGCGGGTCGAAGCCGACGATGTCGTACTGGGCGGCGACCTTCTTCGGCAGCGAGCGGGCCACGAAGCCCGCCAGGCCCAGACCGCTGCCACCGGGGCCCCCGGGGTTCACCAGCAGCGGGCCCTGGGAATGGGCCGCGGTGTGAGGGACGCGCGACAGCGCGAGTCTGATCTTCTTCCCGCTCGGCTTGGCGTAGTCCAGGGGGACGCTGATCTTGGCGCACTCCATGGTCGGGTTGTTCGTATCGCCGCAGTTCTTCCAGGCGATGGACGCCGAACCCGCGGGCGCCGAGGGAGACCGGCCGACTGCTGTCGACGGAACAGCCGAGACAAGGCCTGATGCCATCGCCGTCAAGGCGATGGCCACCGCTGCGGTTCGTCTCACGTGACCTCCAGACACGAGGGATGCGTCGGCACGGGCAGCACCGACCTCGCAGATGCTGTCGTGCCCGGGGCGCCCGGGGCTAGGGTTCGAGGGCGCGCAATATTGAATGGATGGCGTGACTTTGCCGGAATGTGAGGCCCCGTCGGGAGTGCGACACCCCCTTGTGGGCCGCCTGGCGGCGGTATGCGCCCCAGGTATCTGCACTGGTGGCACGGCCGGGAAGGTGATTGTCTGGACAGGTCGGGGACAGTCGCACGTGAAAAGCGGTGAGCGTGGTGAACGATCCCGGGATGTCCCTGGCGAAGACCCTGGCCGGCATCGCCCAGGACCTGCACTCCTTCGAGAGCTGGGAGGAGACCCTGCAGGGCATCGTCGAAGCCGCCCGTCTCACGATCGACGGCGCCGACGGCGCGGGGATCATGCTGCTGCGGCGCAAGGGCGCGGTGGAGAGCCCCGCCTACACCGGCGATCCGGTGCTGGCCTGCGACCGCGTCCAGGCGGAACTGGGCGAGGGCCCCTGCGTCGAGGCCCTGTGGGACGCCCCGGTGGTCCGCATCGACGACATGGCCCGTGAGGAACGGTGGCCGAACTTCGCCCGGTGCGCCGTCGAGCTCGGTGTCCAGAGCATGCTGGCGTGCCGCCTGTCCACCCAGGCCGAGGTGCTGGGTTCGCTGAATCTGCACTCCCGCCGCCCCAAGGCGTTCGACGAGGACGCCGACCAGATGACCGAGGTCTTCGCCGCGCATGCCTCGATCGCGCTGGCGGACGCGCACCTGAGCACCACGCTGCGGTCGGCCGTCACCTCCCGGCAGGTCATCGGGGAGGCGACCGGCATCCTCATGGAGCGCTACGGGATCTCGTCCCGGCAGGCGTTCGGCATGCTGGTCACGGCGTCGCAGCACATGAATGTGAAGCTGCGGATCGTGGCCGAGGACGTGGTGCGCACACGGCGCGACCCCGGGGGCGCCGTGCCCGGTCGCTGAGGCGGCGCGGGAGCCGTGCGGGTGGCAGGAGGGGCAAAGCACGCGTGGAGGTCACGGCCGCGGCCCGAAACCTCCACGCTCCCCCGAGGAGCGCCCAGTCAGGACTCCCCAGGATCCACCCCGGCTACCCCCCGAAGCGGCTGTTGAATCGCGCGTTCACACAATGGGCACCGGTATCGGCCGACCCCGACGCGTGGGGCCGCGCGAGCAATCGGCGAGGCGCGGTGCCCGGGGGATCACCGGGGCCGACGGCGCCGGGGCACGACGGGGCCCCGACCGGAACGGGGGCCCGGTCGGGGCCGGTCCTGCTGTCGCGCGCGTGGTGCGCGACGATCACGCTTCCGTCAGCAGGCCCGTCCGGAGCCGGGTCAGGGTGCGGGCCAGCAGTCTGGAGACATGCATCTGGGAGATTCCCAGCTCCTCGCCGATCTGCGCCTGCGTCATCTCCTCGCCGAACCTCATCCGGAGGATGAGCCGGTCCCGCTCACCGAGCTGGGCGAGCAGCGGCGCCAGAGCGTGGAAGTCCTCGACGAGTTCCATCGCGGGGTCGACCTCGCCCAGCCGGTCCGCCAGCGGGCTGGTGGTCTCGTCCTCCTCGATCTGGGCGTCCAGGGAGGAGGCGCTGTAGGAGTTGGCCGCGACCAGGCCCTCCATGATCTCTTCCTCGGAGAGGTCGAGGCACTCGGCGAACTCGGCCACCGTGGGAGAGCGGTCGAGCTCCTGGGACAGGACGTCCCTGGCCTTGGCCAGATCCAGGCGCAGCTCCTGGAGTCGGCGCGGCACACGGACCGCCCAGCTGGTGTCACGGAAGAAGCGCTTGATCTCACCGACGATGTAGGGCACCGCGAAGGTGGGGAACTCGACCTCGCGGGACAGCTCGAAGCGGTCGATCGCCTTGATCAGGCCGATCGTGCCGACCTGGACGATGTCCTCCATCGACTCCGAGCGGCTGCGGAAGCGGGACGCGGCGAACTTCACCAACGAGATGTTGAGCTCGATCAGCGTGTTGCGCACGTACTGGTATTCGCGGGTGCCCTCCTCCAGCTCCGCCATGCGGTTGAAGAACACCTTCGACAGGGCGCGCGCGTCCGACGGCGAGACCCGTCCGGGGTCCTCGATCATCGGCAGCTCGGGGCTCACCTGCGGCTCCACCTCGGTGGTCGGCGAATCGGTGGTCACTCCCAGCAGCACGGCGTCCATCTCGTCCCCTCCAGGTTCCGGGTTCCACTGCGAACGTGGGGAGCGGTTACCCGGCATCACCGAACGCATGCCTGTGTACACGCCGGTTTTTTCTCCGGTTCTCGCTCCGGGGCCGGCTCCGGGACGCCTGCTAGCCGTCCGCGCGGGCACCTCAGACGCCGTTGACCAGGCGCAGGTACAGCGTCCAGTCCCAGTAGCGGCCGGGGTCGGTGTGATCGGCGCCGGGGACCTCCGAGTGCCCGATGATGTGGTCGCGGTCCTTGGGCAGGCCGTACCGGTCGCAGACCGCGGCCGTCAGGGCGGCGGAGGAGCGGTACATGGCATCGGTGAAGTAGCGCGGCTGATCCACCCACCCCTCGTGCTCGATGCCGATGCTGCGGGTGTTGTAGTTCCAGTTCCCGGCATGCCACGCGATGTCCCGCTCACGCACGCACTGCCCGATGTGGCCGTCCGCCGAGCGCACCACATAGTGCGTGGAAGCCTTGTGCGCCGGGTCCTGGAACAGCCGGATCGTGTCGTCGTACGTCTCCTGGGCCACATGCACGACGACGAACTGGACCGGATAGCTCGACGGCCGCTCGGAGACGGTGTAGTTCGCGGTGTCGGCCGGGGTCCAGTACGTGGGCGGATAGCCGTCGGGGGCCGAGGACGCGCGCCGCGCGCGCCCGGAACCAGTGCCGAACGACGAGGGCGCGGCCGCGGCCAGCCCCGCCGCGGCCGCGCCGAGGGTCACCCCGCCCCGCAGCAACGCACGCCTGGATGCCTTCGGGGCGGGGAGGTCTCTCACGTGTTCCACAGGTTCTCCTTCGTGTGTGCGCATGCGTGTGCGCATGCGTGGGCCTGGACGGCATGTCTGCGGACGCAATGCATTTCGGACGCATGTGCCGGACGCATGTGCCGGACGCGGGTTCCGACGTGTCCGAACCTGTGTCCGGACACGGCCTTCGGTGTGGTCGCCAATCCGTCCCGCCCTCGGCTGCGAAACACTTGTGGCATCGGCAGGCCGTCATGGCCGCAGCGGGCGAGGAGTCGCGGGTGGAGCATCGGGCGTTGGTTCTACGGACTCGGCCCGCCGAGGTGCGGGCGGCGGTGCTCGTGCTGCACGGCGGGCGGGCGGACGGTCTCGGGGTGGTCAAGCCCTGGCATCCGGCGGCCGTCCGCATGAGGCCGTTCCGCAGGGCGATCGAGCGGGCCGTGCAAGGGCGCGCAGTGGCCGTGGGGGAGGTGCGCTACCGGCATCGCGGGTGGAACGGCTCGCGGGCCGACGCCGCACAGGACGCCGCCGCCGCGCTGGAGGAGCTGGAGGCCGCGCTCGGCCCCGTGCCGGTCGTGCTCGTGGGGCACTCCATGGGCGGCCGGGCCGCGCTGCGTGTCGCCGGGCACCCCGCGGTGGACTCCGTCGTGGCCCTCGCCCCGTGGTGCCCCGAGGGGGAGCCGGTGGCTCATCTCGCGGGCCGCCGTGTCGTCGTCCTGCACTCCGACCGGGACGGTGTGACCGACCCGGAGGGCTCGTGGGAGTTCGCCCTGCGCGCCCGAGCCCGCGGCGCCCGGGTGTGCAGGCTGGTGGTCGCCGGGAGCGACCACGCGATGCTGCGCCGGGCCGGGGACTGGCACAAGGCCACCACCCGTCTGGTCCGGGGCCTGCTGGGTCTGGCCGATCTGCCGCAGGACGTGGCCGACGCGCTGGACGAGGGCGACCGGGGAGCGGGCGGGCTCAAGCTCGCTCTCGGCCCGGCCCGCGAGCCCGGGCCCGTTCCCGCCCCCTGACCGGTCCGCGAACCCGCCTGACGGCAGACCGGAGGGCCGACCCGCGAACCCGACCCCCGCGCCGTGACCGCCGGGCGGACGCACTTCGCCGACGCCCTAACGGGCCGGGCCGGGGAGCGTCCGCCCCGGGCCCCGTCGCGCCGTCTCCGCCGCGGCGGCGATATTGCGGGCCATCCCGCCGAAGACGGTGGAGTGGAAGGGGGAGACGCTCCACCAGTAGGCATGACCGGCCAGCCCTCGCGGATGGAACAGTGCCCGCTGCCGGTAGCGCGAGCGCCCGGGCCCGTCCTCCTCGACGGCCAGTTCCAGCCAAGCCAGCCCCGGCAGCCGCATCTCCGCCCGCAGCCGCAGCAGGCGCCCCGGCTCGATCGCCTCCACCCGCCAGAAGTCCAGCGCTTCGCCGACCCTCAGCCGTGCCGCGTCCCTGCGGCCGCGCCGCAGCCCCACACCGCCGACCATCCGGTCCAGGCCGCCGCGAACCGCCCAGGCCAGGGGGAACGAGTACCAGCCGTTCTCGCCGCCGATACCCTCGACCACCCGCCACAGCGTCTCCGGCGGCGCGTCCACCGGCCGGGTCCGCACATCCGTGTAGAGGCTCCCGCCCGCCCAGTCGGGGTCGGTGGGCAAGGGGTCGCTGGGCGCTCCGGGCACGGACGCGGAGGACCAGCGGGTGGCCACATCCGCTTCGCGGACCCGCTTCAGCGCCAGGCGCAGCGCCTCGTCCACGGAGACCGGACCGCCGGGCGGGTCGGGCACGTAGGCCGCGATGTCGTGCCCGGCGCACACGACCTCGTGCCGCAGCGACTCCGCGAGCGGCCGCGCGATGGAGCCGGGCACGGGCGTCACCAGGCCCACCCACAGGCTGGACAGCCTCGGGGTGAGCACCGGCACGGGCAGGATCACTCGCCGCGGCAGGCCGGCGACGGCCGCGTAACGCTGCATCATGTCCCGGTAGGTGAGGACGTCGGGGCCGCCGATGTCGAAGGCCCGGTTGACCTCGGGCGGCAGCCGCGCCGCTCCCACCAGGTACCGCAGCACATCCCGGACGGCGATCGGCTGGATGCGCGTGCGCACCCAGCTCGGCGTGACCATCACGGGCAGCCGCTCGGTCAGGTAGCGCAGCATCTCGAACGACGCCGACCCCGATCCGATGATCACCGCGGCCCTCAGGACGGCCGTGGGCACCCCCGAGCCGAGAAGGACGCGGCCCACCTCGGCGCGCGAGCGCAGATGCGGTGACAGTTCCTCCTCCGGGACGCCGTCGGGGGTGAGCCCGCCCAGGTAGACGATGCGCCGCACTCCCGCCGCACGCGCCCGCTCGCCGAAGGTCCGGGCGGCGCGGCGGTCGGTCTCCTCGAAGCCGCTTCCGGTGCCGAGCGCGTGGACGAGGTAGTAGGCCACGTCCACGCCCTCCATGGCCGCGCCCAGCGAGTCCGCGTCGGTGACGTCCCCGCGGACGCTTCGCACCTGCCCGGCCCAGGGGTGGTCGCGCAGCTTCTCCGGGGAGCGGGCCAGGCAGCGCACGCGGTGCCCGGCCCGGAGGAGCTCGGGCACGAGCCGGCCGCCGATGTAGCCGGTGGCCCCCGTGACGAGGCAGTTCAATGGCGCTTCGTGGGACATGTCGGCACACCTACCCGATTTGGGCGCCCGGCCTTCCGATCATGGCCGACCGTGCTCCGGAAGGGGGGTTTCGGACAACGAGGGGTGCGGCGAGGACCCGCCCGGTGGCGCAATCGACTCGCCACGAGTGGTGCTCGCGGGTCTCGAATGCTTGTCTCGACGGCGGCACGGACATTCGGGGGAAACGTGTGCATCCGCACCGGGTGCGGCGGGCCCCTGGCTCGTTCGACCCCAACGATCTGTACACGTTCCGCATTCGTATGATTGCCTGAAGTCACCTTGGTCGAAGCTGGGGGAGGATCGTGTCCGGACTCGATGTGCGCCGTCCGCAAGCCGGTCAGCGTTACCGGGCCATTTCGGAATCGTTGTGGACGGAGATCCGCAACGGTCAGATCCCGCCAGGAGGGCGGCTGCCCTCGGAGCGGACTCTCGCGACGCGCTACGGGGTGCACCGGCTGACCGTGCGCCGGGCGCTCCAGGAGTTGAAGGGGCAGGGGCTCGTCTACGCGGACCGGCGCGGCACATTCGCCCGGGAGCGGACGGCGCTCGCCTCGGTGGACCGCATGGCCGAGGCCCCCGCGCAGGACGGCTTCCCCGGGGGTATCGCCCTCCGGGAATCGGACACCCCTCGAGTGGCCTGGTTCGGCTTCGCCCCGGCCGCCGAGGAGCACCGCACGCTCCTGGGGGTGGAGGCGGGAGCCCGGGTGCTCGCGCACCACCACGAGGTGGTCGAGGGCGACCGGGTCGTGCAGGTGGCGACGTCGGCGTTCGGCTCGGCCGTCGTGGCCGAGGTGCCGCACCTGCTGCGGGAGTCCATCGCCGCCGCGGCCGGGCGTGAGCCCGATGTGCGCGACGCCTACCGGTGGATGCGCGACGCGGGGCTTCGGCCCCGGCGCAGGGACTCGGTGACCGTGCGGAACGCCCGGTCGGAGGGGGAGGGCGGTGCCGGGGTGGAGGGCCCGGTGATGGTCGTCTACCGGGTCGTGCGCGACCAGTACGGGCGCTCCCTGGCGACCACCCGCTTCGAGATCGCCGCCGACCGCGCCGAGCTGGTCTACGGCTAGCGGGCGCCCCATGGACGGCCGGCGGGCGGACCGGGCTCGGGGCGGCCGCCGGCATCGTGGCCGCTGCTGCCGTCGCTACCCAGGTGAATCGATTCTGCTTGAACGGGTCCGGTGGAACGGTCCGGGCTCATGGGGCCGACAGGGGATCTGACGCACCGTCGATCAGTATTATATCCGTATATGTCGAGAGAAAAGTAAGGGTCCCAGAGGGCGGATGTTGCCATATCCGGGGTACGCAACTTACGTTTGCGTAACCTACGGACCCGTAGGTGACAGCCGACCTCCCAGGAGTCACCGTGACCATTGCCCCCTCCCTCCACAGCAGCTCGGCGGCCTGGACCGACGCGCGGTTGCTGTACGCCCTGGAGGAGGTGGTGGAGACGGAACTCAATCGCCACCTGAAGGTCGCCAAGGAGTGGATGCCCCACGAGTACGTCCCGTGGAGCGACGGGCGGAACTTCGACGGGATCATGGGCGGGGACGCGTGGGAGCCGGAGCAGTCCAAGGTCAGCGAGATCGGCCGGATCGCCCTGGTGGTCAACCTCCTCACCGAGGACAACCTGCCCAGCTACCACCACGAGATCGCGTCCCTCTTCGGCCGTGACGGCGCCTGGGGCACCTGGGTGCACCGCTGGACGGCCGAGGAGGGCCGGCACGGGATCGTGATGCGCGACTACCTGCTGACCAGCCGGGCGGTCGACCCCGTGGAGCTCGAGCGCTTCCGGATGGAGCACATGTCGGCCGGGTTCGAGTCCGACAACCGGCACAGCATGCTCCACTCGGTGGCCTACGTGGCCTTCCAGGAGCTCGCCACCCGGGTCTCGCACCGCAACACCGGCCACCTGTCCGGCGACCCCGTGTGCGACCGCATGCTCGCCCGGATAGCGACGGACGAGAACCTCCACATGGTCTTCTACCGCAACCTGCTCGCGGCGGCGCTCGAGCTCGCCCCCGACGAGTCCCTGCGGGCCATCGCCGACGTGGTGACCGGCTTCCGGATGCCCGGCCACGGCATGCCCGGCTTCGAGCGCTCGGCCGCCCGGATGGCCATAGGCGGCGTGTACAACCTGCGTATCCACCACGACGACGTGCTCCAGCCGGTCCTGCGCCATCTGAAGGTGCTCGAGATCACCGGCCTCGGCCCCGAGGGCCTGAAGGCCCAGGAGGAGCTCGGGCAGTTCATGGGCGGCCTCGACAGCCAGGCCACGAAGTTCGACGAGCGGCGTGAGGCGTTCCTGGCCCGCCGCCAGGCGCGTTCCGAGAAGTAGCCGCCACCGGACGCCGGACAGCCGTCTCCCGGGCCTCCTGAGGGGCCCGGCGCGCCCTCCAGGCCCATCCAAGGGCACACGGCGCCGATCCCGGGGCGCTGGATCCGGGGCGCAAGGCGCACATCAGCGGGCGACGGCCTCAACGGGGGGAGGCCGCACCCGGGACCCCTTCGCAACCAACGGGACCCCTTCGCAAGCCCGGACCCGGTCCCGCCTCGCCCGACCCGGTCCAACGCCCTCAGCCCGTCTCAGCCGGGCACCGTTGCCGCGCGCCCCGCTCCGGCCCCCTCAGCGGGGAGCGGTCGACTCCAGGACGCGGTCGTGCTCGCCGGAGCCCCCCGTCGGCATCGCCGGATGGCGTCCGATCACCACGATCCCGGCCACGATGCACACCAGCCCCGCCGCCTCCAACGCCAGCGCCCCCGGGGTGACCCGCAGCCGGTCGCCGAGGAAGCCGACGCCGCACGCGATGCCGGCCAGCGGCTGGGCGGCGGTCAGAGCGGGCAGGGACATCCGCAGTGGGGCTGTCTCGAAGGCACTTTGGACCAGCACAAGGCCGGCCACTCCCAGCGCCAGGACGGCGTAGAGCTGCCAGCCGACCACCAGCCTCCCCAGGCCGCCTTGCGTGAACAGCTCGCCGGAGACCCGCGTCATGGCGTCCTGGAGCCCGTACAGCAGCCCCGCGGCCAGGGCCAGGACCGTGGCCTCCTCGCACAGCGGCAGCCGCCGCGCGAAGGCCGCCAGCAGTATCGCCAGCCCCACGACCACACCGAAGACCAGCCAGTGCCTCAGCGGCCCCGCCGGACCGCTGCCCTCCGTGGGCTGGCCGCCGATGATGAACGAGGTCACCCCCAGCGCCAGCAGGCACACCCCCGCCCAGCCCGTGCGCCCGAGCGGCTGCCTGGTCAGCCATCTGGACAGTGCCATGGCGAACAGCAGATTCGTCGCGGTCAGCGGCTCCACCGCGGAGACCGAGCCCATGGAGAGCGCGATCGCGCCCAGCACCTGTCCGCCGATCACGCACGCCATGCCGATCAGCCACTGCGGCATCCGGGCCAGGTCGAGGAGCAGCCGCAGCGAGAGGAAATCGGACAGCGGAGCCTTCTGGGCGGCGTGCTGTTGCAGCACAAACCCGAGTCCCAGCAGGCACGCAGCTCCCACACCCAGCAGGAACACCGCCACGTCTCACACCTCACATCACCGGCGCACCGGACCGCTGGCATCGAGACTAACCGGCGCGGCCGGGTCGCGTAGTGCCCTCGCCGCGGCCGGGCCGAACGCGACAGCCGCTCCGGGTCCGTTCCGGGTACCCCGCCCGGCGGTCGGCAGACGCTCAGCCCGGGAAGGCGTAGACCGTGCCCGCGCGGGCCGCCGGGTCGTCGGCGCCCTGCGCCGTCAGGGTGATGTCGATGAACGCGAGCTTGCGCCCGAGCTTGGTCACCCTGGCCGTGACCAGCACGTCCGCACCGACTACCGCCCGTTCGAACGTCGTGGACTGCTGGACCGTGGTCATGGGGCCGAAGCCGCCGAGCGCCGCGCTCACGGCGATCACCGACGCCGTGTCCGCCGCCGCCATCAGCGCCTGCCCCGACAGCGCCCCGCCCTCGCGGGCCAGCCGGTCCGACCAGGGCAGCCGAAGCACCGCGTGGCGCTCACCGGTCTCGACCGTGTACAGCCCCAGATCGCGCACCCACGGGGCGAAGTTCTCCTCGAGGACCTTGTCGGCGTCGTCCGGCGTGAACGTCATCCCGCCATTGTGTCCGGGCCTTGACGCGGCCACCAGGGCGCATACGTTCGCCCGGGTGAGCGCGTACGGCGACCTCGACGACGCGTTCCGGCCGCAGAGCTCTGACAAGGCGGTGCCCTACGGGCTCTTCCGCGAGCTGCGCGCCACCGGGCCCGTCCGCGGATCGGCGAGCCCGCGGTGGGAGCGTGGCCGCCCGGCCCCGGCCACTGGGCGGTCTTCCGCCACGCCGACGTCAAACACGTGCTGCGCGGCCCGGCGGAGTTCTCCTCCCACCTCGGCGCACATCCGGCCAGGACGCGAGTGAGGGCCGTGATCGGCCGGGCCGTCCGCCGTCCGAACGGCATCGAGCGGGCCGCCGAACCGGTCCGGATGACGTCGAACCTCCAGAACGGCCTCGAGGGCCTGACGGTCCGCCGGCGTTCGGTGTCCAGGGCGTGAAGGCCGGGTTTCAACGCTTGTTGAACTGCGGTGGTCCACTCAGGGGTGCCGCACGGTTACTCTCTACTGGTGTCTCAGCGAAAACTGTTGGCGATCAGTGATCTGCATGTGGCGTTCCCGGAGAACCGGCAGATCGTCGAGGAACTGCGCCCGGAGTCCGACGAGGACTGGCTGATCGTCGCCGGTGACGTCGGCGAGATGGTCGAGAATGTCGACTGGGCGCTGGGTCTGCTGACCAAACGATTCGCCAAAGTCGTGTGGACGCCGGGCAACCACGAGCTGTGGACACCCCGCCGCGACCCTGTGCAGCTCAGGGGCGACGAGCGCTACCGCCATCTCGTCGAGGTGGCCCGCGGGCACGGCGCGCTGACGCCGGAGGACCCCTACGCCGTCTGGGACGGGCCCGGCGGCCCGGCCGTCATCGCCCCGCTGTTCGTGCTGTACGACTACACCTTCCGCACGGACACCGCCGCCGACAAGACGGAGTCGCTCGCCCAGGCCTACAAGGCCGGGGTGGTGTGCAGCGACGAGTTCCTGCTGCACCCGGACCCCTACCCGTCCAGGGACGCCTGGTGCAAGGCGCGGCTGAAGGAGACCGAGCAGCGCCTCGACGAGGCCTGCGGCAGCGGCATCCCGTCCATCCTGGTCAACCACTACCCGCTGGTGCGCGAGCCCACGAGGATCCTGCACCACCCGGAGTTCGCCCAGTGGTGCGGCACCGTCCGGACGGCCGACTGGCATGTGCGCTACCACGCCAAGACCGTCGTCTACGGGCATCTGCACATCCCCCGCACGACCTGGTACGACGGTGTGCGCTTCGAGGAGGTGTCGGTCGGCTACCCGCGCGAGTGGAAGCGGCCGAGCCACCCGCGGACGGGGCTGCGCCAGATCCTGCCGATGCCGGGCTGAGACGCGGGGGTTCCGCACCGTCCCGGCCCGTGGGGGACCGGCCCGGCGCAAGATCATCCGGCGCGGATTGCCCGGCGTCCGGGTCAGGCCGCGGCCAGCCTGTACACGTGTTCGAGGCTTGTCGCCTCGAACAGCTCCGGCATGGGCAGCATCCGCCCGGTCTCGCGCTCCAGCAGCGCCACCAGGGAGAGCAGGTGGACGGAGTCCCAGCCGGGCAGGTCGTCCAGGGCGGCCGCGATGTTCTCGCGGGTCACCGGCAGCCCCAGCTCGTCGCGGACGAGGGCCACGAAGTCGTCGATGGTGTTCACGGGGCGGTCCCTTCCAGGGGCTGGGCCGGGGCGCCGGCCGACGTCGGCGGACTCTGCGTCAGATGCACGTGCCGCGGCGGCTCGAGGATGTCCGCCAGGTCGTGGCTGAACGTCCTCTCGCCCCCGGGTGGCGGGTGCGCGGCGGGTCCCGGCGCGGCCTCGACCGGCTCGAACCCCGCCTCCGGGTAGAAGCGCGCCACCTTCCCGTTCTTCGCCGAGGGCCGGTGGACGCCGAGCACCCTCGACGCCCCCGTCTCCCGGGCGTGGCGCAGCACCGCCGACAGGCAGGCCCGCTCGATGCCGCGGGAGAAGACACGGCAGCTGAGCAGGAAGTTCTCGATCCGTGCCGTGCCGCCCTCGCGCCGGACGAAGACGGCGCCGACCAGCCCGTTGTCCCCGAAGCGGTCGGCGGAGTGGATGGCGAGCACCCGTGCGGAGGGGTCCTCGGCCAGCGCGCGGACCTGCTCCGGCCCGAGGCGCTCGGTGGTGAGGTTGAACTGGTTGGTGCGCAGGGTCAGCTGGGAGATCCGGCCGAAGTCGGCCGGCCGCGCCTCGGCCAGCCGCACCCGGACGTCGAGCTCGGCCAGGTACTCCTCCAGCGAGTCGAATCCGTGCAGGAAGTCCCTGCGGACCAGCTCGTCGCGGTAGCGCTCCGGGCGCCGCACGTCCTCGGAGGTCAGCTCCCTGACGGTGAACCATCCGTCGGCGAGGAGCCGCCGGGCATGCAGCGCGGGCTCGCTGTCCAGGCCCACCACGGCCACGCCGGGCAGTTCCTTGCGCACCAGCCCGCACTCGTAGGGGCTGTCGTCGGCGAACACCAGGCTGTCCGTACCGATGTTCAGGTCCTCCGCCAGCCCGGTGAGGTGCCCGTGCTTGGGTGCCCAGTCGGCGACGACCCGGACGAAGTCCTCCTCGCGCAGCGTCATACGGGGGTGGCCGCGCAGTACCTCGCGGACCGGCTCGATGTCGTTCTTGCTGACGGCGGCGAGCAGCACGCCCTGGGACGCCATCTGCTTGGCCGTGCGCTGGAAGGCGCGGAAGGCCTCTCCGCGGTAGCTGTCGGCGACCTCGATCCCCTCCGCGCCGACCTCGCCCAGCACGCCGCCCCACACCGTCCCGTCGAGGTCGAGTACCAGGCACTTGCTGGTGCGGCCGGTCAGATGGCGGGCCAGGTGCCCCGCCTCACGCGCGTAATCGATCAGAAGTTCTGTGGACAGGTGTGCTTTGGCGTAGGCGCTCATCCTGGGGTCCGTGGCGGGGTGTGCGGATTCGGCCAGATGCGGGTCGAGGTCCAGGACGACGACCCGCGGATGACGGTCCATGAGCCGCAGCAGGCGCGCGTTGGCCTCCCGCCAGGCCGCCCCGAGGCGTGCGCGTGAGCGCAGGTCGACCAGCTCGGCGGCGCGGCCGGGGGCCGGGGGAAGGGTGTTGAGGACCAGGGTGCCGCGCGCCGCTCCGTGGAAGGCCTCCGTGAGCCGCTCCAGCAGCGCCAGCTTCTCCTCCAGCACCCGTTCCACGTCCGAGGGCCGCCAGGGCGTGGGTACCTCGTCCCAGACCGCCTGGGCGTCGAGCACGCACAGCGTCAGATCGGGGTCGGCCGCGTACAGCCCGCTGCCGGGGTCGGACAGCTCGAAGACGTAGGAGCCGAAGTCGGTCGTGTGCAGGCGCGGCAGCAGGCCGTGGCGGGCGAACTGGGCCGCCAGGGCGGGCAGTAGCGCCGACAGCGTGCCATGGCCCGTGACCGCCACCGTGACGGCCTGGACCCGCGGGTGCTCTCTGAGGACCTCGTCGGGATCCAGACGCGACAGCAGCCGCCCCGCGCGCAGCAGGTCGGCGCCGCCGGCCCCGGCCAGCAGGGCACGCAGCTCGGGGTAGCGGGCAGCGAGCAGGCCGTCCCGGTGCAGCCGCGCGAGGCGCTCGGCGTGGCTCTCTGCCTGGCTTTCGGCGTGACTGTCTGCCTGGCTTTCGGCGTGGCTGACGGTGTGACTGTCTGCCTGGCTTTCGGCGCGACTGGCGGCGTGGCTGACGGCGCGACTGGCGGCGTGGCTGACGGCGCGACTGGCGGCGTGGCTGACGGGGTGGCTGTCGGCGGCCGACTCCCCGGTGCGGCCGGTGGCGTTCATGGCTGGGCTCCCCTGGCGCTCGGGGCCGGTTCCGGACCGGCTGTGGAGCCCTCAGGCTGGCCAGGAGCGGTGGAGGTGCGGTCGAGCAGCGGGGAGCGGTGTCCAGGGCGCTCCACCGTGCGCTGAGCCTCGGCGCGTACCGTGATGGTCGTCTCCTCCGCCCGGCGGCCCGGCGACCACGCAGGTCGTAAAATAGGTTTCAATACCTGCCCAAACGGCTTGCGGGGCACGGCTGGATGGTTCAACCAAGCTGGTCGATTCCGTTTCCCGAGCAGTGGAGATCGGACCGGAGGTAGCCTTCGCTCGTAGTGTGTAGCCGATATGCCAACGGCAAGGGTGGCTGGAAACGCGCCCACACGAATCGGGAGAGCTCGATGGAACGGCCTGTCTGGGCACCGCACGGCATCGATCTGACGCGGCCGAGTGTGGCCCGTATGTACGACTACTACCTCGGTGGCTCGCACAACTTCGAGGTGGACCGGGCGGCCGCTCGTACGGCGCTCGAGGTGTGGCCGGATCTTCCCATGATCATGAGGGCCAATCGCGCGTTCATGCGACGGGCCGTGCGCTTCGCCGTCGACTCGGGCATCAAGCAGTTCCTCGACATCGGCTCGGGGATACCCACCTTCGGCAACGTACACGAGGTGGCCCGGGCGGCGGCTCCCGACGCCAGGGTGGTCTACGTCGACCACGACCCGGTGGCGATCGCCCACAGCGAGGCCATCGTCGCCGACGACGACCAGACCTCGGTCCTGCAGGCCGACCTGCTCAAGCCCGACGACATCATCGGCTCCGAGGCGGTGCAAAGACTCATCGACGGGGGCGAGCCGGTCGCCCTGATGCTCGTGGCGCTCCTGCACTTCGTCGGAGACCAGGACAGCCCCCGCGACATCGTGGCCAGGCTGCGCGACGCGCTGCCGCCCGGTAGCTGCCTGATCCTCACTCACGCGACCAACGAGGGCTACGCCGACCCGGCCGACGAGGAGCGGGACGTCTACAAGCGCATGGGCAGCCCGCTGATCATGCGGACCCGCCAGGAGGTCCTGAGCTTCTTCGACGGGTTCGAGGTCGTGGACCCGGGGGTCGTCTTCTACAGCCAGTGGCGGCCGGACGCGGCCGACGAGGAGGACCCGGCACGGTACAGCGGTTATGCGGGCTTCGGACTGAAGCGGTGAGCCAAGTGCCTCCAGGGCCTTGGGCGGCGAGCGCCGCGCGCACCGACGACGGATCGGCGGACGACGGCATCCGCCGCTTCGCCGCGATCTGGAGCCGGGTCATCGACCCGTACACCGCCACCTCGATGACTCGTGCCGAGCTCGAGGAGCATCTGCTTCCGCTCACCAGGAGGCTCGCGGCCATCCTGGAGAGCGTCCCCTTCGATGTGAGGCCGGCCAAGGACATCGGCCGGGCGATGGTGCAGGCGCACTGCACCGACCCCCAGGTGCTCTCGCAGAGCCTGACGGTGATAGACGCCTATCTGCTGCTGTACCGGCCGCCGGCCGAGAGCCTGCCGCCGGAGGCGGCCAGGGGCCATCTCGCCCGTCTCCAGCACGCGTTCGCCGCGGGCTTCGCCGAGGCGCTGCGCGACCGCACCCTCGCCGAGCAGGAGGCGATCGCGCATGCCTCCCTGGCCGCGCAGGCCAGGGCCGAGCGGGCGCTGCACGCCAGCGAGGCGCGCTTCCGCGCGCTGTTCGAGGGCGCCGCCATCGGCATCGGCATCAGCGACCTCGAGGGCAACATCCTCGACGTCAACGAGACGCTCGCCCGGATGTTCGGCGGCCGGGTGGAGGAGTTCCGCACCCGCAACGTCAATGAGTTCATGCACCCCGACGACGCTCCGCACGTGTGGAAGCAGTACCGGGAGCTGATCCGGGGCGAGCGCGACCACTACCGGTTCGAGAAGCCGTACTTCACGCACAACGGCTCCGCCGTGTGGACGAATCTGACGGTCTCCCTCATCCGCGACCAGAACGGCACACCGCAGTACCAGGTCGCGATGATGGAGGACATCACCGAGCGCAAGCTGCTGACCGACCGGCTGCGCTACCAGGCGACCCACGACCCGCTGACCGGGCTGGGGAACCGTGCCCTGTTCTTCGAGCGGCTCGCCGAGGCGTTCGACAGCGGGGACGAGTCCACCCGGCTGGGCCTGTGCTATCTGGACCTCGACGGGTTCAAGGCCGTCAACGACAGCCTGGGCCACGAGGCGGGGGACCGGCTCCTGGTGGCCGTGGCGGAACGGTTCACGGGTTGCCTGACGGGCCGCAACCAACTGGTGGCCAGGATGGGCGGCGACGAGTTCGTCGCCCTCGTCGTGGACCCCGACTGCCCCGAGGAGGTGGCCGGGCTCGCCCGCCGCTTCCTGGCCGCACTGGACGCGCCCGTGCGCATCGACGGCCGCGAGCTGTCGGTCACGGTCAGCATCGGTCTGCTGGAGTGCACCGCCGCCTCCATGAAGGCGGCTCAGATGGTTCAGGCCGCCGACATCACGCTGTACCGGGCCAAGGCCCAGGGCGGCAACCGCCTCGCCGTCTTCGACGCCGAGGCCAACGCCCGTGAGATCACCCGCTACGGGCTGACGACCCGTCTGCCGGCGGCGCTGGAGGAGGGGGAGTTCTTCCTCGAGTACCAGCCGCTGGTCGCCCTCGGTGACGGCCGGGTGATGGGCGCCGAGGCCCTGGTGCGCTGGCGCCACCCGCAGCAGGGTGTGCTCGGTCCCGACCGCTTCGTCGCGCTCGCCGAGCAGACCGGCCTCATCGTGCCGCTGGGCTACTGGGTGCTGGAGCAGGCGTGCCGGCAGGCCCGTGCGTGGCAGCTCGAACTCGAGCAGGGCGCCCCGCGGATCAACGTCAACCTCTCGGTGCGCCAGGCGCGCAACCCCGGCCTGGTCAACGATGTGGCGCGGATCCTGAAGGAGACCGAGCTGGACGCCTCGTCCCTGCACCTCGAGATCACCGAGAGCGCCCTGATCGGCGCCGAGGACCAGGCACTGGACGCGCTACGCGAGTTGACCGACATGGGCATCGGCCTGGCGCTGGACGACTTCGGCACCGGGTACTCCAACCTGTCCTACCTTCGGCGTATCCCGGTGCACACGCTGAAGATCGACCGCTCCTTCATCAGCGGCCTCCAGCATCCGGACGCCCCAGGCAACCCGCGGGACGAGAAGATCGTCGCGGGTCTGGTCTCGCTCGCCCACACTCTCGACCTCGCGGTCACGGTGGAAGGCGTGGAGACCGAGCTCCAGGCCGAGCGCATGCGCGCCCTGCAGTGCGAGACGGCACAGGGCTGGTACTTCGCCAGGCCCGGCCCGCCGGACCGCATCACCGCGCTGTGCGCCGCGGGGGCCGACCGCTGGACGGGCGGCGCCTGCGCGTAGGTTCAACCGCGTCGAAGGCCCGGAACGACCGGGCGCGCAGTCCCGGAAGGGGACGCGCGCCCCGGTCGTTCGGTGGGCCGGCCGGCCCGCGGGGGTGGGGCCCAGGGCCGCGGTGGCTCAACGCGGGTGCGCGAGCTGCTCGTTCATGATGAGGAACGCGCCCAGGCCGTGGAAGTCATTGGTGTTGCGCTTGCGGCCGTAGTAGTAGGCCAGGTCGCCCACGTTGGTGCCCTCGGAGATGTCCTCGATGTTCGTCAGCCCGTCCGAGCCCAGTGAGACCTTGCCCAGGACACCCGCGTACCCGCGGTCGGCGACGCCCTGGTAGGTGGCCGCGTCCACGTACCCCCGCTGCACCGCGCGCGAGACCATGAAGGTGTACATCGCCGACGCCGAGGTCTCCTGCCAGTTCCTGGAGTCCGACCCCTTGTCGACGACCTGGTACCAGCGTCCCGACGAGCTCTGGTGGCGCGCGTAGCCCTTCGCCAAGTGCCGGACGAAGCCGATCAGCTGCGGCCGCCTCGGGTGGCCCGCGGGCAGCACCTCGAGGATGTCGACGCACGCCATGCCGAACCAGCCGATGGCGCGCGCCCAGTGGTACTTCGAGTGGTGGCCCGTGCCCGAGGACCAGGACTCCGAGCCGTCCTCGTCGTAGGCGTGGTACAGCAGCCCGTTGGACGCCCGGAGGTGCTGGAAGTACACCGCCAGGTTCCTCGCCGACTCCTCGTACTCGTAGGCGCTGTCCACGTCGTTGTACGTCCTGCCGTACAGCGCCAGGAACGGCTGGGCCATGTAGACGCCGTCCGCCCACAGTTGGCCGGTCCTGCCCGTGGCGTGCCACATCCCGCCGTCGGAGGTGCGCGGGTAGTAGTCCGGGTCGGGCTTCTGGTTGAACCTCTTGCGCAGCTTGTCGGCCGCCTTCTTGTAGCGCGGGTCCCCGGTCTCCTTGTGCAGCAGGGGGAGCAGTTGCCCTGAGCGCATCGAGTCGAGGTTGCCGAAGCTGTTGCTGATACTGCCGTCGCTTTTGACGAACCGGTTTGCCCACCCGACGATGTAGTCGAGGTAGGCCCTGTTCCCCAGGCGCTTGTGGACCAGGTACTGGCCGTACAGGTACAGGCCCGTCGTGTAGCCCCAGCCGCCGAGGTCGGCCGGGGTGGGGTGCCGCTCGAGGGTCGAGTCCACGACGGCCTTGGACCAGTCGGTCGCCGCGGCCCGCGCCCCGGCGACCGCACCCGGCGGGGGAGTGCGCGGGGTGACGGAGGCCGCGATGGCGGCCGCGGAGGGCAGCGAGAGCGCGCCCAGCGCGCCGGCCGCGCCCAGAACGACGGACCGGCGCGCGGGACGGGATGTCTCGGACGGCGAGGACATGTGAGTGCGGCCCTTCTCTTCGCTTTGCTTGTCGCTGGATTCAGACCTGGTTGACGTTGGCGCCGGCGTTCCTCGGCACGGTGTTGTCGCCGCACAGGGCGTGCTCGACGGGTAGCGGCCCGGGCGGTCGGGCGCGTTGACGAGGCGGTCGCGGGCGAAGATGTCGAGGATGCCTCCCGACATCCCACTGCCCACGGTGATCCCGCTCCAGCGGCCGGAGAGCCCGCGGCGCTCCACGGCCACATGGGTGGTCGGGATGCCGACCCGCCGTCCATCGGCATCCCGACCCGACTCGATGACGACGCGGTCGTCATGGGTGTTGAACCCGCTGTCCACGACAGGGGCGTCCGTGGTGGAGTCCGGATCCACCCCGTCGCCCTCGGCCGCACACACGAGGACGCTGAACACCCGGTCCGGGAACCGGGGCGCCCGGATCCGGTCGAGGGTGGCCGGTGCCCTCTCCCACGGGTCCGGGCCGGCCGCGACCGCGGGCCCCGTGCCCGCGAGCGCCGGGCGCCCGAGACCGCTCCCGGCGACGAGCGCACCACCGGTCACCAGGGCCGCGGTCCTGGCGAACTCGCGCCGAGAGGGCGTGCTGGTCACTGGCGCTCCTTGTGATGCGCTGACGATGGAATGAAAGCGGTTGCATGTACATGCAGAGCTCTACTCCTGCTGATCCCGCCGCGTCAAGAAGTGGTCAGACCTTTCTTTGTTCTTTTGTGTTGAGCCATGCCTTGATTCGATGGAATCCAGTCAGGGTCATAGGATAGGTCAGACCTCATGGGAATATTGAAGGGCAGGTCGGCGCCCTCCGCGCCGCTGGCGAGAACTCGCCGGTGATCGCGTCAGGCGCCCGGGCCCCGCCCGGCGGCCTCCTCGACCATGCGCAGCAGCGCGCGGGCCGCCGTGCTCACCCTCTCCTCGCCCGGCGTCACCGCGGCGATCCGCCACGACGGAGCGTCCTCGATCGGGACGAAGCAGGCATGCGAGTTCTTGTGCTCGAAGTGCGCCGGAACGATGGCGACGCCCAGGCCCAGGCTCACCAGGTCGAGCACCGAGTGGGCGTCGTTGACCTCCAGCTCGACCCGGCGCTCCACTCCCGCGGCGGCCAGGATGCGATCGGCGAACTCACGCGTCCCCCAGGTCACGCTGAAGTCGACGAAGGACTCCCCGGCCAGGTCGTCCGGCCGGATGCCCGCCTTCCCGACGAGCCGGTGCGTCGGTCCGCAGGCCAGGACCATCGGCTCGTCCGCCACCGGCAGCACCCCCAGCCCCTCGGTCGAGTGGATGCCCAGGGGGGTGAAGGCCACATCCAGCCGCCCGGCGCGGACCCCGTCGATCAGGTCGGCCGTCCCGTCGTGGCGCAACCGCAGCTCCACCCCGGGGTGCTTCTCGCGGAACCGCGCCAGCAGGGAGGGGACGTCGAGGACCCCCAGGCACTGAAGGCTCCCCACGGAGAGCGTCCCGCGCAGCAGCCCCTGAACGGCGGCGACCGCGTCCCGGGCGTCCGACGCCTTGGCCAGAGCCTGGCGGGCGACGGGCAGGAGCGCGCGGCCGGCGTCGGTCAGCTCGACCCTGCGGGTGCTGCGGATGAACAGGGGGGCGCCGAGCTCCTTCTCCAGCGAGCGGATGCCCGCCGACATGCCGGACTGCGCCACGAACAGGCGTCGGGCGGCCCTGGTGAAGTGCAGTTCCTCCGCGACCGCGACGAAGTACTCCAACTGGCGCAGTTCCATGACCCTCTTCACCCTCTGATCCGCTGATCGGACCGCTGATCCGACGCTGATCCGTCCGCGACCGGTCCGTGACTGGTCCGCCCGACTGATCCGTCCCGGAGAACAGTGTCATCCGATCCATCTGTTGGACAGAGTAGAGGTGGGACCGCAGGCTGGAGGTCCCGCCAACCGCGCAACCGCGACTCGAGGAGACCCGGACCATGCAGACGCGCACCATCGGCGGACGTCAGGTGAGCGCGATCGGCCTCGGCGCCATGCCGCTGTCGATCGAGGGGCGCCCCGAGCGGACGCGGGCCATCGCCACCGTGCACGCCGCCCTGAACGCCGGGATCACGCTCATCGACACCGCCGACGCCTACAGCCTCGGCCTCGACGACTTCGGCCACAACGAGGAGCTGATCGCCGAGGCGCTGACCTCGTACGGACGGGACACCTCGCACGTCCTGGTGGCCACCAAGGGCGGGCACACCCGCACCCCCGACGGCGGCTGGGAGCTCGACGGCCGGCCCGAATACCTCAAGCGGGCGTGCGAGGGGTCGCTCAAGCGCCTCGGTGTCGAGGCGATCGACCTCTACCAGTTCCACCGGCCCGACCCGAAGGTGCCGTTCGGGGAGTCAGTCGGCGCCCTTCGGGACCTGCTGGACGAGGGCAAGATCCGCCTCGCGGGTGTCTCGAACGCCAACCCGGCGCAGATCGAGCAGGCCGCCGCCGTCCTCGGCGGGCGGGCGGCCTCGGTGCAGAACGAGTTCTCCCCGAGGTTCCGCTCGAGCGAGCCGGAGCTGCGCCTGTGCGACGAGCGCGGCATCGCGTTCCTGCCCTGGAGCCCGCTCGGCGGTATCTCAAAGGCGGGCGGGCTGGGCTCGGTCCACGCGGAGTTCGCGCGGATCGCGGAGAGCCGCGGGGTGAGCCCGCAGCGGGTGTGCCTGGCGTGGATGCTGGCGAAGTCCCCCGTGGTGGTGCCCATTCCGGGCTCGTCGCGGCCCGAGACGGTGACCGACAGTGCCGCGGCCGCCGATCTCGTGCTGACCCCGGAGGAGGTGGCGCGGCTCGACGCCGCGTGAGGCCGCGCCGAGACGGGGCAGCGTGGTTCGGGAGGTCGCACCACGCTGTCCGCGGGCACCGGGTCAGGCGCGCAGCGGACCGACCGGTCACCTGGTCGGCGCGCCACCCGGTGCCTTCGCGTGTGCTGCCGCTGCCCCCGTGAGCGACGGCCGCAGGCCCGCCCAGGGGCGCGCCTGCTCCAGCTGCGCCGACACCTGGAGGAGAGTCGGCTCGTCGTGCGGCCGACCGACCAACTGCACCGCCAGCGGCAGCCCGTCGCGGGACAGGCCCGCGGGCACCGAGGCGGCGGGGTTGCCGGTCACGTTCCACAGCGCGGTGAACGCGATCGAGGGCCAGCTGCGCTTCGCCGCCCGTGCCGCGTTGGCGCCGTCCAGCGCCCCCACCCGGCGCGGCAGTTCGGGGATGGCCGGAGTCAGGAGGACATCCATGCGGGCGAACATCGTATTGACCTCGTCGGCCAGGCGCTCCGCACGCCGAAGGGCCCACAGGTAGGCACCGGGCGGGAGCTGCCGGGCGGAGCGCAGATTCTCCCGCGTACGGCGCTCCAGCAGCGACTGCGCGATCTCGTCCGGGATCCCCGCCCTGGCGCACAGCCGCCTCGCCTCCTCCCGCATCCCGTGCATCGCCTGCGGGATCCACAGCGACACGGGGGTGACGAAGTCGGGATAGCGGGGCCGGATCTCGCGCACGTCGTGGCCGAGGTCGGAGAGCACCTCGGCCGTCGCCCGAAGCGCCGACAACTGCTCGGGATCGACCTTGACGCCCGGCAGGGCCGGCCGGGCGGACACCCCGATCCTCAGACGTCCGGGCTCGGTCCGCGCGGCCTCGACGAACGGCAGCCGGGGCGGCTCGGCGCGCCAGCGGTCCGTGGGGCGGTTGCCCCTGATCGCGTCGTAGAGCACGGCCGTGTCACCGACGGAGCGGGTCAGCCCGCCGATCACCGCGAGCGCACCCCAGGCCTCGGGGCGCGGAGCGGTGCTCACGCGTCCCCGCTGGGCCTTGAGCCCGTACAGCCCGCAGCAGGCGGCGGGAATCCTGATCGACCCACCGCCGTCGCTGCCGGTGGCCACGGGTACCAGGCCCGCGGCCACGGCGGCCGCGCTGCCCCCGCTGGACCCGCCGGTGGTGCGGTCCGGGTCCCAGGGGTTGCGGGTGTACCCGCCGGAGGCCGTCTCGGTGAACGCCCACTGGCCGAACTCGGGCATCCGGGTCTTGCCGACCACGACCGCGCCGGCCTCCCTGAGCCGGGAGACCAGGTAGGAGTCCTCGACGGCGGGCGCTGGGCGCACAGCCGTGCCATGGGTGGTCGGCGCTCCCGCGAGGTCGGTGTCGTCCTTGATGGCGAGCGGGATCCCGAGCAGCGGCCGCCGGTCCCCACCGGCGCGCGCCTTGTCCGCCTCGTCGGCCTCGGCCAGCGCGGCCTCGGCGCGGATCAGCCGGAAGGCGTTCAACTCCCCCTCGGCGGCGGCGATCCGTCGCAGGGCCAGCTCGGTGAGCTCCCGCGAGGACACCTCCCCGTCGTCCAGGAGCGCCATCTGTCCAGCAACCCCGGCGAACGCGGTCTCCAACTCGTCCATACCAGCCCCCTGCCCGTGATCACGGCGACGGCCCCGACCTTACTCGCGAGTAGCAATCCCGTCGAGCCGTCGTCGGCGCGGCCGCGGCGGTGAGGGGGACCACGATGCCGCTTCGGATCACAGCCGATCGCCCCCGGCAGCGCCCATGAGGCCACTTCCGGCCCGCGGCGAGGCTGTGATCAATCGTTGCCCCCAGGGTGTCGGGGGTACGGTTCTTGGTGTCGAGTCAGGAACGGAGCCGGCAGTATGCGTGACACCGCTGACGAACACTTCGGGGCGCGCATCGCCCGCCACCGCGTGCGACGGGGCTTGACCCAGCAGGGCCTGGCGATGCGCGCCAATGTCTCGAAGAGTCTCATCAGCAAGGTCGAAACCGGTGGTGGGCAGGCCTCCCCGTCCCTGGTCGCGGCCTGCGCCCGGGCCCTCGCGGTGTCCACCTCCGACCTGCTCGGGCAGCCGTACATGGAGGAGCTGCGCCGAGACCGGCTCGACGCGGTGATACATCCCCTCCGCGCGAGCATGGAGAACTGGGACATCCCCCTGGGCTGGGAGGTGCCGCCGCGCCCGGTCGCCCTGATCCGGGACGACGTGCGGGAGGTGTTGGCGCAGCGACGCCAGGCCGAGTACATGCCGATGGCCCGCGATCTGCCCGCTCTCATCGATGAGTGTGTGCACGCCGTCCACACAGCACGGGGGGAAGAACAGCGGCAGGTGCACGAGTGCCTGGCATGGGTGTTCCGCTGTGTGTTCACCCTGGCCTGGAACTTCGGCTATGCGGACCTCGGGTCGTCGCCCTCGACCGCCTCGCCTGGGCCGCGCCCCGAGCCGAGGAGCCGGGCCTGCCCGCCATGTACGGCTACCTGCGCGCGCAGACCGCCCTGTCGTCGAGCCGGTACGACTTGGGCATGCGCGTCGTCGACACGACGCTGCGCGACCTGGACGGGCAGGAGTCGCGGCGCGGGGAGGGCTTGAGCGCCATGGCAGGGGTACTGCATCTGAGGGCCGCGGTCATCGCCGGCCGTGCAGGCGACGGCGACCACGCGGACGCCCGCCTGAACGAGGCCCGGGCCCTTGCCCGGCGGACCGGGGAGCTGTCCGACTACGGGGTGGGGTGGGGCCCGGCGAACGTCGGCGTTCACGCCGTGGCCATCGCCTCGGACCTGGACGAGTACGGGCGGGCCGTCCAGCTCGCCGAGGAAGTGCGTTTCCCCCGCGGCTGGGACCGAGCCCGGGCCGGGCATCACCGGATCGACCTGGGCAGGGCGCACACGCTGGCCGGCCATCCGAACGACGCCTTGTCCTGCCCGCTCAAGGCCCGCCGTACCGCTGCGCAGCAGACCCGGTACCACCCCACCGCCAGAGAGACGACAGTGCTGCTGTGCAAGGGGCCGCTGGCGCGTCGTCAGGCGCTGCTGGAGTTCGCCGAGTGGATCGGTGTGTAGCACGCAACTCGCGTCGGCGGTTGTACAGTTCAGTGCGACTCGCGTCACCGCTGCGTAGGAACGCTTTCACTGACAGCAGTTGCCGCGCCCCAGGGAGCCGACGTGAGAGCCGACCCACCCGATTTCGCGACCCCTGCGAGCAGCTTGCGGTTACGCGTCTACGTCGTCGACGAGGCGGGTGTCGTCACCCGCCCGGAGACGACGAGCATTACGCGCGTGCGCAGACCGCTGTACCTGCCGCCCGTCCCTCCAGACCTGGCCGCCGTGCGAGTGCGCGCGCTGCCGAACGCTCATCGCCCGCGGCGGCCGCTTCAACCGCCATGGAGTCGCAGTGAACGATGCGTCGGAACCGTGAGCACACATGCGACGCTGCCGGGCCCGTGGTCAAGAACCCGCTGCACGGGTGGTAGGAGTCGAACCCACGCCACCGGGTTTGGAATCCGGTGTTCCATCCTTTGGCTCACCCGCTCGGCCTCGCGGCCAGGGCTTCACCATGCCCGGGGCGCGGCGGGCGGCTCAACCGACTTTCCGCGCCGGGCTGCTCGGTGGCCGACCGGGTGAGGAAATCGCCGGACCGGTGAGTCGTGGGGGGCTGATGGTTCGTAACTCCTTTCAGAGAGGAGCGACGGATGGTCTCGGGTTCGGCGTCGGGCCGGCCTTGGCCCCCGCCCTGGCTGTGAGTGCCACAGGAAGGTCCCGCCGGTTCGGCGGGGCGGTGCCCGCCAGGGCGGGTATCCGTCGGTCATTTGGCTTCCGCGTACGAGCCCACGACGTGCGACTGGAGGGGGAAGGGGACCGGCGTGGGGCCGAAGAGGAGGCGGGTGGCTTCGGCGGCCGCCGCGTCGACGGCTCGGGTGACGTCGGGGGCGAGTTCCGACGGGGTGTGGACCACCACCTCGTCGTGCTGGAAGAACACCAGCCGGGGCGGGCCGAGGGCCGTGAGGTGGCGGCGGAGCACCGCCAGGACGGCGAGGGCCCATTCGGCGGCGGTCGCCTGGATGACGAAGTTGCGGGTGAACCTGCCCCTGGCGCGGGCCGCCGACTCCTCGCCGGGGCGCTCCTCCAGGCGGGGGCTGGTGCGGCCGAGGTGGGAGCGGACCAGTCCGCCGCCCTCGCCCGTGCGGGCGGCGGACTCCACCAGCTCCATCGCGGCAGGGAAGCGTCTGCGCAGCACCGCCACCAGAGCGCCCGCCTCGCCGCTCGTCTGCCCGTACATGGCGGCCAGCAGGCCGATCTTGGCCCGGTCGCGGTCGCCGTCGAAGGCCGCCTGCGCCAATCCCGCGTACAGGTCGCCCGCCGCCGCGGCACGGGCCAGGCCGGGGTCGCCGGACATCGCGGCCAGCACCCTCGGCTCCAACTGCCCGGCGTCGGCCACCACCAGCCGCCACCCGGGATCGGCCACGGCCGCCGCCCGCAGCGGGCGGGGAATCTGCAGGGCGCCTCCGCCACGGGTGGCCCACCGGCCGGAGACCACACCGCCGACCACGTACTCCGGGCGGAAGCGCCCTCCCCGCGCCCAGGTCTCCTGCCACGCCCAGCCATGGGCCGCGTGGATGCGGGAGAGCTCCTTGTAGCGCAGCATCAGATCCGCCGCCGGGTGGTTGACGCCCTTGAGGACATGGGAGCGGGTGGACGGCAGGATGATCCCCGCCTCGGCGAACGCGCGCAGCACCTGGGGGTGGGAGTCGGGGTTGAACGGGCGGCAGCCGAGCGACCGCTGGATTCGCGTGGCCAGCTCGCCGAGGAGGGCGGGCTGCGCTCCGCCGATCGGGCGCGGGCCCAGCAGTTCGGTCAGCAGGGTGTTGTGCGCGTCGGCGCTCCACGGCAGTCCGTCGTGCGACATCTCCGCGGCCGCCAGGGCGCCGGCGGACTCGGCGGCGCACAGCAGCCGCATCCGGTCGGGGTGCTCGGTGCGGGCCGTCCTGCGCAGCTGCTCGGCGTGGACGGCGGCCACCGCCGCGAGCGGGTCGGTGCCGGGCGGCAACTGGTGCCGGTCGGCCTCGAAGAGCACCGGCTGTCCGGCCGCAGCGGTCTCCGGAAGGTCGTCGGGAACGGCGAGCCCGTGCAGCCGTGCCCACGCGGCACCGAGCGAGCGGGGCTGCCCGTACTCGCCCTCGTGCCCGCACAGCAGGGTCTCGACGAGCTTGATGTCGTGGCACCGGGACAGCCGCAGCCCCGGGCGCCGCAGCAGGACCGGATAGAGCGAGTCGGTGGCCGCCCACACCCAGCGCGGACGACGGGCGGCCTCGAGCTCCGCCATGGCCGGACCGAGATCGGGCACGGCGACGGGGTCGCCGAGCGCGGCGCCGTCCTCGGCCAGCCCCAGGAGCCGCCCACCGGGCCCCTCGGGGTCCGCCGCCACCGCGACGCGCTCGCAGGTGCTGTCGATCGTGCCCGCCACGTGGCGGAACGTATCACCGGGGTACGACACCGGCCCGGATCCCGAACGGCCGGCCCGCGGTCCGCGAAAGGCCCCGCGGCGCCCGGCACCTCAGCGCCGCCGCACCATCCCCGCTCCGGCGTACGCCTTGGCGCCCTCCTCGCCCGCGCCCATCACGGCCGGGGCCCAGGCGTAGCGGCCCGCCACCTCCGGCCAGGCGTCGATGGCCGGGCCCCGCGCCTCCCGGTCGCCTAGGGGGTCGGCGCCGGCCAGGCACACCCCCGCCTCCACCCGGTAGGTGACGGCGGCCTTGCCGCTGGGGAAGAAGACCGCCGCCTTGTAATCGAACAGAGCAGACCGAGGAGGCCGAGGAACATCGCGAAACCGTTTGGGTAGCCGGTGCGGAAAACCCTGCCGCCGGGAATCGCCGCCGCCGTCCTTTCTCGGTTCCCCGCCGGGTGCCGGTACGGTGTTCTGAGCGGTGGCGTGCACAACGCCACTGCAAACGGGCCGCAGGCCAAGCATGTGGCGGCGGGAAGACGCGTTGTCCGCTCGTCCTGCGCCGAATGGCGGGAATCCGCACCCGTCGTTCGGCGTAATTCACCGTTGACGTCGCGGGGGTTCGGCGGGTTCTCGGATTCGCGGGTTTTCGCGGGAAGGAGCGCGGGCGTGGCCAACGAGGGCTGGTTCGAGCGGCAGGTCGTCGAAACCGGGCGGCTTCCGCTGTTCTGCCTGCTCTGTGCCTTCATTGTGGGATTCGGCGGCATTCGCCTCAGCGTTCGTATGATCAGAGCCCAGGTGCGCTGGTGGCCGGGGAATGTGAACCCCGGCGGACTCCATATCCACCATGTGGTTTTCGGTGTCGTGTTCATGTTGATCGGTGGAGTCGCCGTTTTCGCCGTCCATGAGCCCTCGACGGTCGTGAAATCCGTGCTCGCGGGGTTCTTCGGCATCGGTGCGGCTCTCGTCCTCGACGAATTCGCGCTCATCCTGCACCTGCGGGACGTGTACTGGATGGAGCACGGACGCACATCCGTGGACGCCGTTTTCGTCGCCGTCGCCGTGGTGGGCCTGGTCCTGATGGGATTCCGGCCGGTCGGATTCGTCGACTGGAACGACTACCGGCGCGATCCCAGCCTCGGCACGGCGCTGTTCCTCCTGGCGTTCGTCCTCATCGAGCTCGTCTTCGGCATCATCACCCTGCTCAAGGGCAAGCTGTGGACCGGTCTGATCGGCCTGTTCTTCGTACCCCTGCTGTTCGTGGGCGTGGTCCGGCTCAGCCGCCCCAACGCCCCCTGGGCGCGGTGGCGTTACAAGAAGAAGCCCCGCAAGCTCGCCCGCGCCGAACGCCGTGAGGCGCGCTGGCGCGAACCGACGATCAGGGCCAAGGTGCGCGTGCAGGAGTTCCTGTCGGGCAGGCACGACCTGCCCGACAACGAGCCCTGAGCCCCGCCCGCCGCCGACGACGAGCAGCCGGAACGCCGCTACATCCGATCGACGCCGGTGACCCGGACCACCGCCCGGCCCTCCTCGTCGGACGCCGTCAGGTCCACCTCGGCGCTGATGCCCCAGTCGTGGTCGCCCGCCGGGTCGTCGAAGATCTGCCGCACCCGCCACAAGCCCGGCTGCTCGTCGATCAGGAGCAGCTTCGGGCCGCGCGCGTCCGGGCCCGTGCCCAGGTCCTCGTGCTCGTCCCAGTAGGCGTCCATCGCGTCCGCCCACGAGTCCGCGTCCCAGCCGTCGTCCTCGCCGAGTCCGCCCAGCTCCTCGTAGCGCTCCAGCGCGGCCAGCTCCACCCTGCGGAACATGGCGTTGCGCACCAGCACCCGGAACGCCCGCTGGTTGGCGGTGACCGGCGCGGGCCGGTCGTCGGAGGGCGGCCCCACCTGCTCCTCGTCCTGGGGGTTCGCCAACTGCTCCCACTCGTCCAGGAGGCTGGAGTCGACCTGGCGCACGAGCTCGCCCAGCCACTCGATGAGGTCCTTGAGGTCGTCGCTCTTGGCCTCCTCGGGAACGGTGTGCTGCAACGCCTTGTAGGCGCTCGCCAGATACCGCAGCACGATGCCCTCGGCCCGGGCCAGCTCGTAGAAGCCGGTGAACTCCGTGAACGTCATCGCCCGCTCGTAGAGGTCGCGTGCGATCGACTTCGGGCTCAGCGGGTGGTCGCCCACCCACGGGTGGCCCTTGCGGTACACGTTGTAGGCGTGGAAGAGCAACTCCTCCTGCGGCTTGGGGTAGCCGATGTCCTGGAGCCGCTCCATCCGCTCCTCGTACTCGATGCCGTCCGCCTTCATCCGGGCGACGGCCTCACCGCGGGCCTTGTTCTGCTGCGCCGCCAGGATCTGCCGGGGGTCGTCCAGCGTGGACTCCACCACCGACAGGACGTCGAGCGCGTAGGACGGGGACTCGCGGTCCAGCAGCTCGAAGGCGGCCAGCGCGAAGGTGGACAGCGGCTGGTTCAGCGCGAAGTCGGCCTGCAGGTCCACCGTCAGGCGGGCGAAGCGGCCCTCCTCGTCGAGCTCCTCCAGCCGCTCCACGACACCGCCCGCCACCAGCGAGCGGTAGATCGCGATCGCCCTGCGGACGTGCCGCAGCTGCGAGCGCCGGTCCTCGTGGTTGTCCTCCAGCAGGCCCCGCATGGCCTCGAATGCGTTGCCCGGGCGGGCGATCACCGACAGGAGCATGGCGTGGCTGACCCGGAACCGCGACGTCAGCGGCTCCGGATCGGCGGCGATGAGCTTGTCGAAAGTCTGCTCGCTCCAGTTGACGAACCCCTCGGGCGCCTTCTTGCGCACCACCTTGCGGCGCTTCTTCGGGTCGTCGCCGGCCTTCGCGAGCGCCTTCTCGTTCTCGATGACGTGCTCGGGTGCCTGGGCGACCACGAGGCCGGCCGTGTCGAAGCCCGCCCGCCCGGCGCGGCCCGCGATCTGGTGGAACTCACGCGCCCGCAGCACCCGCACCCGGTTGCCGTCGTACTTGCTGAGCGCCGTGAACAGCACGGTGCGGATCGGCACATTCACCCCGACCCCGAGGGTGTCGGTGCCGCAGATGACCTTCAGAAGCCCCGCCTGCGCCAGCCGCTCCACCAGGCGCCGGTACTTCGGCAGCATCCCGGCGTGGTGCACACCGATGCCGTGGCGGACGAAGCGGGAGAGGTTGCGGCCGAACCTGGTGGTGAAACGGAAGTTGCCGATGAGGGCCGCGATCGCGTCCTTCTCCTCGCGCGTGCACATGTTGATGCTCATCAGCGACTGGGCGCGCTCGACGGCGGAGGCCTGCGTGAAGTGCACGATGTAGACGGGGGCCTGGTGCGTGTGCAGCAGTTCCTCGAGGGTCTCGTGGAGCGGGGTGAGACGGTACTCGTAGGAGAGCGGAACGGGCCGGGTGACCGAGGTGACCACGGAGGTGGGGCGGCCGGTGCGCCTGGTCAGGTCCTTCTCGAACCGGTCCACGTTGCCCAGCGTCGCCGACATCAGCACGAACTGGGCGTGCGGCAGCTCCAGCAGGGGGATCTGCCAGGCCCACCCGCGGTCGGGCTCCGCGTAGAAGTGGAACTCGTCCATGACGACCTGGCCGACGTCGGCCCGCTCGCCGTCGCGCAGCGCGATGCTCGCCAGCACCTCGGCGGTGCAGCAGATGACCGGCGCGGTGGGGTTCACACTCGCGTCCCCGGTCATCATGCCGACCTTCTCGGTGCCGAAGATCTTGCACAGGTCGAAGAACTTCTCCGACACCAGCGCCTTGATCGGAGCGGTGTAGAACGTGCGCCTCCCGTCCGCGAGCGCCGCGAAGTGCGCCCCGGCGGCGACCAGGCTCTTGCCCGAGCCGGTCGGGGTGCTCAGGATCACATTGGCGCCCGAGACGACCTCGATCAGCGCCTCCTCCTGGGCCGGGTAGAGGGCGATGCCCCGCTCCTGCGCCCACGACTCGAAGATGTCGAAGAGGGCGTCGGGATCGGGGTCGGTCGGCAGCTGGTCGATGAGGCTCACACCCCCCATAGTGCCTGGTGCGACCCGGCTGATCGACCGCGGATTCCTCCCCGCTAGCCTTGCCCTTCGCTGACGTGCTGTGAAGTCGCCGTATCCGCCTGCGAAGCGGGACCGCGGCAAGGGGGAGGGTGCAACGATGATGGGGCCCGCGCATTCGCTGTCCGGAGCCGCCGCGTGGCTGGGGGTCGGAGCGGCGGCAGCTGCGACGGGCCACACCATGCCGTGGCCGGTGCTCGTCGGCGGGGCGGCCATCTGCGCCGGGGCGGCGCTGGCCCCCGACCTGGACCACAAGGCGGCCACGATCTCCCGGGCCTTCGGCCCGATCTCGAAGGCGGCCTGCGGCGTCATCGACGGCCTCTCCCACGCCGTGTACCGAGCCACCCGCAAACCCGGGGACCCCAGCCGCAACGGCGGCCACCGCACCCTCACCCACACCTGGGTGTGGGCCGTGCTCATCGGCGCGGGAACGTCGTTTCTGGCCGCCTACGGAGGGCGATGGGCGGTGCTGGCGGTGCTGTTCGTGCACATGGTGCTCGCCATCGAGGGGCTGCTGTGGCGCCAGGCCAGGGTCTCCAGCGACGTCCTGGTCTGGCTGCTCGGGGCGGCCGGTGCCTGGATCCTGTCGGACATCCTGGACCGCGATGGGCGGCACTGGCTGTTCACCGAGCCGGGGCAGGGCCATCTGTGGCTGGGGCTGCCCGTGGTGCTCGGGGCGCTCGTCCACTGCGTCGGCGACGCGCTGACCGTCTCCGGCTGCCCGATCCTGTGGCCCATCCCCATAGGCCGCAAGCGCTGGTACCCGCTGGGGCCGCCGAAGGTGATGCGCTTCCGGGCCGGTGACTGGGTCGAGGTCAAGGTGCTCATGCCCGCGTTCATGGTGCTCGGCGGCCTCGGCTGCGCCGGGGCGCTGGGGTTCCTGGGGTAGTCCTCGGCCGCCCCGGCCATCGACCGGCCCTCGGCGGGACCGGCCCTCGGCGGGACCGGCCCTCGGCGGGACCGGCCGCCTACGGGACCAGCTCTCGGCGGGATCCGGCCCTCGGTATGCGGATCGGCCGCGGCACCTCAGCGGTCGCCGTGCCAGGAATGCCACAGCGCCGCGTAGGCCCCCTCCTGCGCGACGAGGTCGTGGTGGCTGCCCAGCTCCACGATCCGGCCGTCCTCGACCACCGCGATCACATCCGCGTCGTGGGCGGTGTGCAGACGGTGGGCGATTGCCACCACCGTGCGGCCGTCCAGCACCCCGGCCAGTGAGCGCTCCAGATGGCGGGCCGCGCGGGGGTCCAGCAGCGAGGTCGCCTCGTCCAGGACGAGGGTGTGCGGGTCGGCCAGCACCAGGCGGGCCAGCGCCACCTGCTGGGCCTGGGCGGGACTGAGCGCCACCGCGCCCGATCCCACCTCGGTGTCCAGGCCGTCCTCGAACGCCTCCGCCCACGGGTGGGCGTCCACTGCCCGCAGCGCCGCCCACAGTTCGGCGTCGTCCGCGCCGGTGCGGGCGAGCAGGAGGTTGTCGCGCAGGGTGCCGACGAAGACGTGGTGCTCCTGGTTGACCAGCGCGACATGGCTGCGGACCCGCTCCGCCGACATCCCGGCCAGCGCGGCCCCGCCGAGGGTCACCTCACCCGTCCTGGGCGCGTAGATCCCGGCGAGCAGCCGCCCGAGAGTCGACTTGCCCGCCCCCGAGGGGCCGACCAGCGCCACCCGTGTGCCGGGCTCCACGGTCAGGCTCACCCCGTGCAGCACATCGGTGTCCTCGAGGTAGCCGAAGCGGACCTCGTCGGCAAGGACGGTGCGGCCGTCGGGAGCCTCGTCCCCGTCCTGCGCCGCCCCCGGCACCTCGCGCACGCCCACCAGGCGGGCCAGCGACACCTGGGCGACCTGGAGCTCGTCGTACCAGCGCAGGATCATGTTCACCGGCTCGACCAGCATCTGCACATACAGCGCTCCCGTGGTCAGTTCACCCACCGTGAGCCAGCCGTTGATCACCATCGAGCCGCCGATCAGCAGCACCGAGGCGAGCGCGATGGCGTGCGTGGCGTTGACCACCGGGAAAAGGATCATGCGCAGCCACAGCGTGTACCGCTCCCACGCCACCCACTCGGCGATCCTCCGGTCGCCCAGCGCGACCCGCCGCGCCCCGAGCCGGTGCGCCTCGACCGTGCGCCCGGCGTCCACCGTCTCGGCGAGCGCCGACGCCACCGCGGCGTACCCGGCGGCCTCCGAGCGGTAGGCCCTCGGCGCCCGGCGGAAGTACCAGCGCCCGCCGATCACCAGCACCGGGGCCGCGACGAGCGCGGCCGACGCCAGCGGGGGAGCGGTCACGGTGAGCGCGCCCAGCAGGAGCCCCGCCCACACGAGGGCGATGGACAGCTGAGGAACGGCCTCGCGCATCGCGTTGGACAGCCGGTCGACATCGGTGGTGATCCGGGAGAGCAGATCGCCGGTACCCGCGCGCTCCAGCACACCCGGCGGAAGGGCGACGGACCTGACGAGGAAGTCCTCGCGCAGGTCCGCGAGCATCTGCTCGCCCAGCATCGCCCCACGCAGCCGCGTCATCCGTGTGAAGACCGTCTGGAGCACCAGCGCCACCACGAACGCCCCTACGCAGCGCTCCAGATGGAGCTCGTGAGCGCCCTCGGACAGCTTCTGCACCAGATCGCCCAGGACATAGGGGCCGACCATGGAGGCGATCGAGGCGACGGCGTTGACGGCCACCAGGACCGCGAAAGGGCGCCGATGGCGCCGGGCGAGCTCACGGACGTAGGCACGCACGGTCCTCGCCGAGCCGACCGGCAGCTTCTCGGCCTCCTGCGGGGCCGCTGGGTCAAAGGTCGGCGGCTTCACACGGTCTCCTCGATGGCCGGCTCGGCAGACGGCACGGCCTGGGGCGTTGACGGCGACGGTGACGGTGACGGGGACGCCGACGGCCGCGGGGCGCTCGTGCGGGCCCCGTCGTCGGGTTCGTACCGGGTGACGACGGACCGGTAGCGGCTGTCGGTGCCCAGCAGTTCACGGTGCCCGCCCGCGGCGACGGCGGCGCCGTCCTGGACGAACACCACGCGGTCCGCCCGGTCGAGCAGGAGCGGGCTCGAGGTGAGGACCACGGTCGTGCGGCCCTCGCGCAGCCGCCGCAGGCCCTGGGCGATACGGGCCTCGGTGTGCGCGTCCACGGCGCTCGTCGGCTCGTCGAGCACCAGCACCGGCGGATCGGCGACCAGGGAGCGGGCCAGCGCCAGCCGCTGCCGCTGCCCGCCGGACAGCGAGCGGCCGCGCTCGGTCAGACGCGCCGCCATGGGGTCGGCGGCCTCGCCGTTCTCTGCGGCCCGGTCCTGCCCGTCCGCCCGGCGGGCCACCGTGCGAAGGCTCTGCGCCAGCACGGACAGCACGTCGCCGCACTGCGCCGCCTCCAGCGCCCGCTCGGCGCTCACACCGCCCGAGGACGGCACATCCAGCAGCTCACGCAGCGTTCCCGACAGCAGCACCGGGTCCTTGTCCTGCACGAGCACGGCGCGACGGGCGGTCTCCAGCGGCAGTTCGTCCAGCGCCACCCCGCCCACCCGGGTCGACGGCTCGCCCGCGGCGTCGGGGCTGTGACCGCCGAGCCGGTCCGCCAGCACCCCGGCGGCGTCCGGGTCGCCGCACACGACGGCGGTGAACTGTCCCGCGGGGGCCAGCAATCCCGACGACGGGTCGTACAGATCGCCCCCCGGCACCGCCCCTGCGTGGGAGAGGCCGTCCTCGGTGGTGCGCCTGATGGCCAGGACGGCGGCGGCGCGCTTGGCCGAGGCCTTGGAGAACGTCCACGCCATCGCGGTCTCCTCGAACATCCGCAACGGCATCAGCAGGTACGTCATACAGCCGTAGCAGGTGACGAGTTCGCCCACGCCGATGCGGCCGTCGGCGGTCAGCCGGGCACCGTACCAGACGATGAAGACCAGGAAGAGGCCGGGCAGCGCCACCTGCACGGCGGCGATCAGCGACCACATGCGCGCGCTGCGCACGGCGGCCGTGCGCACCTCCTGGGAGGCGGCGCGGTAGCGCGAAAGGAACAGCTCCTCGCCGCCGATGCCGCGCAGCACCCTCAGCCCGGCCACGGTGTCGGACGCCAGCTCCGTGGCGCGGCCGGCCTTGGCCCGCTGCTCGTCGGCCCGTTTCTGCGCGGGAGGCAGCAGCGGCAATGCGGCGACGGCGAGCACCGGGACGGCCACGGCCACCGGCAGACCCAGCAACGGCTGGTAGACCATCAGCGCGGCGATCAGGCCGAGGGAGGTCAGGACGGCCGCGAAGAACCTGGCGAGCGACTCGACGAACCAGCCGATCTTCTCGACGTCGCCGGTGCTGACCGCCACGACCTCCCCGGCCGCGACCCGGCGGGTCAGCACGGAGCCCAGCTCGGCCGCCTTGCGGGAGAGCAGCTGCTGCACCCGGGCGGCCGCGTCTATCCAGTTGCCCACGGCCGCCCGGTGCAGCAGGGAGTCGCCGGCCGAGACGACCGCGCCCAGGGACAGCACCAGGGCCGCGGCCCCGAGCAGGCCCTTGCCGGAACGGTCGGCGACGGACTGCACCGCGAGGCCGACGGCGGCGGGCATGGCGGCGATCGCGGCCATGAACACCGTGCCCCACCAGGTGGCGACCAACTGCCCGCGCAGTTGCCGACGCTGGAGCCACATCAGGAAACGGAAACCGGAGCGGGTGTCGGGCACGCCCGGGTCGGAGTAGGGGATCTCGCGCAGCGACATGACGTCCCGTGAAGGCTCGGGCCAGGGCACGATGGTGCGGTGGCGGGGTGGTCCCGGGTTCGGGAAAGACGCTCTTCTGGGGCGTGCGGGAGAGCGCAGACGTGCCAGGTTCGCGAAGTCACCAGGGCGAAGTCAACGGGTTTTCCGGTGGAAAACCCCCGTATCGGCATCCCGCCGACGGCCGGATCCGGTCCTCGACGGGACCTCGGCCGCCGCGTCGGCTCGGGCCGCCCGCGCCGACTCGGTCGCCCGCGCCCGTCCCGCGCCGGCTCGGGCCGGCGCCTCAGTCGGCGAGGAGGACGGCTTCGAGGGTGCGCGGCCCGTGCACTCCCTCGACGCGGTCCAGCTCGATGTCGCTGGTGGCCGACGGACCCGAGATCCAGGTCAGCGGGCGTGACGGGTCCAGGCGCCGGAGGGCCTGCGCCACCGAGGCCACCACCTGTTCGGGGCGGACCACGCAGATGTGGTGGTCGGGGACGAGGCTGAGCAGGCGCCGTCCCTGGTCCGGCTTCGCGTCGAGGACGATCGTGCCGGTCTCGGCGACGGCGACCGCGCACGCCGTCACCACGCTGTCCACCCGGTCGAGCCGGCTGGCGGTCAGCGAGCCGTCGTCGGTGAGGACGCGGACGCCCTCCGAATCAGCGAGCCAGTCCCCCGGCAGCGCCGGGGGCACGGCCACGTCGCCCGAGCGGTGCTCCGCCAGCAGCCGGGCGAGCAGGCCGGGCAACTCGGCCGCGGAGCAGCGGTGCACGACCGCCCGGTAGTCGGCGAGGTTGTCCGCGAGCAGGTCCGCGACCTCGGCGGGCGATCCTGTCGCGTGCGCGTCGAGATAGTCCCGGTCGACGGGGAAGTCCTCGGGCGCCTCGTCGCGGGGCACGTCCGCCAGCGCCGCCCGCACCCGGGCGAGGACCAGCTCCCGGCTGCCCATCATCGGCCGCCCTTCCCCGCGGGGCCGCCCCCAGCCCTGGGTCCGCCGCCCTGGGTGCGGCGCCACCAGTCCCGGAACGACTCCTCGGGGATCCTCGGGACCTCGCGGGTGTCGGTCCACGCGGCGGCGGGACCGGGCAGGTGCCGGGGACGGAACCGCCGTGCCCGCGTGGCCAGTCGCTGTGCGCGGGCCAGCCGTGCCGGGTCCTCGAGCACCCACCGGGCGGCCCTCATCGCGGTCCGCTCCGCCGGGTGTCCCTTGCCGGTCTCGGCCACGCGTTCGCGCAGGTGGACCAGTACCTCGGGGATGTCGATCGCCACCGGGCAGACCTCGTAGCAGGCCCCGCACAGCGAGGAGGCATACGGCAGCGACGCGTCCAACGCACTGGTGATGCCGCGCAGTTGGGGGGTGAGGATGGCACCGATGGGGCCCGGGTAGGCCGAGCCGTACGCATGGCCGCCGGCCCGCTCGTAGACCGGGCACACATTCAGGCAGGCCGAGCAGCGGATGCAGCGCAGCGCCTGTCGGCCCACCTGGTCCGCCAGCGCGCCGGTCCGGCCGTTGTCCAGCAGCACCAGATGGAACTCGCGCGGCCCGTCGCCCTCGGCCGTCCCGGTCCAGGTGGAGGTGTAGGGGTTCATCCGCTCGGCGGTGGAGGACCGGGGCAGCAACTGGAGGTAGACCTCGAGGTCCTGCCACGTCGGCACGATCTTCTCGATGCCCACGACGGAGATGAGCGTCTCCGGCAGGGTCAGGCACATCCGGCCGTTGCCCTCGGACTCGACCACCACGAGCGTGCCGGTCTCGGCGACCATGAAGTTCGCCCCCGAGACGGCGACCTTGGCGGAGAGGAACTTCTCCCGCAGATGCAGCCTGGCCGCCTCGGCGAGGTCGGCCGGCCGGTCGGTGAGCCCGTCGGGCGCGGCCCGGCCCCAGCGGCCCATCGCCCGGACGAAGATCTCCCTGATCTCCGAGCGGTTGCGGTGAATGGCCGGAACGAGGATGTGGGAAGGCCGGTCGTCGCCCAACTGCACGATGAGCTCGGCCAGATCCGTCTCGTACGCCGTGATGCCCTCGGCGGCCAGTGCCTCGTTGAGCCCGATCTCCTGGGTGGCCATCGACTTGACCTTGACCACGTGCGTCTCGCCGGTGGCCTTCACCAGTTCCGCGACGATGCGGTTGGCGTCGGCGGCGTCGATCGCCCAGTGGACCCGCCCGCCCGCCTTGGTGACGGCCTCCTCCAACTGGAGCAGGTAGTGGTCGAGATGGCGCAGGGTGCGGTTCTTGATCGCCGCCGCGGCGGCCCGCAGCCCGGCCCAGTCGGACAGTTCGGCGACCGCGCGGGCCCGCTTGTCCCGGATGGTGTGGGTGGCGTTGCGCAGATTGCGGCGCAACTGGGCGTCGGTGGTGGCGGCTTCCGCGGCCTCGGGGAACGAGGGGAAGGCGGGCATGCCGAGGTGGACGGCGGTCATGCCGGGCTCCTTTCACCGTCGGCCCAGCCCGAGCCGTGCGGGTCGTCCTGCGTGCTCGCGAGAATCTCCGCCAGGTGCAGGGTGCGCACCCCCGCGCGCTGGCGCTCCAGGGTCCCCCCGATGTGCATCAGGCAGGAGTTGTCGGCGGCGCACAGCACCTCGGCGCCGGTGTCGGCGGCGTGGCGGACCTTGTCCGAGCACATCGCGGCCGACACGGCCGGGTTCTTGACGGCGAACGCCCCGCCGAAGCCGCAGCACTCGTCCGCGCCCTCCAGCTCCACGAGGTCGAGCCCGCGCACCGCGCGCAGCAGGCGCAGCGGCCGGTCGCCCACCCGTAGCAGCCGCAGGCTGTGGCACGTCGGATGGTAGGTCACCCGGTGGGGGAAGTAGGCGCCCACGTCGGTCACCCGGAGCACGTCGACCAGGAACTCCGACAGCTCGTACACCTTCGGCACCACCTCGGCCACCCGGTCCCTGGGCACCCGGCCCATGGAGCGTCCGGCGATCCGCGGGTGGACGTCGCGGACCATGGCGGCGCACGAACCGGAGGGCGCCACGATGGCGTCGTAGCCTGCGAACGCCTCGGCGAAGCCCCGCACCAGCGGCTCGGCCTGGCGGCGGTAGCCGGTGTTGTAGTGCATCTGCCCGCAGCACGTCTGCTGCGCCGGGAACTCGACGTCGACCCCCAGGCGGCGCAGCAGAGCGACGGTCGCCTGCCCCGTGCGGGGGTAGAGCGTGTCGTTCACGCAGGTGATGAAGAGGGCGACTCGCATCACGCCTCCATGCCGAGGGGGATCGTTGCGCGCACGGGGAGACTACCCGCAACCGCGTGATCCCACCGGGCGGTGCGGCGCGGCTGCCACCATGGAGGACTGTCCTCGGCGCGGGCCGGGAAGCCGCAAGCGCGAGGAACGGGAGGAACGCGAGGAAGGCGAGGAAGACGAAGACCGCGAGGAAGACGAAGACCGCGAGGAAGACCGCGGGAGGAGGAACGATGCGCACATCGGGGGCCGGACGGATCCGGGGCGCCGCGGTGGGGGTGCTCCTGCTGGCGGGCTGCGGCGCCCTCACGGCATGCGGCCAGAGCCCCTCGCACCCCCAGGGGCACGGGCAGGGGCAGGGAGACCAAGCGGCGCGGGCGGACCGGACCCGGTATCCGCCGGGCATCGGCCGGTGGCTCAGGGACCGCGTCCCCGGCCGCGCCCGGCAGGTGGTGGCCGTCTACGGCGAGTCGGTCACCTCCGCGCGCTCCACCGTCGTGCTGTACGAACGGCAGGGCTCCGGCTGGCGGCGGCTGCGCTCCTGGCCCGCGCACAACGGTCGGCGCGGTTGGACGACCGCCCACCGCGAAGGCGACCGCAGAAGCCCCGTGGGTGTGTTCACCCTCAGCGACGCGGGCGGGGTGCTGCCCGATCCGGGGGCGAGACTGCCGTACTCGGCCTCTTCGGCATTCACTCCACCGAGCTACTGGCCCACGCCGAAGCATCACGACTTCGACTACGTGATCGCCATCGACTACAACCGCGTGCGCGGCACGTCCCCTCTGGACCCCCGGCGCCCGCTCGGGCAGAGCAGGGGCGGCGGCATCTGGATCCATCTCGACCACGGCAGCGGCACCTCGGCGTGCGTGAGCGTCTCGCGGTCCGCGATGACGTATCTGCTGCGCACTCTCGACCCGGCTCTGCACCCGGTGGTCGTCATGGGTGACCGACGCAGCCTGGCCGCCCAGCCCACCCCTTGAGGTCAGACCTCTGGAATGTGAACTCCGGGTCGCGGTGCGGGAAAACGGGCAAGTACAGTGGCAACTCCGGCAAGGAGTAGGACCACTTATGGATGTGATGGAACGCCGGGGCGCATCACGCCGCCTCAGCAACGCGTTGCGCGCGGCGCTCCGAAGCACCGGCCCCCACCGCCCCGCGCACCGGCCGGAGCCCGTGCGGCGGCGCGGCCCACTGCGGCCCGCCGCACCCGCCGCCACCGGCCGCCCTTGCGCGGACGGCCGTTCCTGAGGAACGGTGAGCGACGGGTGCATCGGAACGAGTGAGGGGGCGGCCCATGGAGCCGGTGTCCACGGCCCTGGTGGCGGCGGCGATCACCGCAGCGGCGACGAGTGCGGGGAGCGAGGCGGGACGAGGGGTCTGGGGCTCGTTCACCGCGCTGTCGCACCGAGTGCTGGGCAGAGGCGAGGCGGGCGAGCCCCGGGTGAGTCCCGACGACAGCGCCGAGCGGCTTGCCGCCCTCGCCGACCTGCTCGTCGAACGGGCCCGCCGCGACGAGGAGTTCGCCGCCGACCTGGCCCGCTGGCTGGCCGACGCCGGGCGGCCGGCCGAGTCCGCGGGGCAGGCGGGCGATGTCCGCAACACCGTCTCCGAGGGCGCGCACATCGGCGGCAACGTGGTGCAGGCACGCGACATCACCGGCGGGATCAGCTTCGGCGCGCCCTCGGCGCCGTGAACCGGACGAAGCGCGGACCGTGGACCACGAGGGCGAGGACGCGCGCGACCGCCCGCTCGAGCGGACCTACCGCGCGCTGACGCCACCGGCGGCCCGCCTCTTCCGCCTGCTCGGCCTGCATCCGACACACCGATTCGGCGCAGCAGCGGCCTCGGCCCTGACCGGCGGGCCACCCGGGGAGGTTCCGGTCCTCGTCGGGGAACTCGCCGACGCCGGGCTGATCGTCGGGTTCGACCAGGACCGCTACCTCATGTCCGAGGCCGCCCGGATGTTCGCGGCGGCGCGGGCGGCCGTCGAGGAGGGCGGGGCCGAATGCCGCGCGGCCGTGCGCCGCCTGCTCGACCACTATCTGGCGGTGGCGGCGTCGGACGACCCGGAAGCACGGGAGGCCGAGCACGACAATCTCAGGGCCTGCGTGCTCACCGCCGAGGAGTACGGGCTGGACGAACCGGTGTGGCGGCTGAGCGAGGCGCTGTGGCCGCTGTCCGCGCGGCTCGGCCACCCGCCGGAGTGGATACGGGTCCTCGGCGCCGGTGTCGAGGCCGCCCAGCGCCTCGATGACCGGCGGGCGGAGGGCAGCACGCGGCGCCGGCTCGCCTCGGCGCTGCTCGCCCTGGACCGCCTGGACGACGCCGAGGTCCAACTGGATGCCGCCGTCGCGGCGGCACGGGAGGCCGGTGACCGGCGCGGTGTGGCCGCCACCGTGGAGTCACTGGGCCTGCTGCGTCTGCGCCAGGGGCGCCCGGCGGACGCCGTGGAACTCCTCGGCGCCGCGGGTGGACTCCACCTCGACGCCGGCCGACCGGGCGAGGCGGTCGGCCCCCTGGACCGGGCGCTGGCGATAGCCGGGGAGGCTTGCGGGCCGGCGCGGACGGCGGACCTGGCGGTCCTTCGGGCGCGATGCGCCGGGGAGTCGGGGGCGCCCGCGGACGAGGAACGGTTCCTGCGGATGGCCCTGGACGGCTACGAGCGGGCCGGATCGCCCGTCGCCGAGGACATCGGAAGGCGGCTCCGCAAGCCCCCTCGTTGATCTCACGCACCGCCGCCCGGCCCGCCCGGTTCGTCCCGATCGTGCTCGCGGACGGCCCGTAGCCGACCAGGTGGACGCGTGGATCGGCCACCACGCGGGTGCCCTCGACAACAGCCTGGCCATCTCAAGGATTGCGGCGGCAAGGATTGCGGCGGCAAGGATTCCGGCGGCGAGGATCCCGGAGGCAAGGATTGCGGCGGCAAGGATTGGCGACAAGCATTCCGGCTCTGGGGACCGCGCGCTTGAACCGTCGGCGTCCCGGCTCGCGTCGATGCCGCCTTGGACGCCGTGCCGGGCACCATGGAGGCATGACCCAGAACTTCACGACACGCACCCTCGACCTCACCACGGGCAGCCGGGAGGGGGTCTTCGATCTGACCCGGGAGTGCGCGCGGTTCCTCCAGGAGGCGGCACAGGGGAGGGACGGCCTGCTCAATGTCTTTGTGCCGCATGCCACGGCGGGGATCGCCGTCATCGAGACGGGCGCGGGAAGCGACGAGGACCTGCTGGCCGCGCTCAAGGACCTGCTGCCCGCCGACGACCGGTGGCGGCACCGCCACGGCAGCCCCGGACACGGTCGCGACCATGTGCTGCCCGCCTTCGTCCCACCGCACGCGACCCTTCCGGTGGTCGCCGGTGAACTGGCGCTCGGCACCTGGCAGTCGGTGACCCTGGTGGACACCAATGTCGACAACCCCCGCCGCCAGGTACGGCTGTCCTTCCTCGGGTGAGCACGCCGTGAGCGTCCGCGCGAGCGCACATGAGCACGGCGGGAGCGCGCCCTCGGGCAGTGCTCCCGCCGTGGTCCATGGGGCCGTCACATATTGATCATGTGACCGGCCAGGCCGTGGATCGCCTCCTTGACCGCCTCGCCGAGGGTCGGGTGCGCGTGCACATTGCGCGCAACCTCGTGGACGGTCAGGTCCCACTGCTGGGCCAGCGTCAGCTCCGGGAGGAGTTCGGTGACCTCGGGGCCGATGAGGTGGGCGCCGAGAAGCTCGCCGTGCGTGCCGTCGCTGACGACCTTCACGAACCCGACCGCGTCGCCGAGCCCGTGGGCCTTGCCGTTGGCGGTGAACGGGAACTTCGCCACCTGCACGTCGAAGCCGCGCTCACGGGCCTGCGCCTCGGTCCACCCGAAGCTCGCGATCTGCGGCTGGCAGTAGGTCGCCCGCGGGATCATCACGTAGTCGAGTTCCATCGTCTCGGCGTCGGCGATGGTCTCGGCGGCGATGACGCCCATCGACTCGGCGGCGTGCGCCAGCATCAGCTTGGCGGTGACATCGCCGATGGCGAAGATGTGCGGCACCGAGGTCCGGCAGCGGCCGTCCACGTCGATGGCACCGCGCTCGGTCAGGCGGACGCCGGTGTTCTCCAGGCCGTAGCCCTGGACGCGGGGCTGGAAGCCGATCGCCTGGAGCACCTTGTCCGCTTCGAGGACCTGCTCCCGACCGTCGCGGGAGACGGTGACCCGGACCTTCTCGCCGGAGTCGTCGATGCCCTCGACCCGCGTGGAGGTCAGCACATCGATGCCGAGGCGCTTGTAGCGCTTCGCCAGTTCGGCGGAGACCTCGGCGTCCTCCAGCGGCACGACGCGGTCGAGGAACTCGACGATCGTGACCTTCACCCCGAAGTTGTGCAGGACGTAGGCGAATTCCACACCGATGGCGCCCGCCCCCGCGATGACGATGCTCTCGGGAAGCTTCTCGGAGAGGATCTGCTCCTCATAGGTGACCACGCGCTCGCTCAGCGAGGTGCCCGGCAGCAGCTTCGTGCCGGCACCGGCGGCGATGATGCAGTGGTCGAAGGTCACGGTCTCGGTGCCGCCGTCGCGCAGCGCCACCTGGAGGGTGTTGGCGTCCGAGAACGTTCCCCGTCCCTCGAACTGGGCGATCTTGTTCTTCTTCATGAGGAAGTTGACGCCCTTGACGCGGCCGTCGGCGACCTTGCGGCTGCGTGCGAACGCCGTGCCGTAGTCGAAGGAGACCTGTCCTTCGACGTTGATTCCGAAGGTCTTCGCCTCATGGGTGAAGATGTGCGCCAGCTCCGCGTTGCGCAGCAGCGCCTTCGAGGGGATGCAGCCGACGTTGAGGCAGACACCGCCCCAGAACCGCTCCTCGACGATGGCCGTGTTGAGGCCGAGCTGTGCGGCCCGGACCGCGGCCGTGTACCCACCCGGGCCCGAGCCCAGGACGACGACATCAAAGTGTGTACCCACGCGTTGAACGTTAACAAAGGGCCGCCAGGTGCTGTCGAGGGCACATGCCGCCCCGCGGGCGGTGCGGCGGCCCTGTCGGCCGGACCTGCCCGACCGGGTGCTGATGATCCGCTGGACCACGTCCTCGAGGTGAGCGCTGTCACGGGCGGCGACCCGGGTGAGGAAATCGCTTCCAAGCGCGGCGCACCGGCTCCGCTCGTGGCTTGATCGACGGCGCACAACCGGAAGGATGGATCTCCGTCAACAGTGGGTAGTGGGCAGGGAACTCTGTGTGTCCCGCCGCGCCCACTGATGGGCAGGAGGGGCCCCTGTGACACCTGGGGGTGCCGAAACGATGTTCAACTTCATCCGCAAATCCGGCAAGGAGGAGTGCCCGGTGCGGGTCGACGAGCCGTCTCCTGGCGTACCGGATCCGGAGGAGAAGGGGGGCATCCGAGAGCTCGCCGAGGAATTCCTGCGGCTGCACCGCCACGAGGACCCGCACGCCGCCCCGTTGCAGCCCCGTCTGCGTGAGGTCGAGCGCCAGATCGAGCGCAGCGGCACCTATGAGCACACCCCCGACGAGCTCGCCTTCGGCGCCCGGGTGGCCTGGCGCAACAGCAACCGCTGCATAGGGCGCCTGTACTGGCGCTCGCTCCAGGTCCGCGACCGCAGGCACATCGACACCGCCGAGGGCATGGCCCAGGAGGCCGCCGGGCACCTGAGGGCGGCCACCAACGGCGGCCGGATCAGACCCGTGATCACCGTGTTCGCGCAGGAGGCCCCCGACCGGCCGGCCCCGCGTATCTGGAGCGAACAGCTCATCCGTTACGCCGGTTACGAGGAGGACCCCGGCCCCGTCGTCGGCGACCCGCGCAACACCGGCATCACCGACGCCGCCCGTGAGCTCGGCTGGCCCGGCGGCCCCGGAACACCGTTCGACGTCCTCCCGCTGATCGTCCAGGGCAGCGGCGAGCAGCCCCGGTGGTTCGAACTGCCCGACGACTGCGTGCTCGAGGTGCCGCTGACCCACCCGGACCTCGACTGGTTCGAGGAACTGGGCCTGCGCTGGCACGCCGTTCCCGCGATCTCCTCCATGTGCCTGGAGATCGGCGGCGTCTGCTATCCGGCCGCGCCCTTCAACGGCTGGTACATGGGCACCGAGATAGGCGCCCGCAACCTCGCCGACACCGACCGGTACAACCTCCTGCCGACCGTCGCCGACGGGCTCGGCCTCGACCGCAGCGGCGACCGCTCCCTGTGGAAGGACCGGGCGCTGGTCGAGTTGAACCTCGCCGTGCTGCACTCCTTCGACCGCGCCGGTGTCACCGTCGCCGACCACCACACCGAGTCCCGCCGCTTCCTGACCCACCTCGAGCGCGAGGAGCGCGCGGGCCGCAGGGTCGGCGCCGACTGGTCGTGGATCGTGCCGCCCCTCTCGGGCGCGGCGACACCCGTCTTCCACCGCTACTACGACACCTGCGAGCAGCGTCCCGCCTTCGCCCACCACCCGGAGTCGCTGGTGCTCTCCCGAGGAGAGTCGCTGGTCGGCCACGAGATCTGAGCCACGGCCCGACCCCGGCCGGGACCCGGGACGCGGGACGGGATTCGATCAGGATGTGGATCAAGTCCTGACTCCGGACCGAGTCAGGACTACTGTCGGCTCTCACGGGCGACGCGCGACGGGCGAAGCGCGGGAATGGAGCAGCGGTGGACGACACAACCGGGAACGGTGCCGGGGGCGGGTGGACGAGGGCCTATCTCGGCTCGTTCACCTCATCGGGCGGACGGGGGATCACCGTCGCGGCGGTCGATCCGGACACCGGCGCGCTGACTCGGATCACGGATGTGGACATGCGGGAGAACCCCTCGTTCCTGGCCCTGTCCCCGGACCGGGACACGCTCGCGTGCGTCCTCGAGGACGAGGAGGGCGCCGCGGCCGCGTTCACCCTGCGCGACCGCGACAAGCCCGAACCGCTGACCAGGGTGCCGGTGCGCGGCTCGGCGCCGACGCATCTGTCGTTCGCGGTGGGAGGACGGGCCATGGTCATCGCCAACTACGGGTCGGGCAGCATCAGTGTGCTGCCCGTCCTCGGCGACGGCGACGGCGGCCTGGACACCATCTGCGACCTGGTCGACCACCACGGGCACGGTCCGGTCACGGACCGGCAGGAGGGGCCGCACGCCCACCAGGTGCTGCCCGACCCCTCCGACCGCTGGATCCTGGCCGTCGACCTCGGCACGGACAGCGTCCTGGTGTACCGGCCGGACCCGGGGTCGCTGAGGCTCATGCCGCACGCCAGCCTCAAGCTGCGCGGCGGGGTCGGGCCGCGCCACCTGGCCTTCCACCCGAGCGGGCACGTCGTCTACGTCGTCAACGAGCTCGAGCCGGTCGTGACGGTCTGCCGCTGGGAGGCGGAGGCCGGACGCCTGCACGAGATCGGCGAGGCACCGATGGCGGCGCCCGGCGCCGGGGGCCCCGATTACGCGTCCAACGGGGTCGTCTCCCCGGACGGGCGGTTCCTGTACGTCGCCCTGCGCGGCAGTGACACGATCGCCGTGCTCTCCCTCGACGACTCCGGAGAGGTGCCGCAGCGGGTCACGGCGGTCGGCTGCGGGGGAGCCTGGCCCCGCCACCTGGCCGCCGACCCCTCGGGACGACGCCTGTACGCGGCCAACGAGCGCTCCGGAGAGGTGGTCTGGTTCGACATCGACGAGGGGACCGGTGTGCCGCGGCAGGCCGGTTCGCTGGCGGTGCCGGCCGCCTCCTGCGTGCTCTTCGGCCCCTGAGACACGCCTCAGCCCCGATGCACGCCTGCCGCGCGGGCGACTCTGTGCGGGCACGGCTCTGTCCGGGCATGCCTCGGCACCGGCACGCCTCGGCCCCGCGACCGTGACGGTGCGCGGGGCCGAGGCGGAGTCCGTTGTCGGCGGTCAGGTTGTGGGGGGCCAGGTTGTCGGCGGTCAGTGGGAGGGGGCCTGCGCGTCCGCCGGGGCGATCCCCAGCGCGGCGGTGTATCGGGTCAGGACGAGCTTGCCGACGGCCGGGTAGGCGCCCAGTGCCTCCGCGCCCGCGCACCCCGCCTCGGCGGCGGCACGGGAGAGCAGCTCTCCGGTGATCTCCGGGCCGATCAGGCAGGGGGCGAGCGCGAGGTTGCCCGCGCCCGAGGCCCGCAACTGGGCGGCCGTGTGGGCGATCGAGCCCTCGATGTCGAGCGCCGCGGCCAGCACCGGAACGGCGAGGCGGGCCGCGAGCAGCACACCGGTCACCCCGGCGGCCCGCACGGCCTCCTCGCCGCCCACCGTGGCGAGGATGATGCCGTCGGCGGCGGTAGCCACGGTGAACAGGCGCGCCCGGTCGGCACGGGCGAGTCCGGCCTCGGACAGCCGCACGTGCAGCGCCTCGGCCAGCAGCGGGTGCGGCCCGAGTACGTCGGTCAGTTCGACGGAGGCGCTGCTCCCCACGACGGCCTGGCCCAGCCGGCGCATGATCGACGCCTCGGGGCCCGCGAGCAGCGGCACCACGACGGCGGCCGGGGTCTGCGCGAGCGCATGCGCGAGGCTGGGGAACTCGCCCCCCTCACCCTCGAGGTAGGCCACGCGCGCGTCGAGCCCCGGAAGGTCCGCGCGCACTATGCTCGCGACCTCCTCGGCTATGCCGCGTGAGGCGTGGGAGGGGGCACCGGGCACGGCGAGGACCAGCGCGGGCGCGCCCTCGGGCACGGCCAGCGGCTCCGGCCTGCGGTGACGCCCAGGCTGTCGGGGGCGGGGCATACGAACGGGCAGGCCATTTCCGGGTCCAGCAGCAGAACTCATGGGGTCGGATGGTAGTAGCTGAACGGGCCCGCGTGTTCGGTCGGGTCCGCCGAAATGATGCTCTGTCCCTTATCCGGCCGATTAGGGACGGCGAGCGTGCCGATCCCGCTACGGTGGGTTGCGGGCGATGCCCTGCGGGGCCGCGTCCGGCAGGTGGGCCCGAGAGCGGAGGGGGCGGCAGTGCCAAGCGATCGAGTACCTGACAAACCTCCCTTAGCGGACGGCTCTTCGCCGCGTTCCTCGTCAACGGACGTGCCCTTGGAGGACGTCCCGGCCCCTCGCCGTCCCCGCCCGCGCCGGCGGCGTGTCCTGGCCGTCGGCGCGGCAGCCGGTGCCGCCGCCCTGGCGTTCCCCGTCGGCCGGTGGTCGGGTCTGCTCGGCGAAGGAGCCCACGCCGCGTCCGTACCGGGAACCGTTTCCGGACGCGCCGGTGGTTCCGCGCGACCCGAGCGGCGCTGGTCCGACGCCCGCGGCTGGCACGGTGGGGCTCCCGCGCGCGGCGCCGAGGTGTACATCCGTGACGCGGTACTGCTCGACACGGACGCCGATGTCGGCTCGCTCGTGGTCGAGGAGGGCGGCTCGCTGCGCTTCGCGCCGTCCCGTTCCACGACATTGACCGCGCGGGGCAATGTCGTCCTGCGTGGGCGTCTGGCCATGGCTCCCGCCCGTGCCGGGATCACGCACCGGCTGGTCTTCGCCGGTGTGGACGAGAGCCGGTTCCGCGGCGCCGCCATGGACCCCGACGCCCGTGACACCGGTCTGTGGGTGCGCGGCAAGGGGCAGTTGGTGCTCCGGGGCACCGCGAGGACCGCCTGGGCGAGGGCCGCGGGCTCGCTGGCCAAGGGCAGCAGGGCCGTGTCGCTGGCGGGGCGTCCCCGGGGGTGGCGGCCCGGTGACGAGGTGGCCGTCGTCCCCACGGGGCGGCCGGACGGCGGGGGTTTCCACGACCGCTACGACATGAGGGTGATCGCCTCCGTCGAGGGCGCGCTGATCCGGCTGACCGAGCCGCTGTCCCACGACCACCCCGCCGTGCGCGTCGGCGCGGGCACCACCGCGGGCGCCGAGGTGCTCAACCTCACCCGCAACGCCCGGATCGAGGGCAGCCCCTCCGGACGTGCCCACATCCACATCATGAGCACGGCGCGGCAGCGCCTGAGCCATGCGGCGCTGCGCTGGCTGGGGCCGCGTCAAGACAGTGAGGAGACCTGGCGTTCCCCGGAGGGCACCCGGCACATCACCGAGGGCGTGCTGGGCCGCTACCCCCTGCACTTCCACATGATGGGCGACGCCACCCGAGGCACCGTCGTGGACTCCGTCGTCGTCCGGGACTGCGGAAACCACGCCTTCGTCCCGCACAACAGCCATGGCATCACCCTGCGCGACTGCGTCAGCCACAACACCTGGGACGACGCCTACTGGTGGGACGGAGCCCCCGACACCCGGCACGACCAGGGCCCCAGCCACGATCTGCGGTACGAGCGCTGCGTGGCCTCCCGGGTTCGGGCGGACCCGCCGTTCCGTGGCTACCGGCTGACCGGCTTCGCCCTCGGCGCCGGACACGGCAGCGCCGCCAGGGGCTGCGTCGCCGTCGGCGTCCGGGGCACCACCAGCTCCTCGGGGTTCTTCTGGCCCGAGGGCGGCAGCGGGACCTGGGAGTTCACCGACTGCGTGGCCCACAACAACGCCGCCGACGGGATCTTCGTCTGGCAGAACAACCACCTGCCCAACACCGTCCGCACCTTCCTCGGCTACCACAACGGCGGCCATGGCATCGAACACGGCGCCTACCTCAACGACTTCGCCTACCGCGACTGCGTCCTCCACGCGAACGGCGTGGGCGGCGTGCTCATCCACGCCCTCGGCGCACGCGAGGGGACGGTCTTCGGCAACCTCCTCATCGACGGCGGCGGGCTGTCCGACCACGCCTTCGCCACGGCCCGGCACACCTCCTACGGAGGCACCGTCACCATCACCGGCTGCCGCCTGCTGGGCCATCGCACGGCCGGGATCGCCGTGCGCAGCTCGGGTGGGCAGCCGGACGAACTGGACATCGCCGCTTGCGAGTTCACGGGCAATGAGCTCCGGCTCGACGACCATGTGCCGGAGCGCTCCCGCATCCGGCTGCGCCGCGAGGACGGCTCAACCGTCACGGTGGGACCCGCCTCCGGCTCCGGAACGCTGGTGCGCGCGTGGAACGCCCGTACCTCGCCCGCGCCCCCGATGCGCTGGTCGGGGAAGCGCTACCGGCCGCCGGTGCTCGTCCTGCCGCCGGTGTCGGGCTGAGCGGTCACGGTCAGCAGGGGCTCCTCCACCGGCAGCCGCAGTGTGCCGTCGGCCAGGGCCGAGGCGATCCGCACCGCCCCGAGCAGGGGGTCGCCCTCGGCCGCGACCACGCGGGCCCGCGGGCACAGCCGAGCCAGCTCCTCACGGAACGGGCGCAGCAAAGGCTCGCCGATGCCGAAGACCCCGCCCGTGCAGGCGACCGCGCGGTCCTGGCCGGGCGGGCAGGCGGCGGCCGCCGCGTCGGCGATGTGCCCCGCGGCCCGTTCGAGGACGTCCGCCGCCACCGGGTCGCCCTCGGCGGCGCACCGGGCGACCTCGGGGACGAACGAGGCCAGCACCGCGGGCCGGTCCGCCCTCGGGTAGAGCCTTCCCGGCATGGACGCGGCCGGGCCGAAGACTGCCTCCAGCGCGGCCAGGAGCGGCTTGGAGCCGCCCCGGCGCCCGTCGTGGGCCCGCATGGCCGCCTCCAGGCCCGCTCTGCCGATCCATGCCCCCGAGCCGCAGTCGCCGAGCAGATGGCCCCAGCCGTCCACCCGCCGCCAGGGCCCGCGCAGGTCGGTACCGAGCGCGATCAGCCCGGTCCCGGCCGCCACGACCGCCCCGGACCGGTTCCCGAGCGCACCGGCGTAGGCGGTCACGGCATCACCCGCCAGTGCCACCACCCGGGCTCCGAACGCCTCGCCCAGCGCCCGCGGCACGGCGGCCCGAAGGCCGTCGCCGAGTGACACCATGCCGGCGGCCCCCATGGCCGCGGCGGTGAGCGGCCCGGCTCCCGCCCCGCCGATCAGGTCGGCGGCGGCGGGCAGCACCAGATCGAGCATCGCGGCGGCGTCGATCCCCGACGCCGAGGTGCGCACGGCCACCGGCATCCGCCGCTCACCGAGCACCACGCCGTCGCGCGCGAGCGCCACCCGTACACCCGTGCCGCCGGAGTCCACCCCCAGCACCCATCCGCCGGGGACCGCGGCGCCGGTCACGGCAGCCGCCAGTCCACCGGCTCGGCGCCCTGACGGACGAGCAGCTCATTGGCCCGGCTGAACGGCCGCGAACCGAAGAAGCCGCGGTCGGCCGACATCGGGCTGGGGTGGGCGGACTCCACCGCCGGCACCGGACCGAGCAGCGGGCGCAGATTGCGGGCGTCACGCCCCCACAGGATCGCCACCATCGGCCTGCCGCGATCCACCAGGGCCCGGATCGCCTGCTCGGTGACCTCCTCCCAGCCCTTGCCGCGGTGGGCCGCGGGTTTGCGCGGAGCGGTGGTCAGCGCCCTGTTGAGCAGGAGGACACCCCGCTCGGTCCAGGGCGACAGGTCGCCGTTGGACGGCGGGGGCAGCCCGAGGTCGCCGCCGTACTCACGGAAGATGTTGATCAGGCTTCCCGGCAGCGGGCGGACGTCCGGCGCCACCGAGAAGCTGAGGCCCACGGCGTGGCCCGGTGTCGGATAGGGGTCCTGGCCCACCACGAGCACACGGACGTCGTCGAAAGGCTGCTGGAAGGCGCGCAGCACATTCGGGCCCGCGGGAAGGTAGGTACGCCCCGCCGTGATCTCGGCGCGCAGGAAGTCGCCCATCGCGGCGATCCTTCCGGCGACAGGTTCGAGGGCCTTGGCCCAGCCGGCTTCTACGATTTCGTTCAACGGTCGTGCAGCCACGGGCAGTCACTCTAGTGGCCCTTTCACCCCTCGAGTGACGCAGCCCTCACACAGAGCACATCCGGAAGGTGCTCGGCGACCAGATGCCAGCTGTCGCCCTCGTCGGCGCTGGCGTACACCTCGCCGTTCCGGTTGCCGAAGTAGACCCCGGCCGGATCGGCGTCGTCGAGGGCGAGGGCGTCGCGCAGCACCACGCCGTAGTGGTCGCCCTGGGGAAGCCCTTCGCTGAGCGGCTCCCAGGTCTCCCCGGCGTCCTGCGTGCGGTAGACCCGGCATCTGCGGCCCGCGGGCAGCCGCATCACGTCCGCCTCGATCGGGAAGACGTACGCGGTGCCGCCCCGGTGCGGATGCGCGGCCACCCCGAACCCGAAGTCGGCGGGCAGGCCCTCGGCGATGGACTGCCAGTGCCCCCCGCCGTCGTCGCTGCGGTAGACCCCGCCGTGGTTCTGCAGATACAGCCGGTCGGGGTCCTCGGCGTCCTGGGCGATCTTGTGCACGCACTGGCCGAACTCGGGGAAGGGGTCCGGCAGGAACGAGGCCTTCACCCCCGAGTTCGACGGCTGCCAGCTGGCGCCGCCGTCCACCGACCGGAAGACACCGCCGGTGGAGACCGCCACGGTGACCACGTCGGCCGTGCGGGGGTCGGTGACCACGGTGTGCACCGCCTGGCCGCCGAACCCGGCCTCCCACTGCTCCCGGGTCGGGTGCTCCCACAGGCTCTCCACCAGCGAGAACGTCTCACCCCCGTCGTCGGAGCGGAACAGCGCGCCGGGCTGGGTGCCCGCGTAGACGACGTCGGGCGCGGCAGGACCGGCCGGATGCAGCTGCCACACCCGCTCCAGCGACGTGCCGGTGCTCTTGGGGAACTTCACCGCCGGCTCGGCCGGCTCGTGCCAGCTCGCCCCGAGGTCGTCGGAGGTGAACACCGAAGGCCCCCAGTGGGAGCTGTCGGCTCCGACCAGCAGTCTCGGCGAGGACCGCCGGGTGTCGATGCCGATCGAGTAGACGGCCTGCATCGGGAAGTGGGGGCCGGTGAACTCCCACGCGCCGCCGGATCCACGGCCGAGCATGAGCCCCTTCTGGGTGCCCACCGCCAGAAGCACTTCGGTCATCTGCGCCACCGCCTTCGAGGGATTGTGTCCTGTGTCACAGAGTCTGCCGCGCCCCACCGACAATGGCAGCACGGCGGCGCGGGAACCTTGCCCCGCACCGCCGCGCTGTCTGTGTTCTCCCAGGTCAGAAGGCCAGGAGGTACTGGTCGGGCCGACGTGGGGCGGCGCCGAGGGCGACGGCCGCGTCATTGGCCCAGTTCGGATCGCGCAGGAGGGCGCGTCCGAGGAGCACCGCGTCGGCGGCCCCGGAGGCGACGATCTCCTCCGCCTGGCCGGTCTCGGTGATCAGGCCGACCGCGGCCACCGGCAGCCCGGTCTGCGTGCGCACCTCGGTGGCGAAGGGCACCTGGAATCCGGGGGCGGCGGGGATGGCGGCCCCGGAGGCGTTGCCGCCCGTGGAGGTATCGAGCAGGTCCACTCCGTGGGCGAGCAGTTCCTTGGACAGGCGCACGGTGTCCTCGCCGGTCCAGCCGTCCCGCTCGTCCTCGGGGTTCTCGGTGAGCCAGTCGGTGGCGGAGACGCGGAAGAAGACGGGCAGTTCCCGCGGCCACACCGACCTGACGGCGTCGACGACCTCGAGCGCGAAGCGGACGCGGTTCTCGAAGGAGCCGCCGTACTTGTCGGCGCGGTGGTTGGAGTGGGGGGAGAGGAACTCGTTGATCAGGTATCCATGGGCGCCGTGGACCTCCACGACCTTGAAGCCCGCGGCGAGCGCGCGCTCGGCGGAGGCGGCGAAGTCCCGCACGATGCCGTTGATCTCAGAGACCGTCAACTCGTCCGGCACCGGGTGGCCGGAGGCGAAGGGGACGGCGCTGGGCGCGACGGGCTGCCAGCCGTGCTGGTCCGTGCCCAGCGGCGCTCCGCCGCGCCAGGGGCGGTCGGTCGAGGCCTTGCGGCCGCTGTGGGCGAGCTGGATTCCGGGAACGGCGCCGTGCTCCTCGAGGAAGCGGGTGATGCGGGAGAAGGCCTCCTGCTGGCGGTCGTTCCACAGTCCGAGGTCGGCGGGGCTGATCCGGCCCTCGGGGGAGACGGCGGTGGCCTCGGTCAGGATCAGCCCGGCGCCGCCGACGGCACGGGCGCCGAGGTGCGCGAGGTGCCAGTCGGTGGGAGCGCCCGCGTCGGGTCCGTCCACGGCGGCGCAGTACTGGCACATCGGTGCCATCCAGACCCGGTTGGGAATGGTGAGGGACCGCAGGGTCAGAGGCTCGAAAAGGGCGCTCACAGGGACTCCTAGAGACGGATTCGTGCTTGATCGAGCTAGTACGGTAGGCATCGTAGTACGGCAGGTGTCAAATTACGATGCCTCTCGTACAATGGAGCTCTGCTCGACCGTAAGGAGCCCCCGTGTCATCGCAGACGGCATCGTCCGCCCGGGTCCTGGAACACCCGCCGCGTGAGGCGATCCAGCTGGAGGCGGTGCTGCACGCGCTCTCCGACCCGATGCGCCTCCAGATCGTGCGCACCCTCGCCGACCTGGACGAGGCGGTCGCCTGTTCCGTGGTGGACCTGGCGGTCAGCAAATCGACCAGCACCCACCACTTCCGCGTCCTGCGCGAGGCAGGCGTGATCCACCAGTGCTACCAGGGCACCGCCAAACTCAGCGGCCTGCGCCGCGACGACCTCGACGCCCTCTTCCCGGGTTTGCTGGACAGCGTCCTGGCAGGCGCGAGAAGCCAGCAGTCCCGCCGAGAGCCGGCAGGCTGACGGCGCCTCGGCGGGGCTGCGGCCCGAGGCAGCCCCACCCCTGCCGAAGACCCACGCCTGCCGAAGGCCCACGTCTGCCGAAGGCCCACGTCCGCCGGAGGCCCTACGTCCGCCGAAGACCTCGGCGTTCGGGCTTCGGGGAGGGCTCGGGGGCCGCCGCCTTGCCGTTCGTGCCGTTCCGGGCCGCTTTCAGCAGGCCCTCCCAGTCCGGGATCTTGGCCGCCGCGCGGCCCGAGGAGGCGCCCAGGACCGCTTCCGCCGCCTCAATGGCCAGCCAGCCCGCCCAGGGGACCGGGTCGAGGCCCAGGGAGCGCAGCTCCTCCAGCGGGTCCGGGGTCACGGCGTCGCCCAGCAGGGAGGCGCTCGCGTCCTCCAGGACCGCCGCGGCGGTCTGTTTGCCGTCGGGGCGGTTGGTGCCGATGACGCCCGTCGGGCCCCGCTTGATCCACCCGGCGACGTATTCGCCGGGGGACGTCAGGCCCTCCCTGAGCACCCGCCCGTCCTCGTTGGGCACGATCGCGCGCCGGGGGTCGAACGGCAGGCCCATCAGCTCGACGCCCTGGTAGCCGATCGAGCGCAGCACCATCTGCGCGGGCAGGTCCTCGAATTCGCCCGTCCCCGAGACACCGCCCTGCGCGTCCGGCGCCGTGCGCTCCAGCCTCACCGCCCTCACGCTCCCCTCGCCGAGCAGCGCCGCCGGCCGCAGGAAGAAGCGCACATGAACCCGCCGCGGGCGCCCGGACAGCGGCCGCCCCGCCCACTCGCGCAGCACATCGAGGTTGCGCCGCACCGCGGGGGCCGACGCGGAGGGGGCGGCGAACCCCGGGTCGAGCGCCAGCTCGTCCTCGCGCACGACGACGTCGGCTCCGGCGAGTTCACCGAGTTCGCGCAGCTCCTTGGTGGTGAACTTCGCCTGCGACGGGCCGCGCCGCCCGATCATGTGCACGTCCTCGACGCGGCTCTCGCCGAGGCTGCGCAGGCAGTGGTCGGGCACATCGGTCGCGCGCAGCTCCTCGGCGCCGCGGCTGAGGATGCGCGCGACGTCCACGGCGACGTTGCCGACGCCGATCACCGCCACGGAACGGGCGTTGAGGGTGAAGGCGTCCAGCTCCGTGTCCGGATGGGCGCTGTACCAGGAGACGAAACGGGTCGCGGAGAAACTGCCCGGCAGATCCTCACCGGGCACCCCGAGCCTTCGGTCGGAGGAGGCGCCGAAGCAGTACACGACCGCGTTGTAGAGGGCGCGCAGCCGCTCGGGGCCCACGTCCCGGCCCACGTGCACATTGCCCAGGAAGCGCACCCTGGGGTGCTCCAACACCCGGCACAGCGTCGCCTGGATCGACTTGATCTTCTCGTGGTCGGGCGCGACGCCGTAGCGGACCAGGCCGAAGGGGCACGGCAGCCGGTCGATCACATCGACCAGCACGTCCTCGTGCCGCGTGAGGGCCTCCGCCGTGTAGATCCCGGCCGGGCCCGATCCCACGACTGCGACGCGAAGCATTGGCGGCTCCCTCGGTCTGTCGCGCGGGCTCCCCTGAGACCGCGCGCACGGGCCTGGAGTCCAGCTTGACACCAGCGCGCCCCTGGCGGGAGGAGGCGTGGCGTCCGGCGGCCCTCCGGAGGCCTTCAGGGGTAGATCGTCGGCCACCGGCCGCCGACGGCCCCTCGGAGCCCGAGCGGTCACAGCCGCCGCATCCGGCCGATCTCGGCCGACTGCGTCGCGATGACGTCGGAGGCCATCTCCTCGACGGTGACGTCGTTGCCCTTGGTCGACACATCCGTCGCCATGGTCACGGCGCCCTCGTGATGGGTGATCATCAGCTTCAGGAACAGCTTGTCGAACGCCGCTCCCCGCGCCTTGCGCAGCGCCGCCAGCTGCTCGGGCGTGGCCATGCCGGGCATCGCGGTGTGGTCGTGGCCGCCCTCGGCCTCCTGCGGCTGCCCATGGCGCTTCAGCCAGGCACGCATCGCGCCGACCTCGGGCCCCTGGGTGTGGGCGATGCGGTCGGCGATGGAGCGCACCCCCCTGGCCCTTGCGCGGTCGGCCGCCAGATCGGTCATCGCCAGCGCCTGCCGGTGGTGGTGGATCATGTTCCGGACGTAGGCCACGTCCGCCGTGTTGGGCTCGTTCTCGGGGCGGGCCTTGGCCGCCTCCCGCGGGGAGAGGGTCTTGTTCGCCTCGCCGGGCCTGCCCGGAGCCACCACCGGGGGCCCGGACCGGTCGGCCCGCGTCCCCTCGGCGCCGTCGGAACCGGAGTCGCAGGAGACCAGCGCCAGTGCGGTGAGCGCCATCCCCGCCGCCGAACCAGCCGCCCTCACGGCCGCGTGACGCACCATCGGCAATTCCTCCCGCGTCGGGCCGGACGGCCGGGTCCCGGCCGCCGCGGGCCGCACCGTCGCGACCCCTTCGGTGACCGTATTGGAACGGTGACGCCTGCGCACGACAACCGGCCGACCCGGCCAACGGCCAGGCCCGGGCGCAACCAGCCGCGACAACTGCCGTGCACGACAACTTCGTTGAGTCCCTATTGAAATGCCCATGGCACACGCGATACTTCCGACGTCCACAAACCGCTCAACCGTGAGCGGAGACAAGGGAGGACGCAGTGACGTCGTTCCACAGACCGCGCGCACGACGCAGAAAACATCTGGTCGGGCTGAGCGCGGCTTTCGCCCTCACCGCCGCGCTGGTCGCGGCGTCGCCCGCGGCCGCCGTGCCGGACCCGGGCACGGCCCACAAGGCGGACACGGCGGACCACACCGCCGAGGTGAACAGGCAGATCGCCGCCGGTGGCATTCCCGGTGTCGACGAGGTCGCTCACAGCGACAACGTCTCCCACCTCGCGAACCTGCCGAAGCAGGACCCCTTCACCACCCCGACGTCGTTCGGCACCGACATCGCCTTCCAGGGCCGGTACGCCTACGACGGCAACTACGACGGCTTCGTCATCTACGACATCAGCCGCCCGTCCAGGCCCAGGATCGTCAGCCAGGTGCTCTGCCCCGGCTCGCAGAACGACGTGTCGGTCTCGGGCAATCTGCTCTACCTGTCGACCGACTCCTCGCGCAGCGACAACTCGTGCGCCAGCACCTCGCAGCCGGCGAGTGAGAAGTCCTCGTGGGAGGGCATCAAGGTCTTCGACATCAGCGACAAGGCCAACCCCAAGTACATAGCCGCCGTCGAGACCGACTGCGGCTCGCACACCCACACGCTGGTGCCGGACAAGGAGGGCAGGAACGACTACCTGTACATCTCCTCGTACGCGCCCCGGCCGGAGTTCCCCGACTGCCAGCCGCCGCACGACGGCATCTCGATCGTGAAGATCCCGAGGAAGAACCCGGCCGCCGCCGCGGTCGTCGCCACCCCGGTCCTCTTCCCCGACGGCGGCAACCCCGGCTCGCCCGGCCACTCGGCCACCAGCGGCTGCCACGACATCACCGCCTTCCCGGGCAAGGACCTCGCGGCCGGCGCCTGCATGGGCGACGGCATCCTCCTGGACATCTCGGACCGCGAGGCGCCCAAGCTGATCGACCGGGTCCAGGACACCGTGAACTTCGCGTTCTGGCACTCCGCCACCTTCAACCGCAAGGCCTCCAAGGTCGTCTTCACCGACGAACTCGGCGGCGGCGGCGCGGCCACGTGCAACGAGGCCACCGGTTCCGAGCGCGGCGCCGACGGCATCTACGACATCATCGGGCACGGCGACCAGCGCAAGCTCGTCTTCCGCGGCTACTACAAGATCCCGCGCCGACAGGCCGACACCGAGAACTGCGTGGCCCACAACGGCTCCCTGCTCCCCGCCAAGGGCCGAGACATCATGGTGCAGGCGTGGTACCAGGGCGGGGTCTCCGTGTGGGACTTCACCGACTCGGCCCACCCGAAGGAGATCGGCTGGTTCGAGCGCGGTCCGATCTCCACCGACACCCTCGCCGTCGGCGGCGCGTGGTCCGCGTACTACTACAACGGCCACATCTTCTCCAGTGACATCCAAAAGGGCCTGGACGTCCTGAAGATCTCCGACCGCCGTACCGACAGTGGCGCTCGGGTCCACCTGGACAGGCTCAACGTCCAGACCCAGCCCGACTACCGCCGCTGAGGCTCCCGCCGTCCGCGTGGATCACGGCCGCCAAGGCGCCGGCCACGCGGGCGGCGGCCATGCCGGCGGCGGCGCCGTCGACGGCGTGCCCTGGTCCCAGTCCAGCCCGTAGCGGCGGAAGAGTTCCGCCCTGATCCTGGCCGGCTGGAGCTCGGCCCCCGGCAGCAGCAGGCCGACGACCCCGCCCATCAGCAGCGCCCGCAGCAGCCGGTAGTCGTCGACCGGGTCCTCGGTCCCGTACCGGATGACGGTGTCCTTCAGCAGTTGGGCCAGCTTCTGCTGCTCCGAGCACTGCTGGAAGCCCGCGGCGTCCGGGTCGATGATCATCGCCATGTGGGTGCGGAAGAGCGTCGGCCGATCGACCGCCATCCCCAGGACGCAGTCGATGACCCGCGCCATCCGCTCCCGCCCTCCGAGGGCCTTCGGCTCGGCCTCGAGCGCGGCCTCGACCTCCGTGGACATCAGCCGGTGCACCGCCGACTGGAGCAACTGCCGCTTGCCGGGGAAGTAGTAGGAGATCAGACCGCGTGCCGTACCCGCCCGGTCCGCGATGTCGCCGAGAGTGGTCCTCTCGTAACCCCGCTCGTCGACCAGTTCCACTGTCGCCTGGAGGAGGCGGTCGCGTGAGCGGCGGCGCATCTCCTCGTTGACCGATGCGCTTCGAGGGGACATGCTTTAACTCCTGCGTTGACTGGCTTCCAGCCAATATACTCAGGGACGGCTCGGGCGCCCCTTCTCGGGTGCCCGACTTCGGGGGCGGAGCGGCAATAGGCGACGCGGGGGATCGCCTATTGCCGCGCCATTCCGTTTTCGCCGCTCAGGTCGCTCCCATCATGCTCCCCGTACGCGCCGAGCAGGCCGACGACGGAGAACAGGGAATCCGGTCGCGACTCCACGGGGAGCGGGTCCACGAAGTGCACCGGACAGCCGAGGGCGGCGGCGCCGGCGTCGGCGATTCGGCTGTCCCCGACCATCGCGACCTCACTGGGCGGCAGGCCCAGCCCCTCGCACGCGATGGCGAACAGCGCCGGGTCGGGCTTTTGGACCGCGTGCTCGAACGACAGCGTGTACACGTCCACGAGGCCGTCCAGCCCATGGTGGCGGAAGACCGGCCGAAGGTCCCAGCCGATGTTGCTGACCACGGCCACGGGCACCCCACGGCGTCTCAACTCGCCCAGTACCGCGGCCGTATCGGGGTAGGGGCGCCACATCCGCGGGGCCATGTGCAGGTCGTACAGCGGCTCCAGGAGATCCGGCCAGGGCAGTCCCGCCTCGCGCGTCAGCCCCGTGTACGCGGCGCGGTGGCGCTCGCCGTCGAGGTCGCGCTCCCTCCACAGCCGCTCCAGATGCGCCGGAACGCGTACGGGGTTGGCGCCGCCGGGCAGCGCCCCCGCCGTCTCCAGGCGCGCCGCCCAGACCCCCAGTTCCTCGTCGTCCACCGCGATCCCCGCCGCCTCGAGGGCTGTCGCCAGCCAGGTGCGCGTGCTCGTGACACGCAGAAGCGTTCCGGAGAAGTCGAACATCACCCCGTTGACCGTCATGCGCGCCATCCTCGCAGGCGCGGGCCCCGCGAGGGAGCCCGCCAGGGAGACATCACCGCCGCGCAACAGGCGACCACCGCCCCTCCCAGCAGCCATCCGGCCAGCACATCGCTGAACCAGTGAACGCCCAGGAACATCCGGGTGAATCCGACACCCAGAATGGACACCGCGGCGAGAGCGGCGGCCACGGCCGACCACGACCGCCGCCCCGAGGGCGCGGTCAGCGCGACCAGCCAGACCAGCAGGGTGCAGGTGACGGCCGCCGTCATCGCGTGGCCGGACGGGAACGAGCCATTGGCGGCCGAGTCCACCGGATGGGGCAGATGCGGCCGGGCCCGACCGACGGCCGCCTTCACCGCGCTCTGCACCACCAGCCCGGCCAGCGCCGAGGCCGCCACCCACGCGGCGAGCCGGGTGGCGCCCCTGAGCACCAGCCGGACGATCACGGCCAGGGTCAGCAGCCGCATGGTGAGCGGATCCCAGACCCAGTCGGTCAGGACACGGTCGGCGTGCGTCCAGCCCGAGTGGGCGAGCGCCGCACGGTGCAGGGAGTTCGCGATCGAGTGGTCCGCCGAGCGCAGCGGCCCCCAGCCCGTCTCGACGAGCGACAGGAGGACGGCGGCGCACCCGGTGAGCGCGGCCGCGGTCCAAGCGGACGCGCGGCGGGCCCGCCGGTCACCCGCGTCGTGCGGGACGCCGGTCTCGTTCGGGCTCTCGGCCGGGGAGCGCATGGACATCATCGTCGTCTACCCCGGGGCGGGAGAACGTCACGCCATGGCGTGCAGACCCGGGACGAGGGTGACCAGCACGGGGACGACCGGGATGAGCACGGCCAGCGCGGTCAGGCGCAGCCTGCGGGCCCGTGAGAAGCGGGGCTTGGGGTCCAGCAGCCGGTCGACGCGGCGGGGCAGCTGGGCGTGGTGGGTGGGGCAGGGGCCGAAGACCCCGCGGTCCGCGTTGAGTTCGACCAGCGCCAGCGCGGTGGTCAGCCGGCCGTGCCGGCGGGAGGCGGCGTCGTCGGCCGCCAGCTCCACCAGACGGTGCACCTGGTCGCGGAAGGCCGCGAAGACCGGCACCTGCGGGAAACCGGTGGCCAGAGCGCCCGCGCAGTGCTGGAGCCAGTGGTGGCGGGCCCGGGCGTGGTCCTGCTCGTGCGCCAGTACGGCGTCCAGCCGCCGCCCCTTCAGCCGCCGCAGCGCGGCCGTGGTGATGACCAGGCGCGGCGGGGTGCCGGGCAGCCACCAGGCGTCGGCCCGCTCGCTCTCCAGTACCACCAGGCGTTCGCGGCCCCGCTCCTCACCCGGCAGCTTCGGCGCCCTGGTCAGCAGTTCGGCCCGGTGGCGACGGCGGCGGGCCCGCTCGACGCGCACCTCCAGGGTGAGCATCGCGGCGGTCCGGGCGGCGCCCAGCGCCAGCAGCACGGCGCACATCGCGGACCACGGTCCGAACTCGCCGAACCCGTAGGCGTCCTCCACCCCGTGCGGGGCGAAAGCGAAGAGCTGACCGCGCACGGCGTGCCAGGCGGCCGCGGCGCTGAGCGCCATGGCCAGCACGCACGCCAGGAGCACGGCGGCGACCGCGCACTGCCAGACCCACAGGGCGAGCACCGGTTCCCGGTCCTGCCACTCCGTCCGGGAGAGCAGGCGGGGGGCAACGGCCGCGACCACCCCGGCAAGGGACAGCAGCGCGAACAGGACCGTCATGACGATCACAGTAGGGCGCGGGCGGTACCCGCCGGTACGGACTGGGCGGGGAAGTGACGCATGCCACGGATTTCGGTGCGGGTGCGGGTGCGGGTGGGCGGTCGGCTCGCGCTCGTGGCCGGCGGTGTGCCGCGCCCGCTCACATGGTCAGCAGCATCGCGAACATCCCGATGCCCATGGACACCCGGCAGGCCGCGCTCAGCGCCGGGGCCTCGCTCGGGCGGACCGGCGCGGTCAGCACGCCGGGGGCCTCGGTGGCGACCATGCGGGCACCCGTCCGCAGGGCGTAGAGCGCGAAGTAGGCGAGCAGGAGGCCGGTCAGCACAGGGATGCCCGGGGCGGCGGGGGGCCCGGTGTGGTGGTGTCCGCTCGTGGCTCCGGGGGCCATCGCGAGCGCCATGTAGACCATGGCCGCGGTCCCGACGGCGTGGTGCACATGGTGCGCCCTGTGCCCAGCCTCGCGGGCCCGCACGGCGGAGCCGAGCGCGGCCGCGCACAGCAGGGCGAAGACGGCGGCGAACACCACGGGGCCGTACGGCTGCGGATCCGGCCGCGCGGCGGGCAGCGCCATGGCCGCCATGCCGAGGCCCATCAGCGCCTCGCTTCCCGCGGCCCGGCGGCTGTGCCCCCGCGCGCCCCGCATCCGTGCCAGGCAGTAGACGCCGGACGCACCGGTGAGTGCCACGAGCAGCCAGCCGACCAGAGGCGGTCCATGCATGGGCATCCTCCCCTCGGAACTCCCCTTGGGAGCGTCCGACGAGGAGGATGCCCCGGCACGACAGCGCACACTCGAGCGCACAGGAGTACCGGGGGAGCGCGGCGGGCCCCGCGCCGAAGGCGCGCCTTCGATGGAGGAGAGGAAGGGAACGCCCTCGGCGAAGGAAGGGGCGCCTTCGGTGGAGGAACGGGGCGCCTTCGGCGGAGGAAGGGGCGCCTTGGGCGGAGGAAGGGGGCGCCTTCGGTGGAGGAAGGGAAACGCCTTCGGCGGAGGAAGGGGTGCCTTGGGTGGAGGCGGGGGGCGCCTTGGGCGGAGGAAGGGAAACGCC
>NZ_BMMS01000016.1 GCF_014646055.1 Wenjunlia tyrosinilytica
CGTCAGCTCCACCACGCCCAGATTCGGCCCCAGGTGACCACCCGTCCGCGACACCGCCTCGACCAGGAACACCCGGATCTCCCGGGCAAGCTCCTCCAACTGCTCGGGGGTGAGCCGGTCGAGATCGCGCGGTTCACGAATACGGGTCAGCAGCGCCACCCGTGCCTCCTTCTTCGAGCTTCCCGGGACGTCGTCGCCCCCTGTCGAGCAGTTCCGGCCGTGGCCGGTCCGACGAGTCTAATGTTCCGTGCCCGAAACAGCCGGGTCAGGCGTGTCCCGTGTGAGTGAGCGCACGCCGGTGCCCGGCGCGGGAGGCGGTCCTCCCGGCCGGGCACCGGTGTGGCACGCGCGGGGCGCGCGAGGGGTCGTCAGGCGCGTCCGGACACCTTCTGGGTACGGCGGGAGATCGAGTCGATCACGGCCGCGGCCAGCAGCACCGCACCGGTGATCATGAAGTTGACCGCCGCGGCGACACCGAGCAGCGCCATGCCGGAGCTGATCGAGCCGATCACCAGGGAGCCGAGCAGCGCAGACCAGGTGCTCCCGCGTCCACCGAAGAGGCTGGTACCGCCGATGACGGCGGCCGCGATGGCGTTCATCAGCAGGTTGCCCCCACCGGCGCTCTGGTTGGCCGCGGCGATCTGCGAGGCGATGAACAGACCGCCGATGGCGGCCATGCCGCCGGAGATCGCGAAGACCGAGATCCGCACACGGGCGACGTTGATGCCGGAGCGGCTGGCCGCCTCCACACTGCCGCCCAGGGCGAAGATCTTGCGTCCGTAGGGGGTGCGGCGGAGCACGAACTCCAGCAGGACGATCACGGCGAGGAAGATCAGCAGCGCCAGGGGAAGGCCCTTGTACTGGTTGAGGACATAGGCGGCCAGGAAGGTGGGGACGGCCAGCCCCACCGTGCGCAGGACGATCTCGCTCGTCGGGCGGCTGGGGATCGCTGCCCTGGCCCGGCGCCGGTTGTCGGAGAACGCGGTCAGGAAGTACAGCAGGACCGCGGCGGCGGCCAGACCGTAGGCCGCGCCGACATCGGTGAAGTAGTAGCTGGTCAGCTTGGCCACGAAGCCGGAGTCGTCGATGTTGATGGTGCCGCTGGAGCCGAGCACCTGGAGCATCAGGCCGTTCCAGGCGAGCAGACCGGCCAGGGTGACGACGAAGGCGGGCACACCGACTTTGGCGAAGAAGAAGCCCTGGACCACGCCGATCAACGCCCCGGAGCCGATGGCCACCAGGACCGCCTGCCACTCGGGCATGCCCTGGTTGACGTTGAGCACGGCGAAGATGGCGGCGGACAGACCGCTGACCGAGCCGACCGACAGGTCGATCTCGCCGAGCAGCAGCACGAAGACGATGCCCACGGCGATCAGGCCGGTGCCGACGATGTTGATGGAGAGGTTGGACAGGTTCTCCGCGGACAGGAACGCGGAGTCCTTGATCTGGAAGATCGCCCAGATGATGGCCAGCCCCAGCACTACCGGCAGCGAGCCGAGCTCACCGCTGCGGAGCTTGCGCAGGGACTCGGTCAGATACCCCTTGAAGCCCTGCTGGCGGACCAGCAGGCGGGGGTCGACCGGATGCACCGCGTTGGCGGCGGCGGGCGGGGCGTCCACCGCGTGGCGGCCCTGGCCGGACGGTTCCTTGGTCATCTTGGCGCTCACTTCGAAGCCTCCGGGCTGCGGGCCCTGCGACGGGTCACGGCGTTGTCCGTGGCGCCGGTGATGGCCGCGATGATCTCTTCCTGAGAGGTGGACCGGACGTCGAAGAAGCCGTTGTTCCGGCCGAGGCGGAGCACGCCCACCCGGTCGGCGACGGCCTTGACGTCCGCCATGTTGTGGCTGATGAGGATCACGCCGAGGCCGCGCTCGCGCAGCCGCTCGACGAGGTCGAGGACCTGCGCGGTCTGCTCGACACCGAGCGCGGCGGTGGGCTCGTCGAGGATGACGACCTTGGGCTCGCCGAGCAGGGAACGCGCGATGGCGACGGTCTGCCGCTGTCCGCCCGAGAGCGAGGCGATCGGGATGCGCACGCTCGGGATCCTGATGGACAGCGTGTTCAGCAGTTCACGGGAGCGGCGCTCCATCTCGACCTCGTCCAGAACGCCGAAGCGGCGGATCTCCCGGCCGAGGAAGAGGTTCCCGACGACGTCGAGGTTGTCGCACAGAGCGAGGTCCTGGTACACGGTGGCGACGCCGAGGTGCTGGGCGTCGTGGGGCCGGGCGACCTGGACCGGCCGTCCCTCCCACTCGATGACGCCGTCGTCGGCCGGGCCGACGCCCGCGATGACCTTCACCAGGGTGGACTTGCCGGCACCGTTGTCGCCCACCAGGGCGACGACCTCTCCGGCATGGATCTCCAGTTCGACATCGGTGAGCGCCTGTACGGCACCGAACCGCTTGGAGATCCCGCGCAACGCCAGCACGGGCGTAGCGGACACGTTGACCATCTCCTTCGCCGCCTGACCGGCGGGGGATGCCCGCGCGCTCTGGGAGGCGCGGAGGCTATGCAGATGCAGTTGGTGTGAACTTGGTCGACCGTCCGGCGCCCCTCCCCCGGCAGCGGGGTATGAAAGGTGGGGGCGAGGCGCCGGACAGCTTTCAGGGGGGTCCTGCCGCGTACGGCGGCCTGGAGGGCGGCCGGCGCGGCCTACTTCAGACCGATCTTGTCGCAGGCGGACTTGTACTTGGCGGTGCAGATCTCGTCGATCGTGTAGAGACCGTCCTTGACCACAGTGTCCTTGATGTTCTTCTGCGTCAGGGCGATCGGCGCGATGACGACCGCGGGGATGCCCTTGGTCGTGTCGCTGTCGACCGTGTCCTTGGCGACCGTGTCGAGCTTCTGGCCGCGGGCGGCGGCGACGGCCATCTCGGCGGCGGCGTCTGCCTCCGGCTGGTACGGCTTGTAGATGCTCATGTACTGCTCACCGGTGACGATGCGCTGCACACCCGCGAGCTCGGCGTCCTGGCCGGTGACCGGGGGGAGCTTGGAGTAGCCGGCCGCCTTGAGGGCGGTGATGATGCCGCCGGCCATGCCGTCGTTGGCCGAGTAGAAGCCGACGATGTTGTTCTTGCCGAGGGAGGAGATGGCGCCCTTGGCGTTCTTGTTGGCCTCGTCCGGGGCCCAGCCGACGGTGTCGTACTCCTTGCCGATCTTGACCTTGCCGTCGAGCTCGGAGTGCGCGCCGCGCTTGAAGAAGGCGGCGTTGGGGTCGCCCTTGTCGCCGTTCACCATGACGATCTGGCCCTTGGAGGCGTTGGCGCCGAGGGCCTCGAGCAGGGCCTTGCCCTGGACCTTGCCGACCTGCTCGTTGTCGAAGGACGTGTAGCCCTTGATCGGGCCCTGAGCCAGGCGGTCGTACGCGATGACCGGGATGCCCGCGGCGTCGGCCTTCTTCACGGAGCTGGCGATGGACTTGAAGTCCACCGAGTCCAGGATCAGGGCGTTGACCTTCTTGGTGATCATGGTGTCGACCTGCTGCTGCTGGGCCGAGGCGTCCTGCTTGGCGTTGGCGTACAGGACCTTGCAGTCCGGACACAGCGACTTGATCTTCTTCTCGATCAGCGGCCGGTCGAACTTCTCGTAGCGCGCGGTCTGGTTCTCCGGGAGGAGCAGGCCGATGGTCAGCGCCTGGTCCTTCTTGTCGCCGGAACCGTTTCCGGTGTTGCTGCCCGACTCCTTGGCGCTACCACAGGCCGCAAGACCGGCGGCCATGGACACCGCCGCCACAACGAGCGCGGCACGACGCATATGGGTGTTCACGAACGAGGACCTCCCTGACTGGGCCGCTCCGTCGCGGCCGAGGTTGCAGCGAAGTCAACTCCGCCCTCCACCATGGCGTCAAGAAGTAAAAACTTAACGACGCGGAAACGAGCTGATTCGTTATCTACCTGAAGACATCCTCCAGCCACCCTCCCCCGGACGCGAACATCCGCTAGGGGAGCGCCTTCAGGGCACCTTGCCGCCGATGTCCTGATTGTGCCTCGGGAACGGGCTCTCCGGTCGATTCAAGAAGCGTGGAATCGCCCATTTCGCTCAATACCAGAGCCAAAGCACCCAGAACCTCGGCGCGACTGCCCAGCGCTCCGGGCACGACCGAGAGCTGCCGCGCCGCGCTCGGGATGGCGTAACGGGCCACGGACTCCCTGATCGGGGCGAGCACCAGTTCCCCCGCCTCGGCCAGATCGCCGCCCAGGATGACACGCCGGGGATTGAGCAGGTTGCACAGGTTCGCCACCCCCATGCCGATGTGGCGCCCGGCGTCGGAGATGACCCTGCGGCACCCCGGATCGCCTCCGGCGGCCAGCTGCACCACCTTGGGCACGGTCAGGCCGGGGCCGTGGCTCTCCCCCAGCAGGCCCAGCATGTGGCGGGCCGCGGTGAACGTCTCCAGGCAGCCCCGGTTGCCGCAGCGGCACACCGGCCCGGACTCGTCCAGCGTGATGTGCCCTATCTCCCCGGCGGTGCCGCCGGGGCCCCGGTAGATGCGCCCACTGATCACCAGTCCGGCGCCGACACCGCTGGCGACCTTGATGTACGCCAGGTCCTTCAGCCCCCGACCGCTGCCCCACACCAGCTCGCCCAGCGCCCCCAGGTTGGCGTCGTTGTCCACGTGGACGGGCATGCCGAGCCGGTCGGCGAGCTCCTCGCGCGGATTGATACCGCCCCAGCCCGGCAGGATCGCCGTGGAGCCGATGACGCCGGATTCCACGTCGATGGGGCCGGGGACGCCGAGACCGACGCCCAGTACCTTCTCCGGACCGATGCCGCTGTCCTCGATCAGCTGCGCGACCAGCCGTTCCGCCCGGTCGAAGCCCTGTGCGGCCGAGGCGTCCACGTCGATGGGCTCGGCCTGCTCGGCGAGCACCTGGTGGGCGAGGTTGCCTACGGCGACGCGCAGGTGGGAGTGGCCGAAGTCGACCCCCACGACGATGCCGGCATCCCCGCTCAGCGAGACGCTGCGGGCCCTGCGGCCGCCCGACGAGGTCGGCGTGACGTCCACGGTCCCGGTGTCCTTGAGCTCCCGGACGATATTGGAGACCGTGGCCGCGGACAATCCCGTCGAACGGGCGATCTCGGCCTGCGTCAGCGAACCGGACATACGCACCGCGCGCAGCACCCGTTCCAGGTTCGCCCGGTGCAGGGACGACTGCGAGCCCGGAGTCTCCATCACGGTCAACCCACTCCAACCTCATTGGACGAAGCCGCGCCCTTTGAGGCTCCGTCGTCTACAACATGTGAAGTCTAAGCTGAGCCGTCGGAGTGATGTTCCGTCAAGGGGCCAGGGCAATTCACCTCCGAAATGGGGCCCGGAGGATCAGATCGGACATGCAGAATGCGACAAATGAGGCCTATGCCCCATTTGTCGCATTCTGTGGTGTGAAGACTACTTGAGCGTCCCGGCAGTCAGACCCGACTGCACCTGCCGCTGGAAGGACAGATAGACGACGAGCACCGGCACCATGGCGACGGTCATACCGGCGAAGAGCGCCGGGGAGTCACCCGAGTAGCCCTGCTGGAGAGCGAGGTTCACCAGGCCCTGGGCGAGCATCGACCGGTCCGGGTCGCCGCTCTTCTGCTGCTGCATGAGGGTGACCGGGAGGATGTACTGGTTCCACTGGCCCAGCACATTGAAGATGCCGACGCTGATCAGGCCGGGCTTGGCCATCGGCACCATGACCTGGAAGAACGCCCGGGTGTGCGAGCACCCGTCGATCACCGCCGCCTCGTGCACCGCCGTGGGCAGCGTTCTGAAGAACGAGTGCAGGAAGAAGACGGTGAAGGGCAGCGAGTAGGCGACGTAGACCAGGATCAGGCCGATGTAGCTGTTGAGCAGCCCCATGCGGTTGACCATGAAGAACAGCGGCACCAGCGCCAGGTACACCGGGAACATCGCGCCGGCCACGAAGATGTAGTACAGCGCCCGGTTGCCCGGGAACTCGTACCGCGCCAGGACGTACGCGGCCATCGAGCCGAAGAGCATGGTCAGGGTGACCGAGCCGCACAGGACGACGAGGGTGTTGACGAAGAAGTCGCCGATGCCCTTGTCCCAGGCCCGGCTGAACGCGTCGAACGACCAGTGGGACGGCCAGCTCCAGGCGCTTCCGCCGATCTGCTTGTCGGTCTTGAACGAGCTCAGGACGACCCACAGCAGCGGGAAGACGATCATGAGCGCCCAGAGGATGAGGAAGCCGTGCGAGAAGGCGTTCAGAACGCCGCCGCCCTCGGCGAAGCGCTCCTCCTTCCGCGGCTTCCTCGGGCGTGCGCCGACCGGTGTGGACACCTTTCCCACCGGGACGGGGGTGGGCTCCTTGATGGGTGTGGTCATCGTGCGTCCCCGCTCAGAACTCGATGCGCTCGCGCCGGGTGATCCGGAGCGTGATGGCGGACAGGATCAGGGTGAGCAAGAGGATCACAACGCCCATCGCACAGGCGTAGCCGCTCTTGCCGTAGGTCAGGAAGTTGCGCATCAGGTAGGTCGCCATGACCTCGCTGTGGAAGTCGGGGCCGCCGCCGTAGTAGGCGCCCGGGGTCAGCGTCGCCACGAGCGCGAAGACGTCCATGGCGGCGATGGCCAGGTACACCCAGGCGGTCTGGACGCTGTCCCACAGCAGGGGCAGGGTCACCCGGAAGAAGGTCTGGCCGCGGCGGGCGCCGTCGAGCAGCGCCGCCTCGTAGATCTCCTTGGGGATGGACTGCATGGCCGCCGAGAACAGCACCAGGTAGAAGCCGACGCCGGCCCAGATCAGCACGCCGATGATGCACCACAGCACCAGGTCGGGACTGTTCAGCCACTCGATGGGGTGCTGCTTGTCCTCCAGTCCCAGCTTGACCAGGACACCGTTGAACAGTCCGCCCTCGTCACTGCGGTACACGGCCTGGAAGAGCACCGTGAGGATCGCGATGGACAGGACCTGGGGGAAGAAGAAGACGATCTTGTAGATGCCTGCGCCCCGCACTCCCTGGACCGCCCCGGCGCGGCCGCGCCCGCCCACGTTCAGCATGAAGGCGAAGAACAGCGCGAGCAGGATGGTGATCACCGGCAGGAAGACCAGGATCAGCATGTTGTGGACGAGGGCCTTCTTGAACACACTGTCGGAGAACAGCTTGCTGTAATTGTCGAACCCGACGAAGTTCATGGTCTGCGACTGGCCGGACCAGTCGGTCAGGGAGTACCCGAAGGTCTGGATGTACGGCCAGATCACAAAGACCGCGTACAGCACCACTGGGACGAAGAGGAATCCCGCGATGAACGGGTACTTGCGGTGACGCATGGCTCCTGCTCCTGCTCAAGAGGCTGGGGCCCACCGCGGCCGGCGGGTGGGGCCGACCGCGGTGGACCGTGTACTCAGGGCTGCGGTCAGCCCTTCTTGGCCTTCTCGGCTGCGGCCTTGACGCGCTTGAGCCACTCGGCGGGCTTGATGCGCTTCGCCATGAGCTCACCGCTGGCGTTCTGCACGGCGGTGTCGAACTCGCTCGCCGTGTTGGGGTAGTTGTAGTTGAAGGTGTTGGTCCCCGCCGCCTTGAGCACCTCGACGGTGGACTGGGTGCCCGGACGCAGCTTGACGTCCGAGCCGACGCCGTCCTTGAGGACGGTGAGGGAGTTGGCCGCCTGGGCGAACTTGCCCGAGGCCTCCTTGCTCAGCATGATCCGCAGGAACTCCAGGCCGCCGGCCTTGTTCTTGGCCTTCTCCGGGACGATGAACGGCTCACCGGCACCGGCGCGGATGGCCTCGAACGGCAGCTTGGCGCCGTCCAGGGTCGGCACCGGCAGGAACTTCATGTCGAAGTCCTGCGGAGTGGACTTGAGCTGCTCGTTCTCCAGCCAGGAACCCGACGGGATGAACGCGGCCTTGTACTCGTTCCACGCGGTCTGCGACTCGATGTGGGTCATGCCGTTGGTGCCCGGCAGCAGGTAGCCCTTGTCCACGAGCTCGTAGACGGCCTCGATGCTGGACTTGGCGGCGCCTTCGCCCCACACGGTGGGGTCGAGGGAGTCGATGCGCTTGACGTACTCCAGACCACCGGTCTTGGCGATCAGGTCCATCACCAGGATGTTGATGTAGTACGGGTACTTGCCCTGGTGACAGAAGGGCGCGGTGCCGTCCTTCTTGATCTCCTTGCACAGGGCCATGAAGTCCGACCAGGTCTTCGGCGGGGTGTAGCCCTTGTCCTTGAAGAGCTTGCCGGAGTACCACAGGCCCCAGACGGTGTAGACGTAGCTCAGGGAGTACATCTTGCCGTCGAAGGAGCCGGTCTCGATGGTGCCGGGCTGAAGAACGTCCCGGACCTTCTTGCTCGGGTCGTCGATGTACGGCGCGTCGAGCAGGGGGGTGAGGTCGGCGAGCTGCCCGTTCTTGTGCAGAACGTCGAGCTTGATCTGCTTGGCGCCCGAGTCGTCGATGACGTCCGGCGGGCTGCCGGTGTTGAAGCGCGGCTGGAGCTTGCCGGTGATGTCCTGGGTACCGAGGTGGCTGGTCTTGCCCTTGTACTTCTTCTCGTACAGCTTCTCGAACGCCCTGGCGTAGTCATCGCCGTAGCCGCCCTTGAAGATGACCACGTCGAGCCCGGCGCCGTTGGCCACGGCGAAGGGGTTGTCCTTGGTCTTCTTGCCCTTGGCGCTGCTCTCGTTGTCGCCGCCGCCGCTGGCGCACGCGCTCAGAAAGCCGGCCGCGGGGGCTGCGACCAGCCCCACGGCCACTGCCCGCTTGATCAGATCGCGGCGGTTGAAGTCGGATCCCATGCTCAAGTCCTCGCCTTCTCCAGGACTCATGCGGTGCACCGGATTCCGCCGGCCCTACCGCGCTCAGTTGATGCTGGATCATGCTGGCGTCCCCCCCGGGGACACGGAGTCCGGATGGCCTCTGGCCTGTCGGATTCCGGTCGTCCCGGCCACGTTTTCGAGGCCCGCGACGCGGATAGGTATAGTCCACTTGAGATGCAGAAAACAAGGCCAGAGACGGTCGTGCCCCCAGTCTTTCCCGAGTTGAGACCGAAACGCCGCTGGGCCGCACCCCTCGGAAGGGCTGCGGCCCAGCGGCTTTGGAAGGGTGCCGGACGACCGGTTCTCATCGGTCGTCCGGCACCCCGGTCGGCGCTACTTCCGGATGAGCGAACGGAGCACGTACTGCATGATGCCGCCGTTGCGGTAGTAGTCGGCCTCACCGGGCGTGTCGATGCGGACCTTGGCGTCGAAATCCTTGCCGCCGTCCGTGGTGACCTTGACCGTCTGCGGGATGCCGCCGTCGTTGAGGGCGGTCACTCCGCTGATGGAGAAGGTCTCCTCACCGGTCAGACCGAGCGAGGCGGCGGTCTCACCCTCGGGGAACTGCAGCGGCAGGACGCCCATGCCGATGAGGTTCGAGCGGTGGATGCGCTCGTAGCTCTCGGCGATGACGGCCTTGACACCCAGGAGCGCGGTGCCCTTGGCGGCCCAGTCGCGCGAGGAGCCGGAGCCGTACTCCTTGCCCGCCAGGATCACCAGCGGGACGCCGGCGGCCTGGTAGTTCTGCGAGGCGTCGTAGATCGTGGAGACCGGGGCGCCGTCGACGGTGAAGTCGCGGGTGAAGCCGCCCTCGGTGCCCGGGGCGATCTGGTTGCGCAGCCGGATGTTGGCGAAGGTGCCGCGGATCATGACCTCGTGGTTGCCGCGGCGGGAACCGTAGCTGTTGAAGTCGCGGCGGTCGACGCCGTGCTCGGTGAGGTACGTGCCCGCGGGGCTGTCGGCCTTGATCGCGCCGGCCGGGGAGATGTGGTCGGTGGTGACCGAGTCGCCCAGCTTGGCGAGGACGCGGGCGCCCTCGATGTCCGAGACCGGGGTGGTCTGCATGGTCATGCCCTCGAAGTACGGGGGCTTGCGCACGTAGGTGGACTCGGAGTCCCACTCGAATGTGTTGCCGGTCGGGATGGGCAGTGCCTGCCACTGGGCGTCGCCGGCGAAGACGTCGGCGTAGTCGTTGGCGAACATCTCCTGGCCGATGGCGGAGGCGACGACCTCCTCCACCTCCTGCTCCGAGGGCCAGATGTCCGTGAGGAAGACCGGGTGGCCGTCGGTGTCGCTGCCGATGGCCTCGCGGGTGATGTCGATCTTCATCGAGCCCGCGATGGCGTAGGCGACGACCAGCGGCGGGGACGCCAGGTAGTTCATCTTGACGTCGGGGTTGATCCGGCCCTCGAAGTTGCGGTTGCCCGAGAGCACCGAGACGACGGCGAGGTCGTGGTCGTTGACGGCCTTGGAGACCTCGTCCGGGAGCGGGCCGGAGTTGCCGATGCAGGTGGTGCAGCCGTAGCCGACGAGGTTGAAGCCCAGCTTGTCGAGGTACGGGGTGAGCCCGGCGCGGTCGTAGTAGTCCATGACGACCTTGGAGCCCGGGGCCAGGGTGGTCTTGACCCACGGCTTGCGGGACAGGCCCTTCTCCACCGCCTTCTTGGCCAGCAGCGCCGCCGCGACCATGACGTACGGGTTGGAGGTGTTGGTGCAGGAGGTGATGGCGGCGACGGCGACGGCGCCGTGGTCGAGCTCGTACTCCGTGCCGTCGGGGGCCGTGACCTTGACCTTGTGGCTCGGCATGCCGTTGGAGACGGCCGGGGCGTCGGAGGCCGGGAAGGACTCGACGCCCGCCTCGTCGAGGTCGGAGGTCAGGACGTAGTTGCGCACGTCGAGGGCGAACTGCTGCTTGGCGTCGGCGAGGACGATGCGGTCCTGCGGGCGCTTCGGGCCGGCGATCGAGGGGACCACGGTGGACAGGTCCAGCTCGAGCTTCTCGGAGAAGTCCGGCTCGGCGGCCGGGTCGAGCCACAGGCCCTGCTCCTTCGCGTACGCCTCGACCAGCGCGATCTGCTGGTCGGAGCGGCCGGTGAGCCTCAGATAGCTGATCGTCTCGCCGTCGATCGGGAACATCGCGGCGGTGGAGCCGAACTCCGGCGACATATTGCCGATGGTGGCGCGGTTGGCCAGCGGTACGGCGCTGACGCCCTCGCCGTAGAACTCGACGAACTTGCCGACGACGCCGTGCTTGCGCAGCATCTCGGTGATGGTGAGGACGAGGTCGGTGGCGGTGGTGCCGATGGGCAGCTCACCGGTCAGCTTGAAGCCGACGACACGCGGGATGAGCATGGAGACCGGCTGGCCGAGCATCGCGGCCTCGGCCTCGATGCCGCCGACGCCCCAGCCCAGGACACCGAGGCCGTTGACCATGGTGGTGTGCGAGTCGGTGCCGACGAGGGTGTCGGGGTAGGCCTGGCCGCCGCGGACCATGACCGTGCGGGCCAGGTGCTCGATGTTGACCTGGTGGACGATGCCGGTGCCGGGCGGGACGACCTTGAACTCGTCGAAGGCGGTCTGGCCCCAGCGCAGGAACTGGTAGCGCTCCTTGTTGCGGCCGTACTCCAGCTCGACGTTCTGGCCGAACGCCTCCGGGGTGCCGAACCGGTCGGCGATCACCGAGTGGTCGATGACCAGCTCGGCGGGGGCGAGCGGGTTGATGCGCGACGGGTCCCCGCCCAGTTCCTTGACGGCCTCGCGCATGGTGGCGAGGTCCACCACGCACGGTACGCCCGTGAAGTCCTGCATGATCACGCGGGCGGGCGTGAACTGGATCTCCTCGCTCGGCTGGGCACTGGCGTCCCAGGTGGCCAGGGCCCGGATGTGATCGGCGGTGATGTTCGCGCCGTCCTCGGTGCGCAGGAGGTTCTCCAGCAGCACCTTCAGGCTGTAGGGAAGGCGCGCCACGCCCTCGACCTTGTCCAACCGGAAGATCTCGTACGACTCGTCGCCCACACGCAGCGTGCTGCGGGCGTCGAAGCTGTTCGCCGACACGACAGTCTCCTTCATCAATGTGCGCGTACCCGCAACAATCCTGCCGACACAGCCCTGGCGGCCATCAGGTAAGGTAACCCTTACTTGGAGCCCCTCGCCGGGGAGCCGGGCCGGGGTACGCCTCGGCAGATATCTCGATGTCGAGATAACTCTAGTACATCGCCCCGGCGAGGTCATGCCGCGGTGCCGTGATGCGGGAGGGTGCGGGCGTCACTCGACCAGGTCGAGGGCGGCCCGGACGATGTCGTCGGCGTGGACGCCGTGGTGGCGGTGACCTCCTCCAGGGCGCCGGACTGGCCGAAGCGGCTGACGCCCAGCATGGAGACCGGCGCCTTGTTGACCGTGGCGAGGAAGGCCAGGGTGTGCGGGTGCCCGTCCAGAACGGTGACCAGCGCGGTGGCGCGGTCGGCGGGGAAGACCTGGTCGTAGACGACACCGATCGGCAGCAGCGGCTCGCCCCACCGGCTCCAGCAGGGCGAGCCCCGGATCCCCTGACGTGGTGGGAGTCCTCACGGGGGTGGGAGCCCGCGCGTTCGTCTCGACGGCATCGATCATGGCGGACCCCTTCCGGGGGCTGGTGTTCCAGGGGTGAGGGCGTTTCGGGGGGACAGCGTTTCGGGGGTCGTGTCAGGAGGACAGCGTTTCGGAGAAGCGGCGTTCCGGGGAGGCGGCGGGCGGAGGGCGGGGCGGGCCCGCTCAGAAGGCGCCGCTGTAGGCGTTGAGGGCGGGCTGGCCGCCGAGGTGGGCGTAGAGGACATTGGAGTCCTTGGGGATCTCGCCGCCGCGGACGAGGTCGATGAGTCCGGCCATGGACTTGCCCTCGTAGACGGGGTCGATGATCACGCCTTCGAGGCTGCCGGTGAGCCTGATGGCTTCGAGCGTGGACTCGACAGGAACACCGTAGAGGTCGCCGGCCCAGCCCTCCAGCACGGTGATCTCGTCGTCGCGCAGATCCCTGCCGAGGCCGATCAGCTCGGCGGTGCTGCGGGCGATCTTCTCCACCTGGGCGAGGGTCTCGGCGAGCTTGGCGGAGGCGTCGATGCCGATGACCCGGCGAGGGCGGTCCTGGCCCGCGAAGCCGGCGATCATGCCCGCGTGGGTGCTGCCGGTCACGCTGCACACCACGATGGTGTCGAAGAAGACGCCGAGCTCACGCTCCTGCTCCCGCACCTCATAGGCCCAGTTGGCGAAGCCCAGGCCGCCCAGCGGGTGGTCGGAGGCCCCGGCGGGTATCGCGTAGGGGGTGCCTCCGGCCGCCTTCACATCCTCGAGGGCCTGGTGCCAGCTGTCCTTGAAGCCGATCCCGAATCCCGCGCTGTCCAGACGGACGTCCGCGCCCATGATCCGGGAGAGCAGGATGTTGCCGACCTTGTCGTTGACGGAATCGGGCCAGTCCACCCACTTCTCCTGCACCAGGACGGCCTTGAGACCGAGCCTGGCGGCGACGGCCGCCACCTGCCGGGTGTGGTTGGACTGGACACCGCCGATGCTGACCAGGGTGTCGGCGCCCTCGGCCAGGGCGTCGGGGATCAGGTACTCCAGCTTGCGGGTCTTGTTGCCGCCGTAGGCCAGGCCGCTGTTGCAGTCCTCCCGCTTGGCCCAGACGCGGGCGCCGCCGAGGTGGCCGCTGAGCCGGTCGAGGGGATGGACGGGACTGGGGCCGAACAGCAGGGGGAAGCGCTCGAAGTCGGCGAGGGGCATCCAGGGCTCCTTGGGGTGACCGGCGGGAGTGAGCGGCGGGAGTGAGCGGCCCGGCGGGCGGTGGGAGTGACCGGTACGCGGTGGCGCCGCCGGTGGAAGCGGAAGGCGGTGGCCAGGAACGGGAATCAGGGACGGGAAGGGGTACCGGCTCCGGTCTCGTCGGTGGCGGCGTCGTCGTCGTCGAGGGTGTCGAGCAGGGGCACCAGGGTCTGCCAGTTGGCACGGGTGGCGGCGACCGCGCCCTCGACGTCCCCCGCCTCGCACAGAGCGATGATCCTCTCGTGCTGCGCGACCGAGCTCCGACCGCCGAGCGAGGAGAAGCGCAGCCGCTCCACGCGCCGCAGTACCGGGGTGAACTGCTCGAGGACGGTCCGCACCGCCTGGTTGGCACTCGCTGTGACCGGTACGCCGTGGAAGTCGTCGTCGGCGGCGATGGCGGCGTCGACATCGTTGCGGCGCAGGGCGTCGGCGAAGCGCCGGTTGGCCTCGCGCATGGCGTCCAGCTCCGCGGTGGACAGATTGGGCAGTGCCTCACGGACGGCGACCTCGTGCATGGCGGCCGTCACCGACTGGGCGGCGCGCGCGGCGCGGATGTCCAGCGGGCTGACGATGGTGTAGCGGCCGGGCTTGGTGTGCACCAGGCCCGCGTGCTCCAGGCGGGTGAGCGCCTCCCGCACGGGGGTGCGGCTGACGCCCAGCCAGTTCACCAGGTCGGTGTCGTTGAGCCGCTCGCCGGGCGCGAGGGTGCCGTCGACGATCGCGTCGCGGATCGCCCGGTAGGCGTTCTCTCGGAGGAGTGACCTGGAGACGAGCCCTCGGCTCTGCGGAACTGGCATGCAATATATTGCACGCAGCATGACAGTGGCTGTCAAGGGTCGGCTCGGCCAATCCGCGTCAGGACATGCCGCTCGTCCGGGAGCGGGCTCCCGGACGAGCGGTTGAAAGGGTGTTCCGAAGGGGTTCGGCGAAGGCGTCTCAGGCGGGCAGGTTCTTCAACCAGACCGCGACGCCTCCATGGTGGGAGCAGGTGCCCCGGCGGTGGTGGGAGTAGGACAGCGTCCCGTCGTTGCACCGCGCGGACGCCCCGCCGGTGTTGTCCGAGCCGCCGGAGCCCCCCGAACTCGAACCGCCCGAACTCGAACCGCCCGAGACCGAGCCCGAGCCTCCCGAACTCGAACCGCCCGAGCCGGAGCCGGAGCCCACCCCCGAGCGCGCGGTGACGGTCTTCGTCGCGGTCACCTTGACCTTGACGCTCTCGGTGGCCGTCACGGTCACCTCGGGCGCCGGGTCGGGCGAGGCGGTGACGGTCGCGGTGACCGTGGGCGCCGGGCGCGCGGACGCCGCCGCGGGCTTGGTGTCCTTGCCCTGGGACTCCCCCGACGCGCCTATGCCGACCCCCATGAGGAGGGCGAGCAAGGCGGTCAGGGGCAGGAGCACCCGGCGGCGGCCGAAACCGCGTCGGCCACCCGGCGCACCGGGAGTCCCGGGCGGCTGCGGTGGATTGCCCCACTGAGGTCCGGGCGAGTACGGATTGCTCATGATCAGGTCCCCCCTGACGCGAACTGCTGTGCGGCTCCGCCCTGCGCGACTCGGTGTCCACGCGGGATCCCGCTCGCCGTCGCGAACCAAGACGGCCGGACGCTCCGGTGCAGCGGGAGGGCAGCACTGTAGAGCGGGAAGGGACTTGGTTGAAGGCTTTACGACATAAGTCCTCGTTATGTCAGGACGGCGATTCCGTCCAGTTCGACCAGAGCCTCCTCGTCCCACAGCCGGGTCACGCCGATCAGGGCCATCGCCGGGTAGTCGCGCCCCGCCGAGTCGCGCCAGACGCGGCCGAGTTCGGCGGCGTGGGCGCGGTAGTCACCGGGGTCGGTGGCGTAGACCGTGACGCGCACCAGGTTCGCCGGGGAGCCGCCCGCGGCCTCCAGCGCCGTGAGGAGGTTCGCCAGGGCTCGCCGGAACTGCTCCGGCAGCGTTTCGCCGACGATCCGCCCCTCCCCGTCGAGGGCGGTCTGGCCGGCCAGGAAGACCAGGGTGCCGCCGGTGGCGGTCACGGCGTGGCTGAACCCCGACGGCGGGGCCAGCGACTCGGGGTTGACGCGCTCGACGGTCATGGCCGGTACAACTCCTTCGCGATGACGGTGCGCTGGACCTCGCTGGCGCCCTCGTAGATCCTCGGGCTGCGCACCTCGCGGTAGAGGTGCTCCAGCAGATGGCCCCGGCGAAGGGCCCTGGCTCCATGGATCTGCACCGAGGCGTCCACGGCGTACTGCGCGGTCTCGGTGGCGAACAGCTTGGCCATCGCCGCCCTCGCCACGATGTCGGGCTCTCCCGCGTCGTACGCCTCGGCCGCGGACATGACCAGGAGCCGGGCGGCCTCGATCCGGGTGGCCATCTCGGCGAGGGTGTGGCCGACCGCCTGAAGATCCTTCAGGACCCCGCCGAACGCCCTGCGCTCCCCCGCGTGCGCCACGGCCGCGTCGAGCGCCGCCTGTGCCATGCCGACGGCGAATGCCCCCACGCTCGGCCGGAAGAGGTTCAGGGTCCCCATCGCCACCGCGAATCCCCGGTCGGCCTCCCCCAGCAGGTCCTGCGGCCCGACGGGTACGGCGTCCAGGACCAGCCGCCCGATCGGGTGCGGCACGATCATCTCCAGATGCTCGCCCGACAGCCCCGGCCGATCGGCGGGCACGACGAACGCGCTCACGCCTCTGGCGCCCGCACCGGCCGTCGTACGGGCGAAGACCGTGTAGAAGTCCGCCTCGGGCGCGTTGGAGATCCACACCTTCTCACCGCTGAGCCGCCAGCCCCGCCCGTCCCTTTCGGCCGCCAGACCGAGGGCGGCCGCGTCCGAGCCCGCCTCGGGTTCGGTCAGGGCGAAGGCGGGGACCGCGCGACCCGCCGTGACCCGCGGAATCCACCGGGCGACCTGCTCGTCGCTGCCGGCCTGGAGCACCGGGTAGGCGCCGAGCCCCTGGAGCGCCAAGGCGGTCTCCGCCTCCGTGCAGACCCTGGCCAGCGACTCGCGCAGCAGGCACAGGTCGACGGCGGGCGCCGCCCCCTTGTCGGGGAAGACCCGGGCCAGCAGCCCGAGGCGGCCCAGCTCCTCGATGAGGGGGCGGTTGACCTTCCCCGGCTCACCCGCCCGCGCCAGGGGCGCCAGCGCCGACTCCCCCAGCTCCCTCACGTGCGCACACCACTCTCGACGGTCCTGACGGTCCATCGGCACCCCTCGGGTCGGAAGGTCACTGAAGCATTGATATCTCGCACCGTTGACTGTCGTCACCATCACGTTACTGTGTGGGCAGGCTCAGCAAGGCCGGACCAACCCCTCCACCGGACCTGCTCGACTCCGGGTGCCGCCCACCGCGGCCGCCCGGACAAGGGGGCGCAGCGCATGAACGCCATGAAGTTGAACCCGTCCGCCCACCTCGACACCTTCGCGCGCGACAGCCTCCCGCCCGAGGACCAGTGGCCGCGGCTCGTCTTCGACCTCCCGGAGCTGCGCTACCCGGACCGGCTCAACTGCGGTGTGGAGCTGCTGGACCGGGCGGCGGAACGATTCGGCGCCGACCGTCCTTGCCTGCGCACCGCCGATGGCCAGGTGTGGAGCTACGGACAGCTGCGCGAGCGCAGCGACAGGGTGGCGCGGGTGCTGGTGGAGGACATGGGCGTGGTGCCGGGCAACCGGGTGCTTCTGCGCGGCCCCTCCACACCCTGGCTGGTGGCCTCCTGGTTCGCGGTGATGAAGGCCGGGGCGGTGGCGGTCACGGTCCTCGCCGCCCAGCGTGCCCGTGAGCTGTCCACCATCGCCGAGATCGCGGGGGTGCGGCACGCCCTGTGCGACGCGCGGTCCGCCGACGACCTGGCCAAGGCGGGGATCCCGGGCCTGACGACCGTGCTGTTCGGAGGCGAGGGCCCCGACGACCTGGTCCGGCTCGCCGAGGGGGAACCGGACGCCGCCTTCCCGGCGGTGGACACGTCCGCGGACGATGTGTGCCTGATCGCGTTCACCTCCGGCACGACCGGACGGCCCAAGGGCTGTATGCACTTCCACCGGGATGTGCTGGCGATCGCGGACACCTTCTCGCGCCATGTGCTGCGGCCACGCGAGGACGACCTGTTCGCCGGGAGCCCTCCGCTGGGCTTCACCTTCGGGCTCGGCGGCCTGGTGGTCTTCCCGCTGCGGGCCGGGGCCAGCACCCTCCTGCTGGAGCGGGCGAGCCCGGACACACTGCTGGAGGCCGTCGAACGGCACCGGGTGAGCGTGCTGTTCACCGCCCCCACCGCCTACCGGGCCATGCTCGGGCGGCTCGACGGGCACGGCGACGGGAACGACGGGCACGACGTCTCCAGCCTGCGCCGCTGTGTCTCCGCAGGCGAGAACCTGCCCTCCGGCACCTGGCACTCCTGGCACGAGCGGACCGGGCTGCGGATCATCAACGGCATCGGGGCCACCGAGATGCTGCACATCTTCATATCCGCCGCCGACGAGGGCGCGAGACCCGGCGCGACGGGGGTGCCCGTCCCCGGTTACCGGGCGAGGATCGTGGACACCGACGGCCGCGAGGTCCCGGACGGGCAGCCGGGGCTGCTCGCCGTCCAGGGCCCCACCGGCTGCCGCTACCTCGGCGATCCGCGTCAGAGCGAGTACGTGCGCGACGGCTGGAACGTCACCGGCGACACCTACGTCCGGGACTGCGAGGGATACTTCCACTACCAGGCACGGGCCGACGACATGATCATCTCCGCCGGGTACAACATCGCCGGGCCGGAGGTGGAGGAGGCGCTGCTGCGCCACCCGGACGTGCGCGAGGCCGCCGTCGTCGGCAAGCCGGACGAGGAACGCGGCCGCATAGTCAAGGCGTTCGTCGTCCTGCGGGACGGGGTGCGCCGGGACGAGGAGACCGTGCGGGCGCTGCGGGAGTTCGCCAAGGCCGAGATGACGCCGTTCAAATGCCCGCGCGAGATAGCGTTCCTCGACGCCCTGCCCCGCACGGCCACCGGCAAGCTCCAGCGCTTCCGGCTGCGCGATCCGGAGTGACCGGGTGAACGTGCAGCACACGCCGAGCTCAGGGCGACGGTGGAGCCGGCCGGGGCCGCCAGCGGCGGTGGCGCGTGACGGGGGCGCCGTCGCGGATGAGCTGAAGGCGGGGTTTGGGGCCGTCGATGCGTCCGGTCTGCGGCTTGCGGCTGCCCGCCGCGTACTGGACCGGCCACAGGGCGCCCGGCCCGGTGTACCCCTGCTCGGCGGCCGCGTGCAGCGTCCAGTTGGGGTCGTACAGATGGGGCCGGGCCAGGGCGCAGAGGTCCGCACGCCCGGCCAGGACGAGGGAGTTGACGTCGTCGTAGGAGGAGATCGCGCCGACGGCCACGACCGGGACCCCGGCCTCGTTGCGGATCCGGTCGGCGAAGGGGGTCTGGTACGAGCGCCCGTACTCCGGCCGCTCGTCCGGGGTGACCTGACCGGTCGAGACGTCGATCAGATCGGCGCCGTGCGCCGCGAACGCCCTGGCCACCTCGACCGCGTCGTCCGCCGTGAGCCCGCCCTCCGCCCAGTCGGTGGCGGAGATGCGCACACTCACCGGCAGGTCCTTCGGCCACACCTCGCGGACCGCGTCCAGGACCTCCAGTGGAAAGCGCAGCCGGGCGGCGAGTGTTCCTCCGTAGCCGTCGGTGCGCCGGTTGGTCACCGGCGAGACGAAGCTGGAGAGCAGATAGCCATGGGCGCAGTGCAGTTCCAGGAGGTCGAAGCCGGCCCTCGCGCCCATACGTGCCGACTCGGTGAACCGGCGCTTGACCGCGGCGAGCTCGTCGACGGTCAGCTCGTGCGGCACCTGGTTGACGCCCGGCCGGTACGGCAGCGCTGAGGGGGCGACCACCGGCCAGTTGCCCTCGGGCAGCGGCTCGTCGATGCCGTCCCACATCGGTTTCGTGGAGCCCTTGCGCCCCGAGTGGCCCAGTTGGAGGCCTATCGCCGCGCCGCTGCGCTCGTGCACGAAGTCGGTGATCCGGCGCCATGCCCTCTCGTGCTCGGAGGTGTACATCCCTGTGCAGCCGGGCGTGATCCGGCCTTCCGGGCTGACGCAGACCATCTCCGTCATCACCAGGCCGGCGCCGCCGAGGGCACGGGCGCCGAGGTGGACGAGGTGGAAGTCGTCCGGAGTGCCGTCCACGGCCGAGTACATGTCCATGGGTGAGACGACCACGCGGTTGCGCAGGGTGAGTCCGCGCAGGGAGAACGGCGTGAACATCGGCGGTGTGCCGGGAGACGCGCCGAAGGACCGTTCCACCTCCTCGGTGAACCCGGGGTCGCGCAGGCGCAGATTGTCGTGGGTGACCCTGCGGCTGCGGGTGAGGAGGTTGAACGCGAATTGGAGGGGCGGCTGCTCGGCGTACTGGGCGAGGTTCTCGAACCATTCCAGGCTTGCCTGCGCGGCCCGTTGGGTGGAGGCCACGACGGGGCGCCGCTCCTCCTCGTAGGCGGACAGGGCGGCGCCGAGCCCGTCCTGCTCGTGCAGGCAGGCGGCGAGGGCGAGGGCGTCCTCCATGGCGAGCTTAGTGCCGGAGCCGATGGAGAAGTGGGCGGTGTGCGCTGCGTCGCCGAGCAGGACGACATTGCGGTGCCGCCAGGTGTCGTTGCGCACTGTGGTGAAGTCGATCCAGCGGCTGTTGTTGCCGAGCAGGCGGTGGCCGTCGAGGACGTCGGCGAACAGCTTCTCGCAGGCTCCCACGGGGTCGGCCGCGTCCAGTCCGGCGGCCCGCCACACCTCTTCGCGCATCTCCACGATGAAGGTGCTGGCGTCGGCGCTGTAGGGGTAGCCGTGAACCTGCATCAACCCCGCCGCGGTGCGCGCGAAGTGGAAGCGGAAGGCGTCGAGGACCAGGTCGGTGCCGAACCAGATGTATTTGCAGCGGTGGCTCGTCAGCCGCGGTCCGAAGGCGTCCGCGAACGCCCCCCGGGTCGCGCTGTGCACTCCGTCGGCGGCCACCACCAGGTCGTAGGCGCCGGCCAGGTCGTGCGCCCCCGGAGCCTCCTGGCGGAAGCGCAGTTCGACGCGGAGTTCACGGCAGCGCTCCTGGAGGATGGCCAGCAGGCGTTTGCGGCTCATCGCCGCGAAGCCGTGGCCGCCGGAGGTGACGACATGGCCCCGGTGGTGCACGTCGATGTCGTCCCACCGGGCGAACTCCGCCCGCATCCGCGCGTACACGGCCGGATCGGCGTGCTCGATACCGCCCAGCGTCTCGTCGGAGAGCACGACGCCGAAGCCGAAGGTGTCGTCGGGCGCGTTCCGCTCCCACACGGTGATCCGGTGGGCGGGGTTCAACTGCTTCATCAGTGCGGCGAAGTACAGCCCTCCGGGGCCGCCGCCGATGCACGCGATCCGCAACCCTTCGCTCCCTTCAGGTGGCTTTCGGCTTCTGGCCCGGCGCCTTCGGCGGGCGGCGGCCGCGGCGGGCCGCGGCTGCTAGCGCCCTTCCCACTTGGGGTCGCGCCTGGCCTTGAACGCCGCGTGGAACTCCGCGTAGTCGCCGCTCTTCATCAGCAGCGCCTGGGTGACGGCCTCGAGCTCCACCGAGGCGGCCAGCGGCATGTCCAGCTCCTGGGTCAGCAGCGCCTTGGTCTGCTGGTGGGCGAACGCCGGTCCCGTGGCGAGCCGGGCCGCGAGGGCGCCCGTCGCCTCGTCCAGCCCGTCGTCGTCCACCAACTCGCTCACCAGTCCGTACCGGTCCGCCTCCTCGGCGCCGATGGTGTCGCCGAGCATGAGGAGCTTGGTGGCGTTGCCGAGCCCGACCAGGCGCGGCAGCAGGTACGCGGCGCCCATGTCCGCGCCGGCGAGGCCCACCTTGGTGAAGAGGAAGGCGAACCGGGCCGAGCGGGCCACCACCCGGAAGTCCGCGGCCAGCGCCAGCACCGAGCCCGCGCCCGCCGCGATGCCGTGGATCGAGGCGATCACGGGCAGCGGGCACTCGCGCACCGCCTTGACCACCTGGCCGGTCATCCGGGTGAAGTCCAGCAGCTCGTCGGGGCGCATCTCCAGCGTGGCCCCGATGATCTCGTCCACGTCCCCGCCCGAGCAGAAGCCCCGGCCCTGCCCGCGCAGCACCAGCACCCGGGTGTCGCCCCGCTGGGGCAGTTCGAGCAGGAGGTCGCGCAGGTCAGCGTAGGAGTCGAAGGTGAGCGCGTTGAGCTTGTCCGGTCGGTCGAGGGTGACGGTCACGACGCCGCCCTGCCGCTCGAGGCGGAAGTGCCGCCACTCCTCGGTGAACGGGACCGATCCTCGGTAGGGGCTCATGAACGCGAAGGTATCACCGGGACGTGACTGTCGTCACCAGTGCGATATAAGCCTGGCGAACGACGTGCGAGAGCCTTCGACACGGGCGGCGACCGCGTGGAACGCTTCCGCCACCGCTGCACCGAGCGGGAGTCCGGCCCGCTCGGGCTCTGACCCGCCCCTCGGGATGCCGCCACAGCTCGGCGCAGTCAGCGCTCGGCGCGGTCAGACCCCGGTCCGTCACAGCCCGGCGCGGTCACAGCCCGGTTCCGTCACAGCCGGTGCCGTCACAGCCCGGTGCCGTCACAGCCCGGTGCCGTCGTCGGCGAGCGTGGCCACGAGGAGCGCCTTGATGGTGTGGAGCCGGTTCTCCGCCTGGTCGAAGACGACGGAGCGGTCGGACTCGAAGACCTCGTCGGTGACCTCCAGCGAGGTCAGCCCGGTGCGGGCGTGGAGGTCCCGGGCGATGCTGGTGCCCAGGTCGTGGAAGGCCGGAAGGCAGTGCATGAACTTCACATCGGCGTTCCCCGTGGCGCGCAGGACGTCCATGGTGACGGCATAGGGCCGCAGAAGCCCGATGCGCTCGTCCCACACCTCCTTGGGCTCGCCGAGGGAGACCCAGACGTCGGTGTAGACGAAGTCGGCTCCGCGCACCCCGTCCTCCACGTCCTCGGTCAGGGTGACCCGGGCACCGGTCCTCGCGGCGATGACCCGGGCCTGGTCCACGACTTTCTCGTCGGTCCACAGCTGCTCGGGAGCGACGAGGCGGATGTCGAGGCCGAGCATGGCGCCGGCCACGGCGAGGGAGTTGCCCATGTTGCTGCGGGCGTCGCCGAGGTAGGCGAGCGTGACCTCGTCGAGCGGCTTTCCGGCGTGCTCGGAGACGGTGAGCATGTCGGCCAGCATCTGAGTGGGGTGCCAGGCGTCGGTGAGGCCGTTCCACACGGGGACGCCGGCGTATTCGGCCAGTTCCTCCACGACCTCCTGGTCGAAGCCGCGGTACTCGATGCCGTCGTACATCCGGCCGAGGACTCGGGCGGTGTCCCTGGTGGACTCCTTGTGCCCCATCTGGGACCCGGCGGGATCGAGGCAGGTCACGGCCGCGCCCTGGTCGTAGGCGGCGACCTCGAAGGCGCAGCGCGTCCTCGTCGAGGTCTTCTCGAAGATCAACGCGATGTTCCGACCGGTGAGCCGCCGCCGCTCGGTACCGGCACGCTTCTCCGCCTTGAGCCGGGCCGCGAGGTCGATCAGGAAGCGGAAGTCCTCGGGAGTGAAGTCCAGCTCCTTCAGGAAGCTCCGGCGGCGCAGATCGACGGGCATGACTGGTGACTCCTTGCTGCGGAATTACTGAGACCGGAAGTCTATACGATGCTCAGCATTTATATACAGAGCCCCCGGTCTGTCTCATCCCTCGGTCCTCGGGTGCCGAGGGTTCATGTCCTCGGGTGCCGAGGGTTCATGGCACGGGGTCCCGCTCGATGGGACAGCTCATGCAGCGCGGGCCGCCCCTGCCCCGGCCCAGTTCGCTGCCGGGGATCTCGATGACCTCCACCCCGCACTTGCGCAGATGGGTGTTGGTCGTCACATTGCGCTCGTAGGCCACCACGACCCCGGGCTCGATCGCGAGGACATTGCAGCCGTCGTCCCACTGCTCGCGCTCGGCGGAGTGCACATCCTGCGTCGCGGCGAGCACCTTGATCCCGTCCAGTCCCAGCGCGGCGGCGATAGCGCGGTGCATATGCTCCGGCGGGTGGTCGGTGACCTTCAGCTCCTGCTCGCCCGCACCCGGCTCGATGGTGTACGAGCGCAGCATGCCGAGCCCCGCGTACTTGGTGAAGGTGTCCCCGTCCACCATGGTCATCACCGTGTCCAGATGCATCAGATGCCTGGCTTTGGGCATGTCCAGCGCCACGATGCTGCGCGCCGAGCCCTGGCGGAACAACCCCCGCGCCAGCATCTCCACCGCCTGCGGCGTCGTCCGCTCGCTCATGCCGATCAGGACCGCGCCATTGCCGATCACCAGCACATCCCCGCCTTCTATCGTGGACGGGTAGGCGTCCTGGCCCTGCGACCAGATGTTGAAGCCGGCGTCCGCGAAGAGCGGGTGGTGATGGTAGATCGCCTCGAAGTGCACGGTCTCGCGCTGGCGGGCGGGCCAGCGCATGGCGTTGATGCTCACGCCGTCGTAGACCCAGGCCGAGGTGTCGCGGGTGAACAGGTGGTTGGGCAGCGGCGCCAGCAGGAAGTCGTCCAGGTCCATGACGTGGAAGCGCACCGAGGTCGGCTCACCGGCCCGGTCCAGGAACTCCCGCTTGGTCATCCCTCCCACGAGGTGGTCGGTCAGGACGTCGGAGGGCAGTCCGGCGAAGACCTCCCGCAGATGGTCCACCGCCAGCGGTCCGTACTCGTTCTCGTCGAAGACGCGGTCCAGCACGAGATCACGGGCCTTGGGCACATCCATGGCCTCTCTCAGGAGGTCACCGAACAGATGCACCTCGATCCCGCGGTCCCGCAGGACGTCCGCGAACCCGTCGTGCTCGGCGCGGGCCCGCCGCACCCACAGGACGTCGTCGAAGAGCAGCGCGTCCTTGTTCGTGGGAGTGAGCCGCTTCAGCTCCAGATCGGGGCGGTGCAGGATCACCCGGCGCAACCGTCCGGCCTCGGAATCGACGTGGAAACCCATCTGACCATCCTTACCGGGATCGGCTGTGCGCGGGAGACGATCAGGACACGTGTCCCGGGCGGCGGCCGGGGCCGCCGCCCGACTGGACCCTGTCACAAGCGGGGATCGACCGGCTCGGATTCGAGTGCGAGCACGGCGAACACCGCCTCGTGGACCCGCCACAGTGGCTCGCCCGCCGCCAGTCTGTCCAGGGCCTCGAGGCCGAGTGCGTACTCGCGCAGGGCAAGCGAGCGCTTGTGGCCGAGCGAGCGGGACCGCAGCCGTGCCAGGTGCTCGGGCCGGGTGTACTCGGGACCGTAGATGATCCTGAGATACTCCCTGCCACGGCATTTGATCCCCGGCTGCACTATTCCCCGCTCACCACGGGCGAACCCCTGGAGGGGCTTGACCACCATGCCCTCACCGCCCGCGGTGGTCAGGTCGAGCCACCACTTCGTCCCGGCCGCCGTGGAGGCGGGGTCGCCGGTGTCCACCGGCAACCGCGCCGTGCGCATGAGCAGAGGCGGTCTGCCGTCGGTGTGCGCGGCGGCCCGGTCGGCCTCCACCAGCCGGTCGATCCAGGCCAGCTGCTCGTCATGGGGGCCGAGCGCCAGACTGCGCCCGGGGGCCGCCAGGAGCTGGAACGGTGCCAGGCGCACCCCGTCCAGCCCGTCGACCGTCCAGCAGTAGCGCCGGTAGGCATCCCGGAACGCCGACGCGTCCGCCTCCCGCTCACGCTGCCGCTCCAGCAGTCCCGCGACCTCGACTCCGCGCTCCGCGGCAGCCTCCAGGGCGGACAGCGCTGCCGGGAAGACCGCCCGCGCCGCCGCCCCCACGGCCGCGTACTGCTTGCGCAGCAACCCGGACGCCTTGAGCGACCACGGCAGCAACTCGGCGTCGAGCAGGAGCCAGCCGCCGGGGGCGGGCACGGCCGGGGCGGAGCCGGCGGCCGGGGCGGAGCCGGCGGCCGGGGCGGAGCCGGCGGCCGGGGCGGAGCCGGCGGCCGGGGCGGAGCCGGCGGCCGGGGCGCCCCTACCCGGGGAGCCCGGAGCCCGGTCGGCGAGCTCTCCCCAGAGGCCGGCTCCGTCGACCGCCCGGCGAAGGCGCGCCAGAACCTCCTCGGTGACCTCCGCGTCGTCGAAGAACGGTCGGCCGGTGCGCGTGTACACCGCGCCGGTCGTACCGTCCAGGACCCCGAAGCGCTCCCGTGCCGTCTCCGCGTCCCGGCACACGAGCACAACGGCCCGCGAGCCCATGTGCTTCTCCTCGCACACCACCCTGGCCACGCCCTCGGCCCGGAAGGCCTCGAACGCCTCGTCCGGGTACTCCAGGAAGCCGTCCTCCCGCGAGGTGGCGCACGGCGCCATGGTCGGCGGGAGGTACACCAGCCACCGCGGGTCCACGGCGAAGCGGCTCATCACCTCCAGCGCCGCGGCGGCGTTCTCCTCCCGCACGGCAACGCGGCCGTGCCGCGACGTCTCGACCACGCGCCGCCCGGTCACATCGCCCAGGTCGAGGGGGCGCCCTTCGCTTCCCCCGGGCGCGTCCGGCACCAGCGGCCGTACCGGCTCGTACCAGACCTTGCGCGCGGGCACGTCGACCAGCTCACGCTCCGGCCAGCGAAGGGCCGTCATCCGCCCCCCGAAGACGCACCCGGTGTCGAGGCAGATGGTGTTGTTGATCCAGGACGTGCTCGGCACCGGCGTGTGGCCGTAGACCACCGCGGCCCGCCCCCGGTAGTCCTCGGCCCACGGGTAGCGCACGGGCAAGCCGTACTCGTCGGTCTCACCGGTGGTGTCCCCGTACAGGGCGAACGAGCGCACCCTGCCGGAGGTGCGGCCGTGGTACTTCTCCGGCAGACCGGCGTGGCAGACCACCAGCCTGCCGCCGTCGAGCACGTAGTGGCTCACCAGCGACTCGATGAACTCGGCCACCTCCGCCCGGAAACCCTCGCTCTCGACGGCGAGCTGCTCGACGGTCTCGGCGAGACCGTGCGTGTGCTGGACCTTGCGGCCCTTGAGGTAGCGGCCGAGCTTGTTCTCGTGGTTGCCCGGAACACAGAGCGCGTGCCCCTCGGCCACCATGCCCATCACCAGGCGCAGGACTCCTGGGCTGTCCGGCCCCCGGTCCACCAGGTCCCCGACGAACACGGCGGTGCGTCCGCCGGGGTGCCGGGCGCCGACCGCCCGCCGTCGCGCGTCCCGGGTGAACTCGTAGCCGAGGCGGGCGAGAAGCGCCTCCAGCTCCTCCCGGCAGCCGTGGATGTCACCCACGATGTCGAAGGGGCCGGTGAGGTGCCGAAGGTCGTTGTACCGCTTCTCCAGCACGATCTCGGCGGCCTCGACCTGCTCCACGCTCCGCAGGAGGTGGACCTTACGAAAGCCCTCGCGCTGGAGCGAGGCGATCGAGCGGCGCAGCTCGCGTCGCTGGCGCGGCAGCACATGCCCGGGCAGGTCCGCGCGGTCGGGGCGCCCGGCATTGCGCTGCGCGCACACCTTCTCCGGGATGTCGAGCACGATGGCCACGGGCAGCACGTCGTACTCACGGGCCAGCGCCACGAGCCGCCGACGGGACTCCGCCTGGACATTGGTCGCGTCCACGACGGTCAGCCGCCCCGCGGCGAGCCTCTTGCCCGCTACGTAGTGCAGGACCTCGAAGGCGTCCGGCGTCGCCGACTGGTCGTTCTCGTCGTCCGCGACCAGTGCGCGGAAGAAGTCCGAGGACAGGACCTCGGTGGGCGCGAAGTGGCGCAGCGCGAAGGTGGACTTGCCGGATCCGGTGGTGCCGACGAGGACCACGAGGGACAGGTCGGGCACGCCGAGGGCGGTGCGGTCGCTCGTCATCGTGTGCCCTCCTCTCTCTTGGTGACGGGGGTGACGGGGGTGGTGGTGACGGGGGTGGTGGTGACGGTGCTGGACGGTGCGGTCGCGGAGGGTGCGGTCGTGGGTGGTGCGGTCGCGGACGGTGCTGTCGTGGACGCGTCGGAGGCGGGCCGGGTGGTCCCATCCGCCGCGGTACGGGTGAACAGGGCCATCTGCGTGGGCGGTCCTACCTCGGGGTCGTCCGGGCCCACGGGACGCAGCTCGACGCCGTAGCCGTAGCGCCGCCCCACGCGCCTGGCCCAGGCCCCGAACTGCTCGCGGTCCCACTCGAACCGGTGGTCCGCGTGCCGCACGTGCCCCGCGGGCAGGGACTCCCAGCGCACGTTGTACTCGGCGTTGGGCGTCGTGACCACGACCGTCCCCGGACGGGCGGCCTTGAACACCGCGTACTCCAGCGCCGGCAGCCTCGGCAGGTCGACATGCTCGATGACCTCGCTGAGCACCGCGGCGTCGTACCCCTTCAGCCGGGTGTCGGTGTAGGCGAGCGAGCCCTGGATCAGCCGCACCCGTGCCGCCTGCCGCTCCGGCAAACGGTCCAGGCGCAGCCTGCGCGACGCCTCCTTCAGCGCCCGCACGGACACATCCACTCCGACGACCTCGCTGAACCGGCTCTCCTTCAGCATCGCTCCGACCAGCTGCCCCTGCCCGCAGCCGAGGTCGAGCACCCTTCCGGCCCCGGCGTCGCGCAGGGCGTCGAGGATGGCCTCGCGCCTGCGCTGCGCCAGCGGGACCGGCTTCTCCTCCGTGTCGGCCGCCTCGTCCACGGCGTTGTCGAGATCGTCCGCCTCCGTGTCGTCCGCCTCGGCGAGCCGGGCCAGCTCGAGGCGCTCCATCGCCTGCCGGGTCAGCGCCCACCGGCGGGCCAGATACCGGCGGGTGATCAGCGCCTGCTCCGGGTGCTCGTCGAGCCACCCCTCGCCCGCGCGCAGCAGTTTGTCCACCTCGTCCTCCGCGACCCAGTAGTGCTTGGCGTCGTCGAGCACCGGCAGGAGCACATACAGATGGCGCAGGGCGTCGGCGACCCTGGCCCGCCCGCTGAGCACCAGCCGCACATAGCGCGACGGGCCCCACTCGGGGAACCGCTCGTCCAGCACCACGGGTTCGGCCTCGACGGCCCAGCCCAGGGGCTCGAAGAGCCGACGGGCCAGCTCCACCCCGCCCTTGGCGGGCAGCGCGGGCACCTCGATGCTCAGCGGCAGGGCACGCTCGGCGAGTTCGGGACGGGCCTCGCACCGCCCCTTGAGAGCGCTGGCGAACACGGTCCGCAGTGCCACCGCGAGGAGCGACGAGGCGGCGTAGGGGCGGTCGTTGACGTACTGGGCGAGCGCCGAGTCGGGAGCACCGCCGCGGCCCTTGCCCTTCCCCCTGCGCACCAGGGCGACGGGATCGACGTCCAGCAACAGGGCCGCCGTGCACCGCCGCCGCGACGCCTCCGGGTAGAAGACATACGCCTCGCCGTAGGACGTGGAGAACCGCTGCGCCTTCTCCGGATGCTTGTGCAGCACGAATCCCAGGTCGGTGGCCGGACTGCTCTCATCACCCGTTGTGCTTATAGTCAGAAACACATGATCGAGTATCGCCGCCGACAGGTCGGCGCCCCAGCGATTTTCCCTCCGTTCCGTTTCCGGACGCCGGTCTCCCGTCGCCCGCCCGGCGGCGGCGAGCCTCAGAACCCCTCGAGTATCCGGGAATTCACCGGTCCAGCTGTGACTGGACCTCCTGCGAGATCAGCTCCAGGTGGTCCAGGTCGTCGAGGTCGAGGATCTGGAGATAGAAGCGGCTCGCACCGGCCTCGGCATACCGCCCGATCTTGTCCACCACCTCGGCGGGAGATCCGGCCAGCCCGTTCTCCCGCAGCTCGGCGGCATCCCGGCCGATCGCCGCCGCCCGGCGGGCCACCTCGGCGTCGTCCCTGCCCACGCAGGCCACCAGCGCGTTGGAGTACACCAGTTCCTCGGGGCCGCGGCCCCGCTCCTGGACGGCCGCCCGGACACGGGAGAACTGCCGCTTGGTGTCCTCCAGCGAGGCGAAGGGGATGTTGAACTCGTCGGCGTACCGCGCCGCCAGCTCCGGGGTGCGCCTCGCCCCGTGCCCTCCGATGATCACCGGCACCGTGCCCTGGACAGGCTTCGGCAGGGCGGGTGAGTCCTTGAGGTGGTAGTACTTCCCGTCGAAGTCGAAGGTCTCGCCGACGGGGGTGCGCCACAGCCCCGTCACGATCGCGAGCTGTTCCTCCAGCCGTCCGAACTTCGCCTTGGGGAAGGGGATCCCGTATGCGGTGTGCTCCTCCTCGTACCACCCCGCTCCAATTCCCAGCTCGACGCGGCCGCCCGACATCTGGTCCGCCTGCGCCACGGTGATGGCCAGCACTCCGGGGAGGCGGAAGGTGCCCGCGGTCATCAGCGTGCCCAGCTTGATCCGCTCGGTCTCCCGGGCGAGCCCGGCCAGGGTGATCCAGGCGTCCGTCGGGCCGGGGAGCCCGTCCGCGGCGCCCATCCGCAGATAGTGGTCCGAGCGGAAGAAGGCATCGAATCCCAGGGATTCGGTCGCCTTGGCCACGGCGAGAAGGGTGTCGTAGGAAGCGCCCTGCTGGGGCTCGGTGAAGATTCGAAGGTCCATGCCTCCCATCCTGCCCCGTCATCCGAGCACTCCATCCACACGGGTCCGCGCGCCGCCGGTCTCCACACGAGGTCGCGCGCCGTCCGCAGCCTCCGCACCGCTTCGCGAGCCACCGTCCTCGGCCGCCGACTCCTCCCCCGGCACACCGGGGTCGCCCAGCAGCCGGAGCAGGTCGGCCAGCCGGTCCTTGGAGTCGTCCGCCGCGTCCACCGCGTCGATGCACTGCCAGTACACCGGCTCGTCCTCCACCGAGCAGGCGACACCGACCAGTGCCACCCCGGCCTCGTCCAGGAGCGCGCGCAGCGCCCGCAGTACGGCGGGGGGATCCTTCACCCCCGTGAGCCCCAGCGCCCTGACTCTGCCCACCCCGGTGCCCGGGTGGTGCAGCGAGCCGCATGCCTTGCTGCCCGCCTCGGACAGCGCGAACGCCGCCGCCTGTGTGCCGATCCGCCCGTGCACGGCCAGATGGCTTCCGACCGCCTCCACCAGGGCCTGCGCCTGCCATGCCTCGGCGACGACGTCCTGCACACCGCGCGCCTGCGCCAGCGCGTGCCGGCCCGCCTCCACAAGCCTCAATGCGTCCATGGGCTTTCCTTCCCCCGTGTCCTTCTCCGGCAACTGCTCTCCGGCAACCGCCCTCCAGCAACTGCTGTCGGAGCAACTGCCCTCCGGCGATTGCTCTCCGGCGTTTCCCGCCGGTGCCAACACTGACGGATCCGGACGCGACGAAAAAGCCTCGCCCGCGGATCTGTGGACAACTCCCCACCTGGGGAAAGAACCATCACTCGAACGGGTGGGAGTTCAGCGTGGCGCTGCCGTCACGGCGTCGGGAAGCGCCTTTCGTTCCGCTCGATCTTCGCGGTCAGCGCCTTCAGCGGATCGACTCCCAGCACCTCGCAGAACTGGAGCAGATACGCCAGGACATCAGCGACCTCGTCCTCCACCCGCCGGGCCGACTCCGGCGACTCCATGACCCGCGCGGACTCCTCCGGAGTGAGCCACTGGAAGATCTCCAGCAGCTCGGACGCCTCCACGCTCAGAGCCGAGGCCAGGTTCTTCGGTGTGTGGTAGGGCTGCCAGTCGCGGGCATCCGCGAATTCGGCCAGCCGTTGCCGCAAGTGGTTCAGATCTTCGCTCACCGCACCTGTCTACCGCAGGGACCGCGGACCGCGGCGACCGCGGGGAACCGCGGGGAACCGCGGGGAACCGCGGGGACCGCGTGCACTACCCCAGTGGCAGGGAGGCGAGCGTCACCCCCGGCAGGTCCTCCACCCAAGTCCCCGCGTGCGCGGTCGCCACCACCCGCACATGGCCGCGCTCGCACATCCGCCCGGCGAGTGCGAGGAGTTCACGCACCTGGCGGCGGTCCAGGCCCCGGTCCACGTCGTGGGCGAGCACCGTCAGCAGTTGCAGCGCGTCCGGGACCTCGGCCACGTCCATCGCCAGGATTCCCGGCCCGGTCAGCAGGACCAGCGCGAAGGCCAGCGCTCTCAGCTCACCCTCACCCATCAGTTCCACGGGCATCAGTCCCAGCCGTCCCCGGTCCACGGCCGCCATGACGTTCCCCGACTCACCGCGCACCGCCGTCACCCGCTCGACCGGGTAAGGGCACAGCGCCCTCATGGCGTCGCCCAGCAGACCGTGGCGGATCCGGCACTCGTTCTCGGTACGGCCCACGACCGCGGAGACATTGCGCGCGCTCGGGTGCAGAAGCCCGTCGCGGGCGGCCACCCAGCCGCGCATCGCGCCCGGCGCCGGATCGACGCCGAAGACCCCGCGCAGGCCCACCACCAGTTGCTCCGCCGCGTCCAGCACCAGCCGCTGCCCCTGCGTCTTCCCGGCCACCCGCAGCGGCAGCAGTGCCGAGGCCAGCCGGTCGTCCGGCAGGGGCGCCCTGGTGACGGGGACCAGACCGGCCGTGTGCCAGGCCGCCTGGACCGACCGGCGTCGGGGGTCCCGCAGCGCCGTCTCCAGCAGCACCTCCCCCGCTCCGGTCATCCGTTCTCCGACGATTCTCAGCTCCGGTTCGACCTGGACGGCCAACTCCAGCCGCACGGGGCCCAGCCTGCCGTCGACCGTGCAGCCGATCCGGATCCCCCGCCGCCCCTGCACGTCCGCCCCGACGCCCAGCGGTACGCACGCCGCGGCCCCTCCGCGCACCCCGCGCAACGCGTCCGATACCGTCTCACCGTTCGCCAACTGCCCCAGTACGGCGAGTGCTTCGAGCGCGTTGGACTTGCCCGCACCCGCCCCACCGGCGAGCACCGTCAAAGGCCCCAGGCGCAGCCGTGCCCCTCGGAAGGACTTGAAGGACGACAACCGCAACTCGGTGACCGCAGGACGCGCGCACTCCCCATTCATGTTCGGCAGCCAAGCGCACGAATTTCAGCCGAAGCGTTACGTCACGCGGTAGTTCGCCCGTACCGGGGAATGCTGAGATCCGGCTCCGAGGCCATTCATCCGCTCGCGCGGGAACGCAGGGAAATGAGGAGAGACGCACGATGGAATCCGCGACCACTGCGGGCAAGGCCCCCGCGGCCCCCTACACAACAGAGGTCGCCCCCGGCGTCCACGCCTTTGTGCAGCCGGACGGCGGCTGGTGCCTGAACAACGCGGGTTTCGTCACCGGCTCCGGCGCCACGATCCTCATCGACACCGCCGCCACCGTCGCCCGTGCGGAGCACCTGCGTGACACCGTCGCGGCCGCCGGGGCTCCGGCGCCCCGCCTCGTGATCAACACCCACTACCACGGCGACCACACGTACGGTAACTGCGTCTTCACTCCCGAGGCGACCGTCGTCGGGCACGCGGGCTGCCGCCGCGAGGTGATCGCGGCCGGCCTGGACCTGCCCGGCCTGTGGCCGAATGTCACCTGGGGCGATGTACGGGTCAGCCCGCCCACCGTCACGTACACCGACCGGCTCGTCCTGCACGCGGGCGAGACCGAGGTCGAGCTGATCCACCCGGGCGAGGCGCACACCACGGGCGACTCCATCGTCTGGATCCCCGAGCACCGCGTCGTCTTCACCGGGGACCTGGTCTTCTCCGGTGGAACGCCGTTCGTCCTGATGGGGACGGTCGAGGGCTCGCTGCGGGCACTGGACCAGCTGCGCGAGCTCGGTGCCACGACCGTCGTTCCCGGCCACGGCCCGCTGTGCGGACCGGAGGTGTACGACACGTGCGAACGCTATCTGCGGTTCGTCACGGAGCTGGCGGCCCGAGGCCACGCCCGGGGGCGCGCTCCGCTGGATGTGGCCCTGGAGACCGACCTCGGGGAGTTCGCCGCCCTGGGGGAGCGGGAGAGGCTCGTGGGCAATCTCCACCGCGCCTACGCCGAGCTCGACGGGCTGCCCCCGGGCGCGCCCATCGACTACATCGCGGCGATCACGGACATGGCGGCGTTCTCGGGCGGCGACATCCCCTGCCGCGCCTGATCCGCGTTGCTGAGCCCGCGAGGGTGGGGCGGGCCAGGGGTGGCCCGGTTCGGCATCCCGGCATGCCATTGACTAGCGTGCGGGGTGTGACCACTGACAACACCGCCCCCCGCAAGGCAGGTGCCAGCGCTTCCGGTCTCGCCACCGTGGCAGCCGACGGCACCGTTCTCGACACCTGGTTCCCCGCTCCGTCCCTGGTCGAACAGCCGGGGCCGGCCGGCACTGTCCGCCTGACGGCCGAGGAAGCCGCCTCGGAGCTCGGCGAGGCCGCCTCCCGCGCGCTGCGCAAGGACCCGCGCCGTGACGTCGAGATCGTGGCGGTCCGCACCGTCATCTCCTCCCTCGACGACAAGCCGCTGGACGCGCACGACGCCTACCTGCGACTGCATCTGCTCAGCCACCGCCTGGTGCGGCCGAACGGCCAGAGCCTGGAGGGGCTGTTCGGCCTCCTGGCCAATGTGGCCTGGACGAGCATCGGACCGTGCCCGGTCGACCGGCTCGAGCAGGCCCGCCTGCTCGCCCGCGCCGAGGGACTGCACCTGTCGGTGTACGGCGTGGACAAGTTCCCGCGCATGACGGACTACGTGGCACCCTCCGGTGTACGGATCGCGGACGCCGACCGGGTCCGTCTGGGTGCCCATCTGGCTTCCGGCACCACGGTCATGCACGAGGGCTTCTGCAACTTCAACGCGGGCACCCTCGGCACCTCCATGGTCGAGGGCCGCATCAGCCAGGGCGTCGTGATCGGCGACGGCTCCGACGTGGGCGGCGGCGCCTCGATCATGGGCACCCTCTCGGGCGGCGGCAAGGCGATCGTCTCGGTCGGCGAGCGCTGCCTGCTCGGCGCCGAGTCCGGCATCGGCATCTCGCTGGGTGACGACTGCATCGTGGAGGCGGGCCTCTACGTCACCGCGGGCACCCGGGTGACCACCCCGGACGGCAAGGTGGCCAAGGCGGCCGAGCTGTCCGGCCAGTCCAACCTGCTCTTCCGCCGCAACTCCCAGTCCGGCACGGTCGAGGTCCTGACCCGCTCGGGCTCCTGGGGCGGCCTGAACGCGGACCTGCACAGCCACAACTGAGCCAACGAGTCGGCACGACCGCTCCGGCCCCGCCCCCGCCGCGTGCGGGTGGCGGGGCCGGTCGTCGTTGCGGACCGGGAAGACCGCGGTGCGCCGCCAACGGCGCCGATCGCGGTGCCCGCGAAAAAGCGGCGATGGCGGTGCCCGCGCCGACCGCGCGCCGACCGCCATCCTTCGGCGGCGGCCTCGCGCCCCTCGCTCAGTGCGACGCCCCGCGCCACCCCCGGGGGTCGACGCCGCCGGGCACCGGCGCCGCGGGAGCGTACGGCTTGCGGGTGAAGACGAAGGTGCCCAGGTCGAGGTGGCCGACCCGGCCGTCGGGGCTTTGGACCACCCGCAGCACCTCCCCCGCGTAGTAGCCGTCGAGCCCGGTCCAGGTGCCGTCCGGCTCGGCGCGGAAGCGCGAACCGCGTCCCTTGCCGTCCATGGGTTGCAGCTCGAGGCTGCGGTCGGCCTTGAGCCGCAGGACGAATGGGCTCGCGCCCCAGTACCAGGGACCGGTCAGGTCCAGCAGCCGGGTGTCCACGTCCTCCAGCGGCCGCCACTCCTCGGGGATGCGCGGCTCGCGTTCGGCGACGACGGCCACCAGGTCGGCGGCGAGCGCCGCGGCCGCGAGCCCCGACGTCGCATTCGCCAGCGCGATCCCGGCGAGCCCGTCCGCCGTGCTCAGCCACAGCGTCGCCACGAATCCGGGCATGGAGCCGCTGTGCCCCACGAGCTGCCGCCCGTCCACGCAGGTGGTCTGCAGACCGAGGCCGTACCCGGAGGCCGGGGTGCCGGGGTCGGACGGGGCGGCGGGTTCCCGCATCCGCGCCACCGTGTCGGCGGACAGCACATCCGGGTGCCCGGCGGCGAGGAAGGCGGCCCATCGGCTCAGATCCTCGGCCGTGGACCACAGCTGCCCCGCCGGGGCCATCCGACCCGTCTCCTGCACGGCCTCGGCCAGCAGGACGTCCGCCCATGGGTGAACGGCCCACCCCTCGGCGTGCGGGGGCCGGGGCTTGAGCGAGGTCCGCCGCATCCCGAGCGGTTCCAGGACCTCGCGGCGCAGCACGCCGGCCCAGTCCTCGCCGCGTACGTGTTCCACGAGCGCTCCCAGCAGGGCGTAACCCGGGTTGGAGTAGTGGAACCGCCGTCCCGCAGGGTGGGGCGCCGGGCCTTCGGGGACGACGTCCTCCAGCCGGGGCCGCAGCTCCCCCGGGGTGCGCTCCCACCAGGGCCCCGGCGCTTCGGCCGCGAGCCCCGAGGTGTGGGAGAGCAGTTGGTGCGCGGTCGCCCGGCCCACTCCGTCCCTCAGCTTTGCGCCGGTGTCGGGCAGATACCTCACGACGGGCTCGGCGAGGTCCACCAGTCCTTCGTCACGCAGCCGCATCACCATCACGGCGACGAAGGTCTTCGTCAGTGATCCGATGCGGAACTGCGTGTCCCCGGTCGGCCGCTGCCCGTGGACCGTTCCCCGGGCGTCCAGCCAGACGGGACGTCCGTCGCGGACGACGGCTCCGACCAGTGCGGGGGCGCGCCCCTCGGCCTGAACGGTGGCGATCCTGTGCAGCAGGGCTCGGCGGGTCTCGGGCAAGAGCTCTTCCATGGCCCCCGATCATGGCAGCCGCGGACGGCGCCCGGCGACGGCGAGCCCACGGGGCCTTGGCGAGCTCGCCGGGCCACGGACAGCAGAGTGCGGTGATGGGTCGGAGTGTCGATCTCGTCGAGGAGGGCGGTGGCCAGGTCAGCGTGCGGGATACGGCCCACGCCCTCGGCGTGGGCGAGGAGCGTCGTACCCCCGGTCCGGTAGCGGCCGGTACGCGGGGCCCGCCGCATCAGTTCCATCGGATTCCATCGGAGGGACTACGGCCGGCCGGTCAACGCCGGCCCCGAAGCGGTGAGCACGCCGAGCTCGGTCACGTCGGACTTGGTTCACGTCGGACTTGGTCGGACTTGGTCGGACTTGGTCACGGCGAGCTCGCTCACGTCGAGCTCGGCCACGTGTGCCCGGACGGTGGCCACGGGGGTGCCGGTCACTTCACCGGTTGCTTCAACGGTGTCGGGCGCCCGCTCCGGGGAATCGGAGCGCTGTCGGTGGGCTGGGTTATCGTCGGCGGTGTGACCGAACCGCTCAGTCCTGTGCTCACCGAGGCCTTGCGGGCGATGGAGCGCGACGGGCCGGTGATCCGGACCGCGTCCGAGGAGAGTCCGCCGCGGGCGGAGTACGAGCCGACCGCCCTCGGGCGCTCGCTTCCCAACCCTTTGGCGGCCGCCCGCGATCGGGCGCGTGAGCGTCCCGCGGAGATGGCCCAGGCTCGTGAGGCCCACGAGCGCCGTGCGGCCGGGACGGCGCCTCACCGCAGCGGTGATCCGGAAGGCGCGCTGCCCCGATGACGTCGGCCGGATACTCGGCGACGCCGCTCGCCAAGAAGCTCGGCATCAAGGCGGGCCATGAGGTGGTGCTCGTGCACCGGCCGCAGGACTGGCGCATTCCCGAGCTGCCCGCGGATGTGACGGTCCATGGGACCGAGCGGGGGCGGGCGGCGGATGTGACCGTCGCGTTCTTCCGTACGCACGCCGATCTCGAGCGCGACGCTCCCGGGCTGGTCTCCTGCCTTCCGCCTGCCTCCTCGCTGTGGATCGCGTGGCCGCGCCGGGCGGGGGGCCATGAGTCGGACATCACGGAGAACGACCTGCGGGAGCTCCTGCTGCCCACCGGGCTGGTGGATGTGAAGGTGGCAGCGCTCGGCGAGCACTGGTCGGGCCTGAAGTTCTCCTGGCGCAGGGAGAACCGCCCGCGGTAGCCTCAGCGGCCCTCTTCGACCGGTTCAAGGATCGCCACACACTCCACGTGGTGCGTCATCGGGAAGAAGTCGAAGGCGCGCAGTGAGGCGGGACGGTAGCCCTTGTCCGCGAAGAAGGACAGGTCGCGGGCGAGGGCCGCCGGGTCGCACGCCACGTAGGCGATGCGGCGGGCGTCCAGGCCCGAGAGATGGGAGACGACCTCCCTGCCGGCGCCGGCGCGAGGGGGGTCCAGGACGATCAGGTCGGTCTCGGTGATGCCGGTGCGCGGCAGGACCTTTTCGACCTTGCCCTGCTCGATGCGGACGTTGTCCATGTCCCGCAGGTTGTGGCGGGCGTCGTCGACCGCCTGGCGGGAGGACTCGATGCCGAGGACGGCGCGCACATTCTGGGCGAGCGCCCCCGCGAAGAGACCGACGCCGCAGTAGAGGTCGATCGCCGTGTCCCCCGGCTTGGGGGCGAGCCCCTCCAGCACGGCGAAGACGAGGGTGTCGGGGGCCGCGGGGTGGACCTGCCAGAAACCGCCCGAGCTGACCCGCCAGGTGCGGTCGGCGGCGCGTTCGCGCACGAACGGGCGGCCATGGGTGCGGTGGGCACCGCCCTGGTCGTCGATGCGCAGCACCGAGACCGGCCGGTCCAGTCCGACGAGCGGCAGCCGCCCGCCGGGCCGCGGGGTGATGAGCACTTGGCGGTCGTTCGACCCGGTGGCCGTGATGGCCTCGACGGCGGCGGTGTCCGGCCACTGCCGTGACTCCACGCCCAGCTCCTGGATGCCGGGGGCGGCGATCAGGCAGCGGTCGACGGGTTCGACGTCGTGGCTGCGGTGGCGGCGCAGTCCCGCACGGCCGGAGTCGTCCACGGTGTACTGCACCCGGGTGCGCCACGCGGGGACCTGCCCGGCCGGGACCTTGTCCCCGGGGTGCGGCTCGACGCTGCCGTCCCACCCGGCCTCGGCCGGGGTGAGCCCGGCGAGGCGCTGGAGCTGCTCGGTGATGACCTCGGCCTTGAGCCTGCGCTGGGCGCCCGGGGTCGCGTGCTGCCAGTCGCAGCCTCCGCACCTGCCGGGGCCGGAGAACGGGCACGGGGCCTCGATCCGGTCCCGGGACGCCTCGATGACCTCGACCGCGTCGGCACGCAGGAAGCGGGAGCTCTCGGTGCCCTCGGTGACGAGCGCTACGACGCGCTCCCCCGGCAGCGCGTGGCGCACGAACAGCACCCGGCCGTCGTGGCGGGCGACGCAGTGCCCGCCGTGGGCGACCGGCCCCACCTCGACCTCGTACCGTTCGCCGGCCAAGGCGGCGGAGTCGTCCTGGGGGTGGGTTCGCACGGGGGACTTGCTCCTTGATCGGACTCGCGGCAGACGTGTCAGTCTACGTGCGCTCGGGCGCGCGCCGCTTCGGGCCCGAGTCGGCCCGGGGCTCACCGCGGCGCACCGAGCCCGGCGCGTTCCAGTCGCGGGGCTGCCTGCGCCGCTCGGAGGAGGCCAGCTGCCAGGGCACGGAGGTGACCATCACACCGGGCTTGAACAGCAGGCGGCCCTTGAGCCGCAGGGCGCTCTGGTTGTGCAGCAGGTGCTCGTACCAGTGGCCGACGACGTACTCGGGGATGTAGACGGAGACGACGTCGCGGGGGCTGGTCCTGCGCAGGTTCTTGACGTAGTCGACGACCGGGTCGGTGATCTCGCGATAGGGCGAGTCCAGGATCTTCAGCGGTACGTCGATGCCTCGGTCCTCCCACTCCCGCTGGAGCGCCTTGGTCTCGGCCGGGTCGACATTGACCGTGATCGCCTCGAGGGTGTCGGAGCGGAAGAGCTTGGCGTAGGCCAGGGCGCGCAGGGTCGGCTTGTGGAGCTTGGAGACGAGGACGATCGAGTGGACCCGGGAGGGCAGTACGTCGTCGTCCGCCGCCTCGGCGGAGGCCAGCTCGTCGGCGACGCGGTTGTAGTGACGCCTGATGCCGGTCATGATCGCGTAGAACATCACCATGCCCAGCACCGCCACATAGGCGCCGTGCGTGAACTTGGTCAGGAGCACGACGACGAGCACCATGCCGGTGAAGAACGCGCCGAAGGCGTTGATCGCCCGGGAGCGGACCATGTGGCGGCGCTTGGCCGGGTCGGTCTCCTGGGCGAGGTGGCGGTTCCAGTGCCGCACCATGCCGGTCTGGCTGAGGGTGAACGAGACGAAGACGCCCACGATGTACAGCTGGATCAGCCGGGTGGAGTCCGCGCCGTAGGCGTAGACGAGCAGCGCCGCGAACAGGGCGAGCAGGACGATGCCGTTGCTGAACGCCAGGCGGTCGCCGCGGGTGTGCAGCTGGCGCGGCAGGTAGCGGTCCTGGGCGAGGATCGAGCCGAGGACCGGGAAGCCATTGTACGCGGTGTTCGCCGCGAGGAACAGCACCAGCGCGGTGACGGCGGCGAGGAAGATGAACGGGATCGAGTTGTGCCCGAAGACCGCCGAGGCGACCTGGGCGATCACCGGGTCCTGGGTGTATCCGGGTCCGGCCGGCTTCCCGTCGATCAGGATGTCCGTCGCCGGGTGGTCGGACATGCGGACCTTGGTGTTCAGGGCCAGCGCGATGATGCCGCAGAACATGGTGACGGCGAGGCCGCCCATGAGGGCCAGGGTGGTGGCGGCGTTCTTCGACTTCGGCTTGCGGAAGGCCGGGACGCCGTTGCTGATCGCCTCGACGCCGGTGAGGGCGGCACATCCGGAGGAGAACGCGCGCAGCAGGAGGAAGACCAGGGCGAAGCCGCCGATGCCGGAGACCTCCTGGTGCACCTCGTAGTGCGCGGTGGGCGCGAGCATGTTGTCGCCCGAGGCGAGGCGGATGATGCCCCACCCGATCATGATCATGACTCCGGCGACGAAGGCGTAGGTGGGGATCGCGAAGATCGACCCGGACTCGCGGACACCGCGCAGGTTCATCAGCATCAGCACGACGATCATGCCGATGGCCGAGAGCACCTTGTGCTCGTTGAAGAAGCCGATGGCGGAGCCGAGGTTCTCCACTCCGGAGGCGACCGACACGGCGACGGTGAGCACGTAGTCCACGAGCAGGGCGCTGGCCACGGTCAGGCCGGCGCGGGGGCCGAGGTTGGTCGTGGCCACCTCGTAGTCGCCGCCGCCGCTGGGGTAGGCGTGGACGTTCTGCCGGTAGGACGCCACCACGGTGAACATGAGCACCACGACGGCGACCGCGATCCACGGGCTGTAGTGGTAGGCGGAGACCCCTGCCACGGAGAGCACGAGCAGCACTTCGCCCGGCGCGTAGGCGACGGACGACAGCGGGTCGGACGCGAAGACGGGGAGCGCGATGCGCTTGGGGAGAAGGGTCTCTCCCAGGCGGTCGCTGCGAAGCGCCCGGCCGATGAGGATTCGTTTCGGCAGGTCGGTCAGTTTGGACACGCTGAGGATCGTAAGGGCTGAAGGTGGAAGACACACACTCGCTGCCCGAACACTTGACCAAACCGGAGCACTGAATGGGTGTCCGATCGGGGCGGGCGGGCGTGAGGAGGTATGAGGTTTCCCGGTTTTCTCCGCCGCGCCCGGGGCACCCGTGGACCGTGTTCCTGCTGAAGCCACCCGGGGTGTACTCCCCGCAGGCCGACACCGACCTGCTCGCGCAGGCTCTGCGCCGCGAGGAACGGGTGCCGGGGGCGCGCGTCCTCGACATCGGCACGGGTACCGGCGCCCTGGCGGTGGTGGCCGCCCGTGAAGGAGCCGCGAGCGTCACCGCCGTCGACATCTGCCCCAGGGCGGTGCTGGCGGCGCGCCTCAACGCGATGCTGCGCGGCCTGGAGATCCGGGTCCTTCGCGGCGACCTCACCCGCCCCGTCCACGGCCGGTCCTTCGACGTCGTCCTGACCAACCCGCCGTACGTGCCCTGCGCGACGGAGTGGCTGCCCCGCAGGGGCCCCGCGCTGGCCTGGGACGCGGGGCAGGACGGCCGGGCGGTGCTGGACCGGGTGTGTGCCCAGGCCCCGCCGCTGGTGGCACCCGGCGGGGTCCTCCTGATGGTCCACTCGGGGCTGTGCGGGGTGGCCCCTACCCTGGCGCGCCTGGAGGGCGCGGGGCTGCGGGGGACGCTCGTCGGCCGCCACCGGGTCCCCTTCGGCCCGGTGCTGCGGGCGCGGGCGTCGTGGCTGGAGGCACGCGGCCTGATCCAGCCGGGGGAGCGCACGGAGGAACTGGTGGTGATCCGTGCCGTCCGCCCCTGAGAACCGGCGAGGATCCGCCCCTGAGATCCGGCGAGGAACGGACGAGCCCCGGAGGGTCAGGCTGGTGCCCGGGGGCCCGATGCTCGTGGAGGGCCCGGTGGAGATCGTCCTGGAGGACGGCAGCACGGTGGTCTGCGACCGCTTCCAGGTGGCGGTGTGCACCTGTCGCCGCAGCAGGGCGTACCCCCTGTGCGACACCAGCCACCGCCGCCGCAGGCACACGGCGCACGAGGAGTGAGGGCGCGGACGGCGCCGGTCAGGATGTGGCCGGCTGCGGCAGGGGCCGACGCAGGCAGGTCCGGTCCTTGTGCCAGTTGGTGAGGATGTGCTCGGCCAGGCGGGCTTCCACGAAGTCCGTGGCCCTGATGCCCAGCACCACGTCCTGGGCGAGAGCCGGTTCGTGGTCGAGGAGGTCGGCCATGACCTCGTTCCGCACGACCTGCTCGTGGACCGCGTCCGCTTCCACGTGCTCGGTGTAGAAGAAGGCGCCCCTCGGCCCGGCGCCCAGCCGCTGGAGCGCCTTCGCCATCCGGAACGCGCTGGGCGAGGAACTGGTCTCGGCGGCGGCGAAGTGGCCCACCAGCGCGCCGCGCAGCGACCGGTGGAGGCCGAACAGGGACATCATGTTGACCACGGCCAGCATCGGGGTGGGCGCCGCGTCCAGGTAGCGGCCGTACGCCGGGTCCAGCCCCGCCTGCGCCATCATGTCCGCGAACAGCCGGGCGTGCAGGCGCTCACCGCGTCCGCCCCCGAACTCGTCGAACTCCACCGCGACGAGAGACGCCTTCGCCTGCCCCTGGAGCCGGGGGATCACCCAGGCGTGCGGGTCCGCCTCCTTCAAGTGGTAGACCGAACGCAGGGCGAGGTATTCGCGCATCTGCCACCACTCGCCCTTGCCGAGCAGGTGGTGCGAGACCCCGGTGCCCTCCACCGGCTCCTCCAGGAGCGGTTCCAGGGCCGCCGTCGCATCGCTCCCCGGCTCGGTGCCCGCACGCAGCGCCGCCAGGAAGGCGCGCTCCCACGTGCCCCGCAGGCTCAGCAGGCCGGCGTCCCACTCCCACTCCGCGTCCACCCCGGCGAATCCCCGGTAGTGCAGCTCGTAGCAGAGGTACAGGGCGAGCTGCGCGTCGTCACCCAGCGGGTCCGCGGCGCGGACGTCCACGGGCGGCGGGGCGAGGGAGCCGGGTTCGCCCCGCAGTGCGGCCATCACGTGAGCGGACAGCGGGCCGCGGGCACCGGGGAGGGCCGGCTCGGCCGCGTCACGGGTGGCGGTGGCGGTGCCGTCGCTGGAAGTGGCGGAGGTCATGACATGGCTCCACTTCGTAGGGCTCGGATCCGTCCGTGTGCCCTCGACCGCGCCGGTTATGCGCCCGCCTTCCTCCCCCACTCCCCCGCCTGGCCGGGCGAGGTGGACTCCGCCAGCAGGTCCAGGACCGCCCGGATCCCTCCCCCGGCGGCGGCCGTGCGCTGCCGCAGGGCACCCGTGCCTGCCCCGGTGACGGCGCCGAGCAGCGCGCGTGCCTCCTCCAGGTCGCCCAGCTCCTCCAGCGCGGGCCGGATCCAGGCGAGCAGGTCCCTCACCAGCCACACCGCCGGGACCTGCCGCTCGTGGACCGCGTCCACCCCGGGCCCGTCCAGCCCGTACCTGGCCGCCGACCAGAGCGCCGCGTCGGCGATCACGTCCCGCACCACCGGCTCCGGCCGCCCCTCCCGGTGTTCCGCGAGCGCGGTGCGCACCATCGCCCGGGTCAGCAGCGCCTGGAGGACCGCCTCGTCGACGGTCAGTGCCGCGTCGGCCGCGCGTACCTCGACGGTCGGCAGGTGGCCGGACGGGCGCGCGAGCCAGAACGTCATCCGCTCGTCCATGAGCACACCGCATTCCACGAGAGCGCCCAGCCGACCGTCCCACTCCTTCTGCGAGCCCGTCCACGGCGGCACTCCCCCGCCGGGGAACCGGCTCTGCGCCACCATGCGCCAGCTGTGGCAGCCGGTGTCGCGTCCCCGCTCGAACGGCGAGTTCACCGAGATCGCGAGCAGGGTGGGCAGCCAGGGGCGCAGCCGGTTCACCACCGCCACCGCGCTCTCCCGGTCGGGCACGCCCACGTGCACATGGCACCCGCACGCCTGGTAGTCGGCGACGACCCCGGCGTAGACGTCCGAGATGCGCTCGTACCGGTCTGTGGGCGTGGTCGGCGGTGGCGGTCCCTCGAGGACGGGCATGCCCACGGACAGCAGCCTGGCGCCCTCGGCGGCGGCGACCTCCGCGAGGCCGCCGCGCGCCGTGGCCAGGTGTTCTCGCAGCTCGTCCGAGCGGGTGCAGATACCGGTGGCGGCCTCGATCTGCGTGGTGAGCATCTCCGCTTGGCGCGCGGCCCCCGGGGCGGGCGGCCCCTGAGCGGACGCGCGCGCGAGTACCCGCGGCGCCACGGCGGCCGGGCGCCCGGTGTCGGCGGCGACGAGCAGGAACTCCTCCTCGACCCCGAAGGTGCGCCCCGCCGTGTCCGTGTCCCCCTCTGCCTGGTCCCCCTCTGCCTGTCCCACAGCATCCTCCGGTTCGCGTCGGGCGGCCGTCATCCGTGGTGCACTGGAAAGGTCAACGACGCCATGGTCGCATCGCCGGGAGGGACCGGTAGCGTTACCGGCGGCGGCGACACGAAGTCCCCGCCGCCACAGGGTCAGCCCTTTGCCGACGGAAGGAAGATGAACGGTGTCTGCGCAGGTCGGAGCACTAGGGAAAGGTGCGAGGTAGAGACCTCATGCACATCGTCATCATGGGCTGCGGCAGGGTGGGCTCCGCCCTCGCGCAGACCCTGGAACAGCAGGGACATACCGTCGCCGTCATCGACCAGGACCCGACGGCGTTCCGGCGGCTCGGCTCCGGGTTCACCGGGCGCCGGGTGACCGGTGTCGGCTTCGACCAGGACACGCTGCGCGAGGCGGGGATCGAGGAGGCCGGGGCCTTCGCCGCGGTCAGCAGCGGCGACAACTCCAACATCATCGCGGCGCGGGTCGCCCGCGAGATGTTCGGCATCGAGAACGTGGCCGCGCGCATCTACGACCCCCGGCGCGCCGAGGTCTACCAGCGCCTGGGCATCCCCACCGTCGCGACCGTGCGGTGGACCGCGGACCAGATGCTGCGGCGGCTGCTGCCGTCCGGCTCGGAGCCGCTGTGGCGGGACCCGAGCGGAGGGGTCCAGCTCGCCGAGGTGCACACCTCCCCGGCGTGGGTGGGCGAGCGCGTGAACAAGCTCCAGGAGGAGGCGGGTGTGCGCGTCGCCTTCGTCACCCGATTGGGCGAGGCGGTCCTGCCGACGTCGTCCACCGTCCTCCAGGAGGGCGACCTGGTGCATGTGATGATGCGCTCGGACGAGGTCGAGCAGGTGGAGGCGGTCTTCGCCAAGGGCCCTGAGGAGAAGTACTGATGAGGGTCGCTATTGCTGGTGCCGGGGCGGTGGGCCGCTCCATCGCGGGCGAACTGCTCGAGAACGGTCACGAGGTGCTTCTCGTCGACAAGGCCCCTTCCGCCATCTCCGTGGAGCGGGTCCCGCAGGCCGAGTGGCTGCTGGCCGACGCGTGCGAGATCACCTCGCTGGACGAGGCCGCGCTGCAGCGCTGCAATGTGGTGATCGCCGCGACCGGCGACGACAAGGTCAACCTCGTGGTCTCGCTCCTGGCGAAGACCGAGTACGGGGTCCCCAGGGTCGTGGCGCGGGTGAACAACCCGAAGAACGAGTGGCTGTTCAACGAGGCCTGGGGCGTGGATGTGGCCGTGTCCACACCGCGTCTGATGTCGGCGCTGGTCGAGGAGGCCGTGAGCGTAGGCGACCTGGTGCGGCTGCTGCGGTTCAGCCAGGGTGACGCCAACCTCGTGGAGCTCACCCTCCCGCCGGACGCCGCCCTCGTCGGCACACGTGTGGGGGATGTCAGCTGGCCCGAGGACACCTCGCTGGTGACGATCATCCGCGGCCGCCGGGTGCTCACACCGAGCAAGGACGACGCCCTGGAGGCCGGTGACGAGCTGCTGTTCGTGGCCGCCCAGGCGCGTGAGGAGCAGTTGGAGGACCTGCTGTCGGTGCAGCGCGAGGACGTGCGCGACTGACCCGGCCCGTACGCGGGCCGGTACACGCCCAGTACGGGGCCAGTACAGGCCAGTACACGCGCGAGGGTCCCGGGAGCGGTGCTCCCGGGACCCTCGCGTTGTGGGGACCCTCGCGTTGTGGAGACTGCCGCTAGAGATTCTTCCCGGCGGTGTCGCGCCGCCCGTCCTCGTCGTCGAGGACGACCTTCACGGGCGGTGGCGCCTTGGCGAGGATCAACCAGGTGAGGTAGACCGCGAGCAGGAACGGCGGGATGCCCAGCGCCACCTTCAGCCAGCCCAGCAGGGTCACATCATGGGTGAAGTAGACGGGGAAGAGGATCAGCGGCTTGATCGCCATGATCCCCGCCCAGACCCAGGTGGCCTTCAGATAGGCCTTGTACCGGCCCGGGTTGTTCCTCTTCCACGTGAGGTTCTCGCCGAGGATCGGGCCGAGCAGCACGCCGATCAGCGGCCAGCGCACCACCGCGGAGACGATGAAGGCGATCACGTAGCCGACGCTGTAGATCAGCCCCGGCAGGTAGAAGTTCTCGGCCTTGCCCGACTTCGTGGCGATGAACGCGCCGATCGCGACACCGAAGACACCGCTGAGCGCGTGCTGGAGCGTCTCGCGGCGGAGCAGGCGGACGAGGGCGAACGCCGCGGTGAGGCCGAACGCCGACCACGCGGCCGGGGCGACCTTGTGCGTGATGGTGAAGACGACGACGAAGACCAGCCCCGGCAAGGTGGTGTCGACCATGCCGCGAACGCCGCCGAAGGCCTTGATCAGCGTGGCCGCGGCCTCGCGGTTGGCCTCCTCGTGGGCCGCCCGGCGCTCCTCCTCCGTGGGCTGCGCGGCCTCATCCGCGGTCCGGCGGACCATCCCGTCGAGGGGGCGCCCGAGCGCCTCGTCCACGTGATGATCCATCGCGGTGGTGTCCTCGGGGGCGTCTGCCATGCTCACTCCTGACCGACCGGTCGCAGCTCGTACTTGGGATTGAACAGCACCGGACGTCCCCGGTTCATGGAGACCCGGCCCGATGCGATGAGCTTGCGGCCAGGTTCTATACCGGCGATGGCGCGGCGGCCGAGCCACACCACGTCGAGGGCGGCGGAACCGTCGAACAGCTCCGCCTCGAGGGCGGGCACGCCCGCGCGCGGACGCAGGGTGACGGTGCGCAGCGTACCGGTGACGGTGACGATCTGCCGGTCGCCGCACGTGGCGATCGGTGTGCACCCGGCATCGGCCGCGTCCTGCTGCAACTCCTCGGCCTGCAGCTCCTCCTGCGTGGACGCGAGCCTGCCCAGCATGCGGCGCAAGCGCCCCTGAGGACGTTTGTTCCCGGTGGCACCAGTCATGCGGGAAGGGTACCCGGATGATCCGGCCGATCGGAGACCTCGCAGATCGGGCCCCCGGGGTGCGGCGCTCGGACGCGGCGCCGAAACGCGGGACTCAGGGCTCGAAGCGGTAGCCCATGCCCGGCTCGGTGACGAAGTGGCGGGGGTGGGAGGGGTCGGCCTCCAGCTTGCGGCGAAGCTGCGCCATGTACACCCGAAGGTAGTTGGTCTCGGTGCCGTACGAGGGCCCCCACACCTCCTGGAGCAGTTGCCTCTGACCGACCAGGCGCCCGGTGTTGCGGACCAGGACCTCGAGCAGGTGCCACTCGGTCGGGGTGAGGCGGACGTCGCCGCCGTGCCGGTTGACCTTCTTGGCGGCCAGGTCGACGGTGAAGTCGTCGGTCTCCACGAGCACCGTGTCCCCGGCGGTCGATGGCGCGGCCCGGCGCACGGCGGCCCGCAGCCGGGCGAGGAGCTCGTCCATGCCGAAGGGCTTGGTGACGTAGTCGTCGGCGCCGGCGTCGAGGGCCTCGACCTTCTCGTCGGAGGTCTGGCGGGCGGACAGCACGATGATCGGCACCCTCGTCCAGCCGCGCAGCCGCCGGATCACCTCGACCCCGTCCATGTCCGGCAGGCCCAGGTCGAGCACGACCGCGTCGGGATGGCGGGCCGCGGCGAGCCGGAGCGCGGCGGCGCCGTCGTGGGCCGCGTCGACCTCGTACTTCCTCGCCCTGAGGTTGATCACCAGCGCCCGCACGATCTGCGGCTCGTCGTCCACCACGAGCACCCGCGTCATATCGAGTCCTTTCCACGGGGGGCCGGGGCACCCGAGGGCGTGAGGCTGCCGAAGGCGGCGGCCCTGAGCGTCAGCACCATGGTCAGGCCTCCGCCGGGAGTGTCCTCCGCGACGAGCGTTCCGCCCATGGCTTCGGCGAAGCCGCGCGCCACCGCGAGCCCCAGGCCGACCCCGCTGCCGCGCGGGACGTCGCCGTAGCGCTGGAAGGGTTCGAAGATCCCGTCCTTGGCCGCGTCGGGGACACCCGGGCCCTGATCGACCACCCGCAGCTCCACCCGGTCCCCGAGGGCGCTGCCCGACAGGAGCACGGGCTCGCCGTCGGGGCTGTACTTGACGGCGTTCTCCACGACGTTGGCGACGCTGCGCTCCAGCAGTCCGGGGTCGGCGGCCACCATGGGCAGGGACTCGGGGATGTCGAGGACCACGCTGCCGTCCGGGACCCCGCCCAGCGCCACCGGGACGACCTCGTCCAGGTCCACCTCGCGCACCAGCGGGGTGACGGTCCCCGTCTGCAGGCGGCTCATGTCGAGGAGGTTGCCGACGAGGTGGTCGAGGCGGTCCGCGCCCTCCTCGATCCCGGCGAGCAGTTCGGCCTCGTCCTCGGGCGACCAGGCGACATCGTCGGAGCGCAGGGAGGAGACAGCGGCCTTGATGCTCGCCAGCGGGGTGCGCAGGTCGTGGGAGACGGCGGCGAGCAGGGCGGTGCGGATGCGGTTGCCCTCGGCGAGCTCGCGGGCCCGCTCAGCCTCGCCGACCAGGCGCTGGCGGTCCAGGACGACGGCGGCCTGCGTCGCGAACGCCCCGAGCACCCTCCGGTCCTCGGCGGGCAGCACCCGGCCCCTGAGGGCGAGCGCCAGGCGGTCCCCGACGGGGACGTCCACATCGGCGTCGTCGGGGCGGCGCACCGGATCACGGCCGACACTGCCGACGCACGACCAGGGCGCGAGGTCGCTCTCCCGCTCCAGCAGGGCCACGGACTCCATGGCGAACGTCTCGCGGACCCGTTCCAGGAGGGCGGGCAGCGCCGTCTCGCCGCGCAGGACGCTTCCGGCGAGGAAGCCCAGCGTCTCGGCCTCGGCGCGCAGCCGGGCGGCCTGCTGGGTCCTTCGGGCGGCGACGTCGACGACGGAGGCCACCGCCGCCGCCACCAGGATGAAGATGCCGAGCGCCAGCACATTCTCGAACTGGGAGATCGTGAAGGTGTGGGTCGGCGGGGTGAAGTAGTAGTTCAGCAGCAGGGAGCCGATGACCGCGGCTGCCAGGGCGGGGAAGAGGCCGCCGAGCAGCGCCGCCGCCACCGTGCAGGTGAGGAAGAGCAGCATGTCGGTGGCGAGGCCGCTGTCGGTGTGCGTCAGCAGCAGGGTGAGCAGGGCGGGGCCGGCGACCCCGGTCAGCCCGCCCGCGACCACCCGGGAGCGGCCCAGCCGGGCACCGCGCCCGATGGGCAGGCCGCGTCCCTTGGCGGCGTGCTCGTGGGTGACGATGTGCACGTCCACGTCGCCCGACTCACGGGCCACGGTCGCCCCGACCCCGGGCCCGCCGAGCATGTACTGCCAGGGGGAGCGGCGGCTGCTGCCGAGGACGATCTGGGTGGCGTTGACCCCTTTGGCGAACTCCAGCAGGGCCCTGGGGACGTCCTCGCCGATCACCGAGTGGAACGTTCCGCCGAGGTCCTCCACCAGTGCCCGCTGGACGGCGAGCTCCTTGGGAGACGCCCCGGTCAGGCCGTCGCTGCGGGCGATGTAGACGGCCAGGAGCTCGCTGCCGGAGCCCTTGGCCGCGATCCGGGCGGCACGGCGGATGAGAGTGCGGCCCTCCGGCCCTCCGGTCAGGCCGACGACGATCCGCTCCCTCGCCTGCCAGGTGGAGGAGATGTCGTGCTCGGCGCGGTACTCCTGGAGGTACTCGTCCACGCGGTCGGCGGTCCACAGCAGGGCCAGCTCGCGCAGGGCGGTGAGATTGCCCGGGCGGAAGTAGTTCGACAGGGCGGCGTCGACCTCGTCGGGGGCGTAGATGTTGCCGTGGGCCATCCGGCGGCGCAGCGCCTGGGGGGACATGTCCATGAGCTCGATCTGGTCGGCGCGGCGGACCACCTCGTCAGGGACGGTCTCCGGCTGGCGAACCCCGGTGATGGACTCCACGACGTCGCCGAGCGACTCCAGGTGCTGGATGTTGACGGTCGATATGACGTCGATCCCCGCGTCGAGGAGTTCGTCGATGTCCTGCCAGCGCTTGGTGTTGCGGGAGCCGGGGACGTTGGTGTGGGCCAACTCGTCCACGAGGGCCACGGCGGGCCGACGGGAGAGCACGGCGTCCACGTCCATCTCGGTGAACGCGGCGCCCCGGTACTCCAGCGTGCGTCGCCGCACGGTCTCCAGGCCGTCCAGCAGGGCCTGGGTGCGGGCGCGGTCGTGGTGCTCCACGAAGCCCACCACGAGATCGGTCCCCCGCTCGGCACGGCGGTGCGCCTCGGAGAGCATGGCGTAGGTCTTTCCGACGCCGGGCGCTGATCCGAGGTAGATGCGCAGCTTGCCGCGGGCCATGGGTCCCATTCTCTTCTGCCGTATCGCGTGTTCGCAGGTCAGACCTTACGACTCCTACTTCGGACATAACGGATGCAGGAGCCGTTCCGCCGCTGTCTTGGCGCGGCCTTGACGCGTTGGCCGACGCCTCGGCCCACGCCTCGGCCCACCCGTTGGCGGGGCGTTGGCGCTTCGCGCAGTTGTCACGACCGTGCAATACGCCGTGCATGGATCGGCCCGCGCCGCGTTGCCAGGATGGATCCATGCCCACCGCAGCGCTCTGCTCCCGCCGCCATATCGACCTGTGTCGTGTGGCCGCCGCGCTGTGTGCCCGCGGGCGCCGCGCGGCGGCCTGAGCCGGGGGCCGTCCGGCCCCGCCGGACGCCGGATCCAGTCGACCGTTCGCTCCGGCCCGCCCAACCGGGTTCTCGGATGCGCACGGGGCGCGGCGACAGCGCCTCGGCCGCCGGCCGCTCGGCCAGGCGGGCGCTCGATTCCTCGGCCGACCGCAGTCCCGGACGCGCGTGCAGCGCCGGGGGCAGCGGCTGCACCGCTGGGGCGGGGATGGAGGCTCGACCGGTCGGCCGTTCGGTCCACAGGACGATTCCGGCTCCCACCGGAGTCCCCGAAGGCGCGAGGCACGCCGCGGCAGCGGCTGCACCGCTCGGCCCGACGCGACGCTCGACCGGGCGGCCGTTCGGTCCACCGCGACAGTTGTCCGGCTCCGACCGGAGTCCCCGGACACACGCGCCACGCCCGGGACGGCTCGGCCGGGCGGGACGCTCGATCCCGGCCCCTCGGGCCGACCGACGTCCCCGGATGCACGCGTCGCAGCCGGGGGCAGCGGATGCACCGCTCGACCGGGCGGCCGTTCGGTCCACCGCGACAGTTGTCCGGCTCCGACCGGAGTCCCCGGACATGCGCGCCGCGCCGGGGGCGGCGGCTCGGCGTTGGATCCGCTCGGTCCGGCCCCCGGCTCCGACCGGGGGCTCGGGCAAGGGCGGGGCGGCGGGCACGCCGCCCAGCGCGCAGGCCGCCCCGCATTAGTTGCTCACCGTGAGAAAAGCACGTCCCGCCCCGAAGTCCGGCCCCCACGGGAGGACATCTCATGCTCCACCGCATCGGACCCGTCGGCGACGGGCGCCGTCAGGCGAACACCGCGGCCGTCCTGCGGGCCGTCCTCGACAACGGACCGGTCTCGCGCAGCGAGGTCGCCCGGCTCACCGGCCTCAGCCCGGCCTCGGTAACCCGGCAGTACGCCGAACTCGCCCGTCTGGGCCTGGTACGGGAACTGCCGCCCATGACGAGCACACGCGTCGGCCGCCCCCAGGTGCCCATCGACGTGGCCGCCGCCGCGGACGGCGACGGCCCGGTCGTCGCCGGGGTGCACCTCGCCGTACCGGGCACGCGCCTGGTCCTGGTCGATCTGCGCGGGCGGGTGCTCGCGCAGGAAGTGCTCGAACGCGAGCGGCGCGATCCCCCGTTCGTGCTGGGGCAGGCCACGGAACGGCTCCCCGGCTTCCTCGAGGAGCACCTGGGCAGTCGGCGGGCGCTGGCTCTCGGGGTCGCCGTGGGCGGCTGGGTCGATCCCGGCCGGGGCGTCGTCGTCGAGCATGTGCCGCTGGGGTGGAACGGCGTCCCGGTGCGGGAGTTGCTGGGTGCCGCCGGGCTGCCGGTCCATGTGGACAGCCACTCCCGCGCACTCGCCCACGCCGAAGTCCTCTTCGGCGACCCGAGGGCACGGCGCAGCCTCGTCCATCTGTTCGTGGGCAATGTGGTCGATGCCGCACTGGCCACGGGCGGCACTGTCCACCACGGTCCCCGTGCGGGCGCGGGCGATGTCGCGCATCTGCCCCTGGGCGAGGCGTCGGTGCGATGTCCCTGCGGGCGCACCGGCTGTTTCCAGGCCGCGGTCTCGGAGGCCGCTGCCGCCAACCGGGCGGCCGACCTGGGGATCGTTCCCGCACCGGACTTCAACGATCTCCTGGACGCGGCGGCAAGCGGCGACCGGCGTGCCGACGCCCTTCTTCGCCGTCGCGCCCGGCTCACCGGCCGCGCCGTGGCCCTCCTGCTGGACGTGGTCAATCCGGAGGTGCTGGTCCTCACCGACCAGAGCCTGATCCTCTCGCCGCACTACCTGCCCGAGGTGCACGAGGAGGTCCGTGCCCACTCGCACGTGTGCGACGACCCGGAGGAGGTGGTCGTGCCGTCGAGCTTCGGGACGGATGTCCTGGGCGTCGCGGCCGGAGCCGTCGTCCTCGCCGATCTCTACCAGCGCCCGCTGACCCTGCTCGATTCACCGCTCAACCCACAGCCCAGCTCACAACCCAACTCACAACCCGATTCGCTGCCCGCTCCACCCCCCGCTGCACCGCTCGACCCACCACTCGATTCGCACCTCGGTCCACCGCTTTCCTCACCATCCCAACTCCCCCAAGGAGCCCTGCCATGACCACCGCCCTGTCCCTCACCGTCTCCAAGGTCGCCGGAAACATCGGCGCCCGCATCGACGGCGTGGACCTCGCCTCCGACCTGGACGACTCCGTGATCGCCGCCATCCGCGCGGCCCTGCTGGAGCACAAGGTCGTCTTCTTCCGCGGCCAGAACCTGGACGCCGACTCCCAGGAGGCGTTCGCCCGGCGCTTCGGCACCCCGACCACCGCGCACCCCACCGTCCCCGCCCTGGAGGGTGCCCCGGCCGTCCTGGACCTGGACTACGGCCGCACGACCGGGCGGGCCAACCACTGGCACACCGACGTCACCTTCGTCCAGCACCCGCCGCTCGGCTCCCTGCTGCGTGCCGTCACCATCCCTCCCGCGGGCGGTGACACCGTATGGGCCGACACCGCCCGCGCCTACCAGAGCCTGCCGCCGGAGCTGCGCGAACTCGCCGACCGCCTGTGGGCGGTGCACTCCAACGCCTACGACTACGTCGCCGACGCCAAGCCCGGGGACGACACCGAGGACGCCAGGCGGCACCGCGAGGTCTTCACCTCGACCGAGTACGTCACCGAGCACCCCGTGGTGCGGGTCCACCCGGAGACCGGCGAACGGGTCCTGGTCCTGGGCGGATTCGTTCGCCGCTTCGTCGGCTGGACCGGTGAGGACTCGCGTGACCTGCTGCGCATCCTGCAGAACCACGTCACCCGGCTGGAGAACACGGTGCGCTGGCAGTGGGCACCGGGAGATTTGGTCTTCTGGGACAACCGGGCGACCCAGCACTACGCGATCGCCGACTACGGCACCGACCCGCGGCGCGTGCAGCGCATCACGCTGGCCGGGGACGTCCCGGTGTCGGTGACAGGAGAGCGAAGCCGCTCGATCACGGGCGACGACACGCACTACAACACGGCGCTGGCGTCCTGAACGCTGTTCGAGCGCCCGCGCGCGAGCAGCCGGCGAGTACCGACTGGGCCGGGCACCCCCGCGGTGTCCGGCTCAGGCGGGTTTGCGGGCGAGGCCGCCGACCATCAGGCGCTGGGCGATCGTCAGGGGGCGGCGCACTCCGCCTTCCGGGCGCCACTGGGGCAGGTGGACCACACCGGGCGGCACGAGGTCCAGCCCGTCGAAGTACGCCGCTATCTGCTTGGTCGAGCGGAAGCGCCCGGTGCCCAGGCCCGACAGCAGTGCCTGTTCCAGGGCCAGTGCCTCGGGTGTCCCGGCGCAGAAGTGGGTGAGGAACAGATGGCTGCCCGGCGCGAGGGCGTTCGTGTACGCGCGCACGATCCCCGTGGGGTCCTCGTTGTCGTTGAGGTAGTGGATCACGCTCACGAGCATCATTCCCACGGGCCGGTCGAAGTCGATGGCGGCCCGCAGATCGGGGTGGTCCAGCACCGCCTTGGGCCGGCGCAGGTCCGCGGTGACCACCGTTGTCCGGTCGTTCTCCGCGAGCAGGGCCCGGCCGTGGGCCGAGACCACCGGGTCGTTGTCGACGTAGACCACCCGGGTGTCGGAGGCGACGCTCTGGGCGACCTCATGGGTGTTCTGCGCGGTGGGCAGGCCGGAGCCCAGGTCGACTAACTGGCGGATGCCCGCCTTCACCATGTAGCGCACGGCGCGGCCGAGCATCGCCCGGTTGTCGCGGGCGACATCGCGGATCTCTGGAACGATCCGCTGCGTCTGCGCGGCCACGGCCCGGTCCGCCGCGTAGTTGTCCTTCCCTCCGAGGATGGCGTCGTAGACACGCGCGATGTTCGGCCTTGTGTGGTCGATCACTGATGAGCCCCCCGGAACCCCTCGATTCCTTACGGTAGGTCAGCTTATGTGACGGACCGCCATGTTGAGCAGGAGCGTTGCACATCTGAACGCCTATGCACAGCAAGAATCGGTTTCGACTCGTCATTGGCGCCGCGCGAGCGGTGCCGCCCGTGGACAGTGCGACGGCGGGCGGCCCCTGGGGCAGGGAGCCGCCCGCCGTCGAGCCCGGCGCGCTTCCGGCTCGGCCCGCCCCGCGCTCCCCCCGCGTCGCGCTCGGGCCCCTGTCGCGCTCGGCCCCGTCGCGCTCAGCCCGAGGCGGCCGCCAGCCCCGTGTCGATCAGCTCGGCGTGGTGGCGGCGGGCCACCGCGGGGTGCGCGCGGACCCAGCCCTTGATCTCGTTGCGCCCGTACTCGGCGAACAGCGGGTTGGCCGGGTCCTCGGTGACACCGGGAGCGAGGTGGGCGTGCGGGAAGGGCACGGGCTCGATACGGGCGTCGAGCCGGGGGTTGTAGAAGAACGGCACGGAGAAGCGCTCCCGGCTGCCGGGCGGGCTCACGACCCGGTGGTTGGTCGCCTTGAGGTAGCCCCTGGTGGCAACCTCCAGCAGTTCGCCCAGATTCACCACGAACGCCCCCGGCATCGGCGGCACATCGAGGAACGAGCCGTCCCGTGTCTCGACCTGGAGGCCGCCGACCCCGTCCTGGAGGAGCAGGGTCAGGAAGCCGTAGTCCTTGTGGGCGCCCACGCCCTGTCCGGCGCCGTCGGGGGCGCTGCCCGGGTACCGGACCAGCTTCAGGTGCAGATGGGGGCGCTCGGCGAACGCACCGTCGTAGAAGGTCCGCGGCGCGCCGATCGCGGCCAGCAGCTCCCGCAGAAGCCTACGGGCCACCGCGCTCAGCCGGTCGACCCAGCCGAGGGCGGCGGTGCGCAGCTCGGGCAGGGAGGCCGGCCACTGGTTGGGACCCTCCAGCCACCAGTATCCGGGTTCGTCGGGGCCGGGGACTCGAGCGGCGCGCTCGGCGCCTATGTCGAGCTGGTCGCGCCAGTCCTGGCTGCCGCCCGTGCGCTCGTCGCCGACGCGGGTGTAGCCGCGGAAGTGCGGTGAGTTCAGATTGCTGATGGCGAAGCGCTCGGCCTCGGGAAGGGCGAAGAAGGCCCGGACGGCCCGCATGAGCGCGTCGGTCTCGGCGGCGCGGACGCCGTGGCCGACGAGGTGGAAGAAGCCGACATCGCGGGCGGCGGAATGCAGCGAGTCACGCAGACGGGCACGGGCTTCGGGATCACCGGTGGCCGCTGCCAGGTCGATGAGGGGGAGCTCATTGGTCATGGGGTTTCCACAGCCTCCACAGCTTGAGGAACCGGTCCGGTCCAGCGGTGGCTGGACGGCCCGCGGTCGCGCAGGGTGAGGCGGCAGCCGCGGTGGCCGGATGGATGGCGAGGGTATGCCTGGCCCGGAAACGGGCGAAAGGGGGAGAATCAGCCGATGCGGAGACAGGACATGCTCGTGACGCGGACGAAGTCCACGTGGCGGCGGCTGACGAGCATGGTCACGCGGGAAATCGTAGGTCATGGGTGCGAATGGGCCAGCATTCGGGCCCCGGGGGGCGGCCGGACGGTGGCCCCGCGGTGGCCCCGGGGCGGGTGGGGCGGGTGGGTCGGCGGTCCGCGGCGCAAACCCGTGGCCGCTGTCAGTGGTGGGTGCCACACTCGGTCGCATGTCACGGAAAGTAGTGGATCAGCTGCCCGAGCCCCGTTCCGTCGCCGAGCTGACCGCCGCGGTGGCCGGGGACCCCGGGCTGGAGTACCTCCTGTTCTGGGGTCATCGTCCGCAGCGGGACGGCAGTGTCGGGCCCGGGTGCCTGAGCCAGTGGTGGCCGTCGCCGTTCGAGGTGGAAGGGACGAGGTACGCCACGGCGGAGCACTGGATGATGGCGGGCAAGGCGCGCCTGTTCAGGGACGAGGAGGCACTGGGGCGCGTCCTGGAGGCTCCGCATCCGGGGGCGGCGAAGAGCGAGGGCAGATCCGTCCGCGGCTTCGACGAGCAGACCTGGCGCGCCCACCGGTACGAGCTGGTGGTGCGGGGCAGCGAGGCGAAGTTCGCCGCGCGTCCGGAGCTGAGGGCCTTTCTGCTCGGGACCGCTCCCCGGGTACTGGTCGAGGCCAGTCCCGTGGACCGCATATGGGGGATCGGGCTGGCGGCGGACGACGAGAGGGCGAGTGATCCGCAGCGCTGGCGGGGGCTCAATCTGCTGGGCTTCGCCCTCATGGAGGCCAGGGCACGTCTGGCCGCCGCCGGGGAATGACGGGCGGCGTGCGCTGGTGCATGCGCTTCGTCGCGGGCGGCCCGCGGTTCACGGGCATGCCGCCGTTCACGGCGCCGTGACTTCGCGGCGTCGTGACCGCGGCTGCCGCCGACGCGGTGGCAGACTGCCCGGGTGACCTTGATCGAGACACCGAGACTCAAGCTGCGGCGCTTCCGCGAGGAGGACCTGGACTCCTTCGCCCGGATGTGCGCCGACGCCGAGGTGATGCGGTACCTCGGCGGTCCCGCCGACCGGGACGAGGCATGGCGGGCCATGGCGCTCTTTCTGGGCCATCAGGATCTGCGCGGCTACTCCGTCTCGGCCGTCGTGGAGAAGTCCACCGGACGGCTGGTCGGGCGCGGCGGCCTGTGGCGGCCGCAGGGCTGGCCAGGTCTCGAGGTCGGCTGGGTGCTGGAGCGGCAGTCGTGGGGCAGGGGGTACGCCACCGAGCTTGGGCTGGCCTCCCGGGACTTCGCGTTCAACGAGCTGGGGGCCGCGGATCTGTGCTCGTTGATCCACCCGGCCAACCGGGCCTCGATCGCCGTCGCCGAGCGCATCGGCCATCACCTGCTCGGGGAGATCCAACTCCTGGGCCGCACCACGCTGATGTACGGCCAGGAGGCGCCGACGTACGGCCGGCAGACGCCATGAGCGGTGGCGCCGGGCGGACACGCGAGCCCGATGGAAGCTCATGGATGCACGCCGGGCGCGCCGGGCGCACGCCCGTCTCACCGCACTTCACAGCGGTAAGGCTGCCTGTTCGATCAAGGAGTGCGATGCCTCACAGGGGTGGTGCTGACCGGAAAAGCCGCTGATCGGAGGCGAGTTGATCGGCAGAATGGTGACGTGCCGCACTTCGCCGAGATCCTTCTTGCCGACGAGACCTCCGTCCGCCTCGAGTTGGCGCCGGTGGGGGACGCCCCCGTCGTCCCGACCACGGTGCCCGGCGGTTCCGACGACCTTCCCGACGACCTTCCCGACGGGTTCGCGGGGGTGGCACCGGTGGCCCGCGGCTCCGGCGCGCCGGCCGTCGCACTGGACACCCTGCGCGCCGTCCTGCGCCCCCTCGGCCCCTTGCTCCAGGAGGTCCACGACGCCGTGGCGGCGACCCCGGACCGGCCCCAGGAGATGAATGTCTCGTTCGGCGTGCAGATCGGGCAGGACCTCAAACTGGGCATCGTGGGTACGAACGGCCAGGCCAGCCTGACGGTCTCGGCCACATGGCAGCTACCGGCGCACGATGGCGCCACCGCTTCGGGGGCGCGCTGAGCGATGGTCTGGTTCGGGCGGGTCGGCGACAGCGGTGATGACGGCGCACGTGCGGCGCTGGTCGGGGTGGTCCACCAGGACGGCAGCCGTACCGCGGGCGCCGGGGTCTACCTGTCCGGGCGGACCCTGCTGACCTGCGCCCATGTCGTCAACGACGCGCTCGGCCAGGGGATGTTCCATCAGGTCCACCCCGGCGAGGTCACCGTGAAGGTCACCTTTCCGGGCAGCGGCACGGGCACCAGGCACCCCGCCCGGCTGATCCTGTGGGTCCCTCCGGGCGGTGACGAGGGCGCGATGGAGTGGAGCGGCGATGTCGCGCTGCTGGAGCTCGAGAGCGACCCTCCCCCGGCCGTGCGCCCCGTTCCATGGCTGGAGATGGCGGACGGCCAGCAGGTGCGCGCGTGGTACGGCGGCGGGCAGCGCTTCACCTACGCCCAGGCCCGGGTGGGCTCGTGCGACGGGCGCATCGGCTACCTGGACGGGCAGTTGTCGGGAGCGGCCATCGGCCCCGGCTACAGCGGGGGCCCGCTGTGGTCCGAGCGGGACGGCGCCGTCGTGGGGCTCGTCGCCGGGCAGGCCACGGCTCCGGCGGGAGCGTTCACTCCGCGGCATGTCGTCCGGCGCAGCTGGGGCATCGCGCTGCAGGCCGTGCGCCACGAGCTGGAGCGGGCGGGTGCCGCCCATCTGCTGTCCTCGAGGCGGCCCGCGCCCGCGGTGGACGAGGGGTTGCGGCACCGGCTGCTCGGGGCGCTCACCGCTCTGCTCGGCGACCCTTCCCTGCGCGCCGACCGGGCCCGCGCGCTCGCCGCCAGGTGCGGGCTGCGGGCCCCGGACGACAGCTCGGCCCCGACCCTGGAGGAACTGGCCGATGTGCTCGTGGAGGTGGACCGGGCGCTGCCGACCCTCGCCGAGTCGCTGGTCCCGGCGCTCGGGGACGCCCGCGCGCGGGAGGCGCTGGACCAACTCCTGGCCGTGGGCCGCCTGCTCGCCCCCTCGCACCTGCTCTCGCACACCGAGCACAACCGGCTGCTGACCCGGCTGGTGAGCCTGGCCGAGCAGGACTCCGGCTCACTGCCGCGGGCCGTGCGCGGCGCGCTGCCCTACGTGGAGCTGCCCTCCGCGCTGCGTCTGCCGCAACTGCCCCCGGTCCGGGTCGAGGAGGCGGTGGCCTCGCTGGAGCAGTTCACCGGCGACAGCACCCCCGTCCCTTACGGCACGGCCCGGGTGCCCGCTCTGCTGAGGGTGGTCGAGTATCTGGCCGCGGGTCTGGGCGAGCCGGTGCGCGAGGAGCTGCGCCAGTGGTGCCAGGACGTGGCGGTCAGGCTGGGGATCCACCGCTCCGCGCTGGCGGAGCGCCGTTCCGACGCCGTCGCCTGGGCCGAACAGGCGGGCGCACGGCAGCGGTCACGGGTGGTGGTGGAGCTGTCGACCCGCTTCGGGGATCCCGAGGACACCTACCGCTGCACGGTGTGGCAGGGCCGCCCGGACGGCTCGGCGGCACGGGTCTCGATCGGCGAGGACCGCCCCCGGCCGCCCCAGGAGATCGCCCGCCTGGTGCGCGACGTCGAGGAGGGCGTCCAGAGCGGCAGCGGGGCGAGCGGTGTGCCGTCGGTGGCGTTCGTCGTGGACCGCTCGGGTCTGCAACTGCCCGTGGACGAGTGGGACAGCGCCGACTCCGACGCGATCATGCCCGAGGTGCTGGGTGAGGACTGGCATGTCGTGCTGCGCTGCCCGGAGCTGCGCCGCAGGTCACGCACGGGAGAGGCGGATCTGACCCGGCGCTGGGCGGAGCGCGGCCGCTCCGCCCCGCTGGTGGTGGACCAGCGGTTCTCCGATGCCCGCCAGGTCATCGCGGAGTTGAAGACCGAGTGCCGGGACTGCGGCCATGTGGTGCTGCACGGGCCCCGGGAGCACCGCGGCAAGCTGCTCGAGGTGTGCCTGGCGATGGGTGTGCCCGTGGTGCTGTGGGACCGCGAGGCCGATGGGCACGAGCAGGCGGACCTGCTGGACCCGGTGAGCCCGACCGGACCGCCGGACGGGCTGCCCGAACGGGTCCGCTTCTTCCGTGTCAAGGCATACTCGGCGCCGCGCTCGCACCAGGCCAGACCCGCACTGGTGTGGGAGGACGCCGCGCAGTCACTGCCCGGCGAGCTGTGGCTGGCCGACCCCGACAGCAGGCAACGAACGGAGACACGATGACGGGCACCGGCGACTGGCGGCTCTTCCGGGGCGACGGCGCCGCCCGGCGGGTGGAGTTCCCCGAGGCGCCCCCGTGGCGCAGCTTCTCCTCCGGCGAGGGCCGATCGGGGCCGTGGGAGCGCCCCTACCTGATCGAGCGGCGGCACGCCGACGTCGTCAACGCCGCCCTGCACCTGCGCCGTCCCCTGCTGGTGACGGGGCACCCGGGGACCGGCAAGTCCTCGCTGGCGCACGCCGTGGCGCACGAGCTGACGCTGGGCCGGGTCCTGCGCTGGCCGGTCAACAGCCGCTCCACCCTCCAGGACGCGCTCTACCGGTACGACGCGATCGGGCGGCTGCGCGAGGCCAACCTCCACCGCGGCAACGGGGAACAGGAGCCCGGCATCGGCAGCTATGTTCGCCTCGGCCCGCTGGGCACGGCGCTGGCGGGCACCGGGAGGCCCCGGGTACTGCTGGTCGACGAACTCGACAAGGGCGATGTGGACCTGCCCAACGACCTGCTGACGGTCTTCGAGGAGGGCGAGTTCGAGATTCCGGAGCTGGCCCGGCTGCCCGAGGAGCAGTCCCAGGTGTCGGTGCTGACCGCCGATCCGGGTGAAGAGGCGCTGGTGCACCGCGGGAGAGTGGACTGCCGGGAGTTCCCGGTGGTGGTCATCACCAGCAACGGCGAACGGGACTTCCCTCCCGCGTTCCTGCGCCGCTGCATCCGCCTGGACCTGCCCGACCCGGACGAGCGCCAGTTGCGCGACATCGTCTCGGCGCACCTGGGCGACAGCTCGATGGCCGCGGTGGACGGGCTGATCCAGGCCTTCCTCAACCGCCGCGCTCCGGGCGAACTGGCCACCGACCAGCTCCTCAACGCGGTGTTCCTGCGCATGAACGGGGTCGACATGAACGCCGAGGGGCTGCTGGAGGCCGTGCTCCACCGGCTGGGCGGAACGGTCTGACGATGCCGCAGCGGCTGGTCCGCGTCCTGCGCGACTGCGGAGTGGAGCTGTCGGCGCACGAGTTGGTGGACGCGCTGTGGCTGGCGTCGCGGCTGCCCGAGGGCGCGGCGGCTCCCCTGGCGCATGCCCTGGGGCCCGTAGCCGCTCCCACCGGGGGCGAGGCCGCTCGGCAGGGCGCCGCTACGGGCGGCGACACGGGACAGGGGGCCACCGACCCCGAGCGGGCCGACTCCCCCGGCTCGGGCGGGACCGCGCGGACGTCACGGGTCGAGGGCGGCTCCGCCTCGGCCCTCCACGCGGCCGCCGGGGACCACCGCCCCGGACCGCGCGGCGCCACCTCCCGCTCCGCCCTCGCGCTGCGGGTGCCGGAGGAGAAGGCGCTCACCGCCGAGCTGGGGCTCGGACGGGCGCTGCGGGCGCTCAAGCAGCACCGGGCCGGTGCCCGACAGGACGAGATCGACGAGGATGCCACCGCCTCGGCCATGGCGGAGACCGGTCTGCCGGACGTGGTGCTGCGCCCTGGCCGGGAGCGCTGGCTCGATCTGGCCCTGGTCGTCGACGACGGTGTCTCGATGCTCTTGTGGCGGCGGCTGTGCGCGGAGCTGCGGGCCCTGCTGGAGCGGCTGGGGGCCTTCCGCAATGTGCGGGTGTACGGGCTGTGCAGCCGAGGCCCGGGACGCCCGAGGCTGTCGGCCCGGCCGTTCGGCGGGGAGGAGGCGATGCTGGATGCGGCGACCGCGGCCGACCCGTCGGGGCACACCCTGGTGCTCGTGGTCAGCGACGGCGTCGGGGCGATGTGGCGGGACGGCAGGATGCACTCGGCGCTGGAGCGCTGGGCCGGGTGCGGGCCGACGGCCGTGGTGCACGCGCTGCCGCTGAGGATGTGGCCCGGCTCCGGCATCCGCGCCGAGGACTGGCAGGTGACGGTGCGCCAGGCCGGTTCGGCGAACGACACCTGGCAGGTGGCCGATCCGGTGCTTCCGCCGGAGCTGGCGATGTTCGAGGGTGTCCCCGTTCCCGTGCTGGAGCCCGAGCCGTCCGCCGTGGCCTCCTGGGCGCGGCTGGTGGCCTCCGAGGGGGACAGCGCCATGCTGCCCCTGCTGGCGCCGCCCGCCTCCGCGGGGCGGATCAGCGCCCAAGCGCCGGGCGTTTCAGCACCGCCCGTGCCCGTGCCGTGCGCGCCCTCCGCGGACGCGTCGGCACCACGTTTGCCCGAGGCGGGCGCGTCCGGGGCGGGCCCGTGCGGGGCAGGCGGGTCCGGGGCGGCCGATCCCGTGCTCCGCTTCCGTGACGTGGCCTCCCCCGAGGCGTACCGGCTGGCCTCCCATCTCGCCGCCGTCGCCCCGGTCTCGGTGCCCGTGATGCGCCTGGTTCAGCTCTCGGTGCCGTGGCGGGCGCAGACCGCGCACCTGGCGGAGGTCTTCCTCGGCGGACTGATGCGCCGCAGCGACCACGACGGCCATGAACTGCCGCCCCAGCACCGCAGCTTCGACTTCGACGAGTCGGCGCGGGCCGTCCTGCTCGACGCCGTACCCGCGGCGGAGCTGCTGAGCACCGGGCGGGCGATCGCGGACCGGCTGACCCGGCTGGTGGGCCGCTCCCCCGACTTCCCGGCATGGCTCGCCCACCCCGACGGCACCAGGGAACTCGACCCGGCGGCCCGCCCGTTCGCCTGGGTCGGAGCGCCTCTGCTGGCCCATCTGGGAATAACGCCCGAGAAGCCGGAGCCGACGTCGGCGGAGGAGGCCGACGACGCCGACTCCCCTTTGATGTCCCCGCGGGTGCTGCGCGGCGCCGCCACCTCCTGGCAGCCCCTGCGCGGATCGGACCCGCCCTCCGTCGGCCGGTACGGGCTGGTGGCCCGCAACGACGCGGGAGCGAACGCGCTGTCGTTCAGCGCTGTGACGCCCGGCTCGGCACGTGTGCTGGTCAAGCTCGCCCGCGCCCGCGGATACTCCGCCGCCTGGGCGATGCTGTCGACCGAGCAGCGGGCGCTGCGGCGGATGGCGGGCCGGCACGCACCGCGGCTCATGGACGCGGACTCGCACGGCGCACCGCCCTGGCTGGCCACCCGGCTGGTCAGGACCCGCGCCGGGTCGCCCGCGCCCACCCTGCGGGCCCTGGACCGGGTGCCCGACTGGCGCTGGCCCAAGCACTCCTTCACGCGGTTCGGCCATCAGCTGGCCGAGGCGGTGAGCGTCTGCCACCGGGAGCGGATGGTGCACCGGGCGCTGAGCCCGGACACGGTCCTGGTGACCGAGGACCAGGTGACCGTCGTGGGCTGGATGGCGGCGCTGATCGACGGCGAGGACAGGGACGGCGGGCAGGCGGTCCTGGGCGGCGGGCCGTACCGGGCCCCGGAGGTGGCGGACCCCGGCACGCACACCGAGGCGAGCGATGTGTACTCCCTCGGCGCGACGCTCCTCATGGCGTCACGGAACCGGCTGGCGCAGCCCCTGGACGCCGATCTCGAGTCGCTCCTGCGGCGCTGCGTCGATCCCGACCCTGCCCTTCGGCCGACCGCCCGGGCCGTCGCGGACGCCTTCGCTCTGCGCCTGCCGCCCGAGCGTGGAAAGGCCGCCCCGGCCCGCCCCGAGGCGAGCACACGCCGACCGGCCCGCCACATCACCGTCATCGACTTCTCCAGCAGGCAGGAGCGCGGAAGCACCACGGCGCTGCTGGGCATACTGCTCGCCGAGCGGGGAGACGGCGAGGTGCTGGTGATCAACGGGGCCTCGGCCGTCACGGCGCTGGACAACCGGATGCGCTACTCCGCGGACGGCCCCCGGCGCGCCCACCGCCTCGACTTCGCCGGAGCGCGGGCGTTCGTGTCGAGGCACCGCTCCGGGCTCGACGTCCTGACCTACTCCCCCAGGGCCTCCGCCCAGCTCGCCGCCGACGGCTACCGGCAGGTCTGCGAGGCCGCCGCCGAGCAGTACGGGACGGTGCTGGTGGAGCCGGGCGGGGGCGAGTACGCCGCGCTGATGCGCCGAGGCGCCGTGGAGACGACCACTCAGGTGCTCCTCGTGGCCGACCAGAGCGCCCATGGCCTCCAGCAGGTGGAACGGGCCACTCTCCGGCTGGCGGCCGAAGGCGGCGACGGGCTGGGCCGCAACGCGGTCGTGGCGATCAAGCAGGGCCACGACCGCCCGGTCTCGGTCTGGGGGGCGGAGGCACGGCTGCGCCAGCGGTGCCGCAGCGTGCACTTCCTCCCCCACGACCGCAGGCTCGCCGACGGCGGCGAGCTCGACAGCGCCCGCCTCGCCAAGGACACCCTGCTGGAGTACCGCCTGCTCGCCAATGTCACGGCGGGGCCGGTGGGCGGCGCCATCTGAGCGGAGGCGGGCACGCGCCGTAGGCGAAAACCGGCCGAAGGCAGAAAAGCCGGCCGAAGGCAGAAAAGCGGCCGAAGGCAGAGAGAGACAGCCAGAGGGACAGGCGGAGAGAAGGCGCCGCAGGCGGCCGGACAGCCGAGGGCAAGCCGGGCGGGAAACGCCCGTGGGCGCCCTCGAACGGGGCGCCCACGGGCGCAACGACGTCTGGGAAGACCTTCTGGGAAGACCTTCTGGGAGGAACGTCTCCGGAAACCGTCTCAGGTGACCGGGGACCTCCGTGTGCCCTGTCCGTGTGCCCTAGCGGACCTCGGTGATCTCCGGACCGCGGCGCAGTGGGTCGAGACCGTCGGCGCCGAAGCGCGAGTCGCCCTCGTCCTGCGCCACGCCCTCGGGCACCATCTGCGCGTCCTCGGGCAGCTTCAGCACGATCGGGTCGCGCGGTGCCATCGGGGCGTCACCGCGCAGCACGACGGTGTCACGGAAGATCTGCTCCAGCACCCCGGCGCTCTGCGGCTGGGCCGCGCCCTGACCGGAGATGACACCGCGCAGGAACCAGCGCGGTCCGTCGACTCCGACGAAGCGCACGAGCTGCACCCCGTTGGTGCCGTCCGGCAGCTGCACGGGCACCTGGGCCCGCAGCTCCCAGCCGAGGGGGCCCTCGACCTCGTCGATGATGCCGCCCTGCTGGGTGATGCCGGAGGCGATCTCGTCCCTGACCTCGCTCCAGATGCCCTCGGAACGGGGGGCGGCGAAGCCCTGCAGCTGGATGGCGCTGTTCTGCAGCACTACCGTGGCGGCCACGATGGCGTCGCCCGCGACCTCGACGCGCAGCTCCATGCCCTCGACACCGGGCACGAACAGTCCACCGAGGTCGACCCGGCCCTCGGCGGGGTCCTTGACCTCGCTCGCGTCCCACGGGCCCTCGGGCCGCGGCGCGGGCGGAAGGTTCACTCGGCCCGTCTCGGTGTCTGCCGACTCCTCCGAGTCGTCGGCCGACTCCTCCTGGCCGATCTTGCCATTGAGCTCGGCAGCGTCTTCGCTGTCCTTGCGGCGGCGACGGAACACGTCACTGTCCTTCCCGGTCTGCAACGACCGAAGAGTATCCATTCCCGCCCGTCCGGCCGCCACCCGCGCCGCTGCCGGCGCTCAAGCCCGCATGGCCACCGGTCGAACCGAAGCCACCCTCGGCCCTGGCCGACCCCGGCAGTTGCGCCACCTCGTGGAAGCGCACCTTCTCGACCTGCTGGACGACCAGCTGGGCGATCCGGTCTCCCCGCTGGAAGACCACCCGCTCTCGCGGGTCCAGGTTGACCACGATCACCTTGATCTCACCACGGTACCCGGCATCCACCGTTCCAGGCGCATTCCCCAGGGAGACGCCGCAGCGGGCGGCGAGCCCGGACCGGGGGTGAACGAACGCCGCGTAGCCGTCCGGCAGCGCGATGGCGATACCGGTGCGCAGCACCGCCCGCTCCCCCGGGGCGAGGGTCGCGCCCTCGGCGGTGAGCAGGTCGAGGCCGGCGTCGCCGGGGTGCTCGTAGGACGGCAGCGGCAGGTCCGGCTCCAGACGCCGGACGAGCACGTCGACGGGGACACGGGTCACGGGTTCACCTCGAAGGCGCGGGTGACCTTCATGCGGTCGGGGTTCTCCATGACGGCCTTGATGTCCTCGTCACGGCCGTTGTCGGTGAAGTGCGCGACCGGCACCTCGATGAACAGCGCGTCAGCGCGGACGGCCACGGGGCCGTCGGGGGAGCCGATCCGGCCGACGGCCGAGGAGAAGATCTTGCGGCCGTGCACGGCGGTGCAGCGGGCGGACAGGTGCAGCACCGTGCCCACCGGCACCGGGCGGACGAAGTCCGTCTCGAGGCGGCCGGTCACGGCGATGGTCTGCAGGAGCCAGCACAGCGAACCCAGGGTCTCGTCCAGCGCGGTGGCGAGGACCCCGCCGTGGGCCAGGCCCGGCGCGCCCTGGTGGGCGGGCTGCACCGTGAACTCGGCGGTGATGCTGACGCCCTCGCCCGCGGTCGCGTCGAGGCGCAGTCCGTGCGGCTGTTCATGTCCGCAGCCGAAGCACTGGTCGTAGTGCGCGCCGAGGAGGGTGCCGGGCTCAGGCGCGTCGGGGTGACGCACCGGTGGTCGGGCGTCCGGCGGCGGCACCAGGGACGCCCGCCCGGAAACGCTGGATGCTGTTGGTCCACTCACACCTGCTGACACTACCGTCGGTGGCTGCCGGGGGTGGCGGCAGGATCTTTTCGCGTCCCGCGTCCGTTGCCCCTATTCAGACGTCCGGCACCAGGCGCCCGGCTCCGCCCCGGCCGCTTTTCCGAGATCCCTGCCCGTGACCGAGGCCGAGGTCTCTGCCCGTGAACCCGACCGAGATCCCGACCGCACTCACGCTCCGGAGCGTTCCATGACCAAGACCGTCGTCGTCACGGGTGCCAGTAGCGGCATCGGCCTGGCCACAGCGCTGGAGCTGGCGAGCGCGGGATTCGACGTGATCGGCACGGCCCGCACGGAGGAGAAGGCCCGGTCGCTGAGGGACAAGGCCGAGCGGATCGGTGCCGGGGTGCGCACGGTCCTGCTGGACGTCACCGACGCGACCTCGACGGTCTGCGCCTTCACCCACGTCGCGGAGCTGACCGACGGCGGCCCCTGGGCGGTGGTGAACAACGCCGGGATGGCCCAGCCGGGCGCGGTGGAGGATGTGGACGACGAGCAGGTGCGCCGCCAGCTCGAGACCAACCTCGTCGCACCAGCGCGGATCGCCCGCCTGGTGCTGCCCCGGATGCGGCAGCGGCGCAGCGGCCGGATCATCAACATCTCGTCGGTCTCGGGCCGTGTCCCTCTGCCCTTCCTGGGCTGGTACTGCGCGAGCAAGCAGGGGCTGGCGGCGATGTCCGACGCGCTGCGGATGGAGGTCGCGCCGTTCGGGATCCGGGTGTCGCTGATCGAGCCCGGCTCGTACGGCACGCAGATCTGGGAACGCGGCCTCGAGCTGCTGCCCGAGCGGCAGCAGTCCGCCTATCAGGACCAGTACGACAGCGCCCACGAGATGCTGCGCGGGGTGAAGGACATGCCGTCCCCGCGCCCCGTGGCGAAGACGGTGCTGCGGGCCCTGCGGGCACGGCGGCCGCAGCCGCGCTACCTGGTGGGCAATGACGCCCGGGGGCACGTCCTCTTCGAGGCGCTGGCGCCGACGGCGGCCACGGACTGGGCGAAGTCCGTGGCGACGGGTCTGCGCACTCCCCCGCCGCACGTGGCGCGGATGCTGGAGCGCCTGCGCGGCCGGTGAGCGGTGCGGGGGGCGCGGCCGAGCGGCGGGCCGACCGCGGATCGGGGGTGGATCGGGGCGGATCGGGGGCGGATCGGGGGCGGATCGGCGGTGGATGCCGGGGGCTCCGCGGGGCGTGCCAAGCTTGTCCGCATGCAGTCCTACGACGAACGCCTCACCGCCCCGGTCAGCTGGTGGCTCATCGCCGCGGCGGCGGCGGTCTCCCTCGGCCTGATCGCGCTGCCGCTCGGCACGGTGCCGATGCTGGCGGCGCTGGTCGGCGGCGGGGCCCTCGCGGCGGCTGCGGTCAGCGCCTACGGCTCGGCCAGGATCCGGGTGGTGCAGGGCTCCCTGGTCGCTGGAGAGGCCCGTATCCCCGTGGAGGCCCTGGGGCAGGCCCATGCGCTGGACGCGCGGGAGGCGGCCGCGTGGCGGTCTTACCGGGCCGACCCCCGGGCCTTCATGCTGCTGCGGGCGTACATTCCTACGGCGGTACGGGTCGAGGTGACCGACCCCGAGGACCCGACGCCCTATGTCTACCTGTCGACACGGCACCCGGAACGGCTGGCGCGGGCCCTGAAGCCGGCCCCGCCGGACGGCTCCTGAACGGGTCGGGCGAGCTCCCGCGAGCCCGCTGACGCCCGTAGCCGCTCCCGAGGGAGCGGCTACGGCGTTTTCCTCTTCGTGCGCCTTCTTCGTGCGTCCTCTTCGTGCGCCTTCTTCGTGCGTTCTTCCCGCGTCGTTCCCGTGCGCCGCTTTCCCGCGACCCGTTTCCCGGCTTCCGTTTCCAGAGGCTTCCGTTTCCACAGGCCGCGGTTCCCGGGGCCCGCGGTTCCTACGTCCCGCGGTTCGGTCTCCACGGCTTCGGACGGGGGAGCGCGCTTCGCTCCGGCCGGGGGGAGTCGGCCGGTTCGAGCGCGTCGGGCGCCTCGAGCGGTGGAAGGTCGAGCTTGTCCCACGGGACGGCACGGGTACGCAGGTCCGCGCGGACGAACAGGGCGAGTCTGAGGGTGTCACGCCGGTTGACCACGCCGCCGATGGTCGCGCCGACCATGTACGGGGTCAGCGTCGGCACATTGCGCAGGGTGCGCCTGAGCAGCTTCTGGCGGAGCTCACGCTTGAGCTGCCCGCTGAGCGCCGAGGTCAGGCTGCCCACCTTGAGGACGTCGACTCCTCGGCGGTTCGCCCAGGAGCCGAGGTAGGCGTAGGCGCGCTGAGTGGCGTTCCCGGGCGCGCGCTGCCCGTAGACCTCGTGGAGCTCGGCGATGAGCTTGATCTCGACGGCGGCCACGGCGAGCGTCTCCGTGGTCAGCTCGACGATCATCGCCGGTGGCATCGGCAGTGCCGCCACCGCTCCGATGCTCGCGCCGACAGCGGCGCTGCTCTTCGCGGCTCCGGCGACCAGCTTGTCCGCCAGTTGTTCGGCGTCGAGCCCGGGGAATTGGGCCCGCAGGGTCGGCAGGTCGCGCACAGGGATGCGCGGCGCGTTCTCCGCGAGGCGCTCCGCGAGCGTGGCCAGGCCGACCATCGCGCCCTGGCCCACCTTCGTCGCGCCCCTGCCCGCGAGCCGGGCCATGCCCCGGCCGCGCCCGCCCGCTCGGCCCGCCGCAGCGGATTGCGCGGCGGTCGGCGGCCGCCACGCCTCGGAGCCGCCGGGGGCGGCACCGTCGGCGGGCACGCCTGAGCCGTCCGCCGGGCTGCCGCCCTTGCGGTTGTTCCGGAACGGGCCCTCGCCGGCCACGGCTGGCCGGCTCAGGCCGCGCAGTCGCGGCAGATCGGCTGGCCGTTCTTCTCCTTGGCGAGCTGGCTGCGGTGGTGCACAAGGAAGCAGCTCATGCAGGTGAACTCATCCGCCTGCCGGGGAAGCACGCGGACCGAGAGCTCCTCGTTGGACAGGTCCGCACCGGGCAGTTCCAGGTTCTCGGCCTGCTCGAACTCGTCCACGTCGACGGTCGAGGTGGACTTGTCGTTCCGCCGGGCCTTCAGCTCCTCGATGCTGTCCTCATTGAGGTCGTCATCGGTCTTGCGTGGTGTGTCGTAGTCCGTTGCCATGTCGCCTCTCCCCCTCCGGGTGTTTGCGATGTCTCCAGCGCACGTAACGCGTGAGAGGCCGGACTTGTGCCCGACCCGAAGCGGAGATTTTGCCTTACATCAAGGCCTGTTACTCAATCGACACCCAACCGGCCCCCCGAAGAGGTGATCGGATTGGATTGCCGTCTTCCTCGAAGACCGTCCGACAGTCGCACCTTCGGAGTGCTTCATCGTGTACTTCCCGTGATCATGCCCCCCGGAAACGTCCCGCCCACCGTGGTCTTGACACAGAACCGCGAAGGGATGAACACCCCGGTGAACAGCAGGCTTCCGGAGCGCTTCCAGCGTAGGCGGCACCCTCCGCGGAGCACCGTACGCCTTCGGCATCGACCACGCTGAGTGATCTGCGGGCCGGGCACGGGGCCGGTTCCGACCTGCGGGGGCCGGAACTCGGCGTCATCTTTACCACACCGTCAGTCACCATCCAGAATGACCAGAAACATGTGTGTGATCCATCACAGCTGAACGATCTTGTCCGAGAATCATGACATTCCCGGTATGGATACCCCTCACACGGGAATCGAGACACGCATGACCAGACCGCCTCCCTCGCGGGGGTGCGCCGTGATCGAGCCACCGTGGGCCCGTACGACCGAGCGGACGATGGAAAGTCCCAGGCCCACCCCCTTGTCGCTGCCGGTGCGCTCCGTGCGGAGCCTGCGGAACGGCTCAAAGAGGTTCTCCACCTCGTAGGCGGCGATCACCGGCCCGGTGTTCGACACGACCAGGACCGCCTCCCCGGGCTGGACGCCTGTGGAGATCTCCACCCAGCCGGCCTCGGGGACGTTGTACCGCACGGCGTTCTGCATGAGATTGAGCGCGATGCGCTCCAGCAGTACGCCATTTCCCTGGACAACGGCCTCCTTGAGCGTCGAGCGCACCTCCACACGCTTGGCCTCGGCCTCGGAGCGGGTCTGCTCCAGCGCCTGGGAGGCCACCTCGGCCAGATTCACGGCCTTGCGCTCGACCACCTCGTTGTCACTGCGGGCGAGCAGCAGCAGGCCCTCCACGAGCTGCTCGCTGCGTTCATTGGTGGCCAGCAGGGTCCTGCCGAGCTGCTGGAGATCCGCCGAGGCCTCCGGATCGGAGAGCTGGACCTCCAGCAGCGTGCGGTTGATCGCCAGCGGCGTACGCAGCTCGTGCGAGGCGTTGGCCACGAATCTGCGCTGGGAGTCGAAGGAGCGGTCGAGCCGGTCCAGCATGTCGTCGAAGGTGTCGGCGAGCTCCTTGAGCTCGTCGTCGGGGCCGTCCAGCTCGATCCGGCGATGCAGGTCCGAACCCGCGACGCTGCGCGCCATGCGGGTGATCCGGCCGAGCGGCTGGAGCACCCGCCCGGCCATCACGTAGCCGAAGGCGAAGGCGGCCACGGTCAGGCCCATCAGGGCGATCAGCGCCCGGCGCAGCAGGGAGTCCAGGGCCTCGTTGCGCTGCTTGGTCATGAAGGCCTGCAGGCAGCTGTAGAACTCGTCGGGGTCGATCTGCGGCCCGGCCGACGGGCAGAAACCCTGGGTGGTCTGCACACGGCTGCCGGGGACCAGGCGGAACGGCAGGGCCGTGCCCGTCTTGAGGCTCTGGGCAACCAGGAGGTAGATCAGCGAGACCAGGATGACGCCGGCCATGAGGAACATGCCGCCGTAGAGCACCGTGAGCCGGAAGCGGATCGTCGGCCGCAGCCACGGGAGCGGCCGCATCGGCGGGCGCGGGTCCCACGTGGGCTTGGGCGGCACCGGGCGGGTCCCGTTGGCACCCGGTCCGCCGGAGGGCGGGGGCGAGTGCCTGGGGGGCCTGGGAGGCGGGGATGTGGCCATGGAACTCAGATCCGGTATCCGGAGCCGGGCACGGTCATGATCACCGCGGGCTCGCCGAGCTTGCGGCGCAGGGTCATGACCGTGACCCGCACGACATTGGTGAACGGGTCGGTGTTCTCGTCCCAGGCCTTCTCCAGCAGCTGCTCGGCGGAGACCACCGCCCCCTCACTGCGCATGAGCACCTCGAGGACGGCGAACTCCTTGGGAGCGAGCTGGACCGGCTTGCCGTCGCGGAAGACCTCGCGCCGGTTCGGATCGAGACGGATCCCGGCACGCTCCAGGATCGGGGGCAGCGGGGCGGTGGTACGGCGGCCCAGCGCCCGTACTCGGGCGATGAGTTCGCTGAAGGCGAACGGCTTGGGGAGGTAGTCGTCGGCGCCGATCTCGAGGCCCTCGACCCGGTCGCTGACGTCCCCGGCGGCAGTGAGCATCAGCACACGGGTCGGCAACCCCTGCTCGACGAGCTCGCGGCACACCTCGTCCCCGTGGACCAGGGGGAGATCGCGGTCGAGGACGACGACGTCGTAGTCGTTGACCCCGATGCGCTCGAGGGCGGCGGCCCCGTCGTACACGACATCGACCGCCATGGCCTCGCGGCGCAGGCCAGTGGCCACAGCATCGGCGAGCAACTGCTCGTCCTCGACGACGAGAACCCGCAACGGGGTGTCCTTCCCTCGGTTTCCTGCATGCTTGGACCGCCGGTGCCGCTCATGGGACGTCCGGGCTCGGAGCCCGGCGTGGCCGGACCCCCGTGCTACCTCCGTGTTCAAGGGTCTCCCCTGTCACAGAGGTGCGAAGGCCGAGCGGGACCGACGGTGGCTCCATCGTGCACCGAGGGTACGTAAAACGGCGGTAAGCCAGGGGAAACGGACTCCTGGCACCGGATGGACGCAGGATGGACACGAGCGGGACGGCGGGTGCGCCCCCGTCGTACGGCGATCGGCGTCGAGGCGGGCGGGAAGATTCCTCGACTCGATGAGGTTTCCCCCTCGAGCGTGCGGGGGAGGACGACTGCAACCCGCGATCACCCCCTGTATCCCGCACGCCACGGCACGCGGCTCGACGGACGAGGGACACGCCCGCACGGGGGGCGCGGCATCAAGCCACTGAAGCGGCACGTCCAGGACGGGCCTGAGAAGACGACTCATCGACGACTGACACATTGGGGGCGCCATATGGACGCGTTCACGGCAGGCATCCTGCAGCGCATACGCAGCACAGAGTCCGACCTCCACGACGCCCTTCGGTCGGGCGACGAGTTCCTGGCCGAGGTGGAGCAGGCCGAGCTCGACGACCTGCACCGCCTCGCGGCGGAGCACGGCGTACGGGTACCGCAGAGCGCCTGACGCGGACCTCTCCCGGCCCAGGACCCAGGCCCGACGGACCACCCGCTCGACCGGTACGCCCCGGACACCGCTGACCGCCCCGGACACCGCTGACGGTGCCGGGGCGTCTTTGCGTCTACGCGCGTCCGACGGGGCCTCTCCCGCGATGCGCCAGGGGGAGCGCCTTCGGCGTGGGTGGAGGTCCGGTCAGTCGTGCCAGGCGCCGAGGTCGTCGAGGAGGGTCTGGAGCGGCTCGAACACTCCGGGGACCCCGGCCACGGTGAGCTCCTCCGACGCCCCGTCGCCCGGCCGGCCTCCCACCAGTGCCCGTCCCTCCTGGGCGATCAGGCCGCCCGCGGAGTAGTCCCAGGGGTGCAGGCCGCGCTCGTAGTAGGCGTCGAGGCGCCCGCAGGCGACGTCGCACAGATCGATCGCGGCCGACCCGGCGCGGCGGATGTCCCTCACCCGGGGCAGCAACTGCCGCGCCACCGCGGCCTGGTTGTCGCGGCGCTGGGTGAGATAGCCGAAGCCGGTGGCCACCAGGGCCTGGGAGAACGGCGGCGCGGTCCGGCAGCGGACCCGCTCCCCGTTGCGGAAGGCGCCCTCCCCCTCGACGGCATGGAAGGTCTCGGCCCGCATGGGCACCTCCACCGCGCCGACCACCACGCGCCCGTCCTGCTCGGCGGCGATGCTCACCGACCACGCGGGCAGGCCGTAGAGGTAGTTGACCGTGCCGTCGAGCGGATCGATCACCCACCTCACCCCGCTGGTGCCCTCGACGCTGGCCCCCTCCTCACCGAGGAACCCGTCCTCGGGGCGGTGGCCCCCGATGAACTCGGTGATCAGCTTCTCCGCCGCGATGTCCATCTCGGTGACGACGTCGATGGGACTGCTCTTGGTCGCCGCCACACCGAGGTCGTCCGGCCTGCCGGTGCGCAGCAGCTCCCCCGCCCGTCGAGCGGCCTCCACCGCGATCGCCAGCAACTCGGTCCGGGGTGCTTCGGTCACGGGCTTCCCTATCTGTCGAGATCTGTCGAGATCTGTCGAGGCGTGTCGAGTCTGTCGGGGTCTGTGCGTGTCGAGGTCTGTCGAGGCGTGTGGAGATCTTCTGCCGAGTGTGCCGGGGAGTTCTGTCGAGAACATGTCGCGGCCTGCTACCGGGATCCGCTGTGAGATGAACGCGTACCCGGCGCCGGGGGTCGGCGCCGGATCCACCCGTCGGGGACCGCCCGCCGAGAGGGCCGGCGAGGACCGGCGAGAACCGGTCGAATCCCGCGGGCCCCGCCGCCGGGCCCGTTCCCCTGCCTCAGTCCGTCCCCGCGGCCGCGGGCCGGTTCGCTCTCGGGTTGGGGCAGCAGCCCCTCGGGCAGACGTCGTGGCTGGGGAGCATGCTTCCCACCGCGCAGCGCCGCTCCACCTCCTCGCCCCGCTCGACGGCGGCCCGCTCCAGTACGAGGTCGCGCACGGCCGCAGCGAAGCGCGGGTCCGCGCCGACCGTTCCCGCACGGGTGACCGGCAGTCCCAGCTCGGCCGCCCTGGCCATGGCCTCGGTGTCGAGGTCGTACTTGACCTCCATGTGGTCGGAGACGAAGCCGATGGGCACCATCACCGCCCCTGCCGCCCCGGCGCGGTGAAGCGCCTCCAAATGGTCGCAGATGTCCGGCTCCAGCCACGGGATGTGCGGGGCGCCGCTGCGGCTCTGGTAGACGAGCTCCCAGCGCCGGTGCTCCACCCCGGTCGCCTCGGTCACCCCGGCGGCGATCCGCGCGGCCACCTCGAGGTGCTGGGGCACGTACGCCCCGCCCTTGCCGTGACCCTCGACCGGACCCGAGCCGTCGGCCGCCGTCGTGGGGATGGAATGCGTGGTGAACACCAGATGGGCGTGGTTGCGCACGGGCTCGGGCAGCTCGGCCAGGGCCGCGAGGGTGTTGTCCACCATCGGCTCCACGAAGCCGGGGTGGTTGTAGTAGTGCCGCAGCTTGTCCACCCGCATCCGGGGGGCGCCCTCGGCCTCGAGGACCGCGAGAGCGTCGGCGAGGTTCTCGCGGTACTGGCGGCAGCCCGAGTAGGAGGCGTAGGCGCTCGTGGTCAGGACGGCGACCCGGCGCACCCCGTCGCCGGCCATCTCCCGCATCGCGTCGACGAGGTGGGGGGCCCAGTTGCGGTTGCCCCAGTAGACCGGCAGGTCCAGCCCGTGCTCGGCGAAGTCCTTGCGCAGGACCGCGAGAAGCTCCCGGTTCTGCTCGTTGATGGGGCTGACGCCGCCGAAGAGGAAGTAGTGCTGCCCCACCTCGACCAGCCGCTCGCGGGGGATGCCCCGGCCCCGGGTGACGTTCTCCAGGAAGGGGACCACGTCCTCGGGTCCTTCCGGCCCGCCGAACGAGAGCAGGAGCAGGGCGTCGTAGGGGGCGGCCGAGCCGCCCGGAGCACGCAGATCGGGCATGCCTTTGATCCTGCCACTGACCGGGGACGAGGGGGCAACGGCCCTTCGGCGAACGACCGGGAAATCCACTTGCCCCGCCCCGTAACCTGTGAGGACTTCGACACGCCTTACCTGCGCCGTCCTCCCGTAGCCGCGCGCGGTTCCGTTGCAAGCGCAAGCCGTGGAGTGCCCCGTGCTCACCCCCTATCGCGCGATATTCGCCGCCCCCGGCACCAAGGGGTTCTCCTCGGCCGGCTTCGTCTCGCGCATGCCGCTGTCGATGCTCGGCATCGGGATCGTGACGATGGTCTCGCAGCTCACCGGCGAGTACGGGCTCGCCGGGGCCCTGTCCGCGACGCTGGCCCTGTCGGGGGGCGCGTTCGGACCCCAGGTCTCCCGGCTGGTCGACCGGTTCGGCCAGCGCCGGGTGCTGCGGCCCGCCGCCGCCGTCACCGTGGCGGCGATCCTCGGTCTGGTCGTGTGCGCCGGCGTCGGCGCCCCGACGTGGACCCTCTTCGCGTTCACCGTCGTCGCCGGGTGCACCCCCAGCATGGGGTCGATGGTGCGGGCCCGGTGGGCGCACCTGTACCGGAACACCCCCCGGCTCCACACCGCGTACTCCTTCGAATCCGTCGTCGACGAGGTGTGCTTCATCATCGGGCCGGTGCTGTCCATCGGCCTGTCCACGATGCTCTTCCCTGCGGCGGGGCCGGTCCTGTCGGCGGGCTTCCTGGCGGTGGGCGTCTTCGCCGTCACCGCGCAGCGCTCGACGGAGCCGCCGCCGCATCCGCGCACCCACCACACCAAGGGCTCGGCGATGCGCTCCCCCGGGCTCCAGGTGCTGGTCGCGACCTTCACCGCCATGGGCGCGATCTTCGGAGCCGTCGACGTCGTCACCGTGGCCTTCGCGGAGGAACAGGGGCACAAGGGCGCCGCCAGCCTGGTCCTGGCCGCCTACGCGCTGGGCTCGTGTCTGGCCGGAGTCGTGTTCGGGCTGGTCAGCCCCAAGGGCTCGGCCGGGCGTCGATTCCTGGTGGGGGTGGCCGTGATGGCCGTGAGTATGATCCCCCTCCTACTGGTCAGGAACCTTCCGTCCCTGGCGGTGGCGGTCTTCGTCGCGGGCCTGTCGATCGCGCCCACCATGGTCACCACCATGGCCCTGGTGGAGCAGATGGTCCCGGCGTCGAAGCTGACCGAGGGCATGACGTGGACCAGCACCGGACTCGCCGCCGGGGTCGCGGTCGGGTCCTCGGCGAGCGGGTGGGTCGTGGACACGGCCGACGCGCGGACCGCCTTCGCGGTACCGGCTGTCGCCGGGGCCGCCGCCGCGGTGGTGGCGTTCCTCGGTTGGCGCAGGCTCCGGCCGGCGCAGGAGCGGGAGGGGCAACGTGAGCTCGACGAGCACCGGATCGAGCCGGGCGGGCAGACCGGCAAGCAGGACGTGGACCAACTGGGCGGGTAACGTCACCGCGCGGCCGCAACGCACCGCGCTCCCCTCCTGCGTCGAGGAGCTGGCCGAGGCCGTGCGCTCCGCCGGGGAGCAGGGCCTTCGGGTCAAGGCGGTGGGCACCGGGCACTCTTTCACGGCGGCGGCCGCCACCGACGGACTGCTGATCGGGCCTCACCGGCTCACGGCGGTACGCGAGATCGACCGCGCGGGCGGGACCGTCACCGTCGAGGCGGGGCTGCCGCTGAAGGACCTCAACCGCCTGCTCGCCGCCGAGGGACTCTCCCTGACGAACATGGGCGACATCATGGAGCAGACCGTGGCCGGGGCGACGAGCACCGGGACCCACGGCACCGGCCGGGACTCGGCCTCGGTCTCCGCGCAGATCCGCGCCCTGGAACTGGTGCTGGCGGACGGCTCGGTCGTGCGCGCGTCCGCCGAGCAGGACCCGGAGCTGTTCGCCGCGGCCCGGGTCGGCCTGGGGGCGCTGGGCGTCCTCAGCGCGATCACGTTCGCGGTCGAGCCCACGTTCCTCCTCACCGCGAGGGAGGAGCCGATGTCGTTCGATCGGGTGATAGCGGAGCTCGACGAGCTGACGGCGGAGAACGAGCACTTCGAGTTCTACTGGTTCCCGCACACCGACCGCTGCAACACCAAGCGGAACAACCGCAGCCACGGTCCCGCGGCGCCGCTGCCCAAGGTGCGCGGATGGGTGGACGACGAACTGCTGTCCAACGGGGCGTTCCAGGTGGCGTGCGCCCTGGGCCAGACCCTTCCGGCGGCGATCCCGGGCATCGCCCGGGTCTCCAGCCGGGCGCTGTCCGCCCGCTCCTACACCGACACCGCCTACAAGGTGTTCACCAGTCCCCGGCGTGTGCGCTTCGTGGAGATGGAGTACGCGGTGCCGCGCGAGGCGGCGGAGGAGGTCGTGCGGGAGCTGAAGGCGCTGGTGGAGCGCTCGCCGTGGCGGATCAGCTTCCCCGTGGAGGTGCGCTTCGCGCCCGCCGACGACATCGCGCTGTCCACGGCCTCGGGCAGGCAGACCGCCTATGTGGCGGTCCATATGTACCGGGGGACCTCGCACCAGGAGTACTTCACCGCGGTCGAGCGGATCATGACCGCCCATCAGGGGCGGCCGCACTGGGGCAAGCTGCACAGCCGCGACGCGGAGTACCTGGAGCAGGTGTATCCGCGGTTCGGGGAGTTCGCGAAGACACGCGACCGGGTCGATCCGCAGCGGCGGTTCGCCAATGACTACCTGCGGCGGGTCCTGGGGGAATGAGGCACCGGACGGGGTGGGGCGCCGGCGAACGGACCGCCGAACACCGCCCGGTCGGCGCCGTAACCGTATCGGCACAAGAAACGACTGACCGGCCGGAGAGAATCGTATGGAAAGATCCCGTTTCCGGGCGGATGAACACCGTTGCGGCCGATCGCCCGCGCGGGGCACGCTGTCAACTCCCGCTGCACCGCTCAACTTCGGCGGCGCGGCGGTCCACCCCTGTGGCCCGAATGGAGTACTGTGCCCAGGGTGCCGCTGTGCAGCACGGAGATGAGCGACGGAGGGTGACGGAGATCGTCACGCAGTGTTGCAAATCGATTACCGTGCCATAACGGCGGGTCGTGGCACGCGCACGACACGCCGGGCGACTCTGCAAGGTAGTGGCAGGCTGCACCCGGGCAGGTCACATCGTTCAACGGGAGCAGCGGCGCACGTGACGTCGGCAGGCACCACCCGGGAGGTCCCCATGCCCGAACTGCGTGTCGTGGCCGTCAGCAACGACGGCACACGGCTGGTGCTCAAGGCTGCCGACAACACGGAGTACACGCTCGCGATCGACGAGCGTCTGCGCGCCGCTGTCCGCAACGACCGCGCCCGCCTCGGCCAGATCGAGATCGAGGTCGAGAGCCATCTGCGTCCGCGGGACATCCAGGCGCGGATAAGGGCCGGCGCCAGCGCCGAGGAGGTCGCCCAGCTCGCGGGCATCCCCGTGGAGCGCGTCCGGCGCTTCGAGGGACCGGTTCTCGCCGAGCGCGCCTTCATGGCGGAGCGCGCCCGCAAGACCCCCGTACGGCGCCAGGGCGAGAGCAATGGGCCCATGCTCGGTGACGCGGTGGCCGAGCGGCTGCTGCTGCGCGGCGCGGAGAAGGACACCGCCCAGTGGGACTCGTGGCGCCGTGACGACGGGACCTGGGAGGTCCTGCTCGTCTTCCGGGTCGCGGGCGAGCCGCACTCGGCGAGCTGGACCTACGACCCGCCGCGGCGTCTTGTCCAGGCGTGCGACGACGAGGCCAGGTCGCTGATCGGCGAGACGGCCGAGGCTCCGGAGCCGAGCTTCCCGTTCGTCCCGAGGATCGCCCGGCTGCCCCGGGACCGTCCGCTGGACCGGCCGGGCTCGGCGGACCGGCCCGACCGGGCGATGGCCGAGGACGAGCGCGACTCGCTGACGAGCCTGCTCGACGTGGTGCCGAACTTCCGCGGCGACATGGTGGTCCCGGAGACGGTGGCCGCCACCGAGGAGAAGGAACCGGAGGAGGACGAGGTAGCGGTACCCGAGGCGCCCGCCGCCCCGGCGGCGAGCGCGGGAGCGGGTTCCGCCTACGCCGACGTCCTGATGCCGCGTTCGGTGGCGGGCCACCGCGACCGGCTCGTCGGCAACACCGACCGCCAGGCGGAGGCCGACGGGGTGCGCCCCGGACGCCGGGCCACGGTGCCGAGTTGGGACGAGATCGTCTTCGGCAGCCGCCGCAAGAAACAGGACTGAACGGGACAGCGGGCAGCGGGCAGCGGGCAGCGGGACTGAACGGCACGCAGGACTGAACCGGGCAGCAGGTCCGAGCGGCACGTCCGACGGCGCCGGCACCGCGGGAAAGCGGTACCGGCGCCGTCGGCGTCGAGCGCGGGATCAGCCCCGTTCCGGGCCCTTGGCCACCGGCCGGGAGGGGTCCGCGGACCACTCGCTCCACGAGCCCACGTAGAGAGCGGCCTCCACCCCGGCGAGCTCCAGGGCGATCACCTGCTGGGCGGCGCTCACGCCGGAGCCGCAGTAGACGCCCACCTCGGCCGCCGGGGTGGCGCCCAGCGCGTGAAAGCGCTCCGCGAGCGCTTCCCGGGGCAGGAAGCGCCCGTCCTCGGTCATGTTGGCCGCGGTGGGCGCGCCGACGGCGCCAGGGATGTGGCCGGCCACGGAGTCGATGGGCTCCACCTCGCCGCGGTAGCGCTCCCCCGCGCGTGCGTCCAACAGCAGTCCCGAACGAGCAAGCGCTGCCGCCTCATCGGCGTCCAGCACCTTCATGCCGCCGGGGCGCACGGTGAAGTCGCCCTCCTCCCGCGCCACCGTCCCGCGCTCCAGCGGCAGTCCGGCCGCGCTCCACGCGCGCAGGCCACCGTCGAGCACCCGGACGCGGTCGTGTCCCGCCCAACGCAGCATCCACCAGGCACGAGCCGCGCCGATCGTGTCCCCGCCGTCGTAGACGACGACGTCGCGCCGCGCCGACACCCCGGCCCGGCGCATCGCCGTCTCGAAGACCTCGGGGGGCGGCAGCGGATGGCGCCCTTGCCTGCCGGGCGGGCCGGCCAGTTCGGTGGAGAGGTCGATGTAGTGCGCGCCCGGGATGTGGCCGGACTCGTACTCGGACCGCCCGGGCGGTCCACCCAACTTCCAGCGGGCGTCCAGCAGTACCGGTCGGCCCGAACCTTCGAGGTCACGGGAGAGCTCTGCGGTGGTGGTGATGGGTTCCATGGCCCCATTGTGGTTCTCATTCGCCGGTGACATGGTCTTGGGGCGGGGTAGCAGAGATACGACAGATCATCACCGCTCGGCAACGGTCACGAAACCGGCAGGAAATGAGCGAGCGGGCATTCTCGTGCGAGAACGGCCCGAATGCGGCGCGGCCAGGGCGCGCGGTTCGGCAGGTGGTGGAAGCATCGGCACCGGGCACGTCCCCCATGCCCCCTGATCAAGGTCTCGAGGAGATTTACTGATGAGCGAGGTAGTGGCCCGGCCCCAGGGCGCTCCCTGCCGGGTGAGCCTGCTGGTGCGCAACCTGCCCGCGGCCCAGGACTTCTACGGCCGCCTGTTCGGGTGGGAGTTCAGGCCGGGCCCGCAGAATCTCGGACCCTACACGCGCGCGCTTCTCGACGGGCACCAGGTCGCGGGGCTCGGTGCGCTGCCCGAGGGCAGGGCGATTCCGGTCGCCTGGACCACGTACTTCTCCACCGAGAACGCCGATCGAACCGCCGAGCACATCCGCGAGAGCGGGGGAACCGTGGCGGTGGGCCCCCTCGACGCGGACGCGGCCGGGCGCATGGCCGTCGCCTCCGACCCCTCCGGCGCCGTCTTCGGCGTCTGGGAGCCGCATCATCACCCCGGAACGGACCTCACGGGGGACCCGGGGTCCCTCGCCTGGAACGAGCTGATCACGCGGGACCCTACGTGGGTGGACAAGTTCTACGCGGCGGTGTTCGGCTTCACCTCGGTCGAGGTGGAATCACCCTTCGAGAGCAGGGTCCTGCTGGAGCTGGAGGGCCGTCAGGTGGCGGGAATCACCGGTCTGGGCGACGAGTTGCCGCGCGACCGGGGTCCGCACTGGATGACGTACTTCGCGGTCGAGAGCACGGACGCCTCGGTGGCACGGGCCGGGGAACTGGGCGGCACGGTGGTACGTGAACCCCAGGACTCCGCCTACGGCAGACAGGCAACGGTCGTTGACCCCGAGGGCGCCGCCTTCTCGGTCATCGAGGCGCCCCGGACAGCTTGAGGAAACGGTCCGGCCCGAGATCCGCTCCCGCCCCGGGCGGGGAAGCGCTGCCTCACGGCGGACGCCGACGCGTCAGCGCGCGTCGACGGGCAGGACGTCCGGCGAGAGGACTCCGGAACGACTGGACGCCGCGGTGGCCCGACGTCGGTAATGCCTGCGGCACAGCACCTCGTACCCGATCTCGCCCTCGTGGACATCCACGTCGCCGATCACGACCTGGGCGCCCTCGACGACCATCCGGCCGCCCACCGTACGGGCGTTGTGGGTGGCGCGGGCGCCGCACCAGCACAGCGCCTCGACCTGGAGCACCTCGACCCTGTCGGCGAGCTCGACCAGCCGCTGGGAGCCGGGGAAGAGCTTGGTGCGGAAGTCGGTGGTGATGCCGAACGCGAAGACGTCGATGCCCAATTCATCCACCACCCGGGCGAGCTGGTCTATCTGACCGGGTGTGAAGAACTGGGCCTCGTCCGCGATCACATAGTCGGCCCGTCCTCCCGAGGACAAATGGCCGACCACGTGCCCGTAGAAGTCGAAGTCGTCGCTGACCTCGAGCGCCTCGGTACTGAGGCCGAGGCGGCTGGAGAGCACACCCTCCCCCGCCCGGTCGTCGCGGGTGAAGATCAGGCCCTGGCGGCCGCGAGCCGAGTGGTTGTGGTCCATCTGCAGAGCGAGCGTCGACTTCCCGCAGTCCATGGTTCCGGAGAAGAACACAAGCTCGGGCATCGGTGGGCGCGGCCTCTCTTTGCGTGTGTCTGCCTGCGTGTGTCTGCGTGTCTGCGTGTCTGCGTCGGTGTGTCTGTGTCTGCGTGTCCGCGCCGGCTCCTGCGGAACGGAACGGGGCGGGCCGGTCCGGTCCGGCGGGTGGTCACGGGTGCGTGTGGTCAGGTGCGCACTTCGAGGAGCGGGACGAGTTGCTCCACGGGCGTCATCGAACCATGGAGCCCGACCATGGTGGACTCCCCCGGCTCATTGCGGGTGGCGATCACCGCGATGTCGTCGCGGGCCGCGGCCACCACGTCGCCGATCCTGCCGTGGACCCGGTCGTCCACGACCGGCCCGAACCAGCCGCCCGCTATCGCCTCCTCCCTGGTGGCGACCCACATCCGGTCACCGAGCACCTCGCTCCAGACCGTGTACACATCGGCGGCCGCCCCCGGCACCGCGTACACATGGCGGGCGCGGGCCTCCCCGCCGAGCACCGCCACGCCCGCCCCGAGCTCCCAGTCGTCGTCGAAGTCGATCCTGTCCTCGTCGGCGATGTCGATCATCCCGTGGTCGGCGGTGATGTACAGGGCCGAACGCGGCGGCAGGAGTTCGGCGAGGCGCTGGGCGAGTCGGTCGACCCGCATGAGCTGGCCGCGCCACGCGTCGGAGTCCACACCGTGCCGGTGCCCCATGGAGTCCAGCTCGCTGTAGTAGGTGTAGACGAGGCTGCGGTCGGCCGCGGCCAGCCGCTCCGCCGCCAGGTCCATGCGGTCCTCGCCCGACAGCCTGCCGTAAAACGTTCCTCCGGACAGCGCGACCTTCGTCAGCGGCGTCTGCTCGAAAAGCGGCGAGGACACCTGGCAGGTCTCGATCCCGGCGGCGTGGGCGCGCTGGAAGACGGTCGGGTACGGCTGCCACACGTGCGGATCGGTGTAGGGCTGCCAGCGCAGCTGGTTCATCAGCGTGGCCGTACCCGGCACGGCAACGGTGTACCCGGCGAGCCCATGGGCGCCCGGCGGCAGCCCCGTGCCCACCGAGGCGAGCGAGGTGGCGGTCGTCGAGGGGAATCCTGCGGTCAGCGGGCGGCCGGTGCCGCCGAGGGACGTGCCGAGCAGGGAGTTGAGGAACGGCGCCTCGTCGGGGTGGGCCCGCAGCTGCTCCCACCCCATCCCGTCCACGAGGAACAGGCAGGCGCGGTCGGCGGGCCGCAGGTCCAGCCCGTTCTCGCAGCCGGGCACCCCCAGACCGCGCGCCATCGCGGGCAGTACATCGCTGAGGGAAGCCGTGCCGTAGCGCGGCACGGGCGCGGTGGCCAGGTCGACGGGGGTGGGGTGGTTCATCGTCTGCCGGTCGTCGCAGGGCAGGCTTCAGCCCGCGGAGCGGGCGGTGGCCTCGGAGAGTGCCTGCGCGAACGCGAGCGTCTGCGTGACCGTCTCCGGGCCGTCGCCCGCCTCGCTGACCCTCAGGCTCAGATCGTCGGAGGTGGAGGAGCCGGTGTAGCCGTGGTCGGCCTCGCAGTTGGGGTCGCCGCAGGCGGCGGGCTCGAGGTCGAGGCGGTTGACGGCGCCCCAGCCGATGGTGAGGACGACCTCGCGGGGCAGGGTGCCGGGGGTGTAGGACTCGGGGTTCGCGACGACCCGGCTGAGCACGACCGAGGAGATCCGGTCGAGCTTGACCGACTCGGTCGAGGTGGTCGCGTACGGGGAGGGCGAGGTGTCGTCGGCGGCCTGCTCGTCGGTGTGGCTGACGATGAACCGGGTGCCGGTCAGCACCAGGACGGTGACATGCCTGCGCACCTCGTTGGCGTCGAACGTCGTCTCCTGGTGGACCAGGAACGACACGACCGGCTCCGCGCCCACGGCGGACTCCACGGCCTCCGAGACGAGCGCGGGGTAGTAGCCGCTGCGCTCGATGGCCGTGCGCAGGCCTTGGGTCGGGGTACCGGTCTTCGCCATGGGGACCATCCTAGGGCGTATCCAGCCTGCGGACAGACACAGACGCAAGGCCGCCGCCGGGCACGAGGGGGCTTCGGACACGGCGGCGGCCGTGGTGGGACCGCTACGAGCCGCAGGTGTTCCGGCCGGGCACCGCGGGGCAGATCCGTGCGGGGGAGCCGCCGTTGCGGGCGAGATCCGGGTCCGCGCGGTGTCCGCGGTGACCTCCGGGGTCCGGCTCACGATCTTCCCGTCGGGGCCCGTCGGTGCAGAGGTCGGCGAGCCGGTCGCCGTGCCCGAGGAAGGCCGGTTTATCTCTCAGGGTGCGCGGCGCGCCGGAGGTCACGGCATCCATGAACCAATCGTCCGCGGACCTCCGGGCGGCACCGCCCGGTCTCCGGGGTCGCCGTCGACCGGCTCGGTCTCGTCCGGGGCGGTGGGCACACCGTGCAGGAAACACCGGGTCAGGGGCAAGGCTCTCGTGGGACTCCACGCTGTCGGCGACCTGCCGCACTCCGGACTCGTGGACGACCGAGAGGGCGATCTCGGCGGCGTCGCTGGAGGGGCGCACGCGGCGCCTTCAGTGGACGCCTTCAGCCGACGCCGTCAGTGGACGCCCTCCGTAGACGCCTTCAGCGGACGCCTTCAGCAGAAACCCTCAGTAGGAGGCGAGGCTTCGCGGACCCAGGTCGGTGCGGGCGGGCGGCCGGGCCAGGCGAACCTGTGCCCCCAGCACTGTCAGCCCCCGCGGCGCCACCACGACCGGTTCGAGGTCCACCGAGACGGCCTCGGGCAGGTCGTGGGCGAGCAGGGAGATCCTCAGCAGGAGTTCCTCCAGTGCCGCGGTGTCCACGGGCTCGGTCCCCCGGTAGCCGAAGAGCAGGGGCGCGGCCTTGATCGAGCGGACCAGCTCATGGGCGTCCCGGTCGGTGGCCGGGACGAGCCGGTGGGCGACGTCGCCGAGCAGTTCTGAGGCCGGACCGGCCAGGCCGAACGACAGGACGGCGCCCACCGCCGGGTCCACCGCGGCCCGTACGACCGTGTCCACTCCGCGCCTGGCCATCGACTGGACGACCAGGCCGAGGTCTCGGGGGGCGCCGAGGCTCTGCGTGAGCTCACGGAAGGCCCGGCGCAGATCGTCCTCCTCGGCGAGGTCGAGCCGGACCCCGCCGAGGTCGGCGCGGTGCCGCAGCCGCTCGACCGTGGTCTTGAGCGCCACCGGGTAGCCGACGAGCCGGGCCGCCTCGGCGGCGGAGTCGGCGGTGGGGGCGGGCAGGGCGGTCCGCGGATGGATGCCGTAGCGGGCCAGCAGCCGGGAGGTGTCGGAGGCGCCGAGCAGATGGGGACCGGGGCCGCCGTCACGCTCCTCGTGGTCGGTCAGCAGGGCGGCCACCTGGGCACGGGCGGACGCCTCGTCGACGTCCTCGAACTGCGGCACCCGGCCGGGGTCGGCCTCCTGGCGGCGCCAGCGCGCGTAGTGCGCGGCCTCGGCCAGGGCGCGTACCGCCCGTTCGGCGGCCGGGTAGGCGGGCACGCGGGTGTCGGCGTCGAGGAGCGCCTGCGGCAGGTCGTCGAGGGCGAGGTGGGTGACGAGGACCGGCTTGCCCGCGCCCTTGGCCGCGTCGTGCAGGGCCCGGGCGAGTGCGGCGGAGTCCCAGGGAGCGCTTGCCCCGTCGGCGCCCACGGGCGGGATCGCGGTGACCAGGACGGCGTCCGCCTCGGGGTCGGCGAGGGCCGCGGTGACGGCGGCGCGGAAGTCGTCGGGGCCCGCGGCGGTGGTCAGGTCGCGGGGCGGACTCGGGCGCAGGGCGGCATTGAGGCAGGCGTCGTGGGCCAGGACCCCGAGGGACTCGGAGTTGCCGACGACGGCGACCCGGTCGTCGGCGGGCAGCGGTTGCGTGCCCAGCAGGAGCCCCACGTCCAGGAGTTCGGTGACGGTGTCCACGCGGATGACCCCGGCCTGGCGGAAGAGGGCGTCGGCGGTGGCGTCGGGCACCCGGGTGGAGGGCACGGCGTGGCCGGCGGGGATGCCGCTGGCGGTGTGGCGGCCTCCCTTGACCACGACGACGGGCTTGGTCCGGGCGGTGCGGCGGGCGAGCCGGGTGAACTTGCGCGGATTGCCGAACGACTCGAGGTACATCAGCACCACGTCGGTGTCGGGGTCCTCGTGCCAGTACTGGAGCAGGTCGTTCCCGGAGACGTCGGCGCGGTTGCCGACGGAGACGAACGAGGAGAGCCCGATGCCCCTGCGGTGCAGCCCCGCGAGCAGGGCGATGCCGATGGCGCCCGACTGGGTGAACAGGCCGACCCGGCCGCAGAGCGGTGTCTCGGGGGCCAGGGAGGCGTTCAGCCGGATGTCCGGGGAGGCGTTGACGATGCCGAAGGCGTTGGGGCCGATCACGCGCATGCCGTCGGCGCGGGCGCGGCGGACGAGTTCGCGCTGGCGGTCGCGGCCCTCCTCGCCCGTCTCCGTGTATCCGGCGGCGACCACGACGAGGCCCTGGACCTCGTGCCGTCCGCAGTCGGCAACCGCTTCCAGAGCGCTTTGCGCGGGGACCGCGATGACGGCGAGGTCGACCGGCTCGGGGATCTCGGTGACCGACCGGTAGGCGGGCACCCCCTCCGGCTCGAGGGTCTCCCGGCCGGGTTCGAACGCCTTGTTGACGGCGTGGAGGCGCCCGGTGAAGCCGGACGCGAGGAGGTTGCCGAGGACGGTGCGGCCGACGCCTCCGGGCTGCCGGCCGGTGCCGACGACGGCGACCGAGCGGGGGCTGAGCAGACGCCGTACCGAGCGGGCCTCGGCCCGCAGTTCGCGGGCGCGCATGACCTCGACAGAGGCGTCGGTGGGTTCGAGGCCGAACTCGAGGTGGACGACACCGTCCTCGAAGCTGCGCTTCTGGGTGTAGCCGGCGTCCGTGAATACCTTGATCATCCTGCGGTTGGCCGGGAGCACCTCGGCGACAAAGCGGCGGATACCGCGTTCCCGGGCGACGGCGGCGATGTGCTCCAGGAGCGCGGAGGCGACACCGCGCCCCTGGTGCGCGTCCTGCACGAGGAAGGCGACCTCGGCCTGCGCGGCGACACCCGGCCCCCGCCCCTCGTCCCTGAAAGCCGCGTCCTTGAAAGCCGCGTCCGTGGAGGCGGCCTGCCCCTGCGCGTCGACGCGGTCGTAGCGGACAGTGGCGATGAACTCGTCCCCGACCATCGCCGCGAGCCCCACCCGGTCGACGTAGTCGTGGTGGGTGAACCGGCGCACGTCCCGGTCGGACAGGCGCGGATAGGGTGCGAAGAACCGGTAGTACTTGGACTCGTCGGAGACCTCGGCGTAGAAGTCGACCAGGCGTTCCGCGTCGTCCGGCCGGATGGGGCGGATGTGCGCGGTGCCTCCGTCGCGCAGCACCACGTCCGCCTCCCAGTGGACGGGGTATGCGGGCTCATGTGGCGTGCCGGCTGCCATTGCGCCAGCGTATGCCGTCGCGAGGCCGGGGGGACCGTCCCCGCGGGCGCCGCCGGTGAGACAGTGGAGCGGAACCCGCGCTCCACCGGACCGCGGAGCGGTTCTCCACGGACCAGAGGGAGCACATCCGGGTCCGTGGTTAACTGGTCTAGACAACGTGTACGACGCGAAGGGCAGCACCATGGTTGAGCGCCGAGTCTCCGTCGGGTGGGCCGAAGGCCTGCACGCCCGCCCCGCCTCGATCTTCGTCCGCGCGGCGACCGCTGCCGGGGTCCCCGTGACGATCGCCAAGGCAGACGGCAACCCGGTCAACGCCGCCAGCATGCTGGCCGTGCTGGGCCTGGGCGCGGTCGGTGGCGACGAGGTCGTGCTGGCCTCCGACGCCGACGGCGCGCAGGAGGCGCTCGACCGCCTGGCGAAGCTGGTCTCCGAGGGACTGGACGAGCTCCCGCAGACCGTTTGAGCCGTCCTGCCGCACGGTCGGGTCGCATTCCCCGTGACGGAAGCGGCCGCGGTGTCCCCGGGGGCGCCGCGGCCGCTTCGGGTTTCCCGGCCAATTCCGGGTGGTGCCGACTGCCACCGGGGGCACCGCCGGGAATTTCCGCGGAATTACCGGGGGTTGTATACAGGACATCTGTTAAATCCGATGGCGCGCCATGTATACGGCGTGTTTCATCATTCCCGCCGCGGGGTGGCCTTCGGCACCCGCCGCAGGCGGTGGGTCGCCGCCGCGCGCTCCACATGCAGGGCCGCGAGCCGGCGGGCGCGGTCCGCGTCACCGCGCACCACCGCGTCCGCGATCGCCGCGTGCTCGCCCCAGGACTCCTCCGCCCGCAGCGGCAGCTCCACCGAGTAGACCCAGGCGAGCTTGTAGCGCAGCTGGGTGAGCAACTGCGCCAGGCTGGCGCTGCCGGAAGCCTGGGCGAGCGTCTCGTGGAACCAGCTGTTCAGCGACGGCAGATCCGACAACTGCCGCTGCGCCGCCCGCTCCTGACCCAGCCTGACCAGCCCTCGGAGCACCTTGATGTGCGCCTGGGTGCGGCGCTGGGCGGCCCTGGCGGCCCCCAGCGGCTCCAGCAGGCCCCGGATCTCCAGCAGGTCGGCGGCCTCCCGCTCATTGAGCTCGGCGACACTGGCGCCCGCGTGCCTGCGGGTACGCACGAAGCCCTCCGACTCCAGCGTGCGCAGCGCCTCGCGGACGGGGACCCGTGAGACCCCGTACCGCTTGGCCAGCAGCTCCTCCGCGAGGCGGCTGCCCGGCGGGTAGTAGCCGCCAACGATGTCGTCCCGAATCGCCGCGCAGACCGCTTGCGCGGAAATGCGCCCGCCCGGCGCGCCCGCCCCGTTCACGCCCGTCCCCGCATGACCGCCCTTTGTCCTGAAGACCGCCGCCTCGATGACCGCCGCCCCGATGGCCGATGACTTAATGACCGCGTAACGCGGTGTACCGCCTTTATTTCGCGACTCTATTGCAGGCGGACTCCCGGCAGGTAAAAGGCAGGAAATATCGGCGACGGTTTCCTGACAGCGAACACGCCGGCAAGGAAGGTTTCGGGCCCTTCCCGCCGAATGATCGGGATGCTTTGCCGGGAATGCCGGATAATTACTCTTCGCAGGGAAATGTCCGTCAGATGCCGACGCCGTGCGAGCGCAGATAGGCCAGCGGGTCGGTGTCGGAGCCGTATTCCGGCGTGGTGCGCGCCTCAAAGTGGACATGCGGACCCGTGACATTGCCGGTGGCGCCGGACAGGCCGATCCGCTGCCCCGCGGTGACGGTCCGGCCCACCGAGACGGAGAGGGAGGACAAGTGCCCGTACTGGGTGTACATGCCGTCGGGGTGGCGGATGACGACGTTGTTCCCGTAGGAGCCGCCCCATCCGGCGGTGACGACGGTGCCGGGGCCCACGGAGTGGACCGGGGTACCGACGGGGGCGACGAAGTCGGTGCCGGTGTGATGGCCGGAGGACCACGGGCCGGGCCGGCCGTAGCGGGCGGACAGGGCGACATGGGAGACCGGTGCGGTCCAGCCGAAGGCCGTGGCGGAACCGGGAGCCGCGCCGAGCCGGGTGCGGGCCTCACCGCGGGAGGCGCGCTCGTGCGCCGCCTCGGCCGCCTCGCGCCGCTTCTCCTCCCGTGCCTTCCTCTCCCGTGCGCTCTTCTCGGCCTCGGCCGCCTTCCTGGCCTCGTCGGCGGACTTCTTCTGAGCGTCGGCCTGCGCGGCGATGCCGGTGTGCAGCCGCTCGCCGCCGCGGGCGATGGAGGCGAAGGCGGTCGGCGCGTGGGCGCCGGACACCGGCGCGGCCGACGAAGGTGCCGCCGAAGACGGGGCCGCCGAAGAAGGGGCCGCGGACGAGGGGACCGCCGAAGACGGGGCCGCGGACGAAGGTGCCGCGGACGAGGATGCCGCGGCGCCGACACCGGCGACCGCGACCGCGGCGAGACCGAGGAAGCCGGACGTACCGCGGGCCGGGCTGCGGCGGACACGGCGGCGCGAGCCGCGGGTGCTGTTCGCCATGGGCAGGCGTGATCCTTTCCTTCCTTCGCCTACCGATGCCGGAGGGCCCTCCTGTCCGGACGCGGGCGACGCGGACGGCGGAGGCCGGGTGCGGAGCCTCGCAGGGCCCCCGACGAGCCGCGGCAGGCCCGTTCCACCCGGTCCGGCGACAGGCCCTCGGCGGGAAAACGCTCCCTGCCGACAGAAACCCTCCCCGGCCCGGCGACGGGCGAGGAGGGCGGGCCCTCGGCTCCCCTGGCTCTCGCTCCGGGGGGACTCGGCGATGGTGCGTGGTGCCGCGGATGCGGCTGATTGCTTCCACGCAACGGGGCCCGACGCTAAAACGATGTTCCGGGTTTCACCAAACCCACGACGGGATTTGTCGCACAGGACACATCCCGGCCCCGGCGGATCACCCCGGATCACCTCGGATCACCCAGGAGGGCATTTATGGACAAAATATCCACAAGGGGGGCGGAAAACGACGAGAGACCGGTATCCGCCGCCGGATACCGGTCTCTCGCGGCGTCCGCGAGGACGGCGCGGCCTAATTCACCACGGTGACGGGGCCGATCCCCAGTTCCTTCACCGGCTCCACGATGGCCGAGGCGTCCCCGACCAGCACCGACACCAGCCGGTCCGGCGGGAAGGCGCGCACCACCGCCGCCGTGGCCTCCACCGTGCCCACATCGGCGAGCCGGGCGTACAACTGCGCCTGGTAGTCGTCCGGCAACTCCTGCTCCACCTGGTCGGCGAGGGTGCCCGCCACCGCGGCGGCGGTCTCGAACTTCAGCGGTGCCACACCCACGAGGTTCTGGACGGCGACCTCACGCTCGTCGTCGGTCAGCCCCTCCTCGGCAAGCGTGCGCAGCACCTGCCACAGGTCGGCGAGCGCGGGGCCGGTGACCTCGGTCGCCACGGAGCCGGAGATCGCCAGCATCGACGCCCCGCCGCCGTCCGCCGACGAGCGGAGCACCTGGCCGAAGGCACGCACCCCGTAGGTGTAGCCCTTCTCCTCGCGCAGCACCCGGTCCAGGCGCGAGGTCAGGGTGCCGCCGAGGCAGTAGGTGCCGAGCACCTGGGCCGGCCAGACCGGGTCGTGCCGGTCGCTGCCGATCCGGCCCATCAGCAACTGGGTCTGCACGGCGCCCGGACGGTCGACGACGATCACGCGGCCGGTGTCGTCGGCGCTGATCGCGGGGTGGGAGCGCGGCTTGGCCTGGTCCCCGGTCCACTCCCCCAGCGTGCTGCCGAGCACGCCTTCGAGGCCCACGCCGGTCAGGTCGCCCACGACGACCACGGTCGCCGTGGAGGGGCGCACATGGGTGGCGTAGAAGGCGCGCACGGCGTCCGCGTCGATCCGGCGGACCGTCTCCTCGCTGCCCTGGCGCGGCCGGGAGATGCGCTGGTCGGCGTCGAACAGGTCGGCGTACAGCGCCACCGCCGCGCGACGGACCGGGTTGGCCAGCTCGTGCGGGATCTCGTCCAGGCGGTTGGCGACCAGCCGCTCGATCTCGTCGTCGGGGAACGCCGGGGCGCGCAGGGCGTCCGCGAGCAGCCCCAGGCCCCGCTCCAGGCGGGATGCGGGGACCTCCAGGGACACGCGCACCCCGGGGTGGTCGGCGTGCGCGTCCAAAGTCGCCCCGCAGCGCTCCAGCTCGGCCGCGAACTCCTCCGCGGTGTGCTTGTCGGTGCCCTCCGACAGCGCCCTGGCCATGATCGTGGCCACCCCGTCCAGCCCCTCGGGCTCGGCGTACAGGGGCGCGTCGAGGCTCACCTCGACCGCCACGACCTTCTGGCCCGGGCGGTGGCAGTGCAGCACGGTCAGGCCGTTGTCCAGCGCCGAGCGCTCCGGCGCCGGGAAGTCCCACGGCCTGGCGGGGCCCGCCTCCGGCTTGGGATGGAAGGTCATCGTCGCTGCGCCTTCAGTCACTGCTCGTCCCCTGCTTCCTCACTGGACCCCTCGGCGTTCCCGCCATCGGCTGCGTTCCCGGCATCGGCCGCGTTCCCCGGGTCCTGGGCGTCCTCGGCCTGCGGCCCCGTGGGCTCGTACACGAGCACCGCCCGGTTGTCCGGGCGCAGCCGCGCCGCGGCGACCGCGCGCACCTCCTCGGCGGTGACCTCCAGCACCCGGGAAACCGCTCCCAGGGCCAGCTGCGGGTCGCCGAAGAGCACGGAGTAGCGGCACAGCTCGTCGGCGCGCCCGCCGACAGTGGCCAGTCGGTCCAGCCACTCCCGCTCGATCTGGGCCTGCGCGCGCTCCAGCTCCTCGGGGGTGGGGCCCTCCTCGGCGAAGCGGGCCAGCTCCTCGTCGACCGCGGCCTCGATGGCGTCGGCGTCGACCCCGCTGGAGGCCTTGATGTCCAGCCAGCCCAGCGAGGGCGCCTGCGCCAGGCGCAGGAGGCCGAAGCCCGCGCCGACCGCGAGGCGGTCGCGGCGCACCAGGCGGTTGTGCAGGCGGGAGGACTCCCCGCCGCCGAGGACGGTCAGTGCCAGGTCCGCGGCGTCCGCCTCACGCGTGCCGTCCTGCGGCAGCCGGTAGGCGGCCATGAGGGCCCGCGAGGGCACGTCCTCGTGGACGACCTCGCGCAGCTGCTCGCCGATGACGCCCGGCAGCGAGCCGTCGCGGGGGGCGGGCTTGCCGTTGTGGCCCGGGATGGAGCCGAAGTACTTCTCCGCCCAGGCGAGCGTCTGCTCGGGGTCGATGTCGCCGACCACGGCCAGGACCGCGTTGTTCGGGGCGTAGTAGGTGCGGAAGAAGGCGCGGGCGTCCTCGAGCGAGGCCGCGTCCAGGTCCGCCATGGAGCCGATCGGCGTGTGGTGGTACGGGTGGCCTTCGGGGAAGGCCATGGCCACCAGGCGCTCGAACGCGGTGCCGTACGGCACGTTGTCGTAGCGCTGGCGGCGCTCGTTCTTCACCACGTCCCGCTGGTTGTCCAGGCTCTCGAGGTCCAGGGCGGTGAGCAGGCTGCCCATCCGGTCGGCCTCGAGCCACAGCGCCAGCTCCAACTGGTGGGCCGGCATGGTCTCGAAGTAGTTGGTGCGCTCGAAGCTCGTGGTGCCGTTCAGGGAGCCGCCGGCGCTCTGGACGAGCTCGAAGTGCCCGTTGCCGGGGACGTTCGCCGAGCCCTGGAACATCAAGTGCTCGAAGAGGTGGGCGAGTCCGGTGCGCCCCTTGACCTCGTGCCGCGAGCCGACGTCGTACCAGAGGCAGACGGCGGCGACCGGCGTGAGGGAGTCCTGGGAGAGCACCACTCGCAGACCGTTGGCGAGGCGGTGTTCGGTGGCGGTCAACCCGACCTGCGGGGTTGCCGCCGAGCCGGTGTCCGGCGTGGCCGTGTGGCCCATGGGCAAGGGTCCTTCCGATGCGCTGCTTGACGGGCGTCTTTGAACCCTACTGCGATACGGTCGCTACCCGCCTTGACCTGGATGAACCGGCAGCCTTCGCCGGGTCGGGGACCGCGGTGTCGGTCACTGGGTCCACAATGGAGCCCGCCAGAGCCAGCGCACACGACAAGGGAGCACCGGGACCGATGGCCCGCCGCAGCACCAAGACACCGCCGCCGGACGACTTCGAGGAGCGCATCCTCGACATCGACGTCGTCGACGAGATGCAGGGCTCCTTCCTCGAGTACGCCTACTCGGTCATCTACTCGCGCGCGCTGCCCGACGCCCGTGACGGCCTCAAGCCCGTGCACCGCCGGATCCTCTACCAGATGAACGAGATGGGGCTGCGCCCCGAGCGCTCGTACGTCAAGTGCGCCCGTGTCGTGGGCGAGGTGATGGGAAAGCTCCACCCGCACGGCGACGCCTCGATCTACGACGCGCTGGTGCGCATGGCGCAGCCGTTCTCCATGCGGCTGCCGCTCGTGGACGGCCATGGCAACTTCGGCTCGCTGGGCAACGACGACCCTCCGGCGGCCATGCGCTACACCGAGTCGCGGATGGCACGCGCCACCTCGCTCATGGTGGAGTCGATCGACGAGGACACCGTCGACTTCACGCCCAACTACGACGGCAGCGAGCAGGAGCCCGGCGCCCTGCCCGCCGCGTTCCCGAACCTCCTGGTCAACGGGGCCTCCGGCATCGCGGTCGGCATGGCCACGAACATGCCCCCGCACAACCTCGGCGAGGTCGTCGCCGCCGCTCGGCACCTGATCAAGCACCCGGGTGCCGACCTCGAGACACTCATGCGGTTCGTGCCGGGTCCCGACCTGCCCACGGGCGGCCGGATCGTCGGGCTCGACGGCATCCGCGACGCCTACGAGACCGGACGCGGCACGTTCCGTATGCGCGCCACCGCCTCGATCGAGAATGTGACGCCGCGCCGCAAGGGCATCGTCGTCACCGAACTGCCGTACAACGTGGGCCCGGAGAAGGTCCGCGCCAAGGTCAAGGACCTGGTCTCGGCGAAGAGGATCCAGGGCATCGCCGACCTGAAGGACCTCACCGACCGCGAGCACGGGCTGCGCCTGGTCTTCGAGATCAAGAACGGCTTCCACCCGGAGGCGGTCCTCGAACAGCTCTACAAGCTCACGCCGATGGAGGAGACCTTCGGCATCAACAACGTGGCGCTGGTCGACGGCCAGCCGCTGACACTGGGCCTCAAGGAACTGCTCGAGGTCTATGTCGACCACCGGTTCAACGTGGTGCGGCGGCGCAGCGAGTTCCGCAGGACCAAGCGCCGCGACCGGCTCCACCTCGTGGCCGGACTCCTGATCGCTCTCGTCGACATCGACGAGGTCATCGCGATCATCCGATCCAGCGACAACGCGGCCGCGGCGAAGGAGCGGCTGATGGCGCGCTTCTCTCTGTCGGACATCCAGACGCAGTACATCCTCGACACACCGCTGAGGCGGCTGACCCGGTTCGACCGGATCGAGCTGGAGAGCGAACGCGACAAGCTCAACGCGGAGATCGAGGAGCTGACCAGGATCCTCGATTCGGACGCGGAGCTGCGCAAGCTGGTCTCGGGCGAACTGGCGGCCGTGGCCAAGCAGTTCGGCACCGAGCGGCGCACGATACTGCTGGAGTCCGCCGGCCAGTCCGTGGCCGCTGTCCCCCTCCAGGTGGCCGACGACCCGTGCCGGGTGCTGCTGTCCTCCACCGGCCTGCTGGCGCGCACCGCCACCGACGAGCCGCTGGAGCAGGAGGCGGCCGCCCGCACCAGGCACGACGTGATCGTCTCGGCCGTCCCGGCGACGGCACGTGGGGACATCGGCGTGGTCACTTCCGCGGGCCGCCTGCTGCGGCTGCCCGTGATCGACCTTCCGGCGCTGCCGCCGAGCGCTTCCACGCCGAATCTGGCGGGCGGGGCGCCGGTGTCGGAGTTCCTGGAGCTGGAGGCGGACGAGGCCGTCCTCGCCCTGACCACACTCGACGAGTCCTCGCCGGGCCTGGCGCTCGGCACCGAGCAGGGTGTGGTCAAGCGGGTGGTGCCGGAGTACCCGGGGAACAAGGACGAGTTCGAGGTCATCGGCCTCAAGGAGGGTGACCGCGTGGTCGGCGCGGTCGAGCTGCGCACGGGCGAGGAGGACCTCGTCTTCATCACCTCCGACGCCCAGCTGCTGCGCTTCCAGGCCGGACAGGTCAGGCCGCAGGGCCGGGCGGCGGGCGGTATGGCCGGAATCAAGCTGTCGGCCGGGGCGAAGGCGATCTCGTTCACGGCCGTGGACCCGGCGGGGGAGGCCGAGGTGTTCACCGTGGCCGGTGCCACCGGCGCCCTGGACGGCACCGGTCAGGGCACGGCGAAGCTCACCCCGTTCGAGCAGTACCCGCGCAAGGGCCGGGCGACCGGCGGTGTGCGCTGCCAGCGCTTCCTCAGAGGTGAGGACGTGCTCGTGTTCGCCTGGGCGGGGGCGGCTCCCGCACGGGCGGCTGCGGCCAATGGCTCGCCGGTGACGCTCCCGGAGCGGGATCCGCGCCGGGACGGCTCGGGCACATCCCTGACCGGGGCCGTGGCGGTGGTCGCGGGGCCGGTGTAGGTCACTGGCCCGCACGGCCCGCCAGCCCGGCGGGCGCCCTCGGGTGCTCGCCCCCGCGCGTCCCTCGTCCCCGCGCGTGCTCGCCTCCTCGCGTCGAGCCGGTGTCCTGCCCCGCGGGCTACGCTCACGACGTGAGCACTTGCGCTACCGCTGCCCGGGAACTGCACGAACCACTCGCCGCGACGGCGGCCACGGCACGCACGTGGCTGCTCGTCGAGCAGCCGGGTCCCTGGGGCGCCAAGGCGCTCACCTCCAGCCACCTCGACCGTGCCGTCGGCCGACGCCTCGAGACGTCGGCCGACGGCACGGGGACCAGGGTCGCCCTGGTGCGCCGGCCCGGACGGCACGCCGATGTCCACCGGCCGGACCGCCATGAGGTGATCGTCGCCCACACCGTTCCGGGCCGTGCCTGGGTGCGCCGCGCCACGGTCGCCGATCCCGAGCAGCTCACGTCCCTCGATCTCGCGGCCCTCGGCCGGGGCGATCACGGCGGCTTCGGGCGCGAGCACCGGGGCGATCCGCTTGCTCTGGTGTGCACCAATGGCAAACGGGACCGCTGCTGCGCCCTGCTGGGCCGTCCCCTCGCCGCGGAGCTGGCGGCCATGGGCGGTGCGGAGGTCTGGGAGATCACCCACATCGGCGGTCACCGCTTCGCTCCCACGATGCTCGCCCTCCCCCACGGCTACGCCTACGGAAGGCTCTCGGCGCACGCCGCCAAGGATGTGCTGCTGGCCACCCGCGAGGGCAGGGTCGTCCTGGAGCGGTGCCGGGGCCGCTCGGCCTGGGACCGGCCGGGGCAGGCCGCGGAGCTGGTGGTGCGCGAGCGCACGGGCGAGGACCGGGCCGACACGCTGGCGGTGGAGGAGACAGCCGCCGAGGACGGCCGTTGGACGGTGGCGGTGCGGCACGAGGACGGCCGGCGCTGGAGCGTCGTGGTGGAGCAGCGGGCGCAGGAGCCGCCCCGTCCGGAAAGCTGCGGAAAGGCCCCCGGCCGACCGGGCCGGATGGTGGTCCGGTCGGTGGCCGAGGGCCGGTCGAGTCCCTGAGCGTGGGTGGGGCCGGGGTCAGCCGGCCGCCTTCTTCACGAACTCCGTGGTGTAGGTCTTGGCCAGGTCGATCCTGGCGTTCTTCAGGTTCGGGTTGAACGCCTTGAGGACGTCGTTGACCGTCCGGGGACCGTCGGCCGGCATCACACCGTCCTTGGTGAACATCGGCAGCGTGTCCTTGATCGCCTTGGCGTAGAGCTCCTTGCCGCCCTGCTGGTAGTCGGCCGGCATCTTGGCGGCGATCTCCTCCGGCGAGTGGGTCGACATCCAGTCGAGGGTCTTGACGAAGGCGTTGGCCAGCTTCTGGACCGTCTCCTTGTGCCCGTTGACCCAGTCGGTGTTCATGTACAGGCTCGACGACGGGTAGAGGCCGCCGAGCGCCGCCTTGGAGCCCTCGGGGGTGCGCATGTCGACGAGCACCTTGCCGAGTTTCTGCTCCAGGATCTGGGCGACGGTCGGGTCGGTCGTCATACCGCCCTGGATGGAGCCCTGCTTCAGCGCGGAGATGAAGGTCTGTCCGGCCCCGACGGCGACGGGGGTGAACTCGCTGACCTTCACCGCGTTCTTCACCGCCAGGTACTTGGTGAGGAAGTCGGTGGAGGAACCGAGGCCGGTCACGCCGAGCTTCTTGCCCTTGAAGTCGGCGGGCGACGTCAGGTCGCCGGACGCCTTGTTGGAGACGACCTCGACCTCGCCCGGAGCCTGGGCGAACTGCACGACCGACTCGACCTGCTTGCCCTTCACCTGGAGGTCCAGGGTGTGGTCGTAGAAGCCGACGACGCCCTGAACGTCACCGGAGACCAGCGAGGTGGTGGCCTGCACACCGGCCGGCTCGGTCAGGAGCTGGACGTCGACGCCCTCCGCCTTGAAGTAGCCGAGCTTCTGCGTGAGCATCGCCGGCAGGTAGATGACCTTGTCCAGGCCGCCCACCATGATCTTCACCTTGCCGCCGCTCTTGCCGGAGCTGTCCGCCGAGGAGTCCCCGCCGCAGGCGCTGAGGGTGAAGGCCATCGCACCCGCCACCGCGGCCGCCGAGATCTTGCTGAAAGTACGCATGGTTGGTTCCTTGAGGGTGAGAGGGGGTTCAGCGGTCGGCGCCGGGCTCGGCCGGCTTCCAGCGGAACAGGCGCTTCTCCGCGAAGGTCAGCAGCCCTTCCGCGAGCAGTGCGACGACGGCGAGGATGACCATCGCCGCGTACACACCGGCGGCGTTGAAGGTGCCCTGCGAGGCGGAGACCAGCAGGCCGAGGCCCTTGGTCGCGCCGATGTACTCGCCGACGATCGCGCCGATCAGCGCGAAGCCGAAGCTGACGTGCAGGCTGGTGAAGATCCACGAGGTCGCGGACGGGATGACGACCTGCAAGGTGACACGGCGGTTGCCGGCGCCGAGGATCCGGGCGTTGGCCACGAGGTTGCGGTCCACCTCGCGGGCGCCCTGGAAGGCGTTGAAGAACACCGGGAAGAAGACGAGGACCACGGCCGAGGCGACCTTGGACGCCGGTCCCAGACCGAACCAGATCAGGAAGATCGGTGCGAGGACGATACGCGGCAGCGCGTTGAGGACCTTGATGTAGGGCCCGAGGACATCGGCGAGGAAGCGGACGCGGCCGAGCGCGATACCGAGCACCACACCGCCGATGACACCGATGATCCAGCCGAACAGCGCCTCGTAGAGGGTGTACCAGATCTGCTCCCACAGCGAGCCCTGCGCCGTGCCGTGCAGCGCCCACTGGGTGATCTGGTCCCAGATCTTCGAGGGCATCGAGAAGTTGAACGGGTCGATCGTCTTGGTGCGGGCCAGGACCTCCCACAGCGCGAGCACGGCGATGAGCAGGAGGACTCGGGTGGCGTAGACGACCAGTCTGCGGTTGCGGGCCGCCCTGGCCCTGGCCTGGGTGCGCCCGCCCCGGGCTGGGTCCGCGGGGCGCTCGGCGCCCTTGGTCCCCTGGCCTCGTCCGGCTCCCCCGGCTTCGTTCGCCTGCTCGGCGCGCTTCGTCTGCTCGGCGCGCTTCGTCTGCTCGGCGTGCTTCGTCTGCTCGGCGCGCTCCGTCTGCTCGGCGTGCTTCGTCTGCTCGGCCTGATGGATGTCCATGGCGTCCTCGGCGTCCTTGGTCTGGGAGGCCGCCGCGGCGGCCGCGTTCTCAGGCGGCACTGGCGGCACCCCTCTCGCGGGTGATCCGGACCTCTTCGCCGAGGGAGGACCAGATCTCCCGGTAGATCTCGACGAACCTCGGCTCCAGCCGCACGGATTCGACCTTGCGCGGCCGCGGCAGGTCGATCGGGAAGGTCTGCTTGACGGTGGCGGGACCGGCGGTCATCACCACGACCTTGTCGGCGAGGGCAATGGCCTCCTCCAGGTCGTGCGTGACGAACACGACGGAGGAGCCGGTGCCGCCCCACAGCTCCAGCAACTCGTCCGACATCAGGGCCCGGGTCTGCACGTCGAGCGCCGAGAAGGGCTCGTCCATGAGAAGGATCGACGGGTCGTTGACGAAGGTCTGGGCCAGCGCGACGCGCTTGCGCATACCGCCGGAGAGCTGGTGGGGGTAGCGGTCCTCGAACGAGGCCAGGCCCACCCGGGCCAGCCACTCACGGGCGCGCTCCTTGGCCTGGGCCGTGGGCACCCCCCGAAAGCGCGGGCCCGCCATGACGTTCGACAGCACGGTCCGCCAGGGGAAGACGGCGTCCTGCTGGAAGACGAAGCCCACCTCGGGGCCGATGCCCTCCACCGGCACGCCGCCGACCAGGACTTCGCCCTCGGTCGGCTCCTCGAGACCGCTGACCAGGGTCAGCGTGGTCGACTTCCCGCATCCCGTGGGTCCTACGACGGCCACGAACTCACCCTGCTCGACCGTCAGATCGAGATCGCGCACGGCGGTGTGCAGCCCGCCCGACGGGGTGCGGAACACCTTGCTGGCGCCTCGCAGCTCAATGGCGGGGGCGTCGCTGTGCCTCTTCCCGCTGGTGATCATCTGTACCTCCCTGCCCCTGCTGTCCCGCTCGGGGCGACTGGGGATGGAGGCTAGGTGTGGCCCGGACCACAGCGGCAGCCTTGTGAGCGCAATGCGACTTCAGCGCACAGGGCCTGTTGTGCTCGTTTTGCTCGCGCTACAACAACGGAAGCGCAACAGCACTGGGCACCGGGACATACGGCGGATACGTTGCGTTGACCGGCCTGAAATGGACGTACGCATTCCGGTCCGCCCGCGCGGAAGGCTTCGTTGAGAGGGCTTCGCTGAGACGGCGTCGCTGAGTCGGCTTCGTCGAGACGGCTTCGTCGAGACGGTTTCGCTGAGGGGAGAGGACGGGACGTATGCGACTTCGCTGGCCCACTCGCGTCTTCTCCCAGGTCCTGGTCGTCCAGCTCGCCATCACCACCGGAGTGATCATGCTGGCGGCGGGGCTGTTCCTCGCGCCGCTGAGCTCCCAGCTCGACAAGCAGGCGATGGCGCGCGCCAAGGCCATCGCCCAGACCACGGCCGTCGAGCCGGGAATCGCCCGTGACCTGCTCAGCAGCCGGCCGACGCCCGACGGCCCGGTGCAGGCCGCGGCCGAGCGCATCCGGCTGGCCACGGGGGCGAGCTACGTCGTGGTGATGGACATCCACGGCATCCGGTACTCGCACACCACCCTCGCCGAGATCGGCAGGCATGTGAGCACCGACCCCGGAGAGGCGCTGGCCGGGCACGAGTGGACGGGCATCGACGAGGGCACCCTCGGCCGCTCCGCCCGGGGAAAGGTCCCGCTCCACGACTCCGAGGGCGCCATCGTCGGCGCGGTCTCGGTCGGTATCGCCTACGACAGCGTGCGGGATGTCCTGCTGCACGCCATCCCCGGGATCCTCATGTACGCCGGGGCCGCCCTCGGTGTCGGCGCGGTCGCCGCGTTCGCCGTCTCCCGCAGGCTCCGGCGCAGCACGCACGGCATCGAGCTGTCCGAGATCTCCGCGCTCCTGGACGAACGCGAGGCGATGCTCCACAGCATCCGCGAGGGCGTGGTGGCGCTCGACCGGCGCGGCAGGGTGCGCCTGGTCAACGACGAGGCGCAGCGCCTCCTGGGCGTGAGCGGCGACATGGCGGGCAGGCCGCTGGCCGAGGTCGTGCCGCCGGGGCGAACCGCCGATGTACTGGAGGGGCGGGTCGAGGGCAAGGACCTGCTCACGGTGTGCGGAGGGCGGGTGCTCGTCACCAACCGGATGCCCACGGCCGACGGCGGGGCGGTGGCGACCTTGCGTGACCGCACGGAGCTGGAGCACCTGGGCCGCGAACTGGACAGCACCCGCGGGCTGACCGAGGCCCTGCGGGCCCAGGACCACGAGCACGCCAACCGCTTGCACACGCTGGTGGGCCTGCTGGAGCTGGGGATGCACGAGGAGGCGGTGGAGTTCATCGCCGAGGTGGCCCATGCCCACCGGGCGACGGCCGAGGAGGTCACCGAGCGGGTGCACGACCCGCTGGTGGCGGCGCTGCTGGTGGGCAAGGGGGCCATCGCGGCGGAGCGCGGGGTGGCGCTGCGGGTCAGCGAGGCGACCCTGCTGCCGGACCGGGTGGTGGACGCCCGTGACCTGGTCACGGTGGTGGGCAATCTCCTCGACAACGCCCTGGACGCCGCCGGTACCGGCACCTGCCGGGAGCCTTTCGTCGAGGTGGAGCTGCGGGCCGACGGCAGCACGGTGGTGCTGAAGGTCTCGGACAGCGGTCCCGGGGTTCCCGTGCTCGCCCGGGAGCTGGTGTTCACGGAGGGCTGGTCCACCAAGGTGCCGGCCGCGTTCCCGAGCGTCTCCCGGCGCCCTTCCCCCGCCTCTTCCCCGGACTGTTCCCAGGACGCCCCCTCCGCGGCCGTCCCGGAGGTCGCCCGCGACGCACCCGTGCGCTCCCGGGGCATCGGACTGTCGCTGGTGCGCAGGCTGGCGGAGCGGTACGGGGGCACCGCCCGGGTGTCGAACGGGGAAGGCGGTGGCGCGGTGTTCACGGTCGTGCTGCCCGAGGCGCTGCGCGACGAGCCGTTGCGCGAACTGGAAGGGGCGGCACGGTGATCGATGTCCTGGTCGTGGACGACGACTTCCGGGTGGCGGAGATCAACGCCGCCTATGTCGCCAAGGTCCCCGGCTTCCGGGTGGCCGGCCGCGCCCACAACGCGGCACAGGCGCTGGCACTGCTGGAGCGCGGGTCCATCGACCTGGTCCTGCTCGACCACTACCTGCCGGACGAGACGGGGCTGACGCTCGTGCGCCGGATGCGCCAGCTCGGGCACCGCACCGATGTGATCATGGTGACGGCCGCCCGCGACGTGGCCACGATCCAGGCGGCGATGCGCTTCGGGGCTCTGCAGTACCTGGTCAAGCCGTTCGGCTTCCCGGACCTGCGGGGCAAGCTGGACGCCTATGCCCAGTTGCGGCGCACGCTGGACGGGGTGAGCGAGGCGGGGCAGGAGCAGGTGGACCGGATCTTCGGGGCGCTGCGCACCGCCGACACGGCCTCGCCGCTGCCCAAGGGGCACTCGGCGCCGACGGCGGAGCTGATCCGGCGGGTGCTGTCGGGATCGCCGGAGCCGCTGTCGGCGCACGAGGTCGCGGAGCGCACGGGCCTGAGCCGGTCGACGGCGCAGCGCTATCTGAAGTATCTGGAGCGCGCGGGGCGGCTGCGGCTGACCCTGAAGTACGGGGACACCGGCCGTCCCGAGCACCGTTACGCCTGGGCGGCGCCCGCGGACCTGTAGCCGCGGATCGGTGGCTGCCGATCCGCGGCGGTCCGCAGACGGCGCCCCCTGGACGTGGGCGCACCCCTCCTGGGCGTGGGGCAGCGCTAGGCGGCTCCCGCACCTGTCAGCGCGCGGACCTCCATCTCGGCGTGCTTGGCGGGGTCGGCCTCCTCACGGGAGGTGAGGGTGCCCAGCCAGCCGGCGAGGAAGCCCAGCGGGATGGAGACGACGCCGGGGTTCTCCAGCGGGAACCAGTGGAAGTCGGCACCGGTGAAGATCGCTTCCGGGCCACCGGAGACGACGGGTGAGAAGACCACCAGGACGATGGCCGGGACCAGGCCGCCGTAGATCGCCCAGACCGTGCCCCGAGTGGTGAACCTTCGCCAGAACAGCGTGTACAGCAGCGCGGGAAGGTTCGCCGAGGCGGCGACGGCGAAGGCCAGGCTGACCAGGAAGGCGACATTGAGCTCCTGGGCGAACAGGCTCAGCGCGATGGCCACGGCGCCGATGACGACGGCGGAGACCCGGGCGGCGCCGACCTCCTCGCTCTCGCTCGCCTTCCCCTTGCGGGCGACGGTGGCCCACAGGTCATGGGCGAAGGAGGCCGAGGAGGCGAGCGTGAGCCCGGCGACGACGGCGAGGATCGTGGCGAAGGCGATGGCGGAGACGACGGCGAACAGCACCGTGCCGCCGGTGGATCCGGCGCCTCCTCCGAGGTCGCGGGCGAGCAGTGGGACGGCGGTGTTCCCGGAGGCGCTGGACGAGCGCACCTCGCCGGAGCCGACGACCGCGGCGGCGCCGAAGCCGAGCACCACCGTCATCAGGTAGAACGAGCCGATGAGGCCGATCGACCAGACCACCGAGCGCCGGGCGGAGCGGGCGGTCGGCACGGTGTAGAAGCGGGACAGGATGTGCGGCAGCCCCGCGGTGCCCAGCACCAGCGCCAGGGCCAGGCTGATGAAGTCCACCCGCGAGGTCCACGACTGGCCGTAGCGCAGGCCGGGGCCGAGGAACGAGGCGCCGTGGCCGGAGCCTCCCGCGGCGGCGTTCAGCAGGTCGTTGACATTGCCGTGGAAGCGCGCCAGGACGAGCGCGGTGAGGGTCAGGGCGCCGCCCATCAGCAGGACCGCCTTGACGATCTGGATCCAGGTGGTCGCGCGCATGCCGCCGACGGTCACGTAGACGACCATCAGTGCGCCGACGCCGACGACCGTCCAGGTCATGGCCCGGCCGCCGGACTGGCCGAGCAGGAGCCCCACGAGGGTGCCCGCGCCGACCATCTGCGCGACCAGGTAGAGGATCGAGACGGCGATGGAGGAGGCCCCCGCCGCCAGCCGTACCGGGCGCTGGCGCATCCGGGTGCTGAGCACGTCGGCCATGGTGTAGCGGCCGCAGTTGCGGACGAGTTCGGCGACGAGCATGAGCACGACGAGCCAGGCGACGAAGAACCCCACGGCGTACAGCAGCCCGTCGTAGCCGAAGAGGGCGATGATCCCGGAGATGCCGAGGAACGAGGCGGCGGACATGTAGTCGCCCGCGATGGCGAAGCCGTTCTGCAGGGGCGAGAACAGCCGTCCGCCTGTGTAGAACTCCACCGTGCCGCGGCGTCTGCGCCCGGCCCAGGCGGTGATGCCGAGGGTGACCGCGACGAAGACGGTGAACAGGACCAGGGCGAGGCCCTGATGGTCCTGGGACGCCGCTTCGGCGGCGAGCCGGGGATCGGCCGGGAGGGCGGCCGACGGGAGGGTGGTCGGCCGGAGGGTGGTCGGCGGCAGGCCGGTCAGCGGGAGCGCCGCCGGCGGGAGGGCGGTCAGGGAGAGAGCGGTCACCGGATGCGCTCCTGGGTGTCCCAGCGCAGATCGAGCGCGGTTCGGTCCCGGTGCAGCCGGGCGTTGCGCGCGTACGCCCAGGTCAGCAGGAATGTCGAGGCGAACTGGGCCAGACCCGCGAGCAGTGCGACATTGACGGCGCCGAAGACCTGGCGCCCCATCAGCTCGGGGGCGGCGGTGGCGGCGACGACGTAGGCGAGATACCAGCCGAGGAAGACCGTCGTGGCGGGCATCACGAAGCGGCGGTAGCCGCGGCGCATCCGCTGGAAGGCGTCGCTCTGCTGGACGTCGAGGTACACCGCTTCCGCGCCCTGCCGGTTGCCGGAGCCCCGCTCGGGCTCGTGGGCGGGCGCTGGGGCGGGCGCCCGCGAGGGTGGAGGCGCCTCCCGCTCCCACTCCTGCGTGGCCGCGCCTGCGTACCACGGATCGTCCACCTGGAGCGTGCCCGGTTCCATCCGGTCGTGCTCGTCCACCGCGTCTCCTCAAGCCGGTCGGGCCCGGTATGGGCCCGACCCAGCGTGCGGAAGGCACGGCGGTGCCGGGGCAACTCCCGGCAACGTTCATTCCTTCAGGTGGAGTATGAGATGTTTTATCGGCTGATGGCGATTTGTCGGGCGCCGCTGAACCGGGGCGCCGACTCGGGCGCTGACGTCAGGTGTCGATACGGGAGAGGTCCAGCGTCGAGGCGGAGTTGACGATGAACTCCTTGCGGGGGGCCACCTCATTGCCCATCAGCAGGTCGAAGACCTGCTCGGCGCCCTCGAGGTCGCCGAGGTTGATCCGGCGCAGGGTGCGGTGGCGCGGGTCCATCGTGGTCTCCGCGAGCTGGTCGGCGTCCATCTCGCCGAGGCCCTTGTACCGCTGGATGGAGTCCTTGTACTTCACACCCTTGCGCTGGAGCTCGAGCAGCGTCGAGCGCAACTCGTTGTCCGAGTAGGTGTAGATGTACTTGTCCTGCCCCTTCCTGGGGTTGGACAGCTCGATGCGGTGCAGCGGGGGAACCGCCGCGAAGACCCTTCCGGCCTCGACCATCGGCCGCATGTAGCGCTGGAAGAGCGTCAGCAGAAGGCAGCGGATGTGGGCGCCGTCGACGTCGGCGTCGACCAGCAGGATGATCTTGCCGTAGCGGGCCGCGTCGATGTCGAAGGTCCGCCCCGACCCGGCCCCTATCACCTGGATGATCGCGCCGCACTCGGCGTTCTTGAGCATGTCCGAGATGGACGACTTCTGCACGTTGAGGATCTTGCCCCGGATGGGCAGCAGCGCCTGGAACTCGGAGTTGCGGGCGAGCTTGGCCGTGCCGAGCGCGGAGTCCCCCTCGACGATGAACAGCTCGCTGCGCTCGACGTCGTCACTGCGGCAGTCGGCGAGCTTGGCCGGCAGCGAGGACGACTCCAGCGCGGTCTTGCGGCGCTGCGCCTCCTTGTGCTGGCGGGCCGCGATACGGGTCCGGGCCGCCGCGACGACCTTCTCCAGGACCGAGCGGGCCTGCTGTTTGTGATCGCGCTTGGTGGAGGTCAGGAACGCCTTGAGCTCCTTGGACACCACCGCGGCCACGATCCGGGAGGCCGCGGAGGTACCCAGCACCTCCTTGGTCTGGCCCTCGAACTGAGGCTCCGCCAGGCGGACGGTCACCACGGCGGTCAGGCCCTCCATCGCGTCGTCCTTGACGACGTCGTCCTCGGCGACCCGCAGGAGCTTCGCTCCCCGTAGCGCCTCGTTCACCGTCCTGGTGATGGCACGTTCGAAACCGGTGAGGTGGGTGCCGCCCTTGGGGGTGGCGATGATGTTGACGAACGAGCGCACGGTGGTGTCGTAGCCCGCGCCCCAGCGCAGGGCGATGTCCACGCCGAGTTCGCGGGTGACCTCGGTCGGGGTCATGTGGCCGAGCTCGTCCAGCACCGGGACGGTCTCCTTGAAGGTGCCCTGGCCGGTCAGCCTCAGCACGTCGCACACGGCCTTGTCGGGGGCCAGGTACTCGCAGAACTCGCTGATGCCGCCGTCGTAGCGGTAGACCTCCTCGGTCGGCTCCGCCCCGTCGATCCCGCGCTCGTCGCGCAGGACGATGGTCAGGCCCGGCACGAGAAAGGCGGTCTGGCGGGCGCGGCCCTGGAGGTTCGCGAAGTCGAGCTTGGCGTCCTTGAGGAAGATCTGGCGGTCGGCCCAGTAGCGCACCCGCGTGCCCGTGCGGTTCTTCGGCACCTTGCGGGCCTTGCGCAGGCCGTTGGCGGGCTCGAACGGGCTGTCGGGGCCGTCCTCGACGAAGATCCCGGGCACCCCTCGGCGGAAGCTGATGGCGTGGGTGTGCCCACCGCGGTCCACCTCGACGTCGAGCCTGGCCGACAGCGCGTTGACCACGGAGGCGCCGACGCCGTGCAGGCCGCCGGAGGCCGCGTAGGAGCCGCCGCCGAACTTTCCTCCGGCGTGCAGCTTGGTCATGACGACCTCGACCCCGGACAGGCCGGTCTTGGGCTCGACGTCCACGGGGATGCCGCGGCCGTTGTCCCGGACCTCGACCGACCCGTCGGCGTGCAGGAGCACCTCGATGCGGTCGCAGTAGCCGGCCAGGGCCTCGTCGACGGAGTTGTCGATGATCTCCCACAGGCAGTGGATGAGACCGCGGCTGTCGGTCGAGCCGATGTACATGCCAGGGCGCTTGCGGACCGCCTCCAGACCCTCGAGGACGAGCAGGTGCCGCGCGGTGTAGTTGGAGCCGTCACGGTCCGCGCCGGTCAGCAGCGCGGTGGACGACACGGAGGTTTCGGCGGTCACGCGGGTACAGCTCCTCGTCTCGTTCAGGTGTGTTCGCCTACCCCTGGGGGTACGCGGGCGGGCGAATGAGTCGCCCTGAAACAGGGGTTCTTGCGCGTCCGCCGGTGAGCAGGGTACCGAGGCCGGGTCGAGTGCTTCCGCCGCGACCCGATATCCGTTGATGCTACGCCCACATCGCACGCACGTTCGATCCCACGTTCGGGTGATGGAAATATCACGTTCCCCGAGACGCATGAACCATTTAGGGTGCGGGCACGTCCTCCTCAACACGATGGAGACCCCATCGGGGGAGAAGAAGCCGGACAACTCCATAGAAATCTGACAACTAGAGCATTACGGCCCTACCCGCCGCCACCTGGCAGCATCCGTCCTCCTCAGACAGCCACTTTGAGGAAAAGCCACGAGCGGGAACGTTTTCGGCCTGGTTGGATGTTGACCCTGGTACGACAGCTCGTCGAGCTAGAGAAGAGGCGACGTGACTACAGTTCTGACCCCCGCAAGCCCGCTGACCGCAGCGGACCGCTGCGACCGCTGCGGCGCCCAGGCCTACCTGCGTGTCGTTCTCATCAGCGGTGGCGAGCTGCTCTTCTGCGCTCACCACGGGCGGAAGTTCGAGCCCGAACTGAAGAAGATCGCAGCGGAAATACAGGACGAGACCGGCCGGCTGTCCGCCACCTCGGCGGTAGCCAGCGAGGAAGAGCGCTGATTCCTGGACCCCACGACGAGCTCTGGGCCGGCGCCTGAGGCCGGCGGTCGAGCGGCCACTCACTCACGCTGAGTGGCCGCTCGGCATTTCTCTGTGCCGTTTCCGTAGTCGAAGCGGAGCGGCTTCCCTGATTTCGCTCAGAGCTGATCTGCCAGCAGACGCGCCAGAGCGGCGATCCTCACATAGACACCGGGATGGTCCGCCCGGGCGCAGCCGCTGCCCCACGACACCACGCCCACCAGCCGCCCGCCGGCCACGAGCGGGCCCCCACTGTCCCCCTGGCACGCGTCACGGCCGCCCTGGGGCTCTCCCGCGCAGACCATGGACCGGGACAGGAACCTGCCCTCCGAGTCCCCGGGGTAGGCGCGCTCACAGGCCTCGTTGCCCAGCATCTCCACCTCGGCCGACCGCAGCGTGTCGCTGAGGTCGCGCCGCCCCGTGGTGTCGCCCCAGCCGTAGACCTCGGCGCGGGCGCCGCTGCGGTACAGCGTCGTGTTGGACGGGGCCGCCATCCGGATCGCGTAATCCGCCGGCACGGGCTCCTCGAGGGTGACGACGGCGATGTCCCCCTCGTTCGTCCAGCCGTCGTACGCCGGGTTGACCCAGACGTCCTTCACATCGATCCGCCGTCCGGCGTCCGTACGCAGGTCCGTGCGTCCGACCAGCACGCTCAGGTCGGCGTCCACGTCGGCCACGCCGAGCATGTCCCGGCCGAAGCAGTGGGCCGCGGTGACGACCTTGGTCGAGGAGACCAGCGCCCCTCCGCAGAACTGCCCGGAGCGCTCCTCCCCGAAGCGTTCGCGGCTCGCCAGGGCCACGACCCAGGGATGCGTCTCGGTCGCGGCGGGACCTCCGCCAACCACCGTGGGCGCCGCGGAGGCCGAAGGGGCCAGGGCGAGGGCCGCGGCGGCGAAGACGCCGGTGGCCAGCGACGCGCGCAGGCACGCGGGCACTGTCCGGGTCCGCCCGGTAGGGGGGCGGTCGGCCTGCGTCCCTTCCGTCGGAGCATGTCCGGCCAGGGGGCCGGAGCCCGGGGACCGGCCGACGGCCGATGCTTGCGCCGGGGACCGGTCGAACGCGGTTCGTCCTGTGGCGAGTCGTTGGGTCAGGTGTCGCTCGGTCGGGGGCCGGTCGGTGGGGGGCCGGTCGGACGGGGTCTCCGGGATCCCGCCGAGGGCCGCGGCCTCAGTGCGCAAAACGCCTCCTCGCCCATGTCACGACAGATCCACTCAGCGTAACAAGGCGAACGCGGATCGTGATGCTGTGATGATCGCGCAATCGGCTGAGACGACAAACGCCGGGGCCCGGAAGCGCATCGCTCCCGGGCCCCGGCGTTCTCGGCTTCTCAACCCCGCTCGCGGGATGTGCTCAGCCCAGCGGCCTAGTCGAGGTAGTCGCGCAGCATGAGCGGCTGAACGCTGTGCTTGACCTGCATAGACGCAGGTCGGAGCCGAGCGAGAGAGCCGAAATATCCTGGATTCACGTTCGCTCTCGGCGGTTGAGCCGGTAGATGCCGTACGTGATGCCCAGGATGATGTCCACGGCTGCCCATAGGCCGATCACGAGGCCAACGCCGATCGCGGTCCCGGCATCCCCGGCGTCCTTACACAGCTGAAGTGCGTCTCCGGTCAAGCCCTCGCAGGAGGGGTCATCGCTGCCGCTGTTCACGCCCACGATGATCCAGATCAAGAACAGCACCTGCACCGCAAGGAAGATCCAGAGGAAGATCCTGCGGGGCTTCTTCCTCTTAGCAACCGGGGCGGGGCCTAGGGGGTTCCCAGCCCCAGGGGGTGGCCGACCCCACTGTGGGGGCGGGGTGTCGGTCATCAGTTAGGCCTCCTCCACGAGCAAGGCGGGGGCATACGATTTCACTGCGTAATCAAAACATTACGCCGGTGCCCTATCGCAAGCCTGATCGAGGACTGGCGGGACCTGTCGGAGGAAGATCGTCATGAAGCACAAGACCGCAAAGATTCGCTGTCCTCGGGGGCTCGTCATCCCCCGGTCAGACAGAGTGGGACTGTGACCATCGGGCGCACGCTGCCCCAGACGCTTTCGGGGAGGCGGAGACCGGCCAGGGGCGCCCGGGTTGCCTTCGGGCACTGTCAGAGCAAACACATGCGGCCCCACACGCGACTTCACGCATACGGGGCCGCATGTGCGCTCAGTCCGTGACGTGCGCTTCCTCCGCCGCCACGCTCAGCGCCTCGCCGCGGGCCTGTTGCAGCGTCTCTGCGATCGCGGCGAACTCCTCCAAGGCGGCCTGGAGGTCCTCGACGATCTCGGCGGCCAGCACCTCGGGCGTGGGAAGGTTGGCCGCGTCGTCGAGGCTCGGGTCGCGGAGCCAGGTGATGTCGAGGTTCGCCTTGTCGCGGGCCATCACTTCCTCGTACGTGTACGCCTTGAAGCGTTCCGTCTCCACGCGCTTGGAGCGGTCCTCGTCAGCGCGGTAGCTCTGCACGAAGTCCTCAAGGTGGGTCCGGGTGAGCGGGTTCTGCTTGAGGGTGAAGTGCTGGGCCGTACGGAAGTCGTAGACCCACAGCTTCTCGGTCCACGGCTGGTTAGGCCGGGCCGGCTTGCGTTCGAAGAACAGGACGTTGGCCTTGACGCCGCCCGCGTAGAAGATGCCGGTGGGCAGGCGAAGCAGCGTGTGGACGTCGTACTCGTTCAGCAGACGCCGGCGGATGGTCTCACCCGCGCCGCCCTCGAAGAGCACGTTGTCGGGAACGACGACCGCAGCACGGCCGTGGATCTCCAGGAGCGAGGCGATGTGCTGCACGAAGTTGAGCTGCTTGTTGGTCGTGGTTACCCAGAAGTCGCGCCGTTCGTAGGCGATCGCCTCGCGGGCGGCGGAACCGTCGTCGCCGTAGACGGTGATGGACGACTTCTTGCCGAACGGCGGGTTGGCCAAGACCAGGCTTGCCCGCTTGTCGGGCGGAGCGGCGAGGGCGTCCTTGGTACGAACCAAAGCAGGTCCGGTGGGCTGACCGATGCCGTGCAGGAAGAGGTTCATCGCAGCGAGACGGGCGGTGTTCTTGACCAGCTCAGTGCCCCAGATGCCGCCGCTGCTGAGGTGCTTGCGCTGCTCGGGGGTGAGCTGGTTGCCGTACTCGTGGAGGATGTACTCGGCCGCGGCCAGCAGGAAGCCGCCGGTTCCGCAGGCGGGGTCGGTAATGGTGTCGTCCGGGGTCGGGCGGACGCAGTCGATAATCGCCTGGATCAGCGGACGCGGGGTGAAGTACTGCCCTGCACCCGACTTGATGTCCTCCGCGCCCCGGGACAGCAGCTCCTCGTAGGCGTCGCCCTTGATGTCGGTCTTCTGTCCCGACCAGTTCTCCTTGTCGATCAGGTCCTTGACCAGGCGCTTGAGCTTGGCGGGGTCGTGGATGCGGTTCCGGGCCCCGTTGAAGATCAGGTGGAAGGTGGTGTCCTTGCGCTGGGCGCCGAGGTCTTCGAGGAGTTCGGTGTACGCGGCTTCGAGCGCGGCGCCGTTGTTGTTCAGCAGCTCGGGCCAGCCGCGGCCCTCCCAGACCGACCCCTCGGGCATGATCTGCTCGCGGAACATCGGCGGGCGGGACTGCGCCTCGTGCGCCATCTTGAGGAACACGAGCAGCGTCAACTGCTCGACGTAGTCAATGGTGGAGACGCCGTCGTCGCGCAGGACGTGGCAGTAGCTCCAAAGCTTGTCGACGAGCCGACGGGCCTCGGTCGTGGTCACGAGGGAATCTCCAGGTCAAGGGTGGGCTGAGTGGCGGCGGCCAGGGCGGATGTGTCGGTCGAGGGTGGCGGGGGTGCCAGTTCCGACGTGTGCGCGCGCTGAGCGGGTGCCCGTCGGGGGCTTCGGCGTCGGAACTTGCTCACTCCAGCCGCCTCGCGCTCGGCGCGGATACGGTCGAGCAGCGCATCGGCCGGCTCATTGGCGGGGTCCTGGGGGACCAGACGGCCAGCGAAGGCTTCCGCGAGGAGCGAGTGGCGGAGAGTGGCGCTTCGCCGTTTGCTGACGGACACAGTATGAGTGAGATGCCCGGCTTGTTGTTCGATGCTCGACCATTGAGTGCATAGCACTCGCTGAGTCGACAAGTCCGGCAACGGGAACTCAATCGAGCCGAGAATCTTCTGATTCACCTTGTAGATGCCCGCTGTGGTACGCGCCCGGCTTTCAATCTGACGCCTCACCGCAAGGGAAGACCAGATAGTGCGTAGATACTCGGGAAGGATCTTTTCGGTGTCGGGGCACGCTCGAATTACGGTGTCCGGGTAGGCGACCGGAATGGGAGCATTAATAACGAGCGACCCCCGACCGACCAGAGAAAGCGAACCATTGCCGCGAGCGATGAGGAAGTCCCCTTGCCTAACTAGGAACGGCTCAGCATCGCTCGCCTCCCAGTCACCGTCTTTGTGTTGCGAAACGTCGACGTAGGTTTTAGATAGAGCTGTGAGGCGGAGCACAGGGAAGCCACCCTCGCGGGTCGGGACAGAGCGGCCATTCGTCAGACCGGAAGTCAAAACCTCACGCAGTTGGACAGGGGCATAGTCAGACGTCATCCTGTGGAGCGTTGCCTGGAGGTACCGATCAATACGACGTCCCGTGATCTGAAGGGTTCCGCTGGCGGTGTCAAGCCGTGACAGCTGCTCGTCGAGCGCGGCAACGATGCGCCGCTGTTCCTCCAGGGGGGGCACTGGCACTAGCTGATTCAGAATGTCCTTGGATTTCGCGCGCGTATGGCTGCCGGTGGCACCCGACACGGCCCCGGTGATCCACTCGCGAAATGCAGGAGACGACAGGTAGCGGCGAACGTATGGCGCCATCACAGCCTTGACCGATTCCGGAAAGCGCAAGACCAGCCACTCAGAGGATGCGATCTTAGGCCGTCTAGAGACCCCTGGCTTAGTTAGCCATACACGATTAATCCTTGGATTGATCTTGCAGACAAGCACGTCGTCCACAGCGGTCCGGAGTTTAGTACTTCCGATCTCTGCACCGTCGAGAATTTCTGGACGGCCCGTTGCAAAAGACGGCACACTCCAGAGCTCATACCTGGTGCCACCCTCTGGCGCCACTGCCTCCCGGCACTCGGTACCGAGGTCACCCAGGCGTACCCAAGCCCACCCCTTCGGCAGTTCCGAAGGAACACCGCCCTCACTCACGCGCCCAACTCCCGTCCCAGCTCATCCAAAATCTCAGCCCCTCGCTCGGCCCCGAACTCCCGAAGGAATCCATCCACACCCCCACGCTCGATGAAGGGTACGTCCTTCAAATGCTCGGGCTCGATCGCTGCATCTGTCGCTATCACATCCACGACCCGGTCGAGCCACCACACCTGATCCTCGGTGAACACCGCCCCCGCCTGTTCCTGCCGGGCCCGCCACGCCGCGTACCGTTCCTCTACCAGCGCCCGGTACGGCCGTACCTCCTCGTCCAGCCCCAACTCGAACCGCAGCAAGCCGATCAGGTCGACGACACCAGCTGCCCCCCGCGGATGCTGAGCTGCCTTACCCAGCTGCACGTACGCGTCGTACAGCCGCGCCGGAGTCCACTGGAACGGAGGACGCTCGATCTTCCGCGCGAGATCCCGCAGCCGCCGGTAGACCTCCTTCGGGTCACGCCGCTCACTGAACGCGATGCTGAACGCGGCGATCTCGTCCCGGTTGTCCTTCAGGTACTGCTGCCAGGAGGACACGCGCCGCATCGCCAGCTCGTCCGCCGTGATGCCGCGCGCCTCTTTCACCTCGTCCACGCTGACCTCGTCTATGACGATGTCGTGGGCGCGGCGCATCGACATCAGCCGGTCGCGCAACTCACGGTTGGCGGCGATCGGCTTCAATGCCTCCAACATGTCCTGCCGGATCTGCTCCTGGCCGCCGATCCGCCGAGCCCTCTCCTGCTGGTCAGGGTCGACGGATCGGACCAGCCCGCCGACGATCTCCTGGAGCGGCTGGCCGGCGAGTTCCTGGACCTCCTCGCGCTCCTCGGGAGTGAGCTGCCGGTCGAGGCGCGCCAAGCGGCCCGCCAGCGTGGCGACCTCGTCCTCCGTCAGCGCCAGTCCGGCCGTCTTGGCCATCAGCCGCTCCAGCGGGATCTTCCGCTCGGAGACACGGTTGAGCGGGCGCGCGTCCACACGCGGCGAGTCCGTGACACCGACCGCGTCGACGATCACGAACCGCTCCTTGACCTCGGCGTCGGGCGTGACCGCCTGAAACTCCGCGGGGTCGATCGTCCGCGAACCCCGGCCCTTCATCTGCTCGAAGTAGGCCCAGCTCTTGACGTCCCGCAGAAAGAAGACACACTCCAGCGGCGGGATGTCAGTGCCCGTGGCGATCATGTCCACGGTCACCGCGACACGCAGCTCGGGGCTGTTGCGGAATGCCTTGATGAGTTCGGCGGGGCGCTTCGCGGCGTGGGTGATCTTCATGCAGAAGTCGTCGCTCTCACCGAAGACCTGCCGCACCATCTGGACGATCTCGTCGGCGTGGTTGTCGTCCGCCGCGAAGATCAGCGTCTTGGGCACATGCGTACGCGACCGTTGGACCTCACCCTCGCCCACCGGCGGGAAGATGTCCGTGTAAAGGTGCTGGCGGAAGGTCTCGATGACGAGCTTCAGTTGGCCCTTGCTGATGACCTGGCGGCCCAACTGGGACGCCTTCCACTCCAGGTCCTCCTCCAACTCCTGGTACCGCTCCCGCCGGGTCTTCCGCTCCCGCATCGGCACTACCGTCTCGGCGGGGATCGTTCCGCCGTTCTCCCCCAGTTCCGTACGGATCCGGAAGACGTCGAAGTCGACGTTGACTCCGTCGGCGACGGCCTGCTCGTACGGGTACTCGCTGACCAGGTTCTGGAAGAAGAACCCAAAGGTCTGCATGACCGGAGTGGCGGTCAGGCCGATCAGGTGGGCGTCGAAGTACTCAAGAACCGCTCGCCACTTGCCGTAGATGGAGCGGTGGCACTCGTCGACGACGATGAGGTCGAAGGACTCCGGCGGCAGGGCCGGATTATAGCCGACCCCCACCGGCTCGTCAACGAGGTCGTAGCGGTCTAGCGCCTCGGTGTTGTCGTCAGCGCTCGGCACCGCCTGGCCGGTCAGCGCGAGCCACAGCCGCTGCACGGTGGACACCACCACGTGTGCGGAACCGAGGACGGTGTCGCCAGCGAGGCGCTGCACGACGTATAGCTCGGTGAACTTCCGGCCGTCGTCCGGAGTGTCGAAGTTCTCGAACTCGGTGGCGGCCTGGCTGCCCAAGTTGTTGCGGTCGACGAGGAACAGCACACGCTTTGCGCCCGCGTGCTTGAGCAGCCGGTAGCTCTCGCTAACCACCGTGTACGTCTTCCCGGCGCCGGTTGCCATCTGGATCAGGGCGCGCGGGTCGTCCTTGGCCAGGGAGCGCTCCAGGCCGGTGATAGCCGTCCTCTGAGCCGGGCGCAGCGGGTCCGGGTCGAGGAAGGTCTGCGGCAGGCGGCGCATCCGGGCGCGCAGGGTCGGCGCGGCGGGGTCGGCCTCAGCCTCGTCGATCCAGCGGGCGATCGTCTCCGGCCGGTGCACGGCGAACACTTCACGCGTGCGCGGAGAGGGGTCGAGCGCGTTGTGGAAGCGGACGGTGTTGCCGTCGGCCACGTATCGGAAGGGCAGGCTGGCACGCCAGGCGCTGAGCTGCTGGCTGCGGGTCAGCCCCGTGGCATAGCGCGCGGCCTGCTGCATGGCGGCCTCGAGGTCGGCGCCCTCCCGCTTGGCCTCTATGACCCCGACCAGGCGCTGGTCTACGTAGAGCAGGTAGTCGGCGCGGCCGACGGCTGTGGAGACCTCCCGGACGGCGACGCCGCGCTCCTCCGCGAAGAGGTTCTTGGCGCTGTCGTCCTGGACGGCCCAGCCCGCCTTCTCCAGGATGCGGTCCAGCTCGGTACGGACCTGCGCCTCGCTCATCGGCGGACGGGCCGCCTTCTGCGCGTAGGCGATGAACTCGTCGCGCTGCGACGCTCCGTCCAGCGGCCGGGCGGTGGTACGCGAGTCCAGGACCGGGGCGGTCAACTCGGTGATTTTGTCGCTCAGTTCAGCGATCACGTCGCGCAGAGCAGCCCGCTCTGCCTCGGCACGAGCCAGTTCCGCCTCGGCCTGAGCGCGGGCGGCCTGCTCGCGCTCCAGCCGGCTCTGCTTGCCGTCGTAACGGAGCCGGGCCACCTCCAGCTTCTGGCGGTAGGCATCGAGTTCGGCGCGAAGCTGCTCCAACTCCTGTGCGTCGGCGGCCGTCTCGGGGTCGGGCAAGGCGGACGGGGGCGCGGGCGCCAGGAAGACGCGGTGCATGGTGTCGGACTGGTCGAGGGAGCGGTGCAACCAGTCGCCGAGTCGGAAGCACGCCTCCACAGCCTGGAGCGCGGCGCGCACGTTGGCGTAGTACTCGTGGACCGCCCGGTTGCCCGTCGTGCGGATCCCCTCGAACCACGCACGCACCTGGGGAACGAGAACATCCGCCCCGGTCAGGGCATTGATGCGGTCAACCTGCCTGTTGCCGGGAACGGTGACATTGACCAGGGTGACGAGGTGCTTTGCCATGATCTCGCCGAAGAGGCGAGCCTTCACCATGGCCGCATGAGGATCGGTGTGGACGTACGACTCCGCTGCGCAGCCCAGCGTCACCAGTAATGGCTCGTGGCCGAGCAGGTGGCCAAAGTTGGACGATCCCGCGGCCAACCGCGCGACCTGCTCGTCGTCCCCACCGAACGGGCCAACCGCCGCCGTCACCATGCGTTTCCCCTCAAAGTGCTGGTCGATATGTCAGTGCAAAGCCTTACAGGATGACATGAACAGGCAGCGCTGACAAGGACGTTAGGCGATGCAGCGTGTTCGGCGGGTTCAGTGCGTCCTGGAAGGAGACTCATCGGGCATGTGTCAGCACGACCGAGTAGCACTGCAAAGGGCACTCCGTCGGGTCCTCATGCACATCTTTGGGCTCGCCTTTCGGAGCTGGACGTCAGGCTGATGCGGTACCACTCCCGCGAGACCATCCAACGCACGAGGGCCCCTACGGCTGCGCGCCCATATTCACGGCAGCGGAACCGCGGATCGGTGGCGGCCGGGTTGATCTCGCCGGTGAACGGCTGCCGATGTCATGGCCTGACAGCCGGGGCAGAAGAAGCCCTCCGCGTCAGCAGCTTGGCGTGACGCGGCATTGGCCACGACCACCGCCGGTCGCGGGCCACTCACGGCAGGGTCTCCCATCGACGAATGAGTTTCTTGATTGCCACAGTCACCACACGCTCCGTATTCTGCTGGGCAACGCGTTGACGGAGACGAGTAGCCACGGAACACGCGAGCCGAGAGAGCCGCCGGAAGCTGGGAAGGCGGTCTCGCGTCCCGAGGCGAAGACCCTCCTGAGCGCGGGGAGGAACGACCCCGCCTGGTGGTCCAATGCCCTGCCGGCTGGCCCCCGTCACCGGGCCCGAATGAGGCCGCCACCATGTGGCGGCGAAAGTGCGGTGGTACCGCGAGTTGCCCTTCTCGCCCGCACTCCCAAGGGATCATGACGACGTCCTTCGGAGGACCGAAATGATCCACAGCCGCGTACACGTCTCCGACCTGCGAGAACACGTCGGCCGTACCGTTTCTGTCTGCGGGTGGGTGAACACACTCCGCCTGCAGCGCAAGATGCAGTTCGTCATCGTTCGGGACAACACCGGCATGGTGCAGGTGACCCATAAGCGTGACTACGGGCCGTTGGAGGCTCAGCTCGAATCCCTCACTCCCGAGTCCGCAGTCAAGATCACCGGCCGTGTCGTCGACGCCGCTCAGGTCAAACTCGGCGGCCTGGAGATCGTCCCCGAGGCGGTTGAGGTCTTGAACCTGGCCGCTTCGCCGCTGCCGATCGACGAGCACACCGGCCTGGAGCAGCGGCTGGACTGGCGGTTCCTGGACGTGCGCCGCCGTCCCGCCACCCAGCTGATGTTCGCCGTGCAGACCACCCTGGAGCAGGGAATGCGCGAGTACGCCTATGCGCAGCGCGCCACGGAGATGCACACTCCCAAGCTGATGGGTACCGCCTCGGAATCCGGCGCGGAGGTCTTCGAGCTGGGCTACTTCGACCGCAGCGCCTATCTGGCGCAGTCGCCTCAGTTCTACAAGCAGATGGCGATCTCGGCCGGGATCGAGAAGGTCTTCGAGATCGGCCCCGTCTTCCGCGCCGAACCGTCGTTCACCTCCCGGCACGCCACCGAATTCACCGGCGTCGACGTGGAGTTGGCCTGGATCGGCGGCGTCGAGGACGTGATGGCGTTCGAGGAGCAGATGCTCGCCCATGCGATCGCCAAGGTCACCGACGCGCACGGCGAGGCAATCCGTGAGCACTTCGGCGTCGAGGTCACCGTCCCCACGACGTCCTTCCCTCGCATCACGATGGCCGAGGCGCACGAGATCCTGTGCAAGGGCGGCTGGGACCCGGAGGGGGTGAAGGAGGACCTGGACCCGGAGGGCGAGCGGAGTATCTCGGCTCACATCAAGGAGGCCACCGGCCACGAGTTCGTGTTCATCACGCACTACCCGGTCGGCATCCGGCCCTTCTATCACATGCGGCCAGCCGATGACCCGAGCGTGACCTTGAGCTTCGACCTGCTGTGGAAGGGGCTGGAGGTAACCACCGGCGCCCAGCGTGAGCACCGGTACGACGTGCTGCTGAAGCAGGCCGCCGAGAAGGACATGAGCACCGAGCCGCTGCAGGACTACCTGAACGCGTTCCGATACGGGTGCCCGCCGCACGGTGGGCTCGGCATGGGCCTCGGCCGGGTGCTGATGGTGATGCTCGGCCTGGACTCCATCCGCGAGGCCACCTTCCTCTTCCGCGGGCCGAACCGGCTCACCCCGTAACCGGCCGCGCGGGCTGCGTCCCACGACACGGGCCAGTGCCTCGTGTCGTGGGACGCAGCCTCAGTAGCGGACATTGCGCAGGTCATGCGTCCACGCCTCGGCGGGGTTCCTATCCCAGTAGGCCCGCAGCGCCAGCTCCCGCTCGGAGAAGCCGCCCTGGTGGCACAGGCCACCGTGGGAGAGGGTGACGCTCATGGCGAGAGTCGACTCGGTGGTGACCCAGTGGGGTGTCAGCGCGTGGCTCCAGAGCTGGTCCCCGGGCTGCATGGTGACGGACTGGCGGTCGCCCGCATCGTGCTCGGGCGGGTCCTCGCCAGTGGTCTCGCCGATGACCGCCGCTTCGGCCGGCAGGTGCTTGTCGGGGTCGAGGTAGCCGTGGAAGGTCTTGGTGCCGTGGACCTGCCAGACAAAGCCGTGCGAGTTGTCGTTGTGGTAGGTCGAGGCGGCACCCTCGGTGGACAGGAACAGGATCGGCGCCAGGCGCTGCCAGGCGAAGCCCTGGGCGGACAGGTGGGTGCGCCAGGGGATCATGACCTCTTCCTGGAAGCCGTGCAGAAGGTCGTCGTAGAAGCGGCTGAGGTTGAAGTGCACCAGCCGGAACGGCCAGGTGACGACCTCCTCGATCGGCGCGGTGCGGAGGGCAGCGGTGCGATCCATGCGCACCTGCCAGTCGTCGTCCCCGAGGATCGTGAACCGGACCTCCTCATCGCTACGGATGTGGTCGAGGATGTCGATGGCGGGCAGGAACGTGTAGTCGAAGCCGGCCTCCATCGGGAAGTTCGGCGGCTGCCGCCACCGCTGGGTGAAGTCTTCGGGTGTCGTGATCGTCATAGATCGGTCCATGGGGTCGTGTGCGCTGGGCCGCTTCATGCCGGTGCGGTACACGAAGCACTGCGGTCGTCGGATGTGGTGGAGGGGCGGCAGATGGCAGCGCAGTCCGGGGTCACCCGGTCCTGTGCCGGGGCGGTCAGGAAATGTCTGATCGCGGCCCGGGGAGCGTGGACGCTGACGGATGCCTGGCCGTAGGGGCAGCGCCGTATGGAGCCGTCTGCGGATACGTACGCGGTCGCCGAACGGCATGGCCACCGCTCTCCCCCATCCGATGGGGACTGAAGGTCCTTAAGCTCGCCGAGGTAGGTGCTGTATCGGTCGGACAGGTTGAAGTAGCGGTCCAGCCGATCGGCGTCGAGGTGGTGCTGCATCAGGTAGTCCTGGACCGACTTGCCCTCGCGGCGTAGGTCGCGCTCGTCGAGGACGACGGGGCTGAACTGGACCTCCACCCCGGCCTCGGACACGAGGCCGGCCAGCTCCTGACACTCGCCATCGCGCAGGCCCCAACAGGTGACGTGAAGGATCTTCGTCTCGGTGCCGATGGCGCTCAGCGTGTCGAGGCCCGAGGTCGCGGTGCGAGTGGTGCGGCCCAGCAGCATCGCGCCTTGCGAGTCGGCAGAGACGGTCACGTTGGCCAGCAGATGCGCCACCTCGGAGAGGGCGACGACCTCCGCGACGGTGCGGGCTGAGGTCACCATCGACACCGATATGCCGAACTGGTGGGCCAGTCGGATGAGTTGCCGGAGCTGCGGGTGATGGGTCGGCTCGCCGCCAGTCAGGCACACCCCCTCCCCCCCCCCGCCTCCTTCAGCCGCGACAGGAGGCGGGCGTAGGTCGCGGTATCCAGGAAGCCGTGAGCGCGGTCGGCTCGGAAGCAGAACCCGCAGGCCACCTTGCAGTGCCCGGCCGTGGACACCAGCGCGGTGCGTACATGGGTGTTCATTGCACTCCCGTGTTGTCCCACACCGCGATCTCCACGGTGCTCGTGTAGAACGCGCACATCTCCGGATCCGGGGTGCTGCCGCCGATGAGGACCTGCTCGTTGCGGGACGGCCCGCCGCAGATGGCGAGTGCCGGGCAGTTCCCGCACTCGGGGATGGGTGCAACCCTCTTCGCCACGCTGGCCAGGAGGCCGGGATTGGCCCGCAACTCGTCGAGAGTGTGCAGGAACGTCGGCTCGGTGAAGTTGATGTCGCACAGGCTGACCCGATTGCCAGGCAGCAGGGCGGCGTTCAGGCTGCGGTCGCCCTGCATGTGGTCGAACAGCATCGGCCGCCGAGTGTCGAGGCCCTGGAACGCGCGGTCCAGGGCGGAGTCGGGGATGGTCGGCTGGACGACTAGGGCGGCTTCACCATCAAACATGGTTAGACTGATGTCGAAGTTCTCTTGGTGGCCCCCGGTATTCGCGTCCCGGGGGTCGCTGCTGTTATGCGGCACCGCAACCACCGCCGTTCCGGTCGGCAGCTTTGGCGGCGCGGGCCTTGCTGGAGGCCAGGGCGAGGCGCTGGAAGTACGCCTTCCGTGCGTGTTCTGCGCGGCGTGAGCGCTCGCCAGGGGTAAGTACGCCGTCCGGGTCCACCTCGCGCTCGAAGCGGCTCAGGAAGGCCGTGCGGGCCGGGCAGGTGTGCGCAGTGGGGTCGTCGACCTTGGACCAGAGGGAATGCGCGCCGAGTGTCGCACGGATACGTCGCTGTTCGGGGGTCACGGGCAGCCTCCTGGCTACCCGGTATGCCCTTACCGGAAGTTCGACGCTACGTCGTGGCGATCATAGAAAGCACAGCGTTGTTGACCCTACCACGAAGCGCCTCTTGAACATCGGCAGTGGTCACGCGCCCCCAGCCGTGTATCTCGCATAGCGCCCGGAGCGTGTCAGGCACGTCCACGGCGGAGCGGGTCCGGTGCGTGAGGTATACCCCGCCGAGATCTTTGCGGTCGCGTCCCAGCCTCCTGCCGCCGCGCCGGTCGGTCACAACCCACCGGACCGACCCCGGTTCGGTGCGCTCCAGGCGACCGAGCTTATTGGGGCGGGAAAGTCCCTCGGCGGTGCACTCGCCGCACCAAATAGTGCACAGGACAACGGGTTCCATCACAGGTCCCCCAGGTTCAACCGCCGTGCCTCTTCGACAGCCCGGCGCTCAGACGACGCACGGGTGTACCTGTCCAGCATGTCGCGCCGCGTCCATCCGGCAACGGCCATTAGCCCGCCCTCGCTGCCGCCGGCCGCCAGCCACCTGGACGCCGCCGTGTGGCGCATCCGGTGAGGGTGAAAGCCATCGATACCGGCCCGCTCCGCCCGGCCCTTCAGGGCGACGTACAGGCCGTCATAGCTGAAGCCCTTGCCCCGGTCGCCGAGCCACAGGGCGGGCGTGGCGGCGAGTTGGTGCGAACGCCGGAGCCTGAGGTACCGGTCGATGGCGCGGCCGGTCTGCGCGCCGAAAGGCACCGTGCGCCCATTGCCGCCCTTGCCCTTCCGGATGACCGCGGCGCCCGCCCTCAGATCCACGTCGGCCACGGCCATCGCCACGACCTCTCCGGCACGTGCCCCGGTCTCGATCATGAGCCGGACGAGCGCCTCGTCCCGCCGGTCGCGGAAGTCCTTCCCGCCGCACGCCTTGATCAGAGCCCGGAGCTGGTCGTCGTCCAGCTCGTTGATCACCTTCACGTCCAGCTTCGGCGGCTTGAGACCGACGAGTTCATCGTTGTCGGTCTCGCCCTCCTCGGCCAGCCATGCCGAGAACCGACGGACGGCGAGCTGGCGTGACCTGCCCGTCGCGGGCTCGGCCCCGCTGTCCAGCAGTGCAGATACGAAGGCGTTCACCGTAGGCCGGTCGAGGGTGGGTGCAGTGCCGGTCGCCTCGCACCAGCGCAGGAAGGCGCGGACACCGTCGCCATAGGTCTTGAGCGTCTGGGCGCTCTTTCGCTCGGCTGCCAAGTGCAGAGTCCAGGAGTCCAGAAGCGCATATATATCCGAATATCCATTCATATCGCCCGAGGGTACCCACGGTCGAATGAAATATCTCGACTAGGAGCGCTGTGCAGGCAACAGAAACGCCCCCGACCCGCAAGGTTCGCAGGTCAGGGGCGTCGGTAGAGGTTTGACTTAATCCAGGTAGTCGCGCAGAACCTGCGACCGGGAGGGGTGGCGCAGCTTCGACATGGTCTTGGACTCGATCTGGCGGATCCGCTCGCGGGTGACCCCGTAGACCTTGCCGATCTCGTCCAGTGTCTTCGGCTGGCCGTCGGTGAGGCCGAAGCGCATGGAGACCACGCCCGCCTCACGCTCGGAGAGGGTGTCGAGCACCGAGTGCAGCTGCTCCTGAAGGAGCGTGAAGCTCACCGCGTCGGCCGGGACGACCGCCTCGGAGTCCTCGATCAGGTCGCCGAACTCGCTGTCGCCGTCCTCGCCGAGCGGGGTGTGCAGCGAAATCGGCTCGCGGCCGTACTTCTGGACCTCGATGACCTTCTCCGGGGTCATGTCGAGCTCCTTGGCCAGTTCCTCCGGGGTGGGCTCGCGGCCCAGGTCCTGGAGCATCTGGCGCTGGACGCGGGCCAGCTTGTTGATGACCTCGACCATGTGCACCGGAATACGGATGGTGCGGGCCTGGTCGGCCATGGCGCGGGTGATCGCCTGGCGGATCCACCACGTGGCGTACGTGGAGAACTTGTAGCCCTTGGTGTAGTCGAACTTCTCCACCGCGCGGATCAGGCCGAGGTTGCCCTCCTGGATCAGGTCCAGGAAGAGCATGCCGCGGCCGGTGTAGCGCTTGGCCAGGGAGACCACAAGCCGGAGGTTGGCCTCCAGCAGGTGGTTCTTGGCGCGGCGGCCGTCCTCGGCGATGATCTCCAGCTCACGCTTGAGCTTGGGGGCGAGCTTGTCGGCACTGGAGAGCTTGTCCTCAGCGAACAGGCCTGCCTCGATGCGCTTGGCGAGCTCCACCTCCTGCTCGGCGTTGAGCAGCGGGACCTTGCCGATCTGCTTGAGGTAGTCCTTCACCGGGTCGGCGGTGGCGCCGGCCGCGGCGACCTGCTGCGCGGGGGCGTCGTCCTCGTCCTCGTCGGACAGCACGAAACCCTCGGACTCGGGGCCCTCCGGCTGACCCTCCTCACCGGGCTTGCCCGGCGCGGCGGCCTCCTCGAGCGCCTCCTCGCCCTCGACGGGCTCCTCGCCCTTCTTGGCGGTGGCCTTTTTGGCGGTCTTCTTGGCCGCGGTCTTCTTCACGGCGGTCTTCTTCGCAGCAGCGGCGGCCTTGACCGGCGCCTCGGGCGCGGCGGTCTCCTCCGCCTCGGTGTCGACCGGTGCCTCGACGACAGCGGTCTTCGGAGCGGCCACGGTCTTCGCGGCCGCGGTCTTCTTGGTCGCGGCGGTCTTCGCGGCAACTGTCTTGGTGGCGGTGCGCTTCGCCGGGCTCTTGGCTGCGACGCTCTTACGGGTGCGCTTCGGAGCCGCCGAATCCGCGGCACTGACCATCAGCGTCACACCCTCCTCGTCGAGGACCTGGTTGAGGCTGCGCAGAACGTTCTTCCACTGGGTTGCCGGGATCTGGTCCGCTTCGAAGGCCTGGCGCACGTCATCGCCGGCGATCTGGCCCTGCGCCTTGCCCCGCTCGATGAGAGCCTGCAGATGCACGGACTCGGCGATCTCCGGCGGGAGCGTACGGGATGTGCTGGCCGACACGAACAACCTCTCGGAACGATGGGAACGACATCCGACCTCACTTGCACTCTGTGGCAGCCGTTCGCGACCGGTGCACCCGGCATGCGAACGACCTCGATGAGCTTCCCCCCGCTGACACCACATGTCGTCGCGTCCGGGAACGGCCGGTCTTGGACTTGCCCGCGGCACACTGGCGCACCACTGGCACGGGTGGAGCCGCATAGCAACACAGCATTGTGACACTCACCTGTATTCCTGGAGCGACTACCACCTCTTACGTCATCGCGCTCTACGGACAAGTGTTACGCCTGCCCCAAGTGGCTCGGGTCACACCCCTTTTACCCCCAAAACATTGCCCATTGGACAAATGACCGCACAAACGCCGCTGCCCGGTCCCTGGGAACCCGGCAGCGGCGTTGGCGGGGGCCGCTGGGCAGTCAGTGCTCTCGGGGAGCGGGGACGACGTGGTCCACCTCGGGCTGGACGGTGAGGAGGGACCGCGTGGCGCTCTCGGCGGCGGCCCCGTCGCCGGAACCGAGGGCCTCGACGAGGCGGGCGTGGATGCCGACCGAGGACTCCGAGGGGCGCTCGCAGCCGGTGGCCGGGCCGCCGGAGACCTGGAGGGCGGCGACGACGATGCCGGACAGGTGCTCGAGCATGCGGTTTCCGGCGAGCTGGAGGAGCAGGGCGTGGAACTCGGCGTCGGCGCGCGAGAACGTGATGGCGTCGCCCTGCCCGGCCGCGTGGCCCATGATCTCCACCATGTCGATCAGGCGCTGCTGTACGTCGTCGCGGCCGTGGCCGGCGGCCAGGCGGGCGGCGAGGGGCTCGATCGACCAGCGCAGCTCGAACAGCTCGCGGCGCTGATCCTCTCGCTGCGGGCCGAAGGCACGCCACTCGATGATGTCCGGGTCGAGGAGGTTCCAGTCGCTGACGGGGCGGACCCGGGTGCCAACGTTGGGGCGGGCGCTGACGAGGCCCTTGGCCTCCAGCACGCGCAGGGACTCGCGCACCACGGTGCGGGAGACCTCGAAACGCTGCCCGATCTCCTCGGGCACCAGGGGGCGGTCGGCACCCAGGTCGCCGGAGACGATCATCTGCCCGAGTTGCTGGACGAGCTGGCCGTGCAGGCCGCGGCCACGGCTGCCGCCCGCCCTGCGGCCGACCCGGCCCATCTCCGAGTCCACGCCGTCCCAGGCGGCGGGGCCGGTGCGCTCGTGGTGCGGAGCGTCGGCGATCGGGAAACGGTCGAGCTCGCCCGAGCCGGACAGGCTGGGATCGGCGGGGCGAGCCGCGGTCATCATGGTGTGCGCAAGGGTACTCACGCATCATTTGTCGGCGACGCCCCCGGACCCCTTGAGGGCTTTGCAGAAAAGCACACGAAAGGGTGATCGCCCATCACGTGATAATTGACGCCTTATCAGTAGGAAACGGGCTATCCCTCAAATCATCCCCTCAGCGTCGACGGGCTGTCAGGAGCGCATAGGCGCAGAGCAGTCCCGCGACAGAAATGATCAGGGCGTATTCACCGGGGCCCGCGGCCACGGGTTGCACGGCGTCGGCGAAGCGCTGGAGCGGGTCCGAGCCGCCGTCCGCGGTCGCGGACACGATGTGACCGGCCGGGGTCCGCGCCGCTTCGGATGACCCGGGCCCCATCAGCCGACCCACGAGCGGCTCGACGAGCACCGGGACGGCGAGCACACCCAGAGTGCCCACGACCGAGGAGCGGAAAACCCCCGCGGTCAGCAGCCCCACCCAGCCCGAGCCCATGACGAGCACCGCCCACCACACGAACAGCGGGAGGACGTCCTCGGGAAGCGTCTCGCCTCCGGCTTCCAGCTCCCCGCTCACCACGGCCCAGTTGAGGACGAACGCGAGGGCGGCGAGCAGAATGCCTCCGACCGCGCACATGGTGAGCTTCGCGAGCAGCAGGCGCATCCTGCGCCTGACCGCGACCTGGGCGGGTGCCAGCGCGGGGAAACGGAACTCCTGTCCGAAGGCCAGGGCTCCCAGCACACCCGCGCCCATCGCCGCCGGAGGCAGCGGAAGTCCGGGAGCCCAGGCCGTGAGCAGGCGGTTGAGGCTCTCGTGGCGGCTGCCCGCGAAGGCGGTGCGCCCGAGGAGCAGGGTGATCACCAGGTCGGCGGCGAGCACCGCGGCGACGGTCAGCCAGGTGGAGCGGATACCGGCGAGGCGGCGCCACTCGTATCGCAGCAGCCAACTCGGCCCGGGCAGCGCGGGGGCGGGTCTGTCCTCGGGCGGGGGTCCGCCCCCGGGCGAGAGGACGGATCCCCGTTTCGGACGGGGGCGCGGTTGGGGACGCAGGCCGTCCCTCTCCTGCCCGCTCTTCTCCTGCCCGCTCCTCTCCTGTCCGAAAACCTCCCTTCCCAACGCCTCATCCTGGCGGGGCCCCTGTCGGTGCGGGTCCTGCCGGTGCGGGCCCTGTACGTACCGGTCCTGTCCGGACGCGGGGCGCCGATCCTGTGTGATGGGCGGGCCCGCGTCGATGACCTGGTCGGCGAGTTCGTGCAGCAGGATCCCGTTGCGGTGGGCGGTCTCGCCGACCTGGGTGCGGCCCACCCCGAGCAGTGCCACGCACGCGCTGCCTTCCCTGGACACCTCGGCGCCCTGCTCGGCGAGCAGGTGTGCGAGCTCGTGCGCCTGGGGACTGCGGACCACGACCCGGGGACGCAGACGAGTGCGGGCGAACTCCTGTACGGACTGGTCGGCCACCAGCCGTCCCCGGTCGATGGAGACGACATGATCGGCGAGTGCGGACATCTCCATGGCGTCGTCCCCGGCCACGAGGACGGTGCCGCCCTGGAGCGCGAACGTACGCAGCAGGGACTTCACCCAGGCGGCCTCGCGCGGCGAGAGGCCGGCGCTGGGCTCGTCGAGGACGAGGGCATCGGGGTCGCCGAGAAGCGCCGCGGCGAGCCCGAGGCGGCGTTCCATTCCGAGGGAGAAAGTGTCCAGCCGCCGACGGGCCACCGCGGTGAGCCCGACGAGCTCCAGCACCTCGTCCGCGCGGGCCGCGGGCACCCCTGCGGCGGCCGCGAGCATCCGCAGATGGCTTCTCGCGGTCCGGCCGGGGTGGCCGTGCAGGTCGCCGAGGAGGACCCCGACCTCTCGGGCGGGCTGCTTGAGCCGGTGCATGGGCCGGCCGTCGAAGAGGGTGAGGCCGAGTCCGGGCTCGAGTTCGAGCATGAGCCTCAGCGCGGCGGACTTCCCCGAACCGGCCGCCCCCAGGAGGCCGGTGACACTGCCGGAGCGCGCCTCGAAGGTCAGGTCGTCGACGGCTGTCCCGCCCGTACGGCGGTGGACGCTGGTCAGACCGATCGCCTGGATCATCGTGCTCCTCCTGGGGACGAGAGGACACAGCTGCGCTCGCGAGCACGATATCCTGACATTGAGGAATTATCAGACAGTGTGCGGCGGATGCCTCCACGCGTGTCCTGGGTCGCGCCGGGCCGTCCCCGCCCGGCGCCGGTTCAGACCTCGGGGCGCAGCATCGGCGGGTTGAGCACGGTGGCGCCACCGGCTCGGAAGAGCTGGGCGGGCCTGCCGCCCTGACGGGTCGTCGTGCCACCGGTCGGAACCAGGAAGCCGGGCGTGCCGGTGACCTTGCGATGGAAGTTGCGCGGGTCCAGGGCGACGCCCCACACCGCCTCGTAGACCCGGCGCAGCTCTCCGACCGTGAACTCGGGAGGGCAGAAGGCGGTGGCGAGGGAGGAGTACTCGATCTTGGAGCGGGCCCGCTCGACACCGTCGGCGAGGATCCGGGCGTGGTCGAACGCCAGCGAGGTGGCGCTGTCCGCCGTGCGCCCGAGCAGTTCCCCGACGTGTGCCCAGCGGACGCTGCGGGCGTCGCCGCCGGCGCGGGGGGCGGGCAGGTCGGGAGCGAGCACGAGATGGGCGACGCTGACCACCCGCATACGCGGATCGCGCTGCGGGTCACCGTAGGTGGCCAGTTGCTCCAAATGGGCACCCAGCCCCGCGCCCGGCCCGCTCGGCTGCTGGGCCCGCAGCCCGGTCTCCTCCGCCAACTCGCGCGCCGCCGCCTCGGCGAGTCCCTCGTCGGCACGGACGAAGCCGCCGGGCAGCGCCCAGCGCCCCTGGTAGGGCGGCTCTCCCCGGCGCACCACCAGTGCGGACAGCGCGTGGTCGCGAACGGTGAGCACGACCAGGTCCACGGTGACGGCGAAGGGCGGAAAGGCTGACGGGTCGTAGGGCATGGCGTGATCATAGTCGTCTGCCTGACGATAAAAAGGGGGGCGCGGACAGACTCGGCCACCAGCTCGGAAGGGGGCCGAAAAGCGCCGGATCCCATGGGCGTCCCGGCCCCGTGGCCCCCTCGCGGGCAGGTCGTAGGGTGGCCGGGCGGCAGTGCGGCCGCACCGGCCATCGACCAGGGACGACCATGAGTGTTTTCCGCCAGCCCGGCACCGTGCTCACCGACCACACGTTCAGCGTGCCGCTGGACCACGACGATCCGGCCGGGGAGCGGATCGAGGTGTACGCCCGTGAGGTGGTGGCGGCGGGGCGCGAGCGGGACGACCTCCCTTGGCTGCTGTTCCTCCAGGGCGGTCCCGGTGGCAAGGCGGGACGCCCCATGGGCCGGGACTCCTGGCTGAACCGGGCGCTGGACGACTACCGGGTGCTCCTCCTCGACCAGCGCGGGACCGGGCGGTCCGCTCCCGCCAACCGCCAGACCCTCCCGGTGCGCGGCGACGCCAAGGCACAGGCCGAGTACCTGGCGCACTTCCGGGCCGACTCGATCGTGCGCGACGCCGAGCTGATCCGGAACGAACTCCTCGGCAAGGGGAACAAGTGGAGCGTCCTCGGCCAGAGCTTCGGCGGCTTCTGCACGCTCACCTACCTGTCGTTCGCGCCCGAGGGGCTGAACGAGGCGTTCATCACCGGCGGCCTTGCGGGCCTGCGCTCGAGCGCCGAGGACGTCTACCGCGCCGCCTATCCCCGTGTGGAGCGCAAGAACGACGCCTACTACGAGCGATATCCGCAGGATGTGGCGGTGGTACGCCGGATCGCCCGTCACCTGGCGGAGAACGAGGTGCGCCTTCCGGCGGGCGGTCGGCTGACCGTGGAGGCGTTCCAGGCCCTGGGCACCCTGCTGGGCTCGGCCGCCGGCCCCCACTCGCTGCACTACCTGGTGGAGGAGGCCTTCGTCGAGGGCGTGGCGGGCCCTGAGCTGTCCGACACCTTCCTGACCGGCGCGCAGGCGCACCTGTCCTTCTCCGGGGGCCCGCTGTACGCGGTGATGCACGAGTCCATCTACGGACAGCGCTCGGTCTCCCCCGCCTGCACGGGATGGGCGGCGGAGGCGGTGCGTGCTGACTTCCCCCGCTGCGACGCCTCGGCGGCGCTGGCGACGGACGCGCCCGTGCTCTTCACCGGCGAGATGATCTACCCCTGGATGTTCTCCACCGACCCGGCGCTGGCGCCCCTGGCCGAGACCGCGCGGCTTCTCGCGCTGCGTGAGGACTGGCCCGACCTGTACGACCCGAGGCGGCTGGCCGTGAACGAGGTCCCGGTGGCGGCGGCGATCTACCACGACGACATGTATGTGGACACCGCCGACTCCGTGGAGACGGCGCGGGCGGTACGGGGCATGCGGACCTGGGTGACCAACGAGTACGAGCACGACGGGCTGCGGGTCGGCGGGGGCAAGGTGCTCGACCGGCTGATCGCCCTGGTCCGCGGCCAGGTCTGACCGCTTCGGCGGTTCACGCCTCACCGCCCGGGACCGGGCGGGCCCGGCGCTCGTCGCGCAGGCAGCGGCGCAGGGGCTCCGGGTCCAGGCCGCCGCCGCAGGCCTCATGGAGGAGCTGGGCGAAGGTGTAGTCCGGGTCGACGGCGAGGGCCCGCTGGAAGGCGATCCTCGCCTCGCCGTCGTCCCCGCTGGACCAGGCGACCCACCCCGCCAGGGTGATGGGGGCGGCGGCGTGCTCGTGGAACGGCCCCACGCAGCGCCTGGCGAGCGCGCGCCACAGCCGCAGCGCGGGCTCCGCGTCGGGGAGCTCCATCCACTCGGCCGCCCGGTCCCGGGCGACCTTGTCCTGAAGGCCCACGATGATGGTCGCCGCCTCCGCGTCACCGAGGATCGCGTCGTCGGCGCGGTCGAGTTCGCACGGTGTCTGCGCGCGGACCCGGGAGGAGGGGGTGCGGCGGAAGCGGTCGAGGGCGGCCTCGAGCAGGACGGCGGTCTCCTCGCGGACCCGCGCGACCGTGCCGGGGTCGAGGATGCGCGGCACCACATCCGCCGACGCCTCGTCCAGTGCCCGCTCCTGAGCCTCGGCGCGGGTGCCCTCGAGTGGGGCGAAGCGGGCGGTCATCTCGCTCAGGCTGCCGCGGACCTGGATCCCCGCGTACGCCGCCGCCGCGGCCATGACCGAGGTGCCCGACCGGTCCACGGGTGTGCCGGTGGCGGGGCAGCACTCGGGATTCGCGCACACATAGGACCACCACCGGCCGCCGCCGATGCAGACCGCCTCGTACACCGGGACGTCCAGATCCCCGCAGGCGGTGCGCAGCCCCTGGGCCAGGGGACGCAGGGCCTCCATGACCGTCTGCCCCTCCTGCCCCTCGGCGGGGTCCCGGCAGAGGAAGACCAGCACGCCGTCCGGCCTGCCCGATCGGCGCTCGCTGCCGAGCACCAGATGCCGGGCCAGCTCCCTCGCGGTGTCCGGCCAGTCGGCGGGGTCCGCGGGGATGTCCAGGCGCAGCCGGGCGCCGAACCGGCTGCGGGAGGTGTGCAGTGCCACCATCACGATGCTGTCGTCCGGATGGAAGCCCAGGAGATAGGGCAGCGCGTCGACCAGCTCGCCGGGGGTCCGCAGCGTGACGCCGGGCTCCTCGGGAACGCGGGAGAAGGGGATACCGGGTGCGGTGTCGTTCTGTGTCATGCCTCGAAGATCCCTCGTGACCGAGGGCCGTGGAGCGCCGAGAACGAATCTGTGGACAACCCGGCAAAGTCACAAGAATGACGAATACCGTACGGGTGAAACGGCCGAACTTGTCCACAGGAAGGCCCCTCCCCCGGGGCTCCTCGTGCGCCGCACCGTGGCCGTCAACGCGCCGCAGACGCTGAGCCGCGGACCCTGAGCCGCGGACCCTGAAAAGGCGACCGCGTTCCTCGCCCCGGGCGCCTGTCGGATGCGGACCGGTGGCCCACGCGTTCGACCGCTGGGGTCGGCGAGGCTCGCTCACCCGGCCAGGGCGAGGACGAGTGGGAGCACCTGGTCCGCGCCGGTCCCGCGCAGGACGCGTGCGCCCACGGCCAGGGTCCAGCCGGAGTCGGTGTAGTCGTCGACGAGCAGGACCGGGCCGGGGGTGTCGGCCAGGGCTGCGGCGAGTTCGTCGGGCACGGTGAACGAGGCGGCCAGGGCACGCAGCCGCTGGGCGGAGTTGCTGCGGTGCGCCGCATACTCGCCCGCCCGCGCGGCGTAGGCCAGGCTGCCCAGCAGCGGGAGCCTGCCGACCCGGGCCAGGCCCCCGGCCAGTGAGGCCACCAGTTGCGGACGGGTGCGGGAGGGCATGGCGACGATCCCCACCGGCCGCGCCACCGCGTCAGGGTCACCGCTGGCCCAGCCGCGCGGCGAGCGCGCCCAGTCGGCCACCACCGTCACGACGGCGGCCAGCACGTCGTCCGGAACCGGTCCGTCCGCGGCCTGCGCCGACAGGAGAGGACGCAGGCGGTTGCCCCAGCCGATGTCCGACAGCCTTCCCAGCGCACGCCCGGTGGCCGCCTGCTGGCCCGCGGGGATACGGCCCTTGAGGTCGACCCCGACCGCGGGCATGCCCGACGGCCACATACGGCGCGGCTCGACCTCGACTCCCGGACGGTCCAGCTCGCCGGTGGCTGCCGCGAGGGCCCCGGGCGAGACGGCGGGATCGAGCCAGGGCCCGGCGCAGGAGTCGCAGCGACCGCACGGGGCCGCCTTCTCGTCATCGAGCTGCCTCTGCAAATACTCCATCCGGCATCCCGTGGTCGCCACGTAGTCCCGCATGGCCTGCTGCTCCGCCTCCCGCTGCCGGGCCACCCACGCATACCGCTGAGCGTCGTACGCCCACGGCTGCCCCGTGGCGGTCCAGCCCCCCTTCACGCGCTCGACCGCCCCGTCCACGTCCAGGACCTTCAGCATCGTCTCCAGCCGCGAACGCCGAAGATCCACCAACGGCTCCAGGGCCGGCAGCGACAACGGACGACCCGCCTGCTCCAGAACCGCCAGCGTCCGCCGCACCTGCTCCTCGGGCGGGAAACCCACCGAAGCGAAGTACGCCCAGATCGCCTCGTCCTCCCGCCCCGGCAGCAGCAGCACATCCGCATGGTCCACCCCGCGCCCCGCACGCCCCACCTGCTGGTAGTAGGCGATCGGGGACGAAGGCGACCCCAGGTGCACCACGAACCCCAGGTCCGGCTTGTCGAAACCCATCCCCAGCGCCGAGGTCGCCACCAGCGCCTTCACCCGGTTCGCCAGCAGATCCTCCTCCGCCTGCAACCGATCGGCGTTCTCCGTCCTCCCCGTATAAGAGGCCACCGGATACCCGCGCCGCCGCAGGAACGCCGCGACCTCCTCGGCCGCCGCCACCGTCAGCGTGTAGATGATCCCCGAACCCGGCAGATCCCCCAAACGCTCGCTCAGCCACGCCAGCCGATGCGCCGCATCCGGCAACTCCAGCACCCCCAACCGCAGGCTCTCCCGGTCCAGCGGCCCCCGCAGAACCAGGGCACCCTCGCCCCCCGTCCCCAACTGCTCGGCCACATCCGCGGTCACCCTCGCGTTCGCCGTCGCCGTCGTGGCCAGCACCGGCACACCCGTCGGCAACTCGGCCAGCATCGTGCGCAACCGCCGGTAGTCCGGGCGGAAGTCATGGCCCCAGTCGGAAATGCAGTGCGCCTCGTCGACCACCAACAGACCGGTCGTGGCCGCAAGCTTGGGCAGCACCTGATCGCGAAAATCCACAGAGTTGAGTCGTTCCGGACTTACGAGGAGAACGTCGGTCCCGCCCCGCTCGACCTCCTCGTAGATGGTGTCCCACTCCTCCGGGTTGGCCGAGTTGATGGTGCGCGCCCGGATCCCGGCCCGCGCCGCAGACTCGACCTGGTTGCGCATCAGGGCCAGCAGCGGCGAGACGATCACTGTGGGGCCCGATCCACGTCGGCGCAGCAGGGCGGTGGCAACGAAGTACACCGCCGACTTGCCCCAGCCGGTGCGCTGCACCACCAGGGCGCGCCGACGCTCCTCGACCAGAGCCGCCACCGCCTGCCACTGGTCCTCCCGCAACCGCGCCGAACCCCCCGGGGCACCGACGAGCTCGGCGAGGATGGCATCGGCTTCAGTGCGGAGCTCCAGATCGTCCATGTCCCCCATGCAACCCGATGGCAAGGACAATCGGCCACTTCACCCAGCGTGACAAACAGCTCGTGACCGGTCCACCTGCGCCTGCGCACCATGCCGGCGGCCGAGCTGCCCGAGGGCGGCTGCGCCCGAGGTTCGCGCCGGACGCGGCGGACGGACCGGTTCGGGACGAAGTCGCCGACGCGGTCGCGCGGGTGCTCGCGGACCGGGGTCCTGCCGCTCGTGCCGGCCGCACAGGGCTGAGGGTTCGGTGCAGTCCGGTGGAGTTCGGGGGAGGTTCGGAGGAGTTCCGGGGACGAGGCCGGCAGGGAACAGAGGGGGAGCGGGGGTGATCGAGAGGGATTCGAGGGCATAGAGGTAGGCAGGGAGGCAGAGACGTGCCCGCGGCCGGGAGGGTGATCCAACCGACGCACCGGCCGATACCAGACGGGTCATCCAATTGGTCATTGCCGCCGGCGGTCGGGGCAGGAAGAATTGGTCTGTACCCGCTTTCTGGCTCCTCGAGCCCGCGGCATCGCCGTGCGCCCGACCACGTCGGGCCGCGCGCAGGAAGGGAGGTCCGTTGACCATTGGTTTCGCCCCCGCCCAGAACGATGCCACGGGCCCAATGGGCCGCTCCCTCGAGCCGGAGGACTGGACCGTCGTCGGCGCGCCCCTGCTGCGCGATCCACGGGCGCTGGTCAAGGAGTTGCACAGCAGGCATCTGCCGTCCGCGTCCACCGCGGTGGTCGCCGTCCTCGACCGGGAGCACCGCCTCGCCGCCAGTGCCTCCTTCACCCAGCGCAAGGACAACACCGACGGCTGGGAGCACCGCAACGCGCTGCTGTGGCACCTGCGCCGAATAGTCCCCCACGATCTGCGCCTGCGAGCGCCGGTGCGCACCGGAGTGCTCCTGCTCTGCCGGGACGGCGATCCGGAGTGGACGGGCTCGGACGGAGCGTGGATGTGGGGACTGCGTGACGCCTGCACCCTGCACGGGCTGCGCTGCGGCTCCTACATCACGCTGACCGCGGACGGGTGGCATGTGCTCGGCGACGGCCGCCGAGGGCGCAGCCCCCACTCGGGTTCGTGGGCGCGGGAGGCGGCCGACGGCGCGGCGCTGCGCCCGGTGGCCGGAGCCCCCGAGGCACTGCGCCGCACCGCGGCCCGCTGACGTTCAGCGGCGATCAGTGACGTTCGCCGCCGGGCGTTCGCCGCGGCTGCACCAGGGCGCGCAGACGCTCCGGGTCGCCGACGACGATGAGTTCGGCGGCCGCGCGCTCGAGCGCCGAGGGCAGGGCCTGTGCGGCCGCTTCGTCGGTGCCGCCGTTGACCGCGAGCACGACGACGGCACGCCGGGAGGCACGCTCGGCGCCCGCCCGGGCGTAGAACACATCGCCGCCCTCGTCGTGCTGGCGCCAGTACGACTCCTCGCCGAAGGACAGCTCGTGGCTCTCCCACGGATGGGGGTCGCCCGTGGCCAGGACCAGGATGTCGCCGGGCGTGCGTCCGGCGTCCAGGAGCCTGTCCACCACCTCGTCGGCGGCGTCGAGCGCGGTCTGCGTGGAGGCGGGGATCAGTTCGATCCTCGCGGTCTCACGGGGGGCCCGGGGCTGCGCGGGCGCGGCGGAGCGCGAGGCGCCCGGACGGCCGGGGCCGGGATGGGTGGCGCGGCTCGCGGTGCGCGCGGGCACCGGACGAGGCGCGGCGGGACGGGGACCAGGGGCCGGAACGGGGCGAGGGGCCTGCGCGGTACGGCCGTTGGCCGATCCGGTGCGAGGCCCCGGGACACTCTCGCGAATCTGCGGCTCCTCAGGCATGAGAGGCATAAGCGGATGTCTATCAAATGGCGCGCGGCGGCGCAGCGGCGCCCCTCCCTTAAGCGCCATCCCAACCGTCAAAAATGGTCAGAACCCCAGTTCGAGCTGTCCCGCCTCTTCCTGAACGAGAGTTCGGATCTTCTTCAGATGGCGCCACTGCGGAAGGGAGTCCATGAACACCCACGACACCCGGTGGTACGGGGTGGGCCCGAGTTCGGTGAGGGCGCCGCGGTGCACGGGCGAGGGGTAGCCGGCGTTGTCCTCGAAGGCGAACCGGGGGTGCTCCGGTGAGAGTTGGGCCATCAGCGCGTCTCGCTCGACCTTCGCGAGCACGGACGCGGCGGCCACCGCGACACAGGACTGGTCGCCCTTGATGACCGTGCGGACGTTCCAGGGCATGCCCAGGTAGTCGTGCTTGCCGTCGAGGATCACCGCGTCCGGCCGGACGGGCAGCGCCTCCAGCGCACGCTCGGCGGCAAGTCGCAGCGCCGCCGTCATCCCCAGCCGGTCGATCTCCTCGGGCCAGGCGTGGCCCAGGGCGTGGGAGCGCACCCAGCTCCGCAGCTCGACGTGGAGTTCCAGTCGGCGCCTGGGCGGGAGGAGTTTGGAGTCGGTCAGCCCCTCGGGCGCCCTGCGCAGTCCCGTGACCGCCGCGCAGACCGTGACAGGCCCGGCCCACGCGCCCCGGCCGACCTCGTCGACCCCCGCCACGACCATTGCCCCGGCCCGGCGAAGGGACCGTTCGACGCTGTGGGTGGGGGGTTCACAGGGCATGGCACCACCCTACGCGGGGCGGATGAACGGATCCGCCCCGCCCCCGACCCGCTCGAGGCGGCGGCCGGGAGGCGGCAGCCAGGAGGCGGGCGGCTAAGCGGGGGAGGAGCAGGCGTCCTCCTTGATCATGTCCGAGCACTTCTCCCCGATCATCATCGTCGTGATGCACGGGTTGACCGCTACGAGGAAGGGCATCACGGAGGCGTCGGCGACCCGCAGTCCGCGGATGCCCTTGACCCGCAGCCGCGAGTCGAGGGGGGCCGAGGCGTCGTCGTCCGCGCCCATCGCCACCGTCGAGGACGGGTGGTAGACGGTGTTGTGCGTCCTGCGGATGTAGGCGGCGAGCTCATCGTCGGTGCGGACGTCCCGCCCCGGTGCCAGCTCCGCGCCCGCCCACTCCTCCATCTCCGGCTGCCCGGCGATCTCCCGCGCGAGCCGCAGCCCGTAGGTCATCACCCGCACGTCGTACTCATCGGTGAAATAGCGGGGGTCCACCTTCGGCTTGTCCCGGAAGTCCCTGGTCCGCAGCCGGACAGTCCCTCTGGAGCGGGCGCGGGTGACGTTCGGGGTGAGGCAGAAGCCGTTCTCGGTGGTCGGGTAGCCGTGCCGCAGCGTGTTCATGTCGAAGGGCACCGAGCCGTAGTGGAACATCAGGTCGGCCCGGTCGAGACCGTCCCGCGTCGCGGCGAAGATCCCGATCTCCCACCATTGCGTGGAGCGGGTGACCATGGGCTGCTTGGCGTCCCACATGACCAGCCCCTCGGGATGGTCCTGGAGGTTCTCCCCCACTCCCGGGGCGTCGAGGACGACCTCGACCCCGACCTCCCGCAGATGCTCCGCCGGTCCGATCCCGGAGAGCATGAGCAGCTTCGGGCTGTCGAGGGCTCCGCAGGAGACGACGACCTCGCGGCGAGCGCCCGCCTTGTGGCTGTGGATGCCGTCGGGGGCGAGGTACTCCACGCCGGTGCAGCGCCGCTCCCCGTCGATCAGTAGCCGCTTGGCGCGCACGTCGGTGAGCACGCGCAGGTTTCGCCGGGTGGCCATGACGGGGTGCAGGTAGGCGACCGAGGAGGACGAGCGGATGTTGTTCTCGTCGGCGTTGATCTGGAACCAGTTGGCGCCGCGGACGACGGTCGCCCCGCCGTTGAAGGGGACCCTGGGGATGCCGATGCTCTCGCACGCCTCGAGCAGCCGCATCCCGCAGGGGTCCCGGGGCTGGATGGTGCGGATCCGCACCGGCCCCGAGCGGCCGTGGTGGTCGCCGGGGGCGTCGTTGTCCTCCAGCCGCTCGAACAGCGGGAAGGTGCTCAGCCGGCTCCAGCCGGCGCATCCCATGGCCGCCCACTCGTCGAGGTCCTCGGCGGGCGCCCAGAAAGCGATGCACGAGTTGTGCGAGGAACAGCCGCCGAGGACGCGGGCCCGGGCGTGCCGCAGGAAGGAGTTGCCGTTCTCCTGCGGCTCGACGGGGTAGTCCCAGTCGAAGCCGGACTCCAGCAGGCCCATCCACTGGTCGAGGTGCAGCACCTCCTCCAGTGCCACGTCCACCGGCCCGGCCTCCAGCAGGCACACCGTCACCGCCGGGTCCTCGGTGAGCCGCGCCGCCACCACCGCCCCCGCGGTGCCCCCGCCGACCACTACGTAGTCGAACTCTTCCACGTGCTCTCCCCTTCCGTCGGGGCCGGGGCCGGGGCCGGGGCTCAGGTGCTCGGGTCGGGCTCAGTCGCTGCTGGAGTCGGGGGCCGCGTTACCGGGGGCCGTACCCGGGCCTCGGCGGTGCCGGCCGCTGGGCTCGGGCCCGGCCACGGGCGCCGCGTGCTCGGCGAGGACACCGGTGCGGTGGCGCTGGACGAACCAGTAGTACGCGAACCCGCCCACGCCGACGATGCCGATGAACAGGATCGCGCCCCACTGCAGGTACCAGTGGTGCGGCTCCGTGGCGTTGTAGACCTCCCGGCGGGGCCAGGCGAGGTTCACCGTCATACCGAAGCCCCACAGCACGGCCAGGAGGTTCACCGCGAACCCGAATCGGCCCAGGGAGAACCTCCCCGGCAGCGCGTCGGCCGACGACCACCGGCCCCGGATGCGGGCGACCAGCATGGGCCCGGTGACCAGCAGATACGCCATGTAGATCATCACGATGGCGAGGGAGGTGACGATGGAGAAGATCTGCGGCTGGTTGATGTTGATCACCAGGATGCCGACCGCGAGGACACCGATGAGCACGGCGGGAAGCAACGGAGTGCCGAACCTCGGGCTGACCCGCGCCATCACCGAGCTGCCCGGCAGGTTGTTGTCGCGGGCCATCGCGAACGCCATCCGGACGCCGGCCGTGTGCACGGCGAGCACGCACACGGTCACCGCGATCACCACGCACCACAGCAGCGCCTTGCCGAGGGTGTCCCCGAGCACGCTGATCACCACGTACTGCAGGCCCTCGGTGCTGAGCTGCTTGGCCTTGGTGTCCTCCACCGACAGGATCGCGAACAGCAGGATAAGCCCGCCGATCACGAACGAGGCGCACAGCGCCCGGAGGATGGCGCGCGGGGCGTTGCGGCCCGGGTCCTTCGACTCCTCGCCGAGGGAGGACGCGGTGTCAAAGCCGTACAGGACATAAGCGGAGGCGAGGGAAGCGACCAGGAAGGCCCCGAAGTAGCCCATGTACCAGCCCTCACCTGTCCCATTGGTGTCGGTGAGCACACCGGGGCCCCGGGTGACGTGCGCGGCGAGCAGCCCGATGAGGACGCAGGCCGCGATCAGTTCGACGAGGACACCCGCGCTGTTGATGCGCGCCATGAGCTTGACGCCGAAGGCGTTCACGAGGGTGGAGAAGGCGATGAGTACGGCGCCGAGGAGAACGGCGTTGGCCGCGAAGTCGTTCTTGCCCTGGCCGCTGCCGACCACCTGAAAGACGCTGGAGATCCTCGGCAGCGTGATCTGGTAGGCGAGCACCACGGCGGCCAGGGTCACGATCGTGGCGACCAGCATGATCCAGCCGGCGAGCCAGGCGATGTGGGGATTGCTCAGGCGCTTGGACCAGTTGTAGATCGAGCCCGCGACCGGGTAGCGGGCGGCCAGCTCGCAGAAGCACAGGGCGACCATCAGCTGCCCGCAGAAGACCATCGGCCAGGACCACCAGTAGGAGGGGCCGCCGTGTCCGTAGCCGAAGTAGAACAGCTGGAAGGTGCCGGTGAGGATGGAGATGTAGCTGATCCCGGCGGCGAAGGTGTGGAAGTTCCCGAGCGAGCGCTTGAGCTCCTGTTTGTAGCCGAACTCGTTCAGCTCGGCGTCGTCCGCGCCCGGGGCCCGGGGCGTCCCGCTCTTCTCGGGGGCGCTGCCAGAGGTCACGCGATGCCACCTCCGGCCGGGTCGAACCAGCCTTGAGGCTTCGGGTTCACGGTGCGCCAGATGTGTTCGGGCTCGCGGTACTCAGCCGGACCCGCGGAGCGGACCTGGCCCGAATGGAGGAAGACCGCCAGGAGGGCGTGGTCGGCGGCGGTCCCGGAGTCGGCGGCGGCGAAGACGGTGTCGGGGTTCTTGCCGCCGAGTTCCACGGCGATCCTGTTCACCATGGAGGCACAGGCCGCCATGACGGCGCGGCCGGTGACCAGGCCCCCGGTGAACGAGGCCATGTCCATCGCGTCCTCCGTCGGTGTCGAGCGGCTGGAGCGGATGTGCGGGTCGGGGCGCGCTGGGACGCGCGCGCCGCTCCCGGCGCGCGCAGGCGCGGGAGATGCCCGTTGATCCAGCACACCACTGCTGGGCCGCGCCCGCGAATTCAGAGTGCGGCGGGCGCGGGGAGGGGCGCCGGAGAACGCTTGGGGGGCGGCGGGCAGAGGACGCGCATTCGCGCAGCGGTGGAGCCCGTCCCCCGTGCGGGGCCAGAGCTGGGCCCCGCGGGGTCTCCTCGGCACACCGGCGGCGCCGTTCCCGTCGCACGGCTCGGCCTTCCGACGTCCGCGGCGCCGTGGAAAGGGTGACGGCGGCGGGCCGCGTGGCGGTCACTCGTCCGGGGAGAAAGCCCACTCCGGGAGGGGTTCGGTGTGTTCGTCCCACTGCGCCGGGGGACGGCCGCCGGGGCCCACGGCCACTATGCCGCCGACGATCGCGCAGGTGGTGTCCACGTCGCCGCCCGCGCGGGCGGTGGTCCAGAAGGCCTCCGTGAAGTCCCCCAGGTTGCGGGCGGCGGCCCACAGGGCGAAGGGGACGGTGTCCTGCGCGCTGGTGCGCCTGCCGCAGCCGAGGACGGCGGCGACCGTGCCCACGTCGCCGTAGTCCAGCATGTCCCTGGCCCGCCGTATGCCCATGTGCACGGCGCTGCGCGGGACGAACTCCAGGACGTCCCCGAAAAGCGCCGACGGGTCCAGCGGCCCGGTGGAGGCCGCGACCAGCGAGGCCGCGACGGCGACGGCTATCGTGCCCGCGACCGCCTCGCGGTGGGTGTGGGTGACCGTCGCCGACAGCTCCGCCTGCTCGGCCGCGCTCTCCGCCTCACCCGCGAACCAGGCCCCCAGCGGAGCGACCCGCATGGGCGCCCCATTGCCCCAGGACCCCTGCCCGTTGAAGAGCTCGGCCGCGAGCTCGCGCCAGTCGCCGCCCTCGCGCACGAGCCGCAGCATGCGGTTCACCGCCGGGCCGTATCCGCGGTCGAAGTCATGGCGCCGCGCGAACGAGGCGGCCAGCGAGTCCTGGTCGATCCTGCCGTGCCCGACCAACTCCGCCGCCACCGACGCGGCCATCTGCGCGTCGTCCGTCCACCGCCACCGACCGGGTGGAAGGGTGCGCTCGAGCAGCGCCTGCCGGTTCGCGGGTACGAAGAACTGGGAGCCGAGGGCATCCCCTACGGCGAGGCCCCGCAGCGAGGCGCGGGCATGACGGAGTCGGTGGTCGTCGGCGGTCATCGCGACGAACTCTGACATCACCGCTCATCGCGGTCAATCGTCCTGTGCTCAACCTCACCCCCTTCAGTCCCAGGTCAGGGCGAGGGTGGCACCGATTCCGGGGTCATCGCGAGCCCTCGAACGGGCGATCGAGCCGGTACCGCCCGTTGGGCCCGAGCAGCAGGGCCCGCATCTCGCCGTTCGCCGGGTTGCGCAGCGCCTCGAACTCCTCGACCGTCCAGTGGAACCAGCGCATGCAGAACAGCCGCATCATCAGGCCGTGGGTCACCAGGAGCGCGTTCGGGGGGAAGTCCCACTCGGCGAAGTCCCGGTGGAGCGTCTCGAAAAACGCTCCCACCCGGTCGTACACGTCCGCCCCCGACTCCCCCTGGGTGAACCGGTAGTAGAAGTGCCCGTACGCGTCCCGTGCCTTGCGCTGCGCCCGGATGTCCTCGACGTTCTGCAGATTGCCCCAGTCCTGCTCGCGCAGCCGGGGCTCCTCCTGCACCTTGCACAACCGGGGGTCGAGTCCCAGGGCCTCGAACGTCTGCCGGGTACGGCGGTAGGGGGAGAGGAAGACCTGCACCCGCTCCCGCCCGAAGAGCCCTCTCAGCTGCCCTCCGAGCTCATGGGACTGCTCCAGTCCCCGCTCGGTCAGCCCCAGAGCGTGGTCGGGCACCCGCTCGTAGATCGTCTCGTCGACATTGCCCTGGGACTCCCCGTGCCGCACCAGCACAATGCGTTGAGGCCGCGCCATGCTTTCACCTTAACGAGGTCCAGGCCCGGCCCTCGGACGAGGTCCGGGGGCCGGGCCCCCTGTCGCCCTCGTCACAGCGCGGCCGCCACTTCGCCATCGCGCGTCCCCAGGTCGGTCGGCGCCGTCGGTCGGCGCGGTCGGCGGCGGCTCCGTGCCAGGCCCACCGCAGGTACGCGGCATACGAATGTCTGGCATGGTTGGCATGCGGGCCGCGCATATCTCCTCGGCTTCGCGTTCGGGAGGCCCGGCTGGACACCGGATGGCTGGAAGTGCTCCGTGAGGTGGCCCGTCGCGGCTCGTTCACCGCGGGAGGGCAGGCGCTCGGCTTCACGCAGTCCGCGGTCTCCCGGCAGGTCTCGGCGCTGGAGGACGAACTCGGTACCCGCCTGTTCGACCGGCTCCCGCGCGGGGTGCGGCTCACCGAGGAGGGCAGGGCAGCGCTCGTCCACGCGGAGGCGGCGCTGGAGCGGCTCGACGCCGCCCGCCGTGACATCGCGGCACTGCGCGGCCTGGCCGCCGGGCGTCTGCGCATGGGCGCCTTCCCCACCGCCGAGACCGAACTCGTCCCCCGGGCCACGGCGGCGTTCCGCACCGCCCACCCCGCTGTGTCGGTCGGCGTCACCGAGGGGCCGACGCATGAACTCGTCGGGCTCCTCCGCACGGGGGAGATCGACCTCGCGGTGATCACCGCCCACCCCGACCGGGTGGCCGAGCTTCCGCCCCTCGCTCTGCGCCATCTGCTGGACGACCCGATCCTGGTGGCGCCCCCCCAGAGGCATCCGCTGGCCCATCGAGGGGTGCTCGGGCTGGGTGAACTCGCCGAGGAGACCTGGATCGCCGACGGCGACACCGCCGAGGAGACCTTGCTGAGCGCCTGCCTGCGCAAGGGCTTCCGGCCACGCATCGACTACGTGGCCCGCGAGTGGACCGCCAAGCAGGGCTTCGTCGCCGCGGGTCTGGCGATCACGCTTGTGCCGTCACTGGCCTCGAGCGCCGTGCGCCCCGACATCGTCCTCGCCGCCCTCCATCCGGACGACGCGCCGATTCGGGCCGTCTACACGGCCACCGCTCCGGGCGTTGCGGCGTCGGCGTCCGTCGAGGGGTTTGTGCCGTTCCTCGTGGAAGCGGCCGCCGCAATGCGCGAACGCGCCCCGGGGCGGCCGGGTACCTGATGCCGAAGAGACGGGCGCACACGGCACTTCACCTGCGGGGCATGCCCGGCATGGCACCATGGGTAACCCATGTGGAGCTCCTGGTAGTCACGTACATGATCTTGGGTTGAGGCCCGTTGAGGCCATTGGGGCCCGTTCCACCGGGGGCTCGATGTCCAAGGAGGGGAAGTCTGGTGAGCAGTCTCAGCAAGGGGCTCGAGAAGGTCCAGGTGATGGTCAGGTGGGACCCCAGTCCCCTTGGCGCACCGGCCAACGATCTCGACATCGTCGCCGCGACCTACTCGGCGGCCGATCCGTACGGCGAGCCCAGGTATCTCGTCCACTTCGACAGCCGCTCGCCGGACGGCACCATCAATCTGAACCGGGACAGCAGGACGGGTCAGGGCCTCGGCTACGACGAGGTCATGACCCTGGAGCTCGACCGGTTAGCTTCCGAGTACGCCCGTGTGGTCGTCGGTGTCGTCATACAGCAGCGGGAAGTACGCAAGACCTTCGGCGAGGTGGCGAACAGCGGATTCAGGATTGTCGAGGGTTATGTGGAGTTGGCGAAGGACGACTTCGCCGCGGTCGCCGGAGCCACGGCGGCGACCGTCGCGGAATTCGTTCGCGACGATTCCGGGGAATGGGCCATGCGCAAGGCGTTTCGCGGCTTCGACGCCGATCCGGTCGCTTTCGCCCAGGTGATGGGCGGGCGGTACTCCTGACCTTCAAGGCTCCTGATGGGCACGGACTCCGGACCGGCAAGGACTCCTGGCGGGCCTCGGCATCCTGACGGGTCTGGACTCCTTGACGGGCCTCCGACTCCTGACGGGCATGGACTCCTGACGGGTCTGGACTCCTTGACGGGCCTCCGACTCCTGACGGGCATGGACTCCTGACGGGCATGGACTCCTGACAGGCCCCGGACTCCTGACGGGCGAGACCGCTGGCCGGCACGTACGGCTGACGCACAAGCCGCCCATTGACATCGAGTGCGCTCCAAGTGATGAGATCCCCGCCATGGCAAGGGCGGTGGTCCCGGCGGAACAGGGCCGCCGACTTCATCACACGATTCACGGGGTACGCGATGACGGATTCTCCTGTCACCCTGATCCCGGCGGCGGCAGCGGCATCGGGGCGGCAACCGACCGGCGTCGACGTGGACAATGTGATCATCCGCCCCATAGGTCAGCCCGTGTAACCCCCGTGGCCCCGGCCGCCCCAGCAGCCGCCGCGGCCAGGAACGGAGGGACAAGCGAGGAGGGGATCGGCCAGTGGTCGATCCCCTCCTCGCTCAGCCGAGTGTCAGCCGCGTCCGCGGACCACGCCGGACACCTCGTCCGGAGTGGTCGCGCCCGGCGTCAGCTGCAGCCGCTGGTTGAGCCGCAGCCTTCGCAGAGGTAGCAGCTGCCGGCACGGCGCATCTTGGTGCCGCAGGAGAAGCACAGCGGGGCGTCCGCGTTCAGGCCGAGCTGGATCTCGACCAGTTCCGTGGAGTTGTGCGCCTGCTTCGGGGCCGCCGAGGTGGCCGGGGCCGCGGGGGCGACCGCCTTCGGGGGCTCGGACTGCACCGGGGCCGACTGGGCCAGGCCCTCGACGTCGACGTCTTCGTCGCCCGTCTCGTAGGAGCCGGTCTCCAGGTGGCGCTGGCGCTCCTCGGCGGAGTGGATGCCCAGCGCCGAACGGGTCTCGAACGGCAGGAAGTCCAGCGCCAGGCGGCGGAAGATGTAGTCGACGATCGACTGCGCCATCCGCACGTCCGGGTCGTCCGTGAGGCCGGCGGGCTCGAAGCGCATATTGGTGAACTTCGAGATGTAGGTCTCCAGCGGCACGCCGTACTGCAGGCCGACGGAGACGGCGATGGAGAAGGCGTCCATCATGCCCGCGAGGGTCGAGCCCTGCTTGGACATCTTGAGGAAGACCTCACCGAGGCCGTCGTCCGGGTAGGAGTTGGCCGTCATGTAGCCCTCGGCGCCGCCGACGGTGAACGACGTGGTGATGCCGGGGCGCCCCTTGGGCAGCCGCTTGCGGACCGGGCGGTACTCGACGACCTTCTTCTCCACCGCCGCCGGGGCGGCCTCGGACACCTCGGTCCTGGCCTCCTCCTTCTTCTTGGCGGACAGCGGCTGGCCGACCTTGCAGTTGTCGCGGTAGATCGCGAGCGCCTTCACCCCGAGCTTCCACGCCTCGAAGTAGATCTCCTCGACCTCGTCGACGGTGGCGTTCTCCGGCATGTTGACGGTCTTGCTGATCGCGCCGGAGATCCACGGCTGGACGGCCGCCATCATCCGCACGTGGCCCATCGCCGAGATGGACCGCTCGCCCATCGCGCAGTCGAAGACCTCGTAGTGCTCGGGACGCAGCCCGGGGGCGTCGAGCACATTGCCGTGCTCGGCGATGTGGGCGACGATCGCCTCGACCTGCTCGTTCTGGTAGCCGAGGCGCTTGAGGGCGCGCGGGACCGTGTTGTTCACGATCTGCATCGAGCCGCCGCCGACGAGCTTTTTGAACTTGACCAGCGCCAGGTCGGGCTCGACGCCGGTGGTGTCGCAGTCCATCATCAGGCCGATGGTGCCGGTGGGGGCGAGCACCGACGCCTGGGCGTTGCGGAAGCCGTTCTTCCCGCCGAGGCGGATGACGTCCTGCCATGCCTCGGTGGCCGCCGCCCACACCGGGGTGTCGAGGTCGTCCATGCGCCGGGCCGTGCCATTGGCGTCGGAGTGCTGGCGCATGACGCGCCTGTGCGGCTCGGCGTTGCGGGCGTAGCCCTCGTACGGGCCGACGACACCGGCGAGTTCGGCGGAGCGCTTGTAGGCGGTGCCGGTCATCAGGGAGGTGATGGCGCCGGCGAGCGCACGGCCGCCCTCGGAGTCGTAGGCGTGCCCCGTGGCCATCAGCAGGGCGCCGAGGTTGGCGTAGCCGATGCCCAGCTGGCGGAAGGCGCGGGTGGTCTCGCCGATCTTCTCCGTGGGGAAGTCGGCGAAGCAGATGGAGATGTCCATCGCCGTGATGACCAGCTCGACGACCTTGGCGAAGCGCTCGGCGTCGAAGCTCTGGTTGCCCTCTTCGTCGTCGCGCAGGAACTTCATGAGGTTCAGCGAGGCCAGGTTGCACGAGGAGTTGTCCAGGTGCATGTACTCGCTGCACGGGTTGGAGGCGGTGATGCGGCCGCTCTCCGGGCAGGTGTGCCAGTGGTTGATGGTGTCGTCGTACTGGATGCCCGGGTCGGCGCACGCCCAGGCGGCCTCCGCCATCTTGCGGAAGAGCTCCTTGGCGTCGACCTTCTCGATCACGTCACCGGTCATCCGGGCGGTGAGGCCGAACTCGGTGCCGTTCTCCACGGCCTTCATGAACGTGTCGTTCACCCGGACGGAGTTGTTGGCGTTCTGGTACTGCACGGACGTGATGTCCGAGCCGCCCAGGTCCATGTCGAAGCCCGCGTCGCGCAGGGCGCGGATCTTCTCCTCCTCCTTGACCTTGGTCTGGATGAAGTCCTCGATGTCGGGGTGGTCGACGTCGAGCACGACCATCTTGGCCGCGCGGCGGGTGGCGCCGCCCGACTTGATCGTCCCGGCGGAGGCGTCGGCGCCGCGCATGAAGGACACCGGGCCGGAGGCGTTGCCGCCGGAGGAGAGCAGTTCCTTGGAGGAGCGGATGCGGGAGAGGTTCAGGCCCGCTCCCGAGCCGCCCTTGAAGATCATCCCCTCTTCCTTGTACCAGTCGAGGATCGACTCCATGGAGTCGTCGACCGAGAGGATGAAGCAGGCGCTGACCTGCTGCGGCTGCTGGGTTCCGACGTTGAACCACACCGGCGAGTTGAAGCTGAAGACCTGGTGCAGCAGGGCGTGGGCCAGCTCGTGCTCGAAGATCTCGGCGTCGGCCGGGGAGGCGAAGTAGCCGTTGGACTCGCCGGCGGCGCGGTAGGTCTTGACCACGCGGTCGATGAGCTGGCGCAGGCTGCTCTCGCGCTGCGGGCTGCCGACGGCGCCCCGGAAGTACTTGCTCGTGACGATGTTGGCCGCGTTGACCGACCAGAAGTCGGGGAACTCGACGCCGCGCTGCTCGAAGTTGACCGAGCCGTCGCGCCAGTTGGTCATGACGACGTCACGACGCTCCCAGACCACCTCGTCGTACGGGTGGACGCCGGGGGTCGTGTGGATCCGCTCCGCCCGCAGGCCCCCCTTGGGGGATGCTCCAGCGGTCTTCGAACCACGCGCCTTGGAACCGCGTGCCGGACCGCTCGCCGTCTCTGTCATGCCGCCTCCCTCTGGGCAAAACGCCCTGATGTGCCACGGTTCTTCCCGGAAGCACGGTGTCTTTCGCCGGGACTGGGCCACCGCCCGGCAAGTCGTCTGTCGCGCGCGGAGGCCTACTCCGCGGCTTGGGCGGGTGCGAGGACGGACGCGTCCTCTTCGGCCCCGCCGGGGTCCTTCGTCTGACCGGTGGGCCGCGCGTCACGCAGTTCCGCGATGGCGGCCTCGAAGTCCTCGAGCGTGTCGAAGGCTCTGTAGACGGACGCGAAGCGCAAGTAGGCGACGAGGTCGAGCTCCTGGAGCGGGCCGAGTATCGCCAGTCCCACGTCGTGGGTGGACAGCTCGGCGCTCCCCGTGGCCCGCACCGCCTCCTCGACCCGCTGGCCGAGCTGGGCGAGGGCGTCCTCCGTGACCGGTCTGCCCTGGCAGGCCTTGCGCACTCCGGCGATGACCTTGTCGCGGCTGAACGGTTCGGTGACGCCGCTGCGCTTGATCACCATCAGCGAGGCCGTCTCCACCGTGGTGAAGCGGCGGCCGCAGTCGGGGCACTGGCGGCGTCTGCGGATCGATGTGCCGTCGTCGGTGGTGCGGCTGTCGACGACGCGGCTGTCGGAGTGCCGGCAGAAGGGGCAGTGCACGACCTCTCCCTCCTCCCCGCCGACGGCCGGATGTACGGCATCGGCATCACGATGGTCCGTGAGCGTTTCTTCACGTGGGCGCGGCAGCCCTCACTCCGTGTGCATGCGGGCACACGGAGAGGGCACGGCTGCGCAGCCCCTGGGAGCCGTGTCCGGCCCTCGCGGGGTACCCCCAAGCATAGGCGATCGTGGAGGGCTCACACCCTCCGGGACCACAACTTGTGGGCTGTCGCCGCCTATGTAACCACTAGATCTGGTGGAGGGGGAGATATTCGGCAAGCGCGTGTCGCGGGTGCGCCGCGGCGTGCCGAGGGTCTGCCCGAGAGCCCGCAAGAGCCTAGCGAACCGTGTCGCGCCCTCGCGGGCGGGGGCCGCGATGTCACGCTGGGTGTCGCGTCGAGTGTCGTGCCGGGTGTCGTGCTCGGTGTCGTGCCGGGTGTCGTGCCGGGCGCCCCGAGGACGGCACGCCGGACGACATTCCGAGACCGCGCGCCGAGCCGCCGCACACCCGATACGGTGGCCACCGGGCCTCTCGCTCTGACGCTCGGACCACGCGAGATATTCGAACATCGTTTCGATCAATACACCCGATACCTTGATCGAGTCAGTATCTTTTTGGAAATTCACTCGAACGTGTGTTTGGCGCAACCTTTCGAAACCAACTACCGTTGTCTGAGCGGGAGAACTTCTCGAGAGGGGCCGCAATGACCACCGCGGACATCGCCACCATGACCGTCCAGGACCATTCCCACGACCGTGCGCACGATGCCCACGACCGCACGCACGAACAGGTCGCCCAGGGGCACGACGATTCGATGAAGCCCGCACGCTCGATGCCGGGGCGTCCACCAGGCATCCGCGCGGACAGTTCGGGGCTCACGGACCGGCAGCGCCGGGTCATCGAGGTCATCCGCGACTCCGTGCAGCGCCGGGGCTACCCGCCGAGCATGCGGGAGATCGGCCAGGCGGTCGGGCTGTCCAGCACCTCGTCCGTGGCGCACCAGCTGATGGCGCTGGAGCGCAAGGGCTTCCTGCGCCGGGATCCGCACCGGCCCCGTGCCTACGAGGTCCGGGGCGCCGACGCGCCGCACACCCAGGCCCCCGACACGACGGGCAAGCCCGCGGCCTCCTATGTGCCGCTCGTCGGCCGGATCGCCGCCGGTGGTCCGATCCTGGCCGAGGAGTCCGTCGAGGACGTCTTCCCGCTGCCCCGCCAGCTCGTCGGTGACGGCGACCTGTTCGTGCTCAAGGTGGTCGGCGACTCCATGGTGGAGGCCGCGATCTGCGACGGGGACTGGGTCACCGTGCGGCGCCAGCCGGTCGCGGAGAACGGTGACATCGTGGCCGCCATGCTCGACGGCGAGGCCACCGTGAAGCGGTTCAAGAGGGAGAACGGGCACATCTGGCTGATGCCGCACAATGCGTCGTACCAGCCCATCCCGGGTGACGAGGCGACGATCCTCGGCAAGGTCGTGGCGGTTCTGCGGCGCATCTGACGCCGATCCTCCGATGGCCCCGTGACGGCACCCCCTTACGACGGCATCGGAGTCGCACGCCGACGGCGGGCCCCAGCCGCGAAAGCGGCTGGGGCCCGCCGTGCGTCGAGGCGTACGCCCCCGGTGATCAGGGGGCCGGAGCGGTCAGGGTGCGCGATGCCACGGGGCGGGGCTCCGGCGCCGAGGCATTGATGGCGGCCAGCGAGCGGCGCACCTGATTGCGGTCCACCGTGTACCAGAAGTCCGGCATCGAGGCCCGAAGGAAGCTGCCGTAACGGGCGTTGGCCAGCCTGGGGTCGAGCACGGCCACCACACCGCGGTCGTCCGCGGCCCGCACCAGGCGGCCCGCCCCCTGGGCGATCAGCAGGGCCGCATGCGTGGCGGAGACGGCCATGAAGCCATTGCCCCCGCGCTGCTCGACATCCTTGGCCCGCGCGCTCATCAGCGGGTCGTCGGGGCGCGGGAACGGGATACGGTCCATGACCACCAACTGGCAGGCGGAGCCGGGCACGTCCACGCCCTGCCACAGTGACAGGGTGCCGAACAGGCAGGTCTCCTTGTCCGAGGCGAAGGCCCGGATCAGCTCGCCGAGGGTGTCCTCTCCCTGGAGGAGGACGGGCAGCTCCAGACGCCCGCGCATCTCCTCGGCCGCCGCCTGGGCGGCGCGCATCGAGGAGAACAGCCCCAGGGTGCGTCCGCCCGCGGCCTCCATCAGCTCGGCGAGCTCGTCCAGCATGTCCTTGCGTGAGCCGTCACGGCCCGGCTGGGACAAATGCCTGGCCACATAGAGGATGCCCTGCCGGGGGTAGTCGAACGGCGAGCCGACATCGATCCCGCGCCACTGGGGCTCCCCTCCCCCGTCGTCCCCGCCCCCGGCATCCTCTCCCCCGCCGTCCTCTCCCGCGTCGCCCTCCGCGCCCTCCCCGTCGGCGGACTCCGCCTCCTCCTCCACCTCAGCCTCAACGGCCCCGGCCCCGGAAGCGGCCGCCCGGACCGGCTCGTCCGGCAGGCGGTGCTCCGCGCTGAGCCCTACCGACGCCGCCACCCCCGTGAAGTCGCCGCCGAGCTTGAGGGTCGCGGACGTCAGCACGACCGAACGGTCCTCGAAGAGCTTCTCCCGCAACAGCCCGGAGACATTGAGCGGAGCGACCCGCAAGGAGGCCCCGTAGCGGTCGTGGCGCTCGTACCACACCACGTCGTACTCGGACTCCTCGAGAATCCGCTCCGCCGTGCCGTGCACACTCTCGATCGACGCCAGGGCCTGCTTGCGGACGACGTCCTCATCGGTCACGGACTTGTCGCGCACCTCCCCGAGCGAGGTGATGCAGAGCCGGCAGGCGTCCCGCAGGGCGGCCAGAACGTAGCCCAGGTCCTCCGGGATCTCCTCGAGCCGACCGGGCAGGGCGAGCTCCATGATCCGCTCGAACCCCTCGGAGGCGCTCTGCAGGGCGTCCGCCGCCTTCTCATTGACCAGTCGGGCGGCCCGCTTCACCGTGCGGTTCACCGCGAACGGGGTCAGCTCGCCGGTGGCCACCCCGGTGACCCGGGAGACCAGCTCATGTGCCTCGTCCACGATGAGCACTTCATGGCTGGGCAGGACGGGGGCGCCCTCGATGGCGTCGATGGCGAGCAGCGCGTGGTTGGTCACCACGACATCGGCGAGCTTGGCGCGCTCACGGGCCGCCTCGGCGAAGCACTCGGCCCCGTAGGCGCACTTGGTGGCGCCCACGCACTCGCGTGAGGTGACGGAGACCTGGGCCCAGGCCTTGTCGGAGACTCCGGGAGTCAGATCGTCTCGGTCGCCGGTCTCGCTCTCGTCGGCCCAGTCGCGCAGCCGCAGCAGGTCCTTGCCGAGCTTGCTGCTGGGGCCGCCCATGGCCTCCATGGGGTCGAACAGGCCCGCCTCCTCCTCGTCGGGCACGCCCTCGTGGACCCGGTGGAGGCACAGGTAGTTCGACCGGCCCTTGAGCATGGCGAATTCCGGACGCCGCCGCAGCAGCGGATGCAGGGCCTCCACCGTGCGCGGCAGATCCCGCTCGACGAGCTGACGCTGAAGCGCGAGGGTCGCGGTGGCGACCACGACACGCTCGCCGTGGGCCAGGGCCGGGACCAGGTAGGCCAGGGACTTACCGGTGCCGGTGCCCGCCTGGACGATCAGGTGCTCGCCGTGGTCGACGGCGTCGGCGACGGCTTGCGCCATGGTCACCTGGCCGGGGCGCTCAACGCCGCCGACCGCGGTGACGGCGGCGTGGAGGAGGTCGGGGAGAGGAGGTCGAGTCATAGCTCCTTCACTCTACGTGCCTCCACCGACATCGAGGTCCCGCTCGGGATTCGCGTACGGGGTGCCACGACCGCGGGGGTGTGCAAGGGGTTGGCGACGGTGCCGTGAACGGCGGCGTGCGGGCGTTCGGGCCGGTCGCCGTAGCCGTCGAGCAGGAGCCGGTTGCGGTTCAGGCACAGGCGCTCGATGCGCGGGGTGAGCAGGTCGAAGGTGGCGAAGCGGTCGGCGAGCTCGGGGAAGCGGTCGTGGTGGGCGGTGATCTCCTCGCGCAGCAGCCGCCAGAACTCCTCCTCCGGCAGAGCGAGCTGTTCCTCCAGCAGCGGGGCGAGGTAGCGGAAGACCCCGACGAACAGCCCGGAGTGGATGAACTGCGTGAGGAACCGAGGCGGCTCGCGCAGCAGGATGCCGGCGACGTCCTCGGGCATGGCCTCGAGCTCGGGGACGGGCTCCGCGCTCACGTTCACGTCGTCCACGAAGTCCTTGACCGCCAGGCGCGCGGGGACGTCGTACTCGTCGAAGACCACGATGGCGTTCTCGCCGTGCGGGGAGAACACCACGCCGTAGCGGTAGAGGAAGTGCAGAAGCGGCGGCATCAGGGCGTGGAAGAGGGCACGCAGCCAGTCGGCCGGGCTGAGTTTGGAGCGCTCGACCAGTTCGGCGGTGAACGAGCGGCCCGCCCCGTCGGTGTGCAGGAGCGCGGCCAGGGTGCGGGCGCGCTCACCGGGTTCGAGGTGGGCTGCGACGGGCTCGCGCCAGATGGCGCCGAGGAGTTCGCGGTACTGGTACGGGACGGCGGGGATGGCCTCGAGCACCGGGTGGCGGACGGTGACGGAGGCGGTCTCGCCGAGCAGGATCACCCGGCACTCCTCGCTCAGGAACGGGTCGCGTCCGCGCAGGGAGAGCATCCAGGAGGTCACCGCCGGGGCGGCGAGGGTGCGTTCGGTGGGCAGTCCGCGCCACACCAGGGTGTTGAGGACGGACAGCGGCAGCTTCACCGTGCGGCGGTGCCGGTGGCTGACGTTGAGGAAGGTGCGGACCGACTGCTGCGGCAGGCGCAGGTCCGGATCCTCGGGCAGCGGGATGATCCGGTCGGCGGCGATCTCGGCGGCGAACAGCGGCAGGAGCGTTTCTGCCCACTGCCATGGGTGGACGGGCAGCCAGAGGTAGTCCTCGGGACGGCCGCCGCGGTCCCGTACGGCCGTGTCGAACACCTCCCGTGTGCGGGGGGTCAGCTCCTCCCGGTACAGCCGCTCCGCGTCGAGCCCGGGGACGCCCCGGTACTCGGCGAGATCGCGGTGGACGGCGATCCACGGGAGGCTGGTGGGGCGGGCGGCCTCCGGGGCCCAGCGGTCGGCGTCGGTCGCGGAGAAGCCGATACGGCCCTTGTTGGGGACGATCCAGGGGTGGCCGGTCTGCCGGCCCTCGAGGTCCGCGTAGTCGTACTCGGCCAGTTGGGCGGCGGTGGGGGTGTCCGCGAGCAGCCGGGTGTCGGCGGTGAGGGTGGCGGACAGCTCACGCACGAGGTGGCCCGCGGTGTCGTCACCGATGCCCAAGGTGGTGCGGGCGTCGAGGAGGAAGGTGAGCGGGTCGTCCGCCTCCGCCCCGTCCCGGCGCACGGACGCGGGGTCGATCCGCCAGCTCCCGTAGGCGGTCCGCCGGGCCCCGAAGCGGTACTCGGTGCCTGACTCCAGGAGCACCCTGTACTCCCCGCCGCCTGCGGGCCGCGGGGTCAGCAGCTCCTCGTAGGCGAACTCGGAGAGGGCTTTGGCGAGCATCCCCCTTCCGGCGGTGCGCCAGGCGGTACCGGTGAGGTGGGCTGGGCGGAACAACGGCACGGGCTTCTCCTCGGAAGGCTCAGTTGCTGGGCGTGGGCTGGACGGAGCTGGTCGGGGGGCTCGCGGGGGAGTTCCGCGGTGCGCTCCCCGCTTTCCGGGGGGTTGTCGGCGGGCTCACCGGGGGGCCGAGGCGGTGGCGCAGGGCGCGCTCGCGGATCATCAGGGCGGCCGTCTTCTCGGGCAGTCGCACCTCGGCGCTGAAGCGGAACCCGGCGGTGAGGAAGGCCGCGACGGACGGGGTGTTGCGCAGGTCGGGTTCGGCGATCACACGCGTGCCGGCGGGCCGGTTGTCGAGGACGAGGTCGGCGGCGGCCCTCAGCAAAGTGGCGCCCAGTCCCCTGCCGCGGTCGCGCACTGCCCCGATCAGCAGGTGGAGCCCGGTGTCCTGGGGCCTTGCCGGGTAGTAGCGGGCGATCGGATCGAGGTCGGCGCGGTAGACCTCCCAGTAGCTCATGGGAACGCCGTCGAGGACGCCGAGGCAGGGCACACTGCGGCCGTCGCCGTCCAGTTGGGCCCGCACATGGCGCTCGGTGGCGGCGGCGGGGCCCTCGAGCTCCCAGAACTGCGCCACGGCGGGGTCGTTCATCCAGCGCGCGAGCATGCCGAGGTCCCGGTCGAGGTCGACGGGGACGAACTCGAACTCGCCCGCGTCGGTGGCGGCCGGACCCCACGCCGCGACGTGGTCGAGCAGGTCGCCGGGTGGGGCTGCCATGTCCACGGGGGCGCGGGGCAGTACGGCGACGGTCTCCGCCCCCAGGTGCAGGTCGAGGGTGTCGTCGGCGCGGTCACGCGGCGGTGGCGGCCCTTCGGGGGTCATGAGGCGTCCAGGACGACGGGGTTGGGGACGGTCACGTAGACGGACTGGGTGTCGACCGGGCCGACGAGTTCGTCCATGCCGTGCAGCCGCGTCAGCAGGTTCGCCTTGCACCGCAGCGTGGGTGAGTCGAGGAAGTGGCGGGGCAGTGCGGAGCGGCCGGAGGAAGCGCCCTGGAGGAAGCGGCGCAGTCCCGCGAGCAGGACGCGTTCGTCGGCGAGCCTCTGGGCGCCGAACGCCCCGATCAGGCCGAGGACGTTGTTGATGCCCAGGTAGTAGGCGAGGCGTTCGTCGGCCACCTCGTCGGCGACGAAGGTTTCACTGGCGGAGCCGATCCCGGGCAGCCGCGCCTCCAGTTCGGCCCGGCGCGAGGCACGGAAGTAGTAGCCCTGGTTGTCGCGGTAGCGGCCGCCGGTTGGCCAGCCGTCGGCGTCGAGCAGCACCAGGGTGTTCTGCTGGTGGGCCTCCAGGGCGATTCCGGCCTCGCCGTCGAGCCAGAGGATGGGCCGCACCACGGCGTCGAGGTAGCGCAGGAACCACTCGGCGGCGACCGCGTCGGCAGGGCGTCCGGTACGGCCCGCCAGCTTGTCCACGATGTCGGCCAGGCGGGAGCGCAGGGCCGTGGCGGGCCGTCCCGGCCAGGGGCGCGGGCAGGTGAGCCCGGCGACGCAGGCGGCGTCGTCCGCGGGACCGAAGGGGTTGTGGCGCAGCACCACGTCGAACCCGGGCAGCGGTTCGGGCGCGGCGACGGCGAGCCAGGCGGGGTCGCGGACGATGTCGAAGCGGGGGTGGACCGCGTGCCACTGCTTGGCGAGTCCGCCGCGCAGGAGGCGGTGCACCTCGATTCCTCGCTGGAGTTCTTTGTGGAGGTTCTCCCGGCGGGAGTTGGTGATCCGCAGGGCGAGGGAGAGTTTGAGCATGACGGGCGCCCCGGCGCGGTGGACGGTGCGCACGGAGGAGGTGGGGTGCCAGGGCTCGCCGAGGGGCCCGAGGTCGTGGAGGAGCCCGGCGTCGAGGAGTTCGCGCACGGCCGGCTGCCGGGAGAGGTGCCCGGCCTGCCATGGGTGGACCGGCATGGCGGCGGTGCCGGGCGGCAGCGTCAGGGCGGGCCCGGCGAGTTCGGCGGTGAGGGCGTCGGCGGTGACGGGGCGGCCGCCGCGGGTGAAGGCCGAGTCGGCGAGGAGCACGGAGCGGTCGACGGCGAACCAGTGCAGCGGGAAGCCGCCCCGCAACTCCGGTGAGTAGGCGGCACTCTCGTCGTGGTCGAGCCCTTCGCGGCTCTTGGGCGTCGGGTGCAGGGGGTGGCCGAGGACGAGGGACTGCTCGGCGTCGAGGAACGGGTGGGTGCCGGGATCGGCGCGGGGCCGGGAGCGGCGGTAGGCGAGGAAGGACTCGGTGCGGCGTACGGAGTCGGCGACTCGTGCCACGAGGTCGGCGCCGTCCCGCTGGGCCGGGGGCAGTTGGGCGGTCGCCGCGGCTTCCCTGGACAGCAGGGCGGCGACGGTCACGGCGTCGGCGGCGGTGCCGCCCTCGAGGCTGATCCGCCCGAAGCGGTGGCCTCCGGTGGGCGACCAGTGGCGGACGGGGGCGTGCAGCGCGGTGCCGCTGGCGGGCAGTGGCAGACGCAGGGTGCCGCCCGTGGGGCGTTCGACGCCGGTCTCGCGGATCCAGCAGCGCAGAAGGCTCTCGGTGGCGGCCGCGTCGGCCGCGGTGTAGGCGTCCGGGTGGCACAGCGGATCGTGGTCGGCGGTCGGGGCCGCGGCACGGGGGAGCTGTGCGGGTACGCCGACTGCCGTGGCGTCAGGTGCGGTGTTCATGCGTTCGTCATTCCTCAACTGCTCTTCGGGGAGTGCGTTCCGCGCTGCGTACAACCTTGCCCGGTGAAGCCGCCGCAGGACCGCTGGTTGCCGGTGTGGTGAACGAGGTGGCCGTCCATCGGTGACTCGACGGGGTCCGCGCGCAGGCTCACGGCGGGGTCATCGGCGGCGGCCGATGCCGTGCCGGAACCGCGAGGGCGGTCGAGGTGGTGGGGGCCGAAGGCGCCGTCGGCCGTCGTGCCGTGGGCGCGCACCGGGCCGGCGCCTTCCGCGGAACCGATCACGACGCCTCCTGAACCGCCGGTATCCCCGGAGCGGGGAACGAGGGAAAAGTAAGGGTCGCCTTACTCCAACTACCACCGGCAACTTTACGCCGACGAGCCGTAGTTGTGGTGGCGTGGCCCCGCAGGTCCAACGACCGAAGGCCCGCACGATCACGGGCGGACCCTCCACGTACCGGGGGGCGAGCGCCCGCGTACCGGGGGGGCGACCGTCCATGTACCGGGGGCCACCGTCATGGAACCGAGGACCCGACCGAAACCGTCCAGAGCATCACCGGCATAGTGGTGGCGCGTTTCCCCACGCCGGGGAATGGATCACGTCTCAACAGGGGGAATTGACCCGATGTCATCGATACGCCGACTCGCCGCAGCCTGTGGCGCGGTCACCGCGCTGCTCGTCGTGACGGCCTGCGGGCCTTCCGACGACAGTGCGGCCTCGGACCCCACGCCCAGCGCCTCCGCGGGGAAGGCGGACGGAAAGGACGGCTTCAAGCTGCCCGAGGGCCTGCCCACGAGCCTTCAGCAGCTGAAGAACTGGAAGTGGGACGACTGGAAGAACTGGGCCGACCAGCACGCCCAGAGCGCTTTCAAGAACCCGCTCGTCAAGGACCTGTGGGACGCGTCCCGCATGGCGAAGGCCAAGCCGCTCGACCAGGAGGTCAAGGCTGCCCCGCAGGACGACCAGGGCGTCACCGACCCCGAGCCGAGCCCGGTCGAGGCCAAGAGGGTGCCGACGCCCTACCACGACCACGCCGCTCCCCCCGGCAAGATCTTCTTCGACTCCCCCCGGGGCTCGATGGTCTGCTCCGGCACCCTCGTGAAGGACCCGGCGCACCCGGGCAAGAGCAACCTGGTGTGGACCGCGGGCCACTGCGTGCACGGCGGCAAGGACGGCGGCTGGTACCGCAACATCCAGTTCGTGCCCGCGTACAACGACAACGGCAAGGACCTCAACAAGGGCGAGTCGGCGACCCAGCAGGACGTCGCGCCCTACGGTGAGTACTGGGCCGAGTGGGCGCAGACCTCCTCGCAGTGGATCGAGGGCGGCGGCCACACCGGCGGCCCCGCGGCCGCGTACGACTTCGCCATCCTCAAGGTCACCCCGCTCCGGGGCGGCAAGTCCCTCGAGGAGACGGTCGGCAACGCGCTCCCCGTCTGGTTCAACGCCCCGCGCGGCGCGCTCCAGAAGGGTGTGAGCGCCTACGGTTACCCCGCCGCTCCCCCGTTCGACGGGCAGCTGATGCACCAGTGCACCGACAGCGCCACCCGCCTGTCCATGGACGCCTCCGCGCCGACCATGCTGCGGATCGGCTGCACGATGACGGGCGGCTCCAGCGGCGGTGGCTGGTACACCCGCGGCACCGACGGCAAGCCCGCGCTCGTCAGCAACACCTCGATCGGCCCGGTGACCAACACCTGGCTGGCCGGCCCCTACCTGGGCAGCACCGCGCGGAGCGTCTTCAAGGCGCTCAGCGACAAGTTCGCCAACCAGTAGGCGCAGCGGAACTCGTCGGCGTCGGTCCCGGCCGACGGAAGCGGCCCGCCGCCCCCGTTCGACAACGGGGGCGGCGGGCCGCTTCACGTACCGGTTTGCCGCGCCTTCGGGCAGAGCCCGGACCTTCGGTGCCTAGCGCTGCACCGCCAGGGTGAACGGCTCCAGCTCGGCGGCCAGGAGCTCGTGCACCATGGCCTTGATCCGGGTGCCCTGCGGCGTGTGCTCCTCGTGGAGCAGCTCGCCGTCGGCGTGCAGCTTCGAGACCAGGTCGCCCCGGGTGAACGGCACCAGTGCCTCGACCAGGATCGACGGGCGCGGCAACTCGGCGTCGATCAGCGCCCGAAGCTCCTCGATGCCCCGGCCGGTGCGTGCGGAGACCACGATGGCGTGGCTCTCCTGGCGCAGCAGCCGCCGCAGGACCTCGGGGTCGGCGGCGTCCGCCTTGTTGACCACGACGATCTCGGGCACATCGATCGCGCCCACGTCGCGGAACACCTCGCGGACGGCGGCCAGCTGGGCCTCGGGCTCGGCGTGCGCCCCGTCCACCACGTGCAGGATGAGGTCGGCGTCCGCGACCTCCTCCATCGTGGAGCGGAAGGCCTCCACGAGGTGGTGGGGCAGATGGCGTACGAAGCCGACCGTGTCGGCCAGCGTGTACAGCCGCCCCGTGGGGGTCTGCGCCCGGCGCACGGTCGGGTCGAGGGTGGCGAACAGCGCGTTCTCCACCAGCACGCCCGCGCCGGTGAGCCGGTTGAGGAGCGAGGACTTGCCCGCGTTGGTGTACCCGGCGATGGCCACCGAGGGCACCTTGTTGCGCTTGCGCTCCTGGCGCTTGAGGTCACGGCCGGTCTTCATGGCCGCGATCTCCTTGCGAAGGCGGGCCATCTTCTCGTTGATACGGCGCCGGTCCGTCTCGATCTTGGTCTCACCGGGACCACGGGTGGCCATGCCGCCGCCGGACGACCCGGAGCCGCCACCGCCCATCTGGCGGGACAGGGACTGACCCCATCCGCGCAGACGCGGGAGCATGTACTGCATCTGCGCCAGGGAGACCTGCGCCTTGCCCTCCCGGGACTTGGCGTGCTGGGCGAAGATGTCCAGGATGAGCGCGGTCCGGTCGACGACCTTGACCTTGACCACGTCCTCGAGGTGGATCAGCTGGCCGGGCGTCAGCTCACCGTCGCACACGACGGTGTCCGCGCCCGTGGCGGAGACGATGTCGCGCAGCTCCTGCGCCTTGCCGGAGCCGATGTACGTGGCCGGGTCCGGCTTGTCACGGCGCTGGATGACGCCCTCGAGCACCTCGGAGCCCGCGGTCTCGGCGAGGGCGGCGAGCTCCGCGAGGGAGTTCTCGGCCTCCTCGGCGGTCCCGGAGGTCCACACACCCACGAGCACCACACGCTCCAGGCGGAGTCGGCGGTACTCGACCTCGGTGATGTCCTCGAGCTCGGTGGACAGTCCCGCCACACGGCGCAGGGCCGCACGGTCGGTCCGGTCGTACTGGTCGCCGTCGCGGTCGTCCGCGTCGGCGTAGGCCAGCTCCTCGTCCATCAGGGCCTCGGCACGAAGGTCCTCCGGGAGCCGACCGCGGCGCTCATCGGCTGCTGCGCCGTCGTTGCTGCTGCTGTGGCTGTCGTGAAAAGCGGAGGTCATTGTGTCCTTTGGCTCAGTGGATACGTCCAGGTCGACGGGTCTGCCCGCCGAGGAATACAACCATGCCGAGGGCCTGGAGATTCCCCTGGGCGGTCCGCGTTCCGGGCCGGAGGACCGGGCCGCGCCGTCTCGACGATGGTCGCACGGCGCGGCACACGCGTCACTCGGATTTGCCCTCCGACCCGGCCGGGCCCGCGGGGGCGCTCCGGTGACCCGAGCGGGGCGGCTGCCCGGCCGCGGCCGGCGGTGCGTCGCCGCTGTCCGCGGTCCAGTCCTGGTGTCCGGGCATGGGCGGGGTGTCCGTGCCGTAGAGCCAGTCGCGCAGGAATGCCTTCTGGTCGCTGCCCGAGACCTTCGAGGCCAGCGCGATGAAGTCCGCCGTCGAGGCGGTGCCGTCGCGGTGGTCCGCCACCCAGGCGCGCTCCAGCTTCTCGAAGGCCGCGACGCCGATGCGCTGGCGCAGGGCGTACAGGACGAGGGCGCCACCGGAGTACACATTGCCGCGGAAGATCCCCAGCTTGCCGTCCGCGCCCGGTGCCAGCGGGGCGGCGGGCGGGCCGCCCTGGCGGCGCAGCTTGGGGTCGGCGGCGTAGGCGGCGCGCAGCAAGGCGGTGAGGTCGACGCCCTCCTTGTCGGCGGCGTAGGTCCACTCGTACCAGGTGGCATGGCCCTCGTTGAGCCACAGGTCGGACCAGTCGGCGGGGCTGACGCTGTCGCCGAACCACTGGTGGGCCAGCTCGTGCACCATCAGCGGGGCGACGACTTCCTCGCGCATGAGCATGACCTGCCGCTCGAAGAGGGACAGGGTCTGGGTCTCCAGCTCGAAGCCGGTGGTGGCGTCGGCCGACAGCACGCCATAGGTCTCGAACGGGAAGCGGCCGACGCGGCGCTCCATCCAGGCGATCTGGCCGGGGGTCATCGCCAGGCGCGGCTCGAGGGCGGCGGCGTCCTTCTTGGGCACGACGTCGCGCAGCTCCAGGCCGTGTGGGCCGGTCCTGCGGACGACGGCCGAGTCGCCGATGGAGACCTGGGCGAGCTCGGTGGCCATGGGGTGGGCGGTGCGGTAGGTCCAGGTGGCGCGGTCGCCCACGAAGGCGTGGTCGCGCCGCGTGCCGTTGGCGACGACGGTCAGGGCCCTGGGGGCGGTGACGTGGAAGGTGAAGACGGCCTTGTCGGAGGGGTGGTCGCTGCACGGGAAGACGCGGTGCGCGGCATCGGCCTGGTTGGCCATGGCCAGTCCGTCGCCGGTGGGCAGCCAGCCGCCCTGGCGGACGTCGACGGCGGGGTCGCTGGTGTGGTGGACCTCGATCCGGATGGTGCCGTCCTTGGCGATGGGCAGGACGGGGCTGATCTCCAGTTCCTCGCCCTCCCTGCGGAAGGCGGCGGGCAGGCCGTTGACGCGCAGGTCGCGGACCTCGCCGCGGGCGAAGTCGAGGTTGAACCGGTTCAGGGCGCGGGTCGCGGTCGCGGAGATCCGGGTGACGGCGTCGAGCGGGCGGTCCTTGTCCCGGTAGTCGAGCGAGATGTCGTAGGAGCGCACGTCGTAGCCGCCGTTGCCGAGCTGGGGATAGAGGCGGTCCCCGACCCCGGCGGCGCCGGGGCCGGGGACCTCGACGGGAGGGGCGGTAGCGGTGACGGCGGAGGCGGCCGGAACGAAGGCGGCCGGGGCGAACGCGGCGAGCGCGATGACGGCGGCGGCGGTGCGCCTGACCGAGGCCCCGCGGGAGGGCAGGAGACGGGCGGCGATGACACGGACTGAGTCGATGCGGGTGGGCATAAAGGTGGCTTATCAGCGCGGCCGCGCGAGGCAGCCGCGACGCGTCAGCGAGGCCCGGCCATCACCCGAACGGGGGTACGCCGTGCGAGCCGCCGTCGACCTGCGCCGAGGCCCGGCTCCCTCTGTCGCGCCCCCTCGACACTCCCTTGACCCGGTCCCGCTCCCTTTGGCTGGGTCCGGCGCCCTTTGGCTGGGTCCGGCGCCCCTTGGCTGGGTCCCGCTCCCTTTCGCGAGGTCCGCTCCCTCGTCTCCCTCGTCGCTGGACGCTCAGGGGGCGGTCGTCATGTGGGGGCGGTGGTGGGCGCGGTAGACGTCGTAGACGCCGGGGACGTCCCTCATCGCCTTCATCAGCGCGGGCAGGGCGTCCGCGTCGGGGAGTTCGACGGTGTAGGTGTGCCGTACGCGCAGCTCCTGCGGGGGCTCCACCGCCGCCGAGACGATGCCCACGCCGGCCGACGCGATGGCCTCGGTGAGGTCCGCCAGCAGTCGCGGCCTGCCCAGCGCCTCCGCCAGCAGCGTCGCCCGGTAGCCGGTGCTCTCGCCGCGCAGCCAGTCGACGTCCACGGGGTCCCGTCCGTCCCCCCGCATGTCGCGTACGACCGCGCACTCGACCCGGTGCACGGCCACGGTGCCGCCCCGGGTGACGAAGCCGGTGACCGAGTCGGGCGGTACCGGGGTGCAGCAGCGGGCCAGCCGGACCACCGCGTCGGGGCGGTCGGCGACAGTGACGGACGGGCCGGAGCCGGAGGTCTGCGGGTGGGCGCCGATGACCGCGCGGCCCCGGCGGGCCGCGCCGCCACGCGGACGGGGCGGGTCCGAGGCAGAGGTGGGGGCCTGCTCGGGCGCGGGGTGCGTCTCGAACCAGCGCCCGATGGCGATCCTGGCCAGCGGGGTGCGCGCGTACTCCAGCCAGTCGGCGGAGGGCCCCGAGGACTCGTCGGAGGAGACGAGGAGCTGGATGACGTCCCCCGCCCGCAGCACCGTCGCCAGGGTGACCAGGCTGCCGTTCACACGCACGCCGATACAGCGGTGGCCGGTTGCCTCCCCCATCGCGTAGGCGGCGTCCACGCAGCTCGCCCCCGCGGGCAGTTCCACGGTGCGGCCGTCGGTGGTGAACACCGCGATCTCCCGGTCCTCCGCCAGCTCTTCGCGCAGCGCCGACCAGAAGGCGTCGGTGTCGGGGGTGACGCTCTGCCAGTCCAGCAGGCGCGAGAGCCAGCCGGGCCGGGTGGGGTCGCCGCGCTCCCCTTCGCCTCTGGGCTCGTCCGCGCGCAGGAGGTCGGCGGCGGATTCGCCGTCGGCCCCCGCCGCCGAGTGGTCGGGGTCGCCGAGCGCCACGACACCGGTCTGCGCCACGCGGTGCATGCGGCGGGTGCGCACGAGCACCTCGGCGACGCCTCCCTCGGGGGTGGCGACGGCGGTGTGCAGGGACTGGTACAGGTTGAACTTGGGGGCGGCGACGAAGTCCTTGAACTCCGCGATGACGGGAGTGAAGCACGTGTGCAGCTCGCCGAGCACCGCGTAGCAGTCCGCGTCCTCCTCGACCACGACGAGCAGCCGTCCGAAGTCGTACTCGCCGATCCCGCCGTCGTGTTCACCGCCGCGGCCGCGCTTGAGCCGGACCCGGTGCACGGACACGCAGTGCCGGGCGCGGATCGTCACCTCGCCGCCGATCCTGGCCTCGCGCAGCACCTGACGCATCCGCTCGGCCAGCGCCTCCAGGGGGCGCGGGCCCGCCTCATGACGTTCGATCAGCTTCCGTGTGCGGGCGTACTCCTCGGGGTGGAGGGTCGCGAAGACGATGTCCTCGAGCTCGGTCTTGATGACCTGGATACCGAGGCGCTCCGCGAGCGGGATGAGCACATCCCGGGTGACCTTCGCGATGCGCACCTGGCTGGCGGGCCGCATATGACGGATGGTCCGCATGTTGTGCAGCCGGTCGGCGAGCTTGATCACCATGACCCGGACGTCGTTGCCGGTGGCGACGAGCATCTTGCGGAAGGTCTCCGGCTCGGCCGCCGCGCCGTAGTCGACCTTCTCCAACTTGGTGACGCCGTCGACGAGGTAGCGGACCTCCTCGCCGAACTGCTCGCGCACCTGATCGAGGGTCACTTCGGTGTCCTCGACGGTGTCATGGAGCAGGGAGGCGACCAATGTCGTGGTCTCGGCGCCCAGTTCGGCCAGGATCATGGTGACGGCGAGCGGATGCGTGATGTACGGCTCACCGCTCTTGCGCATCTGCCCGCTGTGCGAGGAGGCCGCCAACAGGTAGGCGCGGCGGAGGGCTTCGAGGTCGGCGCGAGGATGGTGGACGCGGTGCACCTTGACGATGTGCTCCAGCGGCTCGGGCATCCGCGGCGGGCGGGCCGGTCCCAGCACGGCCGCGCGGCCCAGCCTGCGCAACTCGGCCCGGCGGGCCCACATCGCGGGCGGCGGCCAGCCGCGACCGCGCCTGCGGTCGGCGGGAACGCCCTCCTGCGCGCTCTCGGGCGGCGGCGCGGCGGCAGCGTCCGGCGCTCCCGCGGCATTGCGGTCAACGACGCCCATGGGCACCTCCGGCTGCGATCACCGGCGATGGGCGGCCACCGCCCGGTGCTTGATGCTACCGACCCCACCACGCACGGCGACTCGGCTCTCGCCCGGAGTGACTCACATCACCCGTTCGAGCGAACATGCGGTTAAATGCCGGGGGTTAGCGCGTACCTGACGTCAGCCACGTGCCGTCGATCTCGCCCCGGGCCACGATGACGGCGGGCCCGGTCATCTCGATGCCGCCGTCCACCCGTTCGGTGATCACCAGTCGACCACCCGGGAGATCCACGGTATAGGTCGCCGGACGGCCGGTGGCAGCCGGGTCCCGCCCATCGCGCCGGGCGGCGGCCACCATCACCGCGCAGGCGCCGGTTCCGCAGGAGCGGGTCTCGCCGGATCCGCGCTCGTGGACCCGCATGGCCACATGGCCGGGACCGCGGTCGACCACGAACTCGACGTTGACGCCGGCCGGATAGGCATCCTCGGGGGTCACCCGCGGGGCGGACAGCAGATCGCCCGCGTGGGCAAGGTCGTCCACGAAGGCGACGGCGTGCGGATTGCCCATGTTGACGCTGCGCACGGGCCATTGGCGGTCCCCGACGGCGACCACGATGCCGTCGACGTCGGGCAGCAGGGCACGGCCCATGTCCACGGTGACGTCCCCGGGGGTGCCGTCGGCGGCGTCCTTGGCGACGTGGGCGCGCTTGACCCCGGCGCGGGTGGCGATGGCCAGGTCACCCGGGTCGGCGTATCCGGCCTCCACGAGATACCTGGCGAAGACGCGGCTGCCGTTGCCGCACATCTCGGCGATGCTGCCGTCCGCGTTGCGGTAGTCCATGAACCACTCGGCCTGCGCGGCCATCGACTCGGCCTCGGGGTGGGCGGCGGAGCGCACGACTCTCAGCAGGCCGTCCCCGCCGATGCCGGCGCGGCGGTCGCACAGCAGCGCCACGTCCTCGGCGGACAGGTCGAGGAGACCGTCCGGGTCGGGGACGATCACGAAGTCGTTCTGGGTGCCGTGTCCCTTGAGGAACGGCACGGGGCTGGGCTGCTGTGCGCGGGTCACGCGCCAAGCCTACGCGTCCGGCGCCGTGCCGCCCCGGCGAGGTGTCCGCCCCTGCCGCCCCGCGCCTCAGCGCGGCCCACGCACTCACCCCACGCACTCACCCCACGCACTCACCCCGCACACTCGGCCCACCCTCTCGGCACAGCCCCGCCGCCCGGCGCAGCCCCGCCACGCCGCACAGAGGGGCCGCTCACCTCAGATTGGGCCGCTCACCTCAGAGGGGGCCACTCAGCGCAGACGGGCCACCCGCCAGATGGCGAGCACTCCGATCAGCACGCTGAGCAGGGCGTAGCCCACGATGTAGCGCCAGTCCGGCCGGTCCCCGGACCCGCGGACGGGAAGTCCGGGCCAGACATGGCCGACCCGGCGTCCGGCCATGATCCCCCAGCCCGCAGTGGCGGCGCTGGTGAGCAGTCCCAGCATCGCCACGACCGCGCCCCCGTCACCGAATTCGAAGGCGAGCGGAAAGGCGAACATCAGCGAACCGAGCACCCCGAGCGCGACGATCGGCGCGAGCTGCCAGATGCGCAGCCGCCGCTGGGGGCGCAGTTCGTGCTCGTCGGGGCCGGGCACATCGTCGAGGGGGCCGTCCGCGGAGAGGGGATCGGCGCCCGGCCCGGCGTACGGGCCCGGCTCGAGGACCGGTTCCAGGCCCGGTTCCAGGACCGGGTCGGGTACCGGCTCGTCGAGTACCGGCTCGAGGACTGGTTCCAGGACCGGGTCGAGCCCTGTTTCCAGCGGAGAGGAGTCCCTGGAGGGCTCGATCGCGCACGGTCCCGGTTCACCGTCGTGCGGTCTGTCGCGAGGGCCGGCCTCCATTGCCACGCGCCCTCCCGACCTCGACATCCGTAGCTGAACCGGCGGCGCCCCGCAAGGGCCGTCTCGCCGAGTTGATGATGGCACGCCTCCGGTGTCGCGCAGCCGCCGCAGAACGTCCCGTGGCCATCACGTGATCAGGCTGTGACCGCCTGTTCGACCAACTTCATGGCTTGCTCACACAGTTCCGCCCCACGGGCCCCCAGCCAGTGCACCCTGGGATCCCGGCGGAACCAGGAGTCCTGGCGGCGGGCGAACCGCTTCGTCGCGCGGACCGTCTCCGCCCGCGCCTCCTCCTGCGAGCACTCCCCCGCCAACTGGGCCAGCACCTGCTGGTAGCCCAGCGCCCGCGAGGCGGTGCGCCCGGCCCGCAGTCCGACCCGCTCCAGCGCCCGCACCTCGCCGACCAGGCCCGCCTCCCACATGCGGTCCACCCGCAGGGTGATGCGCTCGTCCAACTCAGGCCGGGGCACGTCCACCCCGATCTGGACGGCGTCGTAGACGTAGGTGTGGCCGGGCAGGTTCGCCGTGAACGGGCGGCCGGTGATCTCCACGACCTCCAGGGCGCGCACCACCCGGCGGCCGTTGCTGGGCAGGATCGCCCTGGCGGCCTCGGGGTCCACGGTGGCCAGGCGAGCGTGCAGCGCGCCGGAGCCGCCCTCCTCCAGCTCCGCCTCGAGACGGGCGCGCACGTCAGGGTCGGTGCCGGGGAACTCCAGGGCGTCGATGGCCCCGCGCACGTAGAGCCCGGAGCCGCCCACCAGGATCGGTGTGCGCCCGGCCTCCAGCAGGCGGTCGATCTCGACCCTCGCCAGGCGCTGGTACTCGGCGACGCTGGCGGTCTCGGTGACGTCCCAGATGTCGAGCAGGTGGTGCGCCACGCCGCGGCGCTCCTCGTCGTTCAGTTTCGCGGTGCCGATGTCCATGCCGCGGTACAGCTGCATGGAGTCCGCGTTGACCACCTCCCCGTTCAGCTCCTGCGCCAGGGCCACGCCGAGGTCGGACTTGCCTGCCGCGGTCGGCCCGACGACCGCGATGACACGAGGGAGGGTTGCGCTGCTCACCAACCCAGTCTCCCAAATGCGCGGACCCCTCCGGTCGCGCGCCGCTCGCGCCCGGCGGCCGCGGCCCCGGCAACCCCGCGCGGGTCCGGAACCGAACGAGCGACGTGACGGGCCGGGCGGGCCGTCGTTGCCCGTTGGGGGGCTTCCGGTCCGCGGCGTCCCCGTCCTCGGTGTCCCCGTCCGCGGTGTCCCCGAAGGCGGGCTCCGTTCCTCGGAGTCTCCCGTTCTGTGCGGGGCCCCGTTCCGGGACCGTGGCCCTGGGCCGCACACAGCGCGGATTTCCATCACCGAGCGTACGATCTGGAGGAGATATGGGTGTTTTGGACTGGTTTCGGCGCCGTCAGTTGACTGAGCCGACCAAGGCCGCCGGGGCCGTCACCTTGGTTGCGGCGCCCGACGCCGAGGCTCCGGTCGCGGCCGGTGACGAGGCTGCGGAGGCCGCCTCCGGTATCCCGAGGCAGCAGAGTGCCGCCGAGGGAGAAGCCGTCGACAGCGCGGTCGCCGCGGCCGCTCAGGCCGCACAGGAGGCCGCTGAGCGAGCCGGGACGGGGACGGCGGACCGAGGCAACGGGACGGCGCGGGCAGAGGCGCCCGCGCGGGCGGACGCCACCGGTGAGAGCACCCGCGGGCCCTCCGACGAAGGAGATGGGTAATGGGCTTCATGGACAAGGTCAAGGAGATGTTCGGCGGCCACAAGGACGAGACGTCGCGGGGCATGGACAAGGCCGGCGACATGATCGACGAGCGGACGGGGGAGAAGTACGGCTCCCGGATCGACACCGGCGTCGACAAGGGCAAGGACAGGCTCGGCCTCGGCGACGAGCGGGGCCCGGACGACTCCACGCCCGCCTGACTCCTCGCGGACGAAGTGCCCCGGATACGCCCCGGGCACGCACACCGGTGAACAGAAGACACGAAGCGGCGGCCGTGGCGGCGAACATCGCGCCACGGCCGCCGCACGTGCGGTCACAGCGCTCGTCGCACCGCCGCAAGGGCGGGGTCCGCCCGTCAGCTCCAGAGGGCGACGAAGTAGCCGACCCCGTAGGGCGCCTCTTCCCTCAGCAGGCGCCCCTTGAGCCCCGCCCCCTCGGCCGCCCCCGCGAGGACCTGCCAGGGAGCGCGCCCGAGCGCCATCAGCTCCGAGGCCAGCCGCGCGTCCAGCCCGATCAGGGCCGCGGTGTCGGCGGTGGCCAGCGCGGCGGCGACCGTCCCGTCGAACGCGGCGGCCCGCTCGTCGAAGTAGCCGGGTGCCTTCACCGTCCGGCAGGCGCTGCCGTCGCCCATGACGAGCAGGGCCAGCCGCTCCTTGGCGGCGGCGAGGTCATGGCCCACACGGACGCACTCGGACGGATCGAACGGCTCCCCGACGCCGAGCCCCTGGCAGGGCCCGGCCGACCAGCCGCTCTCGCGCAGCAGCCACGCCCCGATGGCCAGCGCAGGGGGCAGCGGGCGGGCGGGCGCGGTCTCCATGGGCGGGCCGAGCGTCACCTCGAGGTCCACTCCGAAGGCATGGAAGGAGCCCACGGCGCCCTGGTCGTGCATCCCGCTCCCGTCCTCCTCGACGGGACCCACGACGACGAGTCGCTCCGCCCCCGACGCCGCGAGCCCCTCCACGGCCTCGGCGCAGGCCTCGCGCAGGGAGTCGAGCTCGGGAGCGGCGCCCGCGGCGACCTCGGGGACGAGCATCGGCGGGGCTGGGCAGACGGCGGCGGCGACCAACATGATGGGAACCCTAGTGTGCGGCCGGTCCTGCGGTCAGTCCATGCACGGCCCGCAGGCCGAAGCCGGAGACGGGGAAGGGGCGGGAGCGCCGACGGACGGCAGTCCGAGCAGCACCCCCTGCGGCTTGGGGGCCGAGGTGCGCCTCTCCCACGCGTCACCGGCGGGGGTGCGGCGCACGGCGTGGGCCGGGCCCTCCGCGAGCAGGTGGTGCGGGGCCGCGTAGGTGATCTCGACGGTGACGATGTCGCCCGGACGGACCCGGCCGCCGGGGTCGCCGGCGGGCAGGCCGTCGCGGCCGCGCGCAGTCGGGTCGAAGTGGACGAGGCGGTTGTCGGGGGCGCGACCGGACAGGCGGTGGGTGCGCTCGTCCTTGCGTCCCTCGCCCTCGGCGACGAGCACCTCGAGGGTGCGGCCGACCTGCCCCTTGTTCTCTTCCCAGGAAATCTCCTCCTGGAGGGCGACCAGGCGCTCGTAGCGGGCCTGCACGACCTCCTTGGGGATCTGCCCGTCCATCTCGGCCGCCGGTGTGCCGGGGCGCTTGGAGTACTGGAAGGTGAAGGCCTGGGCGAAGCGTGCCTCGCGGACCGTGTGCAGGGTCTGCTCGAAGTCCTCCTCGGTCTCGCCGGGGAAGCCCACGATGATGTCGGTGGAGATGGCCGCGTCCGGCATGGCGGCGCGGACCTTCTCGATGATGCCGAGGTAGCGGTCCTGGCGGTACGAGCGGCGCATGGCCTTCAACACCGCGTCGGAGCCGGACTGCAGCGGCATGTGCAACTGGTGCATCACATTCGGCGTCTCGGCCATGGCGGCGATGACGTCGTCGGTGAAATCGCGGGGGTGCGGGGAGGTGAAGCGGACCCGCTCCAGGCCCTCGACACGGCCGCAGGCGCGCAGGAGCTTGGAGAACGCCTCGCGGTCGCCGATGTCGGAGCCGTACGCGTTGACGTTCTGCCCGAGCAGGGTCACCTCGATGACGCCCTCGTCGACGAGTGCCTCCACCTCCGCGAGGATGTCGCCGGGGCGGCGGTCCTTCTCCTTGCCGCGCAGCGCCGGGACGATGCAGAAGGTGCAGGTGTTGTTGCAGCCGACGGAGATCGCCACCCATGCCGCGTAGGCGGACTCGCGGCGGGTCGGCAGCGTGGAGGGGAAGGTCTCCAGGGACTCCAGGATCTCCACCTGGGCCTCGTCCTGGACCCGGGCGCGCTCCAGCAGCGTCGGCAGGTGGCCGATGTTGTGGGTGCCGAAGACCACGTCCACCCAGGGGGCGCGCTTCACGATCGTGTCGCGGTCCTTCTGCGCCAGGCAGCCGCCGACGGCGATCTGCATGCCCGGGCGCGCGGCCTTGACCGGGGCGAGCCGGCCGAGGTTGCCGTAGAGGCGGTTGTCGGCGTTCTCGCGCACCGCGCACGTGTTGAACACCACGATGTCGGCGTCGTCCTCGGCGGACGCCCGTACATACCCCGCGCCCTCCAGAAGACCGGACAGGCGCTCGGAGTCGTGGACGTTCATCTGACAGCCGTATGTCCGCACGGCGTAAGTTCTGGCACTCATCTCAATCAACCAGAGTACGCGGTGCGCGAACCGGCGCCCGCCCGACTCCGGCCCCCGCCCGGTCCGCGCTTTCCGTGGGCCGGGTGGCCTGGCAGGATGCCGCACATGTCCCAGGTCGAATCAGGCAGCCGACGGCGCCTCCAGTGGCGCGCGTGGCGCCGCCCGCTGCGCTCGCCGGCCGCGCGCTGGGCCGTGGTCGGACTGGTGCTCACGGGAATGCTCGCCTGGTGGCTCGTCCCCTCCGATGCCACCCCCTACCGCAAGGGCACGATCTCCCTCGCCACCGGCGTCTCCAAGGGCGTGTACGCCAAGTACGGCGACCTCCTCAAGCCGCGAGTGGAGCGGGATCTGCCCGGGGTGCACATGACGCTGCACCCCAGCGCGGGCTCCGTCGACAACGTCCAACGGGTCGCCCAGGGACGCGACACCTTCACCATCGCGGCGGCGGACGCTGTGGCCGACTACAGCGGGCCGGGGGCCGGGCGGCTGCGTGCCTGCGCCCGGCTGTACGACGACTACGTGCAGCTCGTGGTCCCCAACGACTCCCCGGTCAGCTCGCCGCAGGACCTCAAGGGGCTGCGCGTCGGGGTGGGCGCGCAGGGCTCCGGGGTGTACCTGCTGGCCAACCGCCTCCTGCACGCCGCGGGTCTCGGCCGCAAGGACTCGATCCGCCCGGTCAAGGCGGGGATCGACCGGGCGCCGCGGCTGCTGCGCGAGGGGAAGCTGGACGCCTTCTTCTGGTCCGGAGGGCTGCCGACGGCCGCGGTCAGCGACCTGGCCAAGGAGCTCCCGATCCGGCTGGTGCCGCTCGGCCCGCTGGCGAAGCACCTGCGCGAGGAGGAGACCGACGCCGCCATCTACTACCGGCAGGCGACCATGCCCGGTGACGCCTATCCGAACGCCTACCCCTACGGCAAGTCGGTCTCGACGATCGCCGTGTCCAACCTCCTCGTGACCACCGACCGCGTCCAGGCCTCGCTGGTCGAGCGGCTGACCCGCAGCGTGATCCACAGCCGGGACACCATCGGCCGCCAGGTGCACGCCGCCCAGCTCGTGGACGTGCGCACCGCCGTCTACACCGATCCGCTGCCGCTCCACGAGGGCGCCCGCCGCTACTACCGCTCGGTCAAGCCCTGAGGTCACCTCAGGTCACATCCGAAGTCCCGCCACCCACCGCGGGGCTGCCGATAACGGACATTCCCATATGATTCAGCGCCGTTGGCGCGGGGGCACGGTGAGGTTACGGATCAGTGCCGTCATGTTCAGACAGCACTGATCCCCCTAACCTGAACCCCTACAATTCTTCAGGGGGCTTGCGCATGCGAACCGTGGGACCGACGCCGGGCGGAGATCCGCGCGGGCACGCCGGTACGGGGACGGGGTCGCCGCATGCCCTCATCGACAACCGCTACGAGCTGCAACGCCCGTTGGGCCGCGGCGGCATGGGCGTCGTCTGGGAGGCCCTCGACACCCGGCTCAACCGCCAGGTGGCGATCAAGGAGCTGCTCTTCCGCGGCGCGGTCGACCCGGAGACGCAGGCCCAATGGGTGGAGCGGGCCAGGCGCGAGGCACAGGCGATCGCCAGGATCGGGCACGAGCACGTGGTCGCGGTGCACGACGTCATCGAGGACGACGGCCAGGTGTGGATCGTCATGGAGCAGGTCAACCCCCGCTCCCTGTCGGATCTTCTGCGCGACCATGAGCGCCTGCCCGTGGCCAGCGCCGCCCGTGTGGGTCTCGAAGTGCTGCGCGGATTGCGGGCGGTGCACGCCGCCGGGGTGCTGCACCGCGATGTGAAACCGCACAATGTGCTCTTCCGCAAGGACGGCCGGGCGGTGCTGATGGACTTCGGCATCGCCACGTTCGAGGGCGCGGCACAGGTGACACGCCGTCATGAGACGGTGGGCACACCGCAGTACCTGCCGCCGGAGCTGGCCGTGCCGTGGACCAGGGAGCAGAGGACGGCGACTCCCGCCTCCGATCTGTGGTCCCTGGGTGTGACGCTGTACGAGATGGTCGAGGGGCGGGCGCCGTTCCGCGGGCCGACTCCGTTCGAGGTCCTGGAGGCGGTGCGCGAGGAGGAGCCCCCGGAGATGGTGCACGCGGGCCCGTTGCGCCCGCTGATCGAGGGGCTGCTGGTCAAGGATCCGGAGAAACGGCTCTCCGCCGAGCGGGCCGAGGAGTTGCTCCAGCACGTCGCCCAGGAGACCCCCTCCACGGCGCACTCGATCCCCCATCAGTTCTACGACCCCTCCGCCGCACCGGACCCCCCGAGGTCGGAGACCTCCCGGCTGCGGGCGGTCGGCCGTCCCTCCCGCAGGGTCCGCCGGGCCGCGGGCGCCGGCGCCCTGGCCGTCGCGCTGCTGGCGGGGACCGGCTGGGTAGCCGTGAATGTCTTCGGCAGCGACTCCGCCCCCTCCCTGCACCAGTCCGACACCTACCGGCGGGCCAAGCAGCTCGGCCTGCTGCGGATCGGCGTCAAGTCCGACCAGCCGGGCCTGAGCGAGGTGGTCAACGACAAGGAGGTCACCTACCGGGGCTTCGACATCGATATCGCCCACGCCATCGCCAAGCGGCTCGGCTTCCGGGAGGACCAGGTCGACTTCCAGGTGGTGAACACGGCCAGCCGTGAATACCGGCTGAGCCAGGGCAAGGTGGACCTGATAGTGGCCAGCTACAGCATCACCGACGAGCGCAAGAGGCAGGTGGACTTCGCCGGCCCGTACTACATCGCGGGCCAGGACTTCCTGGTGCGCAAGAAGGACACCTCGATAGACGGCAAGGAGGACCTGGGCGGCAAGACGGTCTGCACGGTCGACAAGTCAACCCCGGCGGCCCAGTTGCCCCTGCTCTCCCCCAAGCCGAATGTGACGCTGCGCAACCAGTACGGCAAGTGCATCGAGGCCCTGCTCGCGGGCGCGGTCGACGCGGTCAGCACGGACGATGTGATCCTCGCCGGCTACCGGCGCGAGCACCCGCGCGATCTGCGCCTGCTGGGCGACCCGTTCACCACCGAGGCCTACGGCATCGGCCTGCCGAAGGACGACCCGGCGCTCAAACGCGCGGTCTGCGACGCGCTCAAGAAGGAAGTGGCCAACGGGGACTGGGACCGCTTCTACCGCAAGAACCTCAAGCCCCTGGACCCCGAGCAGTTGGGGGATCTGAGGCCGCCGGAGCCCCGCGAGTGCGGGGCCGCGCAGTGACGGCGCCCTCCGTGTGAACACCCAGCCGGGTGAACGTTCTTCGCGGTCCGGCGGTGGCAACCCCTTGTCGGGCGGCGCTCACCACGTGTCCGTCGGCTCCTCCCGGGGCAGTGAGAGCGTCACCACGAGCCCCCTCGGGGCGTTCGCCGCGAACGAGATCTCGCCGCCGCCCGCGGTCAGGAGCGTGCGGGCGATGGACAGGCCGAGGCCCGAGCCGTTCACATTCTGGTGCCGGTTGCTGCGCCAGAACCGGTCGCCGACGCGGGCGAGTTCCTCCTCGCTCAGTCCGGGCCCCTCGTCCGCGACCGTGGCCGTCACCGCGCCGTCACGCCGGGCCACGCTCACCAGCACCCGGCCGCCCTCGGGGGTGAACTTCAGGGCGTTGTCGACCACGGCGTCCAGGGCGCTGGACAGGGCCACCGGATCGGCCCAGCCGGTGGCCGCCGAGGGGCCCTCGAAGCGCAGGTCCACGCCGTCCCGTTCCGCGATCACACGCCAGGCCTCGACCCTTTCCGCGGCCAGGCCCGCGATGTCCGTGCTGTGCAGATCGGGCGTGGCGTGCTCGGCCAGGGCGAGGCCGAGCAGATCCTCCAGGACACGTGCGAGCCGCTTGCCCTCCTCGCGGACGCTGTCGAGTTCCTCCTCGTGGCCCCCGGGCAGTTCCATGCCCAGCGCCTCGATCCTCAGCAGGAGCGCCGAGAGCGGGTTGCGCAGCTGGTGGGAGGCGTCGGCGACGAAGGCCCTCTGCTGTTCCAGGACGCTCTCCACATTGTCGGCCATCTCGTTGAACGAGCCCGCGAGCCGCTGGAGCTCCGGTGGGCCGCCGGCCGCGGCGACACGGGAGGCCAGACGCCCGGTGGCGATGTCATGGGTGACCCGGTCCAGCACCCGCACCGGCCGCAGCACCCACTCGGTCAGACGGACCGCTCCCAGCACGGCGAGCAGCATCGCGACGGTCTCCCCCGCCGCGACGAGCGCCCACGCGTGCAGGATCCGCGAGCGCATGGGGCCCGTCGGGGAGTCGGTGAGCACCACCGCGATCACATCGCCGTCCTGCACCACCGGCGAGGCCACGACGAGGCGGTGGTCCTGCCAGGGCCAGACCTGCTGGGGGTCGTGGCTGCGTCTGCCGTCCAGGGCCTCGTCGAACGCCCGCTGCACGTCCCGGTCGTTCCAGGGCACGATCCAGCTGGTCGGGGAGACGGCGTTGACCGAGCCGTCACGGGCGAAGACGCCGACCTTGATGCCGTAGAGGTCGTAGTAGCGGGCCAACTCGGCCTTGAGCGTCAGGCTCCGGTCGGGCTGCTCGGTCCTGGCTATGGCCCTGGCGTCCCTGGGGTCCCTGGTGAGGTTCTCGGCGAGCGCGGCGAAGCGGGCGGTGTCGTCGATGCGGTCGACCACGACATGCTGCTGCTGCGCCCTCGCCTGGCTGATGGCGAGCGGCAGGCCGAGGGCGAGCAGCACACCTGCCAGGAGGGACAGCAGGATCGCGAGGAGCCGGGTGCGCAACGACGGTCACACCTCGGGGACGACGAGCCGGTATCCGACCCCGCGCACGGTCTCGATCAGGGTCGGCAGGCCGAGCTTGGAGCGCAACGACGCCACATGCACCTCGAGGGTCCGCCCTGTCCCCTCCCAGCTCGTGCGCCACACCTCGCTGATGATCTGCTCGCGGCGGAAGACGACGCCGGGGCGCTGGGCGAGCAGCGCCAGCAGGTCGAACTCCTTGCGGGTCAGCGCGACGCCCTTGCCGTCCACGGTGACCCTGCGGGTGGACAGGTCCAGGGCGATCGGGCCCAGGGCCGAATCGGAGCCGGCGGGCTCGTCGCCGCCCGCGGCCTCCGCCACGGTCTCGGACCTGCGGCTGACCGCGTGGATGCGGGCCAGCAGCTCCCCGGTGTCGTAGGGCTTGACCACGTAGTCGTCGGCGCCGAGGTTGAGGCCGTGGATCCGGGAGCGGATGTCGGCCCTGGCGGTGACCATGATGACCGGCACGGCGGTACGGCGGCGGATGCGGCTGCACACCTCGAAGCCGTCCTGGTCGGGCAGGCCGAGGTCGAGCAGCACCACACCGAACGGCTCCCCGCTGTCCGGCAGGAGCGCGCGCAGTGCCTCCTCGCCGCTGCGGGCGTGGGTGACCTGGAAGCCGTGCTTGCCGAGGACCGCGGAGAGGGCGGCGGCGACGTGGTCGTCGTCCTCGACGAGTAGCAGTCGCACGGTGGCTCCCCTCGATTCTGTCGTGTTCCTCCCAGGTCGATCCCGGTGGGTGCGAGCAGTCACGCCGATGGCGCGGTGCCGAGTCAAGCGGTACGCCCCCCAGCTGAGCGGACTGTTACGCAGCCGGTACGGGGCACCCCGGGACCGCCTACCGACGTTATCCCAATGAGCGGCTCCGCGCCGCTGCCGCCCGTCGTCCACCGGCCCGCGCCCGCCGAGCACAAACCACACATGAGCGGTAGCGCTGAGTGTCCGGATCGTTATGCTCAACTTCCGCTCAGATGTACTGACGCCCGAGTTTGGGGCTCATATGGTCTCTGCCAACCGAAGCGCCCGACGCATGACATGCACAAGCACGCTGCTGATCCGCGGTGCCGCGAACCTTTGAGGGAGCATCCCGTCCATGAGCGAGGTTGATGTGACCAAGGACTCCGCCCCCGGCGGGGACGACCTGGTCGTACTGGAGAACGTGAACAAGCACTTCGGCGCTCTGCACGTGCTCCAGGACATCGACCTGACCATCGCCCGGGGCGAGGTCGTCGTGGTCATCGGGCCGTCCGGATCGGGCAAGTCCACCCTCTGCCGAACCATCAACCGCCTCGAGACCGTGGACAGCGGCACCATCCGCATCGACGGCGAACCTCTGCCCGCCGAGGGCCGTGAACTGGCCCGTCTGCGCGCGGACGTGGGCATGGTCTTCCAGTCGTTCAACCTCTTCGCGCACAAGACCGTCCTGGAGAACGTGACACTCGGCCAGATCAAGGTGCGCAAGGCCGCCAAGGCCAAGGCGGAGGAGAAGGCGCGTCAGCTCCTCGACCGCGTGGGCGTGGGGAGCCAGGCCGACAAGTACCCCGCGCAGCTCTCCGGCGGACAGCAGCAGCGGGTCGCCATCGCCCGCGCCCTGGCGATGGACCCGAAGGTCATGCTCTTCGACGAGCCGACGTCCGCGCTCGACCCCGAGATGATCAATGAAGTGCTCGAGGTCATGCAGCAGTTGGCACGCGACGGAATGACCATGGTCGTGGTCACCCATGAGATGGGTTTCGCCCGCTCCGCCGCCAACCGCGTGCTGTTCATGGCCGACGGGCGGATCGTCGAGCAGGCCAGGCCCGACCAGTTCTTCACGGCGCCGAAGAGCGACCGTGCGAAGGACTTCCTGTCGAAGATCCTCCATCACTGAATCACCACTGAGCGCGCCAGCACCCTCAAGCCTTCACTACCGTTCACCCTCCGAAGCGCCTCAATGACCGCCCGTGAGGGCGGCGAACCGCAAGGAAGTGTCATGAAGCTCCAGAAGACCGCCCTCGTCGCCTGTGCGGCCCTCACCCTCCTGGCCACCGCCGCGTGCGGCAAGGAAGGCAGCCCGGACGACGCGGGCAGCTCCAAGAAGCCCGGCGGCAGCAACGCCCCCAAGGCGCCCGCCTACAAGGTGAACACGGCCGCCGACCTCAAGGGCTCGCCCGTCTGGGAGAAGATCAAGGGCAAGAAGATCACGATCGGCACCAAGGCCGACCAGCCCGGCCTCGGCTTCGAGAACCCCGGCACCAAGGAGCGCACCGGCTTCGACATCGAGATCGCCAGGATGATCGCGGCGGACCTGGGCTTCGACAAGGACCACATCGTCTTCAAGACGGTCCCCTCCGAGGCCCGCGAGACCCAGATCTCCAGCGGCGGCGTCGACCTGTACGTGGGCACGTACACCATCAACGACGAGCGCAAGAAGCAGATCGACTTCGGCGGCCCGTACTACGTCGCCGGCCAGGACCTCCTGGTCAAGAAGGACAGCTCCGCCAAGGGCCCCGAGGACCTCAAGGGCAAGAAGGTCTGCTCGGCCACCGGCTCCACCTCCCTGGAGCGCATCAAGGACAAGAAGTACGGCGTCAAGGAGGCCAAGGCGCAGCAGGGCTACCAGCTGTGCGTGCAGGACCTCGTCAATGGCACCGTCGACGCCGTCACCACCGACGACGCGATCCTCAAGGGCTACGCCGCCCAGAACGCCGGCGCTCTCAAGGTCGTCGGCAACCCGTTCTCCGAGGAGCCCTACGGCGTCGGCCTGAAGAAGGGCGACAAGGTCCTGCGCGAGGCGGTCAACAAGGCGCTCGAGGCCCACGAGAAGAGCGGCGACTGGAAGAAGGCCTACGACGCCACCCTGGGCCTGTCCGGCGCGGCCGCCCCGACGCCGCCGCAGATCGTCCGCTACTGACGGGACGTCGGCCGTGACCGGCGCCTGACCGGTCGCGAGCGCCGACGGTGGTGCGGGCGGGGCAGTCCCCTCCCCGCCCGCACCACCCGGCCTCGCACGGCCCGCACCACCCGGACCTCGCCGCCACGCGCAACCTCGGAGACTTGACTTGAACGTACTGCTGGACAACTTCGCGGCATTCCGCGAGGGGTTCTGGGGGACCGTCGAACTGACGGGACTCAGTACGCTGCTCGCCCTCGTGCTGGGCACGCTCATAGCAGCGTTCCGCGTCTCTCCGGTCCCCGCGCTGCGGATCTTCGGGGCCACCTGGGTGACCCTGCTGCGCAACACCCCGCTGGTGCTGCTCTTCCTCGTCGTCACCCTCGGACTTCCCGCGCTCGGCCTCAAGGGCTGGGACTCGTTCTGGCTCGCCGTCATGGCGCTGGGCTGCTACACCTCGGCGTTCATCTGCGAGGCCGTCCGCTCGGGCATCAACACGGTGCCGGTCGGCCAGGCCGAGGCGGCGCGCAGCGTCGGGATGACCTTCACCCAGACGCTGGGCAACGTCGTCCTCCCGCAGGCCGTGCGCACGGCCATCCCGCCCATCGGCAGCCTGATCATCGCGCTCGCCAAGAACTCGGCCATCGCCTCCGGGTTCAACGTGGTCGAGCTCGGCTCGGTGATGAAGACCCTCAACTCGGCGGCGGGCTACAACATCTACGTGATCTTCTTCTGGATCGCGCTGTGCTACCTGATCATCACCTTCGCGGTCAGCGGCCTGTTCCGGCTGCTGGAGCACAAGCTGGCGGTGCCCCGATGAGTTCCAGCGTCCTGTACGACGTCCCAGGCCCCAGGACCCGGCTGCGCTTCCGCGTCTACGGCGTCGTCTCCGTCATCGGCATCGCCGCGCTGCTCGCCTTCGTGGTCTACAAGTTCAACGACACCGGCCAGTTCCAGGCCGGGCTGTGGGACGACTACGAGTACTCCAACACCCAGCAGCGCATCGTCGACGGCCTCCTGACGACCTTGAAGACCTTCGCTCTGGCGGCGCTGTTCTCACTCGCCCTCGGAGCGGTCCTGGCCTCGGGGCGGCTGTCGGACCACCGGCCCGTACGGGTGGTCTCCTCGCTGGTCGTGGAGTTCTTCCGCGCCATGCCGCTGCTGATCATGATCTTCCTGCTGTACTACGCGATCTTCACCACCAGCCCCATGTGGGCCGTGGTGATCGGGCTGACCCTCTACAACGGCTCGGTCCAGGCGGAGATCTTCAGGGCGGGCATCAAGGCCGTCTCCAAGGGCCAGAGCGAGGCCGGGTACGCGATCGGGCTGCGCAAGACGCAGCTCATGGTGCACGTCCTGATCCCGCAGGCCGTCCGCTCCATGCTGCCGTCGATCATCAGCCAGCTCGTGGTGACGCTCAAGGACACCTCGCTCGGCTTCATCATCCTCTTCCACGAACTGCTCTTCGTGGGCAAGTCGTTCGCCGAGCAGACCCCTCCGGTCGGCGGTGTCTACGCCTTCATCCCGATGGTGATCGTCTTCGGCTCGATCTACATCGTGATGTGCCTGACGCTCTCCTCGCTGGCCACCTGGATCGAGCGGCGCACCCGCCGCAGCAAGAAGGGCACCCCTCCCCCGCTCGACACCCCCGCGACCCTGATGGCCGACCCGGGGCACACCGTCGAGTTCGAGCCGCGCGACGGGCGGCCGGAAGACCCGAAGGCCCTCTGACCCGGGCTCCTTCGCACATGCGCCCCGGCGGCCCGAACGGCCGGCGGGGCGCACGTGTGTCCGCTCCGGCGCGCGCCCACGCGTCCGCCCCGGCTTGACGCGGCAAGCCGCAGTGGGTTGCATACGGTTTGTGATCGAAGGTCGGGCAGGTACGCGCCCAGGCAAGCCGCCCTGGGCCCTCACGCGGGCTCGGACGCCCGTCGGGTCCATGACGCGAGCGGACTCCACGCGAGCAGGGGTGGCCGCGTGGACCCTGTGATCGTGGTCGGCGGGGGGCCCGTCGGCCTGGCCCTGGCGCTCGCCCTCGCCCGGCAGGACGTGCCGAGCGTGGTGATCGAGCAGGGCGAGGGGCGGCCACGCGAGAACCCCCGCACGGTGGTGCTGCGCCCCGACACCGCGGCCCTGCTGACCCGGCTCGGCTACAAGAGCGCTTGCTCCGACGGGGCGTCATGGACCGTGTGGCGCACGATGCGGCGGCGGCGGGAACTCCTGCGGGTGGAGTTCGGCGGCGGTGACCGCTTCGGCGACCACGAGGGGATCGCTCCCGGGCCGCGCCCCGCCGACGGGGCCCGCCCCACCGGGCCTCGCCCGGCTGCCGGATACCGCCCCGCCGCCGGCCAGGACGACGGCTACGCCGACGGGGTGATGGGCCGTCAGCCCTCCCCGCTGCATCTGCGGCAGAACCTCCTCCTGCGCGGACTCGCCGACGCGGCCGCCGCCTCCGGACTCATCCAGCTGGCCACCGGCTCCCACGTCGACGCCGTCGAACAGGACGACGACGGGGTGACCGTGCACACCCGCGGCGACGCGACCACCTGGTGGCGGGGCAGCCACCTCGTCGGCTGCGACGGAACGCGGTCCATCGTCCGCAAGCTCCTCGGCGTCCGCTTCCCCGGCCGCACCGCGGTGGACCGCTACGCCGTCGCCACCGTCCGGGCCGAACTCCCCTTCCCGGGCGAGGCGCTGCTGCACTGGGAGCCGCCGTGGCGCGGTGACAGCGAGGTGACCGCCCGCCCGCTGCCGGACGGGGTGTGGCGCGTCGACTGGCGGCTGCCTCCCGTCTCCAGCACGGCGGCGATGGCCTCTCACGGCGACCTGCTGACCCCGGACGCGCTGATCACCAAGATCCGCGACACACTCGCCGGCTGGTGCGGGAGCGTCCCCCGGTACGATCTGCTCGCCTCCGCCGAGTACGGGGTGCACCAGCGGCTGGCGCAGCGATGGCGCGTCGGACGGGCGTTCCTGGCCGGGGACGCGGCGCACCAGCTCGGGGCGCTGGGTGTGCAGTCCGTCGACGAGGGCCTTCGCGACGTCGACAACCTCGCCTGGAAGCTCGCCGCCGCCTGGCACCGCCACGCCTCGGACACCCTGCTCGACAGCTACCAGGCCGAGCGGCGCGGCGCGGTCGGCGCCCGGCTGCGGGCCGCCGACCAGGCGCTGCCGCTGCTGCGCTCCTCGGGGGCGCTGCGGTCGGCGCGCCGCTCCCTGCTGTCGGGGCCGGCGCGCAAGCACGGCTCCCTGCTGAGCGACGGGAATGTGGGGACGGGGCTGCTCGGCGGCCCGTCGGTCTACCGCCGCTCCAGGCTCTCGGCCCCCTCGTCCTCGGCCACCACCGACACTCCGGTGGGCGGGCAGGTCGACGATGTGCCGGTCACCGCGCTCGACGGTTCCCGCACCCGGCTGCGGGAGCGGCTCGGGCGCGATCTGCTGGTCGTGCTGGTGGCACCGGGGACGGGGGTGTGGGACAGCAGGCACTGGCTGTCCGCCGGACTGATGCCCGCCCTGTCCGCGGCCACCGCCGCCCTGCCCGTCCCGGCGGAGCTGCTGGTCGCCGAGACCTATCCGGGCTCGACGGCCCACACCGTCCTGCTGGTGCGCCCCGACGGGCATCTGGCGGCGGTGATGAACGGCTTCCGTCCGGCGGAGCTGCACGCGAGCGCCGAACTGGCGCGGGGCGGCTCGCCGGAAGCGGAGGCGGAGACCGAGGCGGAGCAGTCCCAGGACCGGGTGGGTACCGGCTGAAGGGTGGCGCCTGGGCCGCCCGGCCTGTTATCGGACAGGCATTCGAGTCGCGTCGGTGCGCTCGCAGGGTCGTCAGCGCGCGTACTCCGTGGCGCGGCTCTCCCGCACCACGGTGATCCGGATCTGGCCCGGATAGGTCAGCTCCTGCTCGACCTGCTTGGCCACATCACGCGCGATCACCTGCGCCTGGAGGTCGTCCACCTCGTCCGGGCGCACCATCACCCGGATCTCGCGGCCCGCCTGCATGGCGAAGACCTTGCCCACACCCTCGTGGGAGGCGGCGATGCGCTCCAGGCGTTCCAGGCGCTTGACGTACGCCTCCAGCGATTCGCGCCGGGCACCGGGCCGCCCTCCTGAGATGGCGTCGGCGGCCTGGGTCAGCACGGCCTCGACGGTGCGCGCCTCCACCTCGTTGTGGTGCGCCTCGATGGCGTGCACGACGTCCTCGTCCTCGCCGTAGCGGCGGGCGACGTCCGCGCCGATATGGGCATGGCTGCCCTCGACCTCATGAGTGAGGGCCTTGCCGATGTCGTGCAGCATCGTGCCGCGTTTGACCGGCGCCGGGTCCAGGCCGAGTTCGCAGGCGATCATCGCGGCGATGTGCGCCGACTCGACGAGATGGCCGAGCACGTTCTGGCCGTAGGAGGTGCGGTAGCGCAGGCGGCCCAGCAGCCGTACGAGTTCCGGGTGCACATCGGTGATCCCGACATCCACGAGCGCCTCCTCCGCCGCCCGCTGGCACAGTTGCTCGACCTCGGCATTGCTGCGCTCGTAGACCTCCTCGATCCGGTGGGGGTGGATGCGGCCGTCGGCGACCAGGGAGTCCAGGGTGAGCCGGCCGACCTCCCGGCGCACGGGGTCGAAGCAGGACAGCAGGACGGCCTCGGGGGTGTCGTCGATGATCAGGTTCACCCCGGTGACCGACTCGAAGGCCCTGATGTTGCGCCCCTCACGGCCGATGATCCGGCCCTTCATGTCGTCGCTGGGCAGGTGGAGCACGGAGACGACGGACTCGGCGGTCTGCTCGCCGGCCACGCGCTGGATCGCGGACGCCACGATCCTGCGGGCCCGCTCCTCCCCGCGCTCACGGGCGGCGTTCTCGATGTCCCTGACCAGCACGGCGGCCTCGCGCTTGGCCTGGTTCTCCAGGGTCTTGACCAGCTCGGCCCTGGCCGCGGCGGCGGTCAGCCCGGCGGCGCGCTCCAGGATCCGGCGGCGGTCGTCCGCCACGTCCCGCAGCTCTGCCCGCTTGGCCTCCACGACCCGCTCGGCCGAGGCGAGTTCGCGCCTGGCGAGCTGGATCCGGTCCGCCTCGGCATCGATGCGCTCCTCGCGGTCGGCCAGCCGCTGCTCGCGCCGTTCGAGATCGGCGCGCAGCTCACGCACCTCGTTCTTGAGCGCCCGGATCTCCTCCTCCGCCTCCTCCGTGGCCCGGCGGGCGTCCTCGTGGGCCACGGCCTTGATGGCCTCGGCCTCCTGACGGGCCGTCGAACGAAGCCGCCACATGAGCACGGCGGCGATGGTCGCGAGAATGGACAGACCCGACCCGGTCCCCAGCGCGAGCTCCATGGCCCCAACTCCCGTTCTCCCGCGCGCCACGGCAGCCCTCGGCCGACACCGGAGCAGGACAGACGGGACGCGGTGCCGCGTCACCGCGAGGACCAGGACCGATTACCCGTACGGGTGAACCCGAAAAGGGAAGACGCCACCCCTGCGTGTGAACCGGGTGCCGACTGCAGGCGCACCGGATCCTGTGGCGGACCGGACGGGAGGGCGGTTCGGAAATGGTCGGTCGTGGCCTGCTCGGCTTCTGTTCCGGACACTGCTGGAGACGTGTTCGGCCTTGCGTGTTCGGCGAGGCTGCCCCTCACTCACTGTGAGGCTAGGGCGCCGCAGAGTCAGGGTCAAGAAAACCGACAACCCCCGAACGGCACCCGGCCCGAGGGGCCTGGGTCACTCATGAGCGGGTCGCTCGGTCACCCGCGCACGGGCCGCCCGGTCCCCCCCCCCGCCCGTCGAGGGGACCTCCGGTCCCCGGACCTCACGTCCGCGCCACCCGCACCGGTGGGGCGATCACCGGGGAGATGGGCCTGCTCGTCACTCACGAGCGGATCCTGCCGGTCACCCGGACCGCATCTGCCCGTCCCCTACCGGTCTCTCGGCACTCGCGAGGTGTCCGGGTCACTCGTGACCGGATCTCCCGGATCGCCTGGACCGGCGCTGCCCGCCCCCGCATCTGCCCGTCCCCGTATCCGCCTCCGGGACACTCGCGAGGTGTCCGGGTCACTCATGACCGGATCTCCCGGATCGCCTGGACCGGCGCTGCCCGCACTCATAGCTGCCCGCCCTCGTATCTGCCCGTCCCGTATCCGCCTCGGGGACACTCGCGAGGTCTTCCGGCCACCCCGCGCGGGTCGCCGCGGGGAGGGCGGCCTCGTCACTCGTGAAACGGATCCCCGGGCCACCCGTCCAGGGGTGTTCACTCGGGGAGGTACTGCTCCAGCGCCTCCGCGTCTTCGCCTTCCTCCTCCAGCGCCGCGCGGACCACGCTCAGGGCGAGGCCCTCGCTGTAGCCCTTGCGGGCGAGCAATCCGGCGAGGCGGCGGATGCGTTTCTCGCGCTCGAGGCCGCGCGTCGCGCGGAGTTTGCGCTCCACCAACTCGCGGGCCGTGGCCTCCTCCTGTGCGGCGTCGAGCTGCCCGACCGCCTCGTCCACCAGCTCGCCGTCCACTCCCCGCGTGCGCAGCTCGCGCGCGAGGGCGCGCCGGGCCAGGCCGCGGCTGTGGTGCCGGGACTCGACCCAGGCGTTGGCGAAGGCGCTGTCGTCGATGAGCCCCACATCCTCGAATCTGGCCAGGACATGCTCGGCCACGTCCTCGGGGATGTCCCTGCGGCGCATGGCTTCGGCGAGTTGCCCACGAGTGCGCGGAGTGCCCGTCAGCAGGCGCAGGCACAGCGCGCGTGCCGCCTCCTCGGGATCGCGGGGAGGCGTCGGCTCCTCCCCGTCGGTCCTGCGGCGCCCTCTCCGCCCCCGTTTCGGCGGCCCCTCGCTCCCGGTGCCGGGACCGCCACTACCGGAGAGGGCGCCCGTCTCCTCCCGCACTCCCGCCTCAGCTCTTGACGGTCGCGGTCGCCTTCGCCGCCTTCGCGCCCTTGGCCGTGGCAGCGACGGCCTTCGCCGGGGCCGCGGGCTCCTCTGCCGCCTTGGCGGCGGGCTCGGCCGCGGCCGCCGGGGCGTCGAGCTTCGGGCCGATGCCCAGCTTCTCCTTGATCCGCTTCTCGACCTCGTCGGCGAGGTCGGGGTTGTCCCGAAGGAAGTTACGGGCGTTCTCCTTGCCCTGGCCGAGCTGGTCGCCCTCGTACGTGTACCAGGCGCCCGACTTGCGGATGAAGCCGTGCTCCACGCCCATGTCGATCAGGCCGCCCTCGCGGCTGATGCCGTGGCCGTAGAGGATGTCGAACTCGGCCTGCTTGAAGGGCGGGGCCATCTTGTTCTTGACGACCTTGACGCGCGTGCGGTTGCCGACGGCCTCGGTGCCGTCCTTGAGGGTCTCGATGCGGCGGATGTCCAGACGCACGGAGGCGTAGAACTTCAGCGCGCGGCCACCGGTCGTGGTCTCGGGCGAGCCGAACATCACGCCGATCTTCTCGCGGAGCTGGTTGATGAAGATCGCGGTGGTCTTCGACTGGTTCAGCGCGCCGGCGATCTTGCGCAGGGCCTGGCTCATCAGGCGGGCCTGGAGGCCGACGTGGGAGTCGCCCATCTCGCCCTCGATCTCCGCCCGCGGCACCAGCGCGGCCACGGAGTCGATGACGATGAGGTCGAGCGCGCCGGAGCGCACGAGCATGTCGACGATCTCGAGCGCCTGCTCACCCGTGTCCGGCTGGGAGATGATGAGCGAGTCGGTGTCGACTCCGAGCTTCTTGGCGTACTCCGGGTCGAGCGCGTGCTCGGCGTCCACGAACGCCACCGCGCCGCCCATCTTCTGCGCGTTCGCCACCGCGTGCAGGGTCATGGTCGTCTTGCCGGAGGACTCCGGACCGTAGATCTCGACGACCCGGCCGCGCGGGAGCCCGCCGATGCCGAGGGCGACGTCGAGGGCGGTCGACCCCGTCGGGATGACCTCCACCGGCTCGCGCGCGCCGTCTCCGAGGCGCATGACGGCACCCTTGCCGAACTGCCGTTCAATCTGTGCGAGCGCGGCGTCCAGCGCCTTCTCGCGGTCGGTTCCTGCCATCGGTTCCACCCTGGGGGTCTGTGTCGAGCGCTTCACGTCCACGACGCTAGCCGGTCCCACTGACATCGCGCCCCGGCTCGTACCCGACCTGTGGACAACTCACCGCCCACCATCCTATGGGAATGGATGTTCGATTGTCGGTCCGGGGCGCACCGTGCCCTGGACCGGAAGGGGAAATGCCAGGTCAGCGGCAGAACAAAGCGACGGCAGAACAAGCAACGGCGGAACGGACAGCGGCCGGACAGGCAGCGGCGAAACGGTCACCGGCCGAACAGACAGCGGCGACGGCCGGCGGCGGGAAGAGTCAGCGGCGGAACATCCGGCGCACCACGGCCGCCGCCGAGGCGCCCGACCGCCGCCGGATCCGCTGCTGGGCCCGAGGATCCGTCACTTCGTAACGTTTGATGTACGCGCCCAAGAAGCTCTGGAGGGTCGCCGTCGCCGGGATGGCGATGAGCGCGCCGACCGCGCCCATCAGCGCCGTTCCGGCGATCACGGAGCCGAACGCGACCGCCGGGTGGATGTCCACGGTCCTCGCCGTGATGCGGGGCTGGAGCAGGTAGTTCTCGAACTGCTGGTAGATCACCACGAAGACGAGCACCCACAGCGCGTCCCACGGATCGACGGTGAACGCCAGCAGCATGGGCAGCGCCCCGGCCATGTAGGTGCCCACCGTGGGGATGAACTGCGAGACCAGGCCCACCCAGACCGCCAGCGCGGGCGCGTAGGGGACCCCCACGAACTCGAAGAGGATGTAGTGGGCGACCGCCGAGACGATCGCCATGAGCGCGCGCGAGTAGAGGTATCCGCCGGTCTTGGCGACGGCGATCTCCCACGCCCGCAGCACCTCGGCCTGGCGTGCAGGGGGCAGGACCGAGCACACCGCCCGGCGCAGCCTCGGCCCCTCGGCGGCGAAGTAGTAGGCGAACAAGGTGATGGTCAGCCCCTTGAACACCGCGCTGAGCACGGTGGCGGACAGCCCCCACACACTGAAGGCGCCCTCCTGCAGATACCTGCGCAGCCAGCTCGAGTGCAGGACGTTCTCCTGCACCTTGCCCGGGGACAGCTTCTGGTCGAAGGTGCTGTTGATCCACAGGATCACGGAGTTGATGTAGTCGGGCAGGTTCTCCACCATCGTGCGGATCTGGTCGATCAGCAAGGAGCCGAGCGCGGCGGTGAACCCCGCGGCGAACAGCAGCAGGCCGAGGAAGACAACGCCCGTCGCCAGTCCCCGGCGCATCCCGCGCGCGGCCATGCGGTCCACCGCCGGCTCCACCGCGAGCGCCAGGAAGAACGCGATCAGCACCGACATCAGCAGGCCCAGCAGTTGATGGAAGGCCCAGCTGACGAAGCGGAACGCGCCGAACAGCGCGAACGCCAGGAGCATGGCGCGCGGAAGCCACCGCGGCATCCGGTCGCGGTCGCGTTCACCGCCACGGCCGGGAGAACCGTCGCGGTCGCCGTCGCGACCGGCGGTGTCTCCCTCGGCGGTGTCTCCCTCGGCGGCCTCGCCGTCGGCGGCGTCTCCCTCGGCGTCGCCACCCGGTGTCCCGTCCGATGGCTCGCCCGACGTCTGCGGTATCTGATCACTGCTCGGCACGCGGTCAGTCTGGCCTACCGCGTGCGCCGCGGCTAACCCCTGGCGCCACCCGTCCGGCACGGCCGGGCGCCGTTGCCGCCCAACACCGCCGTCGAGCCACGCCGTTCGGCGCACCCGTCGAGCAGGCGGCTTCCTTGACGAGAGCTTCCGTGCGACAGCTTTCGTTCAGCGCTTCCGTGCGACAGCTTTCATTCAGCGCTTCGACGCGGGCACGTCCATGGCCGCGCACACCGCGCGCCAGACATCCTTCGCGTCCCACCCCGCGTCGAGCGCCTCCATCACGGTGCGCCCGCCGAGCTGGGACATGACATGGTCGCGGGCGAACGAGTCGGCGTACGCCTCCCCGAAGTGAGCGCGCATCCGCCGCCAGAACTCCGTCAACCTCATGCGCTCCAGTATCCCGCCTCGGCGGGCGAGCGTTCCCACGGCCGGGTGCAGTGCCGCCGGGACCGCGCCGCGGGCGGCCCGCCGCGCCTACTGTGCCCGGTATGGCTGAATCCCCCACTGCCGCGGCGGACCCACTCGCCGCCCCTTCCGCCGACCCCCTCTCCCGTGCCGAACGCTTCATCTGGCTGACGGGCCGTGTCCTGGAGCAGAGACGATTCGCCCATCTCTTCCGCGGCGCGGACCCCGGCCCCGTGGAGACCGCGCTGTCCGCCTATGCCAACGAGGACGGCGGGTACGGGCACGCCCTCGAACCCGATGTGCGCGGTCCGTCCAGCCAGCCGCTGCCCACGATGACGGCGCTGCGCCTGCTGGACGAGCTGGGGCTGTGCGGCGGGCAGCACGCGGAACGGATCTGCCGGTGGCTGACCACGGTCACCAACCACGACGGCGCGCTGCCCGCCGTCCTGCCCTCCTTGCGCGACTACCCGCACCCGCCCTATCTGCGGGTGCCCGACGACCCGCCGAGCGAACTGCTGGCCACCGGGGCAGTCGTGGGCACCCTGCACCGCAACGAGGTGTGGCACGCGTGGCTGTTCCGCGCCACCGAGTTCTGCTGGCGGGCCGTGGAGTCGCTCGACCGCACGCACCCGTACGAGGCCGAGGCGGCGGTGGCGTTCCTCGACGGGGTCCCGGACCGGGCCCGTGCCGAGCGCGCCGCCGCCCGCCTGGGCAGGATCGTGCGCGAGCGCCAGCTGGTCGTGCTCGAGCCCCGCCGTGCCTCGGTGCTGCCCGTCTCTCCCGGCTATGCGCCGGGCGAGCACCACTTCGCGTACGACTACGCCCGCACTCCCGACTCGCTCGCCCGGCGGTGGTTCTCGGACGCGGAGATGGAACGGGCCCTCGACGCGCTCGCCGCCGCCCAGGAGGACGACGGCGGTTGGCCGATCCGCTGGCGGGAGTGGGCTCCGGGCACCCGTCTGGAGTGGCGGCCGATAGTGACGATCGAGGCGCTGCGCACCCTGCGGGCGTACGGGCGCGAGCCCGGTCTCAGCCCAGAGCGCGCACCAGGGCGGTGACCACCACGGCGGCCGCCACGACGACGAGGAAGGGCGCCCGCAGGAGCAGGGCCGCGGCGGCGGCCGCGACTCCGGCGGCACGGGCGTCGAGGGTCAGCGCCCGGCCGTCGCCGAACGTCTGGATGCCGGTGAGCGCCGCGAGCAGGGCGATCGGCACCAGGGCGGCGAGCCGGCGCACCAGCGGCCGCTCCAGCACCCCGGCGGGGACCGAGAGGCCGAGTAGCTTGACCAGGTAGCAGCTCAGGGCAGTGCCGAGGATGGCGAGCCAGGTGGTCATCGGTGGGCCTCCTTCTCCCGTGCGTCCGGCCCATCGGGTGCGTTCTCCCGTGCGTCCGGCCCATCGGGTACGTTCTCCCGTGCGTCCGGCCCATCAGGTGCGTTCTCCCGTGCGTCCGGCTTCTCGCGGGCGTTCTCGCGTGCCTCCGGCTTCTCCTGGCCGCCCCGCTCATCCTGTGCGTCGCGGACCGGCGCCCCGTCGGCCCGCGCACCGCGGCCCCGCAGCCCGTACAGGGCGAGGACGATGGGCGCGGCCAGCCCCGCGGCCAGGACCGGCACGCCGGCGGGCAGCACCGGGAGAAGGCCGAGGCCGATGACGACCGCGGAGCCCGCGACCAGCCGTTCACGGGTGCCGTGCAGCATCGGCGCGAGCAGGGCGAGGAACACCGCGGGACCGGCGGCGTCGAGACCGAGCCTCCTGGGGTCGCCCAGGGCCCCCGCACCGAGGGCGCCGAGCAGGGTGGTGAGGTTCCACAGCACGTACAGGGTCAGCCCGGTGACGAGGAATCCGATGCGGGCGCGGCGCCGGTCCGGCTGCGGCAGCGCCACGGCGGTGGTCTCGTCGATGACCATCTGGGCGGCGAGCGGCCGGACCCAGCGGGGCAGTCCCAGCAGTTCGGACAGGCGCAGCCCGTAGAAGGCGTTGCGGACGCCGAGGAAGAATGCCCCGGCGACGGCGGCGAGCGGGTTGCCGCCCGAGCCGAGCGCGCCGACGAGGGCGAACTGGGAGGCGCCGGTGAAGACGAGCAGGCTCATCGCGCACGCCTGGGCGGGGCCGAGTCCCGCGCCGACCGCCGTCACGCCGAACGCGAAGCCCGAGGCGCCCACGGCGATGCCGACACCGAGCGCGTCGCGGACGACGGCGCGGCTGCCGTCGTCGGCGACGTGGGAAGGAGGCAGGCGGGAAGGGTCCTGGGCCGATGGAGGGGTCACGTCCTCACCGTAGGCGAGGCTCTTCGGAGAGGTCTTGTACGTTCTTGCGCCCCTGCCGGTAGATCCCCGGGGGGACGCCGACGATGCGGGTGAAGTGCCGGTTCAGGTGCGGCTGGTCGTGGAAGCCGACCTCGGCGGCGGCCTGCGCGGGGGTGATGCCCGCGTCCAGCAGAGCGCGGGTCCGGCGCACCCTGGCGCCGGTCAGCCAGGCGTGCGGCGGCAGCCCGTACGCGTCGCGGAACGCCCTCAGAAGGGAGAACGGGGCCGTGCCCACCTCCGCGGCGAGCTGTTCCAGGCTGGGCGGGTCCGCCATGCGCTCCTCGAGGATCTCGCGGGCCCGGGCGGCGGCGCGGGCCCCGGCGCCCGGTGTGGGCCGGGCGGGCAGGGGTTCGGCGTGGGTGCGCAGGAGCCGGGCGACGACGATGCGCAGCAGGCTGTCGGCGGCGAGGGCGTCGTCCCGTTCGGCGGCGCGGTGCACGGCGGTGACCAGTGCGGCGTTGCGGGGGTCGGCCACCACGGCGTCACGGAAGGAGGGGGTGCCGCGCGCGGAGGAGACCTCCTCGGCTATCCGCCCGACGACGTCCACGGCCGGGTACAGCACGTGGTAGCTCCAGCCCTCGGGGACCCCGGCGTGGCCGGTGTGCGGGCCGTCGGGGTTGACCATCGCCACCGTGCCCGGTCCCGCGCGCTCGACCGTGCCCCGGTAGTGGAACTCCTCGACGCCCCGGGTGACGGCCGCGATCACATAGGTGTCATGGGTGTGCCGGGTGAACGCGTGCCGGACGAACCGCGCCCGCAGCAGGTCCACCCCGGGCACCCCGGGATGCTGCCAGTAGTGTGCGCTCTCCCCCGCTCCCATCCCCCCATTCTGCCGTCCCGGTGCTCCTGGGTCCGGAGCGCTCAGCCCGCCGTGCCGGTGCGCGTGCCCGTCTCCGTGCGCGTGCCCGTGCCGGTCTCCGCGCCAGTGCCCGTCTCCGCGCCCGTGACCGTGCCGGACTCTGTGCCCGTGGCCGTGCCCGACTCCGTTCCAGTCGTGTCCGACTCCGTGCCCGTGCCGGTGCCCGTGCCCGTGTCCGTCTCCGTAGCGGCCTCCGCGCCCGACTCCGTGCCAGTGACCGTGCCCGACTCCGTAGCGGTCTCCGTGGCCGTGCCCGACTCCGTGCCCGTCTCCGGGGCGGGCAGGGCCAGCAGACCGCGACCGTAGTACGCGTCGCCCGGGCAGCCGCCGCCCCTGCCCACGGCCGAGGGGCAGTCGCGGGGGACGGCGGCGCGGGTGAGCAGGGTGTGCAGCAGGTCGGCGTTCGCACCGGGGTGGTCCGCAGCCTCCACCGCGGCGGCGGCGCTGACGTGGGCGGCGGCCATCGAGGTGCCGGAGAGCGCGGCGTAGCGGCCGCCCGGCCAGGTCGAGACGATCTGTCCCTCGGGGCCCGCGTCGGGGTCGCCGCCGGGGGCGGCCAGCCAGCCGCGTCCGGCGCCGTAGTTGGAGTAGGCGGCCAGTGCCCCGCTGCGGTCGACGGCGGTGACGCCGACGACGCCGGGGAGTTCCCCCGGCAGGCGGATGCAGTCCGCGCCGAGGTGGCGCGTGGGCGGCTTGGCGCCCGCCGCGTGGTCGTTGGGGCTGCGGCGGTCGACCCGGGATGCGTCGAGGTCCTGGCCGTCGTTGCCCGCGGAGGCGACCACCAGGGCGCCGCGCCGCTGGGCGTAGGAGACGGCGCGGGCCACGGCGCTGGTGACGGCGGCCTGGTCGCGGTCGCCGGGGCAGTTGTACTTCCAGGGGTCGGAGAAGTAGCTGTTGTTGATCACCCGGGCGCCGTGGTCGGCGGCCCACATGAAGCCGCAGACGATGTTCTCCGCGTAGTACTGGCCCGCCGTGTCCAGCAGCCGCACCGCCGCGATCCGCGCGCCCGTGGCGATGCCCGTGATGCCGTGGCCGTCGCGGGTGGCGGCGATGGTGCCGGCGATGTGGGTGCCGTGGCCGTTGTCGGGCAGGAACGACAGCGGCCGCCACGCTCCGGGAGAGGGGTCGGCGTGGCCGGAAGCGCACGAGGCCGAGCGGGCCGGGTCGACGGCCGCCCGCAGGTCGGGATGGGTGTCGTCGACACCCGAGTCGAGGACGGCGACGACGGTGCGGCGCAGGGCCTCGGGTCCGGCTGCGTCAACGGACCGGTCACCGCCGATCATGGAAAGGTTCCAGGAGGGCTGCTCGCGCGGGTCGGGGACGATCGGCGGTACGTCGACGGGCGGGCCGCCGCGTGCCCGGGGCGCGGAGGCGCGCGGGGCGGGCGCCGGGGCGCCGTCCTTCCCCGCTCCGGCCATGGGCAGCGGCACCGGGCCGCCGGGGGGAGACACCGGGGGCACCGGGAACGGGGCGGTGCGGGTGGCTCCGGCGGCGCCGATGCCGGGGGTCCGGCGCACTCGCGCGGCGAAGCGCCGGTCGGTGGAGTAGGCGACGACGACGCCGATGCGCGGGTGGACGGGGCCGGTGACACCGCCTGCCGCGCGCACGGCCGCCGCCGCGGTCGCCGCGCCCACGGCGTCCGGCCGTGCGGCCACCACGACATAGCTGAGATACGTGCGGCGGGGGGCGGAGTCCGTGACACCGCCGCCCAGGGCGGACAGGAGGAGTGCGCACAGCGCCAGATTGCGCACCGCGGGCGCTCGGGGGCCCGTCCGCGTCCGGTCCACCGCACCTCCCGCGGTCGTTGTGTGCGATCATCCGATCACTCTCCGCAGTCACCTTATGCGTAAGTGCAATGAAATGCCCGGATGTATTGGTCCGCCCGGGCCCGAACCGGAGGCCGCACCCGTTTGTCAGTGGTGCCAGGCAGGATGGAGACATGGCGCACCAGCCCTCGTCCGAGCCGACCGCGTCCGAAGCCCTGGCCGCGTTCTCCCCCGCCACGCGTGAGTGGTTCGCGGGGGCCTTCCACGCGCCCACGGCCGCGCAGGCGGGGGCCTGGAAGGCCATCGGCGAGGACTGCGACGTGCTGGTGGTCGCTCCCACGGGCTCCGGGAAGACGCTCGCCGCGTTCCTGGCCGCGCTCGACCAGCTGACGTCGACGCCTCCGCCCGCCGAGGCCCGCAAGCGGTGCCGGGTGCTCTACGTCTCCCCGCTCAAGGCCCTCGCCGTCGATGTCGAGCGGAATCTGCGCAGCCCGCTCACCGGCATCAAGCACGCCGCCGTCCGCGTCGGCCGGCCCGAGCCGGAGGTGCGGGTCGGCATCAGGTCCGGCGACACCCCGGCCGCCGAGCGGCGCGCGCTGGCCACCAAGCCGCCGGACATCCTCATCACCACCCCCGAGTCCCTCTTCCTCATGCTCACCTCGTCGGCGCGCGAGGCGCTCAGCGGTGTCGAGACCGTGATCCTCGACGAGGTGCACGCGGTGGCGGGCACCAAGCGGGGGGCGCACCTGGCGCTGACCCTCGAGCGGCTCGACCAGCTGCTGGACCGGCCCGCGCGCCGGATCGGGCTGTCCGCGACCGTCCGGCCGGTGGACGAGGTGGCCCGCTTCCTGTCGCCGCAGCGCAAGGTGAGCGTGGTCCAGCCGCCGTCGGGCAAGGAGTTCGACCTCTCGGTGGTCGTGCCGGTCCAGGACATGGGAGAGCTCGGCGGCTCACCCGCCTCGGAGCACAGCGGCGCCGCGGCCGGGCCGGAGCAGCAGGCCTCGATCTGGCCTCATGTGGAGGAGCGCATCGCCGATCTGGTGCAGGCGCACCGCTCGACCATCGTCTTCGCCAACAGCCGCCGCCTCGCCGAGCGGCTGTGCAACAGGCTCAATGAGATCTCCTACGAGCGCGCCACCGGGGAGCCGCTGCCGGAGGCGCACTCACCGGCTCAGATCATGGCCGAGGCGGGCGCCGCCAAGGGGGCGCCGCCGCTGCTCGCCCGCGCCCACCACGGATCGGTGTCGAAGGAGCAGCGCGCGCTGGTCGAGGAGGACCTCAAGGCGGGTCGGCTGCCCGCCGTGGTGGCCACCTCCAGCCTGGAGCTGGGCATCGACATGGGCGCGGTGGACCTGGTGGTGCAGGTGGAGTCGCCGCCGTCGGTGGCCTCCGGGCTGCAGCGGGTCGGGCGCGCGGGCCACCAGGTGGGGGCCGTTTCCACGGGCGTGGTCTTCCCCAAGTACCGGGGCGATCTCGTCCAGGCCGCCGTGGTCACCGAGCGGATGCGCTCCGGCGGTATCGAGGCCCTCCGGGTGCCCAGCAATCCGCTGGACGTGCTCGCCCAGCAGATCGTGGCGATGACCGCGATGGATTCCTGGGACGTGGAGGAGATGCTGGCGCTGGTGCGCCGGGCGGCTCCCTTCGCCTCGCTGCCGCAGTCGGCGTTCGAGGCGGTCCTGGACATGCTCGCCGGGCGGTATCCGTCGGACGCCTTCGCGGAGCTGCGGCCCCGAGTGGTGTGGGACCGCGTGGCGGGCACGGTGAACGGGCGCCCGGGGGCGCAGCGGCTCGCCGTCACCTCGGGCGGCACGATTCCCGACCGCGGCCTGTTCGGCGTGTTCCTGGCCGGCGCCGACCCGAAGAAGGGCGGCGGCCGGGTCGGCGAGCTCGACGAGGAGATGGTCTACGAGTCGCGGGTCGGCGATGTGTTCACCCTCGGCACGACCTCGTGGCGGATCGAGGACATCACCCGGGACCGCGTGCTGGTCAGCCCGGCGCCCGGCGTCCCCGGAAGGCTGCCGTTCTGGAAGGGCGACCAGCTCGGCCGCCCGCTGGAGCTCGGCCGCGCGGTGGGCGCCTTCCTGCGCGAGATCGGGCGGATTGCGCCCGAGTCCGCCCGTGAGCGGCTGTCGCGGGCGGGTCTCGACGAGTGGGCGGCGGACAACGTCCTGGCGTATCTCGACGAGCAGCACCGGGCCTGCGGGCATGTGCCGGACGACCGTACGATCGTGGTCGAGCGCTTCCGGGACGAGCTGGGCGACTGGCGGGTGGTGATCCACTCCCCGTTCGGCGCCCAGGTGCACGCGCCGTGGGCGCTGGCCCTCGGTGCCCGCCTCAGCGAGCGCTACGGCATGGACGCCCAGGTCATGCACGCCGACGACGGGATCGTGCTGCGCCTTCCGGACGCGGATCTGATGGGGCTGGACTTCCTGGACTCGCCGCCGCCCGTGCCCGGGCAGGCGGTGGCGCACGAGGAGATCGATCCGGACACTCCCCCGGTCGGCGCGGACGCGGTGGCGTTCGAGGCCGGCGAGGTCGAGCAGCTGGTGACCGACCAGGTCGGCGGCTCGGCCCTGTTCGCGGCGCGGTTCCGCGAGTGCGCGGCCAGGGCGCTGCTGCTGCCGCGCCGGAATCCCGGCAGGCGAACCCCGCTGTGGCAGCAGCGGCAGCGGGCGTCGCAACTGCTCCAGGTGGCCTCGGAGTTCGGCTCCTTCCCCATCGTGCTGGAGGCCGTGCGCGAGTGCCTTCAGGACGTCTTCGACGTGCCGGGGCTGGCCGAGCTGATGGGCGACATCGAATCGCGCAAGGTCCGGCTGGTCGAGGTGACGACGCCCGAGCCGTCGCCGTTCGCCAGGTCACTCCTGTTCGGATATGTCGCGCAGTTCCTCTACGAGGGCGACTCCCCCCTGGCCGAGCGGCGGGCGCAGGCGCTCTCGCTCGACTCCAGGCTGCTGGCCGAGCTGCTGGGCCAGGCGGAGCTGCGTGAGCTGCTGGACGCCGATGTGCTCACCGAGCTGGAACGCGAGCTCCAGCGGCTCACCGACGAGCGCAAGGCCAAGGACGTCGAAGGTGTTGCCGACCTGCTGCGCATGCTCGGCCCGCTCACCCCGCTGGAGATGGCGGAGCGCGGTGGAGAGCCCGCGTGGGCCGAGGAGCTGAGCCGGGCCCGCCGCGCCATCCGGGTGCGGATCGCGGGCGAGGAGCGGTGGGCCGCGATCGAGGACGCCGGGCGGCTGCGGGACGCGCTGGGCACCGCCCTGCCCGTGGGCGTTCCCGAGGCGTTCACCGAGCCGGTCAAGGACCCGCTGGGCGATCTGCTGGCACGCCACGCCCGCACCCATGGCCCGTTCGCGGCGCCCGAGGCCGCGGCCCGCTTCGGCCTCGGCACGGCCGTGGTCACCGGGGCGCTCCAGCGCCTGGCGGCGGGCGGGCGGGTGGTGCAGGGCGAGTTCCGGCCCGGCGGGGTCGGCCATGAGTGGTGCGACTCAGAAGTGCTGCGCCGACTGCGGCGGCGTTCGCTGGCCGCGCTGCGGCAGGAGGTGGAGCCCGTGCCGCCCACGGCGCTGGCCTCCTTCCTGCCGCAGTGGCAGCACATGGGCACCCACAGCCTGCGCGGGATCGACGGATTGATGCGGGCGGTCGAGCAGCTCCAGGGGGCGGCCGTGCCCGCCTCGGCGCTGGAGAAGCTGGTGCTGCCCTCCCGGGTGTCCGGCTACCGCCCCTCGATGCTCGACGAGCTCACCGCGGCGGGCGAGGTGGTCTGGGCGGGAGCGGGCGCGCTGCCGGGCAAGGACGGCTGGGTGTCGCTGTATCCGGCCGACACCGCGCCCCTTCTACTGCCCGAGGCGCAGCCGCTGGAGCTCTCCGCTGTCCACCGGGCCCTGCTGGAGGCCCTGTCCGGTGGATACGGCCTCTTCTTCCGGCAGCTGGCGGACCGGGCCGCGGCGAGCGGCGAGAGCGTGGACGACCCGACGCTGGCGGCCGCCCTGTGGGAGCTCGTCTGGGCGGGACACCTGACGAACGACACCCTGGCCCCGCTGCGTTCGCTGCTCGGCTCCGGCCGCACGGCGGGCTCCACGGCCCACCGGGCGCCGCGCTCGGTGCCTCGCGGGCGGTACGGCGGGCTCACCCGCGGCGGCCTGCCGCGGGTGACGGCCTCACGGACCGGGCCGCCCACCACGGCGGGGCGCTGGTCGCTGCTGGCCGGGCCCGTGCTGCCCGGTGGCGGGCAGGAGGGGCGGATCACCGACCCCACCCATCGGGCGCATGCCCTCGCCCAGTCCCTGCTCGACCGGCACGGCGTGGTCACCAGGGGCGCGGTCGCGGCCGAGGGCGTCCAGGGCGGCTTCTCCGCCGCCTACCGGGTGCTGTCGGCCTTCGAGGACACCGGACGGGCCAGGCGCGGCTATGTCGTGGAGGGGCTGGGAGCGGCCCAGTTCGCGACGGACGGGGCGGTGGACCGGCTGAGGGCGGTCAGCACCGCACGCGAGCGGGCACCCGAGGCATCGGCGGGGAAGAACCGGCAGGGCGCCCTGGTCATCGCCGCGGCCGACCCGGCCAACGCCTATGGCGCTGCCCTGCCCTGGCCGGAGCCGCCGAACGGCGCGGGGCACAAGCCGGGCCGCAAGGCGGGCGCGCTGGTCGTCCTCGTCGACGGCGAGCTGATCCTCTACGTCGAGCGGGGCGGCAAATCGCTCATAGCCTGGGAGACCACGCCCGAGCGGCTTCAGGCGGCGGTCGACGCCCTCGCCCTGGCCGTCCGCGAGGGCGCCCTGGGGAAGATCACCGTGGAGCGGGCCAACGGGGAGTCGGCGCTCACCTCGCCGCTCGGCCATGCCCTGGAGGCCGCGGGGTTCCACCCGACCCCTCGCGGCCTGCGGCTGAGGGTGTGAGGGGACGGGACAGGCATGCCCGAGGGCGACACGATCTGGCTGACCGCACGGCGTCTGCACGAGGCCTTGGCGGGTCGGGCGCTGACCACGGCCGACCTTCGTGTGCCCAAGCTGGCCACCGTGGAGCTCGCCGGTCGGCGCGTCGAGGAAGTGGTCTCGCGCGGGAAGCATCTGCTGGCCCGGGTCGAGGGCGGCCTGACGCTGCACTCCCATCTGCGGATGGACGGCTCGTGGCATGTCTACTCCGGCGGGCAGCGGTGGCAGGGCGGCCCCCAGTGGCAGATCCGCGCCGTCCTCGGGAACGACGAGCGGACCGCCGTGGGCTACCGGCTCCCGGTGCTGGACTTGCTGCGCACCGACGAGGAGGAGGACACCGTCGGCCATCTGGGCCCCGATCTTCTCGGCCCCGACTGGGATCCGGCCGAGGCGCTGCGCCGACTCCTGTGCGACCCGGGCCGCACGATGGGCGAGGCCCTTCTCGACCAGCGGAATCTCGCCGGGGTCGGCAATGTGTACAAGTCCGAGCTGTGCTTCCTTCGCGGAGTCACCCCGTGGACATCCGTCGGCGAGGTCCCGGGGCTGGAGCGCGTGATCGTGCTCGCCCAGCGGCTGCTGGAGGCGAACCGGTCCCGTGTCGGCCATGTGACCACCGGCGACACCCGGCCGGGCCGCCGCAACTGGGTCTACGGCCGCGCGGGACGCCCCTGCCGCCGCTGCGGCACCCGGATCCTCGGCGCCGACCAGGGTGAGCACGCCGATGCCCGGATCACCTTCTGGTGCCCCCGCTGCCAGAGCGGCCCGGCGCCCGAGCCGACCCGCCTGACACCCACCCCGAACAACCGCTACTGACGGCTCCGCCCCGCCCACGGAAGCGTTATTGACGGTCCGTCAGCTCAGGCCTACCCTCACGGCCATGCCCCTTCAGGCATTCGACCTCACCGGCCGCTCCGCCCTGGTCACCGGTGCCGCCGACGGCATCGGCCGGGCCACCGCCGTGCTCCTGGCGGTAGCGGGCGCGGCCGTCACATGCGCCGACATCGACGGCGAGGGAGCCAAGGCCACGGCCGAGGAGATCACGGCCGGGGGCGGGGCGGCCGAGCCGGTCCTGGTGGACGTGGCCGATCGTGCCCAGGTGGCCGACGCCGTCGCCAGGACCGTCGAGGTGCACGGCCGACTCGACATCGCCGCCAATATCGCCGGGGTCATGCACCGCAGCCGTGTCCTGGACACCCGCGACGCCGACCTCGACCGGGTGCTCGCCGTCAACTTCAAAGGCGTCCTCCACGGCTGCCAGGAGGCCGGCCGCGTCATGGCCGGGCAGGGCTTCGGCAGCATCGTGAACATGGCCTCGGGCGCCATCGACAGCGGCACCGCGGGGCTGCTCTGCTACAGCGTCGCCAAGGCCGCCGTGGTCCAGCTGACGAGGACGCTCGCCACCGAGCTCGGCGGCAGCGGGGTGCGGGTGAACGCTGTGGCCCCGGGATGGGTCAGGACCGCGATGACCCGCCACGACGACGATCCGGAGAACTCCTTCGAGGAGGTGATGCGGCGGATGGCTCCGCTCGGCCGGGTCGGTGAGCCCGACGACATCGCCTCGGCCGTGCTCTACCTCGCCTGCGACGCCTCGTCCTTCACCACCGGCCAGATACTGCGCCCCAACGGCGGCGTCGCCATGCCCTGGTAGCGGCACGCGCTGCCGCGCGAAGAACCAGGGCGGCGGCCGACGAAAGGGGGGCGGAACCCAGGGCACGCTGCCCAGCGGGGACCCGGCGCGTCCCTACACGTCGAGATACGGGTGGTTGCGCTGTTGCGGCGGTCTCGCTCCGGTGCGGTTGCCCGGGTCCGCGCGCTACGGCGCGAAAGATCACAAGCGACACCAACGGCGATGGCCGGGCGGTCGGCCATGACCGCTGCCGGCTCCCTCGACTTCCAAGGCGACTGCCCCGGCTCTCCCGGCTCTCCCGGCCCCGACGATGTCTCCCCCGGCTTCCGCCACGGCTGCCCCCGCCTGCGCCCCATTGCCGCCCCGAGCGCCCCGCCGCCTCAGCGGCCTGCGCTTCAGTGTGCAGTGGACGGGTATGACGCCGAGGCTCCAGCCCGCCGTCGCCACGGCGGACACCAGCGGCCCGCTGTCCTCGGGGCGTATGAGAAGCCTCAGCAGGGCGCCCCACCACACCACCGCAGGTATGGCCACGGCCACCCGTATGAGCAGTTCCCGGGCCCCCGGCAGTCCCCGCCTTCGCGGAGCCCGGGAGCACGGCAGTCCTCGCATGGCCGCCTCCTTCGACGGTTGGCGCGGCACACCCCCGAGGTCGCCGAAGAGTTCCCCGGCGCGTTGATCACTAGCCCTTCCCTCCCCGATCCGGCCGCGACTATCACCCGGTGGGAGCAGCGGACCGGCCCCCGCGGGACCGGACCGTGCGGGTGGAGAAGGGAGAGGCAAGGGGCAAGAAGCAAGGGGCAAGGGCCCCGCGCCGGTGGCCAGTGCCTGGCACGGTTTGCGCCGAGCCGCGCATCCCTGCCGTGAGCGCCGCCCCGCGAGGAATCCGGGTGCAACGCGACCGGCCTCTCCCCACAGGGCCGCGGCCGTCCCCGGACCACTCGGTCCGGGGACGGCCGCGTTCGCTGCGTTCGCTGCGTCCGCGTCGTCGGGCCGGGCGGGCGCCGCTTCGGCGCCGGCGGCCGGCGGTCGGCGGTCGGCGGATGTGCGGGCTTCTGACCTCAGGCGTGGTTCTCGGCCTGGAACATCCAGGCCGCCTTCTCGAGCTCGGCCGTCAGGCCGATGAAGATGTCCTGGGTGACCGGGTCGGGCTTCTCCGTGGCCTCGATGCGCTCCCGCATCCGCCCGATGATCGCCGCGAAGGCCTCGATCACGTACTTGATCGCTTCCTTGTCCTTGATCCATCCGTTCGCCGCCGACGGCAGCCCACTGGTCTTGGCCACGGTCTCCGCACGCCCGTCCGGGGGCACACCGAGGGCGGCCGCACGCTCGGCGACGGTGTCCGAGTAGGTGCGGGCAGTCGCGACGACCTCGTCGAGCTGGAGGTGGATCGAGCGGAATCGCGGCCCCACGAGGTTCCAGTGCGCCTGCTTCGCCACGAGCGAGAGGTCCAGAAGATCGACCAGCGCCCCTTGGAGGGCGTCTCCGGTGACCTTGCGCGCGTCTTCGGACAGGGCGCTCTTCACCACAGTCATACTGTCTCCTCCTTGGCGGTCGAACACTTGGCGCCGCGTGTGCGCCGTCCACCCAGCCCCTGCCCCACATCAGGCGGGCTATTCGGACCATTCCACCGCCGGCCGGGAGATGGTCGACCCCACCAGCCCCGGCCCCCCAGCCCCCGCCCCGCCCCACCGGCCTCGGGCGGTGCGGCCACGAAGCCCGTCCCAGCCCCATGAACAGGTCCCGCACAACGCGGAGGTCCCGGACGGCTCAGCCGTCCGGGACCTCGAAAAGCTCTGTTGTCACGCTGTAGAGCCAGCCGTGCGGCCCATGATCAGGCCGCGACCACATCCACTGCCTGGTTGCTGGTCTCGATGGACACCCTGTCGTCGGGCACCGATGTGACCGGCTCGAGCACTGGACGGACCGGCTCGGTCTGAGCCAGCTCTGCCAGGGACAGGTCGTCACTGACCTCGCGCATGACTTCCGACATACGCACATCGAGGGCGTCGCAGATCGCCGAAAGGAGCTCGGACGACGCCTCCTTCTGGCCGCGCTCGACCTCGGAGAGGTAACCGAGCGACACGCGGGCAGACGCCGACACCTCACGCAGGGTGCGGCCCTGACGCTGGCGCTGCCGACGCAGCACGTCACCCAGCAGGCGACGAAGCAGGATCATCGGTGGCTCCCTCCTCGGACCGCGGTTCCGCAACGTCTTTGCCCCACCGTACCGCCTTCGCCCTCGAGCGTGCGGGGAGCAATGTCGTGTTCACTCAGGGCTGCAAACATCCGATGTTCCCCCACTGTTCCTCGCCCCGCTCCCACGAATGGCGGAAATGCTCGGCTCTGCCCGCAATGTCTCGCACAGCAGCGCAAGCGCCGCTTCTACCGTGCCCCTGCGAATCGCGGCCCGGTCTCCGGCCACGACAGGGGAAACGACGGCTGAACCCCGAGGTCCGGCCACCGCTACATATACCGTTCCGACCGGCTTCCCGTCCTGAGGATCGGGACCTGCCACCCCTGTCGTGGCGATTCCGTAGTTCGCGCTCAGCGCAGACCTCACTCCGCGGGCCATCTGTTCGGCGACGTCCGGGTCGACCGCGCCCCGACCGCGGAGCAAGCCCGGCTCGACTCCGAGCAGCGACGCCTTGACGTCGGTCGCGTAGGCCGTGACCGACCCTCGGAAGCTGCGCGAGGCCCCCGGTACACCCGTCAGCTCCGCGGCCACCAGGCCGCCGGTGAGCGACTCGGCGACGGCCAGCGTCGCCCCCCGCTCCTCGAGCAGGGCCAGCACCTCGGCCGCCGGACTCAACGCCCCGTCCCCGTCCCCCGCTCCGGGGCCGCCCCACCGGTCTCCGGAGGGGCACCCCGCGCCTCCCGCTCCTTGCGCAACCCCTCCCGGCGCAGCACGACGGCCTGCCGGACGTAGTCGAGCCCGGTGACCACGGTGAGGATCACGGCGGCGGCCATCACCCAGGCCCTCAGCGAGGCCAGGGGGCCGGTGAGGACCAGGACGTACATCCCGACCGCCACGCCCTGCGTCAGCGTCTTGAGCTTGCCGCCGCGGCTGGCCGGGATGACCCCGTGCTTGATCACCCAGAAGCGCATCAGGGTGATCCCGAGTTCACGGAAGAGGATCACCGCGGTGACCCACCACGGCAGGTCGCCGAGGGCGGACAGGCAGATCAGCGCGGAGCCCATGATCGCCTTGTCGGCGATGGGGTCCGCGATCTTGCCAAAGTCGGTGACGGTGTTGTGCCGCCGGGCCAGCTCGCCGTCGAAAAGGTCGGTGATCATCGCGATGCTGAAGGCGGCCCAGGCGAACGAGCGCCACGCGGGATCGTCCCCGCCGTCGTGGACCAGCAGGAGCACGAAGCCCGGCACCAGGACGAGCCGCACCATCGTCAGGACATTGGCGATGTTCCACACGCTGGCCGCGTGCGCCGGCGGGTCGCCGAGGTGGTCGGGTGTGCGCCGGGTGTTGATCGGCGGGACCGGACCCGCCGGACCGGCCGGCGCCGGCCGCCGGGAGGGGGTGCCGGGGGCGGGCAGTCCGCTCATACGTCCGCCCCACATCGTTCGGCCACGAGGTCCACACCCTCGGTGTCGACCACCTTGGCCGTCACGAACTGCCCCGCAACGAGGCCGTCGGCGTCGGTCAGCACGACCTGCCCGTCGGTCTCGGGGGCCTGGTGCGCCGCTCGGCCGACCACCTCGTCGTCCTCGACGGACTCCACCATCACCTCGACCGTGCTGCCCAGGCGCTCCTCGGCGCGCTGCGCGCTCAGCTCCTCGGCGAGCCTCGAGATACGGGCGAGCCGCTCGGCGACCACGTCCTCGTCGAGCTTGCCTTCGTAGGTGGCTGCCTCGGTGCCGTCCTCGTCGGAGTAGCCGAACACACCGATCGCGTCCAGGCGCGCGCCCACCAGGAACCGCTCCAGCTCGTCGACGTCGGCCTCGGTCTCACCGGGGAAGCCGACGATGAAGTTCGACCGCACACCCGCCTCCGGCGCCTTGGCCCGCACCTGCTCCAGCAGTTCGAGGAAGCGGTCGGTGTCGCCGAAGCGGCGCATCGCGCGCAGCACGGTCGGCGAGGAGTGCTGGAAGGACAGGTCGAAGTAGGGGGCGACCTTCGGCGTCGAGGTGAGGACGTCGATCAGTCCCGGCCGCATCTCGGCGGGCTGAAGGTAGCTGACCCGCACCCGCTCGATGCCGTCGACCTCGGTCAGCTCCGGCAGGAGCGTCTCCAGCAGCCGGATGTCGCCGAGGTCCTTGCCGTAGGAGGTGTTGTTCTCACTGACGAGCATGATCTCGCGGACGCCCTGCTCGGCGAGCCACCGCGTCTCGGTGAGCACATCGGAGGGGCGCCGGGAGATGAAGGAGCCGCGGAAGGACGGGATGGCGCAGAAGGAGCACCGCCGGTCGCAGCCGGAGGCCAGTTTCACCGAGGCGAACGGGCCGCTGTCCAGCCGCCGCCGCAGCGTGCGCGGCCCGGAGGCGGGGGCCACGCCGTGCGGCAGGTCCTCGGGTCCGGTCTCGGGCGCGCCGCCGTGTCCCGGCAGGGCCACGCCCTTGGTGTCCTGGCGCCGCGCGGGGCTGACGGGCAGGAGCTTGCGCCGGTCGCGCGGCACGTGGGGGGCGTGGACGCCGCCGGACAGGATGGTCTGCAGCCGGTCGGAGATATCGGCGTAGTCGTCGAAGCCGAGCACGCCGTCCGCCTCGGGCAGGGCCTGGGCCAGCTCCTTGCCGTACCGCTCGGCCATGCAGCCGACCGCGACGACGGCCCGGGTGCGCCCGGTCTCCTTGAGGTCGTTGGCCTCGAGGAGGGCGTCGACGGAGTCCTTCTTGGCCGCCTCGACGAAACCGCAGGTGTTGACGACGGCGACGTCGGCGTCCGCGGCGTCCTCGACCAGGTCCCAGCCGTCGGCCGACAGACGCCCGGCGAGTTCCTCGGAGTCCACCTCGTTCCGGGCGCATCCGAGGGTGACGAGGGCGACTGTGCGGCGTTCGGGCATGGCCTCAGACTACTTTGTCCCGGCCCGTCACCCGTCGCTCGGTCCACGACTCGATGATCGGAACTGATCATCGGAACTGAAGATCGGAAGCGGGGCCCCGGCCGCCGGAACGCCGACGGGGCCGGTCGGCGTGCGCCCGGCCCCGTTCCTCCTGCCCGTCCGCTCCGGCGCGTCAGCCCGCCTGCGGATCGCCGGGGGTGAAGTTGAGCCGGACCACCTCGCCCTGGTCGCCCGCGGGGCCGAGGTCCTTGCCGTTGACGAACATCTTGACCGCGCCGGCGTTGCCCACGACCAGCTTGATCTGCTTGTCGTCGGTGAACGTCTTGGAGGCGCCCTTCTCCAGCACGCTCTGGAAGAGGGTCTGGCCGGTGCCGTTGACGGCCGAGATCCAGCTCTTGTCCTCCTCGGCGGTGATCTTCACGGTCACCTTGTCGGCCGGGACGGCGGCGATCGCGCTGTCCTTGGGATCGGGCTTCTTGGGCTGGCCGCCGGGCTGGCCCTGGTGGGACTGGGTGCCCGTGGACGGCTTGGCCGACGCCGGGGCGGACGGCTGGCCGGCCTGGTCGCCGGAGTCCTTGGAGCCCCCGCTGAACAGATTGAACCCGACGAAGGCGATGACCACGGCGATGGCGGCCACCATGGCGGCCGTCCAGTTGGGGCGGCGCCGCTCGGGGCGCAGCCGCTCCGCCTCGAACATCTGCGACGCGGGCGTGGGCGCGGGAGAGCCGTGTTCGGCGTCGTACTGGGCGACCAGGGCGTCCGGATCGCTGCCGACGGCCCTGGCGATGAGCCGGATGTGCCCGCGGGCGTAGAAGTCACCGCCGCAGCGGGAGTAGTCGTCCTGTTCGATGGCGTGCACGATCGGCACGCGAACGCGCGTGCTGCCGCTGACCTCGTCGATCGTCAGGCCGGCTTCCCGACGGGCTTGGGCGAGGACACGGCCGACCGTGGGCCGCTCGTCGGTGGGAGTGCGGTCATCACCGGGAGGAGGATTGCCGATGGACACGAGGGCGCCTTTCGAGCGTGTAGCCACCTGCTGGAGGTTCAGTCTAGGGCCGGGCGGAAAGCGGACGGCAACCGGTGGGGCCGGTTTTGTCCGCCATCAGGATTGCCCGACTACCCGACAGGCCCAGGCGGGCTGTTGCAACTGTTCAACTTGACGTACGGAATGAGGAAACGGTTGCCCGCTCATGAGCTATTTTCCCCGCGGAGCACTGCGAGCACCGAATCGAGCTCCTCGGGCTTGATGAGAACATCGCGCGCCTTCGAACCCTCGCTCGGTCCGACGACGCCGCGCGACTCCATCAGGTCCATGAGCCTGCCCGCCTTGGCGAAACCTACACGCAGCTTGCGCTGAAGCATCGAAGTCGAGCCGAACTGCGTGGACACCACCAGCTCCGCCGCCTGGCAGAGCAGGTCGAGGTCGTCGCCGACCTCCTCGTCGATCTCCTTCTTCTTGCCCCCGCCGGGTGTCACGTCGTCCCGGTAGGAGGGGCCGAGCTGTTCCTTGCAGTGCTTGACGACGGCGGCGATCTCGCTCTCGGTGACGAAGGCGCCCTGCATCCGGGTGGGCTTGCTCGCCCCCATCGGCAGGAACAGCCCGTCACCCTTGCCGATGAGCTTCTCCGCTCCCGGCTGGTCAAGGATGACCCGGCTGTCGGCGAGCGAGGAGGTGGCGAACGCCAGCCGGGACGGCACATTGGCCTTGATCAGGCCGGTGACCACGTCCACGCTCGGGCGCTGGGTGGCCAGCACCAGGTGGATTCCGGCCGCTCGCGCGAGCTGGGTGATGCGGACGATCGCGTCCTCGACGTCGCGCGGGGCCACCATCATCAGGTCGGCGAGCTCGTCCACGATCACCAGCAGATACGGGTACGGGGACAGCTCGCGCTCGCTGCCCTCGGGCGGCTTGACCTTGCCCGCCCGCACCGCGCGGTTGAAGTCGTCGATGTGTCGGAAGCCGAACGCCGCCAGGTCGTCGTAGCGCAGGTCCATCTCGCGCACGACCCACTGCAGCGCCTCGGCGGCCTTCTTCGGGCTGGTGATGATCGGCGTGATCAGGTGCGGGATGCCCTCGTAGGCGGTCAGCTCCACCCGTTTGGGGTCGACGAGGACCATCCGCACCTCCTCCGGCGTGGCGCGGGCCATGACGGAGGTGATGAGGCAGTTGATGCAGGACGACTTGCCCGCGCCGGTGGCACCCGCCACGAGGACGTGCGGCATCCGGGCGAGGTTGGCCACGACGAAGCCGCCCTCGACGTCCTTGCCGAGCGCCACGAGCATGGGGTGGTCGTCGTCGGCGGCCTCCGGCGAGCGGAGCACATCGCCGAGGTTGACCATCTCTCGGTCGGTGTTGGGGATCTCGATGCCGACCGCCGACTTGCCCGGAATCGGGCTGATGATGCGGACGTCGGCGCTCGCCACCGCGTAGGCGATGTTCTTGGCCAGGGCCGTGATGCGCTCGACCTTCACCGCCGGGCCGAGCTCGACCACGTAGCGGGTCACCGTCGGGCCGCGGGTGAAGCCGGTCACGGCGGCGTCGACCTTGAACTCGGAGAAGACCACGGTGAGCGCCCGCACCACGTCGTCGTTGGCCTTGCTGCGGGCCTTGCCGGGTCCGCCGCGCGTCAGCAGGTTCGGCGGCGGCAGCACATAGGTGATGTCCCCGGCGAGCTGGAGCTGCTCGGAACGGGTCGGGCCCGCGCTCATCGGCTCCTGCTCCGGGCGCGCGTCGCGCACCGGCTCGCGCAGCGCCTCCTGGACGGGCCTGCCCGCGTCCGACTTCTCCAGGGACTTCGACACCCCGGAATCCGACACCCCGGAATCCGACACGCGGGACTTCGACACGCCGGACTTCTCCGCCTCGGGCGCGCCCGTCCCGGGTGCCCCGGAGCCGGCGGTCCTTATGCTGCCGCGCAGTCCGGCGACGACCGGGGACGGCTGCACGCCGTGCAGCACCGCCCCGTCGAGCGCGGCGGCGGCAGCGGCCGCCACATCCACGGCGTCGGGCGGCCCCGACTTGGCCAGCGATCCCTGGCGCCGCCGCGGACGCCGGCGCTTGAGCGGCTCCGACTCCTCCTCGGCGTCCTCGAACGCCCCTTCGCCCTCCTGGTCCTGATCCACGGCCGCTGCGGGGACCTCGGCGGCCCTGCCGCGACGACGGGACCGACGGCGCGCGGGCGACGGCGCCTCGTCCTGCCCGGTGTCGTCCTCGACGTCCGCCTCACCGTCGTCGAAGCCGGGCAGGTCCTTGGCGGCCTTCTCGGCGTCGACCAGGCCGAGCCTGGAGCCGAGCAGCCGCAACCGCTGCGGGACGGCGTTGACCGGAGTGGCGGTGACCACGAGGAGGCCGAAGAGCGTGACGAGCAGGAGCAGGGGAACGGCCAGGGTCGAGCCGACCGTGAACAGCAGCGGTTTCGACACCGCCCAGCCGACCTGCCCGCCCGCCTCGCGCATCAGCCGGGCGCCCGCTCCACGGCCGGGCGAGCCGCACCCGATGTGCACCAGGCCGAGGACCCCCACACCCAGGGCCGTGAGGCCGACGACGATGCGGCCGTTGGCCTCCTGCTGCTCCGGATGGCGCATCAGCCGCACGGCGACAACACCGAGGACCACGGGGAACATCAGGTCCAGTCGGCCGAAAGCGCCGGTGACGACCACCGTCACCAGGTCGCCCACGGGGCCGTCGAGGTTGGACCACGTGCCCGCCCCGATGACGAGGCACAACCCCAGCAGGAACAGCGCCAGGCCGTCCTTGCGGTGCGCCGGGTCCAGTCCGCGCGCACCCTTTCCGATACCGCGGAAGACCGCTCCGACGGTGTGCGCCAGCGCCAGCCAGCAGCCGCGGAGCAGCTTCAGGACGGGATTCGTCGGTGACGGCGCCGGTTTGGGCGGCGGCTTCTTGGCAGCGGCTTTCCTGGCGGGTGCCTTGGTCGCGGTCTTCTTGGCAGGAGCTTTCTTGGCCGGTGCCTTCTTCCTGGCCGCCGCACCCCCGCCACCGCGCGCGGACGAACCGCTTCCGGACGTACGTGTGGCCATGGTGCGAGGTTACCGTCCCGCACCTGCAAGAACACCTGTCCCAGTGGATACGCCCGTTCGTGTCGTGTCCCAGGCGTGCCAACGGTGACGTTCTGTCAACCCGTTCAGCCCTGCGGAGGAACCGGCGCGGATCCCGTCCCCGGCTCCAGCGCGTCCAGCGCCCGCCGCAGTCCGGTGAGCTTGCGCTCCAGGTGAGCGGCCGTCGCCACGGCGGCCGTGTCGGAGGATTCGTCCAGTTGCTTCGACAGCGCCTCGGCCTGCTCCTCGACGGCGGCCAGACGCGCGGACAGTTCGGCGAGCAGACCCGCCGAGTCCTTGGCTCCCTGCCCGTTCCCCTCCGCGTGTCCGCCCTCGAGCTGAAGCCTCAGCAAAGACGCCTGCTCACGAAGCTGGCAGTTCTTCATATAGAGCTCGACGAACACGGACACCTTGGCCCGAAGCACCCACGGGTCGAACGGCTTGGAGATGTAGTCGACGGCACCGGCGGCGTAGCCCCGGAAGGTGTGGTGCGGGCCGTGGTTGATGGCGGTGAGGAAGATGATCGGGATGTCGCGGGTGCGCTCACGACGCTTGATGTGGGCGGCCGTCTCGAATCCGTCCATGCCCGGCATCTGGACATCGAGCAGGATCACCGCGAAGTCGTCCGTGAGCAGCGCCTTGAGCGCCTCCTCCCCGGACGATGCCCGCACCAGCGTCTGATCGAGCGCGGAGAGGATGGCCTCCAGCGCCAGCAGATTCTCCGGCCGGTCATCGACCAGGAGGATCTTGGCCTTCTGAACCATGGCCCGTCCTCCTCGTCCCGAAATGGGGACTCCCCTGCTCGAAGAGCTCGGGGAAGCACCGTCCGCCGCCCCCAGGGACGACTCCTGTGCGCCGCCCGTCCTTGTGCCGGTCATGGTAGCCGCACCCCGTTGTTCGCCACACCCTGTCACCGCCATGTCACTGTGCACGTACCGAAAACGCAACGCACGTGAGGATAGTTCCCACAGGGGGCAGGTTGGCAATGACTTCCCACCGGGCACCTGCCCGGCACCACCCGCGCGACCACTGCCGGTCAACGGGCGTTCAGCCACTGATCCATGACGGTCAGCAGGTGGTCGGTGTCCACCGGCTTCGTGACGTGGTCCGACGCTCCCGCCTCGATGCTCTTCTCCCGGTCCCCCTTCATCGCCTTGGCGGTCAGCGCGATGATCGGCAGACCGGCGAACTGCGGCATCCTGCGGATCGCCGTCGTCGTGGAGTAACCGTCCATCTCGGGCATCATGATGTCCATCAGGACCAGCGCGACGTCGTCGTGCTGCTCCAGGACCTCGATTCCCTCCCTGCCGTTCTCGGCGTACAGCACGGTCAGCCCGTGCTGTTCGAGCACGCTGGTCAGCGCGAAGACATTGCGGATGTCGTCGTCGACGACGAGGACCTTCTCACCGTGGAAGCCCCCGCTGAAACTCCCCTGATCGGATTCGTCCTCGCGGTGGTTGACCCACGACTCGCGGGGGGGCTGCTGCGTGGGCTGCGCCGGCACGGCGCCCGAGGGCCCCGACTGCTCGTGGCGGGCGCGGTTGCGGCGGATACGGGCCAGGCCCGATCCGGCGCGGCTGCGGGTCGTCGCGGACGCCTCGATCTCCAGGCGTCCGCCGTCCCGTTCCGGCTCCAGCTGGTGCACGTCCGCGTCGGACAGCCCGTTGGACGGGTACGAGGGCCACTCCTCGCTCGCCAGCGGCAGATACAGGGTGAAGGTGCTGCCGCGTCCCGGCTGGCTGTCGGCGTGGATCTCACCGCCGAGCAGGCGGGCGATCTCCCGGCTGATCGACAGGCCCAGACCCGTGCCGCCGTACTTGCGGCTGGTGGTGCCGTCGGCCTGCTTGAACGCCTCGAAGATCACCCTCATCTTGCTGGCGGCAATGCCGATACCGGTGTCCGTGACCGAGAACGCGATCATGTCCTGGTCGGGGTCCTGGAGCGACCCGACCTCCAGCATCTGCTCGCGGATGCTCACGGGCACATCCGATCCGGCCGGGCGGATCACCAGCTCCACCGCGCCGTTGTCGGTGAACTTCACCGCGTTGGACAGCAGATTGCGCAGGACCTGCAACAGCCGCTGCTCATCGGTGTGCAGGGTCACCGGCAGCTCCGGCGAGACCCGCACGGCGAAGTCCAGGCCCTTCTCCGCCGTCAGCGGGCGGAAGGTCGCCTCGACGTAGTCCACCAGCTGCACCAGCGCGATCCTGGTCGGGCTGACGTCCATCTTCCCGGCCTCGACCTTCGACAGGTCCAGGATGTCGTTGATGAGCTGGAGCAGGTCGGAGCCGGCCCCGTGGATGGTCTCGGCGAACTCGACCTGCTTCGGGGACAGATTCCCCTCGGCGTTGTCGGCGAGGAGCTTGGCGAGGATCAGCAGGGAGTTCAGCGGCGTGCGCAGCTCGTGCGACATGTTCGCCAGGAACTCCGACTTGTAGCGCATCGACAGCGCCAGCTGCTCGGCACGCTCCTCCAGCACCTGCCGGGCGTCCTCGATCTCGTTGTTCTTGATCTCGATGTCGCGGTTCTGGCGGGCCAGCAGCTCTGCCTTCTCCTCCAGCTCCGCGTTCGAGTGCTGCAGGGCGGACTGGCGGCTTTCCAGCTCGTCAGAACGTTCCTTCAGCTGTGTCGTGAGCTCCTGCGACTGCCGCAGGAGCGCCTCGGTCTTGGTGTTCACCCCGATGGTGTTGACGGTGACCGCGATCATCTCCGCGATCTGGTCCAGGAAGTCCCGGTGCACCAGGGTGAACGGCTGGAACGAGGCCAGCTCGATCACGCCGAGCAACCGGCCCTCGAACAGCACCGGCAGGATCACCACATTGACAGGCGGCGCCTGGCCGAGACCGGACGAGATCATCAGATAGTCCGGCGGGGCCGACTGGATGAGGATCGTGCGCTTCTCCTGGGCGACCTGCCCGATCAGCGACTCGCCGAGCCGGTAGCCCGTCGGCATCGAGCGGGTGGAGTACCCGTAGCCGCCGATCAGCCGCAGCTCCACCGCGTCGTCGCTGTCCGCGTCGCCGACGGGCTCGGCGAGGAAGAAGGCTCCGTGCTGGGCGGAGACCACCGGTGTGAGCTCGCTCATGATGAGGGAGGCCACGTCCTTGAGCTCCCGGCGGCCCTGCATCAGGCTGGAGATGCGGGCGAGTTCGGTCTTGAGCCAGTTCTGTTCCTGGTTCGCCCGCGTGGTCTCCCGCAGGTTGGCGATCATCTGGTTGATGTTCTCCTTGAGCTCGTCCATCTCGCCCGCGGCGTCGACGCTGATCTGCAAGGAGAGGTCGCCCCGGGTCACCGCCGTGGCGACCTGGGCGATGGCGCGCACCTGCCGGGTGAGGCTGCCCGCGAGCTCGTTCACGGAGTCGGTCAGGTCCTGCCAGGTGCCCACCACGCCGGGCACGCGCGCCTGGCCGCCGAGGATGCCCTCGGTGCCCACCTCGCGCGCCACCCGCGTGAGTTCGTCGGCGAACGCGGACAACTGGTCGACCATCGTGTTGATGGTGGTCTTCAGCTCCAGGATCTCGCCGCGCGCGTCCACGTCGATCTTCTTGGTCAGATCGCCCTTGGCGACCGCCGTGGTGACCATCGCGATATTGCGGACCTGCCCGGTCAGGTTGGACGCCATCGAGTTCACCGACTCGGTGAGGTCCTTCCACGTGCCGGCGACACCCGGCACCCGCGCCTGGCCGCCCAGGATGCCCTCGGTGCCCACCTCGCGCGCCACCCGGGTCACCTCGTCGGCGAACGACGACAGGGTCGTCACCATCGTATTGACGGTGTCGGCGAGCTGCGCGACCTCACCGCGCGCCTCGACGGTGACCTTCTTCGTCAGATCGCCGTTGGCGACCGCCGTGGCGACCTGGGAGATATTGCGCACCTGGCTGGTCAGGTTGTTGGCCATCAGGTTGACGTTGTCGGTGAGGTCCTTCCAGATGCCGGAGGCGTCACGCACCCTGGCCTGACCGCCGAGCTGGCCCTCGGTGCCCACCTCGCGGGCCACCCGGGTCACCTCGTCACCGAACGCGGAGAGCTGGTCGACCATCGTGTTCACGGTCGTCACCAGCGCGAGGATCTCGCCCTTGGCGTCCACGGTGATCTTCTTCGACATGTCGCCGCGGGCGACCGCCGTGGTGACCTCGGCGATGCTGCGCACCTGCGAGGTCAGGTTGTTCGCCATCTCGTTGACGGACTGCGTGAGGTCCTTCCACGTGCCCGAGACGCCCTTGACGTCCGCCTGGCCGCCGAGGATGCCGTCGGTGCCCACCTCGCGGGCGACCCGGGTCACCTGATCTGCGAAGGCGGAGAGCTGGTCGACCATCGTATTGAGCGTGTTCTTCAGCTCCAGGATCTCGCCCCGGGCGTCCACGTCGATCTTCTGCGACAGATCGCCGCGGGCCACGGCGGTGGCGACCTGGGCGATATTGCGCACCTGCGCCGTCAGGTTGCCCGCCATGCCGTTCACCGAGTCGGTCAGGTCGCGCCACACGCCCGCCACGCCCTGGACCTTGGCCTGACCGCCGAGCCGCCCCTCCGTGCCCACCTCTCGGGCCACCCGGGTCACCTGGTCGGCGAAGGCGGAGAGCTGGTCGACCATCGTGTTGACGGTGTTCTTCAGCTCCAGGATCTCGCCCCGGGCGTCGACCGTGATCTTCTGGGACAGGTCCCCGTTGGCGACCGCCGTCGTCACCTGGGCGATATTTCGGACCTGGTCGGTCAGGTTGCCGCCCATGAAGTTGACGGAGTCCGTCAGGTCCTTCCACACACCGGAGACACCGGGCACGGCCGCCTGGCCGCCGAGCCGTCCCTCGGTGCCCACGTCCCTCGCCATGCGGGTGACCTCGGCCGCGAACGCCGAGAGCTGGTCCACCATGGTGTTCACGGTGTTCTTCAGCTCCAGCATCTCGCCGGAGACGTCCACCGTCACCTTCTGCGACAGATCCCCGTTGGCGACCGCCGTCGTCACCTGGGCGATATTGCGGACCTGCCCCGTGAGGTTCCGGAAGGCCGTGTTGACCGAGTCCGTCAAGTCCTTCCACGTCCCCGCGGCCCCCGGCACCGCCGCCTGGCCGCCGAGCTCGCCCTCGACGCCGATCTCCCGGGCCACGCGCGTGACTTCGGCGCCGAAGGAGGAGAGCTGGTCCACCATGGTGTTCACGGTGTTCTTCAGCTCCGCCATCTCGCCGGAGACGTCCACCGTCACCTTCTGCGACAGATCGCCGTTGGCCACGGCCGTCGTCACCTGGGCGATGTCGCGCACCTGCGCGGTCAGATTCCGGAAGGCCGTATTGACCGAGTCCGTCAGGTCCTTCCAGATGCCGGCGGCGCCCGGCACCTTCGCCTGGCCGCCCAACTGGCCCTCCGCGCCGACCTCGCTGGCGACCCGCGTCACCTCGTCGGCGAACGTCCGCAGCGTCTCCGTCATCGCGTTGACCGTGTCGGCGAGCTGCGCGACCTCGCCGCGCGCGCTCACCGTGATCTTCTGCGACAGATCGCCGTTGGCGACCGCCGTCGTCACCTGGGCGATGTCACGCACCTGCGCGGTCAGATTGCCCGCCATGAGGTTGACCGAGTCGGTGAGGTCCTTCCATGTGCCGCCCACGCCCGGCACCACGGCCTGGCCGCCGAGTTCACCCTCGGTGCCCACCTCACGGGCGACCCGGGTGACCTCGGACGCGAACGACGACAGCTGGTCCACCATCGTGTTCACGGTGTTCTTCAGCGCCAGCATCTCACCGTCCACGCGGACGGTGACCTTGCGGGACAGATCGCCCTTGGCGACCGCCGTGGTGACCAGCGCGATGTCCCGGACCTGCGCCGTCAGCTGCGCCGCCATCGTATTGACGGAGTCGGTGAGGTCCTTCCAGCTTCCGGACATACCGCGCACCTTGGCCTGGCCGCCGAGCTTGCCCTCGGTGCCGACCTCGCTGGCCACCCGGGTGACCTCGTCGGTGAACGTGGACAACTGGTCCACCAGCCCGTTGACCGTGCGCCCGATCTTCAGGAACTCCCCGCGAAGCGCGTGCTCGGGACCGTCCGTCCCCTGCGCCCGCAGATCCATCCGCTGCTCGAGATCGCCCTCGGCCACCGCGCTGAGCACCCGGCCGACCTCGGCGACCGGGCGGACCAGATCCTCCACCAGCGCGTTGGAATGGTCGATCGCCGTGGCCCAGGAGCCCTCGCAGGCGCCGACTTCGAGACGCTCCGTGAGCTTGCCCTCACGCCCGACCACCCGCCGCACGCGGGCGAGCTCGCCCGTCAGGTGCTGGTTGCGGTCCGCGACCTCGTTGAACACCGCGGCGATCTCGGCCATCACACCGTCGCCGGTCACCGTGAGCCGCTTGCGGAAATTGCCGTCCCGCATGGTCACGAGCGCCGACAGCAGTCTGTCGAGGGCGGCGGTGTCCACTTGCGTCGTGCCGCGCGAGCGGGTGCGGGAACCACCCTTGCGCGTCGCCGTTGCACTCCCCTGAGAAGAACGGCGCGCGGTGGCGGCTACCGTGCCGCTCCGCGCCGATGCGCCAGACTCCACCGTGTCCCTCCCACAGGATCGAACAGATTCCACATGTGCTTCGGGCCACGACCAGTGTTTCATCCTGAGGCGCCCACGCCATAACGGTTCCGCAGCATCACCTATGGTCTTGACAAGTCCCGAAAGGAAATCACCCGCAACCGGCGCACGCAGAGGCAGTAAGGGTAAGTAACCTGGCACAGGACTGCCCAGTGCGGGCAGCGGGCACACCTAGGCCAGGGGAGGGGTGCAGCCTTGAGCGGGCCGCGCACGGGCGGACAACGGGCCGTCGCAGGGACGGCCGCGGACATTGCTGCCGGAATCGGCGGCGACGCCGCCGCAACGGCCGCGGACAACGCTCCGCGGACAGATCGCGACGACCCTCCCGGCAGGGGCACGGCGCCGGCCCGGGCAGGGACCGAGGCCGAGCTCGAGGTACAGCGAAGGAGACCAGTGATCACCGCGCGGGCAGCCGCCACCTTCGACCCGCTAGGGCGCTCCGTCGCCACCGCCCGCGCCTTCGTCCGCGACACTCTCCACGGCTGGGGCTTCTCCGACGTCGTGGACGACGCCGTGGTGCTCACCAGCGAACTCGTCACCAACGCCGTCGTGCACGCGGGCACCTCCGCCGACGTCCTCTGCCTCCGCTTCGACACCGCCGTGCGCGTCGAGGTCGCCGACCGCTACCCCGAGCGCGAAGTGCCGATGCAGGAGTCGCTGCACCGCGGGCCCAGCCCCGACCACGAGGGCGGGCGCGGACTTCTCCTGTGCTCAGCGCTGGCCACCCGCTGGGGAGTTGAGTACACGCCCACGCACAAGCAGGTGTGGTTCCACCTCGACCTGCCCGAGCGCCCCGCGGGCACCCGGTTCGCCGGTCCCGTCCTGGCCCCCGCCGCACTGCCCATGGCCGAGGAACACGTCCGGGTCGCGGTCGTGCAGGTCGACCGCCACGGCGCCATCGGGGCATGGAACGAGGACGCCCGGAGTCTTTTCGGTCACGCCGCCGAGCAGGTCATCGGCAAACCGCTGTCCGACCTCGCCGCCTGGCCGCAGACCCCGGGCACGAGCGTCGGCCTGGCCGAGGCGCTGCGCCTGTCCCGCTGGGAGGGCTCCTACGGCGTCCGCGGCGCCGACGGGAAGATCACGCCCGTCTACGGCACCCATCTCCGGGTGCGCGACTCCACCGGAGAGCCCTCGTCGGTGTGCCTGCTGGTGCGCGAGGCAGAACGGGCGGTGCTCCAGAGCCCGCCGCGCGGCCCCGCGTCCGCCACGATCGCCGACGGATCCTCCTCGGGCGACGGCCACGGCCGGCGCCAGGGCGTCGACCCGTTCGAGGTGTTCATCGGCTCACCCGCCCCGGACGACCTCGACGGCCTCCTCCAGCGCACGGTGGAGCGCGCCCGCGACATGCTCGACGGCGACTCCGCCTACCTCCTGCTCGCGACCGACGACGAGACGGAACTGGAGGTCCGGGCCTCCACCGGATTGCCCTCCGCCCGCCAGCGTTTCGCCCGGGTGCCCGTCGAGGCCGGGACCGGACGCTACGGCAGCGCCCGGATGCCCGCCGTCCACGACGACCTCACCGTCGCCCCCGGCGCCGTCCCCCTCCTCGCCGGCACGGGCATGCGCTCGGTCGTCACCGTGCCGCTGAAGGTCGAGGGACGCCTCACCGGCTCGCTCGGCGTGGCCGCGGAGGCCTCGGGCCGCTACACCAACGAAGAAGCCCTGCGGCTCCAATTCGCCGCCGACCGGATCGCCCTGGCCGTCGAGAGCGCCCGCCTGACCGAGCTGGAGCGGCTGCGCCGCGGCTCGCTGTCCTTCCTCGTCGAGGCCTCCGACCTGCTCGCGGGCACCTTGGAGCGCGACCAGACCCTGGCCCTGATGGCACAGATGACCGTGCCCACCCTGGCGAGCTGGTGCGCCGTCTACACGATCGCCGAGCAGTCCGAGCCCGAACTGGCCTTCGTCCTCCACGAGGACGAGGACCGCATCGACGGCCTCAAGGCCCTGCTGGAGCGCGTCGAGCCGCCCACGCCCGAACCCACCCCCGGCGCACGCCAGTGGACCGCCCCGGCGGACGCCGCCCACGCGGCCGCCCTGCGCGTCTCCCTGCGCTCCCTTGGCCTCGGTGAGCCCGGACGCCCGGCCACCGGGCCCGGCACCGCCCATGCCACCGCGGCGGCCGTCGGAGGCGAGACCGTGGTCCTGCCGCTGGTGGCCCGCAACCGCGTGATCGGCATGCTCACGCTCGGCAAGCCCGCCGAGGAGCGCTTCCGCCAGGAGATCCTGGAACTCGCCGAGGACCTCTCCCGCCGAGCCGCCCTGGCGCTGGACAACGCCCGCCTGTACTCCGAGCGCACGGCGATCAGCCAGTCCCTCCAGCGCAGCCTGCTGCCGCCGGAGCTGCCGCAGATCCCCGGAGTCGAGGTCGAGGTCATCTACCGCGCCGCCGGCGAGGGCAACGAGGTCGGCGGCGACTTCTACGACCTGTTCCCCATCCGTGACGGCTGCTGGGGCTTCGCCATCGGCGACGTCTGCGGTACGGGTCCGGAGGCCGCGGCCGTCACCGGCCTGGCGCGCCACGCCCTTCGGCTGCTCGCCCGCGAGGGCTTCAGCGCACCCGCCGTACTGGAGCGGCTCAACGCGGCCATCCTCGACGAGGGCTCCCGCAGCCGCTTCCTGACCCTGCTCTACGGGGAGATGTGGCCGCAGCCCGACGGCAGCGTCATCCTCAAGGTCGTCTGCGCGGGCCACCCGCTGCCTCTTCGTCTGCGGCCGGACGGCACGGTGGCCTCGGCCGCGGAACCGCAGCCGCTGCTCGGCGTGATGGAGGAGCTCGAACTGGTCGAGCAGACCGTGGAACTCTCCCCCGGCGATGTCCTGCTGTGCGTCACCGACGGTGTGACGGAGCGGCGCGAGGGCTACCGCATGCTCGGCGACGACGGCCTCGCGGATGTGCTCGCCCAGTGCACGGGGCTGACCGCGGGGGCCGTGGCCGCCAGGGTGCAAAGGGCGGTGGAGCGGTTCGCCGCGGACGCGCCGTCCGACGACATGGCGATTCTCACCTTGCGCATTCCGGAGAAGACGGAAAGCTGAGCGGGGCAGGTGGCGGCCGGTGAGCCGTCGCCGGAACTCGCCGGTCGGCGCTGCGCGGTCGGTGTCCGGGCGGTCGGTGCTCTGCGGTCGGTGCTGCGCGGTCGGTGTGCGGGCGGTCGGTGGCCCGCGGCCGTTGCCCCCCAGCCGGACAGAGGACTCGGAGACTAGAGGAGGCCGCCGAGCTTGTTGCAGGCGGAGATGACACGCCCCAACTCCCGGCGGCTCAGCCCCGGGTGCACCGGCAGCGACAGGACCTGCTCGGCGGCGCGCTCGGTCTCCGGCAGATCGGCTTCTATGCGGTAGGCCCGCAGACGGTTCACCGGCGTCGGGAAGTGCACCGTGCTGCGCACCCCGCGGGCGGCGAGTGCCTTCGCGAAAGCGTCACGGTCCGGACGGCCGTTGCCCGGCACCCGCACCGTGTACTGGTGGTAGACGTGCTGCGCCCCCACCGCGACGGAGGGGACGGCGACGCCCTTGAGCTTCTTGTCCAGAACGCTCGCGTTGGCCCGACGGCGCTCGGTGGACTCCGGAAGCCGGCGCAACTCCTCGCGCCCGGCCTCCGCGGCGACATCGGTGAGGCGAACATCGGTCTCCTGGCCACGCAGTATCCGCAGGGCACGGGCGAGGTTGTCGTCACCCGTCGCCACCACCCCTCCCTCACCGAAGCTGAAGACGGCGGCGGCCCCGAACGTCCCCACCGCCCTGCCCCGTACGGTGGCCATGGGTGCCTCGGTGGCGTCCTCCACGACGGCCAGACCGTGCCGCTGCGCCACAGCGCAGAGCCGGTCCATGGCGGCCGGGTGTCCGAAGAGGTGCACAGGAATGACGGCGGCGGTCCGCGAAGTGACCGCGGCGGAGACCGCGTCCGCGTCCAGGCAGAAGCTGTCCCGCTCGATATCGGCGAAGACCGGGGTCGCTCCGACCGACCGAACGGCATTGGCCGCCGTCGGGTAGGAGAACGCGGGGACGACGACCTCGTCACCCGAGCCGATCCCCAGGCCGAGCAGGGACAGTTGCAGCGCGGAAGCGCCCGAGTTGACCGCGACGCAGTGCCGTCCGCCCACCAACCGGGCGAACTCGGTCTCGAACGTGCCCACTTCGGGCCCCTGCACCACCGATTCGATCAGCATGCTTCGGGATGCTGCCGGTACGGCATGAACGCCAGGTGACTCGCAGACGTCGCGGAGCTGCAAACAACAAAAAAAGCCCGGTCCCTCGTCCGAAGACGAGAGACCGGGCTCCATCAATGATTGTTCGGCGGCGTCCTACTCTCCCACAGGGTCCCCCCTGCAGTACCATCGGCGCTGTAAGGCTTAGCTTCCGGGTTCGGAA
>NZ_BMMS01000017.1 GCF_014646055.1 Wenjunlia tyrosinilytica
CACCATCCGGCACACCACCATCCGGCACACCACCATCCGGCACACCCGCAAAATCCACCGCCAGATCCCACACCACCACACCCTCACCAACCACAGCCCCCACCAACGCCGCCGGACCCGCACCCTCCACCAGCACCACCGCCGGACCGCAATCCGCCAACATGAACGCCACCCGCTCCGCCGGATACGACGGATCCAACGGCACATACGCACCCCCCGCCTTCAACACCCCCAGCACCGCCGCCACCAAACCCACACCACGCTCCGCACAAACCCCCACCCGCACACCCGCACCCACACCCACCGACCGCAACCGGTAAGCGATCCGGTCCGCCCACCCGTTCAACTCCCCATACGTAACCCGCACATCACCATCAACCACCGCCACCGCATCAGGAGCCACCCCCACCCGCTCCTCGAACACCCCATGCAGGCACACCCCGGCATCGGCAGACACATCAGCCGGATTGAACCCCTCNGGTCCGGGAAAGCTCATCCAGAGCAGCGATCAGCAACGCACACACCCGCTCCGGATCCAGCCGGTCATCCACCTGAGCCGTGACAGCAAACCCAGCGTCCCCAGCACCGAGGTCGTCGACCGACACCACAACCGGATAGTTGGTGCGCTCCTCACTGTGCAGCACCTCGACCCGCCCACCGAGCCCGCCCGGGTCGGGGTCGACGGATTGCGGGCTGTGCCGGTAGTTCAGCAGGCTCGTGAACAGCGGCAGCCCGCTCGGGACCTGGCTGCACCCCTGCGCGAGCACCAGCGGCGCGTGCTCATGCTGCAACAGCTCGGACAGCAACCGCTGCGTGTCCCGGACAGCGTCCAGGACGCCCCGCCCGTTCACGTCGATCCGTACCGGCAGGGTGTTGATGAACAGGCCGAGGCCGCGTTCCGCACCGGCACCGGCCTGCATCCGCCCGAACAGCACCGTACCGAACNGGTGTCCTCGTCGGTCGTCGCAGTCGGCGAGTTGAAGGTGCGGACGACGGTCTCGTACTGGTCGGTCGGCAGGATGGGCAGCCGTGCCACCGGCTCACCGGCAAGGTCCACCATGGACTGCAGGAGTTCGAGATAGCAGCGCACCATCCGCTCGGCGGTGGTGCGGTCGAACAGCGCGGTGGCGTACTCCAGCGATCCTCCGACCGTGTCGCCGCTCTCCCGCAGCGACAGCATCAGGTCAACCCGGGAGGTCCCGTACGACGCGGTCGGCATGAGGCCGGTGCTCAGTCCGGTCAGCTCAGGAACCGGGCCGAGGTCCGGCAGCCAGGCGAACAGCACCTGGGTGAGCGGGTCGTGTGCGGGGCTGCGTACCGGGTTGGCCAGGTCGACGATCTCTTCGAAATGGACGTCCTGGTTCGCCATCGCGTCGAGCACCCGCCGGGTCACCCGGCGCAGCAGGTCACCGACGTCCGGCTGGCCGGTGAGGTCGACTCGGATCGGAAGGGTGTTGACGAAGAAGCCGATCAGGGCCTCGGCCTCCGGGCGACGCCGGGACGCGGACGGGATGCCGATCACCAGGTCCTCGTCGCCGCTGAGTCGGGACAGCAGCGCCGCCCAGCTCGACAGGAGCGTCATGAACAGCGTCGTGTCGTGCTGACGGGCCAGCTCCCTGAGCCGTCGCACCAGCTCGGGCGGTACGTCGATCGGGACGGCGTCGCCGGCCCGGTCCTGGTGCGCCGGGCGGGGCCGGTCCAGCGGGAGCCGGAGCGCGGCCGGTGCCCCGGTCAGCAACTCCCGCCAGTAGGACCGCTGCTTCTCCCGCTGCTCGGTGGACACCAGTCCGGCCTGCCAGGCGGCGTAGTCGCGGTACTGCATGGTGAGTTCCGGCAGCTCGGGGTCCCGGCCGCGGACCAGGGCGTCGTAGAGCGCGGCAAGCTCTCGGAGGAAGATGTGCACGGACCAGCCGTCGGAGACGATGTGATGCATGGTGATCAGCAGCGTGTGCCGGTCGTCGCCCTCGACGATCAGTCGGCCGCGAACCAGCGGGCCGACCGTGAGGTCGAACGGCTTGCGGGCCTCCTCCTCGGCCAGCCGGGCCAGATCGGTATCGTCGGAGGCCTGCTGTTCGAGCAGGTCGAACCGGACTCGGGCGGCGGGAATGACGCGCTGGACCGGCTGCCCGGCCTCGACCGCGAAGACGGCGCGCAGCGCGTCGTGCCGGGCGACAATGGTGTCCAGCGCCGTCCGCAGGGCCTCACGGTCCAGCCGTCCGCCGAGCCGCAGGCCGGTGGGCATGTGGTACGCCTCGCTGCCGCCGGGCAGCTGGGCGATGAACCACATACGGGTCTGGGTCAGCGGCACCACGGCCTCGTCGTCGCGGGCCGGTGCGTCGTCCGGGCCGGTGGCCGCCGCGGCGGTCACCTCGGTCGCGAAGGCGGCCAGCACCGGCCGGGCGAACAGCGCGGCGACCGCCACGTCCACGCCTGGAGCCTGCCGCAGCCGGGACATGACCTGGGTGGCCAGCAGGGAGTGGCCGCCTAGGTCGAAGAAGTTGTCGTACCGGCTGACCCGATCGACGCCGAGCAGGTCGGCCCAGATGTCGGCCAGCCGCTGCTCCACGTCTCCTTGCGGGGCCGAGTAGTCGCGGGTGACCAGGGCGTCGTCGGTCGGGGCCGGCAGCGATCGCCGGGCGATCTTGCCGGTCGGGGTGAGCGGCAGGCGGTCCAGCCGGACGAACGCGGTCGGCACCATGTATGGCGGCAGCGTCCGCGCCAGGTGCTCACGCAGATCCGCCGCATCGGAGGGTGCGCCGGTCGTGGCGGGGACGTAGTAGGCCACCAGCCGTTCGGCGCCGGGGGTGTCCTGACGGGCGAGGACGACGGCCTGGCCGACTGCCGGATGCTCGCGGAGTCCGGCCTCGATCTCCCCGAGCTCGACCCGGAAGCCGCGCACCTTCACCTGGAAGTCATTGCGCCCGAGGAACTCGATCGTGCCGTCCGGCAGCCACCGGCCCAGATCCCCGGTGCGGTACATCCGTTCACCAGGCCGCTCTGCGTACGGATTCGGCAGGAACCGTTGCGCGGTCAGCCCTGCCCGGTTGAGGTAGCCGTGCGCCAGGCCGTCACCGCCGAGGTGGAGCTCGCCGGTGACGCCGATCGGGACCGGACGGCCCCGCCCGTCCAGCAGGTAGCTCTGGGTGTTGGGCACGGGGCGGCCGATCGGGATGCTGCGCCGCCCGTCGGGCGGTTCCGGGATCTCGTACGAGGCGGCGAACGTGCTCTCCGTGGGCCCGTACCCATTGACGAGGTGCCGCGGCGGGTTCGACCGCAGCACCCGGGCGACCACCTCGGGGGTGAGCACGTCGCCGCCGACGACCAGGTGCCGCAACGCGCCGAAGTGCTCCGCGAGCCGGTCGGCGTACTCGTTGAACAGACCTGCGGTCAGCCACAGCAGATTGACGCCGTGCCGGGTGAGCGCCGCGCCGAAGCGACGCGGGTCGAGCACCTCGTCCCGGCCGATCACAGCGACCTGCCCGCCGCACAGCAGCGGTCCCCACAGTTCGAGGGTCGCCACGTCGAAGCTGGGGCTTGACGCGAACGCCGAGCAGGTGTCGGCGTCCATCGGTACCAGACCCCCGCTGACGACGAGCCGGACGATCGCGCGGTGCGGCAGCAGCACACCCTTGGGTGTCCCGGTGGACCCGGAGGTGTAGAGCACGTACGCCGCCGACTCGCTGCCGGGGCGCGGCGCGGTGGCCACCCGGGCGTGGCCGACGCGGTCGCGGTCGGCGTCGATCCGGCTGACTCCGGCGTACGACGGCAGGGTCGTCCCGCTGTCGCTCACCACGTACCGGGAGCCGCTGTCGCTGAGCAGGAATGCCAGCCGGTCGGCAGGGAGGTCCGGGTCCAGCGGGACACACGCCGCCCCGGCCTTGAGGACGGCGAGCTCAGCGGCGATCAGCTCGAGGGAGCGGTGCAGCGCCACGCCGACGTTGTCCCCGGCCCGCAGGCCACCGGTGGCAAGCAGCCCGGCCAGGTGTTCCGCCCACTCGTCCAGCTCCGCGTAGGTGATGGCGCGCTCACCGTGGACCGCGGCCACCCGGTCCGGCGTCCGCCGGGCCTGCGCCTCGAACAGCTCGTGCAGGCACAGGTCCCGGGGGAAGTCCAGCCTGTCGCCGGAGAAGTTGCCGGTCAGCTCCCGGTGTTCGGCGCCGCTGATCAGGTCGAAGCTCGAGATCGGATCGCCGGGCCGGTCGGCCAGGCTGCGCAGCAGGACCAGGAAGTGCTCCCGGAGCCGCACCACGTCGGCGGCGTCGAACGCGCTGGTGGCGTACTCGAACAGGCCGGTCAGGCCGGCCCCGGACTCGGAGACGATCAGCGACAGGTCGAACTTGGCCGTGCCCTCGACGGCGGCGTCGATGCGCCCCTCCAGGGTCACATGCGCGTCGAGGCCGGGCAGCAGGTCCGAGTCGGCGTCCGGGGTCAGCTGCGCGCTCTCGAAGATGAAGGCGGCCTGCACCAGCGGGTTCAGGTCGGTGCCGCCGGCCGCCCCGGCCGCGACCACCACGTCGGCGAACGGCACCTCGTGGCTGAAAGCGGCCGCCGTCTCGGCGGCGAGCCTGCCGAGCAGCTCGGTCGCGGCCGGGTCGCCGGACAGGTCGCAGCGCAGCACGACGGTGTTGGAGAAGAAGCCCATCATCTGCTGCAGCTCGGCCCGGTCCCGGCCGCTGGTGATCGTGCCGACGGCGAAGTCGTCCTGACCGGTGTGCCGCTGCAGCAGGGCGACCCAGGCCGCGAGCAGGACGGTGTACAGCGTGCAGCCGCAGGCCCTGGCCAAGGCGCGCAGGGCGTCGGCGAGCTCGGTCGGCAGCTCGAAGGATTCGGTGGCGCCGCGGCGGTTCGGCGCCGCGACCGGCCGCGGCCCGCTCCGCAGCGGCAGCGGCTCGAGCTGGTCGAGGTGCGCGGCCCACCAGTCCAGCGTCCGCCGGTACGCCGGGGTGTCGCGCCGAGTCCGCTGCCAGCGCGCGAAGTCGGTGTACTGCAGGGCCGGGACCGGCCGGTTGAGGGGCTCGCCGCGGACGGCCGCGCGGTAGTCCTCGACCAGTTCGGTGAGCAGCAGGCCGATCGACCAGCCGTCGGTGATGATGTGGTGCTGGGTCAGGGAGAGGATGTGGTCGTGGTCCGACCGGGTGATCAGGACCGCGCGCAGCGGCGGACCGGCGCCCAGGTCGAACGCCGTCCGCTGCTGGTCCGCGACGACGGTGTCCGTGACGTCGGCGGCGTCCGGTCGGCCGCGCAGGTCGAGGTGGCCCAGCTCGACGTCCGCGTCCGGGGACACCAGGGCGCGCGGCATCCCGTCCCGGTCGGTGAACCGGGTTCGCAGGACGGCGTGGCGGGCGACGATGCCGCGGAGGCAGGAGGCCAGTACGTCCCGGTCCAGTGGCCCGGTCCAGCGCAGCCGGAAATGCACGTTGTAGAGCGCGCTCGCGCCGTGGGACCGCTCGATCAGCCACAGGCCGGCCTGGCCGAGGGACAGCGGACTGGTGTCGTCGGCCCGGTCGCCGCCGGCCGGGCGGATCGGCGCTTCCGCCGCGCTGCGGCCCAGCGTCGCGGCCAGCTCGGCCTCGTGCCGGTCGATCGCCGACCGCAGCTCGCCGGTCAGCGCGCCGGGCGGCGCGTCGACCACGAGCCGGTTGTCGCCCAGCGCGAACCGGACACCCGCCTTCTCGGCAGTGGAGATCAGCTCGCTGACGTTCCATGCGGTGTCGAGGTACGCCGCCACCGCCGCCGGTGTCGGGTGGTCGTACAGCAGGGTGGGCGGCAGGGTGAGCCCGGTGACCGCGGCCAGCCGGTGGTGCAGCCGTATCGCCTGCAGGGAGTCGAGTCCGAGCTCACGCAGCGGACGGTCGGGCGGCACGCTGTCGGCGGGCGACCGGCCGAGTACGGCAGCCGCCTCGCCGGCGACCACGTCCCGCAGCAGGGGACCGCGGGCCGCGCCGGGCGTCTGCTCGAGCCGCGGTCGCAGGGGCGAGTCGGGGTCGCTGTCGGCCGGGGCAGCCGCCGGCCAGCGCAGCACGGCCTTGAGCTCGCCGTTGCGCAGCAGGTCGCGGGTGTGCCGTCGGCGCAGCTTTCCGCTCGAGGTCTTGGGCAGCGCGCCCGGCCGGATCAGGGCGACCTCACGGGTGCTCAGCTCGTGTGCGTCCCAGATGGACTCGGCCAGGTCCTCGGCGACCTTGGTGAGGTCGCCGCGCAGGTGGCCGCCCTTCACCTCGGCGACGATGCCGAGCTGTTCTCCGATGTCGTCGGCGAGGGCGACGGCGATGCTGTTGCCGGACCGGATCGCCGGATGCTCCTCGACCGTCGCCTCGAGATCCTGCGGGTAGTGGTTCCGGCCGGCCACGATGATGAGATCCTTCAGCCGGCCGGTGACGTACAGCTCGCCGTCGCGCAGAAAGCCCAGATCACCGGTACGCAGGAAGTCGTGGCCGACTCGGGACGGCAGCTTCGCTCCGAAGGCTGCGGCCGTCGCCTCCGGGTTGTTCCAGTAGCCCTGGGTGATACTCTCCCCGGCCAGCCAGATCTCGCCCACCTCGTCGGGGCCGCACTCGCGGAGCGTCTCCGGGTCGGCGATGGCCACGGTGAACCCGAGCGACGGGCGGCCGCAGCTCACCACGGTCCGGCCGGCCGACCCGGTCGCGGCGGCGACCACGCTGTTCTGTTCGAGCGCGGCCGGGTCGACCGCAATCCCCGGCTCGGCGCCCAGGGGGCCGTTCGAGACGGAGAGGGTCGCCTCGGCCAGGCCGTACGAAGGATAGAACGACGATCGGCGGAACCCTGCCGGGGCGAACTGGCGGCTGAAGCTCTCCAGTGTCGCCGGCCGGATCGGCTCGGCCGCGTTGACGACCGTTTCCAAGGTGGACAGGTCGAGTCCGGTCAGATCGTCGGCGGTCGCCCGGCCGCAGCACAGCTCGTACGCGAAGTTCGGCCCGTGCACCAGCGTGGCCCGGTACCGGGAGATCGCCCGCAGCCAGCGCGTCGGGTCGCGGATGAAGGCCGCCGGTGGCATCAGGGCCGCGAACAGCCCCTGCCAGAGCGGCATGAGCAGCGCGCCGATCAGGCCCATGTCGTGGTGGATCGGCAGCCAGCTGACGATGCGGGTGCCCGGGTTGACGCGCGACGACCGGGCCATCATCGCGATGTTCACGGCCAGGTTCCGGTGGTTGACGACGACACCCCGCGGCGTGCTCGTCGAACCGGACGTGTACTGCAGGAAGGCGACACCGCCGGGCTCGGGCGCGGCGGGAGTCCACTCGTCGGCGCCGGTCCGCAGATCCGGCACGGTCGACCAGCGGATGCCCATGAACGATTCGCCGGGCCGCACCCCGAACCGGCCGACCGTGTCGGCGTCAGCGAGCACGAGGGCCGCGCCCGAGTCCTCGACGATCCCAGCCAGCCGGTCGACGTGCCGAGTGGATCCGGGCGCGGGTACCGGAACCGCGATGATCCCGGCGTAGAGGCAGCCCAGGAAGGCCGCCACGAAGTCCGGGCTCGACGAGCAGCACAGCAGCGCACGGTCGCCGGGTCCGGCCAGTTCACGCAGTCCCGCGGCGACCTGGCACGCGGCCCGGTCGATCTCGGCGTAGGTCAGCCGCGCCTGCTCGTGCTCGCCGTCCGGCAGGAACGCCAGGGCGACGTGTTCGGGCCGGTGCGCGGCCCACCACCGCACCGCGTCGACCAGTGCCGGAAAGTCCGGATAGAACAGCTCACGAGTCGGCGTCACAGTGGCTCTCCCTCTCCTGTGTGCGATTCCAGATATGCGTTTCCGGACGCAGGACCACACCCGGCGCGGCGCCCTGAAATGATTGGATTCACCTTGGGCGCGCAACCCGCAATGGAAAAACCCTGCACCGGAATTCAGTTGGACGGTTCCTTCCGGTACCGCCGTCCCGCCGATGCAGGTCGATACATCGTGATCTGCGCCCAGGGCCGATGTATAGGTGGCCGGGCATTTCGCTCAGCACGCATTCAGCGCACGTTCAGAGCCGTGCGACCCGGCGGAACCGGTCGGCCGCGACACTGGAATCCGGGTGGCCGGGCGCTGCCCGGTCGGCGGGGTCGCGCCGGACCCGAAGCGGAACATCCGCGCCCCACTTACCGATCGCGGCGGACGAACGCCCGCGCCGGCACCGCGCACATCCCGACCGTGAGCACCGCGGTGATGCAGTATTGGCTGCCGTGACCCGGCTCGGCGAGCCGCGGGCAGCCGGCGGACAAGTGGCCGAGCCCTGGACAGGTCACCTCGTGAAGGCGGGGGCCAAAGGACGACCGAGCGGTGTGATGCGATCAGGTCGTCGATACGGCGGTCGATCCTCCACCGGGACCAGGTGGGGATTGCACACCGGGGTCGGGCCGTTGAGCGGGCGGAAATTCGCCAAGACCTCCACACGGCGGTGCGGGTCCTCGGCAATGGAAGTGAGGGGACTGCCTCCGGGACAGGACGGGCCCGATAGTTGGGCGTCGGGTCGGCGCCCGCCCGGCACCGGTGATTTCATTGAGCTGAACCAATCCGGTGTGATCCGCGTGACTGCAGGCATGAACAGCCACCCCGAACACCACCGCAGCCCTCAGAAGTCCTCCCGCGTGCGCGGACGCCGCCCGCCCCGCGGAGAACCCGTGCTGGAACGGGCCTTTCGCCTGCTCGCCTGCTTCGAGCCCCAGACCCCGGTACGGTCCCTGACCGCCCTGGCGGCACATGCGCGCCTGCCCAAGGCCACCGCGCTGCGCCTGGCCCGCCAACTGGTGGAGCAAGGCGCCTTGGAGCGCACGGATGCCGGCCACTACACCATCGGCTTACGCCTGCTGGAACTCGCATCCCTCGCCCCGCGCGGCCACGGCCTGCGCGACACCGCCCTGCCCTACCTGGAAGACCTCCATCACGCCACCCGCCAGCATGTGCAGCTGGTGGTGCGCGAAGGCTTGGACGGTGTGCTGGTCGAGCGGCTGTCCGCACGCGACGCACAGCCCATCATGTACCGCGTCGGCGGTCGGATACCGCTCAACGCCACCGCGCCCGGGCTGGTCCTGCTGGCCTTCGCCCCCACCAGCGTGCAAGAGGAGTACCTCGCCGGCAGCAGGCCGACCGAGGAGGACGAGAACGACCGGCACCCCACCGGCGAGGCGCTGAGAGCCGAGCTTGCCGCCGTGCGCCGCGACCGGTTCGCGGTGTACTCCCGCCGCCAATGGGACATACCCATGACCGGGGTGTCCGCCCCCGTCCTGGACCGGCATGACACCATCGCCGCCGTCTCGGTCGTCACCCCGTCCCAGCAGATCCCGCCGACGGGCCACATCCCCGCCGTGGTGGCCGTGGCCCGCGCCATCACCCGCGCCCTGGCCCAAACCGCGCCCGCCCTCTCGCAGTAGCCGCAGACCTGTGAACGGGTCCTGCCCAGATGGCTGTGCGCCGACCGTGCTCACGGAACGGTGACCACGGCCTTGCCGCGAGCGTGGCCCTGCTCCACATGGCGCACGCCCTCGGCCGTGTCGGCGAGGGGGTAGATCCGGTCGACCACCGGGGTGAGCTTGCCGGCCTCGATGAGCGCGGTGACGGCGAGCAGGTCCTCGTGGGTCGGTCCGGCCGGGGCCGCCGGGTGGATCAGGCGCAGCCGCTGCCGGACGCACGTGTTGAACGCGATCAGTTGCAGCATGGAGCCCACCGCGCCGAACGCGTGGCCGGGCGAGCCGCCGCCGTTGGCCACCAGGGTCCCTGTCGAGGTGAGCGCCTTGCGCAGTCGGCTCAGCGGGCGGTTGCCCACGTTGTCCAGGATCACGTCGTAGTGCACGCGTCCGTCCGTGAAGTCCTCCCGGGTGTAGTCGACGACGTGCGCGGCACCGAGTGAGCGCACCAGTTCGACGTTGCGGGTGCTGCACACCCCGGTGACCTCCGCGCCCAGGGCCGCGGCGATCTGCACGGCAAACGTGCCCACGCCGCCTGCGGACCCGTTGACCAGCACCCGCTGCCCGGGCCGCACCCGGCCCACGGTCCGGATGCCACGCAGAGCGGTCACCGCCCCCATCGGCACGGCTGCGGCCTCCTCGAAGGTCAGGCTCGCGGGCTTGGGCACCAGCAGATCCGTCGTGGTGCGCGCGTACTCGGCGAAGGAGCCCGGGCAGAAGCCCATCACCTCGTCGCCCGGCTCGAACCCGCGCACGTCGGCGCCGACCGCCGCCACACGTCCGGCGGCGTCGATCCCGGCCACCCGGGACTTCGGCCGGGTCAGTCCCACAGCTCCCATCAGCCGCGCCACCAAGGGGTCGCCGCGCATCATGTGCCAGTCGTACGGGTTGAGCGCGGCGGCGTGCACCCGCACCAGCACCTGGTTCGCCCCGACCCCGGGCCGGTCGGTGTCCGCCAACTGCAGGATGTCCGGCGGGCCGAACCGCTCCTGAACGATCGCCTTCATCGGGTCCCCCCCCATCACCTCGTGATCGACGCTGTCGCCGTGTTCGCCGAGTACTGCACCGGCCGACCGGTGGCGAGCACTGGAGATGTACGGCGTACACCTCCGGAGAGTAGGTGTACGGCGTACACCCGTCAAGGGGTGAGGAGGCCGGGTTCGAGGCGCGCCGTGCGCAAGCGGGAATCGACGCCGCAGACCACGCAGGGTGCCGTGCGCCCTTGCGGGAGGAGCGCGGAAGTCGACGGCTGAAGGCCTCGGGGATGTGCTGCCGGGACCCTTCACCGGTGGGTCAGGTCGTGCCCCGGAGCCGCTCGAGGCCGTCCAGCGTCAGGTCCAGAGCGAATTCGAACTCGAACTGGTCGTCGCAGCCCGAGCCGACCACGGACTCCTGGCTGTGGGCGACCGCCATGGCCAGTTCGGTGACGTGGGGGTAGCGCGCGGCCATCTCCTGCGGCGCCATCGCGTCCGGATCCGGCTCGCGGTCGGAGGTGTCCTCGAACAGCTCCTGGGAGAAGCCCAGTAGGCGGCTGCCCATGACGTGCATCGCGTGATGGACCAGGTCGATCGAGAACCCCCCGGCCCGGAAGATCCCGATCATCGAGTCCAGGTACTCCATCACCGCAGGGGTCGGCATGGCCCGGGCCTTGATCCGCGACTCGACGACCTCGCACGCCCACGGGTGGCGCAGCAGCATGCGGCGGGCCGACAGCACCCGCCGGCGAATGGCGGTCTTCCAGTCGGTGTCGCCGGCCGGCGGGTCGATCTCGCCGACGACGGCGTCGATCATGCCGTCCAGCAACTCATTCTTGTTGGCCACGTGCTTGTACAACGCCATCGGCACGACGCCGAGCATCTGCGCGATCTTGCGCATACTGAGCGCGTCGACTCCGCCTTCATCGGCCAGGGCGATGGCGGCGCTCAGAACCCGCTCCTTGCTCAAGGGCGCGCGGGGCTTCGCGGCGGCGCCGGCCTGCGTGGCCATCTCCACCATCCCCTCTCGCACGGGCAGGGCCCGCAGCCGACCGTCTCCCCCTGGAGGAATGTACAGCGTCCACCCGGTCCACTCCCACGACAGGTATACGCGGACATCCACAGCATGACGGGATGACTGGAGGGGCGCGATGTCGCGGCCGCCACGGCCGTCGCCGGCCTCACCGGCGCAAGCGCCGGGACCGCACCCTTCAGCGCAGGCCGGCCGCCGCACGTTCCCGGCGGCCACCAGTCCTCGCCGAGCAGGCGTCGGTTCTCTCGGTGAAGGCGCGGTGGATCGCGCGTACCGCGCCCGGCCGCTCCATGAGCTCCATAACCCATGGGCCCGTGACGGTCCGCCAACTGTCGTCTGCCGACTGCCGGTTGAGCAAAGTGCGCGGTCGGCCTCCTCAATGACTGAGTGCGATTCACAATAGCCGAGCCATCCTGCCGGGCCCGGTGGTTGAACCATCTGACGGGCATTCGGAGGATTCACGCGAGGGCGCATTTCACGGAAAGAGGAATGGCCCTTCCCAGTTTCCGGTTCGCGCATCCCCGAGCAATGCACACGTCTGCCTGTCACCGGCTCCGGAGCTGAGTGGGCATACATGTGCGCAGCTCAGGAGGGGTGCCGCAGGGCGGCTACGGCGAGCGTGCGGTCCGCTGAGGCTCGTGTACACCGCGCAGCGCCGATTGCAAGGCCTTGGCCAACCATCTTCTCGTAAGGGCCCTTGACAAAACTCTGGCCAGCAGGAATAAGCTCATACCCGCATTTGATTTCATCCTGAAACAAAAGAAGGGCGCTGGAGTGGAGAGCAGTGATGCCCGACTCGCCAATCGAGCGGCCGTACTGAACGAGCTGCTGTCCCGGGACACGGCCACCCGTGTCACGATCGCCGTTCGGACGGGGCTGAGCAAGGCCACCGTCTCCCGCGTCACCGACGACCTCATCCAGGAGGGGCTTGTCCGCGAGAACGGTCCGCTGCCGGGTTCCGGCCCCGGCCGGCAGGCGCTGGCGCTGAGTATCGCGGGCGAGGACAAGTACGTGTGCGGGGTCGACCTCGGCGGCAGCAACACCCGCTTCCTGGTGACCGACGTCGCCGGCCGGGTCCGCGCCTGGGCCCGTGAGGCCACTCCTCGCACCGCCACGACCGCCGAGACCGCCCGGTGGCTCACCGATCGAGTCACCGCTCTGGTCGGATCCGGCGAGCTCCACGTGACCGCGATCGGCCTTCCCGGCGCGGTGCACCCCATCACACAGAGCGTGCGGACCGTCCCCAACCTTCCGCAGGTGGCGGGGACCGCGTTCACCGAGACCGTGGCGGCGGCCCTGCCCGGCACCACGATCTTCGACAACGACGCCAATGTGGCGCTGCTCGGGGAGGTCACCGCTGGCGCGGCCCGCGGGCGCGGGACCGCGGTCATGATCAGCATCGGTACGGGGCTGGGCGCCTCCGTCTACCTCGACGGACGGTTGCTGACGGGACGCACCGGGGCGGTGGGCGAATTCGGGGTCCTGCCGTATGCGGACGGCACCTTGGAGAGCGTGATGTCCGGTGCCGGGATGGTGGACAGGGCGCGGCGGCTGGGCTTCGAGGTCCGGGACGCCGTGCAGATCTTCGACCGGGGGGAACCGCAAGCCGTTCTGCGCGACGCCACCGCCGCCCTGCTCAGCATGGTGACCACGCTCAAAGTCGCGTACGAACCGGAGGTCGTGGTGCTGGGCGGGGGGGTCGCGCCCAGGCTGGCCGCCAGGCTCGATGCTCTGAGCTGGTTGCTGGACGATCCCACCCCCGAACCCCCGGAGATCGCACTGTCGACCCTCGGTGACCCGGCGGGAGCGATCGGTGCCCTGGTGGCCGCACTCCACTGCCACTACCGGGCCTTCGACATACACACGCCTGATCTCGGCGGTGTCGCCACTACCCTGCTGCGCTCTCTGCCAGGTGAGGAGTCCCATGTTCCTGCGCCGTCTGCGTGAAACCAACCCCGGGCTGGCGGCCGCCGCCGTACGCCTGCACCAGGAGGAGGCTCTTCTCGCCAACACCTACCTGCTCGATCTCGACGCCCTGCACGCGAACGCCTCCGCTCAGGTGTCCGAGGCCGCGCGGCACGGACTGTCTCTCTATGCCATGGCCAAGCAGTTCGGTCGCAACCCGGACGCGCTGCGCACCCTCGCCGAGGCAGGCATCGACCGTGCGGTGTGCGTCGATCTCCAGGGCATGGAGGCCGTGCTCCGGGCCGGAACCCGCGTCGGCCACGTGGGCCACCTCGTGCAACCCCACCGCGGCAGCGAGGACGCCGTGCTCGCCGCGGAACCCGAGGTCGTCACGCTCTTCGACGAGCGGATCGCGGCCCGGATCGGCGCGGCGGCCGTGCGGGCCGGGCGGGTTCAGCCGATACTGCTGCGGGTCCGCGGCCCCGAGGACAGCTACTACTTCGGCCACGCGGGCGGATTCCCCCTGGCAGACATCGAGAAGTCCGCGGCGCTGGTCGACGGGATCGACGGGCTGCGGGTGGCGGGAGTCACGAACTTTCCCTGCATGGCCGCGGACCAGGCGACCCGCTCCGTGCGGCCCACCCGCAATTTCGCGACTCTCGTCGAAGCCGCGGACCGGCTGCGGACCGCCGGATTCGAGATCACCCAGGTCAACGCCCCGGGGACCACGTCGGCCGGGACGTTCGCCGAGCAGGCCCGGTACGGCGCCACTCATGTCGAACCGGGCAACGGACTGCACGGCACCACTCCCCTGCATCGCTTCGACCCCTGCCAGCCCGAGATCCCAGCGATCGTCTACGTCTCCGAGGTGTCCCACCTGGACGGCGACCACGCCTACGTCTTCGCGGCCGGCTACTACGTCGACAAGGTCCTCGGCGACTACCGGCTGACCGCCTTGTGCGGTTCCGACCCGGACAACCTCAACGAGTTCGAGGTGGAGACCGCGGACGCGGGGGCCATCCACTACTACTGCCGGCTGCGCGACGCGCGGCGCCGGGGCGTCCGCGTCGGCGACTCGGTCGTCTTCTGCTTCCGCCCGCAGGTCTTCGTCACGCGTGGACGTACGCAGGCCGTGGCCGGAATCCACCCCAGGAATGCCGCGGGACCGGCGGCACGCCTGGATCTACGGGGCGTCTACGACGGGGAGGCCCGTCCTGTCACCGGGGTGGCGTGAGCCACCCCACCGCCGCAAGGAGATCCACAATGGACAACCAACCCTCAAGACTGCGCAGCGGCGCGCTCGGCGCCCTCGGCGCCGCAGCCATAGCCATGGCGTTCATGGGCCCCGCGACCAGTGTCTTCTTCAACACACCCCTGGCGGCCGCGGCCGCCGGCTATGCCCTGCCACTGGCGATCCTGCTCGCCCTGGTGGTCTGCCTTCTCGTCGCGTCCGTCATCGCGTCCTTCGCCCGCAAGCTGCCGACGGCCGGCTTCGCCTACACCTTCAACACCCACGGCTTCGGCCGACGCGGCGGCTTCCTGTCCGGCTGGCTGCTGCTCCTGGCCTACGGCATGGTCGGCCCCATGCTCCTGTCGGCGATCGGATCGTTCACCTCCACCTTCTTCCGGGACGAGTTCCACAGGGACGTGCCGTGGTGGAGCCTGACCTTGTTCTACGGGGCGGCCATCTGGGGCATCAGCGCCCTGGGGGTCTCCCAGTCGGCCAAGACAGCGCTCATCTTCCTGGTTCTGGAAGTCGGGGTGATGGTCTCGCTCTTCGCCATCGTCCTGGGCAAGGGGGGCGCCGACGGGCTCAGCCTGGCCCCGCTGACGCCAGGGGCATCCGCAGGCGGTATCGCCGGCCTCGGCAAGGGGATGCTGTGGGGGGTCCTGATGTTCATCGGGTTCGAATCCGCGGCCACGCTCGGCGAGGAGGCCAGGTCGGCACGGCGCGCCATCCCGATCGCACTGTTCACCGCCGTGCTCGCCATCGGCGCCTTCTATGTGCTGTCCGGCTACACGGCCGCCGTCGGCTTCGGCGACCATGGCGGCCTGGCCAAGGACAGTGAGCCGTGGACGACACTGATGAGCAAGTACTGGGGTCTGGGCTGGCTGCTTGCGCTCACCGTGCTCAACAGCATGTTCGCCAACCTGATCTCCGGTGTCACCGCGCAGGTCCGGGTGGTCTTCGCGATGGGCCGGGAGGGCCTCATCCCGCGTCGGCTCGGAGTGATCGGCGCCCGGCTCGTACCGCAGGCCGCTCTCGGCTTCTACATGGCCTTCTCGCTGTCGGCCGCGCTGATCGGCGGGGTCTGGATCTCCCCGCTGGGCATGTACGGCTTCGCGGGCACCATTGTCGGTCTGAGCATGGTCGTGGTCTACATCACCATGAGCCTGGCTCTGATCCGCTTCTACCTCCGTGAACATCGGGCGGAGTTCTCCGCGCTGCGTCAAGGAGTGGTTCCCGTCGCAGCGGCCCTGCTGCTCCTGCTCCCCGTCTACGGCCAACTGGACCCCCTGCCCACCGGACCGAACAGGGTAGCGCTGTTCCTGATCGTCGGCTGGATGGCGGCGGGGCTGGCGTACCTGGTGTGGATAGGGGCCAGCCGGCCCGACCTGCTGTCCGCCATGGGCAGGGTCTGGGGTGACGAACCGGCTGAAGTCTCGCCCGTGGCTCAGGTCTGAGCCGGACTCGTGGGCTGATGGGCCGAGTGTGCTCGGCCGGTGAGTGGGTCCTGTCCTCGCGTGCACGGGCCGCGGGGACAGGATTCTCAGGGATGCCGCGCCTGCACGGCGACCCGAGGCGTCATGCGGCGGCGATACCCTCCATGCCGCCCGAATCGGGTGAGAAACGCGGCAGACCCTCGGTGGCCTTGGTGACCAGGGTCAATGTGCCGTTGGCCTCGACCCGGAAGCCGTCGACGTTGCCGGTCGTGGCGTTCTGTACGTAGAGGAAGGCGCCGTCAGCGGAGGCGGCGATGTCGATCGCGCCACGGGAGTCGGCCGACAACGGCACCGCTTGCCTGGCCACCACGCCGACCTTCCCGGCCGGGTTCACCGAGTAGGCGGTCACCGCTGAGTTGCCGGTGCTCGCGCCGTAGAAGAAGCCACCCGCGGCCTCGATCCAGCACAGGGTGTTCTGTCCGTTCGGCACCGCGGCCGACACGGTGGTCAGCTTGCCCTGGGCGCTGACCTCGTAGGTGCTGACCGTCGACTTCTCGGCTTCGGTGACGATCATCCGGCCGCCCTGGTCGAAAGTGAAGCCGAAGGGGACATTGCCCGCCGACTTGTTGGATACGGCCCTTTCCGCGAGGGTGCCGTCGGCCGCGACCGGGAAGACCTCGATCGTATTGGTCTTCTTGATGGTCACAGCGAGATTCTTGCCGTCGGGCGTGAATGAGACCTGGGCGGGGTTGTCGGTGAAGACCGGGACGGTGGGGCCCTTGAAGCCGAGCAGTCGCTTCGAGTCGGGCATGGGCTTCAGGCCCCTGTCGGTGATGGTGAAGCCCTGCACCGAGGTGTCGCCGCCGCCGTTCAGCACATACGCCGTGTCACCGTGCACCGCCACCGACAACGGGAAGTCGCCTCCAGAGGAGGCAGAGTGGCGGCCCGAGAGCTTCTGGCCGGACACGTTGAAGGAGGTGACCGAGCCACTGCCCGCGTTGACGGCGAGCAACTGGTGGTGACGCGCGGCGTAGACCAAGGAGCCCTGCGAGGCGAGGGCGTCGGTGGGCGCTCCTGTGGCGACCGCGCCCTTTCCACCGGTCGGATAGGTACGGGCGGCGGTCAGTTCGCCGGTATCGGAGCGCTTGAAGACGTGGATGGTGTTGCCGGACACCTCGTTGCCCTGGACGAATACCGCGTGGTCGGCGCCAGTGGCCTCGGCGGGATTGTGTTCCTCGCCGGCGGTGGCCAGGCTTAACGTCGCCACAGTGGCTGCCACCGTGATCACGGCGACGGACAGGCCGACCACGCGGCTCTTCATACGGGTCCTGCGGCGTGTGCTCATTTCGCGGATGCCTCCTGAGTGGGGGAACGGGTATCACCCTGGAGAGCTGGGCAGGAGGACACGGGCGGTTCCGGGGACACGTCATGATTTCGTAAGGCCCCGAAACCGATCGGCTCCGGGCCTGCGGGGCTTCCGCAACCTGGCCATCAGCACGATCCGTGTCACAGGTCGGCCGCCCACCGGTCCGCGGCGAACCACAGCACCTCGGTGCACGGCAGGGCCGACGGTGGGCAACTCGCGGTCAGAAACACGTCGTGGACGCCCTTGGTCGCCGCGATCGGGACGGACACCTCGCCCAGTGAGCCGTCGGCTGGTGCCGCAAACACCGCGAGCGGGCGCGCGGCGAGCGAGTCCAGTCGCACTTCCAGAACGGCGTGCGCGCCGACCGGGGCCGAGATCCCGGCGCTGAGCCGAGTGGCCGGAGTGCCGGTGAAATCCACTCGGTCGTAGCGCAGCCAGGAAGAGGGGCCGAGTGATCGCGCCCGCGGATCGCCGCTGCCGGGCGCGCTGTAGTCCTGCACCGCGTATGTGTCGCCGCGCACCCGCGGGGTGCCCGGCAAGGCCGGCTTTCCCTGCGGTGCGCCGCGCACCAGGGCGACCAGCACGGCGGCGAGTGCCACGGCACCGCAGCCACCGGCCCACAGCAGGAGGTGCCGTCGGCCCGGGACCGCGCTCCCGCGCCACTTGGGCCTGCCGCCCCAGCCGACGGGCAGCGCCTTGGGACAGAACGCGGGAACGGGTTCGGGGAGGGAATCGGGTGGGGGTTCGGGCAGCGGGCTCTCGATGTCCACGCCGAGCAGCGCCAGTTCGAGGAACCGCGGTTCGCGCTTCGGCGGCGCGGTGGATGCCTTGGTCGCCTGATAGGTGTTTGCCGGCCACCAGCCCAGAAGCAGGGGCGGCAGCGTCCTCCGCAGCCAGGTGGTCAGTTCCTTCAGCTCCGTGTAGACGGCCAGACAGTCGGAGCAGGACCGCAGATGCCCGATGATCGCGTGCAGGGCCGGATACCCGTCCGGCCGCGCTGCGGCCTCCAGTTGTCCCGCGGCGCCCTGGCAGTCCTCGCCGATCCGTCGGACGTAGGCGTCGGCGACGGCCTCGCGCAGACTGTCCGTCGCCTGCTCGGTCATCGGGGCGAGCTGGTCCAGGTCCAGCCCGATGATCCGGGCCACCAGCGCCGGCTCGTCCCGCTCCACGACGGCGTGCCACAGCAGGCACTGCGCGGACTCCGGCAGGCTGGTGAACGCGGCGACGAGGGACCAGTCGTCGTTCAGCGGCCACTGGCAGCCACCGCCCACCCAACTGCGGAACCTCGGGGTGAAGTGGACCCCGGACTCCTGAGCCGACTGCTGTACGGCTGCGGTGCGCACGGCGGCCAGCAGTCGTATTCGCAGGCAGCCCCGGTGGCGCCGGTCGAGCACCGCGCGGGTCCCGTCCACGGTCGCCCGCAGCACCTGGGCGAAGGCCCGGCAGGCGAGTTGGTGCGCGTCGGCGGGGCAACTGGCGCATTGGGCGGCATAGCCGAACACCGCGGGATAGTGGCGGCGGTAGAGCGTCCGGAACGATTCGATCGCCCCCTCGCGCACCAGGCCGAGCAACTCGGCGTCGGAGCGGGATTCCTGGCCACTGCCGGAACGGAGACCTCGGCGCAGCAGCATGACGAACCTCCTGGGGTGGCGGGGCAGAGGGCGGCACGGGTGGTCGCCCACCAGTTGCCCGTTTCACGGTGTTCGGGGCCCGGCCGACCGCGTCAATCGCCGTTCGCTCCCGCGCGGTCCGCCCGCCCGCGCGTATCCGGTGCGGCCCCGTCGGGCGAGGCATCGTTGTCAGCGCCTTCCCCGCCCAGGGGACAGGGCCGACCCGTTGCCCGCCGGCATTGGCACGGTGGCCACGAGGACAGGCAGCCCCACCCCGAGAACGGATCGCTTGCCTCTACCTCCACGCTGGGACCCTCGCGCGTGACCCTGCCTTCCCTGTCCACTGTGTAGACCCTCAGATCCATCCGGTGGGTGCGCACGGCCCGCCCCTCTCATGTCTCATGCGCTCGGCAAGGCGCGCGGCCCCTTCGGGACGCAAGCGATCGATGGACTCCTGCGCCCGGTCGCCGCCAGGACCCCGATCACGCGCCGGTATCTCGGTCGTGTCCCCCTGCCGCAACGGAGCGCCGGTGGTGGCCGTCCGGAACACAGCCGACTGGGAGCGCGACCGAAGCCGCATGCGACGCCACTCTGCGCGATCGACCCTGGCCAAACCTAGGACGATTCTTCATAACTGCCGGTCAGATCCCCTATTGCGAGAGAAAAATCCGAGCAGTCGAGGTGGGGCGTCAGAAGGGATGCCGATGGTGGCCCGGGGGACGGCAGTACCTCGGCACAGGCCCGCACAGCCGCCTCGGGGGTGTGTGATGACCCTCGCGCTCCCCTTGACCCCGGCACGCTCAGCGGCTGGGTGGATCTGGGGCCAACAGGGCGACCCCCGGCGGGCGCTGTCCTGCGTCGAGCGCGCCCTGAGCCTTCACCACAACCCCGCCTGCCCTGCGCCGACGTGAAGATCAGTGCCGCGGTACGTACCGGCCGGCGGGGCTCCCGGCCAACGCGCGTCCGTGGCCGATCATCACTTTCGTCCGCGGAGGCATCCTCCCGCAGACCGATCCCCATGACCTTCGTTGGCCCTTGAATCCCCCGGAACCCGGGTCGGCAACCCAGCAAGCCGACCCATCCCCATCGGAGGTCAGTGAGTTGAGCCCACGACGTGTGAACAAGCGGATCGGCGCAATCGCCGGAGCTGCCACGGCAGCGGCCGCGGCAGCGGCGCTGGTGTTGCCCTACGCCAACGCCAACTCGGACGCACCACCGAGCCCACGGGCATTCGCCCAACAGGACGCAGCGAAGCTCGGGTTCACCCTCGCGTCCAAGCTCGGCGAGAACACCGCCGGCTGGTACTACGACGGCCAGGCCGACCACTTGGTCGTGAACGTGTTGGACGGCAAGGCCGCGGAACGGGTCCGGGCGGAGGGCGCCGTGGCCAAACTCGTCCAGAACAGCCTGGCGGAGCTGGATTCCACCACGCAAACACTGGACAAGTCGGCCGCGATACCCGGCACCGCCTGGTCGATCGACCCGAAGACCAACAAGGTCGCGGTCATCGCAGACCGCACGGTCTCAGGCAAGAAGTGGGAAACACTGAAGAAGGTCGTCACCGGGCTGGGCGGCACGGCGTCCGTCGAGCGCACCGACGATGAGTTCAAGCAGTTCGTCCGGCTCGACGACGGGGAGACTGACGGCGGCTCCGAAACGGGCGGTGCCGACGACGGCGGCGCTGATGCGGGCACGGACGGCGGCGCCGACGACGGCGGAACCGACGCGGGCACCGACGGCGGCTCCGATGACGGCGGCGCTGATGCGGGCACCGACGGGGGCGCCGACGACGGCGGAACCGACGCCGGCACCGACGGCGGCTCCGATGACGGCGGCGCTGATGCGGGCACCGACGGCGGTGCCGACGGTGGCGCTGACGGTGGAGGCGACGGCGGAGGCGACGGCGAGACCACCGGACTCATCGGCGGCCAAGCCATCTGGAGCAAAGACGGAGGCCGCTGCTCGCTCGGCTTCAACGTCACCGCCGACGGAGCGCCCGCCTTCCTGACGGCAGGTCACTGCACCGCCCACGCGGATACCTGGGCGGCCAGGCCGGGCGGCGAGACAGTGGCCACCGAAGCGAAGTCCGAGTTCCCCGGGAGCGACTACGCCCTGGTGAAGTACAACGACGCGAACACCAAGCCCAAGAGCGCGGTCGATCTGCAGAACGGCACCACACAGGAGATCACCCAGGCCGCCGAGGCGAGCGTGGGCATGGAGGTGCAGCGCAGCGGCAGCACAACCGGTCTGCACGACGGCAAAGTGACCGCCCTCAACGCCACGGTCCACTACAAGAGCGGCGGCACCGTCAAGGGCGCCATCCAGACCGACGTGTGCTCCGAGTCTGGTGACAGCGGCGGCCCGCTGTTCTCCGGCAACTCGGCGCTGGGTCTGCTCTCCGGCGGCGGCGGTGACTGCGACCAGGGCGGCAGGAGCTTCTACCAGCCGGTCACCAAGGCGCTGGAGGCCACGGGCTCCGAACTCGGCGGGGGCGACGGCGGCGGTGGAGGCGCTGACGGCGGAACCAACACAGGCGGTACCAACACAGGCGGTACCAACACAGGGGGCACCGACACAGGTGGTACCGACGCGGGCACCAACGGCGGTGCCGATGACGGCGGAACCGACGCAGGCACCGACGGCGGAACCGACGCGGGAACTGATGGCGGAACCGACGACGGCGGAACCGACGAGGGCACCGACGGCGGAACCGACGAGGGCACCGACGGCGGAACCGACGACGGTGGAACCGACGAGGGCACCGACGGCGGAACCGATGACGGCGGAACCGACGAGGGCACCGACGGCGGCTCCGACGACGGTGGTGCCGATGACGGTGGGGTCGACGAGGGCACCGACGGCGGTGCCGACGATGGTGGACCCTTGTCGGCGACGCGGGCGATAACTCCGGTGGCGCCGCTGGCGCCGCGGAGGTGACCGGCCCAGAAGCCGGGGGCGGTCCCGAGGAGCGCTGAGCTGATTCGTCGGCTTCGATCCTCACCGTTGCCCAATGGGACCCCGGGCACCACCTGGTGCCCGGGGTCTCCCCTCCCCCGTCCCACCCGGCGCCCTGCGCCGCACCCGTCCCTCCGCCGGGCCCTCCTCCGGCCCGGCGGAGGCCAGGCTCCGACTCCACTTACAGAGAATAATTATTTCTGATTCCATAGAATAAGAATCACAAGTGTGGTAATTTTTCTCCGCGCGACACATCGCCGCGCCCGCACCGTCCCCTGCCCGCCCTTCGATCGGCGCCGGGTCCGGTGCGTAGCCGAGTCGCCCCCACTCGGTGAACCAGGCACCCCGTTCGCCCTCCCCTTGTCCGCACTTCGGCGTGCGCCCGCACGTCGCGTCGCCCTGGAACTCCGGCTGATCCCGCCGAGTCGTGCCATTCCGCCCGCCGCCGCCCCACGATCAAGGGAACTCCCATGCTGCTCCCCCGGCCGCTCTCCGAGGAACGGCTCCCTGGCCGCTTCACGCTCACCTCGCGCATGGTGCTCCATGCCGACTCGGCGGCACTGCCGGCCGCAACCCTGCTGGCGGGCTATCTGGAGAATGCACTCGGAGCCGTCACGAGGACCAGCACGGTCGAGGGATCGATCCGGCTGCGCGTCGCGGACCTCCCGCATGCCCGGGGAAACGCCGAAGCGTACCGAATCCATGTGAGCGAGCGGGGAATCGAGCTGACGGGCCAGGCGCGCGAAGGACTCCTGCATGCCGTCCAGACGTTCCGCCAGCTCCTGCCGCCGACGGCGGCGCCGACCTTCGCCCCCTCGAACCCGCACCATGCCTGGGATGTGCCCTGCGTCATGGTCCTCGACGCTCCGCGCCTGCGCTGGCGGGGTCTGATGCTGGACGTCGCCCGCCATTTCACACCGGTGGCAGGCGTACTGCGGCTTCTGGACCTCATGGCGCTGCACCGGCTCAACGTCATGCAACTCCATCTCACCGACGACCAGGGCTGGCGCCTGGAGATCGCCAAGTACCCTCGCCTGACGGAGATCGGCGGTCGCCGCAAGGCCGCGCCCGCAGATCCGGCGGACCCGAGTTGCCGGGCCACCGGGCCCGCGCACGAAGGCTGGTACACGCGGTCGGACATCCACACGATCATCACCCACGCCGCCAGGCGCGGCATCACCGTGGTTCCCGAGATCGAGCAGCCCGGCCATGTGCAAGCCGCCCTGGCCGCCTATCCCGGCCTGGGCAACAATCCGCGCGAGCGGGTCGGCGTCTGGGACCGGTGGGGCATCAATGACCGGACGGTCAACGCCGAGCATGGAACGCTCGGTTTCTTCACCGATGTCCTCGATGAAGTGATGGACATGTTTCCCTCCGCCTATGTGCATCTCGGCGGCGACGAGTGCTCGACACAGGAGTGGGACTCCAGTCCTGCCGCGGTCGCCAGGGCGAAGGAACTCGGGCTGGCAGGCACCGGCGCGCTGAGCGGCTGGATGATGCGCTGCCTCGCGGACCATCTTTCCGGGCGGGGCCGTCGGGCCGTCGGCTGGGACGAAGTGGCCGACGGCCCACTTCGGCAGAACACCGTGGTGATGTCCTGGCATGGTGCCGAGGTCGCCGAGTCCGCGGCGGAACGTGGTTTCGACGTGGTGCTCGCGCCGTGGCGGCAGACCTACTTCGATCTGCACCAGAGCGCCGAAGGCGAGCCGCGGGCGCAGAAGGGGGTGCTCACCCTGGCCGACAGCTATGCCTTCGACCCGTTCACCGGCCGCTTCGACGCCGACCTGTCCCAGCGGCTGCTCGGCGTCCAGTGCCAGTTGTGGACCGAGTACATAGCCTCGCTCGACCATCTCGAGTACATGGCCTTCCCGCGTGTCTGCGCGTTCGCGGAACGTGCCTGGGGCCATGGCGGGGACTACTCGGGCTTCCTCGCACGACTGCCGTCCCACCTGCGACGGCTCGACGGGCTGGGCGTGCGCTACCGGCGTCCCACCGCCGAGGACATGGTGCCGGTCCACTCCGGCGAGGCGGCCGTGACCGATCCCGTTGACGGCCGGCCCTCGAGATGACCGGCGGCGGCGTCCTCGGCTGCCCCGGCACCCTCCGCCCGTCGCCGTAGACTGCGGTCGGCATACCCGACCGCACGCGCAAAGAGCCGTCACCAGTTCCGCGGAGGATGCCATGATGCACGGTCCAGGTCCGCTCGTCCTGGGAGTGGACGCCGGTGGTACGTCCACGCGTGCGCTGATCGCGGATCTCGACGGACGGGTGCTGGCCCGGGCCCGCGGCGCCGGGGCCAATCCGTTGGCGCACGGTATGGAGGAGGCCTTGGCGGCGCTCCAGGACACCGTCCGGCGAGTGCTGCACAACCTGGACCCGCAGGCGGTGGGATTCGCCGTCCTGGGCTTGGCAGGCGATGAGCTCACACGTGAGGGCGGTCCCGCCGAGAAGCTGGACGCGGCATTGCGTGACGCGGGGTTGGGGTGCCCGTACACGGTCGTCGGTGACGCTCTGGTCGCGTTCGCCGCGGGGACCCCCGAGCCCGAGGGAACCGTCCTGATCGCCGGCACGGGTGCGGTCGCCGTCCGCGTCGTGAAGCGGTCCATCGCGGAAACCGCGGGCGGATACGGGTGGCTGCTCGGGGACGAGGGGTCCGGCTTCTGGCTGGGGCGCGAGGCGGTCCGCCTCGCCGCCGACACGCTTCGCGGTCGCGGTCACGCCCTGCGGCTCACCGAACTGGTGGCCGGGGACCTCCTCGGCGGGCCCAGTCCCGCGGCGGACCGACTGGTGGCGGAACGGCTGATCGCGGCCGCCTACGCCGGTTCTCCGATGAGGCTGTCAACGCTGGCACCTCATGTCAGCGCCGCCGCGCTCGCCGGGGACCGCGCCGCTCAGGCCGTCCTGGACAGGGCCGCCGCCCATCTCACGGCGTTGCTGGCCGATGTCCGCGCGGCTGAGGGACCCACGCGACCGGTGGTCCTGGCAGGGTCCTGCCTCACGCCCGGCGTCCTGGGTGATCGCACCGCCCGAGCCATCGCCGCAAGTGGGGAGGCTCAGGTGCTGTTCGCCCGCGAGGGTAGCGCCGGAGCCGCGTGGCTCGCGGCGTTGCCGCTGCTCGAGGACTCCCCCAGCCGCCTGGCGGCCCTTCACTCGCAGCTGGTCACGGCAGGGAGGCCGCGGTGACCACCGCGGGTGGGCACAGCCGGTTCCGCGCAGCCCGCAGAGGAGGGAATAATTATTTCCATCAGCTTGACATTATTGAAATATGGACAATAATTATCTGCGGTCTTCGGCTTCGCGCGGAGTGGAGCCCTCAGGAGGGAACACGGGCGTGAGCACGCAGGACGGACCGAGTGAAGCGGGCTTGCTGGCCCGGGTGAGCGCCCTGCGGCCGACCTTTTCAGAAGCGCTCGACCAGGTGGCGGGCTATGTCCTGAAGGACCCGGCCGGGGCTTCGCGCATCACGATCACCGAGCTGGCCTCCCGTGTCGGCACGTCACCGGGGACGGTCACACGCTTCTGCCGCGCCGCCGGCTTCAGCGGTTACCAGGAACTCAAGGTCGCGCTCGCCGAGGAGGTCGGACGGGGCGCCCAGAACCGCTGGAAGACCGACATCGGACGGGCCATCGAGGAGGACGACTCCTTGGAGCACGTCATGCAGGTGGTCCTCGCCGCGAACAGCAGGGCCCTGCAGGAAACGGCCGCGCAGATGGACCTGGGCATCGTCGACTCCTTCGCCCAGGCGCTTGTCGGGGCGCGGCAGGCGCACTTCTTCGGGATCGGGACCAGTGGCGTGGCGGCGGAGGAGCTGCGCCTGCGGCTGCAACGCATCAAGGTGCCCTGCTGGGCCTGGCAGGACGTGCACAACGGGCTCATCGCCGCGGCCCTGCTGGGCAACCGGGACGTCGCCGTCGGCATCTCCCACTCCGGCCGGGTCACGGAAACCCTGGAGTTCCTCACCGAAGCCGCTCGCCGTGGCGCCACCACGGTGGCCATCACCAGTGACGCCCTTTCGCCGCTGGCCGACGTCGCCGAACTGGTCCTGACGACCTCGGCACAGGCCACCGCCCTGCGGAGCGACGCACTGGCCGCGCGGCACTCGCAACTCCTCATCCTGGACGTGGTGTACGCACGGATCGCCCAACTCACGCACGAGCGCACGCTTTCCGCGCTGGAGGTCACAGCCGAGGCGGTCACGGCGCACCGCACGCCTCAGCCGCGGAACAAGTCGCGGCGTGCCCCGCGGGGCAACCGGCCGGCACCGGCGTCACCGCCGTGAGCCGGTTCTTCGGCGTCCGGTGACCGGCGGTCTTCGTGTGGGCCATGCGGTCAGGATGGCCCCTGCTCCGGGAGGCGGGGCCGGGTGCCACATGTCATGCGGGTGTAGCGTCCGAGCATGCCGTGGTTTTCCACCGTTACGGCCGCAGGGCTTCTGGCAGCAGCGCTGATTCTCTTCATCGCTGCCGGGTTCCTGCTGCTCCGCGCCGTCGGCAAGCGGCAGTTCCTCGGCACCGCCCAGGAGCAGGCGACTTACGAGACGCTGCACACAGCCTCGCTCGCGGCGCCCCCTCTGCGGGCCACGCTGAACACGGACAGCGCGCGACGGGCCGGCCGGCATCTGCGGGCGCTGCTCGATGTGCCGGCGCTGGCGATGACGGACGCCGCCGGCACGGTGCTCGTCTGGGACGGGGCCGCGCCGGAGCCGGGGCACGACCACAGGGCAGCCGTGCCCGAGCACGCCGGGCGGGCCCTGGCCGCCGGACGCACCGAGGTCATCGGCCCTGGCGATACGCCCTGCAACAGGGCCGACTGCGCGCTGCGGCAGGGCGTGGTGGTGCCGCTGACCGTCGCCGGTCGGCCGGAAGGCGCGCTCGCGGTGTACACGTCCCAGGCCTCCACCGGCCTGGTCCGAGCCACCACGGAGGTCGCGCGCTGGGTGTCGACCCAGCTGGAGCTGGCCGAGCTCGACCGTTCACGCGCGGCCGTCGCGGAGGCCGAGGTACGCGCGCTGCGGGCCCAGATCTCGCCTCACTTCATCTACAACTCGCTGTCGGCCATCGCCTCCTTCGTCCGCACCGATCCGGCACGGGCCAGAGAGCTGCTGGTGGAGTTCGCGGAGTTCACCCGGTACTCGTTCCGCCAGCACGGTGACTTCACCTCCCTTGCCGAGGAGCTGCGCTGCATCGACCGTTATCTGCTGCTTGAGCGCGCTCGGTTCGGCGGCCGCCTCCAGGTCTCGCTGCGCGTGGCACCCGAGGTGCTCTCCGTGGCGGTGCCCTTCCTGTGCCTGCAGCCTCTCGTCGAGAACGCTGTCCGCCACGGCCTCGAGCGCCGTGCGGGCCCCGGTCATCTGGTGATCACGGCGGAGGACGTCGGCAGCGAGGCGTGGATCAGCGTGGAGGACGACGGCACGGGGATGGATCCCGAGCAGCTGGCCGAAACCCTGAGGGGCGAGACGCGGGAGTCCGCGGCGCAGCCGCCCGGTTCCGAGCATCGGCGCGAGCCGGGGATCGGACTGCGCAACATCGACGAGCGGCTGCGTCAGGTCTACGGCGACGCGTACGGGCTGATCGTGGAGACCGCTCCCGGCGCTGGAACGAAGGTCCGGGTGCGGGTGCCGAAGTTCCACCCGCAGGCCGTCCAGAGCCGGGCCGGTCAGGGCTGACAGCGATCCCGCGCATCCGGCGCGCACCCGGGCGGAGGGCAGCTTCCGCCGCGGGCTGCGGGGGAAGCGTTAGCCTGGCACTATGCTCCACGTTCTCGCGGTGGACGACGAAGTACCGGCCCTGGAGGAGCTGGCGTACTTGCTCCGCCGCGACCCCCGCGTCGACGAGGTCCGGACCGCGACGGACGGTGCGCAGGCACTCCTCGACATCGACCGGGCCTTGGAGACGGGACGACCGCTCGACGCCGTCTTCCTCGACATCGGCATGCCGGGCCTGGACGGGTTGGCCATCGCCCGCGTGGTCTCCCGTTTCGCCCGCCCGCCGATGGTGGTGTTCGTGACAGCGCACGAAGACCACGCGGTGGACGCGTTCTCGTTGGATGCCGCCGACTACGTGCTCAAGCCGGTGAACCCGGAGCGGCTGGCTGAGGCGGTTCGCCGGGTCGCCGATGATTCGCCCCGTGCCGGTGACACCGTGGAGCGGAGCGCCGCGAGCCCACCCGAGGAAGCGGCGCAGGCCTCCTCCGCCCCTGCCGACGAGGTCATCTGCGTCGAGCTGGCGGGGGTGACGCGCTTCATCCAGCGAAGTGAGGTCCTCTACGCCGAGGCGCACGGCGACTACGCGCGCCTGCACACGCCTTCGGCCACCCACCTGGTCCGGACATCGCTGACCGCCTTGGAGGAACGGTGGGGCGATGGCGGATTCGTCCGTATCCATCGCACCTATCTCGTTGCCCTGCGCCAGGTCCAGGAGCTGCGTTTGGGGGCAGGGCAGGCGTGTGTGCGCGTGGGGGACGAGCTCCTGCCGGTCAGCCGGCGCCACGTCCGTCAGGTCCGGGACCTTCTGGTACGTCAGGCGGGGACCCGCCCGCCCGCGGGTGGCCCCACGCGTGCGCAGCCCGGGACGGCGCCCTCCACCTCCGGGGCCCCGTCGCTTCCTCGGCCCCTCCCCGACCGCGGAGGTAGAGGGTGACCGGCGGCCCGGGCCGCCCGGGCGGAGATCCTGCGGAGGGTGCTCCCAAGCGCCGCATCACAGTGGCTCACCCCAGGACGCTGGCCGCCCTCGGAGGCAGACGGCCGCCGGTCAGCGGACGCAAACCGGTCGCCGGCGACCTCGGGCGGCAGACACTCGGCGACATCTACCTCCACTCGTTGATGCGTGCACAGCTCCGGCTCGGGCTCGCCGTCGTAGGAGTCCTCGTCGCCGTGCTCGGCGGCCTGCCATTCCTGTTCCTGGCCGCGCCCGCCCTGCGGAACGCGATGGTGGCGGGGGTCCCCGTCCCATGGCTGATCATCGGCGTGGCCGTGCACCCGGTGATCCTCGCACTCGCCTTCGTCTGCCTGCGTCACGCCAGAAGGAACGAGGACGACTTCGCGGACCTGGTCGAACGCTCATGAGGGGCGTCCACCGCGGCCACCTCTCGGAGGTTTGAACCCCATGAGCGGCGCGGAGCCCGTGGTGGCCGTGGCCCTGGTGTGCGTCGCTACCGCCTTGTTCAGCGTCTACGGCCTGCGCCCGGGCCGTGCCACATCGGACTTCTACGTCGCCTCGCGTGCCGTCTCACCGCTGCGCAACGCCTCCGCGATCGGCGGCGAGTACCTTTCCGCGGCCTCGTTCCTCGGAATCGCGGGGCTCGTACTCGCCTTCGGCGCCGACATGCTGTGGTACGGCGTCGGCTACACCGCCGGGTACCTGGTGCTCCTGGCATTCGTCGCGGCGCCGCTGCGCCGCTCCGGGGCATACACGCTGCCGGACTTCGCCGAGGCGCGCCTGGAGTCGACCAGGGTGCGCCGGCTGACCGCCCTGCTGGTGGTGTTCACCGGCTGGCTGTATCTGCTGCCGCAACTGCAGGGCGCGGGCCTGACGCTGCGTACCGTGACCGCGGCCCCCCTGTGGGTCGGGCCGGTCGTCGTCACCGCCGTGGTGATGGTCACGGTTGCCTCCGGAGGGATGCGCAGCGTCACTTTCGTCCAGGCGTTCCAGTACTGGCTGAAGTTGACGGCGCTCGCCGTGCCCTTGATCTTCCTGCTGCTGGCCTGGCGCGCGGACGGTGCGCCCTGGCCGAGCGGCGACGCCCCGCCGCGGTTCCGCGAGGCGACGACCGTCTCCGTTCAGCAAAGCGTTCGGGTGCAGGTCGACGAGCCCGTGACGGTCACGGTGAGCGGCAGTGTCGACGGGCATCGCGTGGACGGCACACGGGTACGTCTCGAGGCGGGCGAGCACAGGATCGGTGCGGGCGCACGCGTGGCGTTCCCCGCCGGGGCCGACGTTCCGCACCCGCAAGGCCGGCCCCCGCGCGACGGCCGGGACTGGTCACGCCCGCTGTCGGGCACCAGCCACCCGGTGTACGGAATCTACTCGCTGCTGGTCGCCACCCTGTTGGGGACCATGGGGCTGCCTCATGTGATCGTGCGCTACTACACCAACCCCGACGGAGCGGCCGCTCGCCGCACCACATGGGCCGTGCTGTGGCTGCTCGCCGCTTTCTACGTGCTTCCCCCGGTGTACGGGGCGCTCAGCCGCCTGTACACCCCCGAACTGCTCATGACCGGCCGTACCGACGCGGCCGTACTGCTGCTGCCCGCCCGGCTGGTGGGCGGGACGGGCGGAGTGCTGCTGGGCACGCTGCTGACCGCCGGTGCGTTCGCGGCGTTCCTGTCGACGGCATGCGGACTGACCGTCTCGGTGGCTGGAGTGCTCGGGCAGGAACTGGAGCGCATGTGGGCGGCCGCCAGGGCACGGGTGACTTTTCGGCGCGGGCTGGTGAGCAGGCCGCGCCGCGCCAGGACGGAGCTGCGGATCGAGGCCCGCGACGTGCTGCGCCTGCGTCTGGCGGGCGTGGCTGCGGCCACGGTGCCATGCCTGCTGTCCTTCGTCGTCGCGCCCCGGGCGGCGGCGGACGTCGTCGGGCTGGCGTTCGCGGTCGCCGCGTCGTCGTTCTCGCCGTTGCTGCTTCTGGGCATCTGGTGGCGTGGACTCACCCCGCAGGGCGCGATGGCGGGCCTGCTGGTCGGCGGGGGGACGACTATCGGCGCGGTGGTCGTGACCATGGTCGCGGAGCCGCCAGGAGGGTGGGCCGGCACGATGCTGAGCCGCCCGGCGGCCTGGAGCGTTCCCCTGGCATTCGCGGTGATGATCGGGACGTCCCGGCTGACTCGTCGCAACGTTCCTCCGGGCACCGCGGGCGCGCTGTCCCGTCTGCATGCTCCGGAGCCACTGGCTGCGTCGCGCCGACCGGGCTGAGTTGCCCCGCACCACCGTCCATGGGCGCCGGGCAGCTACGAGGCCTCGTCAGGCAAGAGCCAGTGCCCGCTGCGAGCCGGCGCAGCACGGCGACGGTGACGGCCCGGTTGCGTGCCCTCGATCAGACGTCTTGACGGCAAGGGTGGCCCAGACGAGTTTCCCGCCCCGCGACTTGGCCACGGAACCCCAGCAGCTGGCCACGCACTGGAGGATGAGCAGGCCGCGGCCGTGTTCTTCCGCGGTTGTAGGGGGACAGGCGCTGGGCACGGCGGCGGGAGACTGGTCGGTGACGGCGATCAGCAGCTGCGGTTCCGCGGCCGTGCCGCATTCGGCCAGGTACACCGCGACCGTCTCGGTACGGCCATGGAGCACCGCGTTGGTCACCAGCTCGGAAGTGATCAGGGCGGCATCCGCCGCCAGGTGCCCCAGGTTCCAGCTGTGCACATGTGCGGTGACCTCCCGGCGTGCCGTGGCGATGTGCGCCGTGTCGGCCGCCAGGGCCAGGTGGACGCGGTTCGGTCGGCGGTTGGTCGGCCCGCACCTGACACGCGGAGCCCGGCCGGCCGGGCGGCCTGGGCCTGGATCGCTTGCGACGGTGGTGTACATGACGGGTGCTTCCCTTCGGGCGGCAGTGAACGGAGGAGTCCGTTGCCGCCCCTGCTGCTGGCGGCCCTGCGAGATCAAATCCGCTCTCACCCGCGTGGACGAGGGTCCCTGCGGAGACAAACGGCGTTTCCGCAATTCCTGTCTACGCCGTCCGGGGCCTGCCGTGTGCCCATCAGGGCTCCGGGCATGCCGAGCGGGCCCCCTGGTGCGACGGGTGGATCGGTGAGCGCGGTAAGCGGCAGCGACGGCACGACGAACGGCGGCGCGCGCCCGCTCACAGCCTGCCAGGGGCGCAGCGCGTTAGAAAAATATATTGCCGTGCAGCGTTGACACTCTAGATACCTGGTAATAATTTCTTTCACCAAGCCCCGTCAACCCCCATCCCCCGCATACGGCACACGCCGGCCCCTGGGTGCCCACTCCCCGTAGCGGTGGTCACCGGTGCGTCGCACGCCTCGGCTCCGTCGAGCGTGCACGTTCCCCACGTTCCGGCTCGGCCTCCGCCATCCCCCTGAAGCTTGCGAAAAAAGGAGCTCCACATGCGTACCTCGCGCTTGTCCCGAACAGCCACGATGGCCACGGCCGTCGCGCTCGGCGCGGCCCTCGCACTCGGCACCGCCGGCACCGCGCAGGCCGGGTGCTACGGCTCGGCCATCTCACCGACCACCGCGGCCTCCCTCGACAAGGCGTACACCTTCCTGGACCAGGCCATGGACGTCCACGGCTCCGGCAGTACCCTGCGCCTGCCGCAGAGCTACACCGGCGGCTACTTCACCTCCATCAACTTCGTCTCGTCCTTCACCTACGACGACGCGCTGACGATCATGGCCTACCTGGAGCGCGGCAACGGCAACGACATCTCGCGCGCCCGCACCCTGGGCGACACCCTCCTCTACGCCCAGGAGCACGACCCGATCGGCGACGGCCGGCTGCGCTCGTCCTACCAGCCCGACCCGTTCATCACCGCCGACGGCACCCCGTACATCGGCTCAGCCTCCAGCTATTCCGGGAACATGGCCTGGGCGGGACTGGCCTTCGCCCACCTTTACGCCGACACCGGTGTGCGGAAGTACCTCACCGCTGCCCTCACATGCGCCAACTGGATCCAGTCCCACAGCTACGACACGCGCGGCGTCCCGGGATACACGGGAGGCCGGGACGCCGACAACAACCCTCTCACCTTCAAGGCGACCGAACACAACATCGACATCGGCGCGTTCTTCCACGTCCTGGCGACCCTCAGCGGGAACAGCACCTGGGAGACCCGGTCCCGGACCGCCTTCGACTTCGTCCACTCGATGTGGGACCCCACCGGCCACAAGTTCTGGACCGGCACCAACACCGACGGCGTGACAACCAACTACAACCCGGTCCCCGAGGACGTCCAGACCTGGGCGTTCCTCGCCACCAAGGACGACACCTACCAGGCCTCGATCGACTGGGTCCGCAACAACCTCTCGGCCACCGACAACGGCTTCTCCGGCGTCAGCTTCAGCAACGCCTCCACCGCCAAGGTCTGGTTCGAAGGCAGCGCGCACCTGCTGGCCGCGTACTACGCCCGCAACGCCACCGGCGACGCGTCCCGGGCGTCCACGCTGCTGAGCTCCCTCCAGGCCGCGCAGGCCGGCGCTCCCAACACCGACGGAAACGCGATCGTCGCCGCCTCCAGCGACGGACTCGACACCGGATACGGCGACACCTACTACGCCTCACGTCACACTGGCGCCACCGCCTGGTACGCACTCGCCGCCGAGCAGGCCGACCCCTTCGTCCTCGACCCCGACGAGACCCAGTGGCGATGACAGTGGCGATGAGGGCGGAACGGCCACTGGCACTGGAACGACTGGAGGTGGTCAAGGCCGTTGGCCGGTCGAGGCGGCCGCGACGGCGGCTTGTCCGGCGGTGTCCTGGGCGAGCCGGTCCACGACAAGCATGGCCACATCGTCCGCCAGGCGGTCCCGGGTGTGCCGGATCAATCCCTGGTGCAGGTGTTCCAGGAACTGCGCCGGAGTGCAGGCCGGCGCCGCTTCCATGGCCTGGGGCAGGGCGAAGAAGTCGTTGCCGGGGTCGCAGGCCTCGATGACCCCGTCGGTGTAGAGCAGCAGCCGGTCGCCGGGGGCGAACGGATAGCTCTGCGGCTCGGCGGCACGACCGGTGAGAAGGTCCTCCAGTCCAAGGGGCAGCAGAGGCGAGGCGGGCATCAGGGCATGCGCCTTGCCTCGGCACAGCACCAGCGGCGGCGGATGACCGCGATTGACCACCTGGACGACGAGTGCGTCCGAGACCTGGGCCACGAGCGCGGTGACGAAGGACTCCGCCCGGACTTCCCCCTCGCCCCGGTCACCCACACCTGGGGCGGCGCCCTCGCGGCGCAGCGCGGCCGCGCAGTGGTTCATGACCCCCGCCAGTTCGTCCTCGTAGTGCACGGCCTCGCGGAACGCGCCCAGCACGGCAGCGGCCGAGCGCACCGCAGGAAGCCCCTTGCCCCGCACGTCACCGATGATCATCCGGACTCCGTGCCGGGTGGGCACGGCCTCGTACAGGTCACCGCCGATCTGCGCGCCCTTCTCGGCCGCAAGGTAAAGACTGGCTGCCCCCACCGGGCCCAGCCGCGCGGGGACGGGCCGCACCACGACCTCCTGCGCTGCCGCGGCGATCCGGCGGACCTGGTCGAGCTCGCTCTGCCGACGTCTACGCACAGCGTTACTGGTGGTGACACTGGCCACGGACACCACCAGGAGACCCAGGAGATTGCTGTAGATCTGCTGGCCACCCCACGCCTGGTGCAAGGTGGTCGTGGTCAGGCTGACCGCCAGAGCGCCACCCGCCGCGGCCAGGGTGCCCAGGGGTCCCATCGTCAGCGACGCCAGGGCCGGCATCGCGGTCAGCAGAGGACCGGTGTACACCACGTGCGCAGGGGAGAGCTCCACACCCAGCCCAAGCAGCACGATCACGAATGGCACACACTGCGCGACCCTGAAAAGCACCCGGCTGGGACCGCCCACTCCTGCTGGGTGGGCCGAGCGGAAGAACGGCCGCATGACTACAGCCTGCCTCGCTCAAGTGGAGCGTTCCACCCAACGCCCTGCGCCGGCGGACGTAGGTCGGCGACTATGAATCGAAAAAGTATTCGATATCTCCCTCGGGGATGGGAGTTCTCCACTTTCCCGAGCCACGCAGAACACACCGGCGGCTCCTGGTCCGGCGACTCCCCCATGTGCCCGCATACGGTTGCGCCGATGGTGCTCAGGGGCTCCGGCGTGCGCCTTTCCGCACCCGCTACAAGACTGTGACTGTGAGGGAGCGAAGGGATTCGAACCAGCGAGGTGACATGGGCCAATCCTCCAGGGGCGGCACCGCCGAGGACCTGTTCCTCGACGGCGATGCCGCCGCTCTCGTGGACCGCGAAGGCCTGATCGTCGGGTGGACGCAGGCAGCGGTCGAGCTGTCGGGCCACTCGGCACAGGAAACGCTCGGACGGCCGGCCCGTTCCCTCTTGGCCGACCCCGACGCCTGGGAGCGGCTGGTGGCTTCCGCCAGTGCCCCCTCGTGGCAGGGAAACATCGCTCTGCGGCACCGCACCGGCCAGGTGATCGATACAGCCGTCCGGGTGCTGCCTCTGGAGTCGGCAGGAGTGAGCTGCCTCGTACTCGCGGAACCGGACGCGGTGTCCAAGACGCGGGAACGGGACCGGGCCCTGGTGGACGGGTTGTTCAGCCAGGACCGCATCGGTCTCGTCCTCCTCGACACCGACCTGACCGTGATCCGCGACAATTTCCGCGCTCGGGGCGTCGTGGCCCCGGCCGAGGGCGCCCGCCTCGACGACATCCTGGTGCCCTCGGACGCCCACTTGCTCGACGGACGGCTGCGCCAAGTCCTGGAGACGGGCGAGCCGATGGTCAATGTGGAGCAGGGAGCGCGGTTGCGCAGCGCTCCCGAGCGCGAGCGGTTCGTCGTGGTGACCGCGTTCCGGCTGCGGGAACCGGGAGGTCGGCCTCTGGGCGTGGCCGTCGGATTCACCGACGTCACGACCGAGAACCGCGCGCGGCGCCGTTTGGCTCTTCTCCATTCCGCGGCGGGCATCGGCACCTCGCTCGATCTCATCCGCACGGCCGAGGAACTCGCCGATGTCCTCGTTCCGAACCTCGCGCACATGGCCTCCGTCGACCTGGTCGAGGTGGTGCTCAGCGGGGACGAGCCCCGAGTGATCCCGCCGGGAGAGGCCCCGGAAGCCGTCCTGTACCGGGCCGCCGGGGCCCGCAAGGGCGGTAGATGGCCCCGGGAGACCTATCCGCCGGGCTCCTCGGTGAAGGTGGATCCGGACACACCCCAGGGGCGCATCCTCTATCAGGGAGGGGCGATCCTGACCCCCAGGCTCTCGGAGTTCAAGGCCCAGGTGGGATCCGCCGGGGAACTGGCTCGCATGTTCATCCCGGATGAGGCCCACTCCTCGCTCGCGGTGCCTCTGTTCGCCCGGGGCAGACTGCTCGGGCTGGTCGTGATGTGGCGGACGAGCCAGGAAGCGACCTTCAACGAGGATGACACCTCCTTGGCCGAGGAGATCATCTCGCGCGCCGCCCTCGGCGTGGACAACGCCCGGCGCTACACCCGCGAACACAACACCGCGGTGACCCTCCAGCGCAGTCTGCTGCCGCGCCCCGTGGTGGAGACCGTCGCAGCCGAGACCGCGGGCACGTACCTGCCGGCCGTTGGAAGAGCGGGTGTCGGCGGTGACTGGTTCGACGTCATACCCCTGTCCTCCTCACGGGTGGCGCTCGCGATCGGAGGCGTGGTCGGCCACGGCCTGAAGGCCACGGCCACCATGGCCCGCATGCGCACGGCGGTTCGCGCGCTGTCCGATCTCGACCTGACCCCGGAGGACCTCCTGCTTCATCTGGACGACCTGGTGGTGCAATTGGCCGGTGAAGGCCCGCCGGCGGACGGGACCGCAGGAGAAAACGCACTCGGGTCGAGTTGCCTGTACGCCGTCTACGACCCTGTCGCACGTCGGTGTGTCCTGGCCAACGCCAAATGCCCCACACCTGTCGTGGTCGGGCCGCGCGGCGGGACGGCCACCTTCCTCGACGTGCCCACCAGCCCCGCCCTCGGGACGGAGACGCTGCCGTTCGAGCCCGTCGAGATCGAGATGGAACCGGGAAGTGTGCTCGCCTGCTACACCGACGGACTGGTGGAACGGCGAGACGGCAGGCAGCTCGAGATGGAGCGCGTCAGGCAAGAACTGGAAAGGCGCTGTGACCCAGACCGTCCCTTGGCGGAGATCGGCCGTGAAGTCCTCACCGCGCTGGCACCCGATCCACCCGCCGAGGACGTGGTCCTGCTTCTGGCCCGTCTGGGTGCCGTGGACGACACGGACACCGCCGCCTGGGAACTGCCCGCCGATCCGGCCGTCGTCTCCCAGGCACGCGAACTGGCCTCCGTCCAGCTCACCGCCTGGGGCCTGGAGGAACTGTCGTTCACCACCGAACTCGTCGTCAGTGAACTGGTGACGAACGCGATCCGCTACGCGGACGGTCCGGTCACCCTGCGGGTCACGCGCGAACGCGTGCTCATCTGCGAGGTCTCCGACCACAGCAGCACCCAACCTCGACCGCGTCGTGCCCGTAGCACCGACGAGGGCGGACGCGGTCTGTTCATGGTGGCCCAGCTGACCCAGCGGTGGGGCAGCCGCTACACGGCCTCGGGAAAGACGATCTGGACCGAGCAGCCGCTCGACACCACACTCACCACCGCCTAGCGCTCCAGTCGGGGGTCCGCTGTCGTCGCCGGTCGAGGCCGTGACTCATGAAAGTGCGCGAGGGCTCCACGTCGCCGCAGCGCAAGCGGCGCTTCACGCGTCCCGCAGGGGTGCGGACGGCTCGCCGCGGGCATCGGCGTGCGCCGGGTCGCAGGCGTCGAGTTGTGCCTGGACGCGTGCGGCCGCCGCAGTGCGGTGCTGCGTTCGGTAGAGGTCGAGGGCCTGCCGCCAGCAGTGGCGCGCCGCACTCGTCCGGTTCAGGGCTTGGTAGGTGTCCCCGAGGTGTGCCAGGACGTTGGCTTCGAACGCGGTGGCGGCGATGCCGATGTCCCGGGAGAGTTCCCGGGACATCGAGAGAGCCTGGTGGTAGTGGTCCAGTGCCTGGCCGTGCCGGCCGCTGAGGTGCGCGATGTAGCCCAGGCTGTCCAGGGTGCTCACCTCACCGCGGCGGTCGCCTTCACTCCGGCATACGGCGAGGGCCCGCGCGCAGTGGGAGTGGGCCTGCTGGTAACGCCCAAGACGGGCGTGGCTCCACCCCATCGCGTTGAGGATCCTGGCCTCCCACACGGCGTCACCGAGGGCGTGGTGAAGGCTCAGGGAGCGCTCGACGCAGGACAGCGCCCGCCGGGGGACACCCTGTTGGTCCCAGATCCAGCCGAGTGCGAAGTGGGCACTGCCCTGGCCGGCTGCGTCACCGGTCTGTTCGAACAGGGTGAGGGCCTGGCCCAAGTGGTCGAGGGCCTCGGTGTTCCGGCCCGCCTGGCCGCAGGACAGCCCCAGCCTGAGACGGGCGAGGGCCTGCACGGAAGGATCGTCCAGCTGTTCGGCGGCGGCGAGAGCGGCCCGCCACATGCCGAGGTTCTCCGGGAGGCGGTTCCGGTCCCACAGGAGGGCGAACACCGATTCGGCCAGCTGCCAGGTCAGAGTGTGCCAGCCGAGTTCCTGGGTAAGCTGCTGTGCGGCCAGCAGGCACATGTGTTCTGCATCGAACCACGCTCCCGCCGCCGCCGCGTCCGCAAGTGGGTGCGGTCTGCTGCCGGCAATCGGCGGTTCCAGCTCGAGCCTGATCGGCCAGAAGGTGTCGGCCAGACGGCTGCCGCGGTCGGCGGTGTGGAGATAGAAGTCGACCAGGCGCCGCAGCGCGAGCGGGCGGACGGCCTCATGTTGGTCCTGCCGGGCGCGTTCGACGGCGAAGAGGCGGACCAGGTCGTGGAGTTGGTAGCGGCCAGGGCTCTGCTGCCTTACCAGGTGGGAGACCTCCAGGGCGTGCAGCAAGGTGCGAATGTCGGCTGGTGCACGGTTGGCCAGGGCGGCCGCGGCGGGCGGGCTGATGTCCGGGCCGGGGGCCATGCCGAGCAGGGTGAAGACATGCGCCGCGTCGGGCTCGAGAGCCTGGTAGGAGGCGGAGAACACCGCGCGCAGGTCGGCGGCGATGTCGTCGGCGTCGAGTGCGTCGAGTCGGTTTGCGGACTCGGCCAGCTCGGCTGCGAGGTGGGACAGGGGGAAGTCGGGGTGGGCGGCCGCACGCGCGGCGACGGTACTCAGCGCCAGCGGGTGACCGCCGCAGTGCCGCAGGAGCGCGTTGACGGCCTCGGGTTCCGCGGCGATGCGGGCCTCGCCGAGGTGGCGGGTGAGGACCTCGGGGGACTCGTCCTTGGAGAGCGTGCACAGGGTCAGCAGCCGCGCTCCCTGGGCGGTGACCAGGCTGCCCAGTCGGCGGCGGCTGGTGACCAGGACGGCACAGCTCGGGCTGCCGGGCAGCAGCGGGGTGACCTGGGCGGTGTCAAGGGCGTTGTCCAGCACGATGAGCATCCGCTTGCCCGCCACCAGACTGCGGTACAACGCGGCTTGGGCGTCGGGATCCACCGGGACGGCGGATGGCTCCACACCCAGGGCACCCAGGAAGCCCCGAATGGCCACCGGGGGCGGCACCGCCTCGCCCGAGGGGTCGAAGCCGCGCAGGTTGACGTAGAGCTGGCCGTCGGGAAAGCGCTCCAGGTGGTTGTAGGCCCAGCGCAGGGCCAGGTAGGTCTTCCCGATGCCGCCCTTTCCGGTGATCGCCGAGATCACCACCGATTCGCCCCGATCGGCGTGCTGATCGAGGTCGGCGGACAGCGCGGCGAGCTCCACGGCGCGGCCGGTGAACAGCGCCGGCGGTGCGGGCAACTGACGCGGTACCGGGGCGGGCACGGCAGCCGGTGCGGGCCGGATGGTCACCGCGGGCCCGGTGTGCGGGGTGACAGCGGGGTCGCAGGTCAGGACCTGATGGTGCAGCTGTTTGAGCGACGGGCCGGGATCGATGCCCAACTCGTCGGCCAGACGCTGCCGGGTGCTCTCGTAGCACTTCAGGGCCTCGGCGGTACGTCCGCACCGATGCAGCGCGAGGACGAGCTGCCCGGCAAGGCGCTCATCAAGCGGGTGCTCACGCGCGCGTGTGCGTAAGCGGGGCAGCAGATCGGTGTGGCGTTCGAGACGAAGCCCGATTTCGGTGGCGTCCAGCTCGGCGGCGAGGCGCTCCTGGTGAAGTACCTCGCGCAAGGAGTTGGCCCATGGAGTGTCCAACCCGCGCAGCGCGTCCCCGCGCCACAGGCCCAGGGCCTCCTCCAGAAGGGCCGCGGCATGCTCCTCGTCCGCGGCCCGGCCGGCTTCGGCGACCATGCCGCGGAAGCGGTGCAGGTCCACCGTCCGCGCATCGGCCGTGAGCACATAACCCGCGGGCCGCCGTGCTATCCGCACACTCTCCAAACCGGCCAGCGCCTGCCGCAGGTGGGACAGGTAGCTGTACAGCGTGCCGCGCTGCGCCGACCGCTCCCCCCACACCCGCTCGGCGAGCTGATCGGCTGTCACCTCGCGGTTGAGGTCGACCAGCAGGGCTGCCAGCACCAGCCGCTGGCGGGCATGGCCGAGTTCGACCAGGCGGCCGCCGATGCGCGCTTCTATACCGCCGAGAACCCCGAACGTTACCGCCACCGCGGTCACCCCTCCGTCGATCGGATCTGCGTCTCCCGGACAGTCGGCCCTGCCGACGGGTAGCACGCGTCGGCGGCGCACCAACGGACGTGTTGGTGCGCGCCAACGGGAGTGTGCCAGGATCAAGCGGAGCGCGACAGTCATCACACACCTTCAACACGGCCGTGTACCACCGAACCCGCTCCTGGGTTCCGTCGCGAGGCACTGAGTGCCGGCCGGGGCGGCGGGCCGCCGGCGAGCAGGTCGGCCACCGTCCGCTGTCGGCCTGTCAATGTCACAGCTCCGACCGGTACGGACGGCCGAGCAGGAGTTCGGCGGCGGCAATCGCACAGGCTCGGGACGAGCCATGGGTGGCCAGGAACGCGGTGGGAGGTGGGGGGCTCACGTGGGGCAGTCCCATCTCGACCACGACCGTGTCCGGGCGGATCCGGAGCAGCCGCTCGAGCGCCGCGGCGACCGATGGGTGCCGGTGGACGTCGCGGACCACCGCGACCACCCGGCGGCCGCGCTCGCTCGCCTTGGGGTCCGCAGGGGCGGACGCCGGGGTGGAATCCGGCTCGACGGTAACCCGGACCACCCGTGTGCCGGGCAGCTGGGTCCGCAGGAGCTCCCCGAGGCCCCAGGCGGTCTCGCCGATGGCTGGGGACTGCACCGTGTCGAATTCGACCACCAGCGGCGGTGCGCCCAGTGGGGTCACTGCGCGGGCGGTCACCGCGCGGCGAGCCGCGGTCAGGGCCGCGGCCGGGACCCCGGCGCCGCGGCGGGCGCTTTTGGCGGCGTTCCCGAGGCCCGGCCCGTCGGAGCGGAACCGGGCCGCGAGAGCGGCCATCCGGGTCGCGGCCTCGGCGAGGCGCTCCTGCGGCAGCGCACCGGTTGTCACCGCCTTGACCAGCTCCGTCCGGAGCAGTTCGGTGCGTGCCTGCCCGTGGTGAGTGCCTACGCACAGGGCGTCCGCGCCGGCCGCTATCGCCCGCACTCCCCCGCCCGCGATCCCGTAGCGCTCGTACACCGCCTGCATCTCCAGCGAGTCGGTGATGACGACCCCGTCGAAGCCGAGGCGGTCGCGCAGCACGCCGGTGAGCAGTGTGCGGCTGACCGTCGCGGGCACCGTGTCGTAGGCGGGGACCAGGATGTGGGCGGTCATCACGGCCGCCACTTCGGCGGCGATCGCCGCCCGGAAGGGCGGAAAGGCGGTGGCCTCGAACTCCTCCCGGCTCTCGTGCACGACCGGAAGGTCGTGGTGGGAGTCCACCGTGGTCGACCCGTGCCCCGGGAAGTGCTTGGCACAGGCGGCGACGCCCGCCGACTGCAGGCCCGTGACGTGCGCCGCGGAGTGGGCGGCGACCCGCTGCGGGTCGGCGCCGAAGGAGCGGGTGCCGATCACGGGGTTTCCGGCGGCTGTGTTGACGTCGACGACCGGGGCGAGGTCGAGGTTGATGCCTGCCGCGGCGAGTTCCGCGCCGATCCCGGCCGCGGCCTGCCGGGTCAGATCGCAGTCGTCGACGACTCCGAGGGCGAGGTTGCCCGGCCATGGGCTGCCGTGTTCGAGGTGGAGCCTGGTGACGTCACCGCCTTCCTCGTCGATACCGATGACGAGGTCGGGGTTTGCCGAGCGCAGCTGCCCGGTGAGGTTGGCCAGGCGTTCGGGTCCGGCCATGTTGGCGTGGTAGAGGACCACGCCGCCGATGCCTTCACCGATCCGGTGCAGCAGCCAGTCGGGTGCGGTGATGCCGTCGAAGCCCGGCAGGATGCATGCGTCGGCGAGACGGTAGAGCTCCTGGGTCATGGCCGAGGTCCTGTTCCTCGCGCGTACTCGGGCCGGATGTCGGCTTCTTGCTCCTCGGGGACTTCGAATCGGGAGCGGAGCCGGTCCTGGGCGCCGACGTCGGCGCCCGCACCGGCGAGGGCATGCATGGCTGCGCCGGCGACCGGGGGCAGGGTGACGACGCGCGGCCGCACGCGTGGAGCGCCGAGCGCGAGTCCGTCCTCGATCCGGCGCGTCAGGTAGGGGTCGCGGGCAGCCAGGACCCCGCCGCCCAGGAAGACCTCCGCGTCGGTGTCGGTGAGGCCGAGCCGCCGCAGCGCGGTCAGGGCCATGGCGGTGACCTCGTCCGCCTGGCGGTCGAGGATGGCTCGGGCGACGGGGTCGCCCTCGGCGCAGGACGCGAACAGCAGGAGGGTCAAAGAGCTGAGTCGGGATCGCTCGAACCTGCCGGTGTGGAGCGCCTCGGTGACCTGGGCGACGGTGCTGGTACCGAAATGGGCGGCGACCTTCGGTCCCAGGGCGGTCCTCGGGCCGCGTCCGTCCTCGTCCCGGACCGCGTGCCACAGCACCTCGGCACCGAGGTCGGCTCCACCGCCCCAGTCGCCGGAAATGGCGCCGAGGGCAGGGAAGCGGGCGGTCGCACCGTCGGGTGCGACCGCGACGCAGTTGATGCCCGTGCCGCAGACCACGGCCACGCCCCAGCCCCGGGTGGAGCCGGCGTGCAGCAGGGCGAAGCAGTCATTGGCAACGTGGCTGTGCTCGGCCCAGCCTCGCGCGGCCACTGCGTCACTCAGCTCGGCCTCCTCGCTGGGCAGGTCGGCCCCGGCCAGGAAGGCGGACAAGCGGCCCACCGGCCGGCTGTCCAGCCCTGCTTCGGCCATCGTCTCCCGCAGGAGGACTTCGAGTGCGCCAAGGGCCGGGGCGATGCCGTCGACCTGCGGCCGGAAGGGCCCTCCACGGCGGCGGGCCAGCAGCCGTCCGCTGGTATCGGCACACACCACGTCCGTCTTGCTGTTGCCGCCGTCCACGCCCAGGATCACGGCTTCGTTCGCCGTCATGCGCGGGCCCAGGGAAGGAAGGCCCGGTTGGCGGCGACCAGCTCGGCGGCCAGTGTCCGCGCTTGGTGTGCCTGGCCGACCAGGGGGTGTGCGAGCAGGGCGTCCTCGACCCTGTGGACACCGCCGTGGACCGCTGCCTCGAGGGCGAGCTCCTCGTACGCCGCGACGTGCGCCACCAGTCCGGCGTACAGCGGAGCCAGCGGAGGCACCTCAAGGGGGTTCGCACCGTCGGGCCCGATCAGGGCCGGCACCTCGACCACGGCCTCGTCCGGCAGGAAGGGCAGCGTGCCGTTGTTGCGGACGTTGGCGACCTGCGGGATGTCCGGCTTGTCACCGCGTCGGCCGAGCAGTGCGGCGAGGAGGTTGACCGCCGCCTCGGAGTAGTAGGCGCCGCCGCGCTCCTCCAGCAGGGCGGGCTTCTCGTCCAGTGCCGGGTCGGCGTACATCCTCAGCAGGTCCTGCTCGATGGCCGCGACCTGGTGGGCGCGGGACTGCCCGCCCCGCTGCTCGGCGACCACCTCGTCGTGGCCGTAGTAGTACGTCAGGTAGTAAGAGGGAACCACTCCCAGTCTGCGCAGGGTGTCCACGGGGAGGCGGGAGCGCCTGGCCAGCGCGTCGCCGTGCCGCTCCAGGATCTCCGGCAGCAGGTCGACGCCGTCCAACCGGGCGCCGCGCATCCACGTGAGGTGGTTGAGACCGGCGTGGTCCAGCACGATCCGGTCGGCGTCCACGCCGTACCAGTCGCCGATGGTGTGCTGCAGGCCGCGGGCGACGTTGCACAGGCCGACGGCACGGTGCCCGGCGTCCAGGAGTGCGCGCGTGACGATGCCTACGGGGTTGGTGAAGTCCACGATCCAGGCCTCGGGGGCGAGTTCGGCGACACGGTCGGCGATCCGCAGCACGGTGGGCACCGTGCGCAGGGCCTTGGCCAGGCCGCCGGCACCGGTGGTCTCCTGGCCCACGCAGCCGCACTGCAGCGGGATGGTCTCATCGGTGTGGCGGGCGGCCTGGCCGCCGATGCGCAGCTGCAGCAGGACCGCCGCCGCGCCGTCGATGCCGGAATCGAGGTCCCCGGTCGTGGTGATCGTGGCGGAGAGTCCCTGCCTGGCGAAGATCCGCGAGGCGAAGTCGCCGATCAGGCGCAGACGTTCGGCGTCCGGGTCGATGAGGACCAACTCGTCGAGGGGCAGGATCTCGTGCAGTCGCGCGAACCCGTCGACGAGTTCGGGGGTGTAGGTGGATCCTCCACCGACTACGGCGAGCTTCAACCTTTTACTCCTGTCAGGGTGACGCCTTCGATGAAGGCTTTCTGGGCGAAGAAGAAAACGACGATCACCGGGGCCATGGCGAGCAGCGTGGCGGCCATGGTGAGGTTCCACTGCACGGCGTGGACGGACTTGAAACTGGCCAGCCCGATGGCCAGCGTCCACTGCGAGGGGACTTCTCCGGTGTAGATCAGTGGGCCGTAGTAGTCGTTCCAGGCCGCGAAGAACTGGAAGAGGGCGACGGCCGCCAGGGCCGGGCGCATCATCGGCAGGACGACCCGCAGCAGTACCCGGATCTCGCCGCAGCCGTCGATCCTCGCCGCGTCCAGGTACTCCTCCGGCAGGGTGAGCAGGAACTGCCGCAGCAGGAAGATGGAGAACGCGTCCCCGAACAGCGTCGGAATGACCAGGGGCCAGATCGACCCGGTCAGGTGCAGCCGTGCCCAGAGGATGTACATCGGGATGACCAGCACCTGCGGAGGGAGCATCATCATGGTCAGGACGGCCAGGAAGGCGGCATTGCGGCCCTTGAACCGGAAACGGGCCAGCGCGTACGCGACCGGGACGCTGGAGACGAGCATCAGGGCGGTGGCCGAGACCGCGTAGACCAGGGTGTTGCCGAACCACGTGAGCAGCGGCGCTTTGGAGAAGACCGTGACGAAGTTGGACCACTGCCAGTGCCTCGGCCAAAGATCCGGGGTGAGTGCCTGCTGGTCCGTCATCACGGAGGTGAGCAGCACGAAGACCAGCGGCCCCAGGAACATCAGGGCCAACGCCAGGGCGATGCTGTGATCGGCGATCCAGATCAGTCGGCGCCGGTAGGCCGCCCGGTTGTCTCGAGCGTGGCGGCGCGGGGAGCTGGGATGACCTGGTGCCGCGGCTGCCGAGCCGGACCGGGGGGCCACAGCGGTCGGGGCTGTCACGAGGCCACCTCCTGCGGCTGGAAGCCGGACGCACGGCGCAGCAGGGCTGCCGTGAAGACCATGGACACCGCGAAGAGGACGACGGCCAGAGCGCAGGCGTAGCCCATGTGGAACTGGTTGAAGCCAGTGATGTACAGCCACTGCGGGACGGTGAGCGTGGAGCCCTCGGGGTAGCCGGGGACGGCTCCGGAGTGGAGGCCGCCGGCGGCTTGGGCGGCGACCATCGCCTGGGTGAAGTACTGCAGGGCGGCGATGATGCCGGTGACCACGGAGAAGAGCAGCACCGGTGAGATGGAGGGGAAGGTGACGTAGCGGAAGCGCTGCCACGGGCTGGCTCCGTCGAGCGAGGCGGCCTCGTAGAGCTCCGTCGGTACCTCGAGCAGCGCGGCCAGGAAGATCACCATGACGTTGCCGATGCCCCACAGGGACAGCAGCGTCAGCGCGGGTTTGGACCAGGAGGGTGAGTTGAACCAGTCCGGGCCGGGGATACCGACGGTCTCCAGGATGTGGTTCACCGGGCCCGTCGCTGGATTGAACATGTAGACGAAGGCGACCGTGGCGGCCACCGGGGGGACCAGCGAGGGCAGATAGAACACCGTCCGGAGCAGCCCGGCGCCGGACTTCAGACGGACCAGCAGCATGGCCACCGCGAGCGCGAAGAGCACCTGCGCGGGCACCATGACGACGACCAGCCAGGCGGTGTTGCGGAACGCCTGCCAGATGTAGGGGTCCTGCTCCAGCAGGAAGCGGTAGTTGCGCAGTCCCACCCATCCGGCGGCGGAGACCAGATTGGCGTTGGTGAAGGACAGGTAGACGGTGGTCACCAGGGGGTAGACGAGGAAGACCGCGAAGCCGATCAGCCACGGTGACAGGAACGCGAGCACACGGAGGCGGTGGCGTCGACGCCTGGCCCCCAGTGCCGGCGGTACGGGGCCCCGGGCCGCAGTGGGCGGCCGGGTGACGCTGGTAGTGGTCATCGTCGGCTCCGTCTCACTGGCCGAGCTTGAGCGCCGCGTTGCTCTGGGCATCCACGGAGGCGAGTCCGGACTTGAGGTCGGACACCTTGCCCTGCTGCCACTTCTCGGCGAACGGCAGGAGGTTGGCGACGTAGGCGCCGCCGTCGGCGCTGGCCGGCGTGGTGGAGCTGTGCGGGTGCTTGAAGACGTTGAGGAAGGTGGCGAATCGAGGGTCGCGAGCCACGGTGAGCTTCGGCGAGGTCAGTGCCTGGAGAGTGGTCGGGACGTTGCCTATCGCCTGGGCCAGGGACGCGACCGCGTCCGCGTCGGTGGTCAGGAACTTGAGGAGCTTCCAGGCCGCACCCGGGTGCTTGCTGCCCTTGGGGATGCCGATGACGTTGCCACCGATGTAGCCCGAGCCGTACAGCTCCGGCATGTCGTCGGCGACCGGCATGGGAGCGGTGGCGTAGTCGACCTTTGACTTGTCGTTCTTGATGAAGCTGGTGCGCCACTCGCCGTCGACCATCATGGCGATCTTGCCGGTCTCGAAGGCGTTGGCGGCCGAGAACTCGTCAGGCAGCCCGTCCTTGAACTTCTTCAGCTTGTGGGCGCCGATCGAGTCCACCAGCTTCTTCTGCCAGATCATGGCTTTGGCGAAGGCCGGGTCCCCCCCGGTGTTCGAGGAGCCGTCGGGCTTGAGCCACTTGGCTCCCCAACTGGTGACCAGGTGCTCGGGGACCATCTCGTAGCCGCCGAAGTACGGCATGGAGCCGGCGACCTTGATCGACCCGTCGGCGTTGAGCCGGGTCAGTTTCCTGGTGTACTCGGCGAACTGGCTCATGGTCTTCGGCGGGGAGGTGATGCCGGCGGCGGCGAACAGCTTCTTGTTGTAGTACAGCCCGAAGGTGTCGGCGAGCCACGGCATGGTGCAGCGCTTGCCCTTGAAGGCGGTGTAGGACTGGACGGCCAGGGGGATCTGGTTCATGTCCACGTGATCGGCCTTGATGAAGGGCGTCAGGTCCTGGAACGCGCCCGAGGAGCACCAGCCGCCGACGTTGCCCGCGAAGAAGGAGGCCGCGACATCCGGGGCGGTCCCGCCGCGCACCGCCTGGTTGATCTTGGTGTCGTCCTGCGCCTTCACCACCTTGACCGTGATGTACGGGTACTTGGTGCGGAAGGAGGCCAGGACGTCGTTGACCGCGCCGACCTCCCGGTCGTCCTTGAAGGCGTGCCAGAAGGTGATGGTCACCGGGGTGGTGTCCGAGGCGTTCGGTCCCGCCGCGGGGCCGGATGCTGCCGAGGTGCACCCGACGGCAGCGGCCGAGAACAGGGTCGCGGCCAGCGCGACGCGGATCGCCCGGGTAGTCGCGGCGTGTCGGGCGCAGTGCTGGATCTGTCTGGGGCGTCTCACGATGGCCACCTCTCGTCGAGAGACTGCGGAAGGTTCGGGATGAGTGGGGTGCTGGACGAGCGTGATCGCCCTGCGCACCCGGTAGCCTGGTAACCGGCAACTGGTAACCGGCAACTGGTAACGCCAAAAACTAACCAGTTACATTGCCTCTTGACCAGTCCGGCGAGTGTGCTGCATTCTTTCCCTGCACGTCAAGGAAATCCCTGGAAGACCTGCAAGCGACTGGTAGGGAGTGGTCACATGACCAGTGGGCGTAGGGAAGAGTCTTCCTCCAAACGCGAGCGCATCAGGGAGCATCTGCGCGACCTGGTCGAGTCGCTGGAGGTCGGCAGCGCCATCCCGTCGGAGCGACAGCTCTGCGAGGAACTCGGTGTCTCCCGCCCCACGGTGCGGTCCGCGGTCGACGACCTGGTCCGTGACGGCCTGCTGGTACGCCAGCACGGCCGAGGGATGTTCGTCGCGGCACCGAAGATCGCCCAGGAGCTCACACCATCCGCGTCAGCCGGTTTCGCCCCCAAGCGGGTGGGCGGCAGATGGAACAGCCGTACCGTGGACTTCACCCGGATCAGCGCCGGCGCGAGGGTCGGTCGGCGCCTGCGACTGTCTCCGGCTGATCCGGTGCTGCGGATCACCCGCCTGCGGATCGTGGACGACGTTCCCATCGCCATCGACACGGTGTTCGTCCCGGAGTCCCTGGTGCCGGGGCTGCGCGCCCAGGACCTGCAGGGCAGCTCCTTCTACCAGCTCCTGTCGACCCGCTACACCATCGAGGTCGACGAGGCGGTCCAGAGTATTGAGCCGACCGTGACCGACGAGGACGAATCAGCGTTGCTCGGCGTCCCGGTGCACTTCCCCGCGCTGCTCTTCGAGCGCACCACCGCGGATTCCACCGGCAGGATCGTGGAGTTCACCCACTCCGTCTACCGGGGAGACCGCTACCGCATCCTCACCCGGCTCAAGCTCTCCGGCCACCAGGCACCCGGCACCTCACTCACGGTGTCCGGCGCCTGGGACGACTCGGCACATGTGCCGGGTGCCGACACCATCACGACCGACCCGTACTTCCTCCAGGACTGAACGTCCGACGGCCTGAAATCCAAGCGTCGGCTTCCCCGACGCATGCGCCGTCATGTCCCCGCGAGGAGCAGCACACCCCTGTCCCCCAACTCACCGCAGGCTCTCGGGGCCGGCTCCCCGTTCTGCGCCGCCGGCCCTCCAAGGAACAGCGCGACCCGCACATGCCGCAGGCCCCGCCCGCGGTTCCAAGTCCCCACCGGAGAGCACATGTCACGCACCACACGCACCACTCTCAGATCCATCGGCACCAGACGCGTCGGCCTCGCCGCAGCGGCCGGGCTGGCCGCGGCCGCGGTGCTCGCGAGCCTGGTCAACGGGTCGGCGTCGGCCGGCCCCGGCTCGGCCAAGGCTTCCGCACAGCCCGCCGCAACCGCCGAGGCAGCCCCTTCCCTCAACTTCCAGGAGTGGCTCTACCCCGGCCCCGCCGGATCGTCGACCTGCAGCGCCCCGCAGGAGTACGCCGACGGACGCGTCCAGAACGGCGCCCTGAAGGCGGAGTACTACACCATCAACGCCAGCGGTAGCGCAGTACGGCTCGACGCCAGCAACCCCGACTACGCCTGCAACGGCTACAGTGCGGCGAACGTGGCGGATGTGAAGGCGCACTCGGCGAAGCAGTACGTCACCGTCTCGCTCGCGGACCTCGCCGCCGAGCGGAACCTGACCGGCAGCGCCACGAAGACCAACGCCGCCGTCTCCACCCTGACGAACTTCGCCAAGCAGATCGGCTTCACCGGCGTCGACGTGGACTTCGAGAACTACTGGGACTGGAACAACACCGACAAGGCCAACTTCTACAACTTCATCACCAAGCTGGCGACCGGCCTGCACAACGCCGGACTGAAGCTCCAGGTCGAAGGCCCACCTGACAACGGAACGGGCTTCAACTACGGCGACATCCTGGCCAGCGGCGCCGACCAGGTCGTCATGATGGCCTACGACCTGGAGTACCAGTCCCCGGTGGGCAACACCTGTCTGGCGTTCGCCCCGTACGACTGGATGAAGGACCTCCTGACCGGGGCCCTGGCTCAGATCCCGGCCGCCCAGCGCTACCGCTTCGTGGCAGGCCTGCCCTCCGAGGCGTACTCCGCTGCCAACCAGTGCCAGGACATCAGGGGCAACCTGACGCTCAAGGACATGAAGAACGCCCCCGGCTACTCGAGCGACCCCGCCGTCATAGAGTCCCGCCGCGACCCCGAGTCCGGTGAGATCCGCTGGAGCTCCGGCGGGAAGTTCTACGACTACGTGGACCAGACCGCCTTGGACCGCAAGCTCGACGTGGCGAAGGGCCTCGGCATCACCAATGTGTCCGTGTGGACGCTCGGCGGTGGAAACGTCTGGTTCTCCAAGAAGGCAACCGGTGGCGGTACCACCATCGAGGCCGAGGCCACGGGCAACACCCTCGCCGGCGCCGCGAAGGTGCTGGCGTGCACACCCTGCTCAGGTGGCAAGCGGGTCGGCTACATCAACCCGGGTTCCTCGCTGACCGTCAAGAACGTCCAGGCCTCGACGGCCGGCACCTACCAGGTGGCCGTTGCCTTCACCAATGGAGAGCCGGACGCCCTGCAAGCCCGGATCAGCGTGAACGGCGGGGCTTCGCAGACGGTCTCCTTCGCTCCCAGCGGAGGGTACGACTCCCCCGGCTCGGTGACCGTGCCGCTGGCTCTGGCTGCGGGGACGAACACCATCCGCTTCGACAACCCCTCGGGTCCCGCCCCGGACTTCGACGCGATCACCGTACCGGGTAGTGCGGGGTAGCTGAGCCCAGCGCCCTCCACCGGGAGGGGCGCCCGACATCTTCATCGACGGGTACGCAGACACCCGCGGTCGTGGGCGAGCATGGCTCGNGCAACCGAGTCACCTGCCCCTGCGGACCGCGCTGGAGAACGGCGCTGCCGATCGGTCGGGACCCTGCTGTGGTTTGAGGGTGTGGTTTGAGGGGCGTTGCCGGGGCAGGTTGGCGCGGCAACGCCCCTCACCGTGGGCTGTTGAGGTCAGGCCCGGGTACGGCTCAGTTCGGCGGTGAGCTTTTCCAGTGGCTGCCACCTGAGACCGACGAGAGCGACGTGCTGCCATCGCACCCGCCCGTCGGGCCCGATCAGGAACACCGACCGCCTGATACCGACGCCGGGTGCGGTGACGCCGAACGCGTGGGCGACGGTTCGTCCCGTGTCTGCCAGAAGGGGCATCCTGAGGTTGTTGCTGCGGGCGAACTCCGCATGGGTGCGCAGTCCTTGAGGACTGATGGCCCACACGTCGGCTCCCAGGTCCGTGAACTGTTGCAGACCATTTGAGTACGAGCACATCTGGCGGGTGCAGACCGCCGAGTTGTCGTGGGGGTAGAAGGCGAGGACGACAGGGCGCCCGTGCGCCTCGCTCAGCCGGTAGTTGCCGGTTGTGAACGTCTCGCCGTCCCATCGGCCGCCGGGTAGGACGAAATCCGGTGCCACATCTCCTGGCTCCAATGCGTGTGCCATTGCTGTCTCCGCTGTGTGTTGGGCGGGTCGCGACCGGCGCATGCCGTGTGCCGGTCGTGACCCGCCGTCCGAGGTGGTCGGCGGCCATGAACCGCTGGGCAGCGGTACGCGCAACCTCGATAGATAGAACGTTCTGTCTTTGACAGGCTAAGGCGCGGCGCTTCGGTGGTCAACCTGCTCCTCCGCGAGCAAACTCAAAGGTGTGGCCGGTCTGGATGCCCCTCGCCTCGCCACGGTGTCCATTGGGGGAAGAACGGTCGTTCCGATAGAGTGGCGGAATGTCCACTCCCTGCCCCGCCCCCCAGCAGCGGACCTCCCCGGCCCGTGAGCGCCTCCTCGAGACGGCGTCGCGCATCTTCTACGCCGAGGGGATCCATCACGTCGGTGTCGACCGGATCATCGCGGAGGCCCGCGTCACCAGGGCCACGTTCTACCGCCACTTCCCGGGCAAGGAAGACCTGGTTCTCGCCCACATCCAGGAACGCGACCAGCAGATCAGGGGCCAGGTCGCCGAGCTGTTCACACTCAGCACGGACCCGCGGACACTGCTGATCACGCTGATGTCCGGCGTCGGAGCGGAGCTGTGCGGCCCGGACTTTCGAGGATGCCCGTTCATCAACGCCGCGGCCGAGTACCCCGACCCAGGCCAACCCGTCCACCAGGCCGTCCAGGCCCACCGGGACTGGTTCAGGCAGATCATCAGGAATCTCGTCGCGGCGGCCGGGGTCGCCGACGCCGACCACGCCACCGCGACGCTGGTTCTCCTGCGCGACGGCGCCATGGTGGGAGGCGATCTCGACGAACCCCAAGCCGTCCGCGAGCACCTGGAACGAGCCGTCGTCGCCGTCCTCGCCTGACGGTCGGCCACCTGGTCAGGAGTAGCTCGATGCCGCCTCAGACATGAAGCCGTCGCCGTCCCCGGCGGTCTCCAGCAGTATCAGATCCCAGGGCGGCCGCCCTGCGGGCAGCGGCTCGGCGATCAGGTCTTCGATGGCCTGTCGCGACACGGACGGATCCGGGCGATCAGGCGGCGTACATGCGCGGCGGTATCGAAAGGACCGAGGTCGACGGGTAGGTTGCGGCAGTGAGCCGCCGGCACCGTCGCACACGCCGGAGACGGCGAGTTGGACTCCACGGACTCGAGCACGAAGAACTCCGGCACAGGGCCTCCTGGTGCTGCTCGGTTGGTTTGCAACCCCGAGCTGCCAGGAGGCCCTGCCGGTATTCCCCGCTCACCTCCGGATCACCCGAACAGGAACCCTGTTCGCATGATCAAGCCTGCTGAGCGGATATCTTCCGAGGCTGTCTCAGGACTTCGCGTCCTCGATCTTCCAGCGGAAGACCGCGTCGCCCCCCTGCGGCTCGGAGAGATAGCCGACGAAGCCCGGGACGGCCTTGTCGCCGCGCAGGACGGCATTGTGGGCCGCGTCCGCGCTGGTGAGCATCACTGTCCCGCCCTCGGCCGGCAGCGTCTTCCAACGCTGCGACGCATCGGCGGCCGACGCGCATTTCGCCAGCAGGACGTAATTCCCGGTGCCGTCGAGGCAGTACCCGTTCTTGGCATTGCGGATCTGGGACCAGCCGTCGCCGACGTCAGTGAGTACCCATTGCTGGCTTGCGGTGCCTGCCGGCGCTTCCTGCTTCAGCCGGAAAAAGCTCTCGGCGACCGCTTCCGAGTCGAGGACCGCGTCCGCTGCGGCACTGTGGATCGTCACCTTGTGCGCGGAATCACCCGCGTTGGCGGATGGCATCAGGGTTGCACCGAACAGCACCGCGAGGCAACTGAGCGAGGCGGCGACGTAGACTTTCTTCATCAAGCTCTCCTCTCGTCTTCGCTGATGGGCGTTTGAGGTGCGCACGCCAACTTAGTTTGCCAGGAAAGGAAAGTCCAGTCCGCACGGGACGCCAGGTGAGCAACGGCGCTCTCCACGCAGGCGGAGGTGAACCGCGATCCGGCGCCAGGACGCCGGGCACGGGCCTGTGCGGGTGGTGTTTTCCTGGCTTTGCAAACTCATATGTAACGTGCCTTCAGTCCTGTTGGGTGTGCTCGCGAGCAACGACGCACACGGAGTTCCCGACCCGCGCGGACGGCGTCGAACTCTCCTTCTGCCGCACGGCCGATGGTAGGTGAATCACTGTGCGTGCAACGCGACGAAAAGCCAGGCTTCAAACTCCCTTAAGTAACCTCTGAGGCTGTATCGGTTTGGTGGCGAGACGGAGCTCTACCCACAGGCCCGGGGCATACCGGGCAACGGCACCAGCATTACCGCAGGCGCCCGTGATCGCCCCGCGCGCGTCGACGGCCGCAAGCTCAATCTTCCTGACAAGCGCCGTCGGTGCCGGAGCCGGCGGGGTGGCACGGGCCCGCCTCGAGGGCCTGCCCACTGCGCAGACCCGCGCGGTCGAGACTTGTCGGCCCTGGCCGCTGTCGCCTTCTTTGCCCCGGGGTTCAGCGGCACCGGGCCTTCATGGCGGAACTCCTGGGAAAGTCCCGGGCCTCGTGTGGTGAACGGTGCCTGGCATCCGAATCGCAGAACGACTTTCAGTCCCCCCGTGGCACAGCGTCATGCCACCAGAGCGATTGACAGGCCGTCAACCGCACCATGTCGAAGGGGCGGAACCTTTCGGCCGAACACCCCTATGCTTTCGGTGGGCGGCCGGACCGTGCCGCAACAGCGAGTTCCTCGGATCGCAAAGCCCGCTCAGCGGGATATTTGAGCGGGAGTGGCGGTTGTCTCAGGCGTCCGCATGGGAAAAGATTCGACGCATGCCCAGCTCGCAAAACATCTGGCGGCCGCCGGCCTTCCCTCTCGAAGCCCGGAGGATCAGGGAAGCGTGTGGCCGAATCAGAGCGACGCTCACCGGTGATCCGCCCACTCGGGTCTCCACCCCCAACATCAAGGTCGCGGGTAACGTCGAGGGCGTGCATGCCCAGGATTCGGACGGCGATGTCGAGAACCCGTGACCGGCTCCGTCCCCGCAATGAACGCGACCGGCATGGGTCGCACCAGGACCGAGGAGAAACACGATGGCCAAGTACTTGCTGCTCAAGCACTACCGCGGCGCCCCGGCTCCGGTCAACGACGTGCCCATGGACCAGTGGACGCCGCAGGAGATCTCGGCCCACGTGCAGTACATGAACGACTTCGCGGCCCGGCTCGAGGGGACCGGCGAGTTCGTCGACGGTCAGGCGCTCGCCCCCGAGGGGACGTTCGTCCGGTACGACGGCGAGGGTCGCCCGCCGGTCACCGACGGCCCATTCGCCGAGACCAAGGACCTCATCGCCGGCTGGATGGTGATCGACGTCGACAGCTACGAGCGCGCCGTCGAACTGGCCGGGGAGCTGTCGGCCGCCCCCGGGGCGGGCGGGCAGCCGATCCACGAGTGGCTGGAGGTGCGCCCGTTCCTGGCCGCGCCTCCCACCATCACGGAGTGACCTCATCGATGGACGAGGTCCTGCTCCGGAGCCTCACGCCGAGCGTGGTCGCCATCCTCGTCCGCCGCGGAGCCGACTTCGCGGCGGCCGAGGACGCCGTGCAGGACGCGCTGGTCGAGGCGGTCCGCGTCTGGCCGACCGATCCCTCCGCAGGCCCTTCGAACAGGGGAAACCCCATGCGGGACCCGAAGGGCTGGCTGGTCACCGTGGCCTGGCGCCGGTTCCTCGACGCGACCCGGGCGGACGCCGCCCGCCGCCGGCGTGAGGACCTCTTCGACGAGCAGCCGGCGCCCGGGCCCGCGCCTGCGGTGGACGACACACTGCAGCTCTACTTCCTCTGCGCCCACCCTTCGCTGACGCCGTCGTCCGCGGTCGCGCTCACGCTGCGCGCCGTCGGCGGACTGAACACCCGCCAGATCGCCCAGGCCTACCTGGTGCCCGAGGCGACCATGGCGCAGCGCATCAGCCGGGCCAAGCGCACCGTCTCCGGCGTGCGGTTCGACCAGCCCGGCGACGTCGCCACCGTGCTGCGCGTCCTCTACCTGGTCTTCAACGAGGGCTACAGCGGCGACGTCGACCTCGCCGCCGAGGCCATCCGGCTCACCCGGCAGCTCGCGGCCGCGATCGACCACCCCGAGGTGGCGGGACTGCTCGCCCTCATGCTGCTCCACCACGCCCGGCGTGCCGCCCGGACCGCGCCCGACGGCAGCCTGGTGCCGCTCGCCGAGCAGGACCGCGGCCGGTGGGACACGAAAGTGATCGCCGAGGGCGTCGAGATCCTGCAGGCGGCCCTCGCCCGCGACCGGCTGGGCGAGTTCCAGGCCCAGGCCGCCATCGCGGCACTCCACGCCGACGCGCCCACCGCCCAGGAGACCGACTGGGTGCAGATCGTCGAGTGGTACGACGAGCTCACGCGCCTGACCGACAACCCGATCGTCCGGCTCAACCGCGCGGTGGCCGTCGGCGAGGCCGACGGACCGCGCGCCGGCCTGGCGGCGCTCGCGGCGCTGGACGATTCTTCCCCAAGCTCTTCGAGCATGGGATACCCCTTGCCCCGCCACGCCGCGGTGGCGGCGTATCTCCACGAGCGCGACGGCGACCTGGCGACGGCGGCACGGCTGTACGCCGAGGCGGCCCAGAAGGCACCCAACCTCGCCGAGCGCGACCACCTGACGCGCCAGGCCGCCCGGCTCAACGCCCGCCGATAGGCACTCATGGCGCCGCCGTTCATTGCGGACGAGGGGCTCGGCGGCGAAGAGGTCGCTCAGCCGACGGCAGCGCCGAACCACTCGGGCAGCCGGCTGAGCAGATCCTGCTGGTCTTCGCCGACCCACGCCACGTGGCCGTCCGGCCGCAGCAGCGCCGCGGGCACGTCCAGTTCCTCGCTGACGTCGACGACGTGGTCCACCCGGTCTGCCCAGCCCGCGACCGAGAGCCGGCCGGTCTGGTCGAGCAGTAGCCCGCGGCCGCGGTGCATCAGTTCGTAGAGGCGCCCCCGCTTCAGCCCCATGTCCCGCATCCGCCGGCCGAGCAGTTCATGCCCCTCGCCGAAGTCGTAGCGGACCCCGATCGCAGTGATCTTCTCGATCAGGTATCGGTTCACGTCCTCGAAGTCCACCAGTTCCGACACCAGTCGGCGCACCGACCGGGGACCCGGCTCGGGGGACATCAGCAGCATCTGCGCGCGGGTGTTGTCCAGCACGTCGGCGGCCACCGGGTGCCGTTCGGTGTGGTAGCTGTCCAGCAGCCCCTCCGGTGCCCAGCCGCCGACCTCGGCGGCCAGTTTCCAGCCGAGGTTGAACGCGTCCTGGACGCCGAGGTTGAGGCCCTGCCCGCCGGTCGGCGGGTGGATGTGCGCCGCGTCGCCGGCCAGCAGCACCCGGCCGGTCCGGTAGCGCTCGGCCAGCCGGGTTGCGTCGCCGAAGCGGGACAGCCAGCGCGGTGAGTGCACGCCGAAGTCGGTGCCGGCGAACACCCGCAGCTGTTGCTTGAACTCCTCGAGGGTCGGTGGGACGGAGCGGTCCTCGGCCACCCCTTCGGCGGGCACGACAACGCGGTACGCGCCTCCCCCGAAGGGTGCGGCGCCGAACCGAAGGTGGGTCTTGCGGACTTCGGCCACCACGGCGGCCAGCGTCTCCGGCGGCACGGCCACCTCCATCTCGCCCAGCAGCGTCTCGACCCTGGTGGGCTCGCCGGGGAAGCCGACGCCGAGCAGCTTGCGCACCGTGCTGCGGCCGCCGTCGCAGCCGACGAGGTAGCGCGAGCGCAGCCGCGTGCCGTCGGCCAGCTCGGCGGTCACCCCGTGTTGGTCCTGGCTCAGCCCGGCCAGTTCGCAGCCGCGCCGGATCTCGGCGCCGAGTTCGGTGGCGTGCTCGGCCAGCAGACGATCGGTGATGGTTTGCGGGATGGCGAGGACGTACGAGTGCGCGGTGTCCAGTCGGTCGGGCCATGTCCTGCCGATGCCGGCGAAGAAACCGCCGACTGCGAACTGCTCGCCGTGCGCGAGGAACCGCTCCAGCAGACCGCGCTGGTCCATCATCTCGACGCTGCGCACGTGCAGGCCGAGCGCGCGGACATACCCGGTCGGCTCCGTCTCCTTCTCCAGCACGAGCGCGTGCACGCCGTGCAGCCGCAACTCGCCGGCCAGCATCAAGCCGGTTGGTCCGCCGCCGACCACGATCACGTCAATCATGAAACCCCATTCCCCCAGGTTCTGGCTTCGGCCGACGATTCTGCGGCACGACCGGGGCCTTGCCGCAAGCCCCCCGGTGCGCTATACGTTGAGAGTGGCGAGGAGTGGGAACTCCTTGCCTTTGCCTTTGTCGTCCGCTCTGGGCGGACCAGCCCTCCGCGCGTCGGCGACGCGCCACGAACAGCGGTTCCCGTCGACCCGGGGCGACTATCGCGACAGGGCGGGTGCGGGGTGGAGAGGGACGCCGTTGGCGCGCAACACCTCGCGGACGTCGAGGATCAACGGGAACACCTCCTGGTTGCGGTCTTCGCCCTGCTCGTCCCAGGCCCGCTGCTCGGCCTCGACTGCCATCCGGTCCTCGGCGAACACCCGTTCGGTGAAGCGGCGGATGAACGGCCAGGCGAGGCGGAGGGCCCCCGGGATCGGCGGCTTAGCGATCATGAGCAGGCCATAGGCGTGATTGGTGCGCTGTTCGGCGTCTTCCGGTACGTAGGCCGCCCATAGGGAGAACGCCGGGAGTTCGGCGCCCTCGGGGACCGCTTGAAGCGTCTGGTAGGGGTACTCGGTGCGGACAGTGATGACGTCGGGTTTCCTGCCTCCACTGAGCCCCTCGGCCGAGAGGAGACCAGCGCCGCGGTCCTTCTTCCCGCCGGCAGGGGTGAAGAGGTACCTGGCCTCCACGAACCGCGGACCCGTTTCGTACCCGAGGAGCGTGGGCTGGACCTTGCCGAGAACGCCCCGGTGCAGGAACTGGTGATTCATGTCGAGAAGATTTTCGTGCATGAACGAGTAGTGGCAGCGCACGGTTCGCGAGAACGCCATGGTCTTGTACCCGGCGGAATCGAACTCCGGCAGCTCGGGCAGCGCTGCCGCGTCCGCCTTCTCCGGATCGCCCGGAAAGACGAACACCAGGCCGTACGCTTCGCGGACCGGATAGGCCCGTACACCGCGCGGCGGCCGGTCGACGCCCTTGGGAAGATACGGGATCTGCGAGATGCGACCGCTCCCGCGGTAGGCCCAGGCGTGATAACAGCAGCGCAGGACCTCGCCTTCCACGGCACCCATGCTCAGTGGCACCTGACGGTGGGCGCACCGGTCCTCCAGCGCATAGACTTCGCCGCTCCCACCGCGGTACAGGACGATCCGGTGGCCTGCGAACACGGCAGCGAACGTCTTGCTCCTCGGTACGCTCGCGGATACGGCGACCGGGTACCAGAAATCCGGATCGATCCCAATGCGCCGAAGGTCCGCGACCGCTCCGGAGCGGTGATCACGAGGACGATGACGGCCGCTCGCCGACCCGGCCGCCCTGGCCCCGTCCCTTGCGGGCTGTGCCTCGGTCATGCGCTGCTCCCTCGCAGGCAGATACGTGAAACGGAACAAGGAGAACGCGGGATGTCCGCCCTGCAGCGCGGCGTGCGGTTGCTCTGCTGTCCCAGGCGTTCGACAACTACGCCCGGCTGCTTCGAACGGTGAACGGTACTTTTTCCTCCTTCAGGACATCGGCGGGCGGCCCGAGCCGCCGCCGCACTCCTCGATCACCCTTTGCGTTTCCCCGGCATCGTGCTGATCAGGCTCCCCTCGTAGGGTGACAGGGGCCAGGGGCGCCCCCTGGGCCGGGCGCTGCCAACCCGAACAGCCCAAAGCACACCCCCGCGCCACACGGGTGCTCCGGGCTGGAGGCCGGGCGGGTCGACCCGAGGACGCCGGTCAGGGGCGGCCATGGGCTGCCGGGCCACCGGGCGCACCGGGGAGTCCGACCACGGCTGAGGGCGGGCCACCGTCAACCGTGCTTCTCACCTCCCACCGGCTGGTCCCTCCTCAGCTCGGTGAAGAGCTTGTTCGCCTCGGTCCTGTCCCACCTCACCGTGCTGCCCTTGGAGCTGGGGACGCCCACGGCGGACAACGGCACATTGACCCGCGCGCCCTTGCCGCGCGTGACGCTCCGCATCGCCCGAAGCAGCGACGCCAGGTCCCACAGGTCCATGGACTTGTCCACCTTCAGCGTGCCGAGTGCCGCATCGGCGGTCGTGTAGATCTTGCGGGGGTTGTACAGGACCTCCGGTGTGGAGGCCCTGTCCGCGAGCGCGGACAGGAACCTCTGCTGGTTCCTCGTCCGGCCGAGATCGCCCTGGGCCTCTTGATGGCGCTCGCGGACGAGGGCAAGGGACTGCGCCCCGTCGAGGGTGTGGCAGCCCCTGCTCAGGTCGGCGCCCGAATCCTTGTCCTTCACCTCCTTGTCCAGGCACATCCGTATGCCGCCGACCTTGTCCACGATGTCCACGAAGCCCCGAAAGCCGATCTCCACGTAGTGGTCGACGCGCAGGCCGGTGTTGCGTTCCACGGTCCGCACGAGCAGATCGGGTCCGCCGATGGAGAACGCGGCGTTGAGCTTGTCCGGCGCCGCGCGGTGGTGCGTGCCGGTCTCGGGCCGGATGAACGGGGGGATCGTCACCCAGGAGTCGCGCGGCAGACTCACCATCGTGGTGCCGTGCGCGCCGGTGTGCAGCAGGATCATCGAATCGGTGCGGCGGCCGTCGGCCGATCCTGTGTGCAGTTCCTTCTTGGCCTGCGCTGACAGGCCCTTCCGGCTGTCGGACCCCACGATGAGGTAGTTGGTTCCCCTCCCCCGCGGCGGCCGGTCCGGGAGCAAGCCGAGATCGACCCTGCGGTCGAGACTGGCGTCGGCCCACAGGTACAGGCCCAAGGGCGCGATCACCAGCATGGAAAGAGCGAGGGCCATCGCCCTCCTCGTCCTCCTGAAGCGCCGTCCGCCGTGGGATCGGGGGCGGCGGTCACCGCCGGTGGACGGATCCGCGTCCGAATGGGCCGGATCGCTTGCGAACCGGTGCGGCACGGCCGGGTGGCCGTCCGCGCCCTGCGGGGACGTCCGGGTTCGCCGCGCCAGGTCCGTCGGGCGCGCATACGCACCCCGGCCCTGCACCGGTCTCAGGCCACCGCCCTGTGAAGACGGGTCGCCGCGCCCCCGGCGCCGGCCCATGCCGTCCGGGTGAGCGCCAACTCCCGCCTGCCCGCCGTCCGCGGCATTCCCGTCGGCGTCCCCGCTCCCCTTCCCGTCTTCTCCGCGAGACTCGCTCCTTCGCGCAACAGCCGTACCACCGACCGCCGTTCCACTGGCGGCAGCCGTCCCGCGCCGGTCGGCACCCGTGAGCGGCCGCCGGTACTTCCCACCATGCATTCGCCAACCTGATACACCGTCCATGGCACTCGGACGTATGGGGACGCCAAACGGGTTCCCGTTCCGGACCTGGTCGCGAGACGGATCGGTTTTCCTTCGGCCCGGAGCCTTCATCCATGTCCATCGCGGTTTCCGCCGATGGCGAGGGCGCTGCGAGCCGGACACCGCAGCCCTCGCGGGTCACTCCACGAGATCGTTCTGGGCGGTGCAGGCGCGGGCTGCCTCGCAGATCCTCCTCAGAGTGGGACGGCCGATGAGATCGCGATGCTTGGACTCGAACGCTGCCTTGCCGTGCTCGCCCACGAGGTCGCGCGCGACCTGGTGGAGCATCGTCAGCAGTTCCAGGGAGTCACCGCCGAGGTGACTGAAGTTCGAGTCGGGGTGGATGGTCTGCGGGTCGGCCTCCAGGATCCTGGCCCAGATCTGTGCCACGTCCTTCTCGAGTGGATCCCGTCGGCTCTGGTCGTCCGTACGGGGGGCCTGCGTGGTTTGCGCGGTGCTGAAGGCGGCGGGCAGCGCGGCGGTGTCGATCTTCCCGTTCGTGGTGAGCGGAAAGGTCTCGAGGACGCACACGGCGGCTGGGACGAGGTAGGAGGGCAGGAGCCGCGCGACGTGCTCGCGGAGGCCGTCCGGTGTGGCCGTCCCGGTGATGTAGGCGCACAGGACCGGTTCCGCGCCCGGGCGTGGGGGGCGGGCGACGGCCACGGCCCGGGTGACGTCCGGGTGGGTCTCCAGCGCCGCATCGACCTCACCGGGTTCGATGCGGTGCCCTCGTATGGAGACCTGGTCGTCGGTGCGGCCGAGGAACTCCAGTACGCCGTCGGGGGTGAGCCGGGCCCGGTCCCCGGTGCGGTAGACGCGGGTGCCGTCGGCGAGGTTGCGGAACCGTTCACGGGTCAGATCGGGACGCCCGAGGTAGCCGCGTGCCAGTTGGGTGCCGGCGAGGTGTATCTCGCCCGTCTCCCCGGGCGGAACCGGAATGCCGCTGGGGCCCAGGAGGTGGACGGCGGTGTTGTCGGTGGGCAGGCCGATGGGGACGGCGTTCCGGTCGGCGTCGCGCCGCGGGTCGAAGGTGTGGACGATGCAGCCGATGGTGGCCTCGGTGGGGCCGTACTCGTTGATGATTCGGCAGTCCGGGCCGAACATCTCCTGAGCACGGGCGGCCGTGGCGCCGCGCAGTTGCTCGCCCCCGACGACCAGGAGGCGGAAGCCTTTGGGGCGGATGCCGAGAGCGGCGATGAGTTCGAGGTGGGCGGGGGTGAGTTTGAGGGCGTTCGCGCCGGAGGTGGTGAGCAGCCTTGTCAGAGTGGCGTGGTCGGGCTCTTCGGGGACGAGTGCGACACTGCCGCCGGACAGCAGCGGTAGCAGGTGCGCGGTGCCGGTCAGGTCGAAGGCGAGCGAGGTGAACATCCCGAACCGGCTGTCCTCGTCGATGCGGTAGCGCCGGATCGCCCAGCACGCGTAGTCCGCCAGCGCCCCGTGCTCGACCATGACGCCCTTGGGCCTGCCCGTCGACCCGGAGGTGTAGATGACGTACGCCAGGTCCTGCGGTGTGGGGGCGCCCGGGCCGGGCATCGCCCCGCTGGCCGGCGCGTCCTCGGACAGGAAGGCCACCATGAGGTCATCCAGAACGGGGGCACGGCAGTGCGGGCCGATCCGGTCCTGCTGCTCGCGGCCGACGAGGCAGAGGCCTGCGCCCGAGTCCGCCAGGATCGAGGCGATGCGGGTGCGGGGATGTCTGGGGTCCAGCGGCAGATACGCGGCGCCGGCCTTGAGGATCCCCCACAGTCCGGTGATGGCGGCGGCCGTGCGGCCGCCGAGCAGTCCGACGACGGAGCCGCGCCCTGCGCCGTGCCGCCGCAGTTCCGCGGCGACGGCGTCGGAGCGGCGGTCGAGCTCCGCGTAGCTCAGCGTTCCCTCGGGCCCGGTGAGGGCGACCGCTTCGGGAGTGCGCTCCACCTGGCGGTGCAGCATCCGGGTGAGTGTCGCCGACGGACCGTGAAGGCGGGGGCCCTTGACCGCCGGGCCGCGGTCGGCCTTGGGTACGAGCTTCTCGGCGACGGCGTCGAGAAGCCCCTGTGCCCGCTGGGTGTCCCGAACGGTGCCGGGATCGGGCATGGTGAGCCGGGTGACGCCGCGGAACTCCGCCGCGACCAGGGCCAGAGGGACGAAGGGGACCTGCTGCGGCAGGGAGTACACCTCGGTGGCCTCGAACCCGGGTGCCTGAAGCTCCTTTTCCTCGATGCGGCCCAGATGGGTGATCAGGGCAGTGCACGGGTACCGGCCCAGAGCACGGGTCGCGACCTGCGCCAGACCCAGCGCGGTACTCAAGGGACCGAGCGGGAGGCGAAGGGCGGCGCGTTCCTCGCCCAGGGCGAGTTCGCAGTGGTTCTCCAGGGCATGCAGGAGGCGCCGGTGCCATTCCTCCCAGGGGTCGCCGGGCCGGCCGTCGAGGAGGACCGGAAGGCTGAGGTTGGCGGTGGAGCGCAGGCCGCGGCGGTGCCGGCGCAGGTCCACGGGCACCATGACGCGGGCGCGGTCCCCGGTGGCGTCCGTGAGTGCGGCAGCGGCCTTGGCGATCACCGCCGAGTGCGAGCCGTCGACCATCCGCTCCAGCCATCCGCCACCGCGGACACTGCCCGTTCCGGTGAACGGGGAACGGAATCGAGGCGTCAGCCGAGAGCGCCGAGCCGGTCTGCCCGTTCCGGCCAGTTCCTGAAGGAGCGCCAGGTCGTACAGCGGCGAGGGCGCGCCCAGGGGCTCCTCCCCGCGCAGGGCCCGGAACGTGTCCAAAACCCAGTCGAGGACGCCGCGGCCGTCCATCACCGCGTGGTGGGCGCGAAAGAGCAGCGCGGGCCGTTCCCCCTTGCGCAGCACCACCTCACAGCTCGGTCCACCGCGCGTGTCGAGGACCTGGGAAGACTGCGTGGCGAACGAACGTACGGTGCGGACGGCGGGCGCCCGTCCGCTGTCCATCCACATCCTGCCGAGTCGTACCAGCCGTGCCCCGGGACAGGCGGCCGCGGACCGGTCGACGGCCTTGCGCAACTCCTCGGTGGGGATCGTGCCGGTCCCCTCGATCGCGATCTGGATGGCGAACGGCGGAATCAACCGTTCACCGGCAAGGTAGATCCACTCGTTGGGGGAGATCGGACGCCGGAAGGGAAGCGGTCGCAGCGACTCGTCCGTGGGGGGACTGTGCCGGTATGTCGTCATGCCGTGAATATCCTTGTCATGTGGGTTGCGTCATCCGAAAGGGCGATCCGAAGTGGCGCTCGACGCGGGCGGCGTCAGACGCGCGTTTCCAGGACCCTGCACGGCCACGGCTCCCCCCGCCCGGGAACGTGCACGTCAATCGACCGCACCGGACGGAATCCCAGCTTGCGGTAGTGCTCGACCAGGGCACCGTCACCGTCGTAGCAGTCTGTTCGCAGCAGGCTGATCCCGCGCCGGACGGCCTCGGCACGGGCATCGTCGACGAGGGTCGCGCCGATGCCCCGGCCGGTCGACGACCGGGCCGTCACCAGCAGCATGATGTACAGCTCCCGTTCGTCGGCAGGCGTCACGTAAGGCTGAGGCGTTTCCGACAGAACGCACACGCCGACGACGGCGCCCTCCAGTTCGGCCACCCTCACTGTCAGGTCGGTGGTGTACCGCCTGATGCGCCGTACCGAGGCCGGCTGCGAGGACCACGGTGCCGATCCCCATTGCCCTGTCCTGCCCTGATCCACCAGCCATGCCACGGCGGTGTCCAGCAGGTCTGTCGTGGCGGCGGCGTCGTCCGGTCCACCTGCTCTGATGCGTACGCTGTCCAAATTCACACTCCTTCGAGGAAGCACTGGATCGGTAATTCGGGTCCGGTGGAAGCCGGCCCGGCACCAGGCCCCGACGAAGTGGGCGTGACCGCGGTGTCGGGGCCTGGTGGATCGGCGGGCATGCTCCGCGCATGCCGGGTCGCTTCCGGGACCGTGGGCACAAGTCGCTCCTGCAACGCGCGGCCGCAAAGGGGCCGCGACCACGTGCTGGTGCCCCTCGATGGGTCAACGGTGCCGAGCGGTTCCCCTCATGGCTGCCTCACCTTCCGGACGAACTCGTCGACGCCGCCGACGGCGTCGATCCATGCCGTCAGCTGCTCCATGCCGGTCTCGTGGTCCACCACCGGTGCGGTGAGATCACGCCGCGCCGCCGAGGTGTCGTACGTCGCCGAGCGGGTCAGCAGGGCCAGCGAGTAGCGGGAGAGGGGCGGCGAGGTCCGTTCGGCCAGCGGCGGCAGCTTCCAGACCATGTCGGCCGTGAAGGCGACGGCCCGCAGCAGCCCGAGTGGTACCCGCTTGGTGGGCGGTGTGCCGCCGAAGCGCGCGGCCAGGTCGGCCAGTGTGCTCCACACCTCCACCGGCTCGGGGTCCGCGACGAAGTACGCCCTGCCGCCGACACCGCCGGCCCGGGCCGCACGGACACTGGCCGCGGCAGCGTTGTCGCAGTGGCAGAGCGAGGCGTACACCGGCCTGCCCCCGGACAGGTCCGGCAGGCTGCCGGTCATCATTTTCGCGAGCAGCCGCGGCAGGAAGCCCGAGTGGTCGCGCGGGCCCCACACGGCCCGCGGACGCAGCGCGACCGTCGTGAAGTCCGGGCGGTCGGCGGCCAGCACCAGCCGCTCCGCGGCGGCCTTCGTCTCCGAGTAGAGGTTGAGGAAGCGCCGCGGATAGGGTTCGCTCTCGTCGATGTCGAGCCGGTCGCCGTCGCGGATTCCCATCAGAGCGCTGGGACTGCTGATGAAGACGAACCGGCGTGCCCCGCCCTGCCGAGCCGCGGTCATCAGGCGCCGGGTGCCTTCGACGTTCTCCTCCCGGAACTGGGCGCGGGTACCCCGGTCCGTGACCCGGGCCGCGCTGTGGTGCACCACGTCGACGCCGAGCGCCGCGGCGCGCAGTGACGCGGTGTCCCGCAGGTCCCCGTACGCGAACTCGATGCCCGGCACCGTGCGCAGGTGGCCGAGGTCGCTCTCCTTTCGTACCAGCACACGCACCTCGTCACCGGCCCGTACACAGGCGTCGACGATGTGGCTGCCCAGGAAGCCGGACGCGCCCGTCACCAGAACCCTCATGCCGAAGCGGCCTTCCTCCCGCGCCGGGCCGTCCGCCACCACGTCGCACCGAAGAGCATGGTGAGAGCGGCGGTGGCCCGTGGTGCGCGTCCGGTGGCCAACTCATGCTCCGCGCGCAGGGCGGCCGGTATCTGCGCCGCATGGACGACGATGCTCAACAAGGCGTCGATCCACCACAGCGCGGTGAGCGCCGGATGGTCCCAGGGCAGCAGCGGCCACGCCGCCAGGTATGCCCAGCCGGCCAGCGGGACGGTGCGCAGCGCCAGGTCCGCCGCGGTCGGGCGGCGGCTTCCCGTGAGCCGGTCCTCGGCCCAGCCCGTCAGCAACTCCCTGCGGATCTTGGCATTGTGACGGATGTCCACCGGGAACGCCGGGTGCGGCAGGAAGTCCGCGATCGACGCGGTCATGGAGTTGGCCGCGCCCAGGTCGCGCAACTCGCCCTCGATCCGGGGCCACTGGCGGGTGTCGGTGCCCGGCACGAGTTCCACGCAGATCACCGGTCGCTGCCGGCCGTGCGGCCCGACGCCCACCAGGGCGGTGCGCCGCACCTGCGGATGGGCGTTGAAGACGTTCTCGCATCGCACCGTGTGCAGATCGCCGTCGGCCGTGCGGACCCGGTGGCTCTTGCGCCCGCAGAACCAGACGCGTCCCTCCTCGTCGATCCAACCGACATCGCCGGTGCGGTGCCAGCGGCCGTCACCGTCCTGGATCTTGTGCTCGGCGTCGGCCCGCGGGCTGCGGAAGTACCGGGGGCTGACCGCCGGGCCGCGTACGGCTATCTCGCCCAGTTCCCCCGGCTCGACCGCCAGTGCGGGCGTCCAGTGGGCCACGGGTGCGTCGCCGATCACGATGGTGCGGATGGTGACGCCGGGCGCGGCGCGGCCCAGGCAGACGCCGAGACCGGCGGCCGGCCCATTGGCAGGCCCGCCCCATGCCTCCCGGCTCTCCAGAAGCGCGATCGGCAGGGCCTCCGTCGCGCCGTAGGTGCTGTACACCCGTGCCTCGTCCGGCAGTACGGCGCGCACCTGCCCCATCAGTGCGGGGCTGACCGGGGCGCCACCGGAGATGACCAGGCGCAGCGAGGGCAGCGGCGTCCCGGTGGCGGCCAGATGGGCCGCGAGCGGGGCAAGGAGCGCCGGGGAGGCGAACATCGCGTTCACCGAGAAGCGGCAGATGGCGTCGGTGAGCGCTGCCGGGTCGGCGGCGCCGACCCTGGCCATGTTCATCCTCGGCACCACCACGGTGCGCCCGGCCATCAGATCGAGCAGTCCCATCAGCGGCATGGTGACCAAGGTGGTGTCCATGTCGTCCGTGAAGTGGGCCTGCTCGACGCTGTCCGCCATCCCGCGCAGCATGCCGACGGTGAGCTCGACGGGCTTGGCCGGTCCGGTGCTGCCGGTGGTGTAGCCGATCATGGCGAGGTCGTCCGGTCCGCTCTGCACGGCGGGCAGATGCTCCCTGCCGGCGCCGAGGGCGATCAGCTCCCGCAGTCCGCTGCCGTCTCTGCGGCCCACCGTGACCGGGCTGCGCACCCCGGCGAACGCGCGCGGGCGAAGTCGGCGCAGCACATGCGCCGACGGTACGCCGATGAAGGCCTCCACACCCACCCGGCGGATGCAGTCGAGCATGCGGTTCAATCCCATCCCGGGATCGACCACCACCGGTACGGCGCCTGTGTGCATCATCGCGAAGACCAGCGTCAGCAGGTCGCCGCCGGGCGGCACCAGCACGGCGGTGCGGGTGCCGCGGCGGATGCCGCGCGCCTCGAGGCCGGCGGCGCAGGCCGCGACGCGGGAGGCGAGTTCCCCGTAGGAGACCGTGACGTAGGCCGATCGGTCTCCCGGTTCGCCGCGGTGCCGGTCGGGGTGGACGACGGCCGGCCTGTCGGGGGCAAGGGTTGCGTGCCGGGCGAGGAGCCCGGCCGGCGGGGAGTCCCGCCGGCCGGAGCGTGAGATTGCGGCGGGCATCAGCGGCGGGTCCCGTCGTCCGCGAGCCGGTAGAAGGCGGCGGCCGAGGTCAGCCCCGCGCCGACGGCCACGAACAGGACCCGGTCGTGGCCCGTGAGCTGATCGGTCTCCTGTGCCTGCTTGTAGCCGTGGACGAGCGCCGAGGTGTGCGGATCGCCGTGGACGCCGTCGACGGTGACGGCGCCGTCGGCCGGCAGGCCCAGGCGCTTGGCGAGCTGTGCGGCGAACCCGGGTGCCAGGCCCAGGCGCTTGGCGAGCTCTGCGGCGAACCCGGGCGAGGGCTGCGAGGTGATCAGCAGGGTGCGGTCGAGGGCGACCGGCCCCGTGTCGTCGGTCCCGGAGTTCTGCGCCGCCAGCGTCGCAAGGACCGCGTCGACGGCGAGATCGAGCATGCGGTCGAGTACGTCGTCGTCGCGGTCGATCACGATGGTGTTTCGCCCCGTGGGGCCGGCCTCGCGCAGTGGGAGATAGCCGTTGACTCCGTGCCTGCCCGGCAGGGACCGGTGGTGCACACGGCCGAAGCCGCGATCGTCGTCGGTGTGCTCGAGGAGCAAGGCGGCTCCGGTGCTCGCGTACGGGAACTCGTCCGTGCCGGCGCGGGACCGGTCCATCGACGGGTGGGTGTCCGCGGAGACCACCATCACCCGGCGGGCGCTGCCGGTGGAGAGCAGGGCATCCGCTGCCTGCACGGCGTTGAGCATGCCGCAGGCCCCGTTCATCAGGTCGAACGAGAAGCCCGCTCGCTGGTCGGGCCAGTGGAGGTAATCGAGGTTGATGCCGATGCGCTTCGAGATCAGCGCGGCGATGGACGGCTCGACGATGTTGAGGTCGCGGTAGACGCCGACGTTGATGAGGACATCGACGTCCGCGGCGTCGATCCCGGCCCGTCCCAGGCACACGAGGCCTGCGGCGGCCGCCTGGCCGATCGAGCTGCCGGAGACGTCGGCCGGGCTGAGTGCGGCCGAGGTGATGACGGTGGCCATGGGTCACACCTCCAGGGAGGAGACGGTCGCGGACAGGAAACCGGTCACCACGCCTGAGGCGGCGGGCACCATCAGCACCTTCGAGCCTGTGGGTATTCGGCCCTCCGCGAGCGCCTGATGCAGCACGAGATAGTGCGAGGTGCTCGCGGTGTTGGCGAGCTTGTCGACGACGGTGAGCGACTGCGGCATGGGGGTTTCGAAGCTGCGCTCACCGATGGTGTTCATCAAGTCGACGAACCGGCTGCCGACCTGGTGATGGATGATGAAGTCGTATCCCTCGTCGGCGAACCTGCTCCCGCGCTCGGCCAGCCTGTCGCTGTGGAAGGACGGCCACAGCGAGAGCCGCTCCCGCGCGTGCATCTCCTTGTTGTCGGTGTACATCGCGATATCGCCGGTGTCGTCGCTGGGCATGCCCAGGCACAGGTGCGAGTACTGCGAGCAGGTCATCAGCTCGACCTCATGGATCATGTCCCGGTCGTCGGTGGCACGGTCCATCACGACGGCGACGGCGGAGTCGCCCACGGACAACGACGCGAACTGCGGATCGCGGCTGTCGTCCATCTCGCGCGCGGCCGTGAAGGCGATGGGGGTGATGTGCTCACCGCTGACCACCAGGCCGTTGCGCACCGCACCGCCCCGGATCATCCGGTCCAGCAGGTAGACGCCGGTCATCATGCCCGCGCAGGCGTTGGAGACGTCGAAGCGGGCGGCGTCGCGCGCGCCGATCTCCTCGGCGACGCGGTGGGCGAAGGAGGGCTCGAACTGCAGGCGCCGTCCGTCCGACATGCGGCTGATGGAGCAGGAGATCACGACGTCGAGCTCCTGCGGCGCGTACGCCGAACGGTCCAGGCTGTCCCGGGCCGCCGACACGGCCATCGTGAGGCTGTTCTCCGGGACCTCGGCGGTGTCGTCGGCGACGCGACGCTCGGTCATACCCGTGATCTTGACGAAGTCGAACGTCGGCGCCTTCTCCAGACGTTCGAGGAGTTCCCCGGTGCCCATCACCGTCGTGGGGAGGTAGGACCCGATGGCTTCTAACCTGCTGTGGTTCACCGAACACTCTCTTTCAATTAGGACACGTCCGCGTTCATGCAGCGGCCGACGGAGCGAAAGGCGCCGAAATTCATGCGGCGATGAATCGGTGCCACCTTCCCGAAACGCGTCCGGCGGGAAGGAGCGCGACCCTCCGGGCACCCGGGCGATCCGCGCCCGGACGCAGAGGCATAGAGGCATGTACGCCCGCAACCTCAAAGTCCAGGAACGGCGACCGCTGGCGTCAGCAACTGAACCACAGAGAAACCGCCGGGGAATCAGAAACAGACAGCCCTCAAGGGCCGGGCGCCAGCCACGGATGTCCAATTCCAGGCATTCGGCGACAGGCGGCGGAGGGGAGCCCTCCGCTACCGCGCACGGCGGCGGCGGCCGCTTCCCCGTAAAAACACCGGGATCTTGAGCCGCCCGAAGGCGAGTTCCGCGTGACCCATGTCCGGAACGGCTCGGAACTTCACCGCCGACAGGCCTTACGGCTGAAATCCATGCGTACCTTGAGAGCGCGGTCAGAACCGCATCCCGCAGGCAGTATCCTCCGTCACCCGGGCGCGGGCGACGGATGGGCGCGCCCTCCGCTCCGCGCGCAGTTCGCGCAGGCCATGACCCCGAATCACCGACACGGCAGGCCACTCGACGACGAGCACCACGCGGCCGCACTCCGCTCCCTTTGCAGGTGATTCGCCTGTCATGAGCAGGTATCAACAGGGTTGCCGAGGCAGGTAGCACGGATCGAAACGATTGAACCAGGAAATGTTGCCTCGGTCTCCTTCCTTGAACAATTTAAGAGGAAAAGGTTTCCTTGGTCGTCCATCTTCATGACAGACGTGTGAACCATTCGGCACGCGGCACGGGCCGGAGTCGGCACCTGTGCCCGCTTCCGGATGCCCGCGGGGATCCCGGCCGTTCGGATGAATAGGAGTTCGGCGCTGTTGTCGACGTGGTTGCCGACCGGAGACCACGGGCCGGCAAGGCACCACGGTTTGACTTCGGACACGAAGCCACCGTACAAAGGGGAGCACGCTTCGCGGCGGCGGCGTCACAGTGGAATCGGTCAGGATTGCGTGCCGGTGTTTCCGTACGCCGCTGCCCGAGCCAACGGCACCGTTGTTCTCGTCGTCATTGCCCCCAGCGGTCGCTGGAAAGAGTCGGGGTGCGCATTCGCGCTTGCCTTCGCCAGGCGCTGGATTCTTGCCCGCGGCCGCCCCGAAGAAGGCGGGCGGCCGCCCACCGATCGCGTCCTCGGCCAAGCCGGCTCGGGCCGTGCCGCGCCACTGGCCGGCGTTCACCCGCTTCCTGCCGCGCCATCAGGTCGCCGGCCCGCCGACCCGTCGGTCCGGCGGGCCGAGGAACTCGCCGAGTTCGCCGCCACCCCCACCGTGGCCGAAAAGCCAAGGCCACCGGTGCCGGGACCGGCCTTCCGGGCAGCCCGGCAACGGCCGGTCCGCCGGCCTGCCCACCACGAATTTGGGGCGAGAGTGGCGTGAGTTGAGTGATGCGAGCCGCGCATCCGTATCCAACTGCGCGACGCCGCCGTCCAGAAGCCGAGACGGCCATGGGCGAGCGCCGCACCAGGGGCGACCGGCGGACGGGTAGGCGCTGTTGAGGTGACGGCGCCGAGGTCGGCGGTCCCCGCCCGCCCGGACGGCCGCTCCTGGCCCTGTACCCAACCCTGCAAGGTGGACGTATGTCACATGCAGCACGTACGAACAAGCGCCGCGTCCTCGGAGCGTCCCTGGCGAGCGCGGCCCTGATCTCCGCGGTCGCCGCCACAGGCGCGGCCATGGCTGGAGAAGGCGGGAATCGGCCCAAGACCGCGGCCGACGCCTGCTCGTCCGGGAACGAAAAGTCCTCGGACGTGGTGGTCACGGCGGGCAAGGACATCTCCTTCGGGTTCAACGACCTGGCCAAGGCCCTGGCGTTCGCCGGTGCGCAGCAGCAGAGTCTGAACGACCTGGGCAACGCGCTGCGGGCGCTGCCCGCGAGCCAGGTCTCGATGGTCATCGACAACCTCGACCTCGGCGCCCCGGTCGCGCCGAAGGTGAAGGTCACGGCGGTCGACTCCAAGGCTCCGGGAACGTTCGCGCAGGGCGCCGGGAAGACCGGCGTCCAGCAGATGAACGCGCAGCTGGCCGCCGTGAACAAAGGGCTGTCCGAGATCTGGTCCGACACCGGCGGACTGAAGAACATCCAGGCTGCTCTGGGCGGGATCGCGCTGAACAACGCCGTCAACATAGGAGACATCGACCTCGATTTCGATGTCAGGAAGGGCGACGACCGGTCGGGCAGGCCCGGAGCCAAGTCCCTGGCCAAGTGCGCCCAAGCCGGAGACGCCCAGTAGGGAACGGGCTCTCGCGCCGATCACAGCGGCGCGAGAGCCCTCGGGGCCCCGGGCTGCGGCTCCTTCCGGCCCCCCGACGGGCTCAGTACCCGCAGCGGAGCGTGATCCGAGTGCCTCGCGCCGCGACAGCACGTCCAGATGTGTGTGGCGGGCACCGGCCGGCGCCGAGGGCCTGCGGCCACTGCTGACCAGCGTGGCGCAGGCCGCACCGCCGGGCAGCAGTGGGCCGATCGATCCCGGATCGGCCACGTCGTCCAGGACGATCAGGACCCGCCGCTCGGCGAGCTCGGACCGGTGGAGGCAGACCTGGTCCGCCACGTGCCCCGGGATCGGATCGACCGGTCCCCGAAGCGCGCGGAGGAACGGCCCCAGGACCGCCGCGATGTCGGCCGGACGGCCGTCCGGCGCGCGCGGATCGGCGTAGAGCCGACCGTGCGGGAAGTGGCCGCGCACGAGGTGCGCGGCGCATGCACCGCCAGTGCGCTTTTGCCCACACCGGCCATGCCCGAGGCCACCACGACGGGAGCCGCGTGGCCAACGGCTGAGGTCAGTGCGCCGGTCACCTGCTCGACGGCGGCGCCACGGCCGGTGAAGTCGGCCAGATCGCGGGGCAGTTGGGCGGGGCGCAGGAACTCGCCGCGGACGGTGCCTGTGCCGTCCTTCGGGACGTCGGCGGTAGCGGGACCGCGGGCCTCGCGCCGAGTCAGGCTCCTGGCCAGTGCGGCCATCTCGTACCCGGGGTCGAGGCCGAACTGCGCTGCCAGGACACGCCTGGTGCGTTCGTGGAGGCCAGTGCCTCCGCCTTCTGGCCGCTCAGCGCCAACACCCGCATGAGCAAAACCGCCCAGCCGTTCCCGCAGGGGATGCCGCTCGGTCAGCTCACGCAACTCGCCGAGCACCGCGGCGTGCTCACCCAGTTCGGCACCCAGGGCGAGCCGCCTCTCCAGGGGCAGAGCCGCCGGTCGGACAGCCGGGCCCTTTCCGCCTCGAAGCCCGGACCGCTGAGACCTGCCATGGGCCGCTCCCCCCAGGGCAAGCGCCCCACGCAGCAGGTCCCGCGCCTGCCCCGGGCGGCCCGCTGCCGGGGCGGGATCCGCGGCGGCCATATCCCGCCGGAACCACTCGGGATCCACCGCGTCCGCCGGTAACCGCAGGGCGTAGCCGCCGTGTTCCGACACGAGGACCTTCGGCGCGTCCCCTTCGCCGTGGCGCGGCTCGATCAGCTTCCGCAGGCGCGACCCATATGTGCGCGGTGCGCCCACGTCAAGGCGCTCGCCCTCGAAGGCGGGACGGGGGCGGCGGACGGCGGGGGGCACGAGGGACTGTCCATCGTCCCACCCGTCCCCGGGGGTCTTCCGCGGCCGCCGGGCGGCCGCGGTGGCTCCTCGCTTTGAGTCCGTGCCCGCCCGGCTTCGTATACACCTTCAGCTGACATCCCTACGCGGTCCGAGGTGGAGATGACCGAGCCGCACGACCTGGCGCGCAGACTCCTCGATGGCAGGTACCGGTTCCTCGATCCCGTCGTCCACAGCGGGACGGGCACGGTCTGGAGCGCTGTCGACATATCCACCAACCGCCCCGTAACGGTCCGGGAGCGGAAGCTGCCGCCCGACATGGAGTCGGATCGTCAACGGCTCCTGGTCGCACGGGTGTTGAAGGCGGCCAGGGCGGCGGACCGCCGACTGCGCCACCCGGGGGTGCACAGGGTGCTCGACGCGGTCGCCCAGGAGGGACTGCTGTGGATCGTGACCGCCCCGTGGCGGGGCCGACCGGTCGGCGAACTGCTGCGGCGGAACACCCCGCTCAAGACCGCCCAGGTCTGCGAGATCGGGCTCCAGGTGCTGGACATCCTGGAGGCCGCCCACAAACAGCAGCTCGTGCACGGCGGCTTGGAACCCTCCTGCGTGCTGGTGGACGAGGACGGGCAGGTGACGCTCACCGAGTTCGGAGTGGCCGCCGCCATCGACGCGCTGTCGGGCGGCCAGGAGCGGCCGTTCGCTTCGCCGGAGCAGACGGGCGGCCGGCGTCCTGATCCAGCCTGCGATCTGTGGTCGACGGGCGCCCTGCTCAACGCGATGGCCGGCCCCGCGGTGGTGCGGTGGCCGGATGGGCCGCTGGCCCTGACCATCGAAGGGCTGCTCAGACGCGCTCCCGCCGAGCGGCTGACCGCGGATGTGGCGCGCAGAGCGCTACTGCGCCTCCTCGAGGACGCCGAGCCGCCGCGGCAGGTGCCGCAGGCCGGGCTGCCCACCGTGATGCGGCGCCGCGCACGAGCCGCGTTGATCGGGCGCAGCTGCCGGACCACGGCGCTGGCCGCCTCGGCGGTCCTTGTGGTCGGGGCCTTGGCCCTTGTCCTGGTCACCCAGCGCGGCGGTGGCGGGTCGAGCGGCGTGAAGGGCAGCGGCGCCGCGCACGAATCCACCGCACCGCCGACGGCCGACCCGAGCGCCTCGGACGCTGCGAGCCCCCAGCCCTCGGGAGTGCCCGAGAGCTTCTACCGGGCCACCGACCCCGAAGGCTTCTCCATCGCACTGCCGCTGGGCTGGAAACGCGTCGGCAACAACGGCTTCTCCTCCGGCACCAGGTACGGCGACGAGGGTGACGCACGCCGGCTCCTCGTCGACTGGACGCACCGGCCCGGGGCCGATCAGCTGACGGCCTGGAGAAGGCTGGAACGAAGCGTGCGCGCGTCCACACCCGGGTACAGCAGGATCGGCGAGATCCGGTCGGTGAAGTACCGGGGGTATCAGGCCGCCGACTGGGAGTGGACGTTCGATTTCAACGGAATCCACTACCGCACCCTGAACCGCGGCTTCGTGGTCGACAGCGGGCACGGCTACGCCATCAAGTGGAGTGTGCCCGCCGCGGCGTGGAACCTGCCGGAGAACCAACGTGCTCTCAGGACGTTCCTGCGCACCTTCCGGCCGGCGGACGCCGCCACATCGTCGACGTGCCGGTACACGACGGCTCCACCCGGACAGGCCGACGAACTCCCGGTACGCGGCGGCTGCCGATGAGACCCGGGCCCGCCCGGTGCGGCATGCCCTGTTCACACATCCGCGCGCTCCCCCTCATGGCGCAGGCCAGGACGGCCCTCTTGGAAACATGCCGATGATGCATTAGGTTAGGCTCACCTAAGTAAGGAGGGTGGCCCGCCTGCGGGCCCCCCAGAGCTCATCGCCGAGAGGGGATCCGTGCCTCGTTCGAACAGCGCATTCGCTGAGGCACGAGCGGTACCAACGGCCGGGCTCTCGACCGAGCACCACGACGGAGCGGTCGTCCCACGCGGTCCCGACGACGGGGCCGCGGGAGTGAGCCCGCCGGGTCGGTCACGCGAAAGCGTCATATCGAACTGACGGCTGGTTCCTGACCGCCTGATACGCACGCGGAGCTCCCACCCGTCCCCCTCCGCTTCCCGACCCGACCCGAGGCAGAGCCGTGTCCATTCAGCTTCCCCCGTCCGCAGCCCCGCGATCCGCCTACCCCGCGGACGTGCTCCCCGACGCGCTGTGTCGTCGATTGCTGGAGCTGACCCGGGCCGAGGTACCGGTGTCGGCATATGTGTACGACGGTGAGGTCGCCGCCGAGCGTGCTCGCGAGTTGCGAAGCGCTCTTCCGGAATGGGCCGCCGTCTACTACGCGGTGAAGGCGAACTCCTTCCCGGGTGTGGTCGAGGCGCTCGCTCCGCACGTCGACGGGTTCGAGGTCGCCTCCCGCGCCGAACTCGAACTCGCAGTCCACGCGAAGGCGGTGGCCGCGAGCACCCCGGTTCCCGTGGTGGCCGCCGGCCCCGCGAAGTCACTTCCCGTGCTCACTGCCCTGGTCCGGGCCGGAGTCGAGGCAATCAATGCCGAGAGCCTGCTCGAACTCCATCGGATCAGCAGGATCGCGGTCGCCGAGGGTGTCCGTGCCCGGGTGGCGCTTCGCGTCAACCCGGCGACCATCCCGGTCACCGGTTCTCTGAACATGGGAGGCGTCCCCTCCCAGTTCGGGGTGGCGGAGCCGGACGTTCCCGACGTGCTGCGCGAGGCCATGCGTCTGCCGGGCCTGGACATGGCCGGCTTCCACATCCACGCCGCTTCCAACAACCTCGACGCCGAGTCGCACGCCGCGTACTTGCGGTGGTGCGTGGAGTGGAGCACACGGACCGCCCGGAGGAACGGGATCGACCTGCGGCATGTCGACATCGGCGGCGGCATCGGCGTCGCGTTCGAGGGCGAGAAGCCCTTCGACGTGGCCCGCTTCGGCGAACTGGCCGGCCAGGTCGACGTCCCCGCGCAGGTGAAGGTGGTTCTGGAGCCCGGGCGTTTCCTGGTCGCCGACTGCGGCTGGTACGCCGCGGAGGTGACGGATGTGAAGCAGTCCTACGGCGAGCAGTTCCTGGTCCTGCGCGGTGGCATCAACCACTTCCAGCTGCCCACGTCCTGGGACATCGTCCACAACATCGCGGTACTGCCCGTCGAGAACTGGCCCGAGGGCTGTCCGCGGCCGGCGGCCGAGAACTCACGGGTGACCGTGGTCGGCGAGCTGTGCACCCCGGAGGACACCCTGCTCCGCGACGTCCTGGTGGACCGTGCGCGCGCCGGAGACCTCGTCGTCTTCCCCTGCGCGGGCTCCTACGGGTGGGAGTTCGCCATGCACCGCTTCCTCGGCCATCCCCCTGCCGAACGTCACCTTCTCTGAGACACAGGGCACGTTCTCCGAGACACAGGACAAGCCGCACCCCACCGCAAGCCCCATCGGGGCGGCGGCGTCGTGCGCCCGCCCTTCCTTCTCCCCCAATCCCCCTTGGAGCCGAACACCATGACCGCCCGCCCCACCGCCCTCACCGACGTCCGCCCCACCGTCGCGGACCCCGCCGCCGTGCGCCGCGCCGACGCCGTCCTGGAGCGTCAGCGCGGCCGCGAGTCCTCCGCACGCACCTACGCCCGCAGCTTCCCCATCGTTCCCGCCCGTGCGCACGGCATGACGGTCGAGGGCACCGACGGCCGCCGCTACCTCGACTGCCTCTCGGGGGCCGGGACGCTGGCCCTGGGCCACAACCATCCGATCGTGCTGGAGGCTGTTCAGCGGACCCTCACCAGCGGGGCCCCACTGCACGTCCTGGACCTGGCAACGCCGGAGAAGGACGCGTTCACCGACGCGCTGTTCGCCACCTTGCCCAGCGGCTTCGCCGACAGGGCCCGCATCCACTTCTGCGGGCCCACCGGGACCGACGCGGTCGAGGCCGCGTTCAAGCTGATGCAGACCGCCACCGGGCGGCGCGGACTGCTCGCGTTCACGGGCGCCTACCACGGCATGACGGCCGGCGCCCTGGCCGCCTCCGGCGGTGTCACCACCAAGCAGCCGGTGCCGGGGATCGCCGCGGACGTGACGAGGCTGCCCTACCCGTACTCCTACCGTTGCCCGTTCGGTGTCGGCGGCGAGCACGGTGCCCAGTTGTCCGCCCGGTACACCGAGCGGCTGCTCGACGACCCCAACGGCGGCGTCGTACCGCCGGCCGCGATGATCGTCGAAGCGGTCCAGGGCGAGGGTGGCGCGGTGCCCGCACCGGACGCCTGGCTGCGCGAGATGCGCCGCATCACGGCGGAGCGGGGGATCCCGCTGATCGCCGACGAGGTGCAGACCGGTGTCGGACGCACGGGCGCCTTCTGGGCGGTGGAGCACAGCGGGATCGTGCCGGACGCGATGGTGATGTCCAAGGCGATCGGCGGCAGCCTGCCGCTCGCGGTGATCGTCTACCACGAGGACTACGACGGCTGGCTGCCCGGCGCTCACACCGGCACCTTCCGTGGCAACACCCTCGCCATGGCGGCCGGTACCGCGACCCTGCGGTACGTCGCGAAGGAGGGCCTGGCGGAGCGGGCGGCGGCCGTCGGCGCCGCGATGACGGCACGTCTCGAGGCCCTGAGCTCCCAACTGCCCGCGATCGGTGACGTACGCGGCCGCGGCCTGATGATCGGTGTCGAGCTGGTCGACCCCGAGGCCGAGCCGGACGCGTGCGGTGCCCGCCCGGCCGCTCCCCGGATCGCCGCACAGGTGCGCGCCGCCTGCCTCGAGCGCGGCCTCATCGTGGAACTCGGTGGCCGCTACGACTCGACCGCACGGCTGCTGCCCCCGCTGACCGTCACCGACGAGCAGGTGGAAGCGGTTCTGGACCGGCTGACCGACGCCATCGCCTCGGTGACGGCCGCTCGGCTCGCGGGAGCCCAGGCATGACACGTGAGCTCCACGGTCCGCGGTCCACCGCTGCGGTCGCCGATACCACCCCGGCCGCCGTCCACGGCAAGCACAACGCACGGGGCGGGGCGGGTGCGACGCCTTCCCGGAACGGCCGAGGCCACGCACCGGCGCCTGCGGCCCGGCCCGACGCTCTCGGCGAAGCCGCGGCCGGCCTGCTGCGCACCGCCCTGCCAGCGAAGGCCCGCGCGCGCACCGCCCCGCTGTCCGGAGGTCAGGACGGTCCCGGCGCGCTCGAACCCCTGCTGCGGAGCGTGCTGGAAGCCCTCGCCGAGGGCGCGGTGCGGCGCGGCGGGCCGGTTCCCGCCGGAACGCCGGGCGAGCTCGAAGCGGACGTGCTGCGGGTCTTCGCCGAAACGGGAGGCGATGACGCACTCCCCCGGCTGACCGAACTGCTCGCTCACGGCAGCGCCGATCCCGCCGACCCGTCCTGCGCCGCGCACCTGCACTGCCCCCCGCTGGCCGTCGCCGTGGCCGCCGACCTCGCCGTCTGCGCGCTCAACCCCTCCCAGGACTCCTGGGACCAGGCCCCCGCCGCCACGGCCCTGGAGACCGCGCTGCTGCGGGAGCTGGCGGAGCTCGTCGGGTACGACCCGGCGCAGGCAACGGGAGTGCTCACCTCCGGCGGCACGGAATCCAACCTCATGGGCCTCATGCTCGCCCGTGACCGGATCCTCGGCCGGCGCTCGGGGCGTCAGGTCGAGCTGAGCGGTGTGTCCGGCACGGGTCCGCATCCGCGGGTCTTCGCCTCGGCCGCCGCCCACTTCTCGGTCCAGCGGTCGGCCGCCCTGCTGGGTCTCGGCGAGGACGCGGTCGTTCCCGTCCCGGTCGACCGCGACCTTCGCATGAAGCCGGAGGCACTGGCCTCAGCACTGCGCGAACGCGTCGCACGCGGCGAACTGCCACTGGCGGTCGTGGCCACCGCCGGCACCACCGACACCGGGGCGGTCGACCCGCTGCCGACCTGCGCGGCGCTGGCCGCCGAGTACGGGGCCTGGCTGCACGTGGACGCCGCCTACGGCGGCGGTGCCCTGCTGTCCGACGAGCTCTCCCCGCTGCTGGACGGGATCGCTCTGGCCGACTCCGTCTCCCTGGACTGGCACAAGCTGGGCTGGCAGCCGGCCGCCGCGGGCGTCTTCCTGGTCCGGCGGGCACAGACCTACGCCTCCCTCGCGCGGCGTGCGGTGTACCTCAACCCGACCGACGACGAGGAGGCCGGCTATCCCAGCCTGCTCGGCCTGTCGTTGCGGACCACCCGCCGCGCCGACGCCTTCAAGATCGCCGTCACACTGCGCACGCTCGGCCGCGACGGCCTGGGCCGGCTCGTGAACGCCTGCCATGAACTCGCGTGCGGCGCGGCGCGGGCCGTGCGGGCCCATCCCCGGCTGGAACTGCACACGGACCCGGTGCTGACGGCCTTGCTCTTCCGCTACGTGCCCGAGGGTGCCGACCCCGCTGACACCGACCGGGTGAACGCGGCGCTGCGGCGCAGGCTGCTGCGTGAGGGCCGGGCCGTCGTCGGCCGCACCGAACTCCCGGGCGAAGGACCCGGCCGGGTCCGGCTCAAGCTCACGCTGCTCAACCCCCACACCACGCCTGCCGAGGTCGAACGGCTGCTCCACGCGGTCGCCGCGGCGGGACAGGCCGAGGAGGAAAGCCAGTGAACCGGCCCACCGTTCCCCGTCCGGCGGGGGTGACCCGCACGGACGGCGCCTCGCCGAGCACCGCTGCCACCGCGACCGCGACCGCCGTGGAGTACGAGGACGACCGCGCCCCCGGCACACCTGCCCGGCGCACCTGCGCGGACCCGGCCGCCCAGGACGGCACGGACGGGGATGCGCGGCCGGTTCGCGCGCCCGCCCCCGACCCGCTGGACGACCCCGACCCCCTCCGGGCGGGCGACGCCGCGGCGATGGAGTCACTGCTGCGCGCCTACGTCCGGGAGACGGGCACCGACGTCCCGCCCACCGGCCGGACCCTCGTGCTGCGTCTTCCCGCCGACCGGCTCGAGCTGCGGGTGCCCGTGCGGCACCGGTCGGCCACCGGGTGGCACCGGTTCGGCATTCCGCGGCTGGTCACCTCCGAGGACGGCGGCGGTGTCCCGGCGGACGCGGCGCTGGTGGCCGCCGCGCTGATCCGCGAGACCACACTGGGCCGTGGCGTGCTCCCGCACCACGGGGGCGACGCCTGCGCCCGGGTGCTGAACTCCGCCCGGCGCACCGCCGCGCACATCGCCCGCCGGCGCGCCGAGGGCGAGGGCGGCCGGGGGCCGACGCCGTTCCTCGACAGCGAGCAGGCGCTGCTGCTGGGGCATCCGTTCCATCCCGCGCCCAAGAGCCGCGAGGAGGCCTCCGACGCCGAACTGGAGGTGTACTCACCGGAACTGCGCGGCTCCTTCCGCCTGCACTGGTTCGCCGCCCACCCCGATACCGTCGTCGGCGGCAGCGCCGACGGCCGCAGACCCGAGGAGATGCTGCGCCCGCTCGCCGCCGGGCTGGAGCTGCCCGACGGCATGGTGCCGGTTCCCGCGCACCCCTGGCAGGCCCGCGAGGTACTGGCCCGCCCCGAGGTCGCCGCGCTGGTCGACGCCGGACTGCTGCGCCCGCTCGGCCCGGCCGGACCCCACTGGTACCCCACGTCCTCGGTGCGGACCGTGCACCGCCCCGACGCCGAGGTGATGCTGAAGCTGTCCCTCGGCATGCGGATCACCAACTCCCGGCGCAACAACCTGCGCAGCGAGATGCGCCTGGGCGTGCGGGCGGCGCAGCTGCTGGCCGCGGGCCCCGCGCACTGGCTGCGCGCCGAGCACCCGCGGTTCGGTGTCCTGCGCGACTTCGCCTGGGTCTCGGCCGGCGCCGACGGACCGGAGACGGGTCTGGAGACCGCGATCCGCGACAACCCCTTCCGCGGCGGAGGGCTCCAGGGTCTGTGCGTGGCGGGTCTGCTGGCCGAGCGCACCGGTCCTGGCGACAGCACCCCTCCCCGGCATCGGGCCGCGGTGTGCGAGGCGGTCGAGCGTGCCGCACGCGCGCTCGGTGTCCCGGTGGCCGAGGCGTCGCGGCGCTGGCTGGTCCGATACCTGGACGTCCTGGCCGTTCCCCTGATCCGCCTCCAGGCGCGGTACGGGATCGCCCTGGAGCCGCACCATCAGAACACCCTGGTCGCCCTCGACGACCACGGGCTGCCCTGCGCCGGCTGGTACCGGGACAGTCAGGGCTACTACCTGGCCGCCTCCCGCACCGCCGACATCGAGCGGCTCCTGCCCGGCGCCACCGACGGCGTGGAACTGGTCTTCGACGACACGTTCGTCGACGAGCGGGTCGCCTACTACCTCGGCGTCAACAACCTCCTCGGCCTCGTCGGGGCCTTCGGCGCCCTGGGGCTGGCCGACGAAGGGGACCTGCTGCGGGTGCTGCGGGGCGTGCTGGAGCGGCTGCGCACGACCGAGCCCGCCGCCGCCGGCCTGCTGGACCTGCTGCTCGACGCCCCGGTCCTGCGGTGCAAGGGCAACTACCTGACCTGTGTGGACGGCCTTGACGAGCTCACCGGAGACGTCCACACCCAGTCGGTCTACATCGATCTTCCCAATCCCCTCACGGAGGCCCAGCGGTGACCGCTCCCTCGACTGCCCCCGGCCACGAGCTGCCCTTCGACCTGGTCGGCGTCGGTATCGGCCCGTTCAACCTGTCCCTGGCGGCGCTGGCGGACGGCGTGCCCGGCTTCCGGTCCCTGTTCCTCGACGCCAAGCCGGCGTTCTCCTGGCACCCCGGTCTGCTGATGGAGGGCACCACCTTGCAGGTGCCGTTCCTGGCCGACCTGGTCACGATGGCCGACCCGACCAGCCCCTGGTCGTACCTGAACTACATCCGCTGCCACGACCGGATGTTCAAGTTCTTCTTCTCCGAGCGCTTCCACATCCCGCGCCGCGAGTACGACCACTACTGCCGCTGGGTCGCCGAACGGCTCGCCTCGTGCAGGTTCGACGCCCGGGTCACCGCACTGGAGTGGGACGAGAACGCGAACGCCTTCGCCGTCGTGTACCGCTGCGCCGACGGTGACCGGACACGGGTACTGGCGCGCCAGGTCGTGCTGGGCGTGGGCACCGACCCGGTCGTGCCCGAGCCGCTGCGCCCGCTGCTGAGCGACGCCCACACGGGCCGGGTGCTGCACAGCGCCGACTACCGCGCCCACCGTGCCCGGCTCGCGGCGGCCGACGACGTCACGGTCGTCGGCGCGGGGCAGTCCGGCGCCGAGGTCGCGCTCGACCTGCTGCGCACCCAGGACGGCAACGGCCAGGGCGGCCCTTACGTGCGCTGGCTGGCTCGCACCGCGGCCTTCGCGCCGATGGAGTACTCCAAGATCGGCCTGGAGCACTTCACCCCGGACTACACCAGCTACTTCCGCCACCTCCCCGAAGCCGCCCGCGAGCACCTGGTGCGCGAACAGTGGCAGCTCTACAAGGGCGTGAGCGAGGAGACCCTCGGGCAGATGTACGACGAGCTGTACGAGCGGACCATAGGCGGCGGCGAGCCGCGCGCCGCCCTGCAGCCGGGCGTGGAGCTCGTCGAGGCCCGCGCCGACGGCGACGGCTACCTGCTCACCTGCCGGAACCGGCAGCAGGACTCGCTGTTCGAGATCCGGACCTGCGCCGTCGTATCCGCCACGGGTTACGCCGCCTCACGTCCCGCCTTCCTCGACGGGATCGGGGACATGGTGGACTGGGACGGCAAGGGGCGCTACCAGGTCGACGGACAGTACCGGGTCGCGCTCGACCCGCGGGTCTCGGGCGCGCTCTACGTCCAGAACGCCGAGACGCACACGCACGGCGTGGGCGCCCCCGACCTCACCCTCGGTGCCTGGCGCGCCGCGACCATCCTCAACGCCGCCGCCGGACGCACGGTGCTGCCCCTCTCCCCGCGGCAGGCGTTCACCACCTTCGGCGTACCGCGAGCGCAGGAGTCCGCGGTGCCGACGGCCGTTTCGCCCGCCACCAGCGCCCCGGCGGGGACGGGGCGATGACCGCCGGGCAGAAGGCCGGCGCGCCGGCCCCGGCAGGGCCGGGGCGCCACGCGAAGACGGTCCTCATCTCGGTGATCGGCCTGCACCTGGTCGCCGAGACCGCCCTGACACCGTTCCTGCCCCAGCTGTTCGAGCGGCTCTACGGCATCGAGGATCCGGAGGCCACCGGGCTGTACATCTGGATCTGCCGCATCGTCGGGCTGGCCGCCCTCCCCCTGTGGGGGCTGGCGGCCCGGCGCCGGCCGCCGCACACGCTGGTGCTCGCCGGGCTGTGCGGGTCGGCGGTCCTGGATCTGCTGCTGGGTCTCGCGCCGGACTACACGGCGTACACGCTGCTGTCGACGCTCATCGTGACGACCAACAGCGCGATGCTGCTGGCCTATCCGGCCTTCATCGCCGAGCACGGCGACGATTCGGCGGGCGGCGAGCGGGGCCGGCTGACCGGGGTGTGCACGCTCGTGGTCGTCTTCCACCTCTCCGTCGTGGTCTCCACCGTGGTGGGCGCCGGGGTGCTCGCGCTCCCGCAGCCGCGCATCGGCATCTCGGCGTTCGCGCTGGTGGACACCGCGCTGGCGGTGCTCACCCACCGCGTCCTGGGGCGGCGCCCGGGCACCGGGGCCGGTACCGCCGCTGCCGAGGAGGCACCGGACGCCGCGCCGTCGCCGCCCCACCCTCGGGCGCCCGCCGCATCGAGATGCCTGAGCCGGATCACGGTGCTCGCCTACGCCGCACTGATCGGGGTCATGTTCGACTTCTCGGCCAACGTGGCGCGGCCGTTCTTCACCGAGTTCTCCGACGGCCTCGGCAGCGGCTCCATCGGCTCGGCCGTGCTGTTCTTCCTGCCGAGCGTCTCCGCGCTGGCCGTCCTTCCCCTGGTGCGCCGCTGCCACGACCGGCTCGGGGACCGGCTGCTGCCGCTGGCTCTGGCCGTGGGCGCCGCCGGGATGGCCTGGACGTGGCTGGCCGACTCCGTTTCCGGGGTGGCCGGCGGCCGGCTGCTGTACGGCGTCGGTCTCGGTCTCGGCCAGGTCGCCGTCGAGCTGCGGATGTTCCGTGCGACGGGTACCAGGGGCCCGGCGTTCACCGCCGTCGAGACCGTTCGTTCCGCCGGTCTCCTGGCCGCGCCGCTGGCCGCCACGGCCGCGGTCGCCCACGACCTGGCACTGCCGCTCGCCGTCGCCGCCGTCGGGCAGTTGTGCGCGGCCGCCCTGTCCCTGAAGCGCTTCCGCGGTGCCGCCCCGGACCGGGCGCTGTGGCCGGGCGCCGCCGAAGCCGTGGAGGCGGCGGCACCTGCCCGGCCCTCGGCGGCGGATTCCTTTCCCAGGGCCCCCGCGATGACCGCTGCCGTGCCCCACGCGTCCCCCGCGCACTCCGAGGAGAACCACCGATGAACCGCACCACACGTGACGCCTGGGCCCGGGCGGGCGAGCGCCTGCTCGTCAAGGCCGTGGAGGAGTTCGCGTACGAGGAACTGCTCGTTCCCCGACCGGACCCCTCCGCCGGCACCGAGGACGCCTACCGGCTGGACCTCGCCGACGCAGTCCACTGGACCTTCCGTGCCGCCCGTGGCACCTTCGGCACCTGGCGGCTCGTGCCCAGCACCCTGCGGCGGCACCCGGCGCCCGCCGACGAGGCCGGTCCCGAACGACTGCTGCTCGACGCCCGTCCGGTCCTCGGCTGGGACGGCCCCACCACCGCGGAGGTGCTGCGTGAACTGACCGCCACCCGCAGGGCCGAGGCCGAGGTCATCTCCCGTGCCCTGCCCGCCGCCGAACTCGCGGATCTGGACCACCTGGACCTGGAGGCCCATCAAGAGGGTCACCCGTGCATGCTGCTCAACAAGGGACGCTTGGGATTCTCCGCCTCCGACGCGGCCGCCTACGCACCCGAGGCAGGCGGGTCGGTCCGTCTTCTGTGGGCCGGCGTGCACAGCAGCCTCGCCTCGTACTCCGGCGTCCCCGGCCTCGACCGCGACACGCTGCTGACCGAGGAACTGGACCCGGACACCCGCGAACAGTTCGCGGCCGCGCTCGGCCGGTCCTGCGCCGAGACCGGACACGCCCCGGCGGACTTCTGCTGGCTGCCGGTGCACCCCTTCCACTGGGACGAGGCCGTCGCGCCCCTGTTCGCCCCGTATCTCGCCGACGGCCGGCTCGTGCCGCTGGGCGAGGGCCCGGACCGCTACCGGCCGCTGCAGTCCATCCGCACCCTGGCCAACCTGGACCACCCGCACCGGCGGAATGTGAAGGTGCCGCTGCTCATCCGCAACACCCTGGTCTGGCGCGGCCTGTCCACGAAGCCGACCGAGGCGGCCCCCGATGTGAGCGCCTGGCTGCATGCGATACGCGAGGAGGACGCCTGCCTGCGGGACGAGTTGCGCTTCCACCCGCTCGGCGAGGTGGCGGGCGTAGCGGTGCGCCATCCGCTGTACGAGTCGGTGCGGGACGCCCCGTACCGCTACCACGAACTCCTCGGCGCGGTCTGGCGCGAGCCGGTCGCCGCGCTGGTCCGCGACGGGGAGCGGGCCCGCACGATGGCCGCCCTGCTCAAGGTCGGATCCGACGGCCGCGCGCTGGCCGGCGAACTGGTCGAGCGGTCCGGACTGACCTCGCGCGCCTGGCTCCGGCGCTTCTTCGGCGCCCTGCTGCCCGGGCTGCTGCACTACCTCTACCGGTACGGCGTGGCGTACTGCCCGCACGGTGAGAACACCGTGGTCCTCTACGACGCCTGCGAGATCCCCATCGGCATCGCGGTCAAGGACTTCGCCGAGGACGTCAACCTGCTGCCCGGAAGCCGGCCCGAGTACGCCCTCCTGTCCGCGCGCGCCGACGCGCTGTTGCTGCGCTGGCCCGCCGGGGAACTGGCCCACTCCCTGCTCAGCGCCGTCTTCGCGGGCCACTTCCGGTTCTTCGCCCCGCTCGCGGCCGAGCATCTCGGGGTGCCGGAGGAGGAATTCTGGGCCATGGTCCGCGCCGAGATCGAGCGCTACCACGCCCGCTTCCCGGAACTCGCCCAGCGGTTCGACGAGTTCGGCCTGCTCGCCGCCGAGTTCGACCGCGTAGCGCTCAACCGTGAACAACTGCTCGGCGGCGGCTTCCACGACCGCGCCGAGAAGGACGAGGGCTTCGACGTCGTCCACGGCACCGTCGCCAACCCCCTCGCCACCGCGACCGCCACCCGCCGCGATCTTCAGGAGCAGGCATGACCACCTCGCCGTACGAGCGGCTGCGCGCCGAGGCCGAGGAGGGACGCGTCGAGGAAGTGATCGTCGGCGTCCCGGATCTCCAGGGCAGGCTCCAGGGCAGTCGGCTGTCCGTTCCGTACTTCCTGGACGAGGCGGCCGAACAGGGCTTCAGCGCGTGCGTCTACCTCCTCGCCTCGGATGTCGAGATGAGCACCGGTCCGGGCTACGCCATCGACGCCTGGCGGAGCGGTTTCGGTGACTTCGTGCTGCGTCCCGATCCGGCCACCGTGCGTACTCTGCCCTGGGACCCGGGGACCGCCTTGGTCCTGGCCGACGCGGTCTGGCCGGGCGGCGAGGCAGTCCCCGTGGCTCCGCGGCAGGTGCTGCGCACCCAGCTCGACCGGCTGTCCGAGCGCGGGCTGACCGCCTTCGCCGGCACCGAACTGGAGTTCCTGGTCTTCCGCGAGTCCTACCGCCATGCCTGGGACCGCCGCTACCAGGGTCTGGAGACGGCCACCTCCTACAACGTCGACTACTCCCTCCAGGGGCTCACCGGGATGGAGCCCGTGGTACGGCGTATCCGCCGGGAGATGGTGCGCGCCGGTCTCACGATGGAGACGGCGCGCGGCGAGTGCCACGCCGGCCAGTACGAGATCGTCTTCCGCTACGACGAGGCGATGGCCACCTGTGACAACCATGTCGTCTTCAAGAACGGCGCCAAGCAGATCGCCGCGCAGGAGTGTGCCGCGCTCACCTTCATGCCCAAGTACGACGAGGGCGAGGGCAACAGCTGCCACATCCACCTGTCGCTGCGCGGCACCGACGGGTCTGCCGTGCTGGCCGACCCTTCGGCCGAGGACGGCATGTCCGACCTCATGCGCCACTTCGTGGCAGGGCAGCTGGCCTGCCTCTCCGACTTCGCGCTGCTGATGGCACCCAATATCAACTCCTACAAGCGGCTCCAGCCGGGTGCGTTCGCCCCCACCGGCATCACGTGGGGCAGGGACAACCGGACCTGCCCGGTCCGTGTGGTGGGCTCCGGCCACTCGCTGCGCATCGAACACCGGGTGCCCGGCGGTGACGCCAACCCTTACCTGGCCGTCGCCGCCGCGGTGGCCGCCGGCCTGTACGGCATCGAGAACAGCCTCCCGCTGCCTGCCCCCCACACAGCCAACGCCCTGGCCGATCCGTCGGTGCCGCGCCTGCCCGGCACACTCACCGATGCCCTGCGCCGGTGGGAGACCAGCGAGATCGCGGCGAAGGTCTTCGGCGAGCAGGTCGTGGGCCACTATGCCCAGGCCGCACGCACCGAACTTGCCGCGTTCGAGACCGCGGTGACGGACTGGGAACGGGTGCGCGGCTTCGAGCGCCTTTGACGTCCCTGCGGGGGATCGACGCGTCTGCGGCCCTGGCCACGGGAATTCCCGTGGCCAGGGCCGCAGACGTGCCGCTGCGTACCCCCGCTATGCGAGGTGCTTCTTCATCGCGTCGAGGATCCGGTCGGCACCGGTGTAGCCGATGCCGAGCATCCACAGGCTGTCGTCGACCTTGAAGGCCTTGTCGTTCTTCACGGCGTCCAGGTTCTTCCACAGCTTGCCGCCGGTGACGCTCGTCTCCTCGGCCTTCGCGGGGTCGCCGTAGGTGGAGTAGAAGATGACGTCGGCGTTGCCCTCGCCGATCCGCTCCGGGCTGATGTCGACGGAGAAGCCGGTCTTGTCCACGTTCGCGGCGCGGCCGACCTTGAGGTCCTTCAGGATGCTGCCGACGAATGTGTCGTTCATGTACAGGCGAGTGTCCGCGCCTTCGATGAAGCGCACGAAACCGACCTTCGTCCTCGCGGCCTTCTCCGCGCCGCCGAGCGCCCCTGTCACCTCGGCCACGTGCTTTTCGTAGTCGGCGACGACCTGCTCGGCCTCTTCCTTCCTGCCCAGCACGTCGGCGTGCAGTGCGAAGTTCTTCCTCCAGTCCGGGCCGGTGGTCTCGGTGAAGACCGTCGGCGCGATCTTGGACAGCTCCTGGTAACTCTTCTCGTCGCGCGCCTTGCTGCTGATGATCAGATCCGGGTTCAGCCCGTCGATCGCCTCGAGGTTGGGCTCCGCGATCAGACCGACCGGCTTGATGCCCTTGAGTCTGTCCTGAGGGAGGTAGGAGGACATCGGCGCGCCGGCCTCCGCGGTGACCGCGCCGACTGGCGTGATGCCCAGGGTGACGGCCGAGTCCAGGGCGTCGGTGTCGAGCACGACCACACGCCTGGGACTGTCGGGTACCTCCACCTTGCCCATGGCGGTCGTCACGGTGTGCTTTCCGCCCTTGGCGGCCGGCTTGGCGTCACTCGTGCCCGAGCCGCACGCGGTTGCGGTGACGGCGAGCGCGGCGGCGACTGCCACGGTGACGGCACGACGATTGAGGGTTGGAGCCATGAGTGGGGAGCCTTCCTGACAGACCCGATGAGAACGCGCGGGATCGATTTAGGTAAGGCTAACCTTAGCCAATGATGGCGGCAAGCTCACGAGCACCGCAACCCGGACCGCGCGGCAGCGCGGTCGCCGTGCTCCATCCAGCAACGAGCGGAACCAACGCCGACGCGAATGCCAGGGCCCCCGGAGGAGTTCAGCCGGCCTCCGCGCAGGCAGCGACCGCGGCGGAGGCGTCTTCCTGCCAGGGGGCACCGGGCACAACCAGCGGGCTGCCGGTCACCGGATCCGGGACCACGACCGATTCGAGGCCGAAGACGTCACGCACGAGATCCACCGTGACGATGTCCGACGGCCGGCCCTGCGCGACAATGCGCCCGGCCTTCATCGCCACCAAGTGGTCGGCGTACCGTGCCGCCTGGTTGAGGTCATGGAGCACCGCGACGACCGTCCGGCCCCGCTCGTGGTTGAGCTGCCGGACGAGGTCCAGCACCTCCACCTGGTGGGAGATGTCCAGATACGTGGTCGGTTCGTCGAGCAGCAGCAGATCCGTCTCCTGCGCGAGTGCCATCGCGATCCACACGCGCTGCCGCTGACCGCCCGACAGTTCGTCGACGGGGCGGTCGGCGAGCGCGGCCACGTCCGTGCGTTCCATGGCGTCGGTGACGGCCCTTTCGTCCTCCTGCGACCACTGCCTCCACCAGCGCTGGTGCGGCTGGCGGCCCCGCGAGACGAGATCGGCGACTGTGATCGCCTCCGGTGCGACCGGCGTCTGCGGCAGCAGCCCGATGGACTGCGCGATCGTCCGGGTGGGCATACCGTCCAGCGCCTCACCGTCCAGGAGCACCGAGCCCCGGCGGGGCCTGAGCAGCCGTCCCAGTGCCCGCAGGAGGGTGGACTTGCCACAGGCGTTCGGGCCGACGACGACGGTGACCCGGCCATGCGGAACGTCCAGATCGAGGCCCTCCACCACCGTGCGTTCCTCGTAGGCCAAAGTCAGGTCGCGGGCGGTCAGCCTGCTCTCGGTCACGCTCTTCCTCCAGTACGGCCGCGGACTATCAGCCAGATCAGATACGGTGCGCCCACGGCCGCGGTCAGCACCCCCACGGGCAGTTCGACCGGCGCGAACAGCAGGCGTGCGGGCAGGTCGGCGGCCACCACGATCAAGGCCCCGAGCAATGCCGAACACAGCAGCGGAATCTGGGCCGTACGCGTCAGGCGGCGGGCGATCTGAGGAGCGAGCAGCGCCACGAAGTCCACCGGTCCGGCCGCACCCGTGGCCAGCGACGCGAACAGCACGCCCAGCAACGCGAGCCCGAACCTCGTCCGGTGCAGCGGCACACCCAGCGCGGTGGCCGTGCCGTCGTCGAACGCGGTGTTGCGCTGGGCCCGTGCCGCCCAGACCACGCAGGGCGCCAGGGCGAGCAGTGTCCACCCCAGCGGTGCGGCCTCGTCCCAGCCGCGCCCGTTGAGCGAGCCCGTGATCCACACCTGCGCCTGATGGGCGACCAGGTAGTCCCCCTTGGTGATGAAGAGGTGAACGACGGACCTGAGCGCGATGGCGACGCCGATGCCGATGAGTACGAACCGTCCCGCGTGCATGCCCCGGCGCCACGCGAAGAGATAGACGGCAAGAGCGGCGAGCACCCCGCCCGCCACCGAGAAGTACGGCAGCACGCCGAAGGATCCGACGCCGAACGTCAGCGCGCCGATGGTCAGGGCACTGGCGCCCTGGGACACACCGATGATGTCGGGGCTGGCGAGCGGATTGCGGGCGACCGTCTGGATCAGGGCACCGCCGACACCGAAGGCGGCACCGACCAGCAATCCGAGAGCGAGCCGGGGCAGCCGCAACTCACCCACGACGAAGTCCGCTCCGGAATCCTGGCCGAACAGCACGTTGAGCACCTCGGTCGGCGCGACGTACCTCTCGCCGAGGCAGAGGTACGCGACGCACAGGGCGGCCGTCAGCACCGCGATGGCGCCCGCGGCAACGGCCGCGCGCCGGTGAACGAGGAAGGATGCCCGGCCGCGCCTGACGAGCGCATACCCGGCGGGACGCGCATCACCGGGACGCCGGCCGATGAGAGAAGTCGTCATGCGCTCACCGCTTTGCGGCGGACCATGGCGATCAGGAACGGTACACCGGTCAGGGCCGTCATCACGCCCGCCGGTATCTCGCCCGGCGGGAACACGATCCGCCCCAGGACATCGGACACCAGCAGCATCACGGGGCCGAGCAAAGCAGCCATCGGCATGATCCAGCGGTGGTCGGCGCCCACCAGGGCGCGCGCGATATGCGGAACCGCGAGGCCCACGAAGGCGATCGGCCCGGCGGCGCAGACACCGACACCGGTGAGCACGGTCGCTCCGATCCCGCCCACGACCCGCACGGTCGCGACCTTCTGTCCGAGCCCCTTGGCGACGTCGTCGCCCAACGCCAGCGCGTCCAGTCCCCGGGCGACGGACAGCACCAAGGCGGTGCCGACCAGGAGGAAGGGCCAGATCCGACCGGCGAGTGCGGCGTCCCGGCCGGCGATCGAGCCCACCTGCCAGAATCGGAACTCGTCCAGGGTGGCGGCGTCCGTCGTCAGCATCCCCTGGATGACGGAGATGAGCAGGGCGTTGATGGCCGCGCCGGCCAGCGCCAGCTTCACCGGGGTCGCCCCGCCGCGCCCGCTCGAGGCCACGGCGTAGACGGCCACCGACGCCGCTGCGGCCCCGACGAAGGCGAACCACACATAGCCGGAGAGGCTGTGCACCCCGGCCAAGGAGATGGCGAGCACGACGCCCACCGCGGCGCCCTGGCTGATGCCGAGGACGCCGGGATCGCCTATGGGATTGCGGGTGATGCCCTGAATGGCCGTGCCCGCCAGAGCGAGCGCCACGCCGACCATCACGCCGACGACGGTCCGGGGCACACGCAGGGACCACATGATGTCGGCGGCCTCGCCCTCTCCCCCGTGCAGCAGGACGTGGACCGCTTCACCCGGGGCGATGTGACGGGCGCCGACGGCGAGGCTGAGCAGCACCGCACACAGCAGCGCGACAGCGGCGGCAGTCGTCCATCCCATGCGGCGGCTCGCCGACGCGGCTCTCGGGCTGCTGATTGCGGCAGCTGACATCGTGTCCATTCCGGTATGACGGGCACTCCTGGCGATCAGGAACTTAGGCAAGCCTAAGCATAGGGCAACCCATGGCATCCCAGCGGACGATGGAAGAAGTGGATCACCGGCACGGCGGCCTCGCCAATCACGGCACGCCCTGCCCGGCGACCACGCGGTGCCTCAGTCCCGGCGCCTCCTGGTCTCCTCGGTCAGCCTCGGGAGCACCTCGAGCAGGTCCCCCACCACTCCGAAGTCGGCGACGTCGAAGATCGGCGCCTGCGGGTCCTTGTTGACCGCGACGACGGTCTTCGAAGTCCGCATGCCCGCCAGGTGCTGGATCGCACCGGAGATGCCCGAGGCGAGGTAGAGCTGGGGCGAGACGGTCCTGCCGGTCTGGCCGATCTGATGCGCATGCGGGTACCAGCCGGCGTCGACCGCCGCGCGGGAGGCGCCGACGGCCGCCCCGAGGGCGTCGGCCAGTTCCTCGATCACGCCGAATCCGTCGGCACCGCCGACACCTCGTCCGCCGGCCACCACGATCGCGGCCTCGCTCAGCTCGGGCCGGTCGGTTGCCGGGCGCACGGTACGGGAGACGACCGTCGCGACGGTGGCGGGGTCGGGAGGGCCGACGGCGACCCGCTCCACCGGGCCCGCCACCGCGTCCGCGCAGACCGGTTCGGCAGTGGCGGCGTTGGGCTTGACGGCGATCACGGGAATGCCGTGGCAGATCCGCGAGGTGATCTCGAAGGACGCGGCGAACACCGACTGGACCGCGACCGGGCCCGCCTCACCGACCCGCACGTCCACCGCGTCGGTGATCAGCCCGGAGCCCAGCCGAAGCGCGACCCTGGCTGCGACCTCCCTGCCCTGCGGGGAGGAGGTCACCAGCACCGCGGCCGCGCCGGCGGTCTCGGCGATCCGGGTCAGCGCGTCCACCTGGGGCACCACCGGATGGTCGGCGAATGCCGCGCCGTCGGCCGCGTACACCTTCGCCGCACCGTAGCGGCGCAGCTGCCCGGCGATGCCGTCCACACCGTCCGAGGCGCCGAGCACGACCGCCGAGGGCTCACCGAGGCGGCGGGCCAGCGTCAGCAGTTCCAGCGCGGGCGGGCGGACTCGGCCGTCCGCATGGTCGACCAGGACGAGGACTTCACTCATGGCTGTTGTCTCCTGCACTGCGGTACACCGCGCCCGAGCCGGGTCGCCATGCATACCGTTGGGTTCGGGCCGGACGTGCGGGCGGTCGGGGCCGGACCTGCGCCGGGCGGTCCGGGCCGGACGGGCGGTCGGATGGTCAGATGAAGGCGCCGGCGGCCAGGAACGCGGCGAGCTGTCCGGCGCCCGCCCCCTCGCCGTCGTCCTCGACGACGGCTCCGGCCCGCCGCTGCGGGCGGGCGGCGATGTGGTCCACCACGGTCCAGGCGCCGCGCAGGCCCACGGTGCCCGGCTCGATGCCCAGGTCGGCCAGGTCCAGGCGGCGCACCGGCTTCTTCCTGGCGGCCACGACTCCCTTGAAGGAGGGGTAGCGGGCCTCGCCGGACCGGTCGGTGACCGAGACCACGGCCGGCAGCGGTGCCCGCAGATCCTCGGTGGCGGCGTCCCCGTCGCGGCGTCCCCGGACCACGCCGTCCTCCACACCGACCTCCGACAGGAGGGTCAGCTGCGGAACGCCCAGCCGCTCGGCCAGCAGTGCCGGGAGCACCCCCATGGCGCCGTCGGTGGAGGCCATCCCGCAGACCACCAGGTCGTAACCGGTCAGCTCCAGCGCCCTGGCCACGATCGCGGAGGTGCCCATCACATCGGTCCCGTGCACGGCGTCGTCCTGGACGTGGACGGCCTTGTCCACACCCATGGCAAGTGCCTTGCGCAGCGCGGTCTCGGCGCCGTCCGGGCCGAGGGTCAGCGCGGTCACCTCGGCGTCCCCGATGGCCTCGGCGAGGCGCAGGGCCTGCTCGACGGCGTGCTCGTCCAGCTCGGACAGCAGCCCGTCGACGGACTCACGGTCGGTCGTGGTGTCCTGGGCGAAGCGGCGGTCGGCGGTGGCGTCGGGCACGTACTTCACGCACACAACGAGTCGGAAGCTCACTGACTCACATCTCCTGACGTTCAGGCGGGATCCGCCGAGAAGAGCACGCCCGGGTTGAGCAGTGCCTCCGGATCCCAGGCCCGCTTGGTGACGGCGGCCAGATCCAGGTCGACCGCGGCGCGAGTGAGGGACAGCCAGCGCGCCTTGGCCACCCCGATGCCGTGTTCGGCGGAGATGGTGCCGCCCCGGCGGGCCACGGCCCGGAGCACGGCCTCGCTCAGCTCCTCGTCGCGGTCCCCGGCATCCAGGATGTTGACGTGGTAGTTGCCCTCCGCCAGGTGGCCGAAGAGCACCAGCCGGGCACCGGGCGCGTGGCGGACCGTCAGTCCGCGCACCTCCTGTTCGAAGGCCGCCAACTCCTCCAACGGGACCGCGACGTCCAGCTTCAGCGGCACCCCCGCGGCGTTGACGGCGTCGGTATGGCCCTCCCGGTGCGCCCACAGGGCGCGCCGGGACGGCTCGTCGGTGGCGATGGCCGAGTCCAGCAGGTCGGGGCTGCGTTCCAGGGCCTCGATCAGGTCGTCGGCGGGGTCCCGCTGCGCCGCACACTCGAGCAGCAGATGGACCGGGTACGGGGTCGGTGTGCGAAAGGGCGAGGGCAGCCGCAGATGCTTGTGGACCAGCGCGACGCCGTCCGCGTAGGTGATCTCGGCAGAGTCCAGTGAGGGCACACTGCCCCGCACCAGGGCCAGCACCCGAAGGGCAGTGGCGGTGTCCTGAAGGGCCAGCAGGACGGTGACCCGGTCGGTGAACAGCGGGATCAGCCGCAGCCGCACCCGGGTGATCACGGCGAGGGTACCCTCGCTGCCCACGAGCAGCTGCGTCAGGTCGTAGCCGGAGCTGTCCTTCGGCAGCCCGGAGAGGCGGTTCATCACCCTGCCGTCCGCCAGGACCGCCTCGACACCCACGACCTGGCTGCGCATCGGGCCCCAGCGCAGCACCCGGAGCCCTCCCGCGTTGGTGGCCACCATCCCGCCGATGGTGGCGCTGTCGCGGGCGGCCAGGTCCACGGCGATGTCGTAGCCGGCCTCCCGCACATGCCGCTGCACGGCGGCAAGGGTGGCTCCGGCGCCTACCGTCACCTGCCCCGAGAGCCGGTCCACCGGCTCCAGGTCGGTGAGCCGGGTCGTGCTGAGCACGGCTTCGCCCTGCCGGGGGACGCCGCCGCCGACCAGGCCGGTGTTGCCGCCCTGGGGGATCACCGGGACGCGGTACTGGGCGCAGGCCCGAAGCACCGCGGCCACCTCGTGCGGGTTGCGGGGGCGGACGACGACGGGGGTGGGGCCGGTGAAGCGCCCCGTCCAGTCGACTTCATGGCCCGCGGTCAGGTCCGGGTCGCTGAGCACGTGGTACCCGCCGACGATGGAGGCGAGCTGGGCCAGCAGGCCCTTCGGCGCGCTGGGGCGTGCGTCAAGGGTTGCCGTCACGGGCACGCTCACTCCCCGTCGTACTGCAGGATGTACAGCCCTGCGTTGTAGTCGGTCATGTACATCACGCCCTCGGGGTCGACGAAGACGTCGCAGCTTTGGACGACCTGGGGCCGTCCGGGCCGCACGTCGTACATCCGCTGGGGGGGCGGGGGCACCCAGGCACCGGTCTGGCGCGGCCGGAAGGCGTCGCCGATGTCGAAGACGCGTACCCCGGCGTTCTGGTAGGTGGCGAAGACCAGGTCGCTGCTGACGAAGGAGCCCGGCCGGTTCTCATGGAGGTTGTGCGGACCGAAGTGGCTGCCCTTGGCGACGTAGTCGGTCTCGTCGGGGGTGGGAAGGGTGGCGATGCTGACCGGGTTGTCCGGCTGCCGGATGTCGAAGATCCAGGTGTGCTTGAGGCCGTCGGCGCAGTTGTCGGCGATGCCCTCGTCGGCCACCACCAGCAGCTCGCGGTCGGGCAGCGGGAGCGCGCTGTGGGTGCCGCCGCCGAACGGTGGCGCCCAGTTGCGGTGGGCGATCAGTGCGGGCGCCGCACGGTCGGAGACGTCCAGCAGGGTCAGCCCTCCGTCCCGCCAGCAGCCGTAGGCGGTGTCGCCGGCGACGACGGCGTGGTGCAGACCGTACCGCCACCGCTCCGTGTCCCAGCCGGGCTCCTCGCCACCGGCGGTGTGCATCCCGGGCAGCCACCAGCGGCCCACCGGCTGGGGCCGGGCCGGATCGCTCATGTCGATGGTGAGGAGGATGTAGTCGGTGAAGCCGTCCAAAAGCGCCGAGGCGTAGGCCCAGCGGCCTCCGACGTACCACAGCCGGTGCAGGCCGACGCCTTCGACGGGCATGAACGCGATTTCCCGCGGTTCGGCCGGTTCGCTGATGTCGTAGACGCGCATCCCGGCGCTGTGCCCGCCGGAGCGGGCGGCGGCCGCTCCCACAGAGCGGCCGTAGTAGGCGGATTCGTCGGCGAAGGACTGCGCCGCGAAGAGATTGGCCGCGTTGATCACCAGCAGAAGGTCGTCGGCGGTCTGCAGGTGGATGCTCCAGGTGCCGGGCGGGGCGGGCAGGAACGCCACGGGCTTCGGGGCACGCGGGTCGCGCACGTCCAGCACGGTCACGCCGTTGGAGAACATGTGGCCCACGTAGGCGTGACCGCGGTGAACCATCACCTGGACGCCGTCGGCGCGGCCGCCCTGGTCGGTGTGGCCGAGGAAGGAGATGTTGGAGGCGAAGTCGGGCTCGGTCCCGGCGCTGGTGGCGCTGGTGGCGCTCGTCATGGTCGTCTGTGCTCCCTGCGAGAAAGCGAACGGGGTCTGTGCGGGCTTCAGCGGCCCCAGATGTCCCGGTAGTGGTCGCGGTAGCCGTTGGGCGGGTCGTAAGTGCCGCTGTCGCCTCCGGCCTTGTGGACGTTGGCGGCCACGACCACGTGCCCGGGCGGGGCGAAGCCGCTGGGCTTCTTTCCGGCGAAGGCGCGGTTGAGCTCGTCGACTGTCTGCCAGCCCTGGAGGTTCAGCGGCTCGGGAATGGTGGCCTGCTGGTAGTCGCCGGCGGCGATGCGCTGGAAGGCGGCCTTGGTGCCGTCCTGGCCACCGAAGTGGATCTTGTCCTTCCCGACCCCGGCGGCGAGCAGCGAGGAGGTGGTGTAGTCGAAGTAGCCGTCATTGATACCGATGACGTGGGTGAGCTTGCCCTTGTAGCGCTGGACAAGGGACGTGATCAGCTGCGGCATCCGCTGGGAGACGTCAGCGACCGGCACCTCGATGGTCTCCAGCATCGAGCACTCGCTGCACTCCTCGACGCGCTTGCGCATGGCGTCGGCCTTCAACTGGGCGATCTTGTACTGGGAGTCGGTGAGGATGACCACGCCCGCCTGGCAGTGGGAGGTGGCTATCACCCAGTCGCTGGTGGCCCGGCCGATCACGGCGGGGTCGGTCGACAGGTTGGTGAAGACCTTGGGGTCCGCGATGGGGCCGGGTTCGGCGGCGGAGTGCCAGCCGACCACCTTGATCCCCTGCGCGGTGGCGCGGCGGATGGCGTCCTTCTGGCCCGCGGCGTCGACCGAGCCGAGCACGATGCCGTCCGGCCGCAGGGCGATCGCCTGGTTCAGCGCGGCCGCCTGGTCGGAGACCGTTCCCTTGCCGTCGATGATCTGGAAGCGCCAGCCGATGGCCTTGGCGGCCTGCCGCACGCCCTGGCCGACGCCGTGCGCGCCGCCGTTGCGCTCGTCGGTGGAGACGTAGACGATGAACTTGCCGCCTTCCGCCTTCGGACCGGTGGTCGGGCCGGTCCAGGTGGTGGACACGGACTGGGCCTCGTCGAAGGCCTTGCGGACGGCGGGGTAGATGGAGCAGGAGCCGGACGCCGACGGGTTCTTCGCGCCGTCGCCTCCGTCCGAGGTCTTCCCCATGGTGCTGGAGCAGGCGGCCAGCAGGAGCATGGTCCCGGCGGCGGCAGCGGCGGCGAGCGGTCTGGTGGATCTGGTGGAGCGGTACGGACGCATCATGATCTCCCGGTGGTGGGGGTGGTGGGGGTGGACGTGGGGGTGGCGGAGGGGATGGTGGAGGACGGGGACGGGGACGGTTCAGCGGTCTGCGGATCGGCGGCGGGCGGGCTCGACGCGGCACGCGCGGCCGCGGCGGCGGTGGCGCGGACGCGCCGCCGCTGGGCGAAGCCGGACAGGCCGACCGCGAGCACCAGCGTGCTGCCGTTGAAGAGGGGTTCGACGAAGAAGGCCTGGCCCAGCTGTTCCAGACCGGAGATGCCGACGGCCAGGACCAGGACGGCGAGGACGGTGCCCCACACATTGGCCCGGCCGGGGCGCACCGAGGTGGAGCCGAGGAAGGCCCCGACGAAGCCGGGGAGCATGAACTCCGGCCCGATGTTGGCCTGCCCGACCTGGAGTTTGGAGGCGACAAGCACACCGGCGCAGGCCGCGAGGACTCCGGAGAGGATGAACGCCCCGGTGGTGCTGCGGCGGGAGGAGATGCCGGTGAGCGCGGCCGCCCTGGGGTTGGCGCCCAAGGCGTACATCCTGCGGCCGACGGGCAGGAACTCGTACGCCACCCACAGCACGAGCGCGACAGCGGCGACATAGAGCGTGGCGATCGGTATCCCGGCCACCTCGGTGGCCGTCAGCCGCAGGAACGCCGGTGCGAGCCGGCCGGTGACCTGCTGTCCCTCGGTGTACCAGTTGGACAGCCCGAACAGGATGGTCCCCATGCCGAGGGTGGCGATGAACGAGTTGATCTTCGCCACTTCCACCAGGAGGCCGTTGACCAGCCCGACCAGCGCGCCGACGGCGAGCACCACGACGACGACCAGCGGCCAGGGCAGCCCGGAGCGGACCTGGAGGCCGACGGCGAGGATATGGGTGAGCCCGAGCAGATAGCCGACCGACAGGTCGAACTGACCGGCGGTCATGGGCACCATCACGGCCAGCGCGATGAATCCCACGGCGGCCTTGTCGGCCAGGATGGTGCGGGCGTTGAACGCGGTGGGAAAGGTGTCGGGCAGTGCCAGGCTGAACACGATCACCAGCACGACGAGCAGCACCAGCAGCCCGTGCGTCCCGATCAGGCGCTGAAGGGACAGCCGGCGCGGACGCGTGGGCACGCTCCGCGGGGAGGGTGGCAAGGTCGTGGGCGCGGTGGCGGTCATCGCGAGTTCTCCGTTCGAGCGGGGCCGTGTGAGGCGGCCGCGATCAGCGTGGCCGGGGTGAGCTGCTCGCCCTCCAGCAGCCGGCCGGCGCGGCCCCGGTTGAGGACGAGGGCGCGGTGGCAGATTCCGGCGACCTCCTCGAAGTCGGAGGAGATGACCAGCACGGTGTTGCCGGCGGCGGTGAACTCCCGCAGCAGCCGGTAGATCTCGGCCTTGGCGCCGATGTCGACGCCGATGGTCGGCTCCTCCAGCACGAGCAGGCGGATGGGGCTGCTCAGCCAGCGGGCCAGCACCAGCTTCTGCTGGTTGCCGCCGGAGAAGGTCTGGACCGGGCGGTCAGGGTCGGCCGGCCGTACGCGGAACCGGTCGATCAGCTCCTTCGCCGCCGCGCGCTCTGCCGCCCGCGGCCGGGGGCGCAAGGCTCCGGCGCCGCGCCGGCGGGGGTTGAGGAAGAGGTTCTCCGCGGCGGTCAGGTCGGCGGCCAGGGACTCCTCGGCCCGGTTGCTGGACACGAAGCCGATACCCTGGGCGAGCGCCTCCCGCACCGAGCCGGGGCACCCCTCCCGGCCCTCCCACTCGACCGTGCCGCCGCGCAGTGCGGTCAGGCCGAACAGGGCCCGCCCGATCTCCTCCTGGCCCGCGCCGCGCAGCCCGGCGAGTCCGAACACCTCCGCGCGGCGCAGCCGGAACGACACCGGTCCGGCGGCGGGGGTGCGCACGTCCCGCAGCGCGAGCAGTGTCTGTTCCCGGGGCGGCTCGGGGCGGGGGAAGACCTCTCCCAGCGGCCGGCCCACGATGGCGCCGACCAGCGCGTCGGGGTCGGTGTCGGCCGTACGCCCCTGCCAGACCAGCTGCCCGTCGCGCAGCACCGAGACCCGGTCGGCGATGCGGAAGACCTCATCGAGCCGGTGCGTCACATAGAGCGCGCCCACGCCCTGGTCGCGCAGGCGGCCCAGGACCGCCAGCAGGGCGGCCACATCCTCCTCCGGCAGGGTCGCGGTCGGCTCGTCCAGCACCACCACGTCGCGGCGCTGGGCGAGCGCCCGGGCGATGGCCACGATGGACCGCGCGCCGGGGGCGAGCGAGGACACCGGCTCGTCCACGTCGATCTCGGCGTGCAGCAGGTCGAGGACCTCCCGGGCCCGCCGGGCCGCGGCCCGCCAGCTGATCAGCCCCGCCCGCCGCGGATATCCGACGGTCAGGGCGATGTTCTCGGCCACCGAGAGCGTCTCGACCAGGCCGAGGTCCTGGTGGATGAACGCGATGTCCAGGTCCTCGCCGATGGCGAGGGGCACTCCGCGGCGCTGGATCTCGCCGTCGTCGGCCCGGTACACCCCGGCGAGCATCTTGATCACCGTGGACTTTCCCGCGCCGTTCTCGCCGAGCAGGGCGTGGACCTCGCCGCCGTGCAGCGCCAGGTCGACGCCGTCGACCACCGTGACCGAGTTGAACCGCTTGGTGAGCCTGCGGCAGTCCAGCAGCGGCTGCACTGCCGTTACGGCCTGCTCATGTGCTGTGAGCACGTCGGCCTCCCTGTGTCGGCGCCTGCAATACGCCGTTTGCCTGGCCGAAACCATGCCGCCGCGCCGGGGCGGGTCCTATGTGGCCGTTCCCCGTCTTTCCCTCCCGCGGTTGTGGGCCGTCACAGGTACCCGCCGAGCGCGGGGCGGCGGGCTCGCCCACGGGGGCCGCGGCGGTGTCCGGTGCGCAGACCAGGCGCGCGTGGACCGTCTTGCCGAACGGGCGCCGCACCGCCCCCCAGGTCTCGGCGAGCTGGTCGACCAGGCACAGGCCGTATCCCCCGTACGCGCCGCGCCCGGATTCGGGGACCAGGGCGGGGAGCGTGCCGCTGCGGTCGTCGACCTCGATCGTGAGGGCCCGCCCGTCCCACCCCATGCGCATCTCGACGGCACCGCCGCCGTGCCGCCCGGCGTTGGTCACCAGTTCCGAGACGGTGAGCACGGCGGAGTCCGCCGTGTCGCGGAGCAAGGGGTCCGGGGAGGCCGACAATCCCGCCGCGGCCACCAGTTCCCGGGCGGCCGAGCGGGCACGGGCTCCGGGGTTGGACTCGTGGCCGAGCGGAAGGCGGCTCGTGGCCGGACGGATGTCGGCACGGACCGCGCCGCGCGAAGGGGGTGATGCAGAGACCATGGTGGTTCCTCGATGCCGACCTGCGGGGGGCCGCCCGGCCGACCGCTCCGAGCGGGGCAAATCACTCGATATCCAGGTGAAACGATGCGCCCCTTCGGCTTCCCGTCCCATGGGAGCCCGCCTAGACTTTCCGCGAGGGGCTTGTGATCAGCCACAGCTGGAGGCATCCGTGATGGATCACGACACGGAACTCGAGCGGCTGCGGAGCTGGTCGGACGCGGTCGCCGAGATCACCAGAATGGTCAACTCGGACAGCGGTGCCGGACTCCTCGATCTGATCGCCGCCCGCACGTCGGAGCTGACCGGGTACGACTTCTGCTCGGTGCAACTGCACGACGCCGAGCACCAGAGCCTGCTCATCGCGGGGTCCTTCGGACTCGAACCCAGCTATGTGGAGCACGTCAACACCGACCGGCCCATCCGGCTCCGGCCAGGGGACGACTACTACGACAGCCCTTCCAGCCGCGCGTTCCGGGAGCGGCACACCATCGAGGTGGCGAGCGTGGCGGACGCGGCCTTCGCCCCGTGGCGCTCGATCGCCGAGGAGCAGGGCTACCGGTCGATGGTCGCCGTGCCGATGGTGGTCGAGGGCGAGGTGGTCGGCGTCCTGACCTGCTACAGCCGTCGGCCGGGCAAGCTCACCCGCGACGAACGCGACGCGGTCGAGCTGATGGCCGGACAGGCCGGCGTGGCCATCCACACCGCGGAGCTGCGCCGCCGGGAGCGGCAGGCCCTGGCCAGGCTGGAGGAGAGCAACCATGCCCTGCAGCGCCATCAGAAGGTGCTGGAGCGGGCCGACCGCATGCACCGCCAGCTCATGCGGGTGGTCCTCGCCGACCAGGGGCTGGACAACGTGGTGCAGGCTCTCGCCCGGGTGCTCCGCGCCCCGGTGGCGATCGAGGACGCCTCCGGAACGGAGCTGGTGCACGCGGACTTCCTCAGCCGCCGGGCGATGCCGCTGCCCTCGGACTCCGACCCCGCGGTGGCCACCGCGCTGGACACCGTCCACGCCCGCAGGCAGGTCACGGCCGTGCGACCCGAGAAGAGCGACGGGGAGGCAGGGGACGACTTCTGGGTGGGCCCGGTGGTGATCGGCAACGAGGTGGTGGCCAGGCTGTGGGTACGGGCCCCCTCGCAGGGTCTCGGCCCCCTGGAGCGCCGGGCCGTCGAACGCGGCGGCCTGGTGGTCGCCATGGAAATGCTCAAGCGGCGCACGGCGCTGGAGGTCGAACTGCGGCTCTCCCGCGACGTGCTGACCGACCTGATGCTGGGTGAGGGCGCCCACCGGCCCGCGGATCTTCTCGCGCTGGCGGAGAACCTGGGCCACGACCTGTCCGGGCCGCACCGGGTGCTCGTCGCCTCCCTGGACACCGGCAGGAGCGGACCGCGCGAGCCGGAGGTGTCGGGGCGGCGCATGGTCTCGGCGGCGTTGCGGGCCACCGACGGCATCCGGCCCAAGCCGCTGGTGGGACTGCGCCAGGACGCCGGCATCATGCTGCTGCCCACCGCGTCGACGAGCATCCGCAGTCCCCGGGAGGTGGCCGGGCGGTGGCGCGCCGAACTGGAGCGGCTGGCCCCCGACTCGGTGGCCACCGTGGTACTCGCCGAGCCCTGCGCGGACCTCGGCGACTATCCGGCGGCCTTCGCCGTGGCGAGGGGCGCGCTGCGCCTGGCCACCCACGGCGCTGCGGCCGGACGGGTTGTCGATCTCACCGAGTTCGGGCTCTACACCGTGCTCCTGCGCAGCTCCGACCCCGAGCCCCTGCTGGAGTTCGCGTCCACCACGCTGGCACCGCTGCGCGCCCACGACGAGCGGCGCGGCACCGATCTGCTCCGAACGCTCCGGGCCTACCTGGAACACGGCGGGCGCACCAGTGAGGTGGGCGCCGAGCTGATGGTGCACGCCAACACCGTCCTCAACCGGGTGGCACGGCTGGAGAGCCTGCTGGGCGTGGACCTCGCCGATCCCCGGGCACGTCTGGAGATCCAACTCGCCCTGATGGTCGCCGACGTGGCCGACACCACAGGTGTGGCGAACCACAGCCCCCACCCCTGAAGTATGGGCACTCCCCCATGTCCCGGCCGGGGGCCGCCGGGCACGCTCATGGCCGAGGCGGAACTCCCGCTTCAGCGTGCAGCGAAGGAGATCCAACGGTGAGCCGATCCGCAGCACTGGCCCGCGGGGTATGGGGCGTGCTCGCCACGCCGTTCCATGGCCCCGACCTCAGGGTCGACCGGACGTCGGTGGAGCGGCTGGTCCGCCTCTACCACGACTGCGGAGCCACCGGGCTGACCGCGCTCGGGGTCTTCGGCGAGGCCGCCTCGCTCACCCCGGCGGAGCGGCGCGAGGTGCTGTCGGCAGTCGCCGCGGCACGGGGCGCACTGCCCGTCGTGGCGGGGCTGACCGCGCTGGCCACCCGGCCGGCCGCGGAGCAGGCCGCCGAGGCGGTCGCCGCGCTGGGTGGCGGGTGCGCCGGTGTCATGGTCCAGGTCAACACCGCCGACGGGGACGCCCTCGCGCGTCACCTGGGCGCCGTGCACGACGCGTGCGGTGCCGGCGTCGTCGTACAGGACTACCCCCTGCACAGCGGCGTCCGGATCGATCGCACCACTCTCGGCGAGGTCGTCGCGAACTGCCCCTTCGTGGTCGGGGTCAAGGCCGAGGCCGCGCCGACCGCGCCGGCTGTCGCCGCCCTCGCCAAGCACACCAGGGTCCCGGTCTTCGGCGGGCTGGGCGGGGTCGGCCTGCTGGACGAACTCGCGGCGGGCGCCGCCGGGGTGATGACAGGGTTCTCCTTCCCCGAAGCCCTCGTCGCCACCGTCGGTGCCTGGCACACCGGCGGCTTCCCGGCGGCGCGCGCGACGCTGGCCCCCTGGCTGCCGCTGGTCAACTTCGAAGCCGTGCCAGGCATCGGGCTGGCTGTGCGCAAGGAGCTCCTGCAGCGGCGCGGGGTGATCGCCGAGGCGGGGGTGCGGCTGCCCGCCCCGCCCCTGCCCGCCGGGATGGCGGCCTCGGCCGCAGCACACCTGGCGGCGGTCGAGTCCATGGCTGGACTCTGATGGACCTGGGTATCGAGGGCCGTACCGCGCTCGTGGCCGCCGCGACCGGCGGCCTCGGCCTGGCCACTGCCGCCGCGCTGGCCGCCGAGGGGGCCCGGGTGGTGCTCTTCGGCCGCGACGAGGAGCGGGCCGCTGCCGCCGCGGCGGGGCTGCCCGCCGCCGTCGGGCTCACCGCCGACCTCACCGACCCGGATGCGCCCCGCCGTGTGGTGCAGGCCTGCGAGTCCCGCTACGGGCCGGTGGACATCCTCGTGCTCAACAGCGGAGGGCCGCCCATGGCGGCGGCCACCGAGACCACCGAGGAGCAACTGGCCGCCGCGCACGAACTGCTCCTGCTGTCCGCGCACCGCCTGCTGACACTCGTGCTGCCCGGCATGCGGCGCCGAGGCTGGGGGCGGGTGGTGGCGATCGGCTCCAGCGGGGTCGAGGAGCCGCTGCCCGGCCTGGCGCTCTCCAACACCTACCGGGCGGGGCTGGCCGGACTGCTCAAGACGGTGGCCGGCGAGGTCGCCGCCGACGGCGTCACGGTCAACCTTCTGCTCCCCGGGCGGATCGCCACGCAGCGTGTCGCCTCGCTGGACCGGGCCGCCGCCGCGCGCACCGGACGCACACCCGAGGAAGTCGCCGCGGCGTCGCGCGGCAAGATCCCGGCAGGCCGGTACGGCCGCCCTGAGGAGTTCGCCGCGGTCGCCGCCTTCCTGTGCGGCGAGCCCGCCTCGTTCGTCACAGGCTCACGGATCAGGGTCGACGGCGGACTCATCGCCGGCCACTGATACCGGACACCCCTATCCGAAAGCGAGAGCTATGAGTTGGGCAGTGCTGGGGATGGGCCCTGTGGGGCAGCGGTTCGCGGACGCTCTGGAGCGCGCGGGACGGCGGGTGGTGGTCTATGACCCGCTCCCCGACCGATGCGCCGGGCACCGGGCCGCCGACTCCGCCGCCGGGGCGGTCGCCGCGGCCGACTGGGTGCTCTCGGCCGTACCCGCCGCGGCCTGCGTCGCCGCCGCCCAGGCGGTGGGCCGGGCCGCCGGGCGCGACACGCACCTGGTCGACATCAGCTCCGCGGAGCCGAAGGCCAAGCGGAGCGCGGCCCGCCACCTGCCGGACGGGCGCTACGTGGACGCCACCTTGCTGGACGCGATCACCGCTGACATCCCACTGGTCTGCCTGTCCGGCCCGCGCCAGGACACGGCGGCGGCCGCACTGGCCGGCCTGGGGCTGGAGATCGCCTCCGCGGGCCCCGAGGTGGGGACCGCGGCACAGGTCAAACTGCTGCGCTCGCTGGTGATGAAGCCGCTCGAGGTGCTCACCATAGAGCTGATGGCGCAGGCGCGTGACCTGGACCCGGAAGGCATCGCGCTGTGGTCGGTCGAGCGCTCACTTCGTACGCCCTACCGGACGGTCGCCCACGACTTCCTGACCAGCAACCGGCTGCACGCCGGGCGCCGCGCGGCCGAACTGGACGCGGCGGCCGCCGCGGTGGCCGCACCCGGCTCCGCGTCCCTGTACGCGCCGATGGCTGACGGGCTCACCCGGCTCGCCGAGCGCTGGCGGGCACCCGGCGCCCCGGATCCCGACGCGCCCGCCGAGCGGCTGCTCGCGCATCTGTCGCCGGACGGCGGACGCGGCCGATGAACAGCCGTCCCCACGCGGCGGCGCACCCCCGACCGACTCACGAGGTGGAGAGCATGAACACATCAGCGACGCCCGGAAGCGTCCTGGTCGCCGGGGCCGGCGGCGTCATCGGCAGGCACGCCGCGGCCCAGTACGCCCTGCAACCGGGCCGACTGGTCCGGGGCGTGAGCCGCCGGACCCCCCAGGACGCCACCTGGGAGCATCTGCCAGTGGACCTCGCCGACCGGGGAGCCGCCCGGGCCGGACTCGCCGCGGCGGGCGACACCACGCATCTGGTCTTCGCCGCCTACAGCGAGCAGGGCACACTCGGCGAGCAGATAGCGCCCAACGTCGCTCTCCTCGACCACACCCTCGACGCCCTCGACGCGGCCGGGGCGCCGCTGCGCCATGTCACCCTCTACCAGGGCGGCAAGGCATACGGTGCCCATCTCGGCCACTTCAAGACGCCTGCCAGGGAGGACGATCCACGCCTGCTCGGCCCCAACTTCTACTACGACCAGGAGGACCTGCTGCGCCAGGTCGCCGAGGAACGTGGCTTCACCTTCACCATCCTGCGCCCCGAGGGAGTTGTCGGCTACGCCGTGGGCAACCCGATGAACCTGCTGATGGTGATCGGCGTGTACGCCTCGATCTGCCGGGAGCTCGGGCTCCCCCTGCGGTTCCCCGGAAGCCACGCCGCCTACGACGCGCTCTACCAGGTGACCGACGCCGAGCTGCTGGCACGGGCGACGGTCTGGGCGGGCGACAGCCCGGCCGCCGCCGGGGAGACTTTCAATGTCACCAACGGCGACCAGTTCAGGTGGCGCCATGTGTGGCCGTCCGTCGCCCGCCACTTCGCCATGCCCCTCGCCGAGCCGCAGCCGCTCTCGCTCAGCGAGCACATGGCGGACAAGGAGGAAGTGTGGCACCGACTGGCCAAGAGGCACGGCCTGCGGCCGACACCGTGGCGGGACCTGGTCGGATGGGGGTTCGGCGACTTCCTCTTCCACGCCGACTTCGACAACGTCAGCTCCACCGTCAAGATCCGGCAGGCCGGGTTCGGTGACTGCTACGACTCCGAGCAACGCTTCCTCGGACTCTTCGACCGGCTGGCCGCGCAGCGGATCCTTCCACCCGCCGGATAAGGGGAATTCGGGACATACGGGTGCGCACCGGTGGTCGGCGTCGCGTCACAGCAGCGATAGAGCCGCAGCACCCTTCGTGGACCCTGGGCCGTGCACCGGCATGAGCCTTGAGCGGCATGGAGGTGTCGCGCCGGCTGTCGAGTTCGGCTGCGGCGGCATCAAGGCCTTCGCGGGTGCGTCAGGACAACCGTTGCACGGCCGTTGGGCTCCACCGCCGAAAGCCCGGCGATGGAGCCCAACCGCTTGCACGGGCCACGTCAGGCGGCGTGGGATCCCCGGCTCTCCGGACTGGAGCACTGGCAGTTCCCCTTCCACTGGCAGCTCCCCTACCACGGGCACCTCACCTTCCACAGACGGCGGTCCCCATCTGTGGCCGTATGGCCTCGACCCCGATGACAGCCCATCCGCACTGCCGCGATCCCACTCCGCTCACTCCGTCGCCACAGGGCACGACCCCGTCGAGGCGGTATCGCGATCGGGCAGTCAGGCGGTGCTGTCGGCCAGGTCACCGGCCAGGGCGGCGCGGCGGCGGGGGAAGTCGTCCAGGAGCGGCTCGATCCTCGGTGCCGTGTACGGCGCCCCGCTGATCCCCCGCTCGGCCAGCAGCCGGGTGACCTCCTGCGCGGTCGGCTCGCTGCCCCGGCCCTTCAGGTACTGCCACGCCGTGTAGATGCGGAACTCGGGCAGGTAGCGGCGCAGCGTGGAGGGGCTGACGGCCCCGCCGGAGCGTCCGGTGAAGCCGCGGTCGGCGAGGAAGTCGGACAGTTGGCCGCCGGTCGGCTCCGTGCCGAAGGTCCGCAGGTACTGGGCCCACGCCCGGTAGTACCGGTCCACCGTGCTGAGCTGCGCCTGGCTCGACTGCCGGTCCATGGGCGGTGGACCGCCCGCCGACGCCGAAGGAGGGGCCGGGGCAAGTTGTTCCGGGTCTGCGGGCACGCTGATCACGGCACGGCGGACCGCGGACTCGCGGAGCGCGACAGCCGGGGCAGCGATGCGGCCGTGGTCGGCAGGGGGAAGGTCCCTGGGCTCTCGCACGCCGGCTGCGGCGTCCTCGAGCAAGGCCGCGCCCGGGTCGGGCTCGGCCACCGAGCTCGGCCCTTGGCCACCTGGGGCGGCTTGCAGGGCCGGGGCAGCCGCTGCCGCGGGCTCCAGGGGCTCCAGCGGCTGCAGGGGCTCTGCGGTAGCACTCGTGATCTGGATGCCTGCCGCGGCCAGGCCCTGGGGTCCGGTCTGCGTCAGCGGCACCCCCAACCGTGCCAGCCGCAGCGGCATCAGCGCCTCCGTCGGAGCCTGGCGCCGCCACGCCCGCCCGTACCGGGCCCGCAGCCGGGCCCGGTACACCAGGCGCTCCCGCTCCAGTGCGATGACCTGGTCGTACGAGCGCAACTCCCACAACCTCATCCGCCGCCACAGCCGGAAGGTCGGCACGGGGGCGAGCAGCCACCGGGCCAGGCGCACCGATTCCATGTGCCGGTCGGCGGTGATGTCCGCGACCCGGCCCACCGCGTGCCGCGCGGCCTCCACCGCGACGATGAACAGCAGCGGGATCACCGCGTGCATGCCCACCCCCAGCGCATCCGGCCACGACGCCGCGCCGTTGAAGGCGATCGTGGCGGCCGTCAGCAGCCAGGCAGCCTGCCGCAGCAATGGGAACGGGATCCGCAGCCAGGCCAGCAGCAGATCCAGCGCCAGCAGTACCACAATCCCGGCATCGACACCGACGGGGAAGACATACGCGAACGACCCGAAGCCCTTACGCACCGCCAGGTCACGCACGGCGTCGTACGAACCGAGGAACCCGATCCCCGCGATCACCACAGCACCGGCCACGACCACGCCGACCAGCACTCGGTGAACCCCAGTCAGCCGCACCAGGCGCCTCGACTCCGCCGACTCCACCACACCCCGCCCCTCCAACCACCCACCAGGTCCCGCCCACACTCTCACGCGCCACCGACCAGCACGCACCGAGATCGGCGTGCTCCGGCAAAGTCCCGTCCGATCGGCAGTTGCGGGGCGCGCCCCCCGCGCGCAGGGAGGGTCTGCGACGGCGCTGGTTCCGGGTCGAGCCACGCTGTCCGCCGACGCCTGCGGGCACCGACGTTCAGGTCGGTGCGAGCACAGCCCGGCCTTTCGCCTTCGATGGTTGTGGCAGGGGCGGCTCTAGCAGTCAGGAAGTGACTGCTGCTTCGCGAGGACGAGCATATCGTGACCACTGATGGCGAACCTGTAGCCAGGGCGTTTGTCGTCCCTGTCCGGGGACTTGTGGACGTAATCACTCTTCAGCGTGCCGTCACGGTCAAGTCGCCACGGTCTTCCGCGCCAGTCCTTGAAGGCCGTTGCGTCGAGAGTACGCAACCAGGGCTCCCAATCATCCTTGAGTACGCTCAGCCTGGCCCGTTTGACGTCCTGCATGTCCAGCGTCCAACGGGTGCACGGAGGGACGTTCGGAAACTTGAATGCCCATCGTGCCTGATCGGAGTCCGAAGTCAGAACGACGACACCCCTGACGCTCCTGAGGGAGTAGTTCGACAGCGCGAGAGCGGTGCTCATCTTGTTCTTGCTCAGTTGGATGGCCGAGTCGAACAGTGCCGCTTGTTCCTCGATTCGGATCCGATCCTGCTCGCGGCTTTGTTCCAGTTGGTCCTGAGTGGCCTGCGACTGGAGAATCCCGCCATACCCACTCAGGACCAAGCCGATTCCAGCCACAACGACTGCGCCCACTTGAGCCCTGTCGACCCATCGCGCCCGATCCTGCGCTCGCGAATTCTCTGTCCTGTGACGGGCCGCGATCTGAGTCAAGCGCTCACGTTGTGCCAATTTGAACCTCCCCAAGACATTTCAGGTCCGGTGACACGAATGCGGGACTGCCGCACGAGGGGTTGCGCGCGCTTGCGCCTCACAGACCGCCGCCAGACTAACGACAAGAGGATCGGTGGATGGCCCTGACTGTGCGATTGATACATAACGCGAGGTCCAGCCGCCCCATTTGATCTGTCGGAGTATCGCTCACCACCAGCAGGCCGAGTTCGCCATGATCCGGGCGGCCACAACTGCAATTCCGCACCTCATCCCGGACCTTGTCCATCCCGGACCGTTCGGAGGGGCCGGCTCCCCGGAACGAGCCCCCGCCCGTCTGTCACCTCACGGGCTCGTACGTACTTCGGACATACCCCGAAGGAGCAGTTCGACCAATCGGCGGGGGTCGTAGCGGGGGTCGCTGTCACGTCCGATGCACAGGTTGCCGATGCCGCGCATCAATTCGTAGGCGTGCGTACCGGGCCTGATCTCGCCGGCGTCGACTGCGGCATCGAGCAATTGCGCGCAGACGGGCACCAAGCGGTCGAGGAAGTAGGTGTGCAGCGCTTCGAAGCCGCTGCTGTCCGATTGCATCGCGTTGGCGAGTCCGTGCTTGGTGACCAGGAAGTCGACGAAGAGATCGACCCACTGACGCAGTGCTGCGAGCGGGGCGTCCGCACTGCCCAGCAGACTCGGGCCGGCCTCGGCGCATGCCTCGACCTGGTGGCGGTAGACGGCGACGACGAGATCCGCCCGAGTCGGGAAGTGGCGGTAGATCGTCCCCAGCCCGACGCCCGCTCCGGCCGCGATCTCACGGATGGGCGCATCGACGCCGGAGGTGACGAACACCGCGGCGGCGGCGTCGAGCAGTGCCTGCTGGTTGCGCAGCGCGTCGGCCCGTTTGGTTCGGGCAGGCCCCTGTCCGGGCTGGTTCTCAGCGGGCACCGCGCTCTCCTTACGACGGCCGTTGACAAAACGGAACACTGTTCCGTATGTTAATCGGAGCAACGTTCCGCTTCCAGGCTAGCCGAAGCCGGACGCTCCCGACCGCCTCACCCGCCGCCGACCGAACGAGATCGGCAGCGGTGGCCATCGAAGGGACATACCCATCATGAGTGAACCGGCCGACACGGCCGACACCTTCAGCCCGCCCACTCCCGTCCTCTCGGTCGGTCCGGTAGTGCTGCCGGCTCCCGGCCGAGCCGTGGACCTGGAGGTGCGAGTCTCCGCGCCCGTGACCGGGAGCGACCTGCCGGTCGTCCTGCTCTCGCACGGTCAGGGCCACTCGAACCACCTCTCCTCACTGAACGGCTACGCCCCCCTCGCCAACTTCTGGGCGGCACACGGCTTCGCGGTGATCCAGCCCACCCATCTGAGCTCAAGGACGCTGACCCTCGCTCCCGACACCCCCGGGGCACCCCTGTACTGGCGATCACGGGCCGAGGACATGAAGCACATCCTCGACCGGTTCGACGTGATCGAGGCCGCTGTCCCGCAGTTCCTCGGGCGCTTGGACCGAACCAGGGTCGCCGTGGCCGGGCACTCGATGGGCGGGCACACCGCGAGCCTGCTGCTGGGCGCCCGGCTCACCGATCCGCACGACGGGACGGAAGTGAACCTGCTCGAGCCCCGGATCAAGGCGGGTGTACTGCTCGCCGCGCCCGGCAGAGGCGGCGATGCCCTCACCGAGTCCGCGGCCAAGGATTTTCCTTTCCTCCTGACCCCGGACTTCTCCACGATGACGACGCCCGCGCTCGTGGTCGCAGGCGACAAGGACGCCTCTGCCCACCTGACGGTTCGGGGCCCGGAATGGCACACCGATCCGTACTTCCTCTCCACCGGCCCCAAGTCCCTGCTCACCCTGTTCGACGCAGAGCACGGGCTCGGCGGGGTGTCTGGATATGACGTCGCCGAAACCACGGACGAGAGCCCCGAGCGAGTGTCCGCGGTCCAACGGCTCACCTGGGCCTATCTCCGCACCGAGCTCTACCCCGGGGATCCCGCATGGCAGACAGCGCGTGACGCGCTGACGGCCGCCTCCAGCCCGCTCGGACGGGTCGAATCCAAGTAGGCCCAAGGAGACACCACCGGCTGACCTGGCGTCGAACACCGCCGGTGGCTGGAACGCACGATGCCTGACCGGCCCCGGCCCCGGCCGCGTCCGGAGGCTCTGGCGCGAGGGTGACAGCATCGGTGTCGGCGGAAGTAGATCCTCCTGAGTCGCCGGGCTGAACCTGGACGGCGACGGCCTTGCTCAAGAACAGTCACAAGGGCCGCCACGTCGAGGAATCGGGCTGAGCCGAAGGGCGTCACGGCCCCCGGCTACGGGCGGGGCCGCAGCGGTGGAGTCCGCTTGGGCGTGGTAACCGGGGGGCGAGGCGTCAGGCACTTTCGCCGACCACCACCTTGACCGTCGAGTACTCGCGGCGGAGCACCTTCAGCGGCTGGTACTCCGGGGAGTCCCAGAACTCCTGGAGCGCGGCTTTGGACGGGAAGTGATGGATGACCAGGGTCGCGGGGCGCCAGTCCCCTTCGAGCACCAGGGCGTTGTCGTCGATCAGCACATTGCGCCCGCCCGCCCTGTCGATGAGGGGTGTCACCCCGTCGATGTACCGCTGGAAGCCCTCCGGATCGTCGATGTCGAGGTCGATGACGACGTAGGCGGTCATGTCTGAATTCCCTCCGGTGAGTGGCACTGGTGTGTTGCCACCGACCGTATGGGGACCGTCCGGGACTCTTCCATGCGTGGAAGGGGGCAGAACATACGCCATCGTGCTCAAGGGCGGCTTCACGGTAGATTCCAGTTCATGGACGTGTTCAGCGACGTCATTGCCACCATGCGGGTCGGCCGGGCGAAGTTCACCCGCTCGCGACGCAGCGGGGCGTGGGGCAGCCGATTCGGGCCGTACCCGGGCGCGGGGTTCCACATCGTTCTGCGGGGCAGTTGCTGGCTGCTCCCCGCGGACGACTCCGCGAGACTGCTCACCTCCGGTGACGTGGTGTTCCTGCCACACGGAACGATGCACGGCATGAGCGACAGCGCGGACCGGGCGGCGGCGGACCTGCCCCTCGACGTGCAACCGGGGCAGGTGGGCGACCTCCCCGGCGACATGACTGACGAACTGACTCACGATGACACGCTCCTGCTGTGCGGCGCGTACCGTCTCGACCGGGGAAGGGCGCACCCGTTCCTGCATGCGCTCCCAGACATCGTCCACCTCCCCGCCCGGCCCGGCCACCACCCGGCCCTGCGCACCGCGGTCGACCTTCTGGCCACCGAACTGACGGATCCCCGGCGGGGAGCGGACGCCACGCTGCCCGCCCTCCTGGACCTGCTCCTGGTCTACCTCCTGCGCGCATGGATGGACGAGGAATCCGCCCGCCGGCCCAGCACCGGCTGGCTCGCCGCGCTCACCGATCCGGCGGTCGCGGCCGCGCTTAACCACCTCCACCGGGACCCCGCGCGGCCATGGACCGTCCAGGACCTGAGCAACGAGGTCGGGATGTCCCGAACGGCCTTCGCCAAGCGCTTCACCTCGTTCGTAGGGCAGCCACCGATGGCCTACCTGACCTGGTGGCGACTGAGCACCGCGGCGCGGATCCTGAGCGCCGGCGACTCTCCCCTCGCCACTGTGGCCCAGCAGGTCGGGTACACCTCGGAATTCGCCTTTTCCAACGCTTTCAAGCGCACCTTCGGGGTCGCTCCCGGCCGCTTCCGACGAGAGCACCGCGCGGCCGGCGCGCACTCTGCCGGTGCTCGGTGACGACGCCGCCCCTGCGTCGGCGCCGTGCGCCGGCGGGTCCCTCCTGCTGCGGAGCTCACAGTGGACGTCCCGAAGGCCCGGGCGGTCGCACCTGGTTCCACCCGCGCCCGAACCGGCCCGCAACCCGGGCCATGGCCCCGCCCGGTTGTATGTGGACGACCTCGACCGGGCTTTGCCGCTCCTGACCGAGCTCACGGGCTCTGGCCCGCTACGGCGTTTCTCGTATGGCGAGTTGGAACTGGCGGCCATCGGCGACTTCCTCGTCGTCGCCGGATCTCCGGAGGCGCTTGCCCCGTTCAGGAGCGTCCAGGCGACTGTTGCGGTCGACGACCTTGCTGAAGCCGAGCGCGACTTGAGTGCGCACGGTGCTGAGATCCTTTCCGGTCCGAATGACGTGCCCACCGGCCGGAACCTGACCGCGCGACACGCGGACAGTGCGGTGATCGAGTACGTCGAGCTGCGGGAAGCACCGCCGTCCAACTGAGAGGGACGACGCACCGGCCCCTGGTGGCCCGGGTCAGCCGGAGGAGGACTTCTTGGCGGACGACTTCTTTGCTGCCGCCTTCTTTGCTGCCGCCTTCCTATCGGACGACTTCTTGGCGGACGACTTCTTTGCTGCAGCCTTCTTTGCTGCCGCCTTCCTATCGGACGACTTCTTGGCGGTCGGCTTCTTGGCTGCAGCCTTCTTTGCTGCCGCCTTCTTGTCGGACATCTTCTTCGCGGATGCCTCCTTGACCGCGGCCTTCCTTGCTGCGGCCTTCTTTGCTGCCGCTTTCTTCTTCGACTTCGATTCGGCCGCCTTGGCAGGCGTCTTCTTGGCGTAGGTCTTCTTCGCCGTCACCTCATCGGCTTGCGCTCCCTGGGACGGCGCAAAAAGATCGTTGAAATCGCTGTATGAGATTTCATGCGCAAGCTCATCCCCCTGCAGGGGCGCCACAAAGAGATCAGCAAAATTGGTGGGAGTGATTTCACTCTCGGCGATTGCTCCAATTACGGCGACAAAAGCATCCTCGGCCGCCTCCCGACTGCCGAGCCGCCTCTCGACTCGCGACAAAAGGCCCTCCGCGTAAGCCACCCCCTTCTCCGGAGGAATCGGGTTGGCGATACGCCCAGGGGTTTCGTTCAGGCCTGTCCGCAAAGGCGATTCGGCCTCGCCACCACTGTTCATCGAATTCGTCCCATCACTTGGAAGCCACGGAAGCCGCTACCGCCAGGGCAACCTCCACGACCAAAAGACACGCACCGATCTCATAGTAGCGGGACCGACCCACCAGAATATCCTCATTGTCCTTGACGCCCTGCACCATTCCCATGGTTGCGTCCAGGCGGAGCTGGATATCATCGCCCTCGTGGTCGAGGAGGTCCTTTGCGGGTGCCCCGTAACTCCAACCACGGCGGACCGGAAGGAGGCTCCTGAGTGCGCAATAGAGGATGACGGTCAAGGTCAGGAGAAGCCAAAGTGCCCACCATGACGAGATGGGGTTGTCCGTACCGATCAGTCCGATCGTCGAGGTGAACGTCGCAATGGCTCCAGCGACTGTCAGCAGTCCCGCTGCCCGAACTCTGAGGTTTCCGAGAGTTCCTTCCTGCTGCGTGAGTCTGCGGAGTGCGGCATCGTAAGCCATTTTGTACTTCTCATCCGACTCGGCGACGTCCTCGGCGTGCGGCGGGGTCGGACCACTGGATCTGGCCGCCAACCGAGCCGCGAGGATCGTGGCTGTCACGCTGATTGTGGAGCACGTCAGCCACATGAGCGCGTTGCCCGGGTTCGTTCGAGGTGCTGCGACGCCGGCGTCATCCACGGTCGTATTGTCTGTGCCGCCTTCGGCCCATGGCCGAAGAACACGCGGGCGCGCCCCCTGTCGAGCCGGTCCTTGCGCCGAACGGCGGAATGCCCGGCCCGGCCCGCCCCGCTTCTCGCTACCGGTACTTCCAAACGATGGCGGCCGAGGCCGCGCGGTCGAGGATGTTCAGGGGTTGTCGGGGCCGAATTCGGGGGGTGGAGCGAAGGTGATGGTGCTGATGTGCCGAGCCACGTCCTGGGGCAGGGCGTCAAGGCCGAGGGGTTCGTACCCGGGTCTGCCGGCAGGGAGGTGGAAGGTGTCTTCGAAGAGGGAACGCGGTCCGGTGAGCGCGAAGGAGATGCCTACTGCTTCGCCGACGTCGAAGCCGCGTGACGCGAACCATTCGGTGACCGTCTGCACCACGCTCGGGGAGGGGATGAGTTGGTGGACACGGTCGGCGGTGAGCCGGTCCACGACCGGTCCTTCCCCGGGCGGGCGCAGGATGACGAGTGCTGAAAGAGCCTGCTCGTGGTCTCCGGGCGCGGTGGTCATGGCACGGACGACTCCCTAGAACCATGGCGCGGCGTACCGGGTGCCACTGCCGGAGGTTGGGTTTCTACGGCTGCTGGGCGGCTACGACGGCTGCGTGGGCGTCGACAAGACCGGTGCCGGTGGCCAGGTCCGGGCCCGGGACCGCCGCGTGTCCCATGCCGTCCCGGACAAAGCAGTTTCCTGCGGCCACGTCGCGGGCTGTGCGGCGCAGGATGTCGCGGACCTGCGACGGGGTCAGCTGCGGGTTGGCCTCTTTGACCAGGGCGCAGGCGCCGGCGATCTGCGGGGCGGCGGCGGATGTGCCGCTGATGGCCGCCCAGCCGTCGTCGGCCGGGGTCTCGTCGCCGTCGGGGTGGTGGTTCCCGGCGAGGTCGCGGTCGATGTCGTCGTTGGGCTGCACCGGCAGCATGATGTAGGCCGCCCTGGGCAGCATGCCGACGAGCCCGCACAGGTCGGGAGAGTTGCGTCCGACGAAGATCTCGCTGGCGAAGCCGCTGGAGTAGTCGGATGCGCGCAGGGTTCCGTCGGGTGACATGAAGACACCGCCTGCGGAGATGACGTCGGGATGCTGGCCCGGGAAGCCGAAATGACCGTTTCCCGCAGAGAAGACCACGATGATCCCGCGTGCGACGGCCACGGCGATCGCGGCGGCCATGGCCTGATCCGCCGCGCTGAACTCGTTCGGACGCCGCTTGCTCGATCCCCAGCTGTTGCTGATGACGTGCGGGTTCAGTGCGACTGCTCTGTTGAAGGCGCCGATGGTGTTGAAGAAACTCATTTTGACCATCGTGAAGTCCACGTCCGGCGCGATGGCGAAGATGTTCGCGGATTCGGCGGTACCGTGGCCGCTCTCGTCGTCGGCCGGCGCGGTGGCGCCCGGTCCCAGTACGACGGGTTCCACGTTGTAGCCGCGTGCTGCGTAGTACGGGTGCGCGAAGTGGCCCGAGTCGGTCATGACCACCTTGATGCCCGCACCGGTGATGCCACTGCGGTGGGCTCTGTCGGCGTTGCACCCCAGCGATACGTCGCCTGGGACGTCCAGGTGCCAGTAGGCCCTTGGCGGGGCAAGCGCGGTGGCGAAGAAGAACCGGGGCTCCTCGAGGGCGACTCCTTCGAGGACGTTGGCGAAGTCGGTGTCTGCCGTGTCTATGAGGCCCGGCATCTCGGTCTGAGGGCATTCCACGAAGGTGGCGAGATCTTCTCTCCTGTGCTCCTTGAGCACCGGCCGTTCCTGGGGCTCCAACGTGCAGTGGAAGGCACGCTCGTAGAGGTCGGGGGGCCCGGAGATGTTGAGTGTCACCTCAGGAGCGAGTTCGTGTGTGCCGCCTCGGGCGCGCGGGGCCTCGAGCACGGTGAACCCGGCGGCGCGCAGTTGCTGCGCGGCCTGGTCCACGATGCGGGGCTCGGACTGGACCGCCTGCGCCGTACGCGCGGTGGTGGTGTCGGCCTCGAACAGCGAGGTGCCGCCGATCGAGCGGGGTGAGGCCTGGGCGTAGACGATGCTGGGCAGGCCGTTGGCAAGCTTCGGCATCTTGGGCTTGCTGAGGAACCCAGGGCTCCCGTCAGGGTATGACGCGCTCACAGCTGCCACCTCATTTCACTGCGGATCCTGTTGCCTGTCGTGGGTTGGCGGCTGGCCGCTGTGCGAGACAGCGGCTCAGCAACCGTATTGAGCAGGCCGCGAGTCCGAGTTCCCCGCCAATCCTCGATATTCGAACTAAGCCGACACTTCACCCATTCAGGTCATTCAAGTTGCGGATAGCGCATTCCTATCGGATCATCTCGACCGGGACTGGGAGACCGGCGCACCGCAACCGCGCGGAAACTACTGCTCGGTGGACCCGGCGGAACAGGCGGTCCAGAGCAATGGTTCGCCGAACGGCGCGGACGTGGGCGGCTCGTCGTGCATGCGGCGCAGTTCGACTCCCCCCGGTCAGCGTCGCGCCGCATGGCGGGCAAGCAGTACGCACGCGCGCGCCGCCGCGTTCTGCGGCTCAGCTTCAGCGGCTCCCGGCCGCGTGAGCGAGCACCGGCTCGGGCTGAGGCTGCCGGTCGGTGTCCTCGACGCCGATGCGGGGCAGCCGATGGTCGAGCCAGCGGGGCAGCCACCAGGTCGCGCGCCCCATCAGCGCCATGGCCGCGGGCACGAGCACCATGCGGACGACCGTCGCGTCGAGCACGATCGCTGTCGCCAGACCCAGGCCCATCATCTTGACGAGCGGCGACGGGTTGGCGACGAAGCTGAGGAACACCACTGTCATGATCAGAGCGGCGGAGGTGATCACACGGCCCGTGGCCGCCATGCCGCGTGCCACCGACTCGGTCGTGTTCCCCGTGGCGTCGTACTCCTCGCGGACACGCGAGAGCAGGAACACCTCGTAGTCCATGGACAGGGCGAACAGGACGGCGAAGAAGATCGTCGGCATGGGCGAGGCGATCGGGAAGGTGCCCTTCAGGTTGAACAGGGCCCCGAGCCAGCCCCACTGGAAGACGGCGACCACCACGCCGTATGCCCCGCCGATCGACAACAGGTTGACCACGGCGGCCTTCAGTGGCAGTGCGACGGAGCGGAACAGCACCATCAGCAGCAGGAACGACGCTGCCAGAATCGCGGCGATGAAGACCGGCAGGGTGTCGGCGAGTTGCTCGGTGAGGTCGTCGGTCATGGCGGTCAGGCCGGATACGGCGACGTTGCCGGGGACGAGATCGCGGACACGCTCAAGGGTCCGGGAGGTCTCGGCGTCCGCGGGGGCGGTGGTCGGGAGCGTGGGCAGCACGACGGTGTCCCCGGCCGGCGAGGTCTGCGGATCGCCGACCGTGGCGATGCCGGGGTCGGCGGCGATGCGCCGGGAAAGTGCGGGGACGTCCTCGGCGTCGGCACCGGGGCGGGTCAGGTCGACGACGATCAGAAGGGGGGCGTTGAAGCCCGGGCCGAAGCCCTCGGCCAGCAGGTCGTAGGCGCGGCGGTGGGTGGTGCTCGTGGAGTCGTCGCCCGCGTCGGGGAAGCCGGTCTCCATGCGCAGCGCGGGGGCGGCCAGGGCGAGCAGGACCGCGGCCGCGGCGAGCAGGTGGCGCCACGGTCGGCCGGACACACGGTGGGCGAAGCGCCACCATGCCGTGTCCTCGGACTTCTTCACGGGGCGCTCGCGGCCCCGGCGGCGCCCTTGGTGGACACGGTCGCCCAGGAGCGACAGCAGAGCAGGCAGCAACGTCAGGGCGGTCGCCACGGCGAAGAGAACGACCAGGGCGGTACTGAGGCCGATCGATGTCAGGAAGCCCAGGCCGGTCAGCGCGAGAGCGGCCATCGCCACGATGACGGCGCCTCCGGCGAACAGGACCGCCGCGCCCGAGGACCCCATGGCGTTCGACAGCGCGGTGGCGTTGTCCTGGCCGGCTGCGCGGTTCTCGCGGTGGCGGGCCATGATGAACAGGGCGTAGTCGATGCCGATGCCCAGGCCGATCATCGCACCGATCGTGGGGGCGGCGGTGGAGACGTCCATGGCGTTGGCCAGCAGCATGACGCTGCCCAGGCCCGCGGCGACGGCCACCAGGGCCAGCGCGATCGGCACCAGTGCGGCCACGATCGTCCCGAACGCCACCACCAGGATGACGAGTGCGGTCAGCAGCCCCGCAGCCTCCGCACCCGATGTCTCCGTCTTGGCGTTGATGAACACGGCGTCACCGCCCAGCTCGGCGACGACTCCGTCCCCCCGTGCGGGCTCGATCGCGTCGGCCAGGGCCTCGATGTCCGCGGGGTCCACGTCCATCGCGGGCACGTCGAATGTGATCCGGGCGAAGCCGATACGTCCGTCGGGCGAGAGCGTGTCGGCGGTGAAGGGATCGGCCGCGGTGGTGACGTGGTCCACGTCGGCGATCCGGGCGACCGCGGCGTCGACGGCGTGCCGGTGGCGCTCCAGTCGCTCCCCGTCCGGCGCGGCGAAGACCGCCATGGCGCTGCCACCGGACGCTTCCGGGAAGCGCTCTTGGAGCAGCCGCATCGCCTTCTCGCTCTGGCTGCCGGGAGCGACCAGGTCGTCGACGAATGAGCCGCCGACCGCGCCGGCCAGGGGCAGCACGAGGAGGAGGGCGACCGCCCAGGTGGCGATGGTGACCCATGGTCGGCGGGCGCTCGCCCTGCCGATGCGACGGGTGAATCGGTTCATGGGTGTGTGGGCTCCTGTGAGAGATGGCCGCCGTCCGCCGCCGGTCCGTGGCGCACCGGAGGCAATTCGTGAGCTCTTCCATCGTGGGTTCCGGCGGCGGTGCTGTCCCCCGCCACCGGACGGGTCCGGGGCTCCCGCTCGGGACGGGCGGAGTGCGGCGGTACCTCCCCCTGACGGGTGAGCCGGGGATCCGCCCACAGGCGGGTGACTACGCCTGCGGCCCGGACCTACGATGACTTGCCCGAAGGACCCCGATGACCAGCGCCGGGGCGCCGGATCCTGTTGACGGAGCGATGATGAACCGCACGACGCTGCCCTCGGAGACGCCGGCCCGCGGCGTGCCGGGCAGGTTCCGCGGGCCCTTCACCCGGTGGCCGCGGGGGGCGGACGCCGTCCTCGCGGCCGCCCTGCTCCTGGCCACGGCATTCGTGCGGGACGAGGCACCGGGCGACGCGGTCGGCATCCGCCCGATCACCGAGGTGCCCGTCCCGGTCCTGATCCTGTTCGCCGTGGCGGGCGGGGCGCTCTACCGGCGTCGACGCGAACCTGTCGCGGTCCTGTCCGTGGCGCTCGTCGCCTGGGGGCCGACGCTGGGCAGCAGCTACTCCAACCTCGGCGGGGTCGTGATCGTGGCGCTGTACAGCGCCGGGCGATACGCCGCGGACACCCGGCGGAGCCGCCTCGGCACCGCCGCGGCCATCGCCGCCGCCGTCACCGGGGTCGTGATCGACGGCCTGCTGCGCTCCTTCCCCTGGGGGGACATCGGCTTCGGCGCCGCGGTCATGTTCGTGGCCTGGTACATCGGGCGGCGTCTGCGACTGCGCGCGGAGCGCGCCGCCCGCCTCCGCGAGGAACAGGCCGCCGAGGCGCGCCGGATCGTCGCCGAGGAGCGCACCCACATCGCCCGCGAGCTGCACGACGTGGTCGCCCACCGGGTGAGCATGATGACGGTGCAGGCGGGTGCGGCCCGGATGGTGGCCGCCGACGCTCCCCAGGAGGCCCTCGAAGCGATGGCGGCGGTGGAGCAGGCCGGGCGCCAGGCGCTGGACGAGCTGCGTCACCTGCTGGGGGTACTGCGGCCGGGAGCCGACCGCGACCTGCTGGGCCCCCAGCCCCGGCTGGCCGACCTCCACCAGCTCGTCGAACAGGTCCGCGAGGCAGGTCTGGACGTCTCGGTCACCGGCGGTGTCCACGCTGCTCTCCCGGCTCGCGTGGAGCTGTCGGGGTACCGCATCATCCAGGAGGCACTGACCAACGTGCTCAAGCACAGCGGACCGCGGACCCGCGCCGAGGTGCGCCTGAGCTGCGAGAGTGGCGGCCTGAGCATCGAAGTGCTCGACGACGGTCGCGGAGCCGCCGTCCAATCGGTGTCCGCCGGCGCCCACGGTGCTGTGACCGGCCATGGCATCGTCGGCATGCGGGAGAGGGCATTGCTCCTCGGCGGCAGCCTCGACGCGGGGCCGCGGCCCGGCGGCGGTTTCCGGCTCGCCGCCCGTCTGCCCACTGGAGGAGAGCCCGCGTGAGCATCCGTGTCGTCGTCGTGGACGACCAGGCGCTGGTCCGCCGGGGCTTCGTCATGATTCTGCGGGTCCATGACGACATCGAGGTCATGGCCGAGGCCGGCACCGGACTCGAGGCCGTCGAGGCGGCGCACAAGCACCGTCCGGACGTGATCCTCATGGACATCCGCATGCCGGGCATGGACGGCATCGAGGCCGCCTCCCGGATCCTGCGGGAGGCGGACTGGGACGTGCGGGTGCTGATCCTGACCACATTCGATCCGGACGAATACGTCTACAAGGCGCTGCGTGCCGGTGCCAGCGCCTTCGTGCTCAAGGACATTCCCCCCGAGCAGCTCGCCACCGCCGTGCGTACCGTGGCCGAGGGCGGGGCGCTGCTGGCACCGTCGATCACCCGGCGCCTCATCGACCAGTTCGCGGAGCGACGTGTCGTCAGCACCTCGGTGGCGGGCCGCCTGGCGCGACTCACCGGCCGCGAAGGCGAGATCGTGGTCGCCGTCGCTCGGGGCGCGAGCAACTCGGAGATCGCCACCCAGCTCTTCATCGGACCGGCCACCGTCAAATCGCACGTGTCGAGCATCCTCACCAAACTTGGTCTGCGTGACCGCGTCCAGATCGTGATCTTCGCCTACGAGAGCGGACTCGTCGAGGCGGGCGACCACGACATCGGTCACTGAGGCGACCCGTTGCGACTTTCCCGCGGTCGGTATGCCGCCCAGCACCTGTCGGCGCCACGCGGAACGCTCGACCGCGGGGATGCCGGCGTGCGTAGCGGAACAGGTGATCGAACCGATCAGGATTCGAGAAGCGCGGGCCACCGGGCCACAGCTAGCGTGACCGCCATGGACATCGCCACCACGACTCCGCACGACCTCACCGGTGGCCTACCGGCACGTGCCGGACCTCGAGGCGCAGCCGAGCTCCTCCGGTGCGCAGCGTGGCCGGGTCCGGAGACTCCAAGGGCCGAGGCCAAGGAAAGCCAGACGTCCTGTTCGAAGCTGGTTGGATGGCGTCGGGCGACGCCGGAAAGGGCCGCGAAGGCGGCTTCGTACGAGAGGGAGACACGATGAGCCTGGCCCCGAGGACGGACACGCAGTCGCCTGAGCCGCACCCTGCCGACAGCCACGATCTGATCCGCGTGCACGGTGCCCGCGAGAACAACCTCAAGGACGTCAGCATCGAGATTCCGAAGCGGCGGCTGACGGTGTTCACCGGTGTCTCCGGCTCGGGCAAGAGCTCGCTGGTGTTCAACACGATCGCCGCGGAGTCGCAGCGGCTGATCAATGAGACGTACAGCGCCTTCGTGCAGGGTTTCATGCCGACGCTGGCGCGGCCCGAGGTCGACGTCCTCGACGGGCTGACGACCGCGATCATCGTCGACCAGCAGCGGATCGGCGCCGACCCCCGCTCCACCGTCGGCACCGCCACCGACGCCAACGCGATGCTGCGCATCCTCTTCAGCCGGCTCGGGGAGCCGCACATCGGCCCGCCCAGCGCGTACTCCTTCAACACCGCCTCGGTCCGGGCGAGCGGCGCGATCACCGTCGAGCGCGGTGCCAGGAAGGCGGTGAAGGCGACCTACTCCCGCACCGGCGGCATGTGTACGCGTTGCGAAGGCCGCGGCACGGTCTCCGACATCGACCTCACCCAGCTCTACGACGACTCCAAGTCGATCGCCGAGGGCGCGTTCACCATCCCCGGCTGGAAGTCGGACAGCTTCTGGACCGTGCGGGTCTACGCCGAGTCGGGACTCCTCGACCCGCACAAGCCGATCCGGGAGTTCACCAAGAAGGAGATGCACGACTTCCTCCACCGGGAGCCGACGAAGGTGAAGGTCGAGGGCGTGAACCTCACCTACGAGGGGCTGATCCCCAAGATCCAGAAGTCGTTTCTCTCCAAGGACCGGGAGGCGATGCAGCCGCACATCCGGGCATTCGTGGACCGGGCGGTCACCTTCACCACCTGTCCCGAGTGCGACGGCACCCGGCTCAGCGAGGGCGCCCGGTCGTCGAAGATCAACGGGATCAGCATCGCCGACGCCTGCGCGATGCAGATCACCGACCTGGCGGAATGGGTCCGCGGCCTCGACGAGCCGTCGGTGGCGCCGCTGCTCGCCGCGCTGCAGCAGACCCTCGACTCGTTCGCGGAGATCGGCCTCGGCTACCTGGCGCTGGATCGGCCGTCGGGGACGCTGTCGGGCGGCGAGGCACAGCGCGTCAAGATGATCCGCCACCTCGGCTCCTCGCTCACCGACACCACCTACGTCTTCGACGAGCCCACCACGGGCCTGCACCCCCATGACATCAGCCGGATGAACGATCTGCTGCTGCGGCTGCGGGACAAGGGCAACACGGTGCTCGTCGTGGAGCACAAGCCGCAGACGATCGCGATCGCCGACCACGTCGTCGACCTCGGCCCCGGCGCCGGTACGGCGGGCGGCACCGTCTGCTTCGAGGGCACGGTCGAGGGGCTGCGGGCCGGCGGCACCGTCACCGGCCGCCATCTCGGCGACCGGGCCGCCCTGAAGGAGGCGGTGCGCAAGCCCACCGGCACGCTGGAGGTCCGCGGCGCGACGGAGCACAACCTGCAAGGCGTGGACATCGACATCCCCCTCGGAGTGCTGACCGTCGTCACCGGCGTGGCGGGTTCCGGCAAGAGCTCGCTGGTGCACGGGTCGCTCCCGGCCGGCGCGGGTGTGGTCTCGGTCGACCAGGGCGCCATCAAGGGCTCGCGCCGGAGCAACCCGGCGACCTACACGGGACTGCTCGACCCGATCCGCAAGGCGTTCGCGAAGGCCAACGGCGTGAAGCCGGCGCTGTTCAGTGCCAACTCCGAGGGCGCCTGCCCGACCTGCAACGGCGCCGGCGTCGTCTACACCGATCTGGCGATGCTGGCCGGCGTCGCCACCACCTGCGAGGAGTGCGAGGGGAAGCGGTTCCAGGCATCGGTGCTCGAGTACCACCTCGGCGGCCGCGACATCAGCGAGGTGCTCGCGATGTCGGTGACCGAGGCCGAGGAGTTCTTCGGCGCCGGTGAGGCCGGCACGCCGACCGCGCATCGCATCCTCGGCCGTCTCGCCGACGTCGGCCTCGGCTACCTCAGCCTCGGCCAGCCGCTCACCACGCTGTCCGGAGGCGAGCGGCAGCGGCTCAAGCTGGCCACCCACATGGCCGAGAAGGGCGGCGTGTACGTCCTCGACGAGCCGACCGCAGGTCTGCACCTCGCCGACGTCGAGCAGTTGCTCGGCCTGCTCGACCGGCTCGTCGACTCCGGCAAGTCGGTCATCGTCGTCGAGCACCACCTGGCGGTGATGGCACATGCCGACTGGATCATCGACCTCGGCCCCGGCGCCGGCCACGACGGCGGCCGGATCGTCTTCGAGGGCACACCCGCCGACCTCGTCGCCGCCCGTTCCACCCTCACCGGCGAGCATCTCGCGGCCTACGTCGGCACCTGACCACGTCTCTCACGGGCACCGTTGGACGAGTCCTCTCAGCTGTTTCGGCTCGTCCCAGGATCAGGATTGCGTTCGATCCTGGCGGCCATGATCCGCGCCGCGAGCGTGCCCACGCCGACGGCGGCCCCCACCGCACTGCACACCAGGCCCTTGCCCATCAGCACTCCCCGTCCCTTGACGGCGATCCCCTGTCATCGGACGGTATCCGCGCGGGCACCGACCATGTCGTCGTGATCCACCGGATGTCCGAAAGCCGCCGCGGTGCAGTCGAGCCACCGCGGCGCAGTCGAGTGACGTCCACCCGCCCTGCCCGTCGCCACGTACGAGGACCACCCCTGGGCCGGCGCTCACTGCCGACGTCGGCCCGGTCGTGCTGCGCACGGACCGGCCCTCATTTGGGACGCCCGCAGTCTTGGTTTATCGAGAACCGCTGCTGAAAGACGCCCTACAGTCGGGAGCATGACGGAGGCACCGGCACACGACCGCGGCACGCGCTCCCGCGAGGCGATTCTCGACACCGCCACCGACCTCATGTCCCGGCACGGCTATGCGGCCACCTCCATATCGATGATCTCCGCCGCCTGCGGGCTCCCCGCCAGCTCCATCTACTGGCACTTCGGCAGCAAGGACGGCATCTACGTCGCCGTGCTGCAGCGCGCCAGGATCACCCTGGAGACGGCCCTGCCCTCGATCGACGTCCCCGGCGCGGACGTTGCGCAGCGGCTGGACAGCTTCCTCGAAGCGCTGACGGTGGTGTTCCAGCGCCATCCGCACGGGACGAAGCTGCTGCTGGGGCTGAGCATGCTGCAGCAGAGCGCCAGTGCGGAGGCCGTCGCCGAACTGCACCGCTACCGCGACACCCTGATGGCCTGGGCCCGGGGGGCCCTCAGCCGGGTCTTCGACCTCGGCGACCGCCCCGAGGTGTCGGAGGAACTGGCCCGCTTCACCTTGAGAACGGCGAGCGGAACCGCCGTCGCTCGCTGGTTCGAACCGGCCGCTTCCCTGGACATCGAGCCGCTGCGTGTCGCGTTGCGGGCCCTGGCGGCCCACCGCAGCGGCGTCCCAGCCGGGAAGACGCCGCGTGTGGGGCACCCCTGAGTTACGTTGTCCTCCTTCGCTCAGGGGACGCCGGGCGACTGCCAGAACGCGCAGCGGTGGTCGGCTGCGAATGCGGTGGTGGGAGCGGTCCGGTCCGGGGCCAAGACCTGGATGCGGTCGCTGTCGGGGGTGTACCGCGGCCAGGGCGGGGCGCCCGGCCCGTTGGGACTGCCGGTGGCGGCGAACCTGGCCCAGTAGCCGGCCATGGTCTCCGACAGCCGACGCTGGGCAGGACTGGTGAGGGGCAAGGCGTCCATGGGGAACAGGTAGGCGAGCTCTGCGGCGTGGAAGGCGCCCTGCGGGGTGTACGGCGCCGGGATGAAGGGGGGTGCGCCGGGATCGTCGAACTCGTACGCGTAGACGGGTGCCCTGCCGCTGTAGAGGCGGCTGTCCGCCCGCGCCGGACAGCTGAACCGCTGGTCGGTGCCGACCGCGGAGTAGGCAAGATCGGGTGAGGGAAACGCTGAAGCCGGGTAGGCGTCGAGGACGGCGTCCGCCCGGTCGGCGTGCTCGCGCCTGATCAGGGCGGCGTAACTGCGGGGCGTGAGCGGACCGCCCCCGAGCAGGTCGACGTAGAGCGCTGTGAAGTACCGGTACTCGTCATGGGTGCTGCCGCTCAGGGTGGGGACCGCGTTGACCTGCCCGGTGGACCACGCCGTCCGCGGTGGGACGGGCAGGATGCGCGGCCCGGTGTTGGGCGTCCACAGGGATGCGGCCCCGGGGGCTGCGCGGATGAGCTCCGTGGCGGGTACGGCACGCAGGCAGGCCGCCGCGGCCTGTGGGTCGGCGCAGCCGACCGACGCGGCGAGGCTCCGCCCTCGGTCCTCGGCCGCGCTCAGGGTGAGCGGGGTCGGGGCGCCGTCCGATGTGCAGCTGCCGCTCTGCTGGATCGCCCGGCGGAACAGGCCCTTCGCGGTCGGCGAGGCGATGTGGAGGCAGGTGTCCGCGGATCCGGCCGACTGGCCGCCGAGAGTGATCCTGTCGCGGTCGCCGCCGAACGCCCCGATGTTGCGGCGGACCCAGCGCAGCGCGGCCTGCTGGTCCATCAGGCCGTAGTCGCCCGAAGCACGGTCGTGACTCTCGGCGGACAGGGCGGGGTGGGCGAGGAAGCCGAGCGCTCCGAGCCGGTAGTTGACCGTGACCACCACCACACCGCGGGCCGCGAGGACCGAGCCGTCGTAGTCGCTCCCGGCGCCGAAGGTGTTGCCGCCCCCGTGCAACCAGACCAGCACCGGCAGGTTCCTGCCGACGGTGCGGGCCGGGGCCCGCACATTGAGGTACAGGCAGTCCTCCGATGTGCTGCCGGTCCGGTTGGACTCGCCGGGCAGGACCGGCCCGCCGTCGGGGAGCAGCGTCAGTGGTGACTGGGCACAGGGGGCGGCCGGGGTGGTCGCGTCGCGTACGCCGGACCAGGGTTCCGGTGGCCGGGGCGGTCGCCAGCGCAGCTGCCCTGTCGGTGGGGCGGCGAAGGGGATGCCGTGGAAGACCCTGCCGCCATCGGGACCGGCCGCACCGCGCACCGGCCCCTGGGCGGTATGGACGACCAGCGGGGTGTGGGCGGAGTCGGCGCGGGCCGCGGCAGGCACCGTGATCGTGCACAGCAGGGCCGCGAGGGCGGTCAGGGCACGGGTGGTGGCGGGGGTGCGGACGCTGCGGGATCTCATGAAGTCTCCTTTCGCTCCGTCTGTCACCGGTGAGGGCTGCCTTCGGTGAGGGAGGCGCCGCCGGGCGAGCGTGATGCTTGCCTCCCGGACCGGGCCACGGGTGTCACCGCGTGCGTTCGTACGCGCCGATGTCGCAGGCGGCGCCCTGAGGACGGGGGATTCCGCGCTGGTCGGTGGCGGGGCACTCGGCAGCCGCGTCGAGCGCGGGGCTGCCCGGCAGCAGCGCGTGCGGGTCCGTGGGCCCGCCGTTGTCGGCGAGGGGGCCGACCAGCGCGGTACGGCTGGGCAGGTCACCCTCGCCGGTCAGGCCGCAGCTGCCGTCGCTGTCGATGTTGTGCCCGTTTGAGGCGATGTCCGCGAAGACGCGATCGCAGTCGGCCGGTGTTCCCGCCCCGGTGTTGCCTGCGATGATCGAGTTCCGCAGGGTGAGGTGTCCCAGTGGGAGATCGATGATGTCGGTGATCGGCGGGGGCAGGCTGTCCAGATAGGCGGGGGCGATATTGATCCCGCCGCCGCCGTCGGTCGCGCTGTTGCCGGTCACCGTGGAGTTGAGGATCTGTACGTGCCCGAGGCCGCGGATGTCCAGGCCTCCGCCGTAGCCGCCCAGGCTTCCGGGGCGGTCGCCGGGGTCGGTCACCCGGTTGTCGGAGATCGTCGAATTCGTCACCGTGCCGCCGTCGTCGAATCTGATGCCCCCGGCCTCCCCGGCGGTGTTGCCGCTGACCGTGCTGTCGATCAGGTCGAGGTGCGAGCCGGGGACGTTGAAGATGCCGCCGCCGTAGCCGGCGGAGTTCCCGGTCACGGCGACGCTCTTGAGGGTCATGTGCCGACCGTTGGCTATCGCGCCGCCACCGGTGTCGGTGAAGGGAAGTTCGCGCTGCCTGGCCACTCCCCCGATGATGGTGAGGTCGGACAGTCGGCTGTCCGCCCGCATGCGGAAGGCCCGGTCGATGCGGTTGGCGTCGATGACAGTCGTGCGCGCCCCCGCTCCCCTGATCGTGGTGGGAGCGTTGACGTTCAGGTCACCGGTGCTCGGATCGGGGTGCGAGCCGATGATGAGGCGGGGGTTGGGCGGGATGGTCAGCCGGTACCGGCCGGCGGGCAGCGTGATCGTGCTGCCCGGCCGGGCGTTGGCGGCCATGACCGCGGCACGCAGGCTGCAACCTCCCGTCCGCGTGCGGCACTCGCCGTCCGACGGGTCGGCGTCCACGGCGTCGGCGGTGGTGTCCACGGTGAACTCTCCGGGCCCGGATTCCCCCCGCGCTTCGTTGGCGGAGGCCGGGGTGGGCAGATACGCCGCCATGACGAGTAACACCGCGGCGGGCATGGCTGAGCGGGTGCGGTTTCTCATCGGGTGAACTCCCGTCCGCTGAGGGATGCTGACCGGCATTGCGATGGCGAGGCGGTGCCGGGTCCGTCGGACCGCGCTGTTGCGCCGGCTCTGTTGCGCCAGGTCGTACGAGCCGCCGCATCCGTACGGCGCGATGGGCACGACATCTCCCCCGGGCCCGGCAACGGCTCTGCAGTGGGCGGCTCTGTAGTGAGCGTTCCATTCGGAGCAGGCGTTGTCCACAGGCGTGACAGGGAAACCGCGAACGGAAGCCGAATGGCCCGGGCTCAGCGGCTGGGCGCAGAGTTCCGACCCGGTGCCGCCCGCGTCCAGCACGCCTGCGGCACTCCGACGTGGATGACGTACAGACGTCCACGGGCGCGTTTCGAGCAGCTGACCAGGGTGGATGGGACAATGCTGGGGCGATGACTGATACCACGACGCCGAACGGCCCTGTTGCGACGATGCGCGACGACCAGCGGGAGGCCTCGCGACGCAGGCTGCTCGACGCGGCGCTGGGGATCCTCGCGGAGGAGGGCTACCGGGGCTTGACGGTGAAGAAGGTCGGTGACCGCGCCGGGGTCAGCCGCGGCATGGTCAACTACCACTTCAGTTCCAAGGCCGGACTCGTCGAGGCGGTCGTCCACGACATCCGCGAGGTCTTCCTCGACCGGCTCCGGGCACTGCCGGGATACGAACACATGACGGGGTTCGAAGCCGTACTGGCCAAGTTGGAACAGTACTTCTCCGCTCTGGCGGAGCCGGGCCCGGGGGTGCGGGCCCGCGCGCTGCTGGTGCTGCTGGTCGAGGCTGTCGGCAGCTCGGGCGAGGCCGCGCAACCGCCCCTGGCCGGTCAACTCGACCTGGTCCGCACCGGCGTGGAGGACGACATTCGGCAGGGAATCGCCGACGGGAGCATCCGCCCGGGCGTGGATCCGCGGGCGCAGGCGTTCCTGCTGGAGAGCCTGGCCCGGGGCGTTCTGCTCCAGTACCAGGTGGACCCCTCCCGCGTCCGCCTGGAGGAAGTCGGCCGAGCGGCCCGAGAGATGGTGCTGCTGGCGCTCGCCCCCGGGAAGAGGAAGGGCTGACCCCAGCCGTCAGGGCCGCACGTGGGAGCCCGGCAGCGCACACCGGCCGACCGGTGAGGTGCGGTCAGACCGCACTCAGTCCGCCGTCCACGATCAGCTGCTGGCCCGTGATGTAGGAGGCGCGGTCGGACAGCAGGAACGTGACGGCCTGGGCCACCTCCCAGGCAGTGCCCTGGCGGCCGAGCGGGATCCGGGCGGAGGAGGCCGTCCTGGAGGCACGTGCGGCGGACGCCTGGCGGCCCATCGGAGTGTCGATCAGGCCCGGCACCACCACGTTGGCGCGGATACGGCGGGCGGCGCCCTCCTTGGCGACATGCCGGGCCAGACCCAGCAGACCCGCTTTGGAGCTGTCGTACGCGGGCGAACCGGTAGCGGCACGCAGGGCGGCAACCGACCCCATGAAGACGATGGCGCCGCCCTCCTCCATCACCGGCAGGCCGTATTTCGCGGCGAGGAAGGGCGCGCGCAGATTGAGGGACAGAACGCGGTCCCAGTCCTCGAGTGAGGAGCCCGCCAAACCGGCGCCGAGCCCGATTCCGACATTCACCACGAGCGCGTCCAGGCCTCCGAGCTCGCGGGCCGCCTCGGCGACCAAGGCGCCGACCTGGTCGGGGTCGGTGGCATCGGCTGTCAGAGCGGTCCCGCGACGCCCCTCGGCGGTCACGAGCTTCGCGGTGGCGTCCGCCGCCTCGGGCACGACGTCGGCGCAGGCCACCTTGGCTCCCTCGCGGGCGGCAAGCACGGATATGGCCCGCCCGTTGCCGACGGGTGCGTGCGGATCCTCGTCCGCACGTGTGCCCGCGCCGATCACCAGGAGCCTGCGCCCTGCCAGGCCGCGTTCCTCCGCCTGCGGTTTGCGGAGCTCAGTCATCGGTGTGCGTCCGTTCCACCCCTGCGGTCGCCTCGAAGGGTTCGAAGCCGGGGTCCAGCTGCACGCCGGCGGAGTTCAGGAAGAACGCCACCATGTGGTACTGGCCGACGAGCATGGCGATCTCTATCAGCTCGGCCTCTCCGTAGCGGGACGCCAGAGCATTCCAGGTGCCGGCCGAGATCCGGGCGTCGCTGTGGAGCTGATCGGCGGCCCGGAGCAGATGCCTGTCGAGGTCCGTCCATCCCGTGTCCTCCGGACCCTGCGCGATGCGGGCGACATCGTCGGCGGTGAGACCCTCGGCCTCGGCCAGCGGCAGATGCCGTCCCCACTCGTATGCGGCCCCGGTGTTGTGCGCGGTGCGCAGGACCAGCAGTTCCCGCACCCTTCCGGGCAGCAGCCCGCCGCGCAGCAACTGAGCGCCGAAAGGCATGAAGGCGGCGTAGAGGTCCGGGTGGCGGACCAACGTGGAGAAGATATTGGGCACCCGCCCTCCGGGATCCCGCGGAGCGCCGGCCAACAGCCCACGCGCTCGCGCATCCCAGTCCTGTTCCGGCAATGGCGTGAGGCGGGGCAAGCGGCTGCTCCGCGCCAGGCCGTCGGCCAATGAGCCAAGTGCCCCAGGGGCGGCGTCGTCCATGACCCCACCTTAGAAACTGGCTGAACGTTTAGCAAGTGAATGGGTCAACGGGTACCGGGGCGGGTGGCGCATGACGGACTCGCCCGGTAACCGGCCCGCCCCCCTTGCGGGAGACCTGCTGGAGACCTGCGGAAGAGGGTCATTTCACGTAGTCCGGGACCACCCGGGGCGGCCAGGCGCCCACGGTCAGCATGCCCACCGAGTGCGCGCGCGAGACCAGGGCCGCGCGGTTGGGCGCCTTCATCTTCCGGAACAGCGATGCCACGTGGTACTCGACGCCCTGCCTGCTGAGATAGAGCTTGGCGGCCATCTGCACGGTGGAGGTACCCTCGGCCACCCCTTCGAGTATCCGGGCCTCCACCGGTGACAGCAGTATCCGGTGCCGGGTGGAGGGCGGTTCATCGGCCACCCGACCGTCCGGTTTGACGAGGACGATGACGGCCGACCGCTGGTCGGACCGGCCCTGGACGGGCACGCCGGTCAGCACGCCCGGGAAGACCTCGTCCCGCGAACCGCGTGCGAGGACGTGTTGGGTGAAGCGGGACCGCCGCCCGTCGCGCAGACGCAGGAAGTGCTCGCGCAGGACGGGCAGGGAACTGGGATGCAGCAGCTCGTACAGGTTGAGGCCGCACAGCTCCGCGGAGGATCTACCGAAGTACCTGATGAAGCTGCTGTCCACGGCCAGGATCCGCAGGTCTGGACCGAGAGTGGCAGTGCCGGCGGCGGGCCCGTCGGCCATCACGGCGATCCGGTCCGGGCCGTGAGCCCTCGGTGGCGCTGCCCGAGCGGGCGCTGCCGGGTCGACGTGAGGGGTGCGGGAAGGCGTCATGGGAGTCACCTCATTTTCTTGTCGCAGCAACGGTGTGCTGGTTCCGCGACGTGTATATCAATGGCGTAGCGGCCGGGGCCCCGTCCGAATCCACGGCGTTCTTGCCCGAGTTCAGCCGGATGGATGTTCTGGGACATCGGGCGCCGACTCCACTCTGATGGGTCGCGAGAAGGCGCGAAGGGGTCCCCGTCGCTCGTGGCCCAGCGGGATGAAGCCCCCACCGTCGGTCGTGCTCACCACGAGTGCGACCGCTACGCATGAATGCCACGACGTCGTGGTCGACCGGCCACCGCCGACTCAACCACCGCCGCGGAGTGATCCTCTGGCACAGCTGCCCGCCGCCGCCCTTCGCGCGCCCGGACCGCGGCCATGAGCCCGTCCAGCGCATCGAAGGGCGGCGCGGTTCGCCCGTCAGCCCTCCGTCGGCGGGTGTGCGGGGAATCGGGAGTGGCGGATGCCCGCCTCGTACGTCTCCTTGAGGTGCTGGAGAGTGTCGTCGAAGTGGCGTGCGGCGTAGGTGGCGTAGAGGATGTCGATCAGGAGGAGTTGGCCCCACTTGGAGGTGACGGACTCTCCGTACAGCCCCTCCCCCGTGACGTTGGAGGTGAACAGCGGCACATCGCTGAGCTCCGCGAGGGGACTGTCCTGGGCGGAAGTGATACCGATGGAGGTGGCGCCGGTCCGCCGGGCAAGCCGCATGGCTTCCACGATCGCGGTGGACTGGCCGGAGTCGCTGATGCCGATCAGGACGTCCTGCGGGGTCAGAATGGTGGCCAGCATGACCTGCACGCTCTGGTCGCGGTAGAGCAGGCACTTCTTGCCCGCCCGGGTGAACCGCATGACCCCCTCTTCCGCCGCGATGCTGGAGGAGCCCATGCAGCAGAACACCACCGCGGCCGCGTCGTGCAGGAGATCGACGGCCCGACCGATGGCGTCGCCGCTGACCTGCTTGGCGGTCTGCATCAGCGCCTGGCGGCTGCTGCGCTCGATCTTGCCCACGATGGCGGGAGCCTCGTCGCCGCGGAGGATGCCCTCGTAGACGAACTCCTCGTCCCGGCCCGCGCCCGCCGAGCGGGTGGCGAAGGTGGCCTCGGCGAGGCTGAGGCGGAGCGAGTGGTAGCTGTCCATGCGCAACTCGCGCACGAACCGGGAGACCGTCGACTCGGCCACTCCACAGGCCGAGGCCAATTGTGAAATGGTCATCGACTGCGCCTGCTGGGGATGGGCCAGCAGGTACTCGCCGATCTGGCGCAGCGCGCCCGGTAGGTACGGCAGCTTGCTGGTGATGAGACGCAGCACATTGCCGGCCTCATCTGCCGGGACAGCCATGACTCGCTCCGTGGTCTCAGAAAGCGGCGGTAAGAACGCGTAGCAGATTCTCCACCGCCGCGCGGGTGGCGCGTTCCACGCTCTCCGTGGTGTACCCCCCGATATGGGGCGTAGTGATCACCCGAGGGTGGTGGAGCAGTTCCTGGGGCGCGGGCGGTTCCTGGTCGTACACATCGGTGGCGTACCCGGCGAGCCTGCCCCCGACGAGGGCTTCGAGGACCGCGCCGTCGTCGACCAGGCTCGACCGGGCCGTGTTGACCAGATAGGCGCCGGGCCGCATGGCGGCGATGGCGTCCTTGTCGATGAGTGGCCGCTCAGCGGGCGGACAGTGCAGGGTCACCGCGTCCGACCGGGCGAGCAGGCCCCGCATGGTGGTGTACGAGAAGTCCCCGGCAGGGGTGAACCGCGGATCGGGCCAGGCGTCGAAGGCGCGAACGGACATGCCGAGCCCGAGGCCGAGCTGTACGACCCGGCGGCCGATCTGCCCGCACCCCACGACGCCGAGGGTGCGTCCCGCCACCTCCCGGCCCTCGATGCGCTGCCACCGGTCCACCTTGAGCGCCGCGTCCTGCGGCGGGATGTGGCGCTGCCCGGCGAGCATGAGGGCGATGGCGAGTTCGGCGACGCCCTGCGCATTGGCTCCTGCGGTGGTCTCGACGGCGACCCCCTGCTCGGCGGCGGCGGTCAGGTCGACGGAGTCGACCCCCACCCCGTTGCGGCTGATGACCTTGAGGCCACGGGCCGCGGCCAGCACTTCACGAGTGATCGGCTCGACCCCGGCGAGGTAGCCGACGCAGGTGGGCAGGAACTGCAGTTGTTCCTCGCGGGTGGGCTGGCGCCCGGGGGTGGGGAACAGGAGGTCGTAGCCCGCCGCCTCCAGGGCGGCCAGGGCAGGGTGGCCGCCCTGGGACAGCGAGCGGGGCGTCACGGCGATCCGGCAGGTCACTGCGCCCACTGCGGGTTGTCCACGACGAGCGGGGCGCCGTCTCGTTCCACCACGATCTTGCGGAACCCCTTGGACTCGATGGTGCCGTAGTCGTGTCCGGCGTGGCCGGGGAAGGCGAAGAAAGTGATCAGCGGCTCGTCGGGCGAGGTGTTGATGGAGCGGTGGGCGTACCGGCCGGGGACGTAGACGCCCTTGCCGGGGGTGAGTTCCTCCCACTGCACATCGCCCTCGGGGTTCTCCATCATCAGCAGACCCCGGCCGCGCAGGCAGTAGTAGATCTCGGCGGTGTCGAGTACCGAGTGGAAGTGGCCCTTGGTCATGAAGTACTCGTCACCGACCTTGCCCGGATAGGTGATGCTGGTGCCGTAGGCCACCTCGCCCGGGCTGTCGGGGACGCCCATGTCGAAGAACTCGTAGACCAGGACGTCCTCTTGGGCCAGACGCTGTGCGGCCCCCTGGTCGGCGTACATGCCGGCCATGGCGGATATGCGGCGCTGGAGGGGGGTCCTGCTCTGCGACAGGCCGGTGACGAGGCTGAAGTCGGTGACGATCGCGGGCCGGGGGGCGATGGCGCTCATGTGTTCTCCTGGGTGACGTCGCGGGCGATGCGGGACAGCCGCTCGAAGGCGGGGCCGTGGGTGGCGATATCGGTGTGGAAGACCTCAGCGATGACGCGGGTCCAGCCGTGGATGAAGTACAGCCAGCCGTCGACCACACGCAGTTCCCGGGCGGCCCGCTGGGCCCGGGCCTGGTCGAGGAAGAGCAGGTCTCCGCGGTAGTTGAAGTCCCAGGCGATGCCGCCCAGAGGGAAGACGGCCGAGCCGGTCAGCGGAGAGCCGGGCCGGTCCTTGCCGAGTCCGGTCGCGTTGACCACGACGGAGCGGGCGGCGAGGGTGCGCAGCTGTTCGTCGTTGTCCCGTGGTTCGGGGGTCAGGTGGTATTCCACCGGAATGGCGAATCCGAGGCGTTCGTGGACGGTGCGCATCTCTCGCAGCCTCGCCTCGCGGCGGTTGGTGACCACGATGCGGGAGGGGACGTCGTGTCCGGCCGTCGCGCGGTTGTGCAGATACAGGGTGAGGGCGAGAGCGGAGCCACCCGCCCCGAGCAGGAGCATCTCGGCTCCTCCGGTACGGGACCAGTAGCCGTCGGGGACGATGTCCTCCAGGGCCAGGCCGCTGGTGACGGGGTCCATGGCGTGGCCCCACAGCCGGCCGCCGCGCTTGGAGATGCTGCTGACCTCGTCCAGCAGCCCGGTGTCCCGGCCGACGCCGTCGAACAGGTCGTGAGCGGCCTTGTAGAGGTTGAGCTTGTGGGTGGTGACCAGGGCGCCGAGCGAGTTGGGGTCCTTCTTGATGAATTCGACGACCTCCCGGTAGTGGTCGGGGGTGTCGTCCAGCGGAAGGTCGATGCCCTGGATGACGGCGTCGAGGTCCAGCTCGCGCGCCCAAGCCGGAAAGACCTTCATGATGGACGACTTGGTGGTGGTGACGCCGATGAAGTACATCGTCGGGCGTGCGGCGGGTTCGTACGTCCGCGGCATGTCGGTTCTCCTTCGAGGAGCCGGGGGGACCGGCCGGGTCAGTGCTCTTCCCAGTCCCGGGCGCGGCCCACCGCCCGCTGCCAGCCGCCGTAGAGCCGGTCGGCCCTCGCGCGGTCCATCGCGGAGTCGAAGCGGCGGTCGAGCCGGAAGGTGCCGGCCAGCTCGGCCCGGTCGTTCCAGAACCCGGTGGCGAGGCCGGCGAGGAACGCCGCGCCCCGGGCAGAGGACTCGATGACGGTCGGGCGCAGCACGGGGACGTCGAGGATGTCCGCCTGGAACTGCATGAGGAAGTTGTTGGCGGTGGCGCCGCCGTCGACCTTGATCTCCCGGGCGGGGATGCCCGAGTCGGTCTCCATGCAGGTGATGACGTCGCGGATCTGGTAGGCGATGGATTCCAAGGTGGCGCGGATGATGTGCTTGCGGTTGGCGCCGCGGGTCAGGCCGAGGATGGCGCCTCGGGCGTACTGGTCCCAGTACGGGGCGGCGAGCCCCACGAAGGCCGGCACGACGTAGACGCCGTTGGTGTCGGGCACACCGCGGGCGGCGTACTCGGTGTCCTCGGCGTCGTAGATGATCTGCAGTTCGTCGCGCAGCCACTGGATGGAGGCGGCGGCCACGAAGATCAGACCTTCCAGGGCGTACCGGACGCCGCCGTCGACCCCCCAGGCGATGGTGGTGAGCATGCCGCTGCTGCTGAAGACCGGGTCGGCGCCGGTGTTGAGGACCAGCGAGGCTCCGGTGCCGTACGTCGCCTTCACCATGCCCGCCTCGAAGCACGCCTGGCCGAAAAGCGCGCCCTGCTGGTCGCCGACGGCGGCGGCGACCGGGATGCGGGCGCCGAGCAGCACGGACTCCTCGGTATGGCCGTAGACCTCGCTGGTGGGGCGGACGTCGGGCAGGATCGAGCGGGGGATGTCGAGCTCGTCGAGCAGCCGCCCGTCCCAGTCGAGACGGGTGATGTCGAACAGCATGGTGCGCGAGGCATTGGTGTAGTCGGTGACGTGCGCGGCGCCGCCGGTCAGGTTCCAGATCAACCAGGTGTCGACGGTGCCGAAGGCGAGCTCGCCGCGCTCGGCGCGCTCCCGCGCGCCGGGAACGTGGTCGAGGATCCACTTCACCTTGGTGCCGGAGAAGTAGGCGTCGATGATCAGCCCGGTGGTCCGCCTGACGTGTTCGTCAAGTCCGCGGGCCTTGAGCTGTTCGCACAGGGCGGCGGTGCGGCGGTCCTGCCACACGATCGCGTTGTGGACGGGCTCCCCGGTGGCTCGGTCCCAGACCACCACGGTTTCACGCTGGTTGGTGACGCCGATGGCGGCGACGGCCTCGGCACCGCACTCGGCCTGGGCCAGCACCTGCTTGGCGACGGTCACCTGGGTGTTCCAGATGTCCAGCGGATTGTGCTCGACCCAGCCGGGCCGCGGGTAGATCTGCGGGAACTCCTGGCTGGCGGCGGCTGCGATGTCGCCCGTCCTGTCGAAGAGGATGGCCCGGATGCCGGTGGTGCCGGCGTCGAAGGCCATGACATAACGGTGTGTCATGGGTTCTCCCTGCCCTCCCCTGATGCCGCGGGGTGCGGCGCGGTGGCGCGGGGGTCGCCGTCGAACGCGACCACCGCCTTCATTCCGGCTCCTGAGGCCGCGTAGGCGAATGCGTCATGGATCTCTTCCACCGGGAACACCTCGCTGACCAGCGGTGACAGATCGACGCGGCGCTCGCCGACCAGCCGCAGGCAGCGGCCGTAGTCGCCGTTGGTCGAGCCAGTCGTCCCGGTGAGGGTGAGCCCCTTGTAGTGCACGGTGTTGGTGTCGACGGGGACGGTCTGCGCGGCGCCGAGTCCCGCGAAGTAATTGAGCCGGCCGTGGGCGGCGAGCAGTTCCACGGCCTGTGCCTGCACCTGTCGGTCGGACACCGCCGTGATGACCACGTCCGCGCCCCGGCCGCCGGTGTGCTCCCGTACGACCTCGGCCAGGTCCCGCTCGCGGACGCTGACGCATACGTCGGCGCCGAGCCGGGCGGCCAGGTCCAGGCGAGGACGGCTGCGGTTGGAGATGATCACCTTGCGGGCACCGGCGAGCTTGCCGAGCAGCACATGAAACGCGCCGATGGGGCCCGCCCCGGTGATGACCACGACGTCCTCGGGTCCCACCCTGAGCCCGCGCTGCCCGCTGTAGCAGCAGGAGAACGGTTCCACCAGGGCCGCCTCGGCGTACGAGAGGCCATCGGGGACGTGGAAGACGTTGCCGCGCTGGACGGCGAAGCCGGGCACCCGCAGCAGTTCCTGGAAGCCGCCGTCGATGCTGATGCCGAACGCCTCGTAGTCCGGGCACATGTTGTTGTAGCCGCTGCGGCACATGTCGCATCGGCCGCAGCCCACGTTCGGGGTGACGCTGACCCGCATGCCCTCGCGGAACCCGGTCACCCGCGGGCCGACCGCCGCCACGTCTCCGGCGACCTCGTGGCCCAGCACCCGGCGCTGTCCGTCCGGGATCTTGAAGTGGCCGTGCTTGAGGATGCGCAGGTCGGTGCCGCAGATGGAGGCCGCCCGTACCCGCACCAGCAGCTCGTCGTCACCGGCGGTGGGCTCGGCCACCTCCTCCACGGTCAGCGCGCCCGGCCGGTGCAGAACGGCGGCCTTCACAAGACACCTCCGACGGCACCGGGCCGGATCGACTCGGCCTGCGCCTCGTCAGCGACCGCGAAGACGACCTTGTTGTACCAGGTGCGGCGCTCGAACATGTCCGCGAACATCGCGGCTGCCTCCTCCAGGCGGGGGGTGTGGCTGATCAGCGGCGCCACCTTCAGGTCACGGCCGAGGTGGCGGACCACCATGTCCCACTCGCTGCGTCCGGCCGGGGTGATCCTGGAGTTCCAGGTGCCGTAGATGCGCAGCTCACGGCGGAGGACGGAGGAGACCAGGGCGCGCGGCAGGGTCAGGTCGCCGGACAGGTCGCCGAGGAGCACGACCTGGCCGAGCGGGGCGGCCGCGGTGATGGCCTGGACGAGGGTGGCGGGCAGGCCGCCGGCCTCCACCGCGCAGTCCACGCCCCGGCCGCCGGTCAGCTCACGGACGGCGTCCACGGTGTCACCGGCGGACGCGTCGATGACCGGGAAGCCGAGGCCGGCCATCACGGTGCGCTTGCGCTCGTCGACGTCGGCCACGTACACCTCGCTGGCGCCGAGGATGCGGAGCCACTGGGCGGCCAGCGCGCCGATCGGTCCGGCCCCGATCACCAGCGCGGTGGCATGGGCCGGCAGCCGGAACTTCAGCATGGCGTGCAGGGCGACCGCCGCGGGTTCCACCATGGCGGCGTGGATCAGTGGCACATCCCGTTCCACCGGCACCAGATTGGCCTCGGGGACGTGCAGGAACTCGGCCATCGCGCCGTCGCGCCGCGACCCGTAGTAGTCGTAGCCGGAGCTGACGGCGTACTCGCCGATCTGCGTCATCGGGTCCGCCGGGTCGGGCAGCAGGGGGAAGACCGCGGCGCGGTCTCCGGGGGCGAAGCGGCTTCCCGGCGGCGCCTCCTCGACCACCGCGGAGAACTCGTGGCCCAGGACGAGGGGGTAGTGGTACGCCTTGCCTCGGCCGTATCTCAGCACGTCCGAGCCGCACACGCCCACACCGCCGACGCGGACGAGCACGGAGCGGTCACCCACGGGGGCGGGGGCGGGGACGTCGGTAAAGGTGAGGACGCCCCCGGATTGCAGTACTGCTGCCTTCATCGCTCGCCTGCCTCAGACTTCCATGCCGTAGCGGTGCGCCTTGTGGGTCGGGTAGAGCGCGATCTGGGGGATGGTGACGTCGGGCGTGCGCGTGGCGACGCACAGGGAGATCTCGGCGACGTTGTCGACGTCGATGCAGCTGGCGTGGACGCCCTCGGCGAGCTCCTTCTCGTCCAGCCAGCCGTCGAGGTAGGCGGGGATGTCGCCGTCGTACAGGCCCTTGTCGATGATCTCGGTCATGGGGGTCTTGACGTGTGACGGGTTGATCACCGTCACACCGATGTTCTTGTCCTTGCCCTCGAGCAGGATGTTCTTGCTGAACCCCATCATTCCGTGCTTGGAGGCGCGGTAGGGGCTGTGGCCGGGTCCGGATGCCAGCCGTGCGGAGGAGGACCCCATGTTGATGATGCGCCCGCCGGTGGGCTGTTTCTCCATGACACGGAAGGCCTCGCGGCAGCACAGGAAGACCGCGGTCAGGTTGGGGCCGATGGTCTTGTTCCACTCCTCCAGCGTCACCTCGGTCACCGGGGGCGAGAGGGAGTCGCGGCCGGCGCTGTTGACGAGGAGGTCGACGCGGCCCCACTCCTGCACGGCGGACCGGAAGAAGTCCTGGACCTGCTCCTCCTCGGTGACGTCGGCCTCGACGCCCACGCAGATGCCGCCCTTGGACCGGATGGAGGTGACGATCTGCTGGAGTCGGTCGCCATCGTTGTCCACCAGGAGGACCTTGGCCCGGTTGGCGGCGAAGATCCGTCCGACGGCCTCGCCGATGCCGGAGGCGCCGCCTGTGACGATGGCGACCTTGCCCTCCAGCGCGGTGCCGGGGGCGGGTTCGTAGGTGGTGGTCATGGGATCCCCTTGTGGGTGTGACGGCGTACGTGGTCGGTTTCGCGCGCCGGGGCGCGCGAGGGGCATGGTTCAGGGGGTGGCCGCGGCGGCGATCTCCACCGCGCGGCGGGCGTTGCGTCCGATGGCCTCGTACGCCCCCTCGGTCAGCAGGCCCGCGGTGGCGATCCAGGTGCCTCCGCACGCGGCCACCTGCGGCCGGCTCAGGTAGTCGGGAAGGTTGTGGGGCGTCAGGCCGCCCGTGGGCATGAACGCCACCTCGCCGTACGGGGCGGCCATGGCGTCCAGCAGCCGCAGCCCTCCCGACGCCTCGGCCGGGAAGTACTTCACCAGCGGCAGCCCCTTGGCCAGGGCCGCCTCGATGCCGGTGGGGCTGTTGACGCCCGGGACGACGGGGATCTCCCGCTCGCGGCAGTAGTCCACGACGTCCGGGTTGAATCCCGGCGCCACCACGAACTGGGCCCCCGCGTCGGCGGCGCGGTCCACGGTCGCGCGGTCCAGTACCGTTCCGGCGCCGACCAGCAGCCCGGGGTGGCGGGCCCGCAGGGTGGCGATCCCCTGCTCGGCCGCCCGGGTGCGGAAGGTGATCTCGGCGACCGGGAGCCCCGCCTCGTGAAGCGTCTCGCCGAGCGGGCCGGCGTGGCGTACGTGGGGCAGGGTGACGACCGGGACGAGCCGGATTCGGCGCAGTTCCTCGAGGAGCTCACGGGGGTTCATCGGATCTCTTTCGCGGTGATGTCGCCCGGGGTCAGGACGTAGGCGCCGCCGACGTCCGGCACGGTCCAGGACAGTGGCGCGGCACGGCGGCGAAGTTCGTCGCGGGCGTCGTCCGGATCGACGGTGTTGAAGTCGAACAGGCCGAAGTGGTGGCACAGCAACCGCGGGATCCCGGCCGTCTCGCACAGCTCGGCCGCTTCCTGGACGGTGAAGTTGCCGGGGACGCCGTTGTCGGTGCGGTAGGCGTCGCGGCCGTTGACGGGCAGCAGCGCGAGATCGACGCGTAGGTCGCGCAGCAGCTCGGCCTGACCGTCGTAGGGGACGCAGTCGCCGGAGTGGTAGACACGGATCCCGGCGATGGTGAGCACGTATCCGAGGAAGCGGTGGTCCCCGTTCTCGTCCTGCTCGAGGCGCTCGTGGGCGGCGGGGACCGGTTGGACGGTGATGCCGTCCAGCTCGAGGCGCTCGCCCGCGGTGGTGCCGGTCAGGCGGGTGGCGGGGACACCGCGTTCCAGCGCCCGCTTCCGCTCGGCGCGCGGCACCACGAAGCGTGGGTCGTTGTGCCGCAGCAGGGCGCGGATCGTGCCCGGGTCCATGTGGTCGGTGTGGCCGTGGGTGCACAGGACCGCGGTGACGCCGCGGATGGTGTCCGGCGCCACCGGGACGGGGTGCATCCGCACATGCGGGAAGAGCGTGCCGCGGTACTTGTCGGCGAGAGTGTCGGACAGATACGGGTCGATCAGGAGGAGACGCTCTCGGTGACGCAGGGCGAACCCGGCCTGGCCGAGCCACCACAGCGCCACCTCGTCGGCCCGGGTCCCCGCGGGGGCCGGGAAGGCGCCGGAGACGGCGTCGCAGGGCACCGGGCGCAGGTTCGGGGCGGACCGGGCGCCGGGATGCCTACAGGGCGTGTTGTGCATGGCGGCCCCCTCGGATCACGGACCGGCGGGTGCCGCCGTCCACGCAGCGGCAGGCGCCGATGGTGGCCGAGCACTGCGGTGTGCTGAGACAGACGATCATGTTGGCGACCTCCTCAGTGGTGGCGGCGCAGCAGCGAGGTGCGGCGGTGTTCCCGGACGAACGCGTCGACGAGTTCATCGGCGGACCTGGCGCTGTCGTCCGCGCCGGGTTCGGCCACGAAGTGGCCGGCCCCTCGGACGTGGTGGGTCCGGGCAGGCAGGAGCCGGCGGTTGCGCCGGTGCCTGCGCACAGTTCCACGAGGCCGCGGGGGTCGACGTTCACGCGTTCGTCCGTTTCCGTAACGTGATGATGTGGCCGGTATGTGCCGTCACGGGTGTTCCACGCGGGATCTGCCGTCGATCTCCGCCGGATGCAGCGCTCCGGTCATCAGCGCGACGGCGTCCGGCATCGAGATGTCACAGGTGTTCACGAGGGCGACGCGCCGGCCCAGCCGCTGGATGTGGATGCGGTCGGCGACGTCGAAGACATGCGGCATGTCGTGGCTGATCAGGATGACCGGCACCCCCCGGCCGCTGATCTCGCGGATGAGGTCGAGGACTCGTTGGGATTCGCGCACTCCGAGCGCCGCCGTCGGCTCGTCCATGATGATCACCCGGCTGCCGAAGCAGGCGGCGCGTGCGACCGCGACACCCTGCCGCTGCCCGCCCGAGAGGGTCTCCACCGGCTGGGAGAAGTTCTGGATGGTCAGCAGTCCGAGGGAGGTGAGCAGTTCCTGGGTCTCCTCCCGCATCCGCTTCTTGTCCAGCAGGCGCAGGACGCTGCCGAGCGGGCCGGGCTTGCGGCGCTCGCGGCCGAGGAAGAGGTTGGCCGGGATGTCCCGGGAGGGGGCGACGGCCAGGTTCTGGTAGACGGTCTCCAGGCCGTGGTCGCGCGCGTCCAGAGGACTGCGGAACCGCACCGGCTCCCCGAAGAGGCGGATCTGCCCGGCGTCGGGGATCTCCGCGCCCGAGAGGCACTTGATGAGGGTCGACTTGCCGGCGCCGTTGTCGCCGATGACGGCGAGGACCTCGCCGGCGCGCAGGTCGACGTCGGCTCCGCCGAGGGCGGTGACGTGTCCGTAGCGCTTGACCAGGCCGCGCGCCTCCAGGGCGGGCACGCCGGTGGCGGTGTCGCCGGCTTTCATGCGGTCACCTTCCGGATCCACTGGTCGGCGGCGACGGCCACGACGACCAGGACGCCGACGGTGAAGACCTGCCACAGGGCCTCCACCCCGGCCAGGGCCAGGCCGCTGCTGAACACGCCCACGATGAGGGAGCCCAGGAGGGTGCCGAGGACATGGCCACGGCCGCCGAAGAGGCTGGTGCCGCCGATGACGACGGCGGTGATGGACTGGAGGTTGAGGTTCTCGCCCGCCTGCGGGCTGACCGAGCCGATCCGGCCGATGAGGAACCACGCGGCGAGCCCGCAGATCACCCCGGCCACGACATAGACGCTGAGCAGTACTCGGTCGGTGCGGATCCCGCTGAGGCGTGCCCCGTCGGGGTTGTCGCCCACCGCGTGCAGATGCGCGCCCCACGCGGTGCCCCGAAGCAGATAGGCGACGGTGGCGAAACAGCCGACCATCAGCAACGAGCTGTACGTCACCTCGGTGCCCAGGACGTGGATGGAGCGGCCCGGCCAGCTCAGCAGGGACGGCACATCCTGGGCACGGATCGTCTCGCTCTGCGAGTAGAAGAGGGTGAGTGCGGAGAAGACGCTGAGGGTGCCGAGCGTGGCGATGAAGGGGGGAATGCGGAACCGTGTGACCAGCGTGCCGTTGAGGCCGCCGCAGACACCGCCGGTGACGAGGCCGAGGAGCAGGGCCGGCAGCACGGGCAGGCCGCTGTCGACCGCGAGCTTGCCCATCACCACGGAGGCGAGGACGGTGATGGCGCCGACCGACAGGTCGATGCCGGCCGTCAGCACGACCAGCGTCTGCGCGATGCCGACCATGCCGATGATCTGCACCTGCTGGACGATGAGCGAGATGTTGAGCGGGTCGCTGAACCGGGAGCCCACCCAGACGCTGAAGAACAGCGAGGCGAGGAGGAGGACGACGAGCGGGCCGAGGAGGGGCTTGGTGTGCAGGGCCGCCTGTCCGCGAGCGATCAGGCCGTGCTTCGCCGACCGCGTGGCGGGAGGGTCTGCGGCGTGTGGGGTGACGGTGTCGTGCGCCACGGTCAACTCCTGGAAACGGTGTGAGATGTCTGGGGGTGCGGTCGGCGCGGCCGGGGAGGCCGCCGCGCGCCGCCGGGGTCCGGACCGGCTGCCGGGGGCGGCGGCAACCGGCCCGTGTCCGAGGCGGAATGGGCGGGCTGCCCGGCAGATGCCGGCCTCGGCCGTGAGGCCTGCGACGGCGCCGAGTGCCGGACGCGCCCGAGGTACTGTCCGGCGGACAGGACCTAGCCCCAGCAGTGGGTCAGGCCCCAGTCCGACTTCTTGGAATCCAGGCCGGCCGCGGGGGTGTCCGTGATGAGGGCGACTCCGGTGTCGGTGAAGTCCCGTCCGCGTGGGCTGGAGGGTTTGCTGCCGTCCTTGGCGTACGCGGCCACGGCGGCGACGCCCTCGGCGGCCATCTTCACGGGGAACTGCATCGACGTAGCGCCTATGATGCCGGCGGCCACGTTCTTGACGCCGGGACAGCCGCCGTCGACGGACACAAGGGTGATGTCCTTCTGCTTGCCGGCCGCCTTGATCGCCTGGTACGCGCCGGCGGCGGCGGGCTCGTTGATGGTGTAGACGAGGTTGATGGACCGGTCCTTCTGCAGCAGCTTCTCCATGGCGCCGCGCCCGCCCTCCTCGTTCGCCCCGGTCACCTCGTGACCGACGATCCGCGAGTCGCGTTCATCGCCGATCCGCTCCGGATTGCCGACATCGATACCGAAGCCTTCCAGGAAGCCCTGGTCCCGCAGGACGTCGACCTTGACCTGCTCGGGGCTGAGGTCCAGGAGGGCGATGTGCACAGGCTTGCCCGCCATCCGCGACTTGGCCCACTTGCCGATCATGCGGCCGGCCAGCCGGTTGTCGGTGGCAAAGGTCCCGTCCACCGCGGAGGCCGGATCCGTCGGCGAGTCCAGGGCGACGACCATGACGCCTGCCTTACGGGCCCGGTCGAGGGCGGGAATGATCGCGCTGGAGTCCGCCGGGGTGATCAAAATGCCCTTGGCGCCCGCCGCCACCAGGTTCTCCACGGCCTTGACCTGCGAATCGTTGTCGGCCTGGCCCTTGCCGGCGAAGGTCCTCAGGTCCACGCCGAGCTCGTCGGCCTTCTTCTGCGCACCCTCGCGCATCTTCACGTAGAACGGATTGTCGTTGGTCTTGGTGATCAGCCCGACGATCGTCTTCCCGTCGTTGTGGGCCCCGACGCCGCTCCCGCATGAGGTGAGCAGCAGGGTCAGGCCGATTCCCGCGGACGAGGCCGCGAGCGCACTGCAGCGTAGCTTGACGCGGTGTGCCATGAGGTTGCCTTTTCTCGACGTGCTGGGGGTGCTGGGGAGGGTTGCCGCCCGCCGGGCGCCGGTTCGCTGTAGCGGGTGGCCCTCGGTGCCGTCGCCTTCACCTGGTGCCTCCGCCCGGTCGGGCTACCGAGTGAGCGGTTCGGTGGGCTCAGCGGCTTGACCAAGAAAATCGCAGAGGTTTCTAGCCATGTCAATATTCCTCGAAGAAATTTCTACGATGCGCTCGGACCCGTAGCCCACCGCAAGGTGTCGTGGAAATCTCCGTGTTCGCCCATCGGCTGCCGGCCACGTTGACGCACCTGAGTCATGGCACGACACATGACGTGCTGGGCCGCTGGTTCGGCGCGGACCGCTCGACCATCACGCGCCATCAGGGAAGCGCGGCCGCCGTCGGCGGAGCAGCGTCGCGCGGCCCGGCCGCCCAGTCCGGAGGGCAGGCGGTCACACCACCACACCCCGTCCCAGGTCGTCCCCGGCCCGCTCCCCCGCCGCACCGCCCCACCTCACCGGACTGTGCGAGTCGCCGGTGCGGCCGACCTGGCCGAGCTGATACGTACCCAGGTCCTGGACGACTCCCCCCGGCCTCCCGCACAGCCCGCCCAGTTGACGGCACGCGAACCCGAGGTCGCCGAACCCGTCGCGGAGGGACTGAGCAACCAGGCCGTCGCGACCAGGCTCTGCCTCAGCCGCCGTACGGTCGAGACCCAACTGTCCGCGATCTACCGCAAGGCCGACGCACCGTCCCGCGCGGCTCTGGCGAGCCTCAGGACGGGCACCGCGTTCGGCGGACTCTCCTGAGTCGGCGCCGGGACCGCACCAGCGCCGTTGTCGCTGTTGACGCCCTCCTCAATGATCGGACAGAGCTCTCTCCCTGTGCCGTCGGCCATACGTTCACAAGATGAAGCATTGAAGATGAATGTCACCGTTTACCGTTTCATCTCTTGACCCAACCGCGCTCTGAGAGCACTGTATCCGGGCGGAGTTGAGAGCGCTCTCAAAACCAGCGCTCTCAAACCCTGCTCGCACCCGACCTCGATCTCCGATCCGACTCCTGGCGGGGCCGCGCACCACCGGTACCGCGGCCGCTGTCCTCAATCGCCCGGAAGGCACACTCATGACGGCACATCCCCCCACCCCTCTCGCCGGTCGCCGACCAGCGGGATCGCGTTCCGTGATCGGGCGGCTTCTGATCGCCGTACTGACCGTGTTCGCACTGCTCGGCCTCGGGACGGCGGACGCCGTCGAAGCGGAGGCAGCCGCGGACTACACCCAAGGAGTCACCTCGCAGGCCACCGGCTCGGCGCAGATCTGGTTCAAGCCGACCACCCCCTCCGCCCTCGTGGACGTGCACTACCTGCCCAACGGCGGCGGCGAGCAGGACTTCCGGATGACCGACAACGGGGGTACGTGGCAGCAGACGGTCAGCGGCCTCAGCAGCGGGTCGACGCTGGAGTACTGGTTCACCTACGACAAGGGCGGACCGCTCCACGTCACACCGCACTTCACCTATACGGCGGGCAGCGGCGAAGGTAGCGGTGGTGGAGGAGGGGCCGGGGCCGGCTCCTTCCCCATCGCCTTCCAGAACAACACCCATGGCGCCTACGGCGATTCACAGGTCTATGTGACGGTACTGGGGCAGGTCACGCCCGGTCAGTGGTCGTACATGAAGCCCGACGGGACAATGGCCCACATCAGCCACCTGGGCGCGACCGCGCCCGGGCACCTCACCAAGAACGGCGTGAACTACCCGAATATGTCGTTCACCCTCTCCCAGGCGGGCTCGGTCCCGTCGCCCACACAGATCCGAGGAGGACGGATCTACATCTCGCTGGGCTCGCCGATGTACATCCCGGTCTCGCCCGACGACCAGGGCTGGGGCGGCCCTGACCTGCGCAACTCCGCCGACCCCAACAGCGACGTGTACTACGACTGGTACGAGTACACCTATATCCACGGCCAGGTGGCGTTCGGCGGAAACACCACGCAGGTGGACCAGTTCGGCTTCCCCATGACCTCCCGGCTGCAGCAGACGTCGAGCGGCTACGACAGCACCGCCGGCATCACGCTGAGCCGCGCCCAGGTCATGTCGCAGTACGCGGCCTCCGTGGGGGCGGCGTTCAAGCCGTTGCAGAACACCTACCGCATCGTGGCGCCACGCTCGTCGAACCTGTTCCTGGCCGGTGGCTCGCAGGCGAACCACCTCCAGTCGTACATCGACCAGACCTGGTCCTACTACACCACCCATCAGTTCACCCTCACCCGGCTGGGAGAGACGTTCACCGGGCGGGTCAGCGGCAACGCCCTCACCTTCACCAAGAACGGCGCGGGCCCCTTCACCCTGGCCAAGCCGACCTCACCCGACGTGGTGGCCTGCGCGGGCGCTCTGGCCTCCGGCAGCGACACCGAGAAACAACTCGGCGCGGAGTTCTGCGCCGCGTTCAACCGAGGAGTCGCGCAGAACACGGCCAACTGGTACACGCCGTCGGCCTACTACACCAGCACGCCCAAGAACGACTACGCCGGCTTCTTCCACACGATAGGCATCGACAAGCGGGCATACGGCTTCCCCTACGACGACATCAACGACCAGTCGTCCGTACAGATCCTGAACAACGCCAACCCCCCGACAGCCTTGACCCTCGGCATCGGCTGGTGACCTGATCGGCCGACCGCTCCCCCACCTCCGGCGGTCGGGCGGGCACGAGGCGCGGGCGGCGAGGACGGCCGCGCCTCATGCGGCCACCGGGTGGGTGAACCGGCCGAGTACGGCGCGCTCGCCCCCCGGAGTCGGCCGGCCGTCACAGTGCCGCGTCGTGGATGAGCATCGCGATCTGGACCCGGTTGTTGAGGTCCAGCTTGGTGAGGATGTTGGAGACGTGTGCCTTCACCGTGGGGACGCTGATGAACAACTCGGCCGCGATCTCGGCGTTCGTCCGGCCCTTTCCCACGGCGGCGGCCACTTCCCGTTCGCGCTCACCGAGGAGGCCCAGGCGCGCCCGTGCGCCGTGCCGCTTCTCACCCGTGTCCGTGGCGACCGCGCTGATCAGCTGCTGGATCACCGGGGGTGAGAGCACCGGATCCCCCGCCGCGACCTTGCGTACCGCGTCGACGATCTCCCGCGGCGGGGTGTCCTTCAGCAGGAAGCCGGCCGCTCCGGCGCGCAGCGCGCTCAGGACGTTCTCGTCCGAGTGGAAGGTTGTCAGCATCACGATCTCCGGAGAAGGCGCGGGACCTCGGAGCGCCTTGGTCGCGGCCAGCCCGTCCATCGTCGGCATGCGGATGTCCATGAGCACCAGGTCGGGCGCGAGTGCGCGGACCAGCGGCAGGACCTCGCTGCCATCGGCGGCCTCGGCGACGACCTCGATGTCGGGTGCACCGGCGAACAGCAGGCGCAGGCCGGAGCGGACGAGAGGGTCGTCGTCGACGAGCAGGATGCGGATCATGTGGCCCACGGTAGCCAGGCCCGCAGACGGTAGTCGTCACCGGTCCGGCCGTGCTCCAGCCGACCGCCGGCCAGCGTGGCGCGCTCGGCCAGACCGATCAGTCCCTGCCCGCTGCCGGGGATGGGGGTCCGCGTCCCGTCGCGCGTCGCGCGATTGCACACGAGGAGCGTCAGCCCGTCCGGCGGACCGCCGGTGATCTCAATGCGCACCGCCGCGCCGGGGGCGTGCTTGCGGGCGTTGGTCAGTCCTTCCTGGACGATGCGGTAGACGGTCCGGCCGGTGAGTGCCGGCACGGCGTCCGCATCGGTGACCCGCTGGTCGATCCGGACCCGCATACCGGCATCGCGCGACTCCTGTGCCAGTCTCTCGAGATCCGCCATCTCGGGCTGGGGAGGCGGGGCGCCGGTCTCCTCGGCTGTGGGTGCCCGCAGGACACCGATGACCGTACGCAGGTCCTGCAGCGCCCTGTGCGCGCTGTCCCGGATCACCGCGGCCGTGTGCTCGATCTCGCTGCGGGTCGCCCCCGGATTGAACTCCAGGGCCCCGGCGTGCACGCTCAGCAGCGACAACCGGTGCGCCAGCACGTCGTGCATCTCCCGCGCCATCTCCTCCCGGGCCGTCCGCTGCGCCTGCTCGGCGCGCAACGCCGCCTCGGCCTCCGCGCGCTCGGCACGCTCGTGCAAGGAGCGGACGAACAGTCCCCACCCGACCGCCACCGCGATCAGTGCCATCGCGGCCAGTCCGGGAACCAGGCGCTCGACGGTGGTCGCGGGGGGCCCGACGTAGTGGGCCAGCAGGACGTAGTACAGCACTACGGGGGCGCAGGCGAGACCGGCCACCCACGCCGTGATCACCGGCGGGCGGTACACCGCCACGGAGAACAGCGCCACCGTCGCCGGGATCACGAGCGGGCAGGACAGACCGGCCACCGTGAGCCCGACCGCCAGGGCGGCCGGCCACCTGCGCCGCCACCACAGCACACCGCAGGCGGCCACGCCCAGCACCCACTGGTCGGAGGCTTCGCCGAGCCCAAGCGCGTTCAGCGGGTAGGCCAAGGACTCGAACGTGAACTGCGGGAAGAGCGCCAAGCCGCGCCCGGTCAGCTGGATCACCGCCAGGGAAAGGCCGGCGGCCAGCAGCACGATCAGCAGGTCGAGCGCTCTCCCGCGGAACTGGGATTGCATGCCCGTCAACATAGGCGACGAATACGCCGAACGAGAGCCCTCCGGGGAGCGACGAGACTTTGGTAGGGGTGCGGGTCGCCCCGAGACGCTACTTCCGCCTCTCGGGATCTGAACTTCCCGCCGATACCCCCGCTGACCTGCGCGCATAGTGTCAACGCCAGGAAAGCGACCATCCGCGGCCACGGCGGCGGCACGGCCCGCGCGGCCCACGGCGTGGCCGCGCAGGCACCTGCGGCCCGATCACCGTCACCGCCAACCCCTGTGAAACCGCGCGCGGCCGCGGGACCGCGGACCCACCGGAGACCCTCCGCACCCGAGCGCTCTCACCGAACCTCACCCACCACTGAACGAAAGCGAGCTTTGCCATGCCCTGGAAGAAGAGAGCAGGCTGGTTGAGCGCGGCGGCAGCCGTCCTGGCGGCCGCCTCCCTGACGGCGAGTTCCTTGTGGCCGCAACGCATCTCGCCGAGCGAAGCCCGGGCGAACGCCCACTCCAAGGCCGTCCCCGCCGGCCAGGTCGACTGCCGAAGGGCCAAGTGCATCGCTCTGACCTTCGACGCGGGTCCCGGCGAGGACACACCCCGCCTGCTGGACATCCTCAAGGAGGAGAAGGTACGGGCGACCTTCTTCCTGCTCGGCAGGAACCATGTCCTGCGGTACCCCGGCACCGTGCGGCGCATGGCGGCCGAGGGTCACGAGGTGGCCAACCACACCTGGTCGCACAGGATCCTCACCGATCAGGGCGCGGACGGCATACGCGCGGAGCTGTCCGGAACACAGGACGCCGTTGAGCGGATCACCGGACGCAAGCCCACTCTGATGCGCCCTCCGCAGGGACGCACAAACGACGAGGTCTCCCGGGTCAGCAAGGAACTGGGCCTGGCACAGGTGCTGTGGAGCGCCACCGCGAAGGACTACTCCACCACCGACCCCGCCCTCATCACCCGCCGCATCCTCGATGCGGCCGGACGCGACGGCATCATCCTCCTGCACGACATCTACAAGGGAACCGTCCCGGCCGTCCCGGGCATCGTCAAGGAACTCAAGAACCGTGGCTACACCTTCGTCACCGTTCCCCAGCTGCTCGCGCCCGCCGTGGCGGAACCGGGCAAGGTCTACAAACCCTGATGTGCAAATCCTGGAGCCCGACCCCGCTCACGCGGCTCCCGAGCGTCCGGCCAGGCAGTTCCCGAGCGTCCGGCCCGTGGGAATCGGTGCCCGCTGACGCAATTGTTGGCGTGATCGCGTCGTCGGGTTCCCCCGCTCCGCTCCTCACCGGCAACCCGCGGCCTTCACATCCCGTCATCCGGAAGGCGAGAGGCCCCGGGACCGACGGGCGCCCGAGCATGGGTTTTCAAGGAGGGGACCATTGTTCCGTGCCCGACGAACAGGGGTCACTGCCGTGGCGGTGCTCGCCCTGGCGGGGGCGGCGCCCATACCGGCGTCGGCACAGCAACCGCCCGGAAACCGGCCGTTCACCGCAGCGGCCGACAACGGCGGCGGACTTCCGCCGGGTTGGCGGATCACCGGGAAGGGGGCCGCCCGGGAGCTGGTGTGGCGGTCGGACACGCCGGTGCCCATGGGGGACGCACGTGTCGGGTTCTACACCGGGCATCGGCTGCTCGGGCGGCCGCAGCCCGGAAGGGACGGGCGCACGTTCCACCTCGGTCTGGAGGGCATGCGGACCGCTGATCTGAAGGGCCTTCAAGTCCGGGCCTCCGGTAGGCGACTGGACGCCCCCGGCACGCGGCCGCAACCGCACGACCGCGTCTCCGTGCCGAAGCAGCCGTCCGCACAGGCCCCGGCGGGCAGCGTCGACCCGGGCAAGCCGGGTTCGTACCGCACCGTCACCGGCGAGTACAACCTCAACCCGGTACGGCTGCCCGGCCTTTCGGTGCCGGTCGAGATGCGCGCCGTGGTGGTCGCGCCGAAGGGGGCCACCGGCCGCCGCCCGTTCGCGCTGTTCCTGCACGGCCGCCACTCGACCTGCTACAAGCCTCACGGCGACGTCACCGGCGACTGGCCATGCCCGACCGGTACGAAGCCGATCCCGAGCCACCGGGGCTATCTCCAGGACCAGAGGCTTCTGGCCTCGCAGGGCTATGTGACGGTGTCGATCTCGGCCAACGGAATCAACAGCCAGGACTGGGCCGCCGAGGACGGCGGCGCGCAGGCCCGTTCCTCGCTGGTGCGGCTGCACCTGTCCCGCTGGGCCGACTGGGCCGCCCACCCGGCCTCGGCACCGGACGTCGTACGCAAGGCACCGAAGGCAGACCTGTCGCGCGTCCTGCTCGTCGGACACTCACGCGGCGGCGAGGGCGTGAACCGCGCCGCCATGGACAGCGTCCATCCGCCGCCCGCCGACCAGGACGGCGCCCGCGGCCCGGCCCGATGGCACATCGGCGGCACGGTCCTCATCGGCCCGACGATCTTCGGCCAGAATCCGGTCGCCGACGTGCCGTCGGTGACGATCCTGCCGGGCTGCGACGGCGACGTCTCCGACCTGCAGGGCGAGGTGTACATCGACGGCACCCGCGGCGTCAGCCGCGGCACCGCACTGCACAGCGCCGTGTACGTGGTCGGCGCCAACCACAACTTCTTCAACACCGAGTGGACGCCGGGCAAGGCGCAGGCGCCCGCCGACGACGACTTCGGGGACGACCCCGACCACAGGGACCCGGTGTGCTCCCCCGGCACCGGGACCCGCCTGACCGCCGACCGGCAGCACAGGGCCGGCGCCACATACATCGCCGCGGCGGCACGGCTGTTCCTCGCCGGGGACGACCGGGTGCGCCCGCTGCTCGACGGCTCGGGCTCCAGGGCGCCCTCCGCGGATCCCGCGCGGGTGCTCACGCACGCCGTCGGCGCCAGGCGCACCGGCGGTTTCCTGCCGGACGGCCCGGTCTCGGTGACCGGCGGCGGTCGGCTGTGCTCGGCGGTGGACCCACACCCGTCCGCCGCCTGCCTCGCATCCGGCACGGTCGGCGCATCGCCGCACTTCGCCGAGTGGGAGACCGACCGGGAGACCGGCCGCCGTGCGGTGGCGCTGCGCTGGTCCGCCGCGGGGTCCGCGGTGCGGGTACGGCCCGCCGAGCCCGTCTCGCTCGACGGCGCCAAGGACCTGGCGCTGCGCGTGATCGTGCCGCCGAACACCTCCGGGACCCGGATGGAGGTGTCCATCGCCGACGCCTCCGGCCGCAGGGCGAAGCTCGGCCGCGTCCGCGCGGACGGGCTGCCGGGCACCGTGCGGACCGCCTCCTACTGGGCGCGCGAGCTGCGTGTACCGCTCACCGCCGCCCGCCGCGCCGGTCTCGACCTGCGCCACGTGGCGACCTTGGAGCTGACGCCGCGCACGCGCTCGGGCCGCGCCTGGCTGATGGACGCCTGGGGCTGGCGCCCCGGCACCCCCGCGGTGCGGACGGCGGCGCTGCCGCGCGTCGACATCGGCCGCCTGGCGGTGAAGGAGGGCGACTCCGGAGTGCGCACCTACCGGGTGCCGGTGCGGGTGTCCGGGCACGGCAGCGGGCAGGTGCGCCTGTACGTCCTCGACCCGGTGACGGGCAAGGCCAAGGACCGGTTGGTGACCGTGCGGCCGGGCGGCCACGACATCGAGGTGCCGGTGCAGGTCAAGGGCAACACCCGCTACAACTGGGACGTTCGGCACGACGTGCTGGTGAAGGCGGTCCACACCTCGGTGATCGGCTCCTACCGGGGCGGGGTCACGGCCGAGAACGACGACCCGAAGCCCAAGGTCACCGTGACGCCGCTCGCCGACCGGGTCACTGAGGGCAAGCCCCTGAAGTGGCGGGTGGACCTGTCCGCGGCGGCCGACATGGATGTGGAGTCGCTGTTCGTGGTACGGCCGGTCACCGGCGGGCCCGAACTGTCCACGAAGGACGTCGACCCGCAGTGGCTGCAGGAGCACTCCGGTGAATCCCCCGATCCCGAGCGCCCGTTGTCCAAGCTGGAGTACCTCTACCTCCGGGTGTCCGTCCCGGCGGGCAGGAGGAGTGCCGAGGTGAGCGTGCCCACGGTCAAGGATCAGGTCCGGGAGCGGGCCGAGGCGGTCCGCTTCCAGTTGGCCGACGACACCGAAGAGCCGCGGGACGGAGGACCGGTGCTGACCGGGACGGTGCTCGACGCGTCGTAGCAGGAACGGGAGGAGGAGGTCGGCCGCGTGGCGTGCCACAGAAAGCCGCGCGGCCGACCTGGCGCACGCACACGGTTTGGACGGCTTCTCCCTCAGCGGGCGCTGCCCGTGCGCCGGTCCGCTTCCGAGCCCTCGAGCATCAGCGTGATCTCTTCGATGCGCCGGAAGCGGCCGTCGGGTGCGAGTTCACCGAACAAGTAGACCTCCATGCGCACGGTGGATCCGTCGTTCTTTGTGATGTGGACCGTGTGGCGATCGGCGTACAGGGTGCCGTCGCAGAGCTCGTCGTGCACTTCGATGGAGCCTTCGGCCACGACCGTGCGCAGATGGGCGATGTGCTCGAGGAAGCCGTCGCGGTCGTCCCATGCCCCGTCCGTGCGCTGGCGGTGGTCGGGAGCGAAGTGCCGGTCGGCGGCCTCGTGCAGTTCCAGCCCAGGAGTGAACAGGAGGTCGGTGAGGGCAACGGCCATGCGGCTGCGGTTCATGGCAATCCCTTTCGAAGCGCATATCCCGAATATGCGTGCGCCGCGCACGCTTCCCGCTCACGGTAACACCACATGCGTGCGCGGCGCACGCTATTGTGGCGGGGTGGAGGATGACGCAGGCCGGCAGATCGCCGAGGCGCTGGGCACACTGCTCAAGCGCGCCACCCGCGCACGGCTGCATCGCACCCTGACCGAAGGCATGGGTGAGGCGGTGGACGAGCTGACCTATCCGCTCCTGAGCGCGCTGGCCCGGACCGGTCCCCGCAGCGCCGCCGAACTGGCCCGGGACGTGGGACTCGACCGCTCCGGTGTCACCCGCCGCGCCTCCAGGCTCGAGGACGCCGGGCTCGTGCGGCGTGAACCCGACCCCTCCGACCGGCGAGCGGCACTCCTGGTCCTGACCGACCACGGCCGACGAACCGTGGAGGCACTGCGTCGGCGCTTGGCCGACCGCATCGCGGCAAGCCTCAGCTCCTGGCCACCCGGCGAAGCCGAGACCTTCGCCCGCCACCTCCGCCGCTTCATCGCCGACGGCCCCTTCACCTGACCGCCACGGGCACCTTCAGCGGCTGCGGCGGGCGATCACCCGGCCGGGCTGCGCCCACGTCGCGGCGCCACGGCGGCGCCGCGGCCGGCCCCCGCCCCGCCTCACAGACCCAGGTCGGGCCCGAACGCCTCGTAGTGGATGCGTGAGGCCGGCACTCCCCGCTCCAGAAGCTGGCCCCTGATCGAGCGCATGAACGGCACCGGTCCGCACATGAGCACCTGCGTGCCGTCGGCGATCTCGATGGCCGACAGGTCGGCCAGACCGGTGCGCTCGGCCGGCCAGGGGCCCTCGGGGTGCTCGTACCAGACATGCGCGGTGGCGTTCGGGAGCTTGTCGGTGAGCAGCGCCAGGTCGCCGCGGAAGGGGTGGGTGCGCTCGCAGCGGTCGGCGTGCACCACGGTCACCGGGCGGGTGGCACCGGTGGCGGCCAGATGGGCCAGCATGCTGATCATCGGGGTGCTGCCGATTCCCGCCGAGGCGAGCAGGACCGGGCTGTCACCGTCGTCCAGGACCACATCCCCGAACGGTGCGCTGACGCTGAGGACATCGCCCTCGTCGACTTTGTCGTGGAGCCAGTTGGACACCTCGCCGTCCACGGCGCCCCTGATCCGCTTCACCGAGATCCAGCGGTCGGTGCCTCCGGGAGCGCAGGACAGGCTGTACTGGCGTATCTGGCGTGCCCCGTCCGGCAGTTCGGCCCGCACCGAGACGTACTGCCCGGGCCGGAACAGCGGTGCCGGAGCGCGGTCGGCCGGGCGGAGCATGAAGGTGACGACCTCGTCCGTCTCCTCCAGTCGGCCGACGACCCGCCAGCGCCGCCAGACGTCCCCGTCGGCGACCCCCGCCTCGGCGTACAGGCGGGTCTCCATGGCGATGAGCGCTCCCGCCATCAGCCAGTAGACCTCGTCCCACGCCGCGGCGACCTCCGAGGTGACCGCGTCGCCGAGCACGGCGCCGATGGCCTCGAACAAGTGGCGGTGGACGATCGTGTACTGCTGGGCGGTGATGCCCAGGGAGGCGTGCTTGTGGGCGATGCGGGCGAGGAGCTGGTCGGGGCGGCGGCCGGGGTCGTGGACGAGCATGGCCGCGAAGCCCGCTATGGAGCCGGCCAGTGCCCTGCTCTGTGTGCCGTTGACCTGGTTGCCCCGGTTGAACAGGTCCCGCAGCAACTCGGGGTGCGCCTCGAACATCCTTCGGTAGAAGACCGAAGTGATCTCGTCGATCGAGGCGCCCACGAGGGGCAGGGTGGTGCGCACGACAGCGGCGGACTTCTCGGACAGCATCACGACCTCCTGAACATGCATCACAGATGCGTATTTTCTTGTGTGCGGAATCGCGGCCACGGGGGCCTCGCCTCCGGATCTCTACACGGGCGGTGAAGTGAGCAGTCGCACGAGCACCGGTCGCGCGGGGGTGCCGACCAGGTCCTGCACCGTCAAAGGATCGAGCACGCGGAAGAACGCCTCCTGCGCCTCACGCAGCGCGGTACGCAGACGGCACGCACCACGCAAGGGGCACGGCGCCGATGGATCCTCGCAGCCGACCACGTCACCCGCACCCTCGAGCTCGCGCACCAGCCAGCCGACCGAGGCCGCCCGGCCCCGGCCCGTGAGCTCCAGCCCGCCGCCGCGCCCGCGCCTGGCTTCGAGCACTCCCAGATGCTGGAGGCGGCTCACGACCTTGGCGACGTGGGTGTACGGCGCGGCCACGGAGTCCGCCACCTCCCTCGAGGTGGGCACCTCCGTGTCATCCACGACCGCCAGACGCATGGTCACACGCAGCGCCAGGTCGGTGAACTTCGTCAACCGCACACCGGGAGACTAGCAAGTGGTATCCAAGATGCATATTTAGGGGGTCGGGAACCGGCCGCGGCCGCGGGGCCGTCGAGCTCCACGAGTCGGGCCCTTCGAGGACGAGCCGCACCAGCGCCGTCGCCCGGAGACCCTACGCCAAAGAGACCGTGGAGCCGCTCCAGAGCCCTTTCGGCCCCGCCGCGCCGGCACCGCGGGCTCAACTGCTCGGCGCGGCCTGCGCGGAGGTGTCGTAGGTGAAGTACCACCAGTTGCTGGTATCGCTTTCCGTGCCGTCGGCGGCGATGGCCGTGATGTGCCATCGGCCCTGCTGGTCGCCGTACCAGTCGAAGGTGAACGAAGTACCGTTGGTGGTGTCGTTGAACGAGGTGACCCACACACCCGAGCACATGCACTCCACCTCGTACCGGTACGAGACAGCCTTCTCCTTCCGCGCCCACTCCAGCGTGGTATTGCGCGGATAGTTGGTCAGCACGCTCCCGTCCGCCGGGCCCAGGTGCTCCGGGGCGGAGGCCGTGAACTCCTCCGCAGGCGGGTCGGTCACAGGCGGCGGCGAGGAAGGGCGCTTGGAGGCGGACCCATGGGTTGACGGCCTGCGGTCCGTCCGGGTGGCTGTCGGCCGTGGCGCAGTGGTGGCGTGGGAGGTGCCGCCGCCGCCATGACCGCCGCCACCGTCACCGCCGCTGGTTGTCTGTCGGGGCGACGTGGAGCCGCCCGTGGTGGGGCCGCCCGTTGCGGCCTTGCCCGTGTCAGCCGGTTGCTGTCGGTCCAGCAGTTCCGGGCCGAAGCGCACAGCGCCTGCTGTCAGCACAACGAGCACGACGACGGCCAGCGTTGCCCCGGCCCAGGGGCGCTGCGGTCGCGGGGGCGGCGGGAGCGGGCGGTTGTCGGGTAAGGCGCCGGGGGGCGGGCCGGTGCGGTCCGCATGGTCTTCGGCGGCTTCGAGGCGGGCGATGTCGCGGGCCACCGACTGCCGCAGCACCTTCAGGATCTGATCGGTCCGGTCGAGGATGGCCTCCACCGTGGAGCGCAGGCCGGAGTCTCCCGGTGGATCCGGCGGCACCAGCGGCTGGCGGACCAAGGGAATCTGCTCCTCCACCGCCTCCTCGACCAGCTGCACGGCCTCGTTGTGCACCTGCACCGCCGGGTGGTCCTCCCCCAGTTCCTCCCCCACCGAAGGTTCCTCGTCGGAGGACTCGCCCTCCGGTGCGGCGCGGGCGGCCAGCTCGTTGCGCCGCTGATGGTCGTTGCGCGCCTGGACGTCCTCGACCTTGTCGTCGAACAGATAGTCCCTGAACAGCTTCGTCGGCTTGGCCACAGCCGCGGCCCGGTAGTACACCTGCCTCACGTGCTCGCGCACCGGCTTGGTCAAGGCGTCCCCGGCGACCTCCTCAATCAGGTCCAAGATCGCCTCGAGGACGTCGCGGTTGGGCACCCGTTCCCCGTTGGCGATCCGGCTCAGTGTGGTGGGGCTGAATCCGGGCCCCAGTTTGGTGCTGATCGCCTTGTAGTCGTAGCCGAGCTCCTTCATCCGGTCGAAGAACTGCTCCCGCATCACATCGGCGAACGCACGCACCGGCTCGGGCAGATCGGAGGCCAGGGCGCTGCGCGGACGCCCCCGCCCGGACCTGCGGACCAACCCGCCCCCGCTCTCCTCGGACACCGGTCTCCCCCTTCTGTCGCCGCAGCGGAATTGTTTCACCCCTGACCTGCGGTTATTTCAGTTTTTTCACCCCTTGAGGATGAATTCGCGGTCCCCGACGGTAGGTGTACCGGCTTCGGAGCGGACCCCGCAGCCGGGCCACCCCACCTGCCGCTGTAGGAGACCAGCATGCTCAAACACACCCGACGACCGCACCCGATTCGCCGCATTGCACCCGTACCGACCACTGCCGGGGCGGTGGGGTGAAGGTGTACGCGTTCGTCCTCCACGACCTCGCCGGCAACCTGCTCGCCGGCCTCATCCTCACCACCGGCCCGTTACTGGTGCGCCGGGCCAGGACCTGGAACACCCACCGCCGCCGGGGAAGCGACGACCCACGCGCCTAGAGGATCCGCCGCCGTCCAGGGCTTCGGCAGCGGGGCCGACGCGGCGGCGGGAGCGGCGGCGCGTACGGGGCCCTCGCCGCGGCGGCGGCACGGTCGCGGCGAGGGGCCCGGCCATGCCACGGGCGCGGCGCTCGCCGGGGCCCGCTCAGCGACGTATCGTTTGGTGATGTCCGAGACGTGGAGCCTCTCATGACCACACCGCGGGACCTGTTGATCGTCGCCTTGGACGTGGAATCCAGCCGTCCTGTGGAGCGAGGTGAGCTTTCGCTCGCACTCGCGGGAGCCGAGGTGATCGACCTCCTCGGGGTCCGGGCCGTCGCGCTGGACGGTGGTCACATCGTGCCCGGTCAACCGCCGACGACAGGTGATCGCCTGTTGGACGAGGCCGCCTCGTCGCTCACCCGGCAGGAGCCGTACGAGTCGGTCGACGACTGGCTGTGGCGCAGAGGCCGCGGCCTGTCCTCGGCCTATGCGGCCGTCCTCGAGGCGGACGGGCAGCTCACTCGGCAACGCCGCCGCTGGATGCCGTCGTGGACTCCGCGGATCGCGCTGGTCGATTCGCCCGCTCGCCGCCGGGCTGTCGACCGCTGGAGATCGGATGAACCCGTCCTCGCTGCCCTTGCGGCGGCTGTCGGGATTGACGGCAAGCCGGCGGCGGACTTCACGACCACGACCGACGACGCGGTCGAGACCGTGCTGGCGGCGGTCAATACCGCGGTGCTGGAACTGGAGGCCGTACGGCAACGGCGAACCGTCGAGGACGCGGCCTTCGACAACATCTGGCGAGGCGGATGAGATTTCCACTCATCGCTCGGCGTCGAGTCATGGCTCGGCGTCGAGCCGGTCGGCGAGGATCATCGCCACATCGTCGGTCAGACGGGCCTGGGTGTGGCGGATCAAGCCCTGGTGAAGCTCTTCCAGGAACTCCGGCGGGGTGCGGGCGCGTATCGCTTGCATGGCCTCGGGCAGGGCGAAGAAGTCATTGTCGGGGCTGCGGGCCTCGATCACTCCGTCGGTGTAGAGCAGCAACCGGTCGCCGGGGACGAAGGGATAGCTGTCCGGCTTGGTGGGAGGACCGCTGAGGAAGTCCTCCAGGCCGAGCGGGGGCAGCGGTGTGAGGGGCATCAGGGCCTCGACCCGGCCCTGCCGCAGCAGCAGCGGGGGCGGATGACCCCGGTTGACCAGCTGGACGACGGGGCTGTCCGGCACCTGGGCCACCAGCACGGTGACGAAGCACTCCGTCCGGCTCGTCTCGGCTTCCGGATCGGTTTCACTGGAGACGGTGGCGCACTCCCGTTGCATCGCGGCCGCGCAGTGGTCCATCACCTCGACCAGTTCGTCCTCGTAGTGCACGGCTTCGCGGAACGCGCCCAGCACCGCCGCGGCCACTCGCACGGCGGGCAACCCCTTGCCCCGGACGTCCCCGATGATCATCCGGACCCCGTAGCGGGTCTGCACGGCCTCGTACAGGTCACCGCCGATCTGCGCCCCCACCTCGGCCGCGAGGTACATGCTGGCCGCCCGCACGGAACCCAGCCGGGGAGGTACCGGCCGCAGAAGGACTTCCTGGGCGGCCACGGCGATCCGGCGGACCTGGTTGAGCTCGATCTGCCTGCGCGTGTGCATGGCGCTACTGGTCGTGACGCTGGCCACGGAGACCAGCAGGATGGCCAGGAAGTTCGTGTACACCTGCTGGGTGCCCCAGGCCTGGTTGTACGTGGCGGTGGTCACGCTGACGGCCAGGGCGACGCACGCTGCCGCCATGGTGCCTTTGGGGCCCGAGGTCACCGCGGCCAGCGCGGGCGTCGCCGTGAGGAGGGGGCCGGTGTACAGAAAGTGCGCAGGGGTCAGCTCGATGGCCACCACCAGGAGTGCGATCACGAAGGGCACACACTGCGCGAATGTGAACAGGATCCGGCCGTGACCGCCCGCCCGCGGTGAATAAGACAAGCGGAGAATCGACCGCATAGGTACAGCCTGCCTCCTTGAGGGCCAGCGTTCCACTCAGGCTCTCACGGCGGTGGATGCGCCGGCGGTGCTGGCGCGAGGACGGTCGACACGGCGCCCGCAGCACACGACCCGGCTGCTGGGGTTCAGGGCGGCGAGGACCGTCTCTGCGCGCCGGATGAAGGCCGGGTCGCGGCGAAGCGCGTGACCCAGCCGCCCGGGGTGATCCGCCAGATGCCCGTGAGGTCGGCGGTTGCCGTGAGGTAGTGGACGTGGAGCGTTCCGTCGTGGGACGGCCCACGGCCGAAGGCAGGCGCGTGCGCGGGTGCCGCGCTCACGACGGGCTCCCCGGATGAGGCAGGATGGCAGATCGCGTCGCGCCGGCCGTCCGTGCTGCGACGTGACCGAGACAACCAGGCATGAGCAGGTGACGAGTGACGACGCAGCACACCGAACTCCCGGCGGCCACAGCCGCCTTGCGACCGGGACCGGGCAGGCCCCGACAGCATGGTTGCCGACCGGGCGCACCCTTCGCGCCGGGAAGGGGGACCCGGTGAACCGGGCCGTCACCCTGCACGACCTGATGGTCGTCGGGGCCGCGCTCGCCGCCGGTGCCGCATCGGGCGTCCTTCTGCGGCTGGCGCTGCGGTGGCTGGGCGAGCGGGCGCGCAGGACGCGCTGGAGCGGCGACGACATCATCGTCGACACGCTGTCCGCGCTGGCCCCTTGGGCGGCGCTGACCGCGGGTGCCGCGGCAGCCGCCGCCGCTCTGCCGCTGACCCCGACCGTCGGCCACAACGTCGACCAGGTGCTGATCGCCACGCTCATCCTGGTCGCCACGACCACGGCGGCTCGCGTTGTCGCCGACCTGGTGCGGTCGCTGGCGCTGTCCCGCTCCGGTGTGGCCGGCACAGCCACCATCTTCGTCAACCTCACGCGCATAGCCGTACTGGCGATGGGCGTCCTGGTCCTGCTGGAGACGCTGGGGATCTCGATCGCCCCGCTGCTCACCGCCCTCGGCGTGGGCGGTCTGGCGGTCGCCCTCGCCCTCCAGGACACACTGGCCAACCTGTTCGCCGGAGTGCACATCCTGGCGTCGAAAACGGTGCAGCCGGGCCACTACATCCGGCTCAGCAGCGGTGAGGAGGGCTACGTCGTCGACATCAACTGGCGGAACACCGTGGTGCGGCAACTGCCCGACAACCTGGTGATCATCCCCAACGCCAAGCTCGCCGACGCCATCATGACCAACTTCCACCAGCCCGAACAGCAGATGTCGATCCTGGTCCAGGCGAGGGTCGGCTACGGAAGCGACCTCGAGCACGTGGAGCGGGTGACCTCGCAGGTCGCCGAAGACGTGATGGCCGAGGTGACGGGCGGTGTCCCCGACCACGAACCGGCCGTGCGCTTCCACACGTTCGGGGAATCGGGCATCGACTTCTCGGTCATCCTGCGGGCCCTGGAGTTCAGCGATCAGTACGTGATCAAGCATGAGTTCATCAAACGGCTGCATCGGCGGTACCAGGCGGAGGGCATCGACATCCCGCTGCCCGTCCGCACCGTTGTGGTGCGTGAGCAGAGCCAGGTGCCGCTGCCCGGCCCGCGTGGGGCGTCGTGGGAGGGTCCGGGCGGTCTGCCCGAGCCGACGGCACCGGTGCCGACGAAGGGCTGATCGCGCCGCGTAGGCCGAGCAGGGCCCCGGCGCCGACGACCGGCCGAGCGGCCGAGCGTGCCACGTGTGCCAGGAAGGGCGCCCCGCTCGATCCGATGCGCCGCGGGCGCGACCGCCGACCGGTCGCGCCCGGTGTGCGCCCCGCGCCCCGGGCGACGAAGTCGCGCATGAAGCCGTCGAAGCGGAACCCCGGACCGGTCTCCCGCTCGAAGCGGCCGCGCGGAGCGTGGAGGCCACGGTGGGCCCGCGAGGTGAACACTTTACCCCCCACTGATGGCATGTCTGGGTCAAATCTGCCAGGCTTCCGGCAGCCGTCGCCCCCACCGGGGAGACGGCTGCGATCTCACCTTCCAGGGACCCGCGCAACCGCTTCGCACAGCCCACGGCTGCCCTCCGGCGCACCCAAGCCGTCCGGGCCGCCATCGAGCAGACCGGGAATCCCGGCCGCCGCAAAGGAGTTCCGCGTGAGAGCATCCCCCCGAAAGGCCCTGGCAGCGAGCGCACTCGCCCTCGCCGCGCTGGCCGCCGCCGCACTCCCCGCCGCCCCGGCGACGGCCGCGGCACCGGCAGGCCCGAAGGCGGCTGCGGCCTGCACCCCGACGCAGGTGGTCGCCAACGGCGGGTTCGAGAGCGGCACTTCGCCCTGGAGCCAGACGTCCGCCGTGATCACCAGCCGAGCCGGGCAGACCGCTCACGGCGGCACGACCTTCGCCTGGCTGAACGGCGTCGGCGGCACACACACCGACACCCTCTCGCAGAACGTCACGATCCCGTCCGGATGCGGCAGCGCCAAGCTCTCCTTCTGGCTGCACATCGACACCGCCGAGACGACCTCGTCCACGGCGTACGACAAGCTCACGGCGAAGATCGGCGGCACCACGCTGGCGACGTACTCGAACCTGAACAAGAACACCGGCTACGCGCAGAAGTCGTTCGACGTGTCGGCCTTCGCGGGCCGGACCGTGGCCGTCGCGTTCACCGGCACCGAGGACTTCAGTCTGCAGACGAGCTTCGTCATCGACGACGTCGCCCTCGACACCTCGGGCGACACCACCCCGCCCGCGGACTCCACCCGCACCCCCTCCTCACCCGCCTACACGGTCAATCTGACCAGCAACACCGACGGCACCGTCTGGACCGGCCACCAGAGCGCCACCTTCACCAATGCCTCCTCCTCCCCGCTCGGCGAGGTGTATCTGAGGCTGTGGGACAACGCCCACGGCACATGCGCCTCCACGCCCATCTCGGTGACCAACGTCACCGGGGGCACCGCGGGCGGCCTGTCGGGCGACTGCACCTCCCTCAAGGTCACCCTGCCCGGACCGCTGGCGCAGGGCCAGAAGGCCACGATCGGCTTCGACCTCGGCATCACCGTGCCCAGCGGCGCCGACCGCTTCGGCCACGACGGGGCCTTCAGCTTCATCGGCAACGCCCTTCCCGTACTCGCGGTCAAGGACGGCGCCGACTGGCATCTCGACCCCTACACCAACAACGGTGAGTCGTTCTACTCCCTGGCCTCCGACTTCAGCGTCGCCCTCGACCACCCGAACGGCCTGCTCGTCCCGGCGACCGGCGCCTCCGTCGACACCCCCGGCTCCAGCGGACGCACCGTCACGACCGCCACCGCCACCAAGGTCCGTGACTTCGCCTGGGCCGCGGGCCCGTTCACCAAGATCTCCGGCACCTCGGCCTCCGGCACGCCGGTCAATGTCTACTCCGTCTCGGGGATCAGCTCCTCCAGTGCCCAGTCGATGCTCACCACCGCCAAGTCCGCCGTCGACGCCCATGCCTCGCGGTTCGGCGCCTACCCGTACGGCGAGTTGGACGCGGTGATCGACAACAACTTCTGGTTCGGCGGGATGGAGTACCCCGGGTTCGTTCTCGACCTGGTGAGCACCACGGCCCTCACCCACGAGATCGGCCACCAGTGGTGGTACGGAATCGTCGGCGACGACGAGTACACCAGCCCGTGGCTCGACGAGGCGTTCACCGACTACGGCACCGACCTGGCGCTGAACAAGACCGGCACCGGCTGCTGGAACAGCGTCTCGTGGGCCTCCGCGGCCGAGAAGATCACCAACTCGATGGCCTACTGGGACGCCCACTCCTCCCGGTACTCCACCGTCGTCTACAACTACGGCAAGTGCGCCCTGCACGACCTGCGACGTGTGCTCGGCGACACCGTCATGGCCAAGCTGCTGAAGGACTACGCCACCTCGCACTGGTACGGCGTCTCCACCACGGCCGAGTTCAAGGCCGCGGCCCAGGCCGCCACGGGCACGGACCTGACCTCGTTCTGGACGCAGCACCGCATCGAGGGCTGAGCGCACTCGCGGAACCGGCAGCGCACCGCCGCCCACCTCCGCGGGCGGCGGTGCGTCGTTGCGGGCGGGGGTACCCCGGCGACCGGGCCAGGTGACCAGGCCCGGGACCAGGATGGAGGTGTCCTCCGCCGGCTGCGGGGCGCCGGAGCTACGCCACGCAGAACTCGTTCCCCTCGGGGTCCCGCATCACCCACCAGTGGCCCGCCGGGCCCTTGTCCATCTCATGGACGCGGGTCGCCCCCAGGCCTTCCAGCCGGGTCACCAGGGCTTCCAGGCCGCCGGGTTCGCTGTGGATGTCCAGGTGCAGGCGGTTCTTGCCCGTCTTGCCCTCGGGTACGTCCTGGAAGAGCAGGCGCCGACCGCGGCCGATGCCGCTGGTCTCGTCGAACGGGTCCTCGGGATGGCGGATCGCGGCGTAGCCGCGGAACGTCTTGCGGCCCCGGTGCTCGACAACCGCCTCTTCGCCGATGTGACCGGCGCCCAGCAACTGCTCGATCAGGGCGCTCGGGTCCTCCACCTCGTACTCGAGCGCCGCGGCCCAGAAGTCCGCGAGCGCGGGTGCGTTCGTGCTGTCGACGACCAGCTTCCAGCTCAGTGCCATGTAACCAGTTATATTGGTTACATGGATGCCGCCGCAACCAGAGGGCTGATATTGCGCTCCCGCACCGGGGCCGCCTACCGGTTCGACCCCGGCGCGCTCTGCCTGGAACTGCTGACCACCGGCGGCCCCGGCCCCTTCCGCCGGTACGAGGTGCTGCACCGGCCCGCCGACCTGGCCGCCTGGGTGGACCGGTCGCGGCTCGCGCCGGCGCCCGCTCTCGAGATCTCCGCCGCCGACGTGGCGCACGCCCGACGGCTGCGGGACGCGCTGTTCCGGGCGGTCCTCGCCCGCACGGGCGGGGAGCCCTATCCGCCCCACGACCTGGAGGTCGTCAATGAAGCCGCCGCCCGCCCGCCGCTGGCGCCCGCGATCGGGCCGGGCGGACAGCGGCAGTGGGCCGGGACCGCCGGCGGAACGCATCTGATCTCCACCGTCGCCCGCGACGCCGTCGACCTGCTGACCGGCCCCCTCGCGCACCGCATCCGCACCTGCGCCGCCGACGACTGCCACCTGGTCTACGTCGACACCTCACGCCCCGGCCGCCGCCGCTGGTGCTCCATGGAGCACTGCGGCAACCGCCACAAGGTACGGGCCCTGCGCGCCCGCTCCGAGGAAGGATGAGCACGATGCCGACCGGACCGACCGAGGACGCCGGCCGGCAGATCGGCGTCCGGCGCTGGTCTCGGTGGCGTGCGGGCTCAGCGACTGCCCCGTCGGCCCGCTCGCCGGATTCCGCGGCGCTGGGCCGGTTGGAGCGACAACGGCGGCAGCGTGGAGAACGTCTCACGACCGGCGAACAGCGGATCCACAGCCGGCTCTCCAGCGACCGCGCCGACTGGTACAAGCACGTCAACCTCACCGCCCGCGACAGCGGCGGCCACTTCATCCCCCGGGAGATCCCGGACGCCTGGGTCGACGACCTGCGCCGCACCGTCCGCGACCGGCCGTTGAACTGTTCCGGCCCCTGCCCCGAGCACCCCACCGCCGCACGGGCCGTTCATCCCTTGGCGCGGTAGACCTCGACGATTCCCTCCGTGTCCTCGTAGCCGAGCCCGAAGCGGTGGTTGACCACGGACGGGGCGGCGCCGACGTCCGTGCGGAGGTCCTTGCCCGTGCGGGCGTCGAGTGTCATGGGGGCGTCGGCCTCGGCGTAGACGACACCGTGCCATGCCGTCGTCACCTCCGGCGCGATCCGGTTCGCCGTCCTGTCCGGCAGGCGCCACAGCACACGGCCGGTGGGCAGGTCCACCGCCGTGATGGCCGCGGAGCCGGAACCGTCGGCGCCCGAGCAGACCGTCGTCGTCCATCCGTCGTAGTGGCAGTCGCGTACCGTCGCGTCGCCCATGTCCAGCCTCGCCTTGCCCGTGACCGGGTCGACGAGGCGGCTCTCACCCGCCCCGATCCCGTTCGCCAGCGTCAGCCCGGGGCCCGGATCCGCCGTCAACGCCTCGCCGGTGACCAGTTGCCGCTTCCACATCCGACGGCCGTCAGCGGTCGACCTGCCGGCGAAATCGCCGTCGTCGCGCGTCCCCACGGCCACCGACTTCTCCAGGTCGATGCCGTCGAAGTCCCGGTCCGTCCACACCACTCGACCGGTCCGGGTGTCGAGCAGGGCGCTCATGGGAGGGGTCTGCGAGTAGCCCTCCTCGGACACGGAGACCAGTACCCGCCGATCGTCCGCCCCGACCACACGAGGGCTCGCCGCCGAAGTGCCCTTGCCCTTCTCCACCTCACGCGCCCACAGCTGCCTTCCCGTGGCGGCGTCGTAGGCGACGACCGTGACCGTGTGCCCGCCCGCGGAGGTGCCCGACCCCGCCGTGCTCGTGCCGAAGGCACCCACCACCGCGGTGCCTGCCAGACGCGGCGCCTGTGCCACGGAGTCGCCGTCCTGCACGGCCTTGTGCCAGGCGATCTCCCCCGTGTCCAGCCGGTAGGCGGTGATGCCGACGTCCTCGACGTCGTACGTGTACGCGAGACGGTCGCCGAGGGTCAGGAAGTCGGCGATGCCGCCTCGAAGCGTCGGGCGGGGCCAGCGCCCGCTGAACGATGCGATGGCCTCCGGCGCGAAGGCCTGGGGCGGAGCCTGCGACCGCGTCCCACCGCCGTCCATGGAGGAGTTCGATAAGTCGCCGTGCGGCGCCTTTGCCCCGGAAGGCGCATGGCCGCCGCCGCACGCGGCCAGGGAAAATGCCACGGCCGCCCCGGCCGCCGTCATCAGGAGACGGCTCCATGCCTGTGTGGTCCTCATGGGCACCACAGAGTGGCAGAGCTGGACGTCGGGCGGAAGCGGGCCCCTTGGGTCGAGCCGGGAACACCTGGCCGTGGTGGCCGGCTTCACGCTGCGGGCGGCGTCCTGCCGGCGCCACAAGCCCTCCGCCACCGGGGCGCCCGCGCCTGTCGGGAGCGGCGGGAACACCGCCGGATCCGGTGCTCCCGGTCAGTGGGCGCACGCGGCCCCGGCGTCGCGGACGGTGCCGTCCTCGGGGACGGCGACACGCACGCCCACCAGCGGTAGCGACTCTTCGCATCCAAGTGATTACTCTTGGCGCACATCGCCTCGACTGGTTGGAGAAGAGTGTGAGCAACGCACCCCGTCATGGATCGGTGAGCGAGCCGCCGTCCCGCGCCGACATCTACCTGGAGCCGTGGCAGGCGGCCGGGCTGGAAGCGGGCAAGTTCTTCCCAGCGACGGAGGCGGGCCTCAGGGACCCCTACGCTCCTGACGACACCGTCAATGCGCAGCCGCCGGAGGACGGCCGGATCGCCAGCGCCGGCAAGGACTTCGCCATGAAGCTCGACGAGCCACGCACCGACTGGACCAAGCACCCGGTCAACGCGGGCCAGACTCTTGAGATCAGCTGGAACTTCCACGCACCGCACAAGACCCGCCGTTGGAACTACTTCCTCACCCGGCCCGGCTGGGACCCGTCCGCGCCCCTGACCCGGGCCCAGTTCGAGGGCGAGCCCTTCCACTCCGTCCAGTTGTCCTGCCAGCCCTACTGGTCCTGCGACGACCTCATGCCGGAGAACCCGACAACACACATCATGCGCCTGCCCGAGCGTCCCGCCGGCCACCAGGTGATGCTCGCCGTGTGGGAGGTGGCCGACACGGGCAACGCCTTCTACCAGGTCATCGACCTCGAATACCGCTGACCCGGTGCCGGACCACGTGGCGGCCCCGGGGTCCCGATGCCGTTGGGCATGCGGCGGCCGAGTCCTGCGACCGGCCGCCGCGCCCCGCGTGCGGATGCCCCCGGCCGACGCACGGCACGTGGACATCCATGCCGCTCGGCTCAGATCCTGATGATCGGTCCACGGTGAAGTTCCACGTGGCGAAGATCCTGACCAAGTCGGGAGTCGCCTCGCGCGGCGAGGCGGCGGCGCTGTACCACGCGGCGGCGTGGGCGACCGCTGACCGACGGCTCCCCGGCCGCCACCGGCACCCGTACCCTCACCGGGCGACGTCCCGATGCTCGGAGCACAGGCAGCCGACACCCTTTTCGATCCACTCCTGCCCTGCCCAGTCCGGGTGCCGCTGGATCATCAGCGCCGAGATCTCTTCGACGATCGCCTGCTCGCCGACCGCCGAATCGCGGCGGACCCAGGTCTCGTCCCTGAGGAGTCGGAGGTAGTCGCGGACATCAGCCAGCAACCGCGGGCCCCCGACATCACCGTGGCCGGGCACGACCACCCGGGGGCCCGCGGCTGCGAGGCGTTCCATGACCGCGAGCCAGCGGGTGCCCGAGACATCGGTGTCGTACGGAGGGAACCACGGGAAGATGGCGAACTGCCCGGCTTCCACGAGGTCGCCCGTGAACAGAACGTCCGCGTCCGGCACCTCGACCACCTGGTCGCCCTTGCTGTGCGCCCGCCCGGTGGCCCGCAGGCGCACCACCCGGCCGCCCAGATCGAGGTCGTACGCCTGGTCGTAGACGATGTCGGCCCGCGCCAGTTCGACGCCCTCCAACTGGTGTGCGACCGGTTCGCCGAGCTCCTTGAACATCTCCGCGTAGCCGGGGCCCTTCACCTTCAGGTCCTCGGCCTGGTCCCGATTGACCAGGTACGTCGCCTCCCCCGCGAAGACCTGCGCTCCGAACGCGTGCTCGGGGTGAAAGTGCGTCGTCGTCAGATACAGCTTGCGCCCCCTGGCGTAGTCCCTGGCGAACTCCAGCACCTTCTCGGCATTGCGAGGACCCATGCCCGTCTCGACCACCAGAACGGAGTGCTGCCCGCCGATGACGCCGATGTTCGGCACGAGTTGCACCCGCCGTTCCGGGATGACCACCAGGTCATGGGCGAGTTCCCGTACACCCGTGATGTGGACGACGGGTTCCGGCATCGTGTGTTCGGCCATGGCGACTCCGTAAGCGTTGCGGGTACGCCCCAACTCCATCGCGAGGGCGCCCGAGGCGTCCAAGACCGATCCTGTGCGGCCGATACCGTCCCGGTATCCTTGCCGGTGATGGAGCTACGCACACTGCGCTACTTCGTGGCGGTCGCTGAAGAACTCCACTTCGGCAGGGCCGCCGCGCGGCTGCGGATGACCCAGCCCCCACTGAGCCGGGCCGTCAAGCAACTGGAGACCGACCTCGGCTGCGCCTTGCTGCTCCGCTCCCCCACCGGGGTGGCCCTCACCCCCGCCGGGATCTCGCTCTACGACGAGGCACGCGCGCTGCTCGCGCAGGCGGACGAGGTGCGCGCCCGGGTGGCGGTGGCGGCCGGCGCCGACACCCTGACCGTCGGCACCCTCGCCGACAGCGCCGAGCAGGTCGGCACCCGACTCGCCACGGCCTACCGGCAACGCCACCCCGGCGTCCGCGTCCGCATCCGCGAGGCCGACCTGACCGACCCCACCACCGGACTGCGGGCCGGCCTCGTCGACGTGGCCCTGACCCGAGCACCGTTCGACGACACCGGCATCACCACCCGCGTCCTGCGCTCGGACCCCGTCGGCGTGGTCCTCCGCGTCGACGACCCGCTGGCCGACCGCGACAGCCTGTGCTCGGACGATCTCACCGGCCGCCGATGGTTCCGGCTGCCGGAGGGCACGGACCCGGTGTGGCAGGCCTTCTGGAGCGGACCGGCGGAGAGCGGCCGCCATCGTGACGGTCCGGTCGTACGGACGGCGCACGAGTGCCTGCAGTCCGTCCTCTGGAACGGCACCGTGGGGCTGATACCGCTCGGCGACGGCGTGGGCCTTCCCGAGGGCCTCACAACGGTCCCCCTGACCGACAAACCGCCGAGTCACCTCGTCATCGCCTGGAACAGCGCCGAACCCGGTCCGCTCATCCGCTCGTTCATCCACATCGCCGCGGCCCTCCACCGCCGCGACGGCACCGTCACCTAGGCCGTTTCCGTCTTCTTGTCCTTGATGCGCACCGCTTCCTTCCGGACCTCGGCCTGGATGGCACGCTCACGCTGGAGCCACTCGGGACGCTCCGCCTTCAACGCCTCGATCTGGTCCGTGGTGAGAGCCTCGGTGACCCCACCCCGCGCGAGGCCCGAGATGGAGACGCCCAGCTTGGCCGCGACCACCGGCCGGGGGTGCGGGCCGTCGCGTCGCAGTTCCACCAGCCACTCCGGCGGATCGGCCTGGAGCGCACTCAACTCGGTGCGCGAGACGACACCCTCCTGGAACTCGGCGGGGGTGGCCTCGAGGTACACACCCAGTTTCTTCGCCGCGGTCGCGGGCTTCATCGTCTGGGCGGTCTTGTGCGACGTCATGGTGTCCAGGGTATCGAGCGGGTGCGGTGCCTCCGACCACGACCGGTAGCCTGGCCAAGTGACAGGCTCGCAAGCACCCCCTTCGTTTCGGCTCGCGTACGTCCCGGGCGTGACGCCCACCAAATGGCTGCGGACCTGGGACGAGCGGCTGCCCGAGGTCCCGCTGACCCTTGTTCCGGCCTCCGCCGCCGAAGCGTCGGACCTCTTGCGCGCCGGAGGTGCCGACGCGGGTCTCGTGCGGCTGCCGATCGACCGGACGGGGCTCAGTGCGATCCCCCTCTACACCGAGACCACGGTGGTCGTCGTCCCCAAGGACCACGTGGTGGCGGCGGTCGAAGAGGTGTCCGCCGACGATCTGGCCGACGAGATCGTGATGCACCCCCTCGACGACGCCCTCGAATGGGAGCACCGGCCGGGACAGTCGGCGAACGAGCGCCCGGCCACGACCGGTGACGCCATCGAGCTGGTGGCGGCGGGAGTGGGGCTCCTCGTCGTCCCGCAGTCGCTCGCCCGCCTCCACCACCGCAAGGACCTCACATATCGGCCGATGACGGATGGTCCCCAGTCACGCATCGCACTGTCGTGGCTGGAGGACCGGACCACGGATCTGGTGGAGGAATTCATCGGGATCGTCCGCGGGCGGACCGTCAACAGCACCCGCGGTCGCCCCCTGACACCGGCGCAGCCCAAGAGCAAGCGCCCCGAGAAGGGCGGGACACGGCAGAAGCCCTCAGCCGGCAAGCCGACCGGCAAGAACCCCCGGCAGGGTTCCGGCCGCCCCGGCGCCGGCAAACGCGGCAGACCTCGCCGCCGGTCCTGACGGGCCACGACGCGTGGCTCCTCGCCACTCGCACCACCTTTCCCGCCTTCCGGGGGCCGACCTAGCGCCTTGGCCGCGGCGCCGGCAAGTGGCCCGGCGTCCCGCCGACCGAGGGCGGCGGGACGCCGGGGCGGCCTGTCGGGTCCCGGTGCCCCTGCCGACCGGCGTGGTAATTTCGGCGGTGGAGGCTCGTAGGTGTGCCTGCCCCGGACGAGATGTGCGCCGTACCCGGTCCGCCAAGACGACGCACTCGAGGAGACGTCGTGGACGCGGGCATGGCTCCGATCGATTTCTCGGGCGGGGTTCCCCGGCCCCGTGCGCTGGATGTGCGGTGGATCCATGGATCGCCGTCGGCCAAGCACAACACCGACCCGGACATCCAGGTCCATGAGTACGACGAGCACTCCTTCATCCTCCGGCAGAACAAGGCGGTCGACTTCGAGGCGCCGTTCATGTTCCTGCTGTTCGGCAATGAGCGGGCGGTGTTGATCGACACCGGTGCCACGGCGTCCGCCGAGTTCTTCCCCCTGCGCCGGGTGGTCGACGAACTGGTCGAACGCCGGCTGGCGAGGCACCCCCGCGTCGGGTACCACCTGCTCGTGCTGCACACCCACGCGCACGGCGACCACATCGCGGGCGACGCCCAGTTCGCCGACCGCCCCGACACCACGGTCGTCGGCGGGGACCTGGCCACGGCCTGGGAGTACTTCGGGTTCGGCGAGGACCCCGGCGCCGTCGCGGAGGTCGACCTCGGGGGCAGGGTGCTCGAGTGCCTGGCCACCCCGGGCCACCATGAGGCGGCGGTGACGTTCTACGACCGTTGGACCGGATTCCTGCTCACCGGTGACACGGTCTACCGCGGCCGGCTCTACGTCCAGGACTGGCCGGCCTTCGCCCGCACCATCGACCGGCTTGTCGAGTTCTCGGGCAGCCGGCCGGTCACCCACGTGCTCGGGTGCCATGTCGAGATGACCAGGCAGCCCGGGGTGGACTACCCGATCCGCACCACGTATCAGCCCGACGAACCTGCGCTGCAGATGACGACTGGTCACCTGCACGAGATCCAGGCGGCCGTCAGGGAGATGGGCGACCGTCCGAGTCGGCGTGCCTTCCCCGACTTCGTCATCTGCCCGGACGCATGATCGGCCCGGACGAATCGACCCGCGTCGTCCTCGGCTCAGCCTTATTCGATCCCGACGATCCGCACACGTCAAGGGCGAGGACCGCGATGTGCGGGTGGGCGGTGCGGCGACCCTCAGCGGGTCGGCGGGTCGCGCGGTGCCTCGGTGATGTCGGTGGGGGCTTCCTCGGCCATGGAGGTGGGGCGGGATTGCGGCGGCGGCCCCGCACGACGGGGCCGCCGTCCGTCCGTCCCGGCTACGCGGGCCTGACGTTGCCGTAGATGGGCATCTCCGTGATGGGTGCGATCTTCACCGTGTCACCCGGCTTGGGGGCGTGGATCATCCGGCCGTTGCCTATGTACATGCCGACGTGGCTGATGTCGTTGTAGAAGAAGATCAGGTCACCGGGCTTCAGTTGGCTCGTCGAGACCCGCCGGCCGGCCTTCACCTGGTCCCAGGTCGTGCGCGGCAGGGATACGCCCGCGGCCTTCCACGCCGCCTGGGTCAGTCCCGAGCAGTCGTAGGAGTTGGGGCCCGTGGCGCCCCAGACATAGGGCTTGCCCAGCTGTGCTCGGGCGAACGCGACGGCCTTGGCGGCCTGGGTCGTCTGGCTGCCGCCCGAGGTACCGCTGTCCCCTGTGCCGCCTCCCGAACCGGAGTCCGAGCCGCCGCTTTGCTGGGCCTTGTTCTCGGCGGCCTCGCGCGCTTTGCGCTCCTGCTCGAGCTTCTTCGCGCGCTCCAGGGCTTCGGCGGCCTTCTTGCGCTCCAATTCCTTGAGCCGGGCCCGTTCCTCGGCGGTCAGCCGGGCCAGGAGCTTGCGCGCCTTGCCCAGCTTGTCCTGGACGGTCCGCTTCTCCACGGCCAGCTCGCGCTGCGCCTTGGTCAGCCGCCCCAGGCTCCTGGATGCCTCCAGCCGCTTGCGCGCGGTGTTCGCCTGCTTGTCCTGGAAGTCCTCGACGGCGTGCCGCTGGTTGTTCCCCAGCCGAGTCATGATGTGCGTCTGGTCGAAGTAGGCCTGGGGATCCTTGGCAAGCAGCAGTTCGGCGGTGGCGCCGACCCCGCCGGTGCGGTACTGCTCGGCCGCGTATTCGCCGAGCTTGCGACGGGCCTGGTTGAGCGAGTCGGCCTGCTCGGCCACCTCGTCGAGCAGGCGGTTCACCTTCTGGCGCTGCGCCTTCGTCTTCTCCATGGCGCCGTTGTAGCGCTGAGTGGCGCTTTCGGCCTGGTGGTAGAGCTCGTCGACCTGCGCCTTGACCTCCTTGACGGTGGCCTTGGCGGGGGCGGCGTTCGCCGTCTCGCTGAGGAGGGTGACCGTCGCGAGAGCGGCGGTGGTGAGCCCGGCAGCGGCGCGGGTGCCCGGTGAGGCGAAGAGGGCAGGGCGGGGTTTGCGGTGCGTCGCCAATGCAGGCGGCTCCTTCCGTGGACCGCCTACCGGGTTAGCTGTCGGGTTCGGGCCGATGGGTCGGAAGGTTGCCCTACGGTCCCGGCCTGGAAGACCGGACCCGATTCACCCCAGAATGCGTGGGTCCCCGGCTCCGGACAGGCCGGACTCGGCGCGGGCGGCCGACCTCGACGTCTTTCGCCGGTGTGGGGGACGACCGCTTGAGCGAGCACGTTACTCAAACGTTGTGATCGATGGGAAGGCGGATCCGGTGTGAGGTTGGAGCAATCTCGAGGCACCGGGTGAATACATCCCTCCGTTTCCTGACATGCCGCACCGCGTGATCGTCGGCGCTCATTGGCGACGGGGCTTGCCGTTCTCCAGCAGACGGCCGCGAAGGACGGTCAGCTGGTGGGAGTACTCCACCGACCGGGTCTCGTCCAGGGACGCCAGAGCGAGCAGGAGCGCGTCGGTGAGGACGATGCCGGTCAGGGCCTCGGCGGTGATCCCCGTCGGAGTGTGCGGAGCGGACAGGATGACATCGGCGTCGCCCGCAAGCCGCTGCGCGAGTTCGTCGGTGACCACGACCACCGACGCCCCCACCAGCCTGGCCCGCTCCAGCAGGACCTCCAGGTCGCGCAGCAGCCTTCCGGGGACGTAGGCCACCACCACGGCGTCCCGGCTCAGGGCGAGCAGGTCGTCGGCCAAGGTGAAGCCGGTGCTTCCCACGAAGCGGGCCCGGCGGCCCATCCTTCCCAGCTTGAGCGCCAGATGCCGCGCGGGCAGTTCGGAGGCGCCGACACCGTAGGCGAACACCTCCCCCGCCCCGGCGACGACATGGACGGCATGGTCGAAGGCCTCGAGGTCGATCTGCGTCCGGCCGTGCTCCACACGCTCCGCCGCCTCGGCGTAGACGCGCTCGCGGATGCCGCTCAGGTCGTGGCCGACCTTGCTGATCCGCTGCCGCAGCCGCACCTCGGGGGCGACCTCCGAGCTGAAGTCCTCGGCGACGTCCCTTTTGAACGCCGACAGGCCGCCGAGCCCGAGCTTTTGCAGCGTGCGCACCACGGTGGCGCTGCTGGTGCCTATGGCGGTGCCGAGGTCCTGCGCGCTGGCGAAGAGCACCTGCTCGGGAGAGCAGTGCGCGAGGTACTGGGCCACCGTGCGCTCGGCCGGCGAGATCTCCTCCCAGTGGTCCCGCAGGGCGGCCCGCAGTCGGTCCAGAGCGGGATTGAGGCGTTCATCAGTCACAGGCCTTGACTCCAACGTGTAGACGCATCCATGATGCCGCAACGCGGATTACAGATTACAGCAACTTGGTAATGACTGTTACTGACGCGTTCAGTCCCTGGGAGACCATGTGAGCACCGCCCCTCTTCTCGCTCTGGAGATCCACGGCGCACCCCGCGAGCGGGGCCGCCAGTACGGCGAGGGCGCAAGCCCTCTGATCCATGCCGCGGTCGATTACTACACCGAGGCGTTCGGTCAGGCCAGTGGGCTGACCTGGGCGCAGGTCACGGACCGGGCCGCCCGCTGGATGGAGCCCTGCCGGGACTTCGCCCCGGACCTGGTCGAGGAGATGACCGGGATCGCCGAGGGCGCCGGGCTGCACCCCCTGGACATTCTCGCCCTCAACGCCCGCGGGGAGATCATCTACGACAGCACCTTCTCCGGGATGAGCCCGTCCCCGCCCGTGCCCGTGCCCGCAGGCGTCGGCGAGGGCTCCCCCGCCGACTCCGAAGACGACTGCCCGGCGGACTTCGACGAGGCTCCCGACGGGTGCACCTCCTTCGCGCTGATGGACGAGGCCTCCGCCGACGGCCATGTCTACGCCGGACAGAACTGGGACTGGCGGTACGCCGTCCGCGACACGGTCATGGCGCTGCGTGTGGTCCAGCCCGGACAGCCGACCGTGGTCATGCACCTCGAAGCGGGCCAGATCGGCAGGCAGGGAGCCAACTCGGCCGGCCTGGCCCTGAACGCCAACGGGCTCGGCGGCCGGTTCGACGGCGCCGTCGGCGTTCCGCAGACGTTCATCCGCCGCAAGGTGCTCAACAGCGCCAACGTCGCCGACGCGCTGAGGACACTGATCCGCACCCAGCCGCACATTGCCAGCAATGCCCTGCTCACCCACCGCGCGGGCTTCGCGATCGATGTGGAGACCACTCCCGGCCCCCACGGCTGGCTCTACCCCGCTGACGGCCTGCTCGTGCACGGCAACCACTTCCAGGCCGCACTGCCCCCGCAGATCGCCGCCACCTACCGCCCCGCCTCGCCCGACTCCCTCATCCGCGTTCCGCGAGCCGAGTCGGGTCTGCGCCGCTGCCGCGACTCGTCATCACCCCACGAGACGCGCAAACTGATCAGATCCGCCATGTCCGACCACCTCGGGCACCCCGAGTCCCTGTGCACCCACCCGGATCCCCGCAAGCCGGCGGTCCGCCAGTGGGCCACACTCCTGTCGAGCTGCGTCGACCTCACCACGGGCGACTACCTCCTCACCCCGGGCCCGCCCTGCTCCCACGAGTACCAGTGCCTGCCCTGGAACCTCTACGACGGTCCCAGTTCCTGACCCGGCGGCCGACCGGACCCGCCCCTGCGCGCACCCGCACCCACCCGTGCCAAGCGCCCGTCCCGTGCCAGTCATCCACCAGTCCGCTCCCGGAGCCCCCATGTCGCGCTCGCGTACTCTCACCGCCCTCTCCCTCTGCGCACTCCTCGGCCTGACCACGGCCGCCTGCTCGCAGTCCCGCCCCACCCAAGCCAAGCCCCACGTCGACCCGGCCGGGCTCACACTCGTCGACCGCACGGCCAAGCCCAACAGCGCGGTCGACAAGGTGCACTGGCAGCTCGACGCCGAACCCAGATCCCTCGACCTGGACGTCAAGGCGGACACCGGAGGCAACACCGTTCTTGCCAACGTCTGCGAGCGGCTGTTCCAGATGCAGCCGGACCTGTCGGTGCGCCCCTTCCTCGCCGAGACGGCGAAGTACACCGATCCCACCACCCTCGTGCTGACCGTGCGCGGGGACGTGACCTTCCACGACAATTCGCCCATGACCGCCGACGACGTGCTGTGGAGCCTCAAGCGCCACGCCACGGCGGGCATGACCGAATCGGACGAGTACGAAGACGTCCGGAGCATGAAGCGCACCGGCGAGCGCCAGATCACGATCCGCTTCAAGAAGCCCAACGCGCTGTTCACCAAAGCACTCGCCGGCAACGGCGGCATCGTCCTGAACCGTGAGAAGGTGCGGGCCGCCGGTGACAAGTACGGCTCGCCCGGCACCGAGGACGCCTGCTCCGGGCCGTACCGGGTCGAGAGCTGGCAGTCCGGCAGCAAGGTGACCCTCGACCGCTACGGCGCCTACTGGGACAAGGACCTCAAGCCCCTGGTCCGGTCCGCGGACTTCACCTGGGCCGAGAACGAGAACACCCTGGTGAACAACCTGGTCACCGGCACCACCGACGGCAGCTACATCACCACCACGACCGCCGTCGCACCTCTGGCGTCGTCGAAGGCACTGCGTGTCGCCTACGGCAAGTCCACCCGTGTCTTCACCCTGATACCGACCGAGCGCGGCGGTATGAAGGACCCCAACGTGCGGCGGGCGCTGTCGCTGGCCCTGGACCGCCGGGGCATCGCCAAGTCCGGATTCGGCGGACTCGCCCAGCCGTGGAGGACCCCGCTGGGCCCCGGCGCCTGGGGCTACGAGAAGAAGGCCTTCGAAGCCGCCTACGACAAACTGAGCGGTGCCCCCGAACGGCCCACCAAGGCCGATCTGGAGAAGGCCAGGAAGCTGGTGGGCCGGGTCGACTCCCCGCCCGCCCTCGTAGTGGCCAGCGACGGCACTCCCCTGCGCACCCTGCTTGCCAACGCCACCGTGGACGCGGCCAGGAAGATCGGCCTCAAGGCCGAGGTGAGGACGATGTCCGGCGCGGACTTCGCCAGCCTCTACACTGACAAGGCGCTGCGCCGTAAGGTCGATCTGGTCCCCGACGACTGGTACATCACCAAGCCGGACCCGGCCGGCTTCTACGACAACGCCCTGACCGGATCACCCAACAACTGGGTCGGCTACAGCTCCCCGGAGTACGACCGGGTGGTCACCAAGGCGCTGCGCACCAACGACGACGCCGAACGCGCCCGGCTGCTGATCGACGCGGAGCGGCGGTTCAGCGAGGACGCCGTGTGGATCCCGCTGGTCCAGGCGCCGAATGTGCTGGTCACCTCCAGCGAATACACCGGCGCCCCGGCCTCGATGGCCTACATCGCCTACCCGTGGCTGGCTGACCTGGGCGCCAAGCGCTGAGCCGGCTCCCTCACTGTCCGACCGGCGGCCGCGCGGCGGGACTCCCACCGCGCGGCCGCCGGAGAACCTCAGGAGGACACTCCATGGCCGTCCGCGCCCTGCGTACCAGCCTCACACTCGTGCTCACACTCCTCGCGGCGTCCCTCGTCATCTTCGGGGCGATCTACGCCGCCCCCGGTGACCCCGCGGCCTTCCTCGTGGGCGGCCAGGAGGACGCGACGCCCGAGAAGCTCGCCGCGGTCCGCGCCGCCTACCATCTCAACGACCCCGTGTGGTCCCAGTACGGGCACTGGATCGGCGGTGCCGCCACAGGAGACTTCGGGCGGTCGCTCCAGTACAGCGACCAGGTCTCCCACCTCATCGCCTCCCGCCTGCCGACCACGTTGTTCCTCGTTGTCTACGCCTCCGTCCTGTTCGTCGTCCTGGGCACCGCCCTCGGCGCCCTCAGCGCCGTGCGCCGCGGCCGCCTGGACTCGGCGATCGTCGCCGTCACCACCCTGCTGTCGTCGATCCCGAAGTTCGTCAAGGCACTGGCCCTGGTCGCCCTCTTCGCCGTCCAACTGGGCTGGTTCCCGGTCAGCGGCGCGGGAGAGGGCTTCATCGGCCGCCTGCACCACCTGACTCTGCCCGCCTTCGCACTGGCCATGGCCGAACTGGCCGTCGTCACCCGGGTGACACGCCAGAGCATGCTCGACCAGTACCCCCTGGACCATGTGACCGCGGCCCGCAGCGCCGGGCTCAGCGAAGGCAAGGTCGTCCGCCGCCATGTCCTGCGCAACGCGCTGCCGCCCATCGTCACCATGTGCGGACTGCTCACCGCCGGACTGTTCGCCGGGACCGTGGTCATCGAGACGGCGTTCGGCATCAGCGGCATGGGATCGCTGCTCGTCGGGGCGATCAACACGCACGACTTCCCCGTCACCCAGGCGGTCCTGCTCCTGATGGTGCTCGCCTACATGCTCGTCACCACGGCCGTCGACCTCGTTCATCCCGTCCTCGACCCGCGGGTGCGCCTTCACAGGAGTCCGGCATGACAGTCCAGACAGCCACCTCCCCGGCGCCGGGAAGGCGCTCGGCGCAACCGGAGCCGCCCCCGGGCCGCGGCCGGCTCCTGCGCACCGGTCTTCGCCATGTGCGCTCGTGGCCCCTGCCGTTCACGGTCGCCGCGGCCTTCCTGGCCCTGACCACTGTGGCGGCTCTGCTGGCACCGCTGATCGCCCCGCAGGATCCGCAGGCCATCGACCTGAACGCCTCGTCCGCGCCGCCGGACGGCGTCCACCTCCTGGGGACCGACCAGTCCGGCCGCGACCTGCTGTCCCGGGTGCTGTTCGGCGCCCGGACGAGCCTGGTCGCACCGCTGGCCCTGCTGCTGTGCGCCGCGGTGATCGGTGTCGCGCTGGGCACCCTCGCCGCGTGGCGGGGAGGGTGGACCGACGCCCTGGTCTCCCGGGTGACCGATGTGATGTTCGCCTTCCCCGGGCTGCTGTTCGTGGTCCTGATCATCGCCGTGTTCGGCGACGGTCTCACCACAGCCGTGGTGGCGCTCGCCCTGGCCTACTCGCCGGTCATCGCCAAGTACACCCGCAGCATCGCGCTGTCGGAACGCGCCAAGCCCTACATCGACGCCTACCGGGTGCAGGGAGTGAGCGGATTCTCCATCTGCGTACGGCATCTGCTTCCCAACCTGGCCGCCGCGCTGCTCGGCTATCTCGTCCTGATGTTCGGTGAGGTGCTGATGGGAATGACCACACTCAGCTATCTCGGCTTCGGCGCCCAGCCGCCCAGCTCCGAATGGGGGCTGATGGTCAAGGAGGGGCAGGCCGCCATCGTCCAAGGGGCCCTGTGGCCGGCGCTGGTGCCCGGCACCGCCATAGCCCTGACCGTGGTCGCATTCAACATCGTCGGCGTGCGGGTCTCCGACCGCCTCGGCGCGAGGGAACGCTGATGCTGCACATCGAGAACCTGACGGCCGAACTGCCGTCCGCGACCACCCGCCGCCCTGTGCTGCGGCAGGTCGACCTGCGCGTCGGCACCGGCGAGGTGGTCGGCCTGGTGGGCGAGTCCGGCTCGGGCAAGTCCACCACCGCCAAGACCATCCTGCGGATGCTCCCCGACGGCACACGGGTGCGGGGCGCTGTACGTCTGGAGGGACAGGACATCCTGGACATGGACGGCCCGCGCCTGCGGGAGCTGCGCTCGCGCCGGGTGGCCATGATCCACCAGGATCCCAGGGCGGCGCTGAACCCCGTACGCACCATCGGCGACTTCCTGACCGAACGGATGGTCCACACCCTCGGCCACAGCAGCAGGCAGGCCGAACGCCAGGCCCTCGCTCTGCTGACGGCCGTCGGCATCACCCATCCCGAACAGCGGCTGCGGCAGTACCCGCACGAACTGTCCGGCGGAATGCTCCAACGTGTCGTCATCGCCTCCGCGCTGGCCGCGGAACCGGAGCTCCTGCTCGCCGACGAGGCGACCAGCGCCCTCGACGTCACCACTCAGGCGGAGATCCTGGCCATCCTGCGCGAGCACCAGCGCCGACGTGACCTCGGCCTGCTGTTCATCACCCACGATCTGCACCTCGCCTCCGCCTACTGCGACCGCGTGTACGTGATGTACGCCGGCCAAGTCGTGGAGCAGGCCCCCGCGCACACCCTGTTCTCCTCCCCCAGGCACCCCTACACCGCGGCCCTGCTCGGCTGCACCCCCAAACTCGGGGATCACACGCCGGTCCGGCCCATCCCCGGCCGGCCGCCCTCCCTCGGCGACGTGTTCACCGGCTGCCCGTTCGCCGCCCGCTGCCCGGCCGCCGAACCGGCGTGCGAGACCTGGCAGCCCGTGCACACCCGCACCGCCGAAGGCGGCTCGGCCGCATGCCGTCTGCTGGAGCGGCACCCCGCCGAATCCCTCCCCACCACATCCCCGCAAGAGGTGCACCCGTGACCGCGCCGGCGCTCGAAGTCCACGCCCTGTCCAAGGTGTTCCCGCTGCCCGGCCGGCGCGGGGCCGGCACCGTCGCGGCCGAGGACATCGGCTTCACGGTCCCTCCCGGTGGCTCACTCGCCCTGGTCGGGGAGTCGGGCTCGGGCAAGACCACCATCGCCCGCATGCTGGTCGGCCTCGAGCGGCCCGACTCCGGAACGATCAGCGTGGACGGCCGGGCCCGCGACGCCCGCCCGCACGGCCTGCGCCCCGGCCGCGGCGGGGGCCGTGCGGAACGGCTGCGCCGCGCCCGCGAGATCCAGATGGTCTTCCAGGACCCCTATCTGTCCATGGATCCACGGCCGACCGCCACCCAGTGCCTGGACGCGGTCCTGCGCCTGCACGGCACCGCGGACCGCGCCGAACGAGGCAGGCGCGTGCGCGAGTTGCTCGAGCAGGTGGGGCTGGGCGCCCGCGAGTCGGGGGCACGCCCGCACGAGCTGTCGGGAGGGCAGCGCCAGCGCCTGGCCATCGCCAGGGCGCTGGCTGCCCGCCCGCGGGTGCTCGTCCTGGACGAAGCCGTCGCGGCACTCGATGTGTCCATCCAGGCTCAGATCCTCCAACTGCTCGCGGCGGTGCGTGAGGAGGAAGGGGTCGCTCTGGTCTTCGTCAGCCATGACCTGGCGGTGGTTCAGCAGCTCACCGACGATGTGCTGGTGCTCTACCGCGGGCGCGCGGTGGAGCAGGGCCGCACCATGTCCGTCCTGGCGCGTCCGCATCACCCCTACACCCGGCTCCTGGTCGAGTCCGCCCCGCGGCCCGGCTGGGATCCGGCCGATGTCGTGCGGCTGAGGCGGGAGTTGGCCGCCGAACTCGAGGCGTCGCCCAGGAGACGGGAGGTGGAGGCTGCCCGCGGTTAGAGCGGCGCCCGGAGGTGCGTGACCGGACGCCGGGTGACCGATGTCCGGTCAGTCCTTGACGATGCCCAGTTGCTTCAGGAAGGTGAGGTTGTCCTCCAGATGGGCGTTGGTGCTGATGCGGCCGTCGGCAACGGTGAGGACGTCGATCGCGGGGAAGTCGACGACCTGGCCCTTGCCCTCGACGCCCTGGAACGTGCCGGTGAAGTGGCCGTGCAGGTGGAGCCTGGTGGTGACCTTGTCGCGGCCCACTATCAGTTCGGTGATCTCCACCGACAGGTCGGGCACCGCCGCCCGGAAGGCGCGGGAGGCGAACACGGGGCCTTCGGGGCCCTGCGGCCGGCCGGGCGGAAGGGTCAGGTCGGTGAAGTCGGGGCTGATGGCACGGTCCAGATAGGTCTTGTCCCCGGTGTTCCAGAACGTGTCGAAGTACTGGGCGGCACGCACCGTCCGGCGCGCGCGGTGCTCGCCGATCGAGCGGTCGACGGTGAGGGACTTCGGCTGCACGACGCCGGGTGAGTGGTCGACGAGCTGCCACTCCCACCCGGTCCGGCCGGCCGCCGCCCCGTCCCGCGGTGCGCTGGTGGACTCGTGGCCGCTGGCGGCGGTCACGCCGACTCCGAGGAATGCGGCGGCGACCAGAGCAGCGGCGGCGGCTCGCGTTTTGACCATGACGATTGCTCCCTGTGGCTGAGGATGTGGGGCACCGGCCCCTCTCCACTCATGCTCTTGGTCGGGAACTCATAAGTCCAATGCAAGCTTTTGACAGAGATCATGAACATCACTCATGACTGCCGAACCGCCATCGCCACCCGGTCACCAGGTGACCGGCAGGCTGTGCACGCCGTAGAGGAACATGTCGTGCCGGAAGGGCACCTGCTCGAACGGCACGGCCAGGCGCAGCTCCGGGAGGCGCCGAAGCAGCGTCTCCACCGCCGCCCGCAGCTGCACTCTGGCCAGCATCTGGCCGATGCACTGGTGGATGCCGTAGCCGAAGCCGAGGTGGTGGGCCTCACGCTGCCCGTCGAACCGGTCGATGTCGAACTGCTCGGGACAGGCGAAGGCCCGCTCGTCCCGGTTGGCGGAGGCCAGCGAGGCAATGACGCCCTCGCCCGCGCGGATCAGCTGCCCGCCGATCTCGACGTCCTCGGTGGCGAGGCGCGGCAGACCGGTGTGGACGACGGTGATGTACCGCATCACCTCCTCCACCGCCGGCTTGACCAGCTCCGGGTCCTCGCGGACCCGGGCGAGCTGCTCGGGGTGGACCAGCAGGAGGAGCAGGGCCAGGCCGATCATATTGGACGTGGTCTCGTATCCGCCGAACATCAGGACGAGGCTCAGACCGACCAGTTCGTCGTGGGTGCACTCGCCGTGCGCCTCACGTTCCAGCGCCAGGCGGCTCATCAGGTCGTCGGCCGGGTCCGCCTTCTTCCGCTTCGCCAGAGCGTCGACGTACTCGCGGACCTCCATGACCTTCTCGCGTGCCCGCTCGATCGGGGTGTCGGTCGGCATGAAGACCTTGGTGGCCTCGGTGAAGAAGGAGGCGTCCGCGTGCGGTATGCCGATCAGCTCACTGATGACCTTCACCGGAAGGGGATGTGCCAGGCCCTCCTTCAAGTCGGCCGGAGCAGGACCGTCGGCGATCCGCTCCACGAGCTGCTCGGTGAACTCCTGGATGCGCGGCCGCAGCGACTCCACGGTCTTGACGGTGAAGGTGCGCGAGACCAGCCGCCGCAGACGGGTGTGGTCGGGCGGGTCGATGTGGACGAAGTTGCCCGGGGGCACCGGGCGGGGCGGGCCGACGTGCGGGAAGTTGGGACGGCGGCGGTCCGCGCTGAACCGGCGGTCGGCGAGTACCGCCTTGACGTCCTCGTACCGGGTGACCAGCCAGGCGTCCATGCCCTGGGACATCCTGACCGGTGCCACGGGCTTGTCGGCGCGGAGTCTGCCGATCAGCGGGGGCGGGTCGAGGGGGCACTCCCGGTTGTGGCCGATCCATGGGTAGTCGGGTAACGCTTCGGCCTCCACCGGGGAGTCGGTCTGCGTCATGAGGTCGCTCCTTGTCGTGCCGGGCGGACAAGCGGTGAACGGCCGGGTGAACGGCGAAGGGGGGAGACTGCCGCGCCCCCGGCCCGCTGCGGCCGGGGGCTCACTCGTGCTGCGCGCACGGGCGGGGCGGGCCGTCTCACCTCAGACGGACGGGGAGCCTGTCCAGCCGCTGGAGGAAGTGCAGCGGCCGCCACCGGATCTCCTCCGGGGGCACCGCGAGGCCGATGTCCGGGAAGCGCCGCAGCAGTCCGCCCAGCGCGATGGTGCCTTCGAGCCGCGCGAGACGTGCCCCGAGGCAGTAGTGGATGCCATTGCCGAAGGCCAGATGCGGATTCTGGCGGCGCAGGATGTCCAGCCGGTCGGGGTCCTCGAACTTGGTGGAGTCCCGGTTGGCCGAGGCGAGGCAGAGGATGACCAGCGACCCCTTGGGGACGGTGACGCCGTCGACCTCGACGTCCTCGGTGGCGTAGCGGAACACCCCGGGGATGGGCGGAGGGTCGAAGCGCAGCAGCTCGTCGATGGCACCGGCGAGCAGGCCCGGATCCTTCTTCAGGGCCGCGAGCTGGTCCGGGTGCTGGAGCAGCCGGAACATGCCGCCGCTGATGAGGTAGATGCTCGTCTCATGCCCTGCCGTGAGCAACTGCAGGGCGTGGGCGGGCAGTTCGTCCTCGCTCAGGAGGTTGTGCTCGTCGGCGGCCTCGACGAGCCCGCTGAGCACGTCGTCGCCGGGCGCGGCGCGCTTCTCCTCGAGCTTGGCCGCCATGAAGTCCTTGAGCTGCCGGATGGCCGACAGGGCGTCCTCGGGCTTGCCGGCTCCCACGAGTTGGGTGACCAGCCCGCCGAAGTGGTTGCTGTCCTCGTGCGGAATGCCGAGCAGTTCGCAGATGACCCCCACCGGGAACGGAAAGGCGAACCGCTCGACGAGCTCGACCTCGTCCTCGGTGGACATCCCGTCGAACAGCGACTCGGCGAGGCGTTCCAGACGTGGCCTGAGATTGTCCACGGCGCGGGCGTTGAATGCCTGCACGACCAGCTTGCGCATACGGGTGTGGTCGGGGGGATCCCGGTTGATCATCACCAGGCGCAGCATCGGGTCCTTGCGGATCAGCGCCTGGCTGTTCTTGATCTCCTCGCGCCCGACCGCGTGATGGACCTCGTTGCTGAACCTGGCGTGGTCGTTGAGTGCCGCGTCCACGGCGTCGTACCGAGTGATCCACCACGAGGGGGTGCCGTCGGGCAGGACGACCGGGACGGCGGCTCCGAGTTCGCGGAGGCTGGCCAGAAACGGATGGGGGTTGTTCCCGAAGTCGGGTGGTACGGGGACTGGCTGTAATTCGCTCTCGGCTGCCTTCTGGGTGACCACAAAAGATCCCTTCGTCAAACGCCCGAGATCCCGGGCTCGGCGCGGCGGACGCTCCTGTGCTGGGTGGCCGAAACGCACCACCCGAGCAGGCACTTCAACGGTCGGTGAATTCCCCTGGCTCAGCAGGCTACGGCATCCACACACGCCGTCAAGAGCGGCGGCGGGGCAGGAGTCTGCCAGGGTTCGGCGACCGTGTCGCAAACCCGCCCCGAGGACGAATTGCCCTTTCGGGGATTAGGTGCAATTCTTCATATGTTGAATTTCTCGTGCCGCAGCCGCGTCCCGGGGGGACCGCTGCGCCCGCTGGACCGAAGACTGGTCACAAGCCGCTTCAGGCGCACCTCCGATTCCGCCTGGCACACGGCCACCGATATGGCGCATCGCAAGGCACCGCGAGTATCCGAACAGCGCACCTCTCACGCCCCCGCGGGCACCTGAACGGCGCACGCTCGATCCACCACCGGTAACCGCGAGCAGCGCACACCTCGGTCGACTCGGCCGACCGTCGGCGTCGCACGCCCGGAGGACTCACCGCGCCGCAAGCGCGCACACCACGAACCACACGCCCCACCCGAGCACCCGAGCACCCGAGCACCCGAGCACCCGCAGACTCGACCGCAACAGCCCTTGAAGGGACGACTCATGACCGACACCTCGAATCCCGACGTACTCGTGGCAGGAGCAGGCCCCGGCGGACTGTTACTCGCGTGTGAGCTCGCGCTCGCCGGCGTGCGCTGCACCCTCCTGGAGCGGCGCACGCACCCCTCCCCGCTCTCGCGCGCCAGCGGTCTGCAGGCCCGCAGCCTCGAACTGCTCGCCATGCGCGGGCTGACCGACGAGTTCCTCGACCGCAGCAACCCCCACGACCACATCCAGCTCGAGCCCGGTGGGGCCCGCCTCGACCTGCGCCGACTGGACACCGAGTTCCGCCAGCTCAGCGTCTGCCCGCAGCACGTCACCGAGAACATCCTCGAAGACCACGCACGCGAACTCGGTGTGCGCGTCGAGCGCGGTGTCGCCGTGCTCGACGTCGGACAGGACAGCGAGGGCGTTACCGTGCGGGTCGAGGGGCCGGAGGGTGCCGGGGAGCGCCGGGCCGCCTGGCTGGTCGGCTTCGACGGCGTGCACAGCACTGTCCGTGAGCAGGCCGGCATCGGCTTCCCTGGCGTGACCTTCCCCTGGGACGTCTTCCTCGGCGACGTCAGACTCACCCGGCCGGCCCCCGACGGGATGCTCGTCAAGGTCAACGAGCACGGCATGGTCGTGGCGATCGACTTCGGTACGGGCGTGTGGCGCATGGGTGTGGTCAATCCGCACCCGCACCTGCCCGGCAAACCCGTCTGCGTCGATGAGATGGCCGAGGCGTTGAAGAAGATCATCGGCTATGAGCTCGGGCCGCACGACCCCTCCCACACGGGTTCCCGTTTCGCCTTCCAGCGCCGCATCGCCACCACCTACCGCGCCGGCCGGATTCTGCTGGGCGGTGACGCCGCCCATGTGCACCCGCCGATCGGCGCCCAGGGGATGAACCTCAGCATCCAGGACGCGATGAACCTCGGCTGGAAACTCGCCGCCGTCGTGCGCGGCCGGGCCGCGCCGTCCCTGCTGGACACCTATGAGCGGGAACGCAGGCCGGTCGCCGAGCGGACCCTGAAGGTGACCGACCGGGTGATGCGTGTCTCGATGCACCCCCACCCGCTGCCGAGGCGGCTGCGTGCCAGGCTGGTGCCGCTCCTCATGGGCCGCCGCGCCCTCAACGACCGCCTCGCCCGGCATGTCTCCAACATCGCCGTGGCCTATCCCCCGACCGGAGGCGGACGGGGGTCCCTGATCGGCCGTCGTGTGCCGAACCTGGCCATGACCGGCCCCGGCGGTGCCATGGAGCACCTCTTCGACCGGTTCCGCAGCGCCCCCTTCGTGCTGGTCGACCAGAGTCCCGGCGGCCGGCTCGCCGAGGCCGCGGCACCGTGGGGAGATCGTGTGGCGGCGGTGGCCGCCCGAATCACCGGCGGGTCCGAATTCTCCCGGCATGACGGGGTGCTGGTGCGGCCGGACGGGTACTGCGCCTGGGCCGGGGCCCCTTCGGACGTCGTGGGCTTGCGCACGGCGCTGACCACGTGGTGCGGCAGCCCCACGCCGGTGCCGGTGCAGGAGCCCGTACAGGAGCCCGGTCCGGCGCCAGGTCGGGCGCCGGGTCCGGCGTCGGACCCGGAGCCCGTACCCCGGTCCCGACCCGAGTCGGGCCCGGACAGCACCGGGGCGGCAGCAGGCGGGCTCACGAGGTGATCACCCGCGCGGCGGCCGGGGACTCACAAGGTGATCACCCATGGCTCCCGGGCATCGGTCCGGGCGGACACCAGCAGGGCCAGCGACCGCAGGGGCTGATGGTCCAGGCTCCTGAGCAGCGCGGGTGTCTCGGCGCACCGTCGCCTCGCGCACAGCCCGGCCGACACCCACCGCCGCCTCGGCCCCGCTGCGTCCGGCAGCAGGCGGGTGCCGATCGCCGACGCGGTGAGTGAGGCGTCGCGTCGGGTCGGCGGCCCGGGACCGATCGCCTGGGCCGCGTACACCCCGGGGCCGATCCGCAGCGCCCGCAGTTCCGCGGCGGCGGCCCGGTGTGCGGCACGGTCGTCGATGACAGCGGCGGCCAGACTCAGCCAAGCCGCCCGGACGACGGACGGACGGTTCCCGGGCGCCGTTCGGGCGAGGGCCGCCTCGACGGCCGCCCGAGCCTCAGCCGTACGAGCGGCGGGAGGTGACGGCGCGACGGCCAGTTCGGTGAGCCCGAGCAGGAGGGAGAAGTCATCGGTGCCGTCCAGGGGCGGGGCGGGCAGCGCCCGCTCGGCCTTCCGGGCGACGCCGGGGCCGAGCAGTCCCGCCAGGATCTTCAGATTCACCCGGTCCACCGCGCCGCCGGACCGCGACTGCCCCTCGCGGACCAGCTCCGGAAGCGCGTTGTCCAGCAGACAGCGGGAAAGGGGCCCGGCGAACTCCCTCTCGGAGTGGGCGTACCTGGCCGCCCGCAGCCCCGACACCGACGCCGACAGGATCTCGGAGACGGACTGCGGGGCCGGCCACCCGGCCCGGGAGTGCGCGGTCACGGTCGCGGGCCCCGCTCGGCGGCAGCCCAGTTCGACCGCGTGGAAGGTGGCCTGGGGGTCCGGAGCCGGACTCGAGGGCAGGCGCACCCCGCCGTCCGATCCGACCAGTCGGTCGCACACGGCCCGACTGACCGGCGCAACGGCCCTTCCCGCTTCGCCGGCCGCCTCGCGCAGCGCCGCCTTCTGCGCCAGCCACACCGCGTCCGCTCGCGGGGCGAGCCGTTCCAGGGCGGTGTCGGCGGCATGCACCAGGGCGGCTGTCCGTGCCGGGCTGGATGCCTCGGTCAGCCGCGCGGACAGCTGGGCCGACATGACGGCCGAGGCCGCTCGGTCGCCCCCCTCGTTCCGGCCTCGCGGCCTCGCGAGTACGGCCGCGATGTCCTGGACAACCTGGCGCGGCACCGGCAGATGGAGCCGTTCGAGCACGCCGACGGCCAGTGCCGTGCTGCCGAGGTCGGGCCGGGCGGCCGAGTCGTCGGCGCGGTAGCCTCCGCCGTCACGCAGCCGGTCCAGCGTCCGGGTGACCACAGCGCGGTCCGGCTGCTCCCCGAGCAGCCGCACAAGAGCGACCGCGTAGTCGAGTTGGGCGATGGCGGGCAGTCCGCTGCGCCGCAGCCGCCCTTCGAGGGCGGCGTCCGCCCAGCGCCGCACGGCGGCCGGGTCAAGACCGGCCCTGCCACCGCCGGTGGCATGGGCCAGTTTCAGCCGCCACACGGTCTCGTAGAGGGAGAACGGCGACTGCTGGACGCTGCGCGCGGCCTCGGTGAAGTGGCCACGAGTGCCGTCGAAGACCCAGGAGTCCAGGAGGAGTCGCCGCACCTCGGCGGGCGAGGCGATTGCCGGACCGGGGTCGCCCGCCGCCGGGCCGGGTGGTGGGGCGTGGTCCCCGGCGGCGAGCAGACCCAGCGTCACGGCGGCGGCGGCAAGCATGCGCGAGGCACGTGAGAGCCGCCGCCACCGGCTGATGGGTGGAACGGTCACGTGGAGGCCCGGTCCTTCGCCGTGGCCACGAAGTAGGACGTGCCGAACCGGAAGGTCCCGGTCACCTCGTAGGAGGACCGGTACAGCACTCCGGGGGCGCTGAAGGTCACCTTGTCCCACGAGTGCTCGGTGAGCCAGGTGTCGTCCACCTCGGTGGTCCAGGTCAGCCCGTCCGCCGCGTCGGCGCGCGCTCCCTGAGGTCCCCCGACCGCCGTCGCCGACGACGGGTAGGCGTCGACCCTCCAGTGGTCGGTGTGGATGACCTTGTCGGCGCGGAAGGGGCCCTGCCCCTCCCAGGCGACGCGGGAGGAGGTGTCGGTGAACGAGGCGACGCCTCGCGAGAAGAACGGCACCCGCAGATGCGAACGGCCGGTGACGGACACCAGGCCGGAGGTGCCGCCGGGCGGGGCCACGCTGCGGCTGCCCTTCAGGCTGAGAACGTGGTCGTTGTCGAGCAGCGGGTTGGCGGCGGCGCGCCCGGCCGCGCCGACCGCGCCCGTGCGCAGCGGCCCGTCCAGCAGGGAGCGCTTGTCCGTGACCTCGGGGTCGGCCGCGAGCACCCGGCCGCCGGTGAGGTCCTGGACCACGATGTATCCGGGCCTGTCCGCGGAGGCGCCGTCGGCGCGGGCATCGGCCGCGGGGCCGGTGGCATGCCGTGCCTGGACCTCGCGGCCGGCACTGGGGCGTTCGGTGGAGGCCCGCTTCAGGTCGCGCAGGAACACGTCCGTGCTGCCGTTGGTGTCCCCGGGCACCAGATTGTCGGCGGCGGAGACGAAGGTGGTGAACCGGCCGTCGGCGCTGATGCCGACGCCGACGCTGTCCGTGGCACTCTCACCGTCGCCCTCGACTCCCGCCTCACCGACGCTGACGCGCTCCGTGGTGCCCTTCCTGCGGTCGCGGACGAACATGTCCCAGTACCCGTTGGTGTCCCCGGGAACGAGATTCGGCGCCGAGGACGCGAACGCCACTCGCCGTCCGTCGCCGCTGAGCAGCGGGATGAAGTGCGCGGCGGCGCCGGCTTGCGCGCCGTCCGCGCCGACGCTTACCCGTTCGGTGGTGCCGTTGTCGCGGTCCCGTACGAACACATCGGTCGCGCCATTGGTGTCCCCGGGAACGAGGTTGGCGGCGCGGGAGCCGAACGCCACGAAACGGCCGTCCGCGCTGATGGACCAGCCGGCGCTGGTGCTGTTGCCCTGGCTTCCGTCGGCACCGACGCTGACGCGCTCGGTGGTGCCCTTCCTGCGGTCGCGGACGAATACGTCGTCCACGCCGTTGGTGTCGCTTCCGGCGGCGGGGCTCAGCAGATTGGCGCCGGAGGAGGCGAAGGCCACGAAACGGCCGTCGGCGCTGATCGCGGAGCCCTTGCTGTCCCCGTCCGACCCACCTGCGTCGGCGGCCGTGCTGATCCGCTCGGTGGTGTCCTTCTTGCGGTCGCGCAGGAACACGTCCCACTTGCCGTTGGTGTCGCGCGGCACGAGATCCGTGGCCCCCGAGGTGAAGGTCACGAACCGGCCGTCCGCGCTCATCGTGGTCCGAAAGCTCATCTCGTCGCCCTGCGCGCGGTCGGCGCCGACGCTGACGCGCTCGGTGGTGCCTTTCACGAGGTCCCGGACGAACACGTCGAAGCATCCGTTGGTGTCCCGGGCCACCAGGTTGTCCGCGTCCGAGGTGAAGGCGACGAACCGGCCGTCCTCGCTGACCGAGGGGCCGAAGCTGTCGGCGTCGCCCTGCGTCCCACCGGCGCCGACGCTGACGCGACGGGTCGTGCCGGTCCTTCGGTCGTGGACGAAGACGTCCGATGCCTCATTGGTGTCGCCCGGCACCAGGTCGGGGGCGATGGAGACGAAGGCCACATAGCGGCCGTCCGAGCTGATCGAAGGGCCCTGACTGCGGGCCTCGCCCTGGACGGCGGGGCTCCGCGCGTGCCGCGCGTTCTGCGCGGCCGGCTCGTGTTTCGTGTTCACCGGCCGTCCGGCCTCGGCCCCGACGGCGGGGCCCGCCGTGATCGTTGCCGCGATCAGGAGACTCCCCGCTGCCAGAAGTCGCAGCCCTGCCGCCGAACCCCTGCATGGTGCGAAGCGCACCCCGAATGTGCTGACGTACTTGCCGTGCATGTCTTGCCCTTTCGCACAGGTTCATCGGGCCGTCCGGCCGTGGTCGGGAAACCCAAGGCCGAGACCCGGTGGCGCACCCGTGCGGAGCGGCGCCGACCCCCCGTTTGTCAGCCCTGGCGGTGCCCCTCCCCCTTTTCGGGCAGCCCGCCGTACCAGGAGCGGCGGACATCGCGCCCACTCCCTCACGAACAGAATCCACAGCCTTGCTCGAAACCCGTTACCCCAGGTATTCGTGGGCCGCGTCGAGGAAGGCACGACGGCTCGGTCGAATGTGCGCCGCCACCTGCTCGGCGAACGGCTCTCCCGAATCGTCCGGGCCGTTCTTGATCACCTCCTGTAACGCGAAGCACAGTCCACGCGCGGCCTCGTTGACGTGCGGTGCGCAGAGCATGTGGATCGTCTTCTGGAGTACCCAGAGCCTGTCGATGCTCTGGTTCGCCAGCACCTGCCACCCTTCGTCGAGCGGCGGTTGGGGGCCACGATCCGCCGCGACCCGTTCCGCCGCCTGCGCGGCCACGAGGAATTCGACGAGGTGCGAGACCCGGTTGTCGCGCCGCTTCTCGGCGATCTCGCTGTCACGGCGCTGCTCCTCGGTGCGCTCCGACGAGCGGCGTGAGGTCTCCTGAGCCGCGAAGGACAGAAGCCCACCGACGACGACACCCATGAGCGAGGCCGTCGCGGCCCACACGTCGGCACTCATTCGCATCAACCCACCCGCTGAAGAGACGAACCACGTTGCCTTGATCCCAGCACATGATCCGGGACGCGCGCAGAGATATACAGAGGAATACGAAAAGTACGATCATCCGACCAGAATTTCCGCGGACCTCGTACCAACAGCTGTCAACCGCACGTGCGACCATACGGCGCGCAGATTCTCGTTCGGAATCCGCCCGACCGAATGATCCAATACCATGTCGAGATCGATTCGCGCGCGCTTGCGAATCGCGACCCGGACTCCATTTCGACGACGAGCCCCACCCCTTCTACTGCACGGCCTCGGCAGCGGTGCAAAGGAATGGCGGTAATGAGCTCAAGTCCACGAAGGGAGTGAGCGGCTAGGGGGCCGGGGCCGTTTCACGCAGTTCCAGGCCGCGCCGGAGCGCTGCGGCGTACCAGGCGCCGTAGCGGGACCCGAGGAAGGCAGCCGACGCTCCGTGGAGGCAGACGCTCAGGGCCACTGTCACGGCGATGACCCCACTGAGACGTTCCCCTCCCGGCAGGTGCTCCTCGAAAGCGATCAGTCCGAACACCACGGAGGCCAGTCCCCGCGGACCGAACCAGCCGACGTACGCGACCGTGGGCGCGCGCAGCCCGGTACCGATCAGAGCGACGGTGACGGGGATCATGCGGATCGCCGTGAGGCTGAGCACCGCGTACAGCAGTATCCGCCAGTCGGCGTGTGTCAGCGCGGGGCCCAGGATGAGTGCGCCGAAGAACAGGAAGCTCAGCGCCGCCAGCAGCGTGCCGAGCCGGTCGGCGAACTCGGTGTCCTCGCCGATGCCGGCGTCCGCGGTGCGGGACGGCTCGACCGCCCGTCCGCCGCGCGTGAAGGCGCCGAAGGCCAGCCCGCCGGTCCAGGCCCCGATGAAGCCGCTCCCGTCGGCCGCGACGCACAACGCGTAGATCACGACCGGTACCGCGAGGACGAGGATCTGCCGCCACTCGGTCGTGCTCCAGCCCCGCGCGGCCGCCCCCCGCAGCACGCGCGCTCCGAGCCACCCGATCGCCACCGCGATGGAACTGCTGGCCACCAGGGCGAGGAAGAAGGTCGCCAGCGGGCCCTGACCTTCCCGGCCGCCGCCTGCCGCCGCCAGAGCCAGCAGGAAGAACGGCAGAGCCACCCCGTCGTTCAGGCCCGACTCGACATTCAGTCCGTGGCGCACCAGGGCGGGGACATGTTCGTCGGAGACGGCTTGCTGGCCGAGCGCCGCGTCGGTGGGGGCGAGGATGATGCCGACCTGTGCCAGTACCCACATGCCCAGTCCCGGCAGTACGAGCCACGCCGTCAGCCACCCGAGCCCCATGGTCAGCGGCAGTCCCACAGCCAGCAGCCGTACGGGCAGGAAGCCTTCCCTGCGCAGTTCCTTCGTCCGGATGGACGCGGCTCCGGTGAACAGCACGAGCGCCAGAGCGCTCTCCAGCAGCGTCCGGGTGATCTCGGCGTCGTGACCGCGGTCGGCCAGGTCGAGCCCCTGGGGCCCGATCAACAGCCCGGAGGCGACAAAGACCATCGGTCCGGAGACAGCCGTCGTGGCCAGTCGGCGCGAAACCGCCGCGTAGCAGGAGACCGCCGTCCCGGCTGCGATCGCGGCCCACGGATTCACCGGCTCCTCCTTCGGACGGACCATCCCTGCGGGACCCGGGCCCGCAGGGAAGCGCGGCACACACGCGTCCCGCCACCTCAGAACTGCTCGGGGCCGGAAGAGTCACGCTCGTCGCACTCGGCTAGCCCGTCCGGGGGAGCGCCTCCTCGCTGAGGCCGAGCGGAAGGCGTACCCGCGAAGGGCCGGGACGTGCCCGTCCAAAGCGAGAAGTGGAGGCGCGGGCCGCACGTGCGCGCACATCCGACGGCGGCTCACCGGTGGACCGGGAAGGGCGGGACCACCGGTGGGCCCGGCTCGCGACGGGGAGGTCAGGCGAGGATCTTCGCCTTCCCCTGCTGGAACTCCGTCTCGGTGATCTCACCCCTGGTCCGCAGCTCCGAGAGCTTGGCGAGTTGGTCGGCCTGGCCGCCGGTACCCGCGGTTGCCCGGATGTAGTCGTCCAATGCCCGCTGCTGCTTCCTCGCGTGCTGCTGCTCACGGGTGCCCATGCCACTTCCTCGGGCGATGAGGTAGACGAAGACACCCAGGAACGGCAGAAGGACGACGAAGACGCACCATCCGGCCTTGGCCCACCCGCTCAGGGCGTCGTCCCGGAAGATGTCGCCGATGACGCGGAACAGCAGGATGAGCCACAGGATCCACAGGAAGATCCACATTACGCTCCAGAAGGCGCCCAGGACCGGGTAGTCGTAGGCCAAGTGGACGTAGTCGTTCATCGCTCGCTCCTTGTTCGGTCCCCCCTCGGCTCCAAGTGGCCGGCCGGCCTCGAAGGGACTTCGAGGCGGACCGCCTCCCGTCCCGCCCGGTCGGCGGCGGCCAGGCTCTGCGGGGAACCGTCGACGCCCGCGAAGACCGGTCGGACCATGATGCGCACCTCCGCGTCCGTCGAGCGCCGCGCCGCTTCGGTTCGGCGCTCCCGCCGATTCCAGTCTCTCTCCGATGCCGGGCGGCCAGGAGGGGCCACAGGCCCCTACTGGGGCCGTCCGGCCCATGGAGTCACCGCCCGGCTTCCTCGACAGTGAGCCGCACGGCCCGCGTGCGGCGGGCCGGACAGGAAGGGTGGGGCACATCATGAACGGTGACGTCGTCGTGGGCATCGACGGCTCGTGGGCGAGTTGCAGGGCCGCGCAGTGGGCGGCGGAGGAAGCGGCGCGCCAGGGCCAGGCGCTGCGTGTGGTGCACTCCTCGCCGCTGCCGGTGCGCACAGTGCCTGCCCCACAACTGCCGAGCCCGCGGCAGGACGGGGAGGAGCTGATGCTGCGCCGGATGGTCTCGGACCTGTCCTTGAGCCATCCCGGCTTGAAGATTCTGGACACCCGGCACTGGGACTCGCCGGCCGCCGCTCTCCTGGACGAGGCCGAGTCGGCCGGGCTGCTGGTGCTCGGGGCCCGTGGCATCGGCGGATTCCCCGGCCTGCTGGTGGGCTCCGTGGCGCTGCGTCTGGCCGGGCACGCGCGCTGCCCCGTCGTCGTGACCCCGGCGAGTCGTCCGGCCGACGCGGGAGGAGGAACCGCGGCGGCGTCCCCGGGTGAGGTCGTGCTCGGCATCGACGCACGTGATCCGGCCGACGCGGTCGTGGAATTCGCGTTCGACGCCGCACGGCGCCGAGGCGTACCCCTGCGGGCGGTGCACGCGTGGAGCCTTCCGGCCGCCTTCGCCCCGCCGCCGGCCCTGGAGATACCCGAGAGCGACCGGGCCACCTGCGAGGACCTGGAGGTGCAGCTGCTGTCGGACGCCCTGCGCCGCGGCCGGCGGGACAACCCCGATGTGCGGGTCGTGCTCGACGTCGTGCTCTTCAACCCCGCCAAGGCGGTGGTGAACGCCTCGACGCACGCCGGCCTCCTGGTGCTGGGTCGGGCCGAGGGCGCCGGGAGCGACCACCCCGGACCGGTCGCGCACGCCGCGCTGCACCACGCCCCCTGCCCGGTGGCGATCGTTCCCCACGGCTGAGGTCACCGGCGGTGCCCTGCCACGCCGCGGCTCAGTGCCCGTTCGGAGGGCCGGACGGGAGATCCAGCCAGCGCGCCTGGCCGGGCGCCACACTCACCGCGCGGTCGGCCAGGATCACCCGGATGGGCGGCTCCCGCGACGGCGGGACGTCCACCCGTAGCCGGCCGCCCCGCACACGCACCCCGACGCCCCAGTGCCCGCGGAAGTTGATGGAGAATCCGAACTCCGACAGCTCGGGCAGCGGCACCGGGTCGAACCACAGTGCCTCGTCCCGGGTCTCCATGCCGGTCAGTCCCCGCTGGACCAGGTCCAGCGTCCCCGCCATGGCACCGAGATGGACCCCCTCCGCGGTGGTGCCTCCCTGGATGTCCGCGACGTCCGAGGTGAGCGCCTCCAGGAAGTACCTCCAGGCGTCCGCCCGCCGCGCCCTGGCGAGGACCCAGCCGTGCACCAGACCGCTCAGCGTCGACCCGTGGCTGGTGCGGCGCAGGTAGTAGTCGACCGTCCTGTGCCACGTCACATCGTCCATGGTGTATCCCAGTCTGCGGAACAGCCCGCCCAGCTCGCCCGGCGAGAAGAGGTGTCCGAGCATCAGCGCGTCGGCCTGCTTCGACGCCTTGTAGTGGTTGACGCTGTCCCCCTCCGCCTCCAGGATCCGATCGAGGCGGCGGATGTCGCCGTACCGGTCCCGGTACGCCTGCCAGTCGAGTTCGGACAGCTCCTCGTAGCCCTCGAACTGGCTGATCACTCCGCTGTGGAAGGGCACCGTCAGCCGCCGGGACACCTCCTCCCAGTGGCCGGGCTCGCCGTCGGCGACCCCGATCCGCTCGAAGAGCTCGTCCCGGCGCGGCGCGGGGAGCGATCGTGTCAGGTCCAGGGCGCGGCACAGCACCCAGGCGGCCATGACGTTGGTGTAGGCGTTGTCGTCCAGTCCCGGCTCGGACGCGCCGGGATAGGCGTCGTGGTACTCGTCGGGGCCGACGACGCCCCGGATGCGGTACCGGCCCGTCGAGGCGTCGAGGGCGGCGCGGTCGGCCCAGAAGCGGGCGATCTGCACCAGCATCTCGGCGCCCCTGGTGTGCAGGTACTGGGTGTCACCGCTGGCCTGGCAGTACTGCCACACGTTGTAGGCCACGGCGGAGCCGACGTGGTGCTGGAGCGCGGACAGGTCCGGCACCCAGCGGCCTGATCGTGGGTTGAGGTGGAGGCGCTGTGACTCCTCGCGGCCGTCTCCCGCGCTCTGCCAGGGAAACATCGCTCCCTTCCGGCCCGCCCGCGCCGCGGCGCGGCAGGCCTGCGGGAGCCTGCGGTGGCGGTAGTCGAGCAGGGCCCGGGAGACCTCGGGGAAGTGCAGGTTCAGAAAGGGAAGGACGAACAGCTCGTCCCAGAACACGTGTCCGCGGTAGGCCTCGCCGTGCAGGCCGCGGGCGGGCACTCCCGTGTCGAGGTCCGCGGTGTGCGGGGAGAGTGTCTGCAGCAGGTGGAACTGGTGCAGCCGCAGGATGCGGCCGGCTTCGCCGGGGACGTCGAGACCCGTTCTGCGCCACAGGTGCTCCCACGCCGTGCGGTGGGACGCGAGCAGGCCCGCGAAGCCGGGTGCCGCCCGGACCCGCTCGATCGAGGCGCCCAGCGGATCGCTGATCGCCGGATCCCTGGACGTGTGCAGCGCGACGGTCTTCTCGACGGCCACCGGGGCTCCGCGCGCCAGCGGCACCTCGATCACCTGCGTCGCCCGGCGGTCGTCGGCCCGCAGGCGCGGGGCGGCGTGACCGGGGTCGTCCGCGACGACCGTACGGGCGGCCATGGCGACACCGAGGTCGGAGGTGCGGGTGCGGCAGCGCAGCCACACGATGCCCGCATCCGCTGATCCGGTGTGCACCTGGGTCAAGTGCTGCCCGTCGAGGGCGCGGTAGCGCTCGACGCCCGAGTTGGTCACCGTGCCGTCCAGTGCGGACTCGATCTGCAGCACGCCCTCCCACCCCTGCGCCGTGAACCGCGTCCACAGGGCGGCCAGGTGAGGGTCTCCCATGTGGACGAGGCGGTGCTGCTCGACCGCGAGCCGCCTGCCGCTCGCGTCCTCGAAGCACAGGCTTCGGCGCAGGATGCCCTCGCGCATGTCCAGGACCTGCCGGTATCCCACCGCCGAGCCGTCGTCCGGGCCGACCCACGCGGGGTCGGGGGTGTCCGGTGTCCGCACGCGAAAGCGCAGGGGGAGCCAGTCCGGCAGGTTGACCAGGTCCTCGTTGGAGACCTGGCGGCCGGCCACGGTGGAGGTGAGGCGGTCGTAGCAGCCCGCGGCGTAGGTGCCCGGGTAGTGCGCCGGACCCGGGGCGGCCTCGGGGGCCGCGCCACGAGTGGCGAAACAGCCGTTGCCGAGGGTGCACAGGGCTTCGCGGAGCCTTTCCCGGCCGGGGTCGTAGCCCTCGTACTCCCAGGTCCACTCAGGCATCGCTCGGCCCTTCACGCCTCCGCTTCGAACAGGTGTCCAGCTCTCGCGGTCCACTCCATCGATCGTCTCGCACGAGGATCCGGACCGCTCGGGGGCGGTGCGGATCCTCGTGCGTGCCGGAGCCGACCGGGCAGCCGGTCCGCCGCCGCCCCGGGCGGTGGCGGTGGGCCGACGGCCCCGCCCGGGCGGGCCGGTCAGCCGGTCCAGCTCCAGTCGGCCACCTCGGGCAGGTCCGTGCCGTGCTCGCGGATCCAGGCATGGTGGCGGGTGCGGGTGTCCTCCATGGCCTGGCGGACGGAGGCGGCACGGCCGGAGAGACCGGGAACGCGGTCGATGACATCCATGACCAGCCGGTACCGGTCCAGGTCGTTGCGCACGACCATGTCGAACGGGGTGGTCGTCGTGCCCATCTCCTTGTAGCCGCGCACATGCATCTGCGGGTGGACGGCCCTGCGGTAGGCCAGCCGGTGGATGAGCCACGGATAGCCGTGGTAGGCGAAGATCACCGGCTTGTCACGGGTGAAGACCGCGTCGAACTCCAGGTCGGACATGCCGTGCGGGTGGTCCTCGCTGGGCATCAGCCGGGTCATGTCGACGACGTTCACGACGCGGACGGCCAGGTCGGGCAGGTGGCGGCGCAGCAGGTCGGCGGCGGCCATGACCTCCAGGGTGGGCACGTCCCCGGCGGCCGCGAGGACGACGTCGGGTTCGCGGGTGCCGTCCTCGGTCCCGGCCCAGTCCCAGATGCCGGCGCCCCGGGCGCAGTGGGCGCGGGCCTGTTCGAGGTCCAGCCAGTCGAAGCAGGGCTGCTTTCCCGCGACGACGACATTGACGTAGTCGCGGCTGCGCAGCGCGTGGTCGGCGACCGACAGCAGGGTGTTGGCGTCCGGCGGGAGGTAGACGCGCACGACCTCGGGGCTCTTGTTCAGGACGTGGTCGACGAAGCCGGGGTCCTGGTGGGAGAAGCCGTTGTGGTCCTGCCTCCAGACGTGGGAGGTCAGCAGGTAGTTGAGGGACGCGACGGGGCGGCGCCACGGCAGTGCGCGGGAGACCTTGAGCCATTTGATGTGCTGGTTGACCATCGAGTCCACGATGTGCACGAACGCCTCGTAGCAGGAGAACAGGCCGTGGCGTCCGGTGAGCAGGTACCCCTCCAGCCAGCCCTGGCAGACGTGCTCCGAGAGGATCTCCATCACCCTGCCGTGGCGGCCGAGGTGCTCGTCGGTGGACAGGGTCTCGGCCTGCCAGGCCTTGTCGGTCACGTCGAAGACGGCCTGGAGGCGGTTGGAGGCGGTCTCGTCGGGGCCGACGAGGCGGAAGTCCCTGCGGTCACCGGTCTCGGCCATGACCCGCTCCAGCAGGCCGCCGAGCACGCGGGTGGGTTCGTGCAGGGCGGTGCCGGGCTTGTCCACGGGGACCGCGTGCCGTTCCAGGCCCGGGATCGGCAGGTCGCGCAGGAGCAGGCCGCCGTTGGCGTGGGGGTTGGCACCGAGGCGGCGGTCGCCCTCCGGGACGCAGTCGAGCACGAGCGGCCGGGGCCGCCCTTCGGCGTCGAACAGGTCCTCCGGCCGGTAGGAGCGCATCCACTGCTCGAGCTGGCGCAGATGCGCCGGGTTCTCGCGCACATGGGCAAGGGGGACCTGGTGGGCGCGCCAGGTGCCCTCCACCGGGACGCCGTCGACCTCCGCCGGTCCGGTCCAGCCCTTGGGGGTGCGCAGCACGATCATGGGCCAGCGGGCGCGCTCGGTGACGCCTTCCTCGCGGGCGGTGCGCTGGATGATGGCGATGTGGTCGAGAGCGGAGTCCATGGCGTGCGCCATCGCCCGGTGCACCGCGGCCGGGTCGCTGCCGGTGACATGGATCGGCTCATGGCCGTATCCGCGCATCAGGTCGTCGAGCTCGGCCCTGGGCAGTCGGGAGAGCACCGTCGGGTTGGCGATCTTGTACCCGTTCAGGTGCAGGATCGGCAGGACGGCACCGTCGTGGACCGGGTCGAGGAACTTGTTGGAGTGCCATGAGGCGGCCAGCGGGCCGGTCTCGGCCTCCCCGTCACCGACCACGCAGGCAACGATGAGGGAGGGGTTGTCGAAGGCGGCGCCGTAGGCGTGGGCGAGGCTGTAGCCGAGTTCGCCGCCCTCGTGGATGGAGCCGGGGGTCTCGGGAGCGACATGGCTGGGCACTCCGCCGGGGAAGGAGAACTGGCGGAACAGCCGCCCCATGCCTTGCGCGTCCCTGCCGACAGCGGGATAGGTCTGGCTGTAACTGCCTTCCAGCCAGGAGTTGGCGAGCACCGCCGGACCGCCGTGGCCCGGCCCCCAGATGCACACCGTGTCGAGGTCGCGGGCCTTGATGACGCGGTTGAGGTGGGTGTGCACCAGGTTCAGACCGGGTGAGGTGCCCCAGTGGCCCAGCAGGCGCGGCTTGATGTGCTCCGGCCGCAGCGGCTCGGTCAGCAGCGGGTTGTCGTCGAGGAGGTAGATCTGGCCCACGGCGAGGTAGTTGGCGGCACGCCAGTGGGCGTCCAGCGCCGCAACCTCGTCGTCGGTGAGGTGCTGGGAGCCGGTGGGGTCACCGGGGTGCACGGGCACGTCTGGCATCGACTGCTCCTTGGTCGTCTGGTGCGTACTTGTCGGGCGTGCTGGGTGCGTTGGATGAGCGGACCGGGTCGTGCCGCGAAGGTCACTCCTCCGATACCACTGCCACGGGGCACGGGGCGTAATGCAGAAGAGCGTGGTTCACCGGGCCGAGCTGGAGTCCGAGAGAGCCCTTCCTCCGGCGGGCACCCACGATCAGCAGGTCCGCGGTGCTCCCCGCGTCGAGGAGCACCTGTCGCGCCTGCCCCTCGAAGGTCTCCGGGCGCAGGACACCCGGTCCGGGGTCCGGCAGCCCTTCGAGGGCGCGCTCGAGAGTCCGGCGGGCGCGTTGTTCGTGGTGGTGCTCCGCCTCGGCGGAGAATCCCCCGTCCAACACGTTCTCACCCGCCGGAGCACGCCAGATGTGCAGCGCCAGCAGTTCACTGCCGCGCACCTGCGCCTCGCGCACGGCGAAGGCGGCCGAGGCGGAGGACGGCCCGGTGTCCTCGGAGACCCCCAGGATCAGCCGCTTGAAGCTGCCGTCCACGTTCGCCTGGCCGCCACGGACGACGATGACCGGGCAGTGGGCTCTGCCCGCCGCGGAAAGGCTCACCGAGCCCAGGAGCATTTGCGCCAGCCGGCCGCGCCCGCGCGATCCGACGATGACCGCGGAGGCCTCTTCGCTCTCGCGGACCAGGGCATCCGCCGGGTCCTCGGCCACGACCTCGCCGGACACCTTCACTTCCGGATTGCGCAGCTGCGCCCGCTCGGTGGCGGAGGCGACGATGTTCTCGGCCCACACCTGCTGGGACGGCCGGGAACCGCCGAACGAGGGGACGACGCCTTCGTAGCGCTCCCACAAGGACGCGTGGACCAGCCGCAGCGGCCAACCGTGCCGCGCCGCTGCGTCGACCGCCCAGTCCAGGGCCCTCAGACTGAAGTCCGACCCGTCGACGCCGATCACCAGGGGCAGCTCCATGGCCGCCACCACCTCTCGTGAACCTCGGTGTTTGTTGCTTCGAACCCTTCCACCCGCACCCGGCGGGCCGACAGGGGCGCTTCGGCCCCCACTGGGGACGTTCGGCCCCAAGCGCGGGTGACGCGGCGGCACGAGGTGGGACCGTGGAGCCCTGCGGAATCGAGGGAGGCTCATGGGCCGAGTCGACCCGCGTCATCGTGATCGGGGTGGGCGACGAGCCGGCACGACGTGGCCACCGCGTGCCCGGCGGGACGCGTCCGGCGCCCGACCCGCCGCCGGGCGGGCGGGGCCCCCGCGCGATCCCCCCGAACGCGTGTGCGGCCGCCTTCGACCGGCCGGCGGCCGCGGGATCCGGTCATCGGGGCCGAACGGCCCGCGGCGGACCCCGATCAGCCCCTGTGCCCGCTCCTGTGTCCGGCCGAGTGTAGGAGGCGGACAACGAGCGGGAGAGGGAGCACCATGGCTGACACCACGCTCAGCACGGCGACGGCCGACGCGCTGCTGTCCAACGGCACAATCGTGCGGATCCGGCCCGCGCGGCCGCGGGACCGCGAGCGAGTGCTCCGGATGCACGAGGAGATGTCGCCGGAGAACCTGCGCTTCCGGTTCTTCGCCGTCAGCCGTCGGGCGGGCGAGCGGGCCGCTGCCCGGGTGTGCACCCCGCGCCCGGGCTTCCTGGCCCTTCTGGCCACTGTGGGGAGCGTCGTGGTGGGCACCGCCGAGTTCGACGCGTCCCCCGGCTCCCCGGCCGACTCGGCCCCCGGCCGGACGTCGGACCCGCACACGGCCGAGGTCGCCCTGGCCGTGGCGGACGACTGGCACCACCGGGGTATCGGCACCCTGCTGCTCGAGCACTTGGTGGGGGCCGCCCGGCAGGCGGGGATCCGTGCCTTCACCGCTGACGCGCTCGCCGACAACCATGCCGTGCTGAAGGTCTTCGCCGACCTGGGACTGCGCACCTCGCGCCGGTTCGAGGGCACCGAGGTCCATCTCGAGGTCCACCTCGAACCGGACGAGAGCTATCTGTCGGCGGTGGATGCCAGGGGCCGGGTCGCGGACGTGGCCAGCATGGGCCCCCTGCTGCGGCCGGGGTCACTGGCCGTCGTCGGAGCCGGGCGCGCCCGGGGCTCGGTCGGCCGGGAGATCCTTGAGAACATCCGCGAGGGCGGATTCACCGGCACCGTGTACGCCGTCAATCCGCACGCGGACCGCGTCGCCGACGTGCCCTCGTACCCGTCGGTGCGGCTCCTGCCCACCGTCCCGGACCTGGTCGTGGTCGCCGTACCCGCGCATCTGGTGCCCGGTGTGGCACGTGAGTGCGGCGAAGCCGGCGTCCGCGCCCTCGTCACGGTGACCTCGGGGCTGACGCCGCAGCAGTCCGCGGAGCTGCTGGACGCGTGCCGAACCCACAGCATGCGCCTGGTCGGACCCAACTGCCTCGGGATCGCCAACACGGCGAGGGACGTGCGGCTCGACGCCACGTTCGCGGCCCGGCGTCCGCTTCCCGGCACCGCGGGCGTCGCCGTCCAGTCCGGCGGTGTCGGGATCGCCCTGCTGGGCGGTCTGTCCCGCCTGGGAATCGGCGTCTCGACGTTCGTCTCCCTCGGCGACAAGTACGACATCAGCGGCAACGACCTGCTGCAGTGGTGGGAGGGCGAGGGCGGCACCGACCTGGCCGTGCTCCACCTGGAGTCCTTCGGCAACCCCCGGGCGTTCTCGCGCACCGCCCGCAGGGTCGCGCACCGCCTGCCCGTGCTGACCGTCGACGCGGGGCGTTCCGCGGCGGGCCGACGTGCGGCGGCCTCCCACACCGCCGCCGCGGCCACCCCGACCATGACCAGGCAGGCCCTGTTCACCCAGGCCGGAATCATCGCCACAAGCGGCATCGGGGATCTGCTCGGCACGGCCGCGCTCCTGCACGCGCAGCCGCTGCCCGAGGGTGGGTCCGTGGCCGTCGTGTCGAACGCCGGTGGAGCGGGTGTCCTGGCCGCGGACGCCTGTGTCGAGGCGGGGCTGACCGTGGCGCCGTTCGACGCATCGCTCGAGGCGCAGCTGCTGGCCGACCTGCCGTCGGGCGCCGCCGCGGCCAACCCCGTGGACACCACCGCCTCAGTGGGCTCCGCCGCGCTGCGTCGCTGCGTGGACCGGCTCGCGGACCACGGGGGTGTCGACGCCGTGCTGGTCGTGCTGGTCCCCACCGCGCCGACCAGGGCGACCGGGGACGATCCCATACGGTCTCTCACCGGAGCACCGGGCCACCGCTCCAGAACCGTCGCGGCCGTCCTCCTCGACCAGGAACCCCCTGTCCGGCTTCTTCCCACCACCGACGGAGCCGCCGTGCCGGCCTACGCGGATCCGCAGGGCGCGGCCGGCGCGCTGGCCCACGCGGCGGAGTACGCCCGCTGGCGGTCCCAGCCCGTCGGCACCGTGCCCACGCTCTCCGGTGTCGACCGCGGGGCCGCCGCCGCCGTCGTCGAGAAGTATCTGGCGGAGCACCCCCGCGGCGGCTGGCTGGACCCGCTGACCTGCGCCGACCTTCTCGCCTGCTACGGGCTGCCCCAGCTGCCCTGGTCGTGGGTCCACGACGAGGAGGCGGCCGTCGAGGCGGCACGGCGCCTGGCAGGAGCGGACGGCGGGGCCGTTCTCAAGGCCTACTGTCCGGGGCAGGTGCACAAGAGCGAGCAAGGTGCCCTGCGCCTCGGCCTCGACGGTGACGCGCAGGTGCGTGCCGCCTACCGGGAGCTGGCAGACCGGTTCGCGGACGTGATGACCGGGATGATCGTTCAGCCGATGGCCGAGCGCGGCACCGAGCTGTTCGCCGGTGTCGTCCAGGACGAGGTCTTCGGTCCGTTGGTGCTGTTCGGGCTCGGCGGAACCGCCACCGAACTGCTCGCCGACCACGCCGCTCGCCTGGCCCCGCTCACCGACCGCGACGCGCACGCCCTGATGACCGGCCCGCGCTGTGCCCCGCTGCTCTTCGGGTACCGCGGCAGCGCGCCCTTGGACCTGGAGGCACTGGAGCAGTTCCTGCTGCGGCTCTCCCGGATGGCGTGCGACCTGCCGCAGTTGGCCGAAGCCGACTTCAACCCCGTGGTGGCCACCGCGGCAGGTGTGGCGGCACTGGATGTGCGGCTGCGACTGGTGCCGCAGACCGGCAAGGACCCCTATCTGCGGCACCTGCGCGAGTGGAGCGGAGGAGGTGCGCCCCGATGATCACCGAACCGACGCATGCCGACACGGCCGGCGGTGTCCATGAGCGCGGTGTCCATGATCGAGATGTCCATGCGCGAGGGCTCTGCGACGTCGTGGTCGGGGTCGACGGGTCGGCCGACTCCCTTGCGGCCCTGGACCGGGCCGTCGAGGAGGCACGGGCGCGCGGCGCCGGCCTCCAGATCCTGCACGCAGGGGCGTGGACCGCGGTCGGGCACGTGTCCGGCGCCCAGGAGCGGACGGGACACCGCGGACGCGACGATGCCGCGGAATCCACCGTGTCGGCCGCCGCGGCACGCGTCCGGGAACGGGCCCCCGATGTGTCGGTGTGGACGACGACGACCTCGGAGGACGCGGCCCGGGCGCTGGCACGCCGCAGCGCCGACGCGGCCCTGACCGTCGTCGGCACCCGGGGCCTCGGAGGGTTCCGGGGACTGCTCCTCGGCTCCGTGAGCCTGCGCCTCGCAAGGCACACGCGGGGACCGCTCATGGTCGTCCGGGGCAGGGCTGCGAAGGTCCTGGGCCCGAGGGGGCACGGCAAGGTCCTCGTCGGCGTCGAGAACGACGCCGACGGTGAGGCCGTGCTGTTCGCCCTGGAGGAAGCGGCTCGAAGGGGCGCGCGGCTGCGCGCGCTGCACGCCGTCGGCCGCGTCAGAACGCAGCCGCCGGCGTCCGTCTCGGGACTGCGCGCGGACCGGGCTCTGAGAGCTCGGACGGGAGCGGCCGTCGCCAGGCACGTCGTCGCCGGCCTGCGGGAGAAGTTCCCGGATGTGCCCGTGCGGTGCGATGCGGTTCGGCACCGGGCGGCGGAGGCCCTGGTCCACGCCTCCCGGGCGGCGGACGTGGTCGTCGTCGCGGTCCGTCCCTCGGACCCGGGCACCGATGCGCGTCTGGGCCCGGTCGCCCACGCACTGCTGCGACGCAGCCACTGCCCGGTGGTGCTGGTCCCCACCGACCCCTTTGCCACCTGAGAGCCATTCCACCCCTTGAAGTCACATCAACCACTAAGAAGAGGCACATCATGAAGCAGCACAGGGTCGGCACCGTGATGGCGCCCGACGTCGTTCGGGTGACGCCCGACACGACCTTCAAGGAAGTCGCCGAGCAGCTGGCGCGGCACCGCATCAGCGGGCTTCCCGTCGTGGACGACGACGAGAAGGTGCTCGGGGTGGTCTCCGAGACCGATCTGGTCCTGCGTCAAGCCGCACAGGCCGACGCACAGGACCCGCCACGTCGGCGCATGCCGTGGCGGGGCCGAAGTGCTCGGCGCAAAGCCGCCACGGCCTCGGCCAGGACCGCCGAGGAGCTGATGTCAGCGCCGGCGGTCACCGTGCACGCGGAAGACACCATCGTCTCCGCCGCCCGGACCATGGCCCGGCACAGCGTCGAGCGGCTGCCGGTGCTGGACGAGGAGGACCGGCTGGTGGGCATCGTCACCCGGCGCGAGCTGCTGAGGGTCTTCCTGCGCGCCGACGAGGACATCCGGGGCGAGGTGATCGGCGAGGTGCTCGTCAAGACACTCTCGCTGACCCCCGGTACTGTCGAGGTGACAGTGGACGACGGTGTCGTGGAGGTGAGCGGGCGACTCGAACGGCGCAGCGAGATTCCCATCCTTGTGCGCCTGACAAGTCAGGTCGACGGAGTGGTGGACGTGGTCGACCACCTGTCCTACCGCCACGACGACACGCACACCGAGCCCACGCAGCCCGCGATGCACGGCGTGGCCGACGACTGGCTGCGCCGCCTGTGAGGCCCTCGGGCCGAGAGGAGGAGTGAGGAAGATGGCAGACTTGCGTGTCCTGGTCGCGCATGGGACCAAGAACGGTTCCACGGCGGAGATCGCAGAGATGATCGGCACCACGCTCCGCGAGCACGGCATCGTGGCCGACGTGCGTCCCGCGGGCGATGTCCGCGACGTCACGGAGTACGACGCGGTCGTGCTGGGCGGCGCCCTGTACACGAACCGCTGGCACCGCGACGCGGTGCGGTTCTCCCGTCGGCACCGCGGGAAGCTGGCGGACCGGCCCGTCTGGATGTTCAGCAGCGGGCCGTTGGACGCCTCGGCCGCGCAGCGGCGCATCCCCCCGACCGCGAGCGCCCGGCGGGCCATGGGCCGACTGGGCGCCCGGGACCACGCCACCTTCGGGGGGCGGCTGGAGGACGGCGCCAAGGGCCTGATCGCCCGGCAGATCCTCAAGTCCGGCCGAGGCGGTGACTTCCGCGACCGCGGACAGATCCGCTCCTGGGCGGACGGCATCGCCACCGACCTCGCCGCACAGCCGCCGTACACCTCGCACGCGGCCTGACGGCGGCGACTGGACCGCCCTCGCCCGAACGGACCCGCTGCCGGAAGGGATCGCCCGCATGGCGCAAAAGGACCGCGGCAAGCAGGGGCAGGACGCTCCGCCCGCCCGTATGCCCCGCAAGGTGTACGAGCGGGAGCTGTCCCGCCTTCAGGAGCAACTGGTGGTGATGCAGGAATGGGTGCGGGCGGAGGGAGCCCGGCTGGTCGTCGTCTTCGAGGGCCGCGACGCCGCGGGCAAGGGAAGCACCATCAAGCGCGTCACCGAGTTCCTCAACCCGCGCGTGGCCCGTATCGTCGCTCTTCCGGCGCCCACGGACCGCCAGCGCGGACAGTGGTACTTCCAGCGGTACGCGGAGCATCTGCCGGCCGCCGGTGAGCTGGTGCTGTTCGACCGCAGTTGGTACAACCGGGCGGGTGTCGAGCGCGTCATGGGCTTCTGCACGAAAGCCGAGTACGGACGCTTCCTCCACCAGTGCCCCATCTTCGAACGGCTCCTCGTCGAGGACGGCATCCTGCTGCGCAAGTACTGGTTCTCCGTCGGCGACGAGGAACAGGAGCGGCGCTTCCGGTCGAGGCTGACCGATCCCATGCGGCGCTGGAAGCTGTCACCGATGGACCTGGAGTCCGTCACCCGCTGGGAGGCGTACTCGCGGGCGAAGGACGAGATGTTCGTGCACACGGACATTCCCGAGGCCCCCTGGTACGTCGTCGACGCCGACGACAAGAGGCGGGCGCGCATCAATATGATCGCCCATCTGCTCTCCACCGTTCCCTACCACGAGGTCCAGCGCTCCGCGCTCCGCCTGCCGGACCGCCCGCCTCCCACCGGCTACGAGCGTCCGCCCAGGGAGATGCAGACATATGTGCCCGACCACGCGGGCTCCTTGCTGGGATCGGAGACGGACAGCACCTAGGAGACGGACAGCACCTGGATGAACGAGTCCGATGGCTTCAGTGGTCATGGGCGATCGGTGATTGCTTGATCGGCGCGTTGGCGGTCCGGTTTTGACGGATGCCCGATGCCGGATGCCGGTGCCGGTACGCGCCGCCGGGACGGCACCGCACCCGTCGCCGACCGGTTCCAGCGCCGTCTGAGCCGTACGAACGGCTCCGGGCCGGCTCCTGCCAGGAGCCGGCCCGGAGCCGTTGCCGTGTTCCGCTCTCCGTCACGCCTCGGGCGCGCCCCTCGGCGCCTCTGCCGAACATCCGTGCCCGTCAACGCAAGACACCGTGGCGGGCGCGATCCACGCGGGCACCGTGTTCATCAACACGCCCAACCCGCTGGACGCCTCCGCGCCCTGGGGCGGCTTCAAGTCCAGTGGCCGGGGCCGGGAGATGCCCAGCAGCGCCATCGACCTCTACACCGAAGTGAAGAGCGTCTGGACGTCGCTGTCCTGACATCCGCGTGAAGCGCCTCCCCCCGCCGACTCCCAGGCGCGGGGGAAGCGTGCAGCAAGTACCTTCCGATGCACAGCCCGGTCCGCGATCAGGCCCACCCCGCCGCAAGGACCCTTTGCGTTTCGGGATCGCCGCGTCGAGGTCAAGAGGAGCCGGTTGGACCGTCCTCATGGGCCGCTTGGCCCCTGCCGGTGCCGCTCGTGGCACCGGACCATGGCCGTGAAGGCCCCACCACCGGCGAAGAGGTGCGACATGGCGGCTGTCGAGGAGACCTCGCGCGGCGCTCGGCAAGGACAGGCTCGACGCGCTGGTGCGCGTGCTCGCCGAAGAGGGCAGGCCGTCATCGATCCCTCTGTCCGGGACGGCGCGATCGTGCTCGCGGAGATCGGCTCCCGCGACCGGCTGCCCTACGGCTGGGGCACGGAGCCGGACGCGGGACGGTACCGGCGGGCCGCCGTCTCGTCGGCCGCGGAGCGGATGGGCCGCTCGATGCCGCCGGTGGACCCGCGAACGAAGGAGGCGGAACAGTGACCACTATGGCGACCGGCCCGCTCGCCGGGCTGAAGGACCCTCACCTCGAGCGCCTGATGGAGTTCTCCCGGCAGGTGAACTTCCCCGCCGGCAGCCGCCTGTTCGAGGAGGGCGGCAGGGCGGACCACTTCTGGATCATCCGCTCGGGGTCGGTCGACCTCAGCCTCCATATACCCGGACGCGCCGCCCCCAGGGTCGAGACCCTGGGGCCCGGAGAACTGCTCGGCTGGTCATGGCTGTTTCCGCCGTACCGCTGGCACTTCGGCGCGCAGGCCCTCAGCCCGGTGCGCGCGCTGGAATTCGACGCCGAGCGGGTGCGGCAGCTGTGCCGGGAGGATCCGGCACTCGGCCACGACCTCGTCCTCGCCTGCGCACAGGTGATCGCGGACCGGCTGAAGTCCGCCCGTACACGTCTGCTCGACCTGTACGGGCCCCACCGGAGCTATCGCGATGACGGGGACTGAGACGGCCGCGGTCCCTGTGGCCCACCGGGTGGAGCGGGTGCACCGGGAGAGCGCGGACACAGACTTCCTCGACCCCGCGGTCGAGCGCTTCGACTCCCAGCCACGGAGGCAGCCATGACCGGCACCATGCGCACCGTCAGCGACGTGATGACCCACACGGTCGTCGCGGTCGGCCGCGACGCGTCGTTCAAAGAGATCGTGCGAACGATGGAGCAGTGGAGGGTCAGCGCCCTGCCGGTGCTGGAGGGCGAGGGGCGCGTCATAGGGGTGGTCTCCGAGGCCGACCTGCTGCCCAAGGAGGAGTACCGCACCGCCGATCCCTCGCTGCTGGAACAGCTCCGGCGTCTGGAGGACATCGGCAAGGCCGGCGCGGGCGTCGCCGAGGAGCTCATGACGTCCCCCGCCGTCACGGTGCACTCGGACGCGCCCCTGGCCGAGGCCGCCAGGGCCATGGCCATCCGCAAGGTCAAGCGCCTGCCGGTGGTCGACTCCGAAGGCCGTCTCGAGGGCGTGGTCAGCCGGTCGGACCTGCTGAAGGTCTTCCTCCGGTCGGACGAGGACATCGCGAACGAGGTGCGCCGGGAAGTGGTCGGCCGGCTCTCTCCCGCGCTCTCCCCCACCGTCGAGGTGAGCGTCGACGACGGGGTGGTCACTGTGCGCGGAGGGATCAGTGACACATCGCTGATCCCTCTGGTGGCCGGACTCGTGCGCGCGGTCGAGGGCGTCGTCACCGTCGAATGCGAGCTCACCACGGCTCGAGACGGTGCGCCCGGCCCGCCGTAGACCACTGTCCGGACCGCTTCCACCCGCCCGACCAGTACCTTCCATGGGGCCGTTCGGCCCATGGTGCGGTGGGCTGCGGTGGGCGAGGATCGAAGAGGACGGGACCTACATGGATGCTGGGCAGGGAGCGATCGTGGATCAAGGAGAAGAGTTCTCGCGGGAGAGGCCGATCCGGGTCTTCCTGCTGGACGACCACGAGGTGGTCCGGCGCGGCATCCTCGACCTGCTGGA
>NZ_BMMS01000018.1 GCF_014646055.1 Wenjunlia tyrosinilytica
ACAACATCGCGGCGGCCAAGGACCGGCCGCTGGTGATCGTGGTCAACGACAACGAGCGGTCCTACGCGCCCACCATCGGCGGGTTGGCCAACCACCTGGCCACGTTGCGCACCACGGACGGGTATGAGCGGTTCCTCCAGCGCGGCAAGGAGATCCTCGAGCGCACCCCCGTCATCGGGCAGCCGCTGTACGAGACGCTGCACGGCGCCAAGAAGGGGCTCAAGGACTTCATCGCCCCGCAGGGCATGTTCGAGGACCTGGGCCTCAAGTACGTCGGGCCCATCGACGGCCACGACATGGAGGCGCTGGAGTCGGCGCTCCACCGGGCCAAGCGCTTCGGCGGCCCCGTCATCGTGCACTGCCTCACCGAGAAGGGCCGCGGCTACCGCCCCGCCGAGCAGGACGAGGCCGACCGCTTCCACGGCATCGGGCCGATCCACCCCGACACCGGGCTGCCGGTGGCCGCCGCCGGAGCCGACTGGACGTCGGTGTTCGGCGAGGAGATGGTGCGCATCGGCGCCGAGCGCAAGGACGTCGTCGCCATCACGGCCGCCATGCTCCAGCCGGTGGGGCTGGAGAAGTTCGCCAAGGCGTACCCGTCGAGGGTGTACGACGTCGGGATCGCCGAGCAGCACGCCGCCGTCTCCGCCGCGGGCCTCGCCACCGGGGGGCTGCACCCCGTGGTCGCGGTCTACGCCACCTTCCTCAACCGCGCCTTCGACCAGGTCCTGATGGATGTCGCCCTGCACAAGTGCGGGGTGACCTTCGTCCTCGACCGGGCGGGAGTCACCGGCACCGACGGCGCCTCCCACAACGGCATGTGGGACATGTCGATCCTCCAGGTCGTCCCCGGGCTTCGGCTGGCCGCCCCCCGCGACGCCGACCAGCTGCGCCTCCAACTGCGCGAGGCCGTCGAGGTCGACGACGCGCCCACCGTCGTGCGCTACTCCAAGGGCGCCGTCGGCCCGGCCGTCGAGGCCGTGCGGCGGGTCGGGGGCATGGACGTCCTGCGCGAGAGCGGGGCCGAGTGCCCCGACGTGCTGCTGGTGTCGGTGGGCGCCCTCGCCCCGATGTGCCTGGAGATCGCCGCCCTGCTGGACGCGCAGGGGATCTCCACCACCGTCGTCGACCCCCGCTGGGTCAAGCCGGTCGACGAGGCGCTGCCCGCGCTCGCGGCCGACCACCGCGTGGTCGTCACCGTCGAGGACAACGGCCGTGTCGGCGGTGTCGGCTCCGCCGTGGCCCAGGCCCTGCGCGACGCCGGAGTGGACGTCCCGCTGCGCGACTTCGGCATCCCCCCGCGCTTCCTCGACCACGCCACGCGCAAGGAGGTCATGGCCGAGATCGGCCTGACCGCCCCCGACATCGCCCGCCAGGTCACCGGCCTGGTCGCCAAGCTCGACGGGCGCCTGGAGCAGGCCCACGCCGAGGTGGCCTCCGACTGACCCGGGAGAGGGTCTCCGCGAATCGACCGGGGCCGGGCGCCACTCTTTCGGGTGGCGCCCGGCCCCTTCTGCGCAGGTGTGAGCGCACGCCTACGGGTGAAACGCCACAACAGGTGCTGCCATGGACGCCACGGCCGGTGATCATGGCACCAGAACAACCCGCGGAGGTGTACCGATGGACGCCAGCCCACCCCCGAGCCCTCCCCCCGACGTCGCCTCGCGACGGGTGTCGGCCCTGCGCACCAAGACCGTCGAGCAGTCGATGCGGGACACCGAGGAGCCGCAGCACGCGCTCCGCAAGTCGCTGTCCGCCCTGGATCTGACGGTCTTCGGCGTCGGCGTCATCATCGGCACCGGCATCTTCGTCCTCACCGGCACGGTGGCCAAGAACAACGCGGGACCCGCCGTCGCCCTCGCCTTCGTCGCCTCCGGTGTGGTGTGCGGGCTGGCGGCGCTGTGCTATGCGGAGTTCGCCTCCACGGTGCCCGTCGCCGGGTCGGCGTACACCTTCGCGTACGCCTCCCTCGGAGAGCTGCCCGCCTGGATCATCGGCTGGGACCTCGTCCTGGAGCTGGCCCTCGGCTGCGCCGTCGTCGCCGTGGGCTGGTCCGGCTACATCCGCTCACTCATGGACAACATCGGCTGGCACATGCCCGACGGGCTGGCCGGCACCAGCGACGCCGAGGGCTTCGGCTTCGACCTGCTCGCCTTCCTGCTGGTGCTCCTGCTGACGACCGTGCTCGTGGTGGGGGTCAAGCTGTCGGCACGGATCACCGCGGTCGTCGTGGCGATCAAGGTGTGCGTGGTCCTGCTGGTCATCGTCGCCGGGCTGTTCTTCATCAACTCGGCCAACTACTCGCCGTTCTTCCCCGAGGCCGTGCCCGCCTCCGGTGCCGAATCCGGCCTCAACGCGCCACTGATCCAGCTGATGTTCGGCTACGAGCCGACGACCTACGGCGTCCAGGGCATCTTCACCGCCGCCTCCGTGGTGTTCTTCGCCTTCATCGGCTTCGACATCGTGGCGACCGCCGCCGAGGAGACCAGGCACCCCCAGCGGGATGTGCCCCGCGGCATCCTCGGATCACTCGCCATCTGCACGGTGCTCTACGTCGCCGTGTCGATCGTGGTCACCGGAATGCAGAAGTACACCAAGCTGTCCGTGGACGCCCCGCTCGCCGACGCCTTCAAGGCCACCGGCCACCCCTGGTTCGCCGGTGTGATCAGCTTCGGAGCCGCCGTCGGGCTGACCACGGTGTGCATGATCCTGCTGCTCGGCCAGAGCCGGGTGTTCTTCGCGATGAGCCGCGACGGCCTGCTGCCGAGGGCCTTCTCCCAGGTCCACCCCCGGCTGCGCACCCCTTACCGTTCGACCGTCCTGCTCGGGGTGATCGTGGCGGTCATCGCGGGCTTCACCAGCATCTCCGAGCTGGCCGGGCTGGTGAACATCGGCACCCTCTTCGCCTTCATCGTCGTGGCGGTCGGCGTGATCATCCTGCGCAACACACGCCCCGACCTGCACCGCTCCTTCCGAACGCCCTGGGTGCCCTGGCTGCCGATCGCGTCCGTGTGCGCCTCGCTGTGGCTGATGCTGAACCTCCCGGCCGAGACCTGGCTGCGGTTCGGGATCTGGATGGTCGCGGGTTTCGTCATCTACTTCGTCTACGGCCGCCGCCACAGCAGGCTCAGCACGCGGGCGCGGCCGCAACCGACGAGTCCCGGCCCTTGAGCCGCCGGGAGACCGGAGGGCGGGTACTTTGGTCCGGGTGTCGAACGCTTCCCCTTCCGCCACGCCAGACACAGCCGCCACAGCGACGCGCTACTGGCTGAGGCTGCTGCCGCTGCTGGCGGCGGTGGCGCTCGCCACCCGGCTGCCTTCTTTCCTGCGGCCCATCTGGAATCCGGACGAGGGGTTCCTCGCCACCCAGGCCCGCATGCTGGCCAACGGCGGGGTCCTGTACGACACGGTCGTCGACCGCAAGCCGCCGCTCCTGCCGTGGGCCTACCAGGGGCTGTTCGCGCTCTTCGGTGACGGCTCGCTCCAGCCGGTGCGGGTGCTCGCAATCGCGGCCCACCTGCTGACCGCGCTGGCCGTGGTCGGCATCGCGCGGCGGCGCTGGGGGAACCGCGCGGGCGCCGGCGCCGGAGTGCTCTACCTGCTGGTCTCCGTCGGGCTCGCGCCGGAGGACGCCCAGGCCGCCTCCTTCGAGGTCTTCATGCTGCCGGGGACGGCGGGCGCGTTCTACTTCGCCGACCGCGGGCGCTGGGCCCTCGCCGGGACCTGCGCGGCCCTGGCCGCGCTGACCAAGCAGACCGGCGGCGCGGTGCTCCTGCCGGTGCTGTGGATGATGTGGCGCGACCGCGACCGCTCCGACGACCCCGGACGCGGCGGAGCCCACGCCCTGCTCGGCTTCCTCGTCCCCATCGGGATGGCGGCGCTGATCACCGGACCGGGGCGCTTCCTGTTCTGGACCGTGACCGGCAGCGGCTCCTACGCCTCCTCCATGAGCGGCTCGTGGCCGACCGCGCTGGCCCGGGCCCTGGGGAACGCGGCCATACTGTCCGCCGCCGCCGGCGCGCTGGTGGCCGCCATCGGCCACATACTGCTGCGCCGCCGAGCCGTGGCCGACGCCGACCTGTGGCTGTGGCTGGCCTCCAGCGCTGTCGCCGTCGTCGTGGGCTTCCACTTCTTCGGGCACTACTACCTCCAGCTCGTCCCCCCGCTGGTCCTCCTCGGTGTCGACGCCCTGCACCACCTCCCGCGCTGGCAGCGGCCCGCGCTGTTCCTCACGGCGGTCGTCGCGGGCGTGTTCGTCGTGTGGGGGCTGCTGCACCCCACCAAGGAGCTCGACCACGCCGAGGCCGTGGCTCAGGCGGTCGCCGAGCGCACCGACCGGCAGGACACCGTGCTGATCTGGGGGATGCACCCCGAGGACTACTGGCTCGCCGACCGGCAGCCCGCCAGCCGCTATCTGACCGCGGGGTTCCTGACGAATTTCAGCGGGGGCCGTGGACAGCACCAGGTCGGCAAGGCGCACGCCGTGCCGGGAGCCTGGGCCACGTTCGAGCAGGAGACCCGGGCCCGGCGGCCCGCCCTGGTCGTCGACGACTCCAGGGGCGCCCCGTACCGCCCGTCCGAGCTGCCCGCGCTGGAGCGCATGCTGGACGACCACTACGAGCGGGTCGGCACGGTGGACGGCGCCGTGCTCTACGCCCGCAAGAGCTAGGAGGAGCCGGGCGGGAGCCGCCCGCGGCCGGCCCCGCCACACCGCTGTGAGGACCGCTCCCGGCGACCGCGCGAGCCGCCGCCCTGTCCGGGAGCGCGGCCCCCGTGCCCCCGGGGGTGGGTGTCGGACAGGGGCGCGAACGAGATATCTTGATATCGAGACGATGTAGACGTGAAGGCGGAGTACCGGTGACTGACTCGACCATCATCTATACGCACACTGACGAGGCCCCGGCCCTGGCCACGTACTCGTTCCTGCCCGTGGTCCAGGCGTACGCCTCGACGGCCGGAGTCAATGTCGAGAGCCGCGACATCTCCCTGGCGGGGCGGATCATCGCCGGCTTCCCCGAGCGTCTCGAGGAGGGCCGGCGGATCGAGGACGCGCTCGCCGAACTCGGCGAGCTGGCCAAGACCCCCGAGGCGAACATCATCAAACTGCCGAACATCTCGGCGTCGATTCCGCAACTGAAGGCGGCCATCGCCGAGCTGCAGGAGCAGGGCTACGCGCTCCCGGACTACCCGGACGACCCCAGGACCGACGAGGAGCGGGACATCCGCGCCCGCTACGACAAGGTCAAGGGCAGCGCCGTCAACCCGGTCCTGCGCGAGGGCAACTCCGATCGCCGCGCCCCCGCCTCGGTCAAGAACTACGCCAAGACCCACCCGCACCGCATGGGCGCGTGGACCTCGGACTCCAAGACCAACGTCGCCACCATGGGCGTCGACGACTTCCGCTCCACCGAGAAGTCCGCGGTCGTCGGCGTGGCCGGCTCCCTGCGCATCGAGCTCGTGGGCGACGACGGCAGCACCACTGTCCTGCGCGAGTCGGTGCCGGTCCTGGCCGACGAGGTCGTGGACGCGTCCGTCATGCGGGTCGCGGCCCTGCGGGAGTTCCTGGGCGCCCAGATCACCCGCGCCAAGGACGAGGGCGTGCTGTTCTCGGTGCACCTGAAGGCCACGATGATGAAGGTCTCCGACCCGATCATCTTCGGCCACGTCGTACGGGCCTTCTTCCCGAAGACCTTCGCCGCGTACGGCGAGGCGCTCGCCTCGGCGGGTCTGGCCCCGAACGACGGCCTCGGCGGCATCCTCAAGGGCCTGGAGTCGCTCCCCGAGGGCGAGCGGATCAAGGCGTCCTTCGAGGCCGAGCTGGCCGAGGGCCCGCGGCTCGCGATGGTCGACTCCGACCGGGGCATCACCAACCTCCACGTCCCGAGCGACGTCATCGTGGACGCCTCCATGCCCGCGATGATCCGCACCTCCGGCCACATGTGGGGCCCGGACGGCCAGGAGGCCGACACCCTCGCCGTCCTGCCGGACAGCAGCTACGCGGGCATCTACCAGGTCGTCATCGACGACTGCCGCGCCAATGGCGCCTTCGACCCGTCGACGATGGGCTCGGTGCCCAACGTCGGCCTGATGGCGCAGAAGGCCGAGGAGTACGGCAGCCACGACAAGACCTTCGAGATCCCCACCACCGGCACCGTGCGGGTCGTCGACGAGTCGGGCGACGCGGTGCTGGAGCAGGTCGTCGGCGCCGGCGACATCTTCCGCATGTGCCAGACCAAGGACGCGCCGATCAAGGACTGGGTGAAGCTCGCCGTCACCCGCGCCCGCGCCACCGGCGACCCGGCGGTCTTCTGGCTCGACGAGAACCGCGCGCACGACGCCCAGCTGATCGAGAAGGTCAAGGCGTACCTGCCGGAGCACGACACCGAGGGGCTCCGGATCGAGATCATGGCGCCGACCGAGGCCATCGCGTTCTCCCTGGAGCGCATCCGCCGCGGCGAGGACACGATCTCGGTCACCGGCAATGTGCTGCGTGACTACCTGACCGACCTCTTCCCGATCCTGGAGCTCGGCACGAGCGCCAAGATGCTCTCGGTCGTCCCCCTGATGAACGGCGGCGGGCTGTTCGAGACCGGCGCCGGCGGCTCCGCGCCCAAGCACGTCCAGCAGCTCGTGAAGGAGAACTACCTGCGCTGGGACAGCCTGGGCGAGTTCCTGGCGCTGGCGGTCAGCTTCGAGCACCTCGCGCAGACGACCGGCAACGCGCGCGCCCAGGTGCTCGCGGACACGCTCGACCGCGCCACGGCCACGTTCCTCAACGAGGACAAGTCGCCCAGCCGCCGCCTCGGTGGGATCGACAACCGCGGAAGCCACTTCTACCTCGCGCTCTACTGGGCGCGGGAGCTGGCCGGGCAGACCGACGACGCCGCGCTGGCCGAGGCGTTCAAGGGCCTGGCCGAGACGCTGGCCGAGCAGGAGCAGACCATCGTCGACGAGTTGATCGCGGTGCAGGGCACGCCGGCCGACATCGGCGGGTACTACCAGCCCGACCCGGCCAAGGCGGCGGCGGTCATGCGTCCGTCGAAGGTCTTCAACGAGGCCATCGCGACCCTCGGCTGACGGGGTCCGCGGGTTGCCCCGACCGCCGGTTCCACCGATTGAGGCAGAGGTCCCTCGGGCCGAATCCGACGCCCCGGCAGACGCCCGGGGCGAAGGGTCCGAGGGACCTTTCCCTGCCGGTCGGAGGCGGTTCCGGAATGGTCCGAGGCCGTCCCGGACCGACCCGAATCCGGTTCCGGGCCGGCTCCGGCCGGGTCCCGGGCCGACGGTCGCTCCCGGCTTCCGGGCCGCCGGCGTTCAGGGGCGGACCGCCTTGGGGCCGGCGACCTCGGCGCCGAGCTTCCTGACCCGCTCGCGCAGCTCGCGGTCGGCCGTGACGACGAGTACGGGCCGTTCGGGGGCCTCGGCCCTGGCCCGCGCCACCAGGTCCACGATCGTGTCGTCACCGCTGCCGGGCGCCGCGGTGACCGGCACGTCCTCCACGGGCGGGACGGCGCGGGCCCTGCCCTCCACGACGAGCAGGACGTCCAGCGGCGGCCGCCGGACCCACTCCGGCACATCGGCCCGATCGGGCAGCCCCTCCCGGGCGATCGGGACCAGGGCGTCGCGGAGCCTCTCGTTCGCCGCGAGCCGGTCGCGCCACCAGCCGTCCGGCACCGAGCCGACGACATTCGCACCGTCCACCACCACAAGAGGCCGCATGCCTCCAGCCTCGCGCAACGGCCGGTGCCCCGGCGAGCCGGACCGCCGACGGGGCTGCCGACGGGTGCCGTTGACGGGTGCTGTTGACGGGTGGCCCTGAGCGTGCGTCAGCGGCCGTTCCAGCCCCGTGCCGCCTCGTCCAGCGCGTCCACGACGGCCGAGCGCCCGGCCGCGTCGGTACGCACCGTGTGGCTGTTCTCGACGTGCAGGAACGGAATGCCGTGAGCGGCGGCGTCGCGCCCCTGCACATTCGTCGTGCCCTCCAACTGCCCGCAGGAACGCACCCAGGTCCGGCACGTCCGCAGCCCGGCGTCGGAGATCAGCCTGGCCGCCCTGCGGATCTCGGGGCCCGGCTCCGTGACGCCCGGGGAGAGCACCACGTCGTTCCCCGGCGAGCTCTCGTTGGCGAACCCGTGCAACTGCACCCCCGGCAGCCCGCGGGCCGTCAGAGCGGCGCACACGGCGTTGAAGACCGACCGCGCCTGGTGCGCCATGTCCGCCTCCTTGCCCTGCCCGGCGAAGCGGTTGGCCCCGGCGAGCACCAGCACCGCGCCGGGCGTCTTCGCGAACAGCTCCGCGCCCATCAGCTCGCTGTTCATGTCCGCCCGGGGGTGCGGCACCTGGACGCTGAACCGCGCGGACCGCGAGAGGTCCACGTAGACCCGGCCCCAGCCGCGTCCGGTGTCCTCGCCCTCGCGCTCGGCTATCTCGGCGACCGCCCGCTCGGAGCCCTTGAGGCGCATGGTGCGGACGGTGTAGCCGACGTGCCCGAGCCGGGACCGCGCCGAGTCGATCCTGCCGTCGAGGACGTCCATGACGCCCGCGCGCACGGCCGCCCGCTCCTCCCGGCTCGGCGGCCGGTAGCCGCTCCGGAGGGGGAACAGCGCCGTGTACGAGCCGACACGGTCGCCGAGTTCGACCGGCGAGGCGACGTCGGGAGGGCGGTCCTTCGGCTCCGGGCGGGACTTCGCGGTGAGCGTGACCACGGTGGCGGCCACCAGCAACGAGGCGCACAGGGCCGAGACGAGGACGCGTCGGCGCCGCTGACGCGGCGCCGCGGGGGAAGGCGCGTACATATGGCCGTAGCTTAAGCGCCCCGGTCCCGGCCGCTCGCACCGCATGGCTCCCGGCCCCGCGCCCGCAACGCCGAAACGGCGGGCCCCGGGACAGGGGCCCGCCGGATCAAGGGTTTCGGCGGCTCGCGCGAGGCTTACGCGGGCACGCTCGCCACGCCCGGGGCGAGGAACGGCTTGCCGTTGACCCGCTCCGAGACGCCCGCACGGTCCAGGTACGGCGTGATGCCGCCCAGGTGGAACGGCCAGCCGGCGCCGGTGATCAGGCACAGGTCGATGTCCTGGGCCTCGGCGACGACACCCTCGTCCAGCATGAGCTGGACCTCCTGGGCGATGGCGTTCAGCGCCCGGTCGCGCACCTGCTCCTCGGTCAGGACGGTGTCGCCGACCTGGAACAGGGCCGCCACCTCCGGGTCGACCTCGGGCTTGCCGGAGTCGTAGGTGTAGATGGAGCGCTTGCCCGCCTCGACGATGCGGCCGAGGTTCTCCGACACGCGGAAGCGGTCGGGGAAGGCACGGTGGAGGGTGCCCGAGACATGGTGGGCGACGGCCGGGCCGACGAGCTCGAGCAGCACGATGGGCGACATCGGAAGGCCGAGCGGCGCCACGGCGCGGTCGGCGACCTCCACCGGGGTGCCCTCGTCGATCGAGGCCATGACGTCGCCGAGGAAGCGGGTCAGGACGCGGTTGACGACGAACGCCGGGGCGTCCTTGACCAGCACTGCGGTCTTCTTCAATGTCCTGGCGACGGAGAACGACGTGGCCAGCGTGGCGTCGTCGGTCTTCTCGCCGCGGACGATCTCCAGCAGGGGAAGGACGGCGACCGGGTTGAAGAAGTGGAAGCCGACGACCCGCTCCGGGTGCTCCAGCTTCGAGGCCATCTCGGTGACCGACAGCGAGGAGGTGTTGGTCGCCAGGATGGTGTGCGGCTGGACGATCTGCTCCAGCTCGGCGAACACCTTCTGCTTGACGCCCATCTCCTCGAAGACCGCTTCGATGACGAAGTCGGCGTCGGCGAAGGCCACGGCCTTGTCCAGCGAACCGGACACCAGCCCCTTGAGGCGGTTGGCCTTGTCGTTGCTGACGCGGCCCTTGAGCAGCAGCTTGTCGATCTCGGCGTGGACGTAGCCCACGCCCTTGTCGACGCGCTCCTGGTCGATGTCGGTGAGGACCACCGGCACCTCGAGGCGGCGGGCGAACAGGAGTGCCAGCTGAGAGGCCATCAGGCCCGCGCCGACCACGCCGACCTTGGTGACCGGACGGGCGAGGTTCCTGTCCGGGGCACCGGCCGGGCGCTTGGCGCGCTTTTGGACCAGGTTGAACGAGTACAGCCCGGCCCGCAGCTCGCCGCCCATGATCAGGTCAGCGAGGGCGTTGTCCTCGGCGTCGAACGCGGCCTCGAGGTCGCCGTCCTTGACGGAGGCGATGATGTCCAGGGCCTTGTACGCGGCCGGGGCCGCGCCGTGGACCTTGGAGTCGGCGACCGTGCGGCCGCGCGCGACGGCGTTGTCCCACGCCTCGCCGCGGTCGATCTCGGGCCGCTCGACGGCGATCTCGCCCTTGAGGACGGCCGCGGTCCACACAAGGGACTGCTCGAGGAAGTCGGCCGCCTCGAAGATCGCGTCGGCGATACCGAGCTCGAAGACCTGGGCGCCCTTGAGCTGCTTGTTCTGGTTGAGCGAGTTCTCGATGATCACCGAGACCGCGCGGTCGGCGCCGATCAGGTTCGGCAGCAGCGCGCAGCCGCCCCAGCCGGGGACCAGGCCGAGGAAGACCTCGGGCAGGGAGAACGCCGGCAGGGCCGCCGAGACGGTGCGGTAGGTGCAGTGCAGGCCGATCTCGACCCCGCCGCCCATCGCCGCGCCGTTGTAGTAGGCGAAGGAGGGCACCGGCAGCGCGGCGAGGCGCTTGAACGCGTCGTGGCCGCCCTTGCCGATGGCCACCGCGTGGTCGCGCTCCTTGAGCGCCTCGACGCCCTTGAGGTCGGCGCCGACGGCGAAGATGAACGGCTTGCCGGTCACACCGACGGCGACGATCCCGCCCGCGGCGGCCTCGGCCTCGACCTGGTCGAGCGCCTTGCCGAGGTTGGACAGGCCCTGCGGGCCGAAGGTGGTCGGCTTGGTGTGGTCCAGGCCGTTGTCCAGGGTGATGAGCGCGAAGCGCCCGGCCCCGCCCGGGAGGTCGAGGTGGCGCACGTGAGCCTGCGTCACGACCTCGTCCGGGAAGAGCTCCTGGGCGAGCTGCTGAAGGTCGGTCACGTTACTTCTTCCCCTCGAAGTGCGGGTTCTCCCAGATCACGGTGCCACCCATGCCCATGCCGACGCACATGGAGGTCAGGCCGTAGCGGACCTCGGGGTGCTCCTCGAACTGGCGGGACAGCTGGTTCATCAGCCGCACGCCGGAGGAGGCCAGCGGGTGGCCGAAGGCGATGGCGCCGCCCCAGGCGTTGACCCGCTCGTCGTCGTCGGCGAGGCCGTAGTGGTCCAGGAAGGACAGCACCTGGACGGCGAACGCCTCGTTGATCTCGAACAGGCCGATGTCGTCGATCGACAGACCCGCCTTGGCCAGGGCCTTCTCGGTCGCCGGGACCGGTCCGATGCCCATGACCTCGGGCTCGACGCCCGCGAAGGAGAAGGAGACCATGCGCATGCGCACCGGCAGGCCCAGGTCGCGGGCCACGTCCTCGGCCGCGAGCAGGGAGGCGCTGGCGCCGTCGTTGAGGCCCGCGGAGTTGCCCGCGGTGACGCGGCCGTGCGGGCGGAAGGGGGTCTTGAGGCCGGCCAGGCCCTCGAGCGTGGTGCCCGGGCGCATCGGCTCGTCGACGGTGGCCAGGCCCCAGCCGGTCTCGCCGCCCTCGGGGCTGGTGCGCCGCACCGCGACCGGTACCAGGTCCTGCTGGATCTTGCCGTTCGCGTACGCCTTGGCGGCGCGCTCCTGGCTGCGCACACCGAACGCGTCGGCGCGCTCCTTGGTCAGCTGCGGGAAGCGGTCGTGGACGTTCTCCGCGGTCATGCCCATGAACAGCGCGGACTGGTCGACCAGGCGCTCGGACAGGAAACGGGGGTTGGGGTCCACGCCCTCACCCATCGGGTGGCGGCCCATGTGCTCGACACCGCCCGCGACGACCACGTCGTACGCGCCGAAGGCGATACCGCCCGCGGTGGTGGTGACGGCGGTCATGGCACCGGCGCACATGCGGTCGATGGCGTAGCCGGGCACGGACTTGGGCAGGCCGGCCAGCAGGGCGGCCGAGCGGCCGATGGTCAGCCCCTGGTCGCCGATCTGCGTGGTGGCGGCCACGGCGACCTCGTCCACGCGCTCCGGCGGCAGGTCCGGGTTGCGCCGCAGCAGCTCCCGGATGCACTTGATCACCAGGTCGTCGGCACGGGTGTCGTGGTAGATGCCCTTCGGGCCCGCCTTGCCGAACGGGGTGCGGACGCCGTCGACGAAGACGACGTCCCTAGCGGTACGAGGCACGTTGGCTCTCCTCCAGATGCGGGGGCACTGCTGCTGAACTGTTCGCTTCTCCGCTCGCGAGGCGCCGCCGGCGGTACCGGCCGATGCCGTCGGCGGGTCCCTCCCGCCCGACCTCGGGCGGAAGGACCTCGCACGCGTCGCTCCCGGCTGGGCGCGCCGCAACGATGGAGCGGCGGGCCCATACGGTCATGCTACTCACGGGTAACCACTGTGCCCAGCCCTGCCCCCCAAAGGGGCCAACGTCACATCACGACGTGTCCGTGTCGGTCAGCGCGGCGAGGAGGACCGGGGCCACCAGCTCCATCTGCCAGGGCCGTGCGCCGTGCGCCGCCAGGGCCTCGCCGACCCGCTCCAGAGACAGCGTCCTCGGGGGCTCCCAGCACACCCGGCGGACCGTGTCGGGGGTGATCAGGTTCTCCTGGGGCAGGCGGAGCTCCTCCGCGAGCGAGGTCACCGCGACCCGTGCCGCGGACAGCCGCGCGGCGGCCACCGGGTCCTTGTCGGCCCAGGCGCGGGGCGGGGGAGGGCCGGTCATGGGGGCGGTCGGCTGCGGCAGCCGGTTCTCCGGCAGGGCCCTGGCCCTGTCGATGGCGGCCATCCACACGTCCAGCTGGCGGCGGCTGCCCCGGTTGCCGAACCCCGGGAGCGCGACCAGCGCGTGCGTAGTGGCGGGCGGGGCCAGGGCGGCGGCGACGATGGCCGCGTCGGTCAGCACCCGGCCCGGGGAGATGTCGCGCTCGCGGGCCACCTGGTCGCGGGCCGTCCACAGCTCGCGGACGACGGCGAGCTGGCGGCGCCTGCGTACCTTGTGCATCCCCGAGGTTCGGCGCCATGGATCGACGCGGGGACCGGGCGGGGGAGCGGCGGCGATCGCGGAGAACTCCTGGAGGGCCCACTCCAGCTTCCCCTGCCGGTCCAGTTCCTCCTCCAGCGCGTCGCGCAGGTCGACCAGGAGCTCGACATCGAGGGCCGCGTAGCGCAGCCAGGGCTCGGGGAGCGGGCGGGTGGACCAGTCGACGGCCGAGTGGCCCTTCTCCAGGGAGTAGCCCAGGACGTTCTCGACCATGGCGCCCAGGCCCACGCGGGCGAACCCGGCCAACCGTCCGGCGAGTTCGGTGTCGAAGAGGCCGGCGGGACGCATGCCCAGCTCGCCCAGGCAGGGAAGGTCCTGGGTGGCCGCGTGCAGCACCCACTCGGCGTCGGCGAAGGCGGCCCCCAGGCCGGACAGGTCGGGGCAGGCGATCGGATCGACCAGCGCGGTCCCCGAACCGTCACGGCGCAGCTGGACCAGGTAGGCCCGCTGCCCGTAGCGGTAGCCGGAAGCGCGCTCGGCGTCGACAGCGACCGGACCGGTGCCCGCCGAGAAGGCGGCGATCACCTCGGCTAGGGCCTCCGGGCTGGCGACTACCGGCGGGATGCCCTCGCGCGGGTCCAGCAGAGGGACCGGCGCCGGGGTTTGTTCACTTGCGGTTTCAAGGGCGGCTTCTCGGGCGTCGGTCACCTACCCAGGGTAGCTGTCCATACAAAACGCCCGTCGACGGAACGTTCCGCCGACGGGCGTTCGACAAGCGGGCCCGACGATCAGTGAATGATCCCCGTACGCAGGGCGACGGCCACCATACCGGCGCGGTCGCCGGTGCCGAGCTTGCGGGCGATCCGGGCGAGGTGGCTCTTGACGGTCAGGGCGGACAGCCCCATCGACACGCCGATCGCCTTGTTCGACTGGCCCTCCGCGACGAGCCGGAGCACCTCGACCTCGCGTCCGGACAGTTCCCGGTAGCCGTTGGGTGTGGCACCCGGGGGACGGCGCAGGCGGGCGGCGCCCGCGCCGATCGGGGCGGCACCCGGACGCGGCGGCAGGCCGACGCTCGTACGGGTGCCGGTGACGACGTAGCCCTTGACGCCTCCGGCGAGGGCGTTGCGCACCGCGCCGATGTCGTCGGCGGCGGAGAGCGCGAGGCCGTTCGGCCACCCCGCCGCCCGCGTCTCCGCGAGCAGGGTCAGGCCGGAGCCGTCGGGGAGGTGGACGTCGGCGACGCAGATGTCGCGAGGAGTACCGACCCGGGGGCGGGCCTCGGCGATGGACGAAGCTTCGATCACGTCGCGGACTCCGAGCGCCCACAGGTGTCGGGTGACGGTGCTGCGGACGCGGGGGTCGGCGACGACGACCATCGCGGTCGGCTTGTTGGGCCGATAGGCGACCAGGCTTGTTGGGTGTTCGAGAAGAACCGACACCAGGCCTCCTGTGGGTGGCAGGACGGGTCCGACGTTGGGGAAGTCGGCGTGATCCGCGGTTTGAAAGGGTCACTGTGTGCTTCGGCACCATCCGTGCCCGTCTTTAGCGAAAGATCACGGTTTAGTTAGTAACAATTCGGGCAATGCGGGCTTCGTCCTGCTCGCGAAGAGCGCAAAAGTCGGCTCATCCGATCAGGATTGATGGGTAATCGGACAACAGTGGGCATCGGGGTGACGGAGTGTCACCGCTTGGGGTATCACTGCCCGGCTGCGAGTACCTTTCGAAGTCCCATTCGAAGTCCTCTTCGGGGCCCCTTCTCGGTTCCTTGGGGGTCCCTCTCGGCGTCACTTCGCGGTCCCTTTCACGGTCCCTCTCGAAGCGTCGGCAGCGGCCCTTCGCGGCCGTCCCTCCTCCGGACTCACCGACGGTTCGGGACCGGCCGCGACGTCCGTGCGGACGCCCGTGGGGGTGCCGCGACCGCGGAGGGCGATTCTGCCGCCGTGCCTCGCGGCGCCCCGTCAGCGCCTCCGCCGTACCTCGGCAGCGCCTCGTCCGTGCCTCGTCAGTGCCGCTGCGGACTGCGGCGGCTCGGCATCGGCACCACGCCGCCGCCTCCGGACCGCCCCGAGCCGGGGCCGCCGTCGTCGCCGTGGCCCGACGGAGGAAGACCGCCGGTGGTGCACAGCAGATCCGCCCACGCGGCCAGGTGCGCCGGAAGGTCCGGTCCCGCGCCCCGGTCCTCGGGCGTCCACGAGGCGCGGATCTCGACCGTGGTGGAGACGGGGCGCTCGCTCAGCCCGCCGAAGAAGTGGGAGGAACAGCGCGACACCGTCCCGCTCGGCTCGCCGAAGCGGGCGCCACGGCCCTCGAGCGCTCCGGTCAGCCAGGACCAGCCGACCTCCGCCAGCAGCGGGTCCTGGGCCATCTCCGGCTCCAGGTCCGCACGGGCCAGGGTCACCACACGGAAGTCGCCCTGCCACGCCTCGTGGCCGTCCGGATCGTGCAGGAGCACAAAGCGCCCGTCCGCCAGCTCCTCCCCCTCCACCGTCACCGAACCGGTGACCGCGTACGCGTACGGAGCCAGCCGCTGCGGCGCCCGGGTCGGGGTGAGCTCCACCTCCGGCCGTACGGCTGCCGCACGCAGCGCCTCCACCGCGCGCTGGAACTGGGGTGGGGTGCCGTCCCCGTCCGCGAGGTGCCCGCTGACCGCTGCCATGCTGCGAAGACTAGGCCGCCCGAGCGTCCGAGGCGCGCAAGGGCGCCCGCGTGGGCGGGTCGCCCACACGGACGCGCGCCATTCGGGCGGGGCGGGCGGTCCGTCGCCGCGTGCGAAGATTCAGGCGTGAGTGCCAACGAACAGCAGACGAGCAGGACGCACGACTCCGCGTTCTTGAAGGCGTGCCGCCGCGAGCCGGTGCCGCACACGCCGGTGTGGTTCATGCGGCAGGCCGGCCGCTCCCTGCCGGAGTACCTCAAGGCGCGCGAGGGCACGGCCATGCTCGAGTCCTGCATGCGGCCCGACCTGGTCACCGAGATCACCCTGCAGCCCGTGCGCAGGCACAAGGTGGACGCGGCGATCTACTTCAGCGACATCGTGGTGCCGCTCAAGGCCATCGGCGTCGACCTGGACATCAAGCCGGGGGTCGGCCCGGTCGTCGCCGACCCCATCCGCACCAGCGCCGACCTGGACCGGCTGCGCCCGCTGGACCCGGACGACGTGAAGTATGTGACCGAGGCCATCGGCATGCTCGTCCAGGAGCTCGGCTCCACCCCGCTGATCGGCTTCGCCGGCGCTCCGTTCACTCTGGCCAGCTATCTGGTCGAGGGCGGCCCCTCGCGCAGCCACGAGCGCACCAAGGCCCTCATGTACGGCGACCCGGAGCTGTGGGCGGACCTGCTCGACCGGCTCGCCGACATCACCTCGGCGTTCCTGAAGGTGCAGATCGCCGCCGGTGCCTCGGCCGTGCAGCTGTTCGACTCCTGGGTGGGCGCGCTCGCCCCGGACGACTACCGCCGCTACGTCATGCCCGCCAGCGCCAAGGTCTTCGAGGCCGTCGCCGGGCTCGGGGTGCCGCGCATCCACTTCGGCGTGGGCACCGGCGAACTGCTTAACCTCATGGGTGAAGCGGGCGCCGACGTGGTCGGCGTCGACTGGAGGGTCCCCCTGGACGAGGCGGCCCGGCGGGTCGGCCCCGGCAAGGCGCTCCAGGGCAACCTCGACCCGGCCGTCCTGTTCGCCCCGCGCGAGGCGGTGGAGGCCAAGGCACGAGAGGTGCTGAAGGCCGCCCGCTCCGCCGAGGGCCATGTCTTCAACCTCGGCCACGGGGTGCTGCCCAGCACCGACCCCGACGCGCTCACCAGGCTCGTGGAGTTCGTGCACAGCGAGACGGGTGCCTGAGCCTCCGGACCCGAGGTCTGAGAGAACTGAGCCCCGAGGGTCGGGACCGGAGGTCTGAGTACTGGGGTCGGAGGGTTGGGACCGGGGGTCTGGGAACTGCGGCCGGAGGCTCGGGATTCGAGGTCTGAGAACTGAGCCTCGGAGCCTGGGGCCTGGGAACTGCGGCCGGGGGTCGGGACCGGGGGTCTGGGAACTGCGGCCGGAGGCTCGGGATTCGAGGTCTGAGAACTGAGCCTCGGAGCCTGGGGTCTGGGAACTGCGGCCGGAGGCTCGGGATTCGAGGTCTGAGAACTGAGCCTCGGAGCCTGGGGTCTGGGAACTGCGGTCGGAGGGTCGGGACCGGGGGTCTGGGGGCTGAGGCCGGAGGGTCGGGACCGGGGGTCTGGGGGCTGAGGCCGGAGGGTCGGGACCGGGGGCCTGGGGGCTGAGGCCCGAGGGTCGGGACCGGAGGTCTGGGAACTGAGGCCCGAGGGTCGGGACCGGAGGTCTGGGAACTGAGGCCCGAGGGTCGGGACCGGAGGTCTGGGAACTGAGGCCCGAGGGTCGGGACCGGGGGTCTGGGAACTGAGGCCCGAGGGTCGGACCCGGGGTCTGAGAACTGAGCCCTGGGGCCCGGGGCCTGGCACCCGGGACCTGGGGCACGGGATCGGAGCCCGGTGGCTCCGGGCTCGGGAGGCCGACGCTGCCAGGTCGGCCGGTGGCACATTCCGGCGCACCTCGGCGGGTGGCAGCGGTCCCGTCGCTGCCGCCCGCCGGTTGTGGGCGGGTCCGCTCGCCCTACTCGCGTGGGCTCCGCTGGGCGCCATCCTCCCCGTCCTGCGGCTGCTCGCCCGCGGGCGCGGGCGCCGCGGGGCCGGCCGGAGTCGCGGGGTGGGGCGGAGCTGCGGGGTGGGGAGGTGCCGAGGGGTGCGCCGGCGGCGCCGGGTAGAGCGTCGACATGATCGGGGAGGGCCCCGCCACGGCCGGACGAGGCTGAGCCGCGCGCCTCAGGTAGCGGCGTCCCACGTAGAACAGCAGCGCCCCCAGCGCCGCGAACGGCAGGACCGCCGAGAAGACCACCAGCAGGGCACGCAGGGTCACATAGAACGCGTGCCAGCCGTCGCCGAGCGCGCCCACGACCGCCTCCCCGACGCCGTCCCCGCCCTTGTCCTTCTTCTTGGCCGCGGCGGCCGGTTCCACGACGTTGAGCGTCACCGTCGCCATGGTCGTACGCGACGCGAGCGACTTCTGCTGCTGCTCCAGCGACTCCAGATCGGCCTGGCGGGTATTCAGCTCGCCCTCGAGCGTGACCACATCGTCGATCCTGTCCGCCCGGTCCATCAGCTTGCGGATCCGGTCGACACTCGCCTTCTGCGACGTGATCCGGCTGTCGACGTCCACGACCTGGTCGGTGACGTCCTTCGCGGAGACCTTCCGCTCCAGCAGCTTGTTGCCCTCGCCGCGTCCGAGGGCCGCGAGGTCCTCCAGCGTCTGCTGGTAGGCGTCCTGCGGGACCCGCAGGACCAGGGTGGAGTGCTCGAAACCGTCCTCGTCCCGCCCGGTGTCCTCACTCCCCACATAGCCGCCCGCCGCGGTGGCCAGCCGCTGCGCCTCCTCCACCGCCCGGTCCACATGCCTGGTGCGGATGCGCAGGGACGCGGTGCGGATGACATGCGTCTGCGAGGGCTTGACCGCCTCCCGCCGCGACGCCGGGGGCTTGGGCGCCTGCCCCGGCTTCGCGTCCGAGTCGTAGGAGCCGCCGCGCTCGGCGCTGTCGGCGGCCCCCCGCTGAGCCTTGTTACCGCTGTCACCGCCCCTGCCCGAAGCCGAACATCCGGCCAGCAGGGCCACGGCGGCCAGCAGGAGTGCGAGCACGGCGGCGGAGAGGGAACGCCCGCGACCTGACATGGATCTTCGAACGAGCATCGTGAAACCCCCCGGTTCGAGGTGGCCCTGACTGCGGGCCACCGTGAGTGTCGGCGGTTCGACGGGTGCCGAGGTACGACGGTTTCCGTTTCGGGGATCTCGAACGCGTCACGGTACGGACGCGGAACGGCCCACCCGCGCCCGCCCGCCCGCCTGAGCCGTCTGCGAGAGTGGGGGCATGAACGCTTCGCCGCCGCAGCCCCGTTCCGTCCCGGACCCCAGGCACGTGGTCGTCGTCGGAGGAGGCATCTCCGGCCTCGCGGCGGCATGGTTCCTCCTGAGCGACGGCAGAGCGACGGACGGCGCGGGGACGCGGGTCACGGTGTTCGAGGCCTCGGACCGGCTCGGCGGCAAGCTGCACGCCGACGAGATCGCCGGGGTACCGGTCGACCTGGGCGCCGAGTCGATGCTGGCCCGCCGCCCCGAGGCGGTGGAGCTGGCCCGTGCCGTCGGCCTCGCCGAGGACCTGGAACCGCCTGCCACCGCCAGTGCCCGCCTGTGGACCCGTGGCGCCCTGCGGCCGATGCCCAGGGGCCATGTGATGGGGGTGCCCGGCGACCTCGCCCCGCTCGCCGCGGCAGGGGTGCTCTCCCCGCAGGGTCTGGCCCGTATCCCGCTGGACCATCTCCTGCCGCGCACCCCGGTGGCGGACGATGTGTCCGTCGGCGACTTCGTGGCCGCCCGGCTCGGCCGCGAGGTCGTGGACCGGCTCGTCGAGCCGCTGCTCGGCGGGGTCTACGCGGGCGACTCCTACCGCCTCTCGCTGAAGGCCGCGGTGCCGCAGCTGTTCGACGCCGCCCGCCGGGACCGCTCCCTGATCGAGGGTGTCCGAAGGATCCAGCGCCGGGCGCCCCGTGAGCCGGGGCCGGTCTTCATGGGCATCCGCGGAGGCGTCGGCAGGCTCCCGCTCGCCGTCGCCGATGCCTGCCGTCAGGCCGGTGCCCGGCTGGAGACGGGCACCGCCGTGCGCGAGCTCAAACGGTCCGCGAGTGGATGGCGGCTCGTCGTCGAGGGCCCGGACGGGATGCGCGCGGTCGGCGCCGACGCGGTGGTCGTCTCCTCGCCCGCCCCCGTCGCCGCCGGACTGCTCCGTGCCGAGGCACCGCAGGCGGCAGCCGAGCTCTCGGCGGTCGAGTACGCGGGCATGGCCCTGGTCACCATGGCGTTCCGCCGCCGTGACGTGGCGGGGCTGCCCGACAGCAGCGGCTTCCTCGTCCCGCCGGTGGACGGGCACACGATCAAGGCGTCCACGTTCTCCTCCCGCAAGTGGGGCTGGATCGACGCCGCCGACCAGGACACCTTCGTCCTGCGCACCTCCATCGGCCGCTACGGCGAGGAGGCGGACCTCGCCTGGGACGACACCGACCTGGTGCGGCTCTCGCGCGAGGACCTGAACGCGGCGGCAGGGCTCACCGCCGCCCCCGTCGCGGCCCGGGTCACCCGGTGGGGCAATGGGCTGCCGCAGTACCCCGTCGGCCATCTTGACCGGGTGGCTCGGATCAGGACCGACGTGGGCAAACTCCCGGGTCTGGCCGTGTGCGGGGCGGTGTACGACGGCGTGGGCATCCCGGCGTGCGTGGCCGGCGCGCGCCGGGCCGTGGACCGGCTGCTGGAAGAGGGGACCCCTGGTCCGGGCCGCACCGGGGCCGGGGGAGAATGAGCACATGACCGAGAGCACTGCCGCCGCTGCCGCGGAAGACGCCCAGGACGCCCCGGACGCCCCGAAGAAGAAGGCCCGCGATCTGAACCAGGTCATCCGGTACACCATGTGGTCGGTGTTCCGGCTGCGGGACGTGCTGCCGGAGGACCGCGTGGGATACGCCTCCGAGGTGGAGGAGCTGTTCGAGCAGCTCGCCGCCAAGGACGTCACCGTGCGCGGCACCTACGACGTCTCCGGGCTGCGCGCGGACGCCGACGTCATGATCTGGTGGCACGCGGAGACCGCGGACGCCCTCCAGGACGCCTACAACCGCTTCCGCCGCACTCGGCTGGGCCGCGCCCTCGACCCGGTGTGGTCGAACATGGCGCTGCACCGCCCGGCCGAGTTCAACAAGAGCCACATCCCGGCGTTCCTCGCCGACGAGACGCCCCGCGAGTGGGTCAGCGTCTACCCGTTCGTGCGCTCCTACGAGTGGTACCTGCTGCCCGACGAGGACCGGCGGCGCATGCTCGCCGACCACGGGAGGATGGCGCGGGGCTACCCGGACGTGCGGGCCAACACGGTGGCGTCGTTCTCCCTCGGCGACTACGAGTGGATGCTGGCCTTCGAGGCCGACGAACTGCACCGCATCGTCGACCTCATGCGCCACCTGCGCGGGTCCGAGGCGCGGCGGCACGTCCGCGAGGAGGTGCCGTTCTACACCGGGCGGCGCAAGGCCGTCGCCGATCTGGTGGCCGGGCTGGCCTGACGATCCAACGCCGAAACGGCGGTGGGCACCCGGTCCTGCCGGATGCCCACCGCTGTCTTCGCGGCCCGCTCGCCGTCCGCGGTGGGCCGGCCGCTACCGCCCGGTGCCGGAAGCGAGGGGGACGCCGTGCGAGGGGCAGCCCTCCGAGGCCGGACCGGCGTCGCCGTGCAGCAGGTAGTCGACCACCCGGTGGTTGACGCAGGGGTTGGGCAGATCGGTGACGCCGTGCGAACCGGAGTCCCGCTCCGTCACCAGCACCGAACCGGACAGCCTGCGCCGCAGTTCCACCGCGCCCGCGTACGGCGTGGCCGCGTCGCGTTCGGCCGCCACGATCATCACCGGCGCCAGACGTCCCCGTGTCCCGGCGCCGACATCCACCGGCCGCCCCTTGGGGCCCTTCCAGAACGCGCACGGCAGATTCATCCAGGTGTTGTCCCACGTCTCGAACGGGGCCCGACGGGCGACCCTGGTGCTGTCGCGGTCCCAGACCTTCCAGTCGCGGGGCCACGGAGCGTCGGCGCACTGGATCGCCGTGTAGACGGCAGAGCCGTTCTCGTCGTCGGCTGCCTGCGCGGGGTCCTTGGCGGCGAGAGCGACCAACCGCTCGGGGTTGCCGCGCACGTACTGGGAGAGGGCCGAGGCGCTGTCCGCCCAGACCATGTCGTAGTAGCCGGTGAGCAGGTAGGCGGCCTGAAGTTCGCCCGCGCCGACCTTCCCGCCCGCCGGGCGCGCGATGAGCTCCTTGCGGACCTTGTCGTAGGAGCGCTGGACCGCGGCGGCGGTGCGGCCGAGGTGGTAGACGGAGTCATGCCGGGCCACCCAGGTGCGGAAGTCGCGCCAGCGGGTCTCGAAGGCGACGTTCTGGTCCATGTTGTTGCGGTACCAGATGTGGTCCGGCGCCGGATTGACGGCGCTGTCCAGCACCATCCGGCGGACGTCGCCCGGGAAGAAGGTGGCGTAGACCCCGCCGATGTAGGTGCCGTAGGAGGCGCCCAGGAAGTTCAGCCGGTCGTCGTGGAGCGCCGCCTTGAGGACATGGAGGTCACGGGCGACATTGGCCGTCGTCATATGGGGCAGCAGCTTCGCCGAGCGGCGCCGGCAGCCTTCGGCGTACGCCTTGGCCTTGGCGACGCGGCGGCTCTTGTCCGCCGCCGACGTCGGATCCGGGTCGGGGGAGGGGCCCTTGGCAAGCGTCTTCGGGTCCTCGCAGGAGACGCGTGTGGACTGGCCGACGCCCCGAGGGTCGAAGCCCACGAAGTCGTACGCCTTCGCCACCCGCGTCCAGTTGGGGCTCTTGCGGGTGAGGGCGAGCGGGAAGGACAGGCCGGAGCCTCCGGGGCCGCCGGGGTTGTACAGCAGTGAGCCCTGGCGCTGCTCGCGTGTGCCCGTCGCCTTGGCCCGGCTGACCATCAGGCTGATCCGCGCGCCATGCGGCCGGGAGTAGTCCAGTGGCACCTCGACCCGTCCGCACCTGATCGGGGCGGGCAGGCGGGCGGCCTTGGGACATGCGGAGAAATGGACCCCGGCCGCGTAGGCCTCGCCAGCGGCCGTCTCGGCTCCCGCCTCCCGCACCTCACCGCTTAGCGGCAGCGCTCCGACTCCTGGCAGGCCCCCGCCTCCTCGAAGTGCGGCCTCTCGCTGAAGCCCACCGTCGTGCAGAAGGCCGCCGCCTCCTTGAAGGGCCGGGTCCTGGCGCAGGGCACCGTCCTGGAGAAGGCCGTCCAGCATCGGGCCGCCGCCCCGGAGAAGGCGGTCCTGAAGCACACCGCCGCCCCGGAGGCCGTCGTCCCAGCCGGCACCGGTGACCTGCCCCGACCCGACGTGCCCCGACCCGACGTGCCCCGAGGTGCCCTCTCCGGAGGCGCCTTGTCCGGAGCCGGCCTGTCCGGAGCCGCCCTGTCCCGACTCGTCCCGCACCGGATGCGGACGGTCGGCGGCCGCATCCGCCGGGGCCACCGCGAGCACTGCCGCCACGATGGCCGCGCTCATGCCGAAGCGCATCACTGCTCTCAAGGAAGTTCCCCTCTCCAGGGCCGCCCCGGGCCTGCGCGGCACCGGATCATGACAGCGATCCTTCGGAAGGTCTTTCCTTATGTAAAGCACCGTTTGTCCGGTGTCGGGATCAAGTCGCCGCCATTCAGGGGGAGTTGGGCCCAGGATGGTCATCCGATCGGATGCGCCCTTTCCGTGGGCGTTCACCCGTTGGAGGCGACTCGCCTCCCACCGCGCAAGGCGGTGCGCAGGAGCGGATCGGGCACCGCGGCGGGACCGCACACGGCGACCGCGGCCAGCACCTCACCATCGGCCGACTCCTCACCGCCCGTGCCCCGATCGGGTATTCGGAATCTCCGCAGGTAGTCCTGGCCGGCGGGCGAGGCCCACCGGGTGCAGGGGCCGATCTCGACATGGGCGATGGCAAGGCTCCCCAGGGTGATCAGCAGGGGCAGTGCGAACCAGCCGACCAGCGACCCGTCCGCACCCCGTGGATGCAGGACCGCGCCCATCACGAACGTGACGACGATCACGACCGAGGCCGCCCGCACCACGCGCACGGAGGAGTCAACGGCCAGGCGGGCGGCGGCCGGTACGGCGAGGCCGGCCTCGGTGAGCCGGTCGGCGAGCGAGCGCACGGCCTCGCCCTCGACGAAGGCGGCGCGCACGGCCGACACCGGTGACTGTCCCCCGGCCCCCACCGCCGATATCAGCGACCGCTCGATCTCGTCGCGCCCGTGCGGATCCACAACGGTGGCGTATCCGGTGTGCGCCAGCAGGATCCGCTGGTCACACGAGAGCCGGACCAGGGCGAGGTCGGTGACCCGCCGGGGACCACCGAAGAGGTAGGCCGCTTCGTACAGGCCCGGCGCTCCCCGCCGCTCCTCCCGCTCGGCGGGCTCCCGCGTCCGCGCGGCGGTGATCGCCGCACGGCACAGCCGCCCGCACGAGCCGATGGCCGCGATCCAGGCGACCAGGAGGAACAGGACCCACATGGGCCCGTTCTACCTGACGCCACCGACAATTCGCTCACCATTTCGATCGCGATTCGGTCCCAGCTCGCTGTCCGCTCCGGGCCGGCATCCGAGCTCAGCCGCCGCAGCTGGACCCGCCCCCGGAGCTGGACCCGCCCCCGCAGCTGGACCCGCCCCCGCAGCTCGACCCACCGCCGCAGCTGGACCCGCCCCCGCACGACGAACCACCCCCGCAGCTCGACCCGCCGCCCCCGCCCCCGCACGACGAACCACCGCAGCCGGAGGCGCCACCGCCGTCCGACGCACCGCACCACGAGGCGGTGCCGCAGGAGGTCCCGCCCGACGACACGACGGTATGGGCCGAGGCCATCGAGGGGCGCCACGCCATCAGATCGCGCAGAACCGGGTCCCACAGTGCCGCGGTGCCGACGATCGCCACCGTGCTCAGCATCGCCACATCCGTGGTGGCCGCTCCGGGGACCGTCCAGGGGTTCGCCCGGACCAACTCGTCCCGTTGCTGTCTGCCCCGGCGGGTCAACCGCCCCGGACGCGGCCCGAAGACCGTGATGACGACCAGGCTCCCCACGAAGAACGGCAGCAGCCATACGATCGGCGGCGGCCCCGAGGGGAAGCGATCGCTCTGGCCCACCCAGACGATCGTGGCGGCGACCAGGGCCCCGAACGACAGCACCAGGGCGACGACCACCCGGTTCCTGGCCCGGCGCCACCTGGTGTGGATCGCCGGCGCCAGCAGGAGACCGTTCGCCGCCAGCCCGTCGCCGACCTGCTGGATCGCGGGGTGGCGCATCATCTCCAGGCGCAGCGGGGCCAGTTCACGCTGCCTGGCCGGGCCGCAGGAGTCGATCAGCGCGGTCTCCAGGGGCCGCCGAGGGTGCGGATCGGTCACGGTGACGAGCCCGCTGCTGGAGACCACCACCCTGCCGTCGTAGTGCATTCCGGCGAGCACGGTCTCGGCCACGCGCCGCGGCCCTCCGGTCAGGAAGGCGGCGTCGAGCACCGACACCGGGTGCGGGACACGCGGGGCACGGTCCTCCAGCGACCGGGCCCTGCTCCAGGCCACGACGAGGTTCGCCCACGAGGCGAGCGTGAGCAGGCAGGCGATGAGGACGAGAACGGTCGACATGGCGGCCCCCTAGCCCAGCACCGAGGCACGGGCCCTGGCGGCGGCGGCCAGTCGGCGCAGCCGTCCCCGCGGACGCGGGGCGGGACCGGTGCGCTCGCGCACCCACGCGGTCAGCTCACACCGCTGTTGCCGGGTCAGATCACCCGCGGGGTCCCCGCTCGACTCCGCGGCGCGCAGCCGTGCCCGCGCGAACGAGAGGGCGTCCCGCCGCGCCCCACCGGCCGACGGATTGACCTGGGCGTAGCGGATGAACGAGGGCCGGAAGCCGTCGCCGAGGATCCGGGGCAGCTCGGGGGCGACCTTGGCGGTCACCGATGCCCGTTTGTCGGCGAGCGCCCGGGTCTGGAGCCGTACTCGCGCGGGGTCGAAGCCCTGGGGCACCGGAGTACCCGCGACGAGTGCCGACAGCAGGGCCGCCTGCGCCAGCGCGAGCCGCTGCCTGGCCGCGTCGGTCCCGGAGGCGGCGGCGCTGGAGTGGGCCGAGCCGGCGGCGGGTGCCGTGTTGGCGGTGGGAGCACCGGCCGGGGCGGATGCGGAAACGTTCATGGCGGCATTCCCCCTACGCTGCCTGAGGTGTGCGCGTGAGCACGCGGCGGATGGTGTCCAGCTCGGCGGCAAGCTCCGCCGGGGGCGGGAAGTTGTCGTCCCGCTCCAGCAGCACCCCGGGCGGGACGGCTTTCGAGCACAGCTGCCCGAGGACGTCGAGGACCGGCTCGGTGACCGGATGGGCGTGGGTGTCGTGCCAGACGCCGTCGCGCATCACTCCGCCCGCCACATGGACATAGGCGATGGCTTCCACCGGAAGGGCGTCGAGGGCGGCGGCCGGGTCCTCGCCGCGGTTGACGTGGTTGGTGTGCAGGTTGGCCACGTCGATCAGCAGGCGCACCCCCGTGCGCTCGACGAGCTCCGCGAGGAACTCGCCCTCGCTGTACTCGTTGTCGGGCCACGAGACGAGTGCCGCGATGTTCTCCAGCGCGAGCGGCACCGGAAGGCAGTCCTGGGCGATACGGATGTTCTCCGCCAGCACTTCCAGGCTGTCGCGGGTGCGCGGAACGGGCAGGAGGTGGCCCGCCTCCAGCAGCGGCGAGCCCGTCATCTCCCCGCCCGCCCGGACGAACGCGATGTGCTCGGTGACCAGCGGCGCCCCCAGCGCCTCGACCCGCTCCGCCAGCGCGGCCAGCCGCTGGGGGGCGGGACGCTCGGCGCCGCCGATGCCTAGGGAGACCCCGTGCGGAACGACGGTGACCCCGCGGTCGAGAAGCCGGCGCAGCGAGTCCGGGATGTGGCCGGGGCAGATGTTCTCCGCGACGACCTCGACCCAGTCGATGCCCGGCAGCCGGTCGAGCGCCGTGTCGATCTCGGACCGCCAGCCGATCCCCATGCCCAGGTGTTCCATCGTTTCCCCCTCCGACGCTGTCTCCCAAGCCGCTGTCTTCTACGCCGCTGTCTCCTCCGACGCTGTCCCCTCCGACGCGCTGTGCGGGGTTGATGGCCCCGGCGGGGGACGGCGAACCCTGGGCAGGCGTGGTTCAGAGCATGATTTGAGGTTGCCCGCGCAGCGCGGGCAGGTCGGCGACCACGGTGCAGGAGCCGGGCGCGATCTCCGTGAACCCGGCGTCACGTACGACCGGCAGACCGCTGTCGGTGAGCCGCCCCCAGCGCTCCGCGGCAGCGGTACGCACCGCGAGCCGGAAGCCGTCGCCTTCCCACGCGTGGCGCTCGGCGGGGGACAGCCGCCACCACGCGAGCTGGGCGGCATGCCCGACCTGGGCCATGGCCTTGCCCGCGCTCATCTCCAGCTCCGGGTTGAGCCACAGGACGGGCCCGCCGGTGTGCGGGGGCGCGACGGGCTCGGGGTCGGCGAGGTCGGTGCCGGAGACCTGGAGGCGGGCCAGGTCGCGCGGCCAGTCGTCGACGGGAACGGGCGGGAAGACCCGGACCCGGGCCCGCTCACCGTGGACGGTGATCCCGGCAAGCGCCTCGGCCCGCCGCCACTCCGCGCCGCGCGCCCGGCGCACCACCTTCCTTATCCGGCCGTCGGTCCATGAGCGCAGCGCCTTCGCCCACTCCCCGTCGCCCTCGACCCGGGGATCGGCGAGGAAGGTGAGCACAGCACGTGCCGAGGTCTCCAAGGCATCGGTCCTGGCCGGGGGTTCGGCCTTCTCGATGTTCACGACGAGCGGCAGGACGAACTGGGGCGCCGCGTCGCGCTCGGCAGCGGCGGGATCAACGGGGCTGGTCACGGCTCCAGCATGCCAGCCCCGTCACGGCGCCCGCCCGTCCGGTGCGGGACCACCGCGTCCACCCGTCATGCCGCCCCCATTTCTTGAGTGCGCCCCGATGCCGCACCACCCGCGAGTCCGGGCCGTCCACGATGCCGCCTCCCCTGCGAGGCTGCTTTTTGCCTGCGAGGGCGCTTCGCCCGCGAGTCCGGGCCACCCGCGAGTCCGGGCCGTCCGCGAGGCGGCCCTCCATGCGGCCGCGCCGCACACCGGGCAGCAACGTCGCGAGGTCAGGCCGCCGCCTGCCGGGAGACGGCCGCCGCGAGCGCCGCCGGCAGATCGATGGCGCCGGGCCCCACGTCCCGGCCGCTGTGGTCCACCGCCACCACCCAGGGGCCCGCGGCCCCCGTGGCCGAGCTGTCGGCCCAGGCCATGGTGGGGCCGTGACCCAGCACCAGGGCCGCAAGAGCGCTGCGGGCACGGTTGACACGGACCGTGATCTTCGCCATGGGATCCTCCGAATCGGGTGCTCCGTTTCCGACTCTGACCCCACGACTCGAGTCCGGCCTGAGTGGCCTCTCCGGCGCGTCTCAGGCGCCTTGTCCGCTCACCCGACCGGGCCGTCGGGGAACACATCCGCGACGTAGGCGTCCAGGTCGCCGGTGTCCGGTGCCGGCATGTGACGCACCCCGGCTGCCCGCTCGTGCCAGCGGCGAAAGCTCCCGCACGCAGCCTATGCAGGGGTGCTTCGACTTGCGAAGTGCGGGGGGCCTTACCGCTGGTGGAAGCCGTGCGGCACCGCAGGCGGCGGTGCCCGACGCCCTCGTCGGTTCTTGCGGCCAGCAGCTTCTTACGGCTTCTTGCCGCCTCTTACGGCCTCTTACGACCAGCGGCTTCTTGCGGCCTACGACCATCCGCTTCTTCGACCATCCGCTTCCTCCGGCCGTCCGCGATCCCCCGGGGAGGCCGCTCAGCTCTCCAGGGCCCAGCCGACGGCCTCCTCCGGCGAGGAGGCCTGCCGGGGCCCCGGCAGCTCGGTGCCCCCGGCGTCGAGCACCCGCCAGCCGCCGAGGCCGATGACGGGCGTGGAGCCCGACCGTACGGCCATGGCGACCTCCGACAGCGTGCCCCAGGAGCCGCCCACGGCGATCACCGCGTCCGCCGAGGCGACCAGGACGTGGTTGCGGGCCTGGCCCATGCCCGTGACGATCGCCGCGGACAGCTCACGGTTGGCGCCGGTCCGGTCGGCGCCGGACAGCACGCCGATCACCAGCCCGCCCGCCCGTGCGGCCCCCTCGGCGGCGGCCTCCATGACACCGCCGTAGCCACCGCACAGCACAACCGCCCCGGCCGCCGCCAGCAGCTCTCCCACGGAGCGAGCCGCGGCCGCCTCCTCGGGCGTGCACACGCTGGGGCCGCACACGGCCACCTGCCGTACCTGACCGGATCCTCCGGACACGACCGCGGCCCGGCGCCTACGCGTCCGGGGCCAGGCGCAGCGAGATCGAGTTGATGCAGTAGCGCTGGTCCGTCGGGGTCGGGTAGCCCTCGCCCTCGAAGACATGGCCCAGATGTGAGCCGCAGGTGGAGCACCGGACCTCGACGCGGACCATGCCGTGGGAGCGGTCCTCGATCAGCTCGACGGCCTTGGAGTCCGCCGGGTCGTAGAACGACGGCCAGCCGCAGTGGCTCTCGAACTTCGTGTCGGAGCGGAACAGTTCCGCCCCGCACGCCCGGCAGGAGTACACGCCGGTGGTCTTCGTGTCGGTGTACTCACCGGTGAACGCCTGCTCGGTGCCCGCCTCGCGCAGCACCCGGAACTCGGATGGAGTCAGCTGCTCGCGCCACTCGTCCTCGGACTTCTCGACTTCGTAGGCCATGTCTGAAGCCTACGACTCGAGCCTCGCGAGGATCTCGGGGCCGAGGAAGGTCACATCGCCCGCGCCCATCGTCAGGACGAGGTCGCCGGGGCGGGCCAGCCCGGCCACGACGCCGGGGACGGCGGTCATCGAGTGCTCGGCACGCACCTCGGCGCCGAGCGCGGCGGCCGCGCGGACCACGATGTCGCTGGTCACGCCCGGCACCGGGTCCTCACGCGCCGGGTAGATGTCCATCACGACCGCGGAGTCGGCGAGCGCCAGGGCCTCGCCCATCTCCTTGCCGAGCTGCTGGGTGCGGCTGAACAGGTGGGGCTGGAAGACCACCAGGACCCGGCCCCCGCCCGCGTTGCCGCGGATCGCCTCGAGGTCGGCGGCGATCTCGGTGGGGTGGTGGGCGTAGGAGTCGATGACCTGCACGCCGCGGGCGGTGCCCTTGACCTGAAGGCGCCGGCGTACGCCGGTGTACTGGGCCAGGGCGGGGCCGAGGTCGGCCGCGGGAACGCCCAGCGCGGCGCCCGCGGCGAGGGCGGCCACCGCGTTGTGCGCGTAGTGGCGGCCGGGGACGGACACCTTGAACGGCAGTTCGCCTCCGCCGAAGGATTCCGGCAGCGCCACCGTGACCTCGCTCGCCAGGCCCTTCGGCTCGAACTTCAGCACCCGCACATCGGCGTCGTCCGCCTCGCCGACCCGGATGATCCGCAGGTCCTGGCGGGTGATCCGGGAGGCCAGCTCCCGGGCGCCCGGGTTGTCGGCGGAGACGACCAGGGCGCCACCGGGGGTGATCCGGTCGACGAAGGTCACGAAGGACTCGTAGACCTCTTCGAGCGAGGCGTAGTTGGCGTGGTGGTCCAGCTCCACATTGAGGACGATCGCCACCTCGGGCGCGTACTTGTGGAAGCTGCGGTCGCTCTCGTCGGCCTCGGCGACGAAGATGTCGCCGGTGCCGTGGTGGGCGTTGGAGCCGGGCTCGTTGAGATCGCCGCCGATGGCGAACGACGGGTCGAGGCCCAGGCTGGACAGGCTCACCGCGAGCATGCTGGTCGTGGTGGTCTTGCCGTGCGTGCCCGCGACGGCGATGGCGCGGCGCCCCTCCATCAGGGCGGCGAGGGCGTCGGCGCGGTGGACGATCGGAATCCCGCGCTCGGTGGCGGCGGCGATCTCCGGGTTGTCGGTGCGAATGGCGCTGGAGACCACCACACAGCTCGCGTCCTCGGCCAGATGCTCGGCCGCGTGGCCGATGTGCACCTCGGCGCCGAGCTGCTTGAGTGCCAGGACCGTCGCGGACTCCTTGGCGTCGCTGCCCGCGACGTGGGCCCCGCGCATCGCGAGGATCTTCGCCAGGCCCGACATTCCCGCACCGCCGATGCCGACGAAGTGCGGGCGGTCCATGGAGGCCGGTGCCATCTGCGTTACTCCCCGAGGTGCGGTGCGGTTCTGCGGGTGGCACCCGGGTGCCCGGCGTCCGGGCGCCGCGGGTGCGGTGTGCCTAGATTCTGCACCACTGAGTGGGTGCGCCGCGGCGGCGGCCGCGGCGACCGGCCCCGCGGCGCACCCCGCCCCGGACGTCACTCGGTGTGAGCGAAGAGTTTGAGGACGGGGACGCCCACTTTGTGCCTCGCCCGCGATGCCCAGTCACGGTGGAAGAACTCCTCCACCAGGTGCGGCGCCGTCATCACCACCACCTCGTCGGCCTTGGCCTCGTCGACGATGGAGCGCAGCATGTCGAGGGGGTTCTCCTCCACCACCTGGCCGACGGCCTCGGAACCGGCGTCGCGCAGCGCCCGCAGGCTGTGCTCCAGGGCCAGGGCCGCCACGGGTGCGGCCTTCTCGCCCTCCGGCTCCTCGCGTTCGCGGGCGGCCTGGTCGAGCTGGCCGAGGGCGACATCGTCCAAGGCACGCAGCAGCCTGTCCTGGTCGCCGCGCGGCTGCATGAGCACGATGAAGGAGACCTGCTCGTCGTCGTGGAGCGTGGTCAGCAGCTCCACATCGGCGGGGACGAGCGGCTTCTCGATCATCAACACGGTCGTGAACACGGGACGTCCTTCTCTCTCACGGGCCCCACAAGCCCCTTCAGAACCATCCTGCCTCGGTCCGGCACGCGGCACGCGCCGATGCGCCACCCCACGGGGGTGTACGGGAGAGGTGTTCCAGGGAACGGGGGCAAGAGCTCATGGTCGGTTGTCGCGGGTGTACCGGGTGAACAGGAATCCGTCCTCCTCCAGGACGGACGACAGGGTGAGGCGCTGGGGGTTCTCGAGGCGCGGCCCGTCCATGATCCTTGCCGCGTCCCCGGCGGTGACCAGCGGTGCCAGGGTCAGGCACAGCTCGTCGAGGGCCCCGGCGAGGCAGAGACCGGCCAGCAGACGAGGGCCGCCCTCGGTGAGCAGCCGGAGATGGCCCCGCTCGGCGAGGGCCGCCACCGCCCGGGCGGGCTCCACACCCCGGCCCTCGCCCGCCACCACGACGTCGGCCACGGCACGGGCGGCCCTCATCCGGTCCTCCGGGGCGTGCGCGCCGGTGAGCACGATGGTCGGCACGAGTGGGTCGGTGAACAGGGGCGCCGAGAAGTCCAGGTCCAGGCCGGCGGTGACGACGGCGATGGCCGGGGCCGGGGGCTGGCCGAGGGCGGCCCGCCGCTCGGCGAACACCTCACGGGCCCGGGCCGGGCGGTAGCCCTCCTGGCGTACCGTTTCAGCGCCTACGACGACGGCGTCCGCAAGCCCGCGCAGGACACCGAAGACCCGCATGTCGGCGGGGCTGGACAGGGCCTGGGACCGCCCTTCGTGGTGGGCGGCTCCGTCGAGGCTGGAGACCATGTTCGCCCGCAGCCAGGGATGGCCCTCCCGGACGGCGCCGGGGTACTCGTACTCATCGGCGAGGGCGTCGACGGAGTCGAGCTCCGGTGCGGGGTCCGGCTTGCCGGGGGTGGCGGAGACGGTGAACAGACGGCGCATGTCGGGCAGTGTTGCACGCCCCGTAGAGTGAGGGGTTGTGTCCCCAGCAGCACGTCCTTCCAAACCAGGTCACTGCGGCGAGTCGCGCCCCGATCAGGGCCCCCACCAGGCCGGGACCCTACCGCCGTCGCCGTCCCAGGCCCTGTCCCCGGCCCCGTCCCCAGCCGCGGACGGGCGAGCGCCCGTGACCCTGTGCGAGCGCCACCCCGTCGTGCCCGCCGACCGACTGGTCGCCGAGATGGTGCCGCCGCCGCGCTTCGACGGTGTGCGGTTCGCCACCTACATTCCCGACTCCGGCCGACCCAGTCAGGCGGAGGCCGTGGGGGTGCTGGAGGGATTCGCGGCCGGTTTGGCGGGGGCGACGGCGAGCGGTCAGGGGAGCAGACGCTGGTTCCGCCGGGCCCCGGCGGCCCCGGCCGGCCCCAAGGGTGTCTACCTCGACGGTGGGTACGGCGTGGGGAAGACCCATTTGCTGGCGTCGCTGTGGCATGCCGCTCCCGGGCCGAAGGCCTTCGGGACGTTTGTGGAGCTGACGAACCTGGTCGGTGCGCTCGGCTTCCAGCAGGCGGTGGAGGCGCTGTCCGGGCACGTCCTGGTGTGCATCGACGAGTTCGAGCTGGACGATCCGGGAGACACGGTGTTGGTCTCGACGCTGCTCGGGCGTCTGGCCGACGCGGGGGTGAGGCTGGCGGCGACGTCGAACACGCTGCCGGGGAAGCTGGGGGAGGGGCGCTTCGCGTCGGCGGACTTCATGCGGGAGATCCAGGGGTTGTCGGCACACTTCCGGAGCCTGCGGATCGACGGTGAGGACTACCGGCACCGGGGGCTGCCGGACGCGCCGGCGCCGTACACCGACGAGGAAGTGACCGAGGCCGCGGGGCGGGCGGTGGGGGCGTCGCTGGACGACTTCGGGGATTTGCTGAGTCACTTGGCGAAGGTGCACCCGAGCCGGTACGGGGCGATGTGCGACGGGGTGGACGCGGTGTTCTTGCGCGCGGTGCATCCGGTGCCGGACCAGAACACGGCCTTGCGGTTGGTGGTGCTGGCGGACCGGTTGTACGACCGAGAGGTGCCGGTGGTGGCGTCGGGGACGCCGTTCGACCGGATCTTCAGCGACGAAATGCTGAGGGGCGGATACCGCAAGAAGTATTTGCGAGCGGTCTCGCGGTTGGTGGCGCTGGCCAGAGACAGCGAGACCCTGGTCACGCGGGACTGACGGTCGTTGGTGGCGGGCGTGGTGTTTGCCGAAGCCGTCGTCAGCGAGAGAACGACATCGTGGCGCGGGCGGCCCTGCGGCCCGACTGCGGCAAGGCCCACGGGGACGCGCTCGGACGGTGCGGCACCGGGGCCGCGCCGTGGTGCGTCGTCCCCGCCGACGACAAGTGACACCGGAACGGGCTCGTCGGCGAGCTGCTCCTCGAACACCTCCGGGAGATCGAGCCGGTCCATCCGCCGGCCGACCTCGATGTGGAGGAGTACCGCACGATGCCGCTGGAGACCTGGTCCGACGTCAGTTCGCATGAACCGGCGCTCCGGCCGCGCTCAGGGCAGGAGCCTGTCCAGGAACGCGTTGGAGAAGACCCGCCCGGGGTCGTACCTGTTGAGGATGGACCTCGCCGTCTCCCACCCCTCGAACGACGCCGGGATCGAGTCGGTCAGCGCACCCCGGTCCGTCCATGCCCCGCTGTCGGTGTACGCCCAGCCCTTGGACCACTCCGGGCGCACAGCGGCGTACGAGCCGGTGTAGTTCGACAGGATCCACTGCTCCAGTTCGCGGAAGAATCCCGCCGCCCCCGGCGTGCCGGGATACGTGGCGAAGTCCAGCCACACCACCGTGTCCCACTCCGGATGTCCGGCGTCGGCGCGGGCGGGGGAGAGGAGCGCCGCGGTGGTACCCCGGTCAACCCCCGTCACTCGCAGCTCGATCGGTCCATTGACCGGGAACGACCCCCGGGCCTGGTAGGCGCCCAGCTGCGACCGGTAGCGCCCCACGAACTCGTACACCACGCGCTGCACCTGAGCCCGTGAAGTGAGCACCGCCCAGCCCGCCTCCACGATCCTCAGCGTGGAGGTCTCCACGTACAGCAGCGGGTTCTTCGACCAGCCCCACACATCCCAGGTCCCGGTGGTGATCAGCCCCGACCCCACGATCGCCATGGCCAGCTTGGTGAATTCCGGGGTGCACCCGGTGTCGCCCGAGACGATCCTCCCCAGGAACCCCGACATCTCCTCCGTGACCCGGTTGGCGAAGGTGTACGGGTACGGCGAGTCGATCTGCTTGGACAGGAGCGGGCGGTTCGGCGCCACGCTCCACACCTTCAGCCAGGGCACATCGGTGAACGGGAACCAGATCGCCTCCACCCGTCCCGTGCGCGCCACGTACGAGGCGAGGGTCCGGCCCCCGCTGCCCGGGGAGGCGAAGACGGTGCCCACCGGCACGTCGAACCAGTTCTGGCAGCGCAGACGGGTGTTGGCCGCCGCCCTCAGTGTCACCTCGACGACGAATGCCCGGCCGAGGTGGACGAGGAAGGCGCCGATGTCCGGGTCGGACCGGTCGAACGTCCTGAGCGTGTACGTCCCCCGCTCCGCGTCCCACACCACGGCTGTCAGCGAGGTGACCAGGTCGCTGAGCGTGCCGAAGCCCGAGCCCGCGGGCGGGTTCTCTCCGGGGGCCGGTACCCCCGTGCCGTGGCCGCCGATGGCCAGCGCTCCGCCGATCGTCAGCTGCCCCGGTGCGGTGGTGGCGGCGAGCCCGTAGCCCGCTTGTTCCAGGCGGGTGAGCACAGCCTCCAGGGTCGCCCCCGCCTGCGCCGTGACGGTGGGCGGTGCGCCCGGGCGGACCGTGATCGCGGTGAGGTCGGCCGTGGTGTCCACGAGCACCGTTCCGGCCGGATCCGTGCCCGCCGGGAGCACCAGCGGCGACCAGTTGTGGCCCTTGCCGCGGGCGCGAACACGGTACTGGTTGGCGTGTGCCCAGTCGGCGACGGCGACCACGTCGTCCGGGGTTCTGGGCACGGCCGTCCAGACATTCTCGACGATGATCTCCAACGACCAGTTCCGGAAGGCCTGTTGGACCAGCGGGACGCCGGGCGGGAAACTGGGCGGCGGTGCGAGTGTGGAGGCGGCGCTGCCTGCCGGAACGCGGTGGGCCGGTGTCCAGGTGGCGGCCGCGGCGGCGGTGGCGGCCGCGGTGAGAAGGGTGCGGCGGGAGATGCGGGAGAGGTTCACACGCGGTCGTCCCGGACCGCTGTCGGTGGGCATGGTGGACGTCCTTCCGGCGCGCGGCGCGCCGTCCCGTTGCGTCGCACGCGGCTCGAAGGGGAGTGGATTTCAGGCCGGTTCGGCGGCAGAGTAATCTGACGATCTATCAGTTACAATGCGAAATGACGGACGATGTGCTATGGGAAGCGGCACTTGAGAACTCCCCGAGAAAATTCAGGAATCCGCGTGACGACCACGTGCCTCGTGTGTCCACAGTGGTGTCAGGGCCTCACGGCCATGGACGATCGAGGAGGAAGCACCTCATGACCACCAACACGGGCCAGTCGGCCGCCGCTTCGGCGACCGGAGGGGGCCAAGGCGTGGCGGCCGTCCCGGCACAGGCGGCGGGCTCGAAGGAGCCGGTGGAGCTCGGCGGCACCGCGATCGAGGTGCGCGGATCCGGGCCGCTCGCGGCGCCGGCGGAGCGCGGCAGGACCTCCATCGCGGACGGCGTGGTGGAGAAGATCGCGGGTATGGCGGCCCGCGAAGTGCCCGGCGTCCACGCGCTCGGCGGAGGTCTCGCCCGCACCCTCGGCGCCGTGCGCGACCGCGTTCCCGGCGGCCGCACCAATGTCGCCCGCGGGGTGAAGGTCGAGGTCGGTCAGCGGCAGACCGCCATCGACATCGACCTCGTGGTGGAGTACGGAGTGCCCATCACCGAGGTCGCCTCCGACGTGCGGGAGAACGTCATCGCGGCGGTCGAGCGGATGACCGGCCTGGAGGTCGTGGAGGTCAATGTCTCCGTGATCGACGTCCACCTCCCGGACGAGGACGAGGACCCCGACACCCGCGTGCAGTAGGCGAGCGGCTCCCGCGGGCGGCGTCAGCCGGGTCCGCTCAGCCCGCTCAGGCCCCAGCCCGCTCAAGCCCTCAGCCCGCTCAGCCGGGTGCGGCCGAGCTCCCGCCGGCCGGTCCCGCCGACCGGTCCTGTCCAGCCGTCCGCGGCAGCCGTCCTGCGCAGCCGTCCTGCGCAGCCGGTCCCTGTTCAGTCGATCCCTGTTCAGTCGGTCCTGATGACCGCCAGCGTCTCGCCCGGCAGCTCCAGGTCCGCCGACGCCCCGAGTCCGAGGGGGCCGGAGGCGGCCAGGAGCTGCGCGGCGATGCCCGACAGCGGCACCGAGCGGGGCTGGTTGGTCAGGTTCGCGGCCACCCGCAGGCTCCCCCGGCGCATCACCAGCCAGCGGCCGAGTTCGTCGAAGTCCACCCGGACGGCCGACAGGTCGGGGTCGGTCAGCTCCGGCTCCGTCCGCCGTAGCGCGAGGAGTTCGCGGTACCAGTCGAGGAGCCCGGAGTGCGGGGCGCGCTCCGGCTCGGACCAGTCCAGGCAGGACCGCTCCCACGTCGCCCGGTCCTGCGGGTCCGGCACCTCCTCCTCGCTCCAGCCGTGCGCGGCGAACTCCCGCCGCCTGCCCCGGCTGACCGCCTGTGCCAGCTCCGGATCGGTGTGGTCGGTGAAGAACTGCCACGGCGTGCCCGCGCCCCACTCCTCGCCCATGAAGAGCATCGGGGTGAACGGGGAGGTGAGGACCAGTCCCGCGGCCACGGCGAGGAGGCCGGGGGACAGGCAGGCCGGCAGCCGGTCGCCCACCGCCCGGTTGCCCACCTGGTCATGGGTCTGCGCGTAGCCGAGGAAGCGGTCGGCGCTCGCGCGCAGCGGGTCGACCGGCCGGCCGTGGTGCCTGCCGCGGAACGACGACCAGGTGCCGTCGTGCAGCCACACCCGGGTCAGCGTCTTGGCCAGTGCGGCCAGCGGAGCCTCGGCGAAGTCGGCGTAGTAGCCCTGCCGTTCACCGGTCAGCGCCGTGTGCAGGGCGTGGTGGAAGTCGTCGCTCCACTGCGCGTGCAGCCCGAGGCCGCCCGCCTCGCGCGAGGCGGTGGTCCGAGGATCGTTGAGGTCGGACTCGGCGATCAGCGTCAGCGGGCGGCCCAGCGCGGCGGACAGGGCGTCCACCCGGGTGGACAGCTCCTCCAGGAAGTGCAGGGCACGGGTGTCGGCGAGGGCGTGCACCGCGTCGAGGCGCAGCCCGTCGAGGTGGTAGTCGCGCAGCCAGGCCAGGGCGCTGCCCAGCAGGTAGTCGCGCACCTCGTCGGAGCCGGGCGCGTCGAGGTTGACGGCCGAGCCCCAGGGCGTGTGGTGGGTGTCGGTGAAGTACGGGCCGAAGGCGGGCAGATAGTTGCCCGACGGCCCGAGGTGGTTGTGCACCACGTCCAGCAGGACCGCCAGCCCGCGGCCGTGGGCCGCGTCCACGAAGCGCTTGAGGCCGTCGGGCCCGCCGTACGGCTCGTGCACCGCCCACAGCGACACCCCCTCGTACCCCCAGCCATGGGTGCCGGGGAACGGGCAGACGGGCATCAGCTCGACATGGGTGACCCCGAGGCGCACCAGGTGGTCCAGCCGCTCGGCCGCCGCGTCGAACGTGCCCTCCTTGGTGAAGGTGCCCACATGCAGCTCGTAGACCACCCCGCCGGGCAGCGCCCGCCCCGGCCAGCCGTCGTCCGTCCACGCGAAGCGGCCGTGGTCGACGACCTGGCTCGCCCCGTGCGGACCGTGCGGCTGGCGGCGCGAGCGCGGGTCGGGGAGCAGGCCGCCGCCGTCGAGGCGGAAGCCGTACTCAGTCCCGTCCCCGGCCTCGGCCCTGGTGTGCCACCAGCCGGGGCGGCCGGCGTCCTCGCGCATCGGATACCGCCTGTCCGCCGCCTCCAGCGCCACCCGGCGGGCGTGGGGCGCCCACACGTCGAAGGCCAGGGACGAGGTTTCCGGCGGGGTTTCCGGCACGGTCGGCTGCTCCCTCGGTGCGGCGGCTCGTGGGCGTTGTCACACTCGCGACCAGTATGGCGGCGGGAGTGGATTTCGACATGACCACGACGGCGCGCCGACCTGTGCCGGCGTGGGCGCCGGTCCGTGCCGGCGGGGGCGCCGGCCCGTGCCCCACGGGGCTGCTGTCAGTACGCCAGCGCGTCCGCCGCCGATGCGAAGAAGACGGTCACCTGCGGGTCGTTGATCGTCGTCTGCCCGGCGAGCTTCGCGGTGACCGCCTTGTCACCCGCCGACAGGGCGATGTTGATGCCGGTGACGGACTGTCCGCCCGAGCTGTCCGCCCGGGAGAGCCGCACTCCCGCGTAGGCGCTCTTTCCCGTTTCGAGGGCGGTCTCCGAGCTCGTGCCCGGGCCCATCGGCTGCGCCTGGCCGTCAATGGCACCGAACGTGACCACGGGCGCCTTGAGCGGGACACGGCAGGCAGTGCCGCTGGTGTTCGTGGCGGTGATGAGCGCGTGGTTGATCGGCCTGGAGACCTGCGTCACCTTGAAGGCCAGCTGGCTCGTCCTGCATGGGTGGACGTCGCCCTCAGTCTGCCCGCCGCTCGAACCGCCCGACTTGGAGCCGCCGGAGGAACCGCTGCTCGAGGCGGGCTCGGCTCCCCCCGTGGATCCACCGGACGAGCTTCCCGCCGAGGACGTGTCCCCGGACGACGAACCCCCGGAAGCGGACTCCTTGGCCTTCGGCGCGGCGGACGACGACGCCTTGTCCGACGGCTTGGGTGCGGCCGAGTCGGAGCTGTCGGAGCCGCACGCGGTGAGCGCGAGCGCGCTCAGGGAGAGCGCGGCCAGCGCGGTCGCGGTGCGGCGGACAGTGGTGGTGTTCATGGAACTGATCCCCCCAGGGATGTGCACCGGTCGGTGCGGTCTTCGAGCGGCCCGGCCGAGGAGTTCCCAAGGGCCGGGGTTGTGCCACCACCATGTCGCGTCCATGGTCTCGTGGACCATCGTGGTCCGCCACGAGATCCATGAGTGGAACTGTTACGAGAACCGTGCAACGTGCTGCGAGCATCTTTGGGGGCGGAGCCGGAACCGCGTGACGCGGCATCCGGGTCGGGTCCGTGCCGGACGGACCCGCCTCGACCGGCCCATTTCGACCAGCCGACGCATATCGATCAGGGAGAAGAGCGGATGATTCGGACCGGTGTGCCACTGCGCGGCCGTGAGCGGGCGCTCCGGAACGCCCGGGAGCTGATCGCGCGGGCCCTGGCGGGCAGGGGAGGCGCTCTCCTGGTCCGCGGGGCGACCGGCTCGGGGCGCAGCGCCGTGCTGCGGGCGGTGGCCGGGCCCGCGGCCGACGAGGGGATGCGGGTCCTGCGGGCCCGCTGCGCGGCCGAGGAGTCCGGGACCCCGTACGCCGTGGTTCGCCAACTGCTCGAAGGCGCTGACGCCTGTGCTCCGGTCGGCGACGCTCCCTCGCCCAACGCCTGGCAGGCGGTGCGTGACCTCGCCGAGGACGGCCCGCTCCTGCTCGCGGTGGACGATGTGCATCTGGCCGACCCGGCGTCACGGGACTGGCTGGCCCACCTGGCCCGCCGGCTGGACCGGCTGCCGGTGCTGGTGGCGCTGACCGAACGGCGCCAGTTCGACATCGAGGGCGCAAGGGTGCCCAGCGCCGTGCACCGGCTCGCGCGGGACGTCGTCGCCACCGAGTCGCTGGAGCCGCTGTCCCCCGAAGCGGTGGCCGCGCTGGTGCGGGACCGGCTCGGCGACAAGGTCCCCGACCCGGCGGCCTCGGGCTGGGCGGCGGCCGGATGCGGCAATCCGCTGCTCCTGCACGCCCTTGTCGACGATCTGGAGGAGCTCGCCCGCGACGGACTGGGGGCGGGCCGTTCGCTGTCCGGACTGCTGCACCCCGGCAATTTCACCGAGGCCGTGTGGTGGTGGCTCGGGTCCGCGGGCGAGGCCACCGCCGACATCGCGCGGACCGTGGCCGAACTCGACGGAGGGGGAGCGACACCCGAACTCCTCGCGGAACTGGCGCGGGCGGACACCTCCAGAGTCACCGGCTGGCTTTCCGCCATGCGCCACCAGGGGTTCCTGTCGGGCGGCGGCGCGCCGGACGCGCCGCCGCGCTTCGCCCATCCCCTGCTGCGGGACGCCGTGCTCGCCGGGTGGCCGCAGCGCCGCCGATCGGCGGCCCGCCTGCGCGCGGCCGAGATCCTCTACCGCGGCGGTGCCCCGGTGGACCAGGTCGCCGAGCATCTGCTCAAGTCCGCCCCCGTCGGCGCCGAGTGGGCGGTGGACGCGCTGGTGGAGGGCGCCGCGCGCGCCTCCCGGGCGCAGCGGCCGGCCGAGGCCACCGCGCTGCTGCGGCGGGCGCTCGCCGAACCCCTCACCGCGCCCCGGCTGGCCGATGTGCTCACCTCGCTCGGCTGCCTCGAGGTACGCACCGACCGCGCGGCCGCCGTACGGCACCTGGCCGAGGCACTGCGGCTCCAGACCTCTCCCCACGGGCGGCTGCGGGTGGCCAATGCCCTGGGCACGGCGCTGGCCGCACACGGCGAGGTCCCGGCCGCGCTGGAGGTGCTGCGCCAACTCGCCGAGGGCTTCGGCGAACGTGACGACCTGGCCGACCTCGTCCACTCGGTCCAGGCGGCCACGGCGTTCATCGCCAGCCACGAGGCCGATGGCTGGCGCAATATGCTGCCGCAGGTCCAGCAGCGGGTCCGGCGCTCCCCCGAGTGCACCGACCCCATGGCGCACTCCCTGCTCACCGAGCACGAGGCCACGGCCGGGCTCATCGGCGCGCCGGAGGCCATGCGCCGGGTCCGCTCCATCCTCGCCGCCCCGACCGACCCCGGGCTCCAGCCCTATCTGCTGGCCTCGCTCGCCACCCTGGCGCAGTGGTCGGACGAGCTCGACCTCGCGGACGAGCTGGTGGACCGGGGCCTCGCCCTGCACCGCGACCACCCGCTGCACCCGGCGCAGCAGTGCCTGCACAGTGTCCGGGCCGAGGCCGCCGTCATGCGCGGCCGGTACGAGCAGGTGGTGGAGTCGGCCACGGGACCGGGCGCCGAGGGCGAGAATGTCCATGTGCGGGCGCAGGGCGTGCTCGCCCTGATCGAGCTGGACCGGCTGCCGCAGGCCCGGCGCCTGGCCGAGTGCGTGGAAGGGCTCGGTGCCCGTGAGTCCTGGGAGTGGATCGAGTTCCGCTACGCCCAGGGCATGCTCCACTGGGCGGAGGACGACCCGGCGGGGGCGCTGCGGCATCTGAGCGCGTGCGGCGAGCTCCAGCAGGCCCGGCGGATGCTCACTCCGGCGGTGACGCCGTGGCGCTCCACGTCCGTCGCCTGCCTGCTGCGGCTCGGCCGGACGGCGGAGGCGCTGCCGCTGGCGGAGGAGGAACTGCGGCTGGCGAGGGTGTGGGGCACGCCGCGTGTCGTGGGGCGCGCTCTGCGGGCGTTGGGCGCGGCCAGAGGCGGGCAGCGCGGGCTGGCCCTGTTCGAGGAGGCCGTGGCGGAGCACCGCCGGCATCCCCTGGCGCCCGACCTGGCGGCCGCCCTGCTCGAGCTCGGCACCGCCCTGACGGACGTGGGCCAGTCCAACCGCGCCCGTGAAGTCCTGCGTGAGGCCGGGGCACTGGCGGAGCGGCTGAACGCGCCGAGGCTGCGCCGCCTGACCGCCGAGGCCCTGCGCTCGGGCGGCGCCCGGTCCCTGCGCCCGCGTCATACGGGCGTGGCGGCGCTGACGGCGAGCGAACGCCATGTCGCCTCCCTGGCGGCGGCAGGCCGCACCAACGCCGAAATCTCCGCCTCCCTCCATCTGGCCCGCCGCACGGTGGAAACCCACCTGACCAGCGTCTACCGCAAACTGGGCATCCGCGGCCGCCCCCAGCTCCCGGGCGCCTTGGCCACCCAGGAGGCGCCTTGACGACCCCGGGGTCGGCGAAGGAGCGGCCGCCCGGCACTGGCCCTGCCCAGCGGCGTCCCGCGCCCGGCCCGCCGCTCCTTACCCTTCCCGCCTCACCAGCAGGGCCACGGGGAGGTCCGTCAGAAGGGTGGCCAGTGGCACCGGGGCGTTGAAGGACCGGCCCGTCAGCTCGTCGGTCCATACGCCGCCCGGCAGGGGGAGTTCCGTGGTGCCCCAGCCGCCGCCGGCTGCCAACGCGCGGGACAGGCGGGTGGCCACCGTTGTCACCCGGTCGGCTCGGATGAAGGAGAACGCGTGGTCGGCCGCCGCGCCGTGGGCGTGCAGCGGGGTGTAGCCGGCCGCGTCCCCGAACCACTCCGGGTGGGAGCGGCGCAGGCGGAGGGCCTTGGCCGTCAACCACAGTTTGTCGTCCCGCAGGTCCCGGCCCGGTTCGCCGTCGTCGAGGCGCGCCAGCCGGGCCGCCAGGTCCGCGAACGGGACCGGCCGCCGGTTGTCCGGGTCCACCAGCGTGTGCCGCAGCGACTCCGTGCCCTGGTACACGTCCGGCGCACCCGGCATCGTCAGGTGGACCAGTGCCGCGCCCAGTACATTCGCCCGCTCCGAGGGGCCGTGCTCCTTCAGCAGGTCCGCGGCCGGGTGGGACTGCCCCTGCGCCGCGGCGGCGGCGAACTCCAGCACCGCGCTCTCGTAGTCCGCGTCCGGGCTGGTCCAGCTGGTCCGCGTCCCCGCCTCGCGCAGCGACTTGCGGACCGCCTCCACCACCCGTGCGGGACATGCCCCCACATCGTCCGGATCGGCCCCCGCACCTACCAGCGTCTGCCACACGAGGTACTGGGCGTGCCGGTCCGGCACACCTGCCCGCAGGTGCGCGTACGCGCCGTCGGCGTCCGCCAGCCACTGCCGCCACTCCTGCGGCGCCTCGGACAGCACGGCGATCCGGGCCCTGACGTCGGCGCTGCGCTTGGTGTCGTGCGTGGACAGCACCGTGCCCGTGGCGGGCCAGTCGCGCTGCAGACGCGCGCAGAAGGCATGGAACTCGTCCGGTTCGGTCCCCCGCCCATCGGGCTCGCCGCCCACCTCGTTGAGCGACAGCAGCGGGAACCACCGGTAGAACGCGGTGTCCTCCACGGCCTTCGCCCGCACGGCCGTCGAGACCTGTGCGAACCGCGCGACGAAGTCGTCCTTGTCCGGCGAGCGCCCGAGCGCCCCGAGCGCCAGGTCCCGCACCACCTGCACCGCCGCGGCCTCCTCGGGCACCCGGAAGGCCCGCGCGGCGACCTCGGCGGCCCGCTCCAGCAGCTCCACCGCCTCGGCCGGCGCCCGCTCGCCGGGGACGACGTACGGGCGGTAGACCGGGAAGGCGAGCAGCAGTTCCTCGACGGCCGTGCGCAGCGAGCGTGCGCTGTGGTCGCTCAGGGCGCTCTCGCGGGCGCATATCCGCGACGCGAGAACGCTCAGGCGTTCGACCTCGGCGGCCAGCTCCTCCCTGACGACGTCACGCGCGGCGGTCCTCGCGGTCTCCTCCCAGCCCTCGGCGCGGCCGGTGTCGGGCGCCGTGTAGTCGTCATGGACCCGGCGCAGCTCCCGGGCTCCCTCGGGGCAGACGAACAGCCCGTCCACGCGGCCCAGCGCGTCGTATCCCGTCGTTCCGGCGCACGGCCAGTCCCCGGGAAGCCGCTCCTCGCCGGTGAGCACCTTCTCCACCACCGTCCACCGCCCGCCCGTGGCCTCGGCCAGCCGGCGCAGATAGCCGCGGGGGTCTGCCAGCCCGTCCGGGTGGTCGATCCGCAGCCCGTCGACGACCCCCTCGTCCATCAGGCGCAGCAGGACCTCGTGGGTGGCCGCGAAGACCTCCGGCTCCTCGGCCCGCAGCCCGATGAGGTCGCTGATGGTGAAGAAGCGCCGGTAGTTGAGCTCGGTGGCGCCCAGCCGCCACCAGGCGAGCCGGTACCACTGGTTCCTCAGCAGCTCCTCCAGTGGCAGCTCCTCGGTTCCCTCCCGCACCGGGAAGGTGTGGCCGTGGTAGCGAAGGATCGTTTCACCGTCGAGTTCGTCGCGAGTGAGATTCTCCAGCTCGTCCCCGAGACGGCCGCCCAGCACCGGCAGCAGGATCCGCCCGTGCCGCCCGTCACCCGGATGCGCCCGCCAGTCGATGTCGAACCACCTCGCGAAGGGGGAGTGCGGCCCCTCCCGCAGCACCGACCACAGCTGCCGGTTCAGATGCTCGGGGACGGGCACGGCCATATGGTTCGGGACGGCGTCCACCACCAGCCCGAGCCCGAGCTCCCGCGCCTTGCGGGCCAGTGAGCGCAACCCCTCCTCACCGCCCAGGTCCTCGCTGACCCGGCTGTGGTCCACGACGTCGTAGCCGTGCGTGGAGCCCGGCGCCGCCTGGAGGACCGGGGACAGGTGGAGGTGGGAGACGCCGAGCGAGGCCGCGTACGGCACCACGGACTGTGCGGCCGCGAAGGGGAACGCCGCCTGCATCTGGAGGCGGTAGGTGGCCGTCGGCGTCGTCCGCGCGCAGGACGGGGCAGTCGTCATGGAATGACTTCTACCCACAGGCCCTGCCTCCCATCACGCGGGACGCTGGAGCACCACCACAGAGCGGTCGGTGACGGGCAGCCGGTCGCCCGCCCTGACCTTCGCCGTGTCGTCCCCGGCCGCCCCCTTGGGCCGCGCGGTGTCCACCACGAACCGCCACTCCCTGCCGTGGTCCACCGGCACCACGAACTCCAGCGGCTCGTAGTGCGCGTTGAACATCATGAGGAACGAGTCGTCCGTGACCCGTCCCCCTCGGGAGTCGGGCTCGGAGATGGCATTGCCGTTGAGGAACACCGTCAGTGCCCTGGCCTGAGCGGCCTGCCAGTCCTGCTCCGTCATCTCCTCACCCTCGGGGGTGAACCAGGAGATGTCGGAGAGGTCGTCGTGCGTCCCCGCGACCGGGCGGCCGTGGAAGAAGCGGCGCCGCCGCAGCACCGGGTGGTCCCGGCGCAGCCACACCATCTTCCGGGTGAACTCGTGGATCTCGGCGGCGAGGGTGTCCTCCTCGTCCTCCTTGGGCCACGGCACCCACGACAGCTCGTTGTCCTGGCAGTAGGCGTTGTTGTTGCCGTGCTGCGTACGGGCGAACTCGTCGCCGTGGCTGAGCATCGGCACACCCTGGGAGAGCATCAGGGTGGCGATGAAGTTGCGCATCTGACGTGTGCGCAGCGCCATGATCTCCTCGTCGTCCGTCCCGCCCTCGGCGCCGCAGTTCCACGAGCGGTTGAAGCCCTCGCCGTCGCGGTTGCCCTCGCCGTTGTCCTCGTTGTGCTTGTCGTTGTACGAGACCAGGTCCCGCAGGGTGAAGCCGTCGTGGCAGGTCACGAAGTTGATCGAGGCGAGCGGGCGGCGGCCGTCGCCCTGGTAGAGGTCGGAGGAGCCGGTCAGCCGCGACCCGAACTCCGCCAGGGTCGCGGGCTCGCCCCGCCACAGGTCGCGCACGGTGTCGCGGTACTTGCCGTTCCACTCCGTCCACAGCGGTGGAAAATTGCCCACCTGGTAGCCGCCCTGGCCGACGTCCCAGGGCTCGGCGATCAGCTTGACCTGGCTGACCACCGGGTCCTGCTGCACCAGGTCGAAGAAGGAGGACAGCCGGTCCACCTCGTGGAACTGCCGGGCCAGCGTCGCCGCCAGGTCGAAGCGGAAGCCGTCGACGTGCATCTCGGTGACCCAGTAGCGCAGTGAGTCCATGATGAGCTGGAGGACGTGGGGGCTGCGCATCAGCAGGGAGTTGCCCGTGCCCGTGGTGTCCTCGTAGTACCGGGCGTCCTCGGCGAGCCGGTAGTAGGACCCGTTGTCCAGGCCGCGGAAGGACAGCGTGGGGCCGAGGTGGCTGCCCTCGGCGGTGTGGTTGTAGACCACGTCCAGGATGACCTCCATGTCCGCCTCGTGCAGCGCCTTGACCGCCGTCTTGAACTCCTGCACCTGCTGGCCGCGGTCCCCGAGGGAGGAGTAGGCGCCGTGCGGGGCGAAGAAGCCGATGGTGTTGTAGCCCCAGTAGTTGGCCAGCCCCTCGTCCACCAGCCGATGGTCGTGCACGAACTGGTGGACGGGCATCAGCTCCAGGGTGGTGACCCCCAGCTCGACCAGGTGGTCGATGACGGCGGGGTGGGCGAGCGCCGCGTACGTCCCCCGGATCTCACGGGGCAGGTCCGGATGGAGCATCGTCAGGCCCTTGACGTGCGCCTCGTAGATCACCGTGTGGTGGTAGGCCGGGTTCGGCGGGCGGTCGTTGCCCCAGTCGAAGTACGGGTTGACCACCACGGACGTCATGGTGTGCGGCGCCGAGTCCAGGTTGTTGCGCGAGTCCGGCTGCCCGAAGCGGTATCCGTAGACCGCCTCGTCCCAGTCGATGGCCCCGCTCATCGCCTTGGCGTACGGGTCGAGCAGGAGCTTGGAGGAGTTGCAGCGGTGCCCCGCTCGGGGGTCGTACGGCCCGTGCACCCGGAAGCCGTAGCGCTGCCCCGGCATCACCCCGGGCAGGTAGGCGTGCCGGACGAAGGCGTCGTTCTCCCGCAGCTCCACCGCGGTCTCGGAACCGTCGTCCTCGAGCAGGCACAGCTCGACCCGCTCCGCCACCTCCGAGAAGACCGCGAAATTCGTACCCGCCCCGTCGTACGTGGCGCCGAGTGGGTACGGCTGCCCCGGCCAGACCTGCATGTCGGTGGCCCACCTCTTCCAACGTCGGTGCCGCGCACGTCCCGGTGGTCCGGGGCCGTCGGGCCCTGAGCTGCACTGCGCCGACGGCTGCCGACGCACACGCGAATCCTTGCCCACGAAAGGCCGGGCCGAACGAGTTTCCCAAGATCTTCCCCAGGATGGGCAGCGCAACGCCCTGGAGAGGCAACCCGATCGTGGGGACCGGCGTCATTCAGCACGGGACGGGGGAAACACAACCGAACAGCGCAAAGGGGAGAAATGAACAACGAGGGGGAGGCAATCCCTCCCGAGCGGGGCACCGGGGTGGGGCCTCGCGAGGGTGATCAGGACACGGGCCGTCCGGCTCGCCGCGCCATCACCGCCACACGTGTCCTGTGGGGTTCCGCGACAGCGCTGGCGTGCACCGCCGCGATGATCGCGGTCACGGTCCCCCTTCAGGCCATGGGGGACGACGGGAACGCGTCGCCGTCCCCGAGCGGTTCCTCCGCCACCGCCGGGCAGGGCGCGCCCGGTTCCGCCGCGGCGGGCCGCTCCGCCCCCGGCGTGGTCGAGGACGCCGGACCGGTGGGAGAAAGGGGCAGCGGCCGGGACCCGCTCACCCCCGACGAGGTCCAGCGGGCCAGAAAGCTCGCCGTGGACGCCTCGTTCCGCGCCAGGAGCCGCGATGTGCACGGCGGACCGGGCCCGGAGTACCTGCGCACCGAGTTCGCCGACACCCCCGGTGCCCGCACCGCGGACGTGTACTTCTTCAACTACGAGGACCGCACGGTCGTCAAGCGGACCGTCGACCTCGACGCCGGCAAGGTCACCGCGTCCAGCGCGGCCTCCGGGATCCAGCCGCCGCCCTCCCGGGAGGAGACCGACGAGGCGGTGAAGCTGCTCCTCGCCGACGGCGACGCCAAGCGGCTCAAGGCCAACTACCGCGACGCCACCGGCAAGCCGCTCACCCGGCCGGCGCAGCTCAACTCGCGCGGCCTGGCCTACGGAGGCAGCGGTGGCGAGCTCACCGGCGCCTCACCCCTGGGCAAGTGCGCCAAGGACCGCTGCCTGTCGCTGTTCACCCGAGTGTCCGGCGGCGGGCCGTGGATCGACGTCACCGACCTCGTGATCGACCTGACCGACCGGACCGTCACCCGGATCCCGTAGGAGACCCCAGACATGCGCACAACGAAACTGCGGTCCGCCCTGGGCGGAACCGCGGCCCTCCTGCTCGCCTCCGTCACCCTCGGCGGGTCCGGGTCGGGAACGGCCCAGGCCGCCCCCGGCACCTCCCCGAAGGCCGCCCCGAACGCCTCGGCGGCCAAGTGCAGCGGCCGCTCCCTGATCGAGCACAAGCTCGCGGGCGGCACCACCTGGCGGATGTGCTGGCGCGTGGACCCCCTGGCGGGCCTGGTGCTGGAGGACGTCTCCTACCAGCCCAAGCGCGAGAAGAAGCCCATCACGGTGCTCGGCTCGGCGGCGCTCGCCCAGGTCAACGTGCCCTACGACTCCGGCAAGGCGGAGTACAACGACATCACGATGTTCGGCTTCGGCCGGGAGGGCATCCTGATGAAGCTCGACCCGGCCGAGTGCCCGGGCGGCACCATCCGGAAGGCCTTCATCGGCAACAAGGCGCACGCCCAGAACGCCCTGTGCGTCAACACCCAGGCCCGCGGCACCGCCTACCGGTCCCAGGACTACGCCAAGCAGGACGGCAGCCCGGGCAAGCTCTTCCAGGCCCAGGGACAGGATCTCGTCCTGTTCAGCGTGAGCCAGGTGGGCTGGTACGAGTACATCAACCAGTGGATCTTCTCCGACGACGGCACCATCACCGCCCGCGTCGGCGCCACCGGCGACCTCTCGCCCGGCGACTACAGCAAGTCCTCCGACGGCTGGCCCATCGGCAAGGGCAGGAGCGACTACGCCACCAGTCACTACCACAGCGTCTTCTGGCGGCTGAACTTCGACCTGGACGGCTCCCCCAAGGCCAAGGTCGAGCAGTACGAGACGAAGTACACCGGCAAGAAGGGCGATGCGTCGGCCATCCTCAGCACCTCCATGTCGGAGCTGAAGAAGGAGACCGCCGCCAATTCCAGCCTGCGGCGCTGGTGGCGAGTGGTCAGCACCGCGGGCAGGAACAGCGACGGGCACCCGCGCTCGTGGGAGCTGGTCCAGAACCACAGCGACAAGTACGACGCCCACACCTTCACCAAGAACGACGTGTACTTCACGCAGTACAAGGCGTGCGAGAAGAACGCCAACGACAACCAGGACCCGGCCTGCAAGAAGGCCAGGTCCGTCGACAAGTACGTCAACGGGGAGGCGCTGACCAACCCCACGATGTGGGTGAACGTCGGCTTCCACCACATCCCCAGGGACGAGGACCAGAGCCCGATGCCCGTGCACTGGCAGGGCTTCCAGCTCGTTCCCCGTGACGTGACGGCGATGAGCCCGCTCACCCCGGACGAGCGGCTCGGGAACAACGGCCACCCGCACGAGGGGTGACATCCGCCCGCGGACGGCACTGACCCGCCGTTTCCCGCACCTGAGCACCCCGGGTCCCGCCCCCCTGCTCGGGACCCGGGGCTGTCCTCCCCGCCATCGCCCCCGGAGGGACGGACTCCACCGCCCCGGCCGCACGGCCCACCGCCGCGGCCGGATCGACCCCGCCGCCCCGCGAGTACCGCGGGGCGGCGCGGCAGTTGACCGCCTGCCGGACAACACCACCCATCGGGCTGCGCCGCCCCCCGCGAGGGCAGTAGTCTTGATCGCTGCCGGACGGCAGACGGTCGCGAGGCCTTCACGGGAAGGCCGTGGGAAGGCGGTGCCGGTGGTGACGTCGGGACTGGTCCTGCCCTCCTCGGACGGCGGCGGCCAGGGGAATCAGGGTCATGGCGAGGGAGCAACCAGCACTGTGTCCGCCCCCCGCCCTGCCGAGATAGGCGCCGAACTGGACTGGGCAGCACGGGACTGGGCCGAGGTCAGGCTTCGCGCCCGGCGTGCCGGCCGTGCCTATGTCTGGCTCAATCTCGTCGAACAGCGCCTCCGCGCCGTCGTCGCCGCCGTGCTGCGGCCCGTCTACGAACCCGTCCACGGCGAGGAGTGGGTGGTCGCCGCCGCCGGTCCCGCCGGGCACGAATGGGTCCAACGGGCCGCCGCCGTCAGGGAGGTCAGCCGCCGCAAGGGCTATCTGCTCGACCCCGCCGACGACGACCTGCTGATCTTCCTGACCCTGCCTCAGCTGCGAGAGCTCGTCGTCCAGCACTGGCCGTGCTTCGACCCCTTCCTCGCCGACCGGCGCGAACTCGAACTCGCCCTGGACGAACTGGAGGTGGCCCGGCATGTCGTCTCCCGCAACCGGTCCCTGTCCGAAACCGTCCTCGCCCAGGCCGAGCGGGCCGCTCAGCGGCTGCTCGACCTGCTGGAGGCGGGCACGCGCGGCGGCACCGCCTACGCCCGGCTGCCCGTCGACGTCGTGGAGGAACTGGTCGGCGACCGCTACGCCGATGTGGTCGGTGTGCACCCGGACCGGGTGCGGCTGCAGAGCCAGGTGGCGCTGGAGGACCTGTTCGGCTCCGCCCACCGCCTCGACGCGATAGGGATCGGTCTCAACCTGCTGGTCCAGAACTACTCCGGCCGACGGCTGGTGCGACTGGCCGAGTCCGGATGCCGGGTGCGGCTGCTGTTCCTCAATCCGGCCAGCAGCGCCGTGCGCCGCCGCGAGCGTGAACTCGGCCTCGGCCGGGGCGAGCTGAGCCGGTCGGTGGAGATGAACATCATGCACATGCGGCGGGTCCGCTCCCGCCTGCGTGACACCGGGAGCTTCGAGATCCGGGTCTTCGACGAGACCCCGAGGTTCACCGCCTACCTCGTCGACGGCGACAGCGCCGAAGGCATCGCCGTTGTCCAGTCCTACCTGCGCAAGTCGCGGGGCATGGAGTCCCCGGTCCTGGTCCTGCGCAGCGGGGGGCGCGACCTGGTCCACGGGGAGGCGGGCGGGGAGCACGGGCTGTTCGAGATCTACCGCGAGGAGTTCGAAGGGGTGTGGACCGACTCCCGGCCGGTGTCCTGAATTGATCCCCCTTTGATCCGGTTCGCTCTGTTCCGTAATGTTCTGACCACCTGTCAGGAGTGTCGGTGCCGCACGCGATGATGGGGTGAACAACGGGGGCGGCAAGGGGAAGGACGCACGACATGGCTTGGCATCAGGGGCTCCTCATCGGGTTCGACCTGGAGACCACTGGGACGGACCCCCAGGGGTCGAGGATCGTCACCGCCGCACTGACCGAAGCCGTGCACGGTGAGCTGGTCGGCTCCCGCCACTGGCTGGTCGATCCGGGTGTGCCCATTCCCGAGGAGACCTCCGCCATCCATGGGATCACGACCGAGCAGGCCGCCGCCGAGGGCCGCCCGGCGCCCGAGGCCGTGGAGGAGATCGCCGCGGGGCTGGTCGAGCACTGGTCCCGGGGGACGCCGGTCGTCGCCTTCAACGCGGCCTTCGATCTGAGCCTGCTCTCGGCGGAGCTGCGCAGATACGGCCTTCCTTCACTCGCCGAGCGGCTCGGCGCCGAGGTCGGCCCGGTCGTCGACCCGCTGACCGTGGACCGCGGGGTGGACCGCTACCGCAAGGGCAAGCGCACGCTGGAGGCCGCCTGCGAGGTCTACGACGTGGTGCTCGAGGGCGCCCACGAGGCGGCGGCGGACGCCCTGGCGGCCGTCCGGGTCGCCGTGCGCATAGCGGAGCGGCATCCCGAGGTGGCCGCGCAGGAGTCCTGGGATCTGCACCGTACGCAGGTCAGCTGGTACGCGGACTGGGCGGCGGGCTTCCAGGACTGGCTGCGCAGGGGGCGCGACCCGCAGGCCGTGGTCGACGGCCGCTGGCCGCTGCGCGAGCCGGACTCGGTGCCGGGCCTGGCCTGAGGACCGGTCAGGCGGTGACGGGGCACCGGGTCTCGCGGGACACGCCATTGCACCGTCACGCCGTAAGGCCGTTACGCCGTCACACATTTACGCCGTCACACGGGTCAGAAGGAGTGCCAGCGCACCGCCGGGTCGCCCTCGCGCAGCGAGGCGACCCTGCGGCGGAACTCCGCGAGCGCGGCCGGGTTGCCCGGGATCTGCTGGGCCACCCACGCGGCGCTTGCCGTCTCCCGGGCGCCGCGCAGCACCAGGCAGCCGTCCCACTCCGTCACGTCCCAGCCGTAGCCGGAGGTGAACGAGCGGTACTGCGAGTCGGGCATCCCATAGCGGTCCCTGGTCAGGGCCATCACCACGAGGTCGTGCTCGCGCAGGTCCGTGGAGAACGTCTCCAGGTCCATCAGCACGGGACCGTCCGGCCCCACCAGCACATTGCGCGGGAGCGCGTCCCCATGGATGGGCCCCGGGTCCAGTACGGGCTTGACCTCGCGGCCGGCGAGGGCGTACTCGTCACGGCGGGCCCGCAGAAACGCCATGTCCGCCGGGTCCACATGCCCCTGCGCCAGGCCGAGCCAGCGCTCCACCCCGCCGAGCAGATCCCGCTCGGGCAGCGGGAACGGCGGCTCCGGCAGCGCGTGCACCAGCCGTAGGAGCTGGGCGAGATCGGCGGGCCGGGTCTGTCGAACGGGAGCGGGCAGCGGCTCCCACAGCGTCATCGGGCTGCCTTCCACCAGCAGGGGTTCGGCCCGCGCCGCCCGCACCGCGGGCACACCCTGTTCGGCCAGCCACCGGGCGACCCGCATCTCGTGGCGGGCCCGCTCCAGCAACTCGACGGTACGGCCGACCTTGGCCACGGGACCCTCGGCGAGGGCGAACACGGCGTTCTCGCCCAGGGCGAGCAGCCGCGCCCGGGGTCCGTCGAACCCAGCGGCAGAGAGCAGCCGCCGGGCACTGTCCTGCGACAACGGGATGGCCTCCATGCCCGCACAGTAGCCCCCCGCCCCGGGGGCACGTCATCGGCGCGACGGCAGGGCCCCGAGTCGTTGACGCCCCTGGACGCCGCTCAGGTGGCCACGCGGGGGTCGGCGCCCCTGGTGGCCGCCGCGAGGGCGGCGCGCGCCTGGTCGCGCAGGCGGGTGGCGCCGAGCCTGGTCAGGACCGCGTCGCTCGTGGCGAGCAGGGGCAGTGCCTCGTCGCGGCGGTCCAGCGCCAGCAGGCTGGTGGCCTCCGTGAGCGCGGCCAGGTGCTCACCGCGCCCGTCGGAGAGGTCGCCGAAACGCTGCCGGGCGTCCCTCGCCAGGACGACCGCCTCCTCGTGCCGGTCCTCCGCGGCTGCCATCCGTCCGGACAGCGCCGTCAACCAGGCGGCGCCGTAGGGGTCCTTGGTACGGCTGACGATGGCCAGCGCCCGCCCGGCGGCTTCCCGGGCGCGCGGCAGGTCGCCGTGGTCCATCGCCGCGCGCGCCATCCGCCCCAGGATGTTGCCCATGTCGCCCTCGGCGCCGATCCGAGCGGTGATCGCCACCGCCTGCTCGAACAGGTCGATGGACTCCTGGTATCTGTCCAGGTGCTCCATCACCGCGCCCAGCTCGCGCAGCGCCCCCGCCTGGAGCTTCATGTCGCCGTCGTTCCTGGCCAGGTCCAGGGCCCGCCGAGCGAAGGCCAGGGCCTCGTGCGGGGCATCCTGCTCCATCAGGCAGGAGGCGAGCGCGTCGAGCGCGTGGACCAGCCGCGCCCGTATGCCCAGCCGGTCGAACGCCGTGACGCACTCGCGCAGGCCGGCGGCGGCGTCCGCGACATGGCCGCGGGCGATCAGCTGGCCGCACCGCCGCTCCTCCGCGTTCCAGGCCACGCGGTCGTCCCCGGCCTCCCGTGCGGCATCGCGCACCCTCACCCACAGCTGCTCGACCCTGCGCCGCCCGATGTAGACGTCCAGAATCATGAAGGCCCGGTGCGCGAGCGCCGCCGCGTCCGCGTAGTGCCCCTTGCGGGTCGCCCACTCCACGGCGTCGACGATCACGGCGCGCTCCGCGAGCAGCCAGGCCAGCGGGTCGGCCGTGAGCCGGGCCGCCTCGGACGCGGGCAGCGCCGTCGGCGCCTCGTGCGGCTCGGGCGGCAGACCATCGGCCGGGCGGGGCAGGCGCGCCCAGCAGGAGTCGGTCAGGGAGACCAGTGTCGACAGCAGCCGCTGGAGGGCGTCGGAGGTCTCCTGGTCGGGGGTGAGCACCGTCAACTCCCGTGCGTACACGGCCAGCAGGTCGTGCAGCCGGTAGCGGGGCTCCCCGCAGTCGTCCACGCCGGTCGGGATGAGCAGCCCCGCCTCCAGCAGCTCCTCGACCAGTTCCTCGCCGTCCGTGCCGTCGGTGAGCACCCCCAGGGTCCAGGCCGCCACGTCGTGCGCCCCGATCAGGCCGAGGCGGCGGAACGCGGTGCGGGCCCGGGCGCCGAGCGCGGTGTAGCTCAGCTCCAGACTGGCGCGCACGGCCAGGTCCCCGAAGGCCAGCTCGTCCAGGCGCCGTTGCTCGTCGTGCAGGCGTCCGGCGAACCGGGTCAGGGTCCAGTTGGGCCGCGCCGCCAGCCGGGCTCCGGTGATCCGCAGCGCCAGTGGCAGCCCGCCGAGGGTGCGGGTCAGCTCCTCGGTGGCCGCGGGCTCCTCCGCGACCCGTTCGGCGCCGACGAGGCGCTCCAGCAGCCGGGCCGACTCGTCCGGGGTGAACGGTGCCAGCGGCAGGGCCTTCACCCCGTCCAGCGTGCCAAGGCGCCTGCGACTGGTGACCAGGACGGCGCTGCCCGGCCGCCCGGGCAGCAGGGGGCGCACCTGCGCGGTGTCGGCGGCGTCGTCGAGCAGCACCAGGACCCGGCGGTCGGCCAGGCGCGCCCGCAGGGCCGAGGCGCGCTGCTGGAGGCCGTCCGGTATCGCGCCCGCCTCCACTCCGGCGGCCAGAAGGAGGTCGGCGAGCACATCGGCGGGGTCCCTGGGGTTGCCCTGGGCACCGTCCAGGGGGGCGTACCACTGGCCGTCCGGGAACCGTTCGCGCAGCCGGTGCGCCAGGCGCACCGCCAGCGCGGTCTTGCCGACCCCGGGCGGGCCGGAGATCACCAGGATGTCCGGGACACCCGCCCGCGATCCCCGCTCGAGCAGATCCTCGGCCACCTCGCGGTCGGACTCGCGGCCGACGAAGTCGGCGAGATCGGGCGGCAGTTGGCACTGCACGGTCCACAGCGCGGGCTCGGCACGCCCCTGCTCGCGGCCGTCCTCTGGGCCCTGCTGCCCTCGCGCGTGAGCCTCCCCGCGCCCGCCGGTCCGCGGCCGCCCGGAAACGGGACCGGGGGAGGTGCCGGAGATGTCTCCGGTCAGCAGGTCCCGGTGGAGCCGCTGGAGTTCGGCGCCCGGGTCCAGGCCGAGTTCGTCGGACAGGACCGCCTTGACCTTCCGGTAGGCGTCCAGCGCCTCGGCCTGGCGTCCCGCCCGGTACAGCGCCAGCATCAACTGGCCCCAGAAGCGCTCCCGCAGCGGGTACTCCGCGGTCAGCGCCGTCAGCTCGGGCAGGACATCGGCGTGGCGGCCGAGCCGCAGATCGAGGTCGATGCGCCGCTCCCAGGCCCGCAGGCGGTGCTCCAGCAGCCGGGGCACCTCCTCGCGGTGCAGCGTCTCACCGGGGACGTCCGCCAGCGCGCTGCCCCGCCACAACTCCAGGGCCTGGCGCAGGCTCTCGGCCTCGGCGGCGGGGTCCCCGCTGTGCTCACGGGCCCGCTCCAGCAGTTCCTGAAAGCGGGCGGTGTCCAGGGTCCTGGGGGTGGCGTCGACGAGATATCCGTTGCTCGTCGTGCGCAGCAGTTCCGCTGCCTCGCCCAGCGCCCGGCGCAGCCGCAGCACATAGGTGTGCAGGGTCACCCTGGCCTGGGCGGGAGGAGTCTCGCCCCACAGGGAGTCGATCAGTTCGTCGACGCTGACGGACTGTCCGGGGCGCAGCAGCAGGGCGGCCAGCAGGGCACGCAGCTTCCCGGCGCGCAGAGGGGCGCTCTCGCCGTTGACAAGGATCTCCAAAGGCCCCAGGAGTCGAAACTCAACGACCGCGCCCACGAGTCCACCTGTTCTGTTCTGTCCCCCCGAGTCCCCACCCGGCGTCCAGTCTATGGGGGCGTGGCGCTCTCGCGTCAGCGTCCCGTCAGCGGGCCGCCAGCCGGTGGGGGAACACTGAGCGCCCCGTGCCGGCCCAACGGGGGTGGGCCGGCACGGGGCGCGGCTGTGCCTGCGGTGGGGACCGGCGGGGAACTCGTGAGGTGCCCCCCGCCGCCTTCGGTCACCGTTCTGCGGTCACCTGTGGTGCGGTCACCCGTGGTGCGGTCACCTTGGTGCCGTCATCCGCCCAGCGAGGCGGCCGCGGAGGCGATGTTCGCGGCGAATGTGCTCACCTCGGAGTACACGCCCGGGTAGCCCGGCCTGGCGCAGCCGTTGCCCCAGCTGACGATGCCGACCTGGATCCAGGCGTTGTTGTTGTCCCGGCGGAACATGGGGCCGCCGGAGTCGCCCTGGCAGGTGTCGACGCCGCCGGTGGCCATGTAGCCGGCGCAGATCTCGTCACCCGGGACCAGGTCGGAGTAGGCGTCCTGGCAGGTGGCGTCGTCCACGAACGGAACGGTGGCCTTCAGCAGGTACCTCTGCTGGCCGCCGCCCTCACGGGCCGCGCCCCAGCCGGCCACCGTGAAGGTGCCGTTGTTGTAGGCGGTGTTCTTGGCGATCGGAAGCGTCGGCAGGCTGGTCACCGGGGTCTGGAGGCGGATGAGCGCCCAGTCCTTGCCGTTGCCGTTGTAACCGGGCGCCCGGTAGACGTAGTTCGACCTGACCTTGATGGCGCTGGAGCTCTGCAGGTCGACGACGCCGAGGGTGGCGGTGATGCTGGTGTTCGTGCCCGTCGAGCCGACGCAGTGCGCGGCCGTCAGCACCAGGCGCGGCGAGTACAGCGCGCCGCCGCAGCCCATGGACAGGCGGACCATGAAGGGGAACTCACCTTGCGCGGCGCGGGTGCCGCCCACGACGGAGGGGCCCGGGGCCGGTCCCGAACTCCGTGCCTGGGCGGGCGCGTTCAGACTGAACGCTGCCAGCACGACGGCCGCGACAGCCATCGTCCTCTTCCACGAGGTCAGCCACTTCTTCACCAGAGGTTCCTTTCGATTGGGGGACCCCGCCGGAGGGTTTGGGCAGGGTCATGTCAATCCAAGGTGCATATGCGCGCGCCGAGCCGATGGTGGGCTGGGCACGTGCGACGATCCGGTACGCCGCGACGGCGCACCGCTGCGCTTCACTGACGGGATCGGTCCGCCGCCCGGATGCGACGGCCGGTGGGACGGTCTGGCGATCGATGCGCGGACCCGGCTCGGTGGGAGCCTGCCGCGTTGAGGGAAGTATGTGGAATGCGGGCTTCCCTGACAAGGGGTCAAGCGGGTGTGCGATTACCGGAGAGGGCGCCGAACGAGCCGTTCTTGAGTCCGGGGCCGCACTTTCCCGCAGACCTTCCGTCAGGCCGACGCCCCGGCCGCCGAATCGGCAGCCGGGGCACCGGGGTGGGAGCCGGGCAGGTCAGACCAGGTCCGGCTGGCGGGCGGGAACCGGCTGCTCCACCGGGGCCGGGCGCGCCGGGGGAGGCGGGAAGTGGGCGGGCTCGGACAGGTCGGGCAGCCATTCCAGCCACTTCGGCAGGTACCAGTTGCGCTCCCCGAGCAGGGCCATGACCGCCGGGAGGAGCACCGCGCGGATGAGCGTGGCGTCGATCAGGACGGCCACCGCGAGGCCGACGCCGAGCTGCTTCATGGTCTGCATCGACAGCGTTCCGAAGACCGCGAACACGGCGACCATGATCACCGCCGCGCTGGTGACGACACCCGCGGTGCTGGTGATGCCCCGGAAGATGGCCGCGCGGGTCGCCAGCCCCTGCTCATGGGCCTCCTTGATCCGCGAGAGCACGAAGACGTGGTAGTCCATGCTCAGGCCGAACAGGATCACGAACAGGAACAGCGGCAGCCACGACTGCACCGCGCCCACGCCCTCCGCGCCGACCAGCGAGGCGCCCCAGCCGTGCTGGAAGACCATGGTCAGCACACCGTAGGCGGCGCCGACCGACAGCAGGTTGAGCACGATCGTCGTGGCGGCGATGGTGAGCGAGCGGAACGACAGCAGCATCAGGATCGCCGCCAGGGCCAGCACGAACCCGAACACCGGCACCACACCGTCGCCGAGCTGCTTGCTGAAGTCCACCGAGGCGGCCGTCGAGCCCGCGATCGCCGTGGTGGCGCCGTCCACATGGCCGAGGGTGGCCGGAACGACGTCGTGGCGCAGGGTCCCCAGCGCCTTCTCGCTGGCGCTGTCATTGCCGTCGCCCGCCAGCGGAACGTCGATCACCGCGACATTCGAGGACTTGTGCAGGGTGACCGTGACCGGGCCCTCGCTGGCTCCGGAGGAGACCGCCTGCCTCTTGAACGCGGCTATCGCGCCGCTCACGGGGCCGGAGGTGATGCCGTCCGCCTTGACCACGACCTGGGCGGGCTCGGAGCCGCCGGGGAACGCCTCGTTGATGTGGTTGGACGCCTGGACGACCGCAACGCTGTCGTCGGCCTCCTGCTGCAACGTCAGATGCGCGGTGTTGAGGCCGATCACCGGCACCGCGAGCAGGACCAGCGCCCCTCCGGCGACCGCCGCCGACATCCCGGGACGCCCGAGCACACGGGTCAGGACCGCCCGCCAGAAGCGGCTGCCGTCGCTGTTCTTCTTCATTCGGTGCAGGAACGGCACCCGGCCCTTCTCCACCCGGTCCCCCAGCATCGACAGCAGGGCGGGCAGGACGGTCAGCGAGCCCACGACCGCGGTGAGCACCACCAGGATCGTGGCCACGCCCATCGCCTTGAAGGTGCCTATGCCGGTGAAGAACATCCCCGCCATCGCGGCCATCACCGTGAGCCCCGACACCAGCACGGCACGGCCCGAGGTGGCCGCGGCGATCCGCAGCGCGGTCTGGGCGTCGTGCCCGGCCTCCCGCTCCTCGCGCTCCCGGCGCAGATAGAACAGGCAGTAGTCCACACCCACGGCGAGGCCCACGAGCAGCATGACCGAACTGGCGTCGTCACTGGTGTGGATGGAGTGGCTGGCCACCGCGACCAGGCCGGAGGCCCCGATGAACGCGGTCAGCGCCAGGGCCACGGGAAGGAGCGCGGCCACGAGCGCGCCGAAGGCTATGAGCAGGATGCCCAGCGCCAGCGGCACCGCCGTCCACTCGGCCTTCCGGAAGTCGCCGTCGACGATGTCGCTGAAGTATTTGTCAGCGCTCGCCCCGCCGAACTCCTCGATACGCAGCGCCTTGTGCTCGCTCTGGACCCTGGCCACCGCGTCGAGGACCGGCTGCACATGTGCGGACGCGTCGTCCGCGGGCCCCCGCATGTCGAACTGCACCAGCGCCGAGCGCTTGTCCTTCGACACCGTGCCCGACTGATAGGGGCTGCTGACGTGCTCGACCTTGCCCGTCCGGTTCACGGCCGCGACGATGTCGTCCACCGCGGCACGGAAGGCCGGGTCCCCGGCGGAGACCGAGCCGTCCCTGGCCTGCACGAGGACCATCTCATTGGCCGGATCCTCGATACCCGCCTCGTCGAGGATCTTGACGGCGCGGCCGAACTCGCCCGGCACCTCCTCGGCTTCGGTCAGGTTGGTCCGGCCGGCCATGCCGCCGATCACGGTGGCCAGCGCCACCAGCAACAGCCAGCCGAAGACGGCTGTCTTCCTGTGCCGGGCGCTCCAGCCCCCGATGGCGGCGGCCAGGCCCTGCTTGGCGCCGCCGTGCTTGTGCGACACGGTGTCCTCCCCCTCGGTGAACGGGTCCGTCGATGCTCCGAATGCGATGCGGTCGACGCTACGGGCGGCCGGTTCGAGGGCCCATCCGGCGCACAGGTGATTACGGGCGGGGGTGCTCCTCCGCGGGGGGTGGGGCATTCCCTACCTGTCCAAGGTCGATGCCCCTTACACGGAGGCGGCCGAAGCATCCGGCCGAAGCCGTCGGGAAAGCCGCCGGGAAAGCCGCAGGCCGAAGCCGCCGGGAAAGCCGTCGGCCGAAGCCGCCGGGGAAGGCGCCGAGGGGCAGACGAGGGGGCCACCCGGGGAAGGCGCCGAGGAGGCCACCGGCCGAAGCCGCCGAGGGGGAGCCGCCGTTGGGAGCCGCCGGGGGAGGTGCTGCGTGGACGGCGGGTCGGCCGGTCAGGCCGACAGGGCCGCGGGCTGCGCCACGCGGGCCTCGTCGAAGCGCGCCAGCAGCAGCCGTGCCACCTCGGGAGCGTCACCGAGGACGTCCGCCACGGTGTCGGCGCCGGCCGCGCGGGCACCGCGCACGATCCGGTCCGGCAGAAAGCCCGGAGCCAGCACGTACGGCGCGACGGCGATGTGCTCCACGCCGTCGCGGCGCAACCGCTCCACCGCTTCTTCCGTACGCGGACCTCTGGCGGAGGCGAACGCGGGGACCACGGCGCACCAACCGGTACGCCGCCACTCCCGCGCGACTTCTGCGATCACCGCGACCGCCTCCGGGTCCGAGGAGCCCGCCGAGGCCAGGACGACCCCGGTCGAGCGTTCGCCGGGCCACACCCCGGCCTCCCGCAGCCGCCGGTCGAGGGCGTCCTGCAACAGGGGAGAGGGGCCGAGGACCCAGGCCCTGGTGATGTCGAGCCCCGGGTTGCGGGCCGAGGCGAGGTCCAGCACCTGCGGGATGTCGGCCTTGGCGTGGAAGGCCCGCGTCAGCAGCAGCGGCAGCGCGACCACTTCCCGCCGCCCCTGCGCCGCCAGCCGGTCGAGCACCTGCCCGACGCCGGGCCCGCAGTGGTCCAGGAATCCGGTCTCCACACGCAGCCCCGGCCGCAGCCGCCGGACCCTCGCGGTCAGGGACCGGACGGTCTCGGCATGCCGCGGGTCGCGGCTGCCGTGGGCGATGATGACCAGGACGGGGTTCATGGGAGACCTAACGGACCGACGACCTACAGAGAGCGGGCGATCAGGCCGCGGCTGCGCAGCACCCGCCGCTCGATCGGGGAGAAGACGAGCAGTTCGATGCCGATGCCGACGACCAGGATGAGCAGGATCGCGGCGAGCACACCGGGCATGTCGGAGTTGCCGCGGGCGTTCTCCAACTGCTGGCCGAGGCCCACACCGAGGTCGGGGGAGTGCGTGATCAGCTCCGCCGCCATCAGCGAGCGCCAGGAGAAGGCCCAGCCCTGCTTGAGCCCCGCGAGATACCCCGGCAGCGCGGCGGGCAGCAGCACATGCCGGATCCCGCTGAGCCCGGCGGCACCCAGGGTGCGCCCGGCCCGCAGGAACAGCGGGGGCACCTGGTCGACGCCGGACACCAGGCCGTTGGCGATGGAGGGGACGGCGCCAAGGAGCACCACCGCGTAGATCGTGGAGTCGTTCAGCCCGAACCAGATGATCGCCGCGGGCACCCAGGCGACCGACGGCAGGGACTGGAGTCCCGACAGGATCGGGCCGATGGCGGCACGCACGAACGGCACCCGGGCGACGAGCAGCCCCAGCGGGGTGCCGATGGCGAGTGAGGCGAGGAAGCCGAGGGCGCCGCGGCTCAGGCTCTGCCAGACCACGCCCAGGAGCGTGCCCTTGTGCCACTGGTCGCTCAGTGAGTGCCAGACGTCCAGCGGGCTGGGCAGCATGTAGTCGGGCTTGACGTCCGCGGCGGCGAGGATCTGCCACACACCGAGGACGAGCACGACGGCCACGACCGGCGGCAGGACCTTGTGCAGCAGGATCGTGCCGAGCGGCACCCGGGACTGTGCCTGCGTCTCCAGGGCGTCCAGACCGGCCTCGAGGCCACCGAGGTCGTCCCCGACAGGACGGTCGCCCGCACTCCCGTGTGTGGCCTGCGTGTCCTCGAGCCCGGCGTCCGCGACTGCGCTGCCCTCGAGCCCGGCGTCCTTGAACCCGGCGTCCTTGAACCCGGCGTCCTCGAGTCCAGCGGCCCCGGTCTTCTCGGCGTCCTGGCCATCGGTGGTGACGCCCGCGGACCGCCCGGTGTCAGTGCTGGCCATGTCGACGGATCTCCCCCCGCAGTTGTTCGGTGATCTCGATGGACAGATCGGCGACCGCGGCGTCCTCGATGCGGCGCGGCTGGGGGATGTCGACCCGCCACTCGCGGGCGATGCGCCCTGGCCGCGAGGACAGCAGCACGACCCGCTGGGCCAGCCGGACCGCCTCGCGGACGTTGTGGGTGACGAACAGGATGGACACGCCGGTCTCGGACCAGATCCGCGTCAGCTCGTCGTGCAGGACATCGCGGGTGATCGCGTCCAGGGCCGCGAAGGGCTCGTCCATCAGCAGGACCGGGGTCGCCTGGGAGAGCGCGCGGGCCAGCGCCACCCGTTGGCGCATCCCGCCGGACAGCTCGTGGACCCGCTTTCCGTAGGCGCCCCGCAGCCGCACGATCTCCAGGAGCCGCTCGGCCTCGCCGCGCCGCTCGGAGCGCGGGACCCCGCGAAGCCGCAGGGCGAGTTCGATGTTCTTGCCCGCGGTCAGCCACGGGAACAGCGCGTGCTCCTGGAACATGAGCGCGGGACGGCCGCCGGGCACCTCGATGCTGCCGGCCGACGGCCTGTCGAGGTCGGCGACGAGATTGAGCAGGGTGGACTTGCCGCATCCCGAGGCACCGAGGAGGCAGACGAACTCACCGGGCGCCACGTCCAGACTGATGTCGTCGAGCACCGTCTGCGCAGCGCCGGGACGACCGAACGACTTCGACACGTGGTTCAGACGGACGGCGGGTGAAGCGGAGTCCACGAAGTCTGCGCCGGACTCGGCCTTGACGAGGGTGGTTGCCATCGAGGTCACCTCCTTGGGTCGGGGGCCGGTCCGCCCCGCCGCACGGGGGCGGGGCGGACCGGTGTGTCCGCTTGACGTGCGTTACTTGGCGCCGAGTCCCGCGTCGGCGACCTCCGGCTGTCCCTCGGCCTTGAGCACCTTGTTCAGGAGCGTCAGGTCGTAGATCCCCTTGAGGTCGACCTTGTCGAGCAGGCCCGCCTTGATGCCGTGGTCGGCCTCCTGCTGGAGGGTGGAGGCCAGCGGGTCATTGGTGATCTGCACGTTCTTGAAGGCGGGGTCGAGCACCTCGTCGGGCAGGGCCTTGCCGGAGAGCGTCTCCAGAGCGGAGTTGATGTCCTTCTTGGCCTTGTCGGGGTTGGCGGTGATCCAGGCGTTGGTCTTCACCGAGCCGCGCAGCACGGCCTCGACCACGTCCGGGTGCTCCTTGAGGAACTTCTGGGAGACGATCACGTTCGTGATGACGAACTTGCCGTCCTTCCACAGCGTCTTCTCGTCCAGGGCGACCTTGCCGCCTGCCGCGACCAGCTTGGAGGCGGTGGGCTCGGGCACCCAGGCGCCGTCGAGGTCACCGCGCTGGAAGGAGGTGGGGATCTCCTTGTTGTCCTGGCGGATGACCTTCACGTCGCCCTTGCCCGTCTGGGCGTCGACCTTCAGGCCCTTCTCCGCCAGGTAGTTCAGCAGCGCCACGTCCTGCGTATTGCCGAGCTGGGGAGTGGCTATCCGCTTGCCCTTGAGGTCGTCCAGGCCCTTGATCTTCTTGGGGTTGACGACGAGCGAGACACCGCCGGAGGCCGAGCCGGAGATGATCTTCAGGCTCTGGCCCTTGGACTTCACATAGCCGTTGATCGACGGGGAGGGGCCGATCCAGCCGATGTCGATCGCACCCGCGTTGAGGGCCTCGATCTCCGCCGGGCCGGCGTTGAACACCTGGGTCTTGACCGAGGTTCCGCCGAGCTCCTTGGCGAACAGGCCTTCCTGGAGGCCCACGATGGGAGTGGCGTGAGTGGTGTTGCCGAAGTAGCCGATCTTCACCTCGGAGGCGGACAGCTTCTTCTTGTTCGCGTTGGCCGCGGGAGCGGCCTTCTTGGAGTCGTCCTTCTTCTCCGAGCCGTAGCCGCAGGCGCCGAGAACGCCGATCACGGGGATGAGCGCGGCCACGGCGATCAGACGCCGGGAGGAGCGGATGGTTCTGGAGGGCGTGGACTGAGCGGATGACACGGGAGGGTTTCCTCTCGGCGGGGTCCGGGCGTCAGGGCGCGGACCGGACAGCGATATGTCTTCGGTGCTGGTACTGCGACAGGGTGGGGACAGCGGTGATCGTCAGCGCACACATCGCGCCACCCCGCCCTGCCCACTGCTCAGTTGGCCGCCGCTGATCCAGCCGCCCAGCTTGTCGAACGTGGAGAAGACCTCACATGCCATGTGCCGCACCCCCCGAGAAAGCCTCGCCGACCAGGCCGGCGGTCAGTGTCGTACCGTCGGCGGCGTCGATGAGCAGGAACGAGCCGGTGCGCCGCGAGACCGCGTAGGCGTCCAGCGCCAGCGGCTCGGCCGTGCGCAGCACGACCCGCCCGATGTCGTTCACCTTCAGCGACCCCGGCCGCTCCTGCTTGTCCAGTGTGTCGATGTCCAGGCGGTGGGTGATGTCCTTCACGATCGCCTTGACCGTGCGGGTCGTGTGCTTCAGCAGCACCCGGTCACCCACGCGCAGCTCGCGCTCGTTGAGGTGGCAGACCGTCGCCTCGACGTCCTTGACCGCCGCGGGCGCCTGCGCCGTCGGGGCGATCAGGTCACCGCGGGCGATGTCGATGTCGTCGGCCAGCCGTACGGCCACGGACTGCGGGGCCCAGGCGACGTCCACCGGCTCACCGAGCAGGTCGATGCCCGCGATCGTGGAGGTGTGGCCGGACGGCAGCACGGTGACCGGCTCGCCCACCCGCAGCACACCGGAGGCGATCTGGCCCGCGTAGCCGCGGTAGTCCCGGAACTGCTCCGTCTGCGGGCGGATCACGTACTGGACCGGAAGGCGCGCCGCCTCGTCGCTCGGGTCGCTGCCGACCGGGATGGTCTCCAGATGCTCCAGCAGGGTCGGGCCGCCGTACCAGTCCATGTTGGCGGACGGCTCCACCACGTTGTCCCCGGCCAGGGCCGAGATCGGTATCGAGGTGACGTCCGGCACGCCCAGGGAGGCGGCGTAGGCGGTGAACTCCTCGGCGATCGCCGCGAAGACGGGCTCCGACCAGTCGACCAGGTCCATCTTGTTCACGGCCAGCACCACATGCGGCACCCGCAGGAGCGCGGCGACCGCGGCGTGGCGGCGGGTCTGCTCGACCACCCCGTTGCGGGCGTCGACCAGGACCACGGCCAGCTCCGCCGTGGAGGCGCCGGTCACCATGTTCCGCGTGTACTGCACATGTCCGGGGGTGTCGGCCAGGATGAACCGCCGCCGGGCGGTGGCGAAGTAGCGGTAGGCGACATCGATGGTGATGCCCTGCTCGCGCTCGGCCCGCAGCCCGTCGGTCAGCAGCGCCAGGTCCGGCGCGTCCTGGCCGCGGCTGCGCGAGGCGTGCTCGACGGCCTCGAGCTGGTCGGTCAGCACCGACTTGGAGTCGTGCAGAAGCCGGCCGACGAGGGTCGACTTGCCGTCGTCCACCGAGCCCGCGGTGGCGAAGCGCAGCAGGGAGGTGGCGCTGACCTGCTGGAGGTCGACGGTGGTGTTCGCACTCATGGTTAGAAGTACCCCTCGCGCTTGCGGTCCTCCATGGCGGCCTCGGACATCTTGTCGTCGGCCCGGGTCGCTCCCCGCTCGGTCAGGCGGCTGGCGGCCACCTCGGTGATCACCTCGGGGACGGTGGCGGCGGAGGACTCCACCGCGCCCGTGCACGACATGTCGCCGACCGTGCGGTACCGCACCATGCGGCGCTCGACCGCCTCGCCCTCCTTGGGGCCGCCCCACTCGCCGGGCGCCAGCCACATGCCGTTGCGGCTGAACACCTCGCGCTCGTGGGCGAAGTAGATCTCGGGCAGCTCGATCCGCTCGCGCAGGATGTACTGCCACACATCCAGCTCGGTCCAGTTGGACAGCGGGAAGACACGCACATGCTCACCGGGCGCGTGGCGGCCGTTGTAGAGCTGCCACAGCTCGGGGCGCTGCCGGCGCGGGTCCCACGCCCCGAACTCGTCCCGCAGGGAGAACACGCGCTCCTTGGCGCGGGCCTTCTCCTCGTCCCGGCGCCCGCCGCCGAACACCGCGTCGAAGCGCCCGTTCTCGATGGCCTCGAGCAGGGGAACGGTCTGCAGTGGGTTGCGGGTGCCGTCGGGACGCTCGCGCAGCCTGCCGCCGTCGATGTACTCCTGCACGGAGGCGACCACGAGCCGCAGCCCGTGCGCCTCGACCGTGCGGTCGCGGTACTCGATGACCTCGGGGAAGTTGTGCCCGGTGTCCACGTGGAGCAGGGTGAACGGGACCGGCGCCGGGCGGAACGCCTTGAGCGCCAGGTGCAGCATCACGATCGAGTCCTTGCCGCCGGAGAACAGCAGCACAGGGCGCTCGAACTCGCCGGCGACCTCACGGAAGATGTGGACCGCCTCGGACTCCAGGGCGTCCAGGTGGCTGAGCGTGTAGGGGTTCTCCAGCGTCTCGGCCGTCTCGACGGCCGTGATCACACCGCGTGCGTCGCTCATGCCAGACCCCTTTCAACGAGCAGCGCGTGCAGCGCCGCCGCGGACTCGTCCACCGTCTGCGTGTGCGCCTCGATCCGGCCGTCCGGCCGCTCCGGGGCCTCGTAGGGGTCGTCCACACCGGTGAGGCCGGAGATCTCCCCCGCCCGCTGCTTGGCGTACAGGCCCTTCACATCGCGGTCCGAGCAGACCTCGACGGGGGTGGCCACATGGACCTCCACGTACGGCGTCCCCGCCGCGTCGTGCCGCTTGCGCACGGCCTCACGGCTGTCCGCGTACGGCGCGATGACGGGCGCCAGCACCTTCACCCCGTGCGAGGCGAGCAGTTCGGCGACGAAGCCGATGCGCTGGACGTTCTGGTGCCGGTCCTCGCGGGAGAAGCCGAGCCCGGCGGAGAGGAAGGTGCGGATCTCGTCGCCGTCCAGCACCTCGACCCGGTGGCCGTCGCCGCGCAGCCTCTCGGCCAGGGCGAAGGCGATCGTGGTCTTGCCCGCGCTCGGCAGACCTGTGAGCCAGACGGTGGCTCCCCGGTCCGTGACGGTCATCTGCGGCTCCTGCTCCTTCGCGTGCCCGGTGTGCGCGTGTTCTGTCCCGGCATGCCCGGTCGTCGTGGCATCCCTCGTCGTCGTGGCCGTCGTCGTCGTTGTCATCCGTGCAGCCCGCACTCGGTCTTGGCCCGGCCCGCCCAGCGGCCCGCGCGGGCGTCCTCGCCCTCCAGCACCCGGCGGGTGCAGGGCGCGCAGCCGACGGAGGCGTATCCGTCCGTCAGCAGGGGGTTGGTGAGGACTCCGTGCTCCGCCGCGTAGGCGTCCACGTCGTCCTGGGTCCAGCGGGCGATGGGGGAGACCTTCACCTTGCCGCGGCGGGGATCCCAGCCGACGACCGGGGTGTTCGCGCGGGTCGGCGACTCGTCGCGGCGCAGCCCGGTGGCCCAGGCGTCGTACCCGGCCAGGCCCTCCTCCAGCGGCTTGACCTTGCGCAGGGCGCAGCACAGGTCCGGGTCGCGGTCGTGCAGCTTCGGCCCGTACTCGGCGTCCTGTTCGGCAACGGACTGGCGGGGCGTCAGAGTTATGACGTTGACGTCGTAGACCTCGGCGACGGCGTCACGGGTGCCGATCGTCTCCGGGAAGTGGTAGCCGGTGTCCAGGAAGACCACGTCCACACCGGGGCGGGCGCGGGAGGCCAGGTGGGCCACGACCGCGTCCTCCATCGAGGACGTCACGCAGAACCGGTCGCCGAACTTGTCGGCGGCCCAGCGCAGCACCTCGAGCGCCGACGCCTCCTCCAGCTCTCTGCCCGCCCGTTCGGCCAGCTTCTCCAGCTCCTCCGCAGTGCGCTGAGCGGTGGTCACCCGGTGCCCCTCTCGCGGTCGGTGGTGGTGTTGCCGGTGGTGGTGGTGCCGGTGGTCGTGCCGACGGCCTGAAGGCCCTTGGCCAGCAGGCCGAGGAACTTCAGCTGGAACGCGCGCGAGCAGGCGGCGCACTCCCAGGCGCCGTGCCCCTCCTCGGAGGGACGCAGGTCCTCGTCGCCGCAGTAGGGGCAGTAGAACGGTGCGGCTCGCTCGCTCACTGCTCCGCCCTTTCGTTCGCTTCTCCGCCCGCTCGGCGAAGCTCCGGTGCGTTGCGGACCTGCGGTTGGGCGGCCTCGCGTGCGTCGCTCACTGGAGTGCCTTCGTTCGCTTCTCCGCTCACTGGAGTGCCTCCTCCGGCGCGCGCGCCGCCCACTGGGCGAAGCGCTCGCCGTCCTCGCGGTCGTCCTGGAAGCGGCGCAGCACCCGCTCGACGTAGTCGGGCAGTTCGGCGGCGGTGACCTTCAGACCGCGGACCTTGCGGCCGAAGCCGGGCTCGAGGCCGAGAGCGCCACCGAGGTGCACCTGGTAGCCCTCCACCTGGTTGCCCTCGCTGTCGGTGACGAGCTGGCCCTTGAGGCCGATGTCGGCGACCTGGATACGGGCGCAGGCGTTGGGGCAGCCGTTGACGTTGATCGTGAGGGGCTGGTCGAAATCGGGCAGGCGCTTCTCGAGCTCGTCGATGAGCGACGAGCCGCGGGCCTTGGTCTCCACGATCGCGAGCTTGCAGAACTCGATGCCGGTGCAGGCCATGGTGCCGCGCCGGAACGGGGACGGGTCGACCCTCAGGTCCAGCGCCTCGAGGCCGGCGACCAGGGATTCGATCCGCGACTCCTCGACGTCGAGCACGATCATCTTCTGCTCGACGGTGGTGCGCAGGCGGTCGGACCCGTGCTCGGCGGCCAGTTCGGCGATCCTCGTCAAGGTGGCACCGTCGACGCGTCCGACGCGCGGGGCGAAGCCGACGTAGTAGCGGCCGTCCTTCTGCCGGTGCACACCGACGTGGTCGCGCCACTGCTCGAGCGGCTGCTCGGGCGCGGGTCCGTCGATGAGCTCACGCTCGAGGTACTCGTCCTGGAGCACCTGGCGGAACTTCTCGGCACCCCAGTCGGCGACGAGGAACTTCAGCCGCGCCCGGTTGCGCAGTCGGCGGTAGCCGTAGTCGCGGAAGATCCCGATGACACCGGCCCAGACGTCGGGCACCTCGTCCAGCGGGACCCACGCGCCGAGCCGGACACCGATCTTGGGGTTGGTCGACAGGCCGCCGCCGACCCACAGGTCGAAGCCGGGGCCGTGCTCGGGGTGCTCGACGCCGACGAACGCGATGTCGTTGATCTCGTGGGCGACGTCGAGGAGCGGGGATCCGGAGATCGCCGTCTTGAACTTGCGGGGGAGGTTGGAGAACTCCTTGCTCCCGATGTACCGGCTGTGGATCGCGTCGATGGCGGGCGTGCCGTCGATGATCTCGTCCTCGGCGATCCCGGCGACCGGCGAGCCGAGGATGACGCGGGGGGTGTCACCGCATGCCTCGGTCGTGGACAGGCCGACGCTCTCGAGACGGCGCCAGATCTCCGGTACGTCCTCGATTCGGATCCAGTGGTACTGCACATTCTGCCGGTCGGTGATGTCGGCCGTGCCGCGGGCGAACTCCTGGGAGATCTCACCGATGGTGCGCAGCTGCTCGGCGGTCAGCCGCCCGCCGTCGACGCGCACCCGCATCATGAAGAACTTGTCGTCCAGCTCCTCCGGCTCCAGGATCGCGGTCTTGCCGCCGTCGATCCCGGGCTTGCGCTGGGTGTACAGGCCCCACCAGCGCATCCGGCCGCGCAGATCGGCCCCGTCGATGGAGTCGAAGCCGCGGTGGGCGTAGATCGTCTCGATGCGTGCCCGGACGTTGAGACCGTCGTCGTCCTTCTTGGTCTGCTCGTTGGCGTTGAGCGGTGTGAGGTGTCCCGCGGCCCACTGGCCCTCGCCGCGGTGGCGGCTCTTGCGGGCGCCACCGGCTGCGCCGGCGCCCCGGGCACCGGCGCCGGGGGAGGCGCCGTCCGGGGCGTTCGCGGAGCTGGACGAACGGGGGGTGGCGGCCATGGAGCGTCCTTCAGGCGAGCAAGCGGGTGGGCGGATGGGCGCGGCGGACGAACCCCGGCCGGACGTGACGGGTTCACCGTCGACGGCGGCCGATTCGGATGCCGAGGAGTGTCGGGACGACCGGGTGCGCGCCCGCACATCCGCGGCGGCGGGGACGGCGTGGGGTCTGCGCTCGAAGTCAGATCACCGGACAGATGGCGCTGGACATGCGGCCGAGGTCGACGTGAAGTCGACCTACCAAGGCGGTTCCGGCGCGTGACATGTGGGAAGCGTGGCACGCGGGTCTCGGGCCAGTCCACTGACATCCACTATCTGGACATCATTGGCTCGAATGGCGAGACAGTGTGTCGTGCGCCACGAAAGCCCGTGGGCCGGGCTCCCGGGCATCCTCTCAGCACCCTCTTGGCTGGATCGGCTCGGCTGGATCTGTTCGGCGGGATGCCCCGCGGATCCCCAGCCCGATCCCCCGCCCGATCCCCTCAGCCCGATCCCCTCAGCGCGATCCCCCAGCGCTATCCCCCCAGCACGATCCCCTCAGCACGATCCCCTCAGCGGTACCTCCTCGGCGGGACCCCCGGAGCGTGACCCGCAGAGCGGGACCCCCTCAGCGGGCGCCCGGCCACGGGCCGGGCGTGGGGCCCACCGTTTCCGGACGGGTGCGGGCGTCGTAGATCCGCATGCCCCGGCGCTCGTAGTTCCCCAGGGCCGCGGGGCCGTCCAGCGAGCAGGTGTGCACCCACACCCGGGTGGTCACCCGCCGACCGGTGTGGCGTTCCGCGAGGTCCCAGGCGCGGGCCAGGCCGAACGAGAGCAGATGGCCGCCGAGGCCCCGGCCGGTGAACGAGGGCAGCAGGCCGAAGTAGGCGATCTCCACCGTGGCGCCGTCCTGCGCGTCGAGCTCCACGAATCCCGCCGGTGTGCCGCGTACGTAAAGCACCCAGGTCTCCGAGCCCGCCCGGCCCAGCCACTCCTCCCACTGCCGGTGACTCCAGGGCAGCCGGTCGGTCCAGTGGTGGTCGCCACCGACCGCGGTATAGAGGAACCGGCTGAATTCGGGCGAGGCGATCTCGGCTCGCAGGATGTCCGTCCCACTCTCCGGACCGGGTGCGGCGGAGGGGGAGAGGTCGCCGGGGGAGGTCTGCTCGAGAAACCAGGTGGTCACGTCGACGGCGGGGGCGTTCGGGGCGTTCATGCGGCGACCCAATCACGGGTGGCGCCCTCCGCCCATTCGCGACGGCGGCAGCGGTCACACGAGACGGGCGCCACCGCGTGCCGATGGCACGCACACCCCACGGTCGGGAACGCGGCCCGCGAGCGGTTCGGTACGGCAACGCGCTCGTGTCCAAAGCCTGGACGCTGATTCAAAGTGACGCTGATTCCAAGTAATGAACCGAGGCGAGGAACGAACGGGCACAAGCGGTCAGAGGCGGTCACAGGCGCGTGCCACCCGGGTGGCTCTGCCGGAGCGAAGATCGGGCAGAGTTGGGGGCACGCCGTTCACCCCCGGAAAGGCACCTCATGACCCTCAGCAGGCCCATTGCCGTCCTCGGAGAGGCCGTCGCCGATGCCTTCGTCGAACCCGGCCGCAGCGAGGCGGGTGAACTGGCGCTGCGCGTCCTCCCCGGCGGCGGCCCTGCCAACACCGCCGTGGCGCTCGCCCGCCTCGGCACCCCCACCCGGTTCCTCGGGCGGCTGTCCAACGACGTGTTCGGCCGCCTCTTCCGGGCCCACCTCACCGAGTCCGGGGTCGACCTGACCGGCTGCCCGGAGGCCGCCGAGCCCAGCACCCTGGCGGTGGCCGACATCGACGAGCGGGGCCATGCCCGCTACTCGTTCCACGCCGAGGGGACCGCCGACTGGCAGTGGACCCGCCCCGAGCTCCAGCAGGGCATGCCGCAGGACGCCGTCTGCGTGCACACCGGCTCACTGGCGCTCGTGCGCGAGCCGGGCGGGACGCGCGTGGAGGAGATGCTCGCCGAGGTCCGCACCCGGGCGACTGTCTCGATAGACCCCAATGTCCGTCTGCACCTCGTACCCCCGGACGTCTACCGCACGGCCCTGCCCCGGTGGTGCGCCGTCGCCGACATCCTGCGCCTCAGCGACGACGACCTGGCCCAGATCCGCCCCGGTATGCCGGTGGAGGAGGCGTGCGACACCTGGCACGCGGCCGGGGTGGGCCTGGTGGTGATCACCCGCGGTCGGCACGGCGCCGTGGCGTCGCTGGCCGGGGAACGGGTCCGGGTGCCCGCGCCCAAGGTCGAGACGGTGGACTCGGTCGGCGCGGGCGACGCGTTCACCGCGGGGCTGCTGCACTGGCTGCACGCCCATGGCCGCCTCGGCGGGCGCCTCGACGGGCTCACCATCGACGAGGTGCGCGAGGCGGCGACCCTGGCGGCGAAGGTCGCCGCCCTCACCTGCTCGGTCAGCGGGGCGAACCCGCCGTACGCCGAGCAGCTCGACGGCATGCCGGTCGGCTAGAGCGCGGTCGCGGGCCCGCTGCGGGGCGGCGTTCCGCTACAGGTCGACCTTCGCCCGGTTGACGATGCCGCTCAGGTCCAGGCTGCCCGGAAGCGTTCCGAACGCCGAGCCCCAGTCCCCGGCGAGGCGTGAGGCGCAGAAGGCGTCCGAGACCTCGGGGGGCGCGAACCGCACGAGCAGCGACCCCTGGAGCACCAGCGCCATCCGCTCCACCAGCCGCCGGGCCCTGGCCTCGATGCCGTCGAGGTCGGCCAGCTCGGTGAGCATGTCCTTGATCGCCGCGTCGAGGCGGTGGTCGGCTCCGCGGGCCCGGCCGACCTCGGTCAGGAAGGCGTTGAGCGACTGCGGCTCGCGCTGGATGGCGCGCAGCACATCGAGGGCGTTGACGTTGCCCGAGCCCTCCCAGACGGAGTTCAGCGGCGCCTCGCGGTAGAGCCTGGGCATGCCGGACTCCTCCACGTAGCCGTTCCCGCCCAGGCACTCCAGCGCCTCGGCGGCGAGCGGAGCGCAGCGCTTGGTCACCCAGTACTTGGAGACGGCCACGGCCAGGCGGCGGAAGTGCCGCTCCTGCTCGCTGTCGTCGTCGAACGCGGCGGCCAGGCGCAGAGCGGTCGTGGCGGCGGCCTCGGACTCCACGGCCAGGTCGGCCAGCACATTGCGCATGAGCGGCTTGTCGATGAGCGGGCCGCCGAAGGCGCTGCGGTGGGCCGTGTGGTGGATCGCCTGCGCCACGGCCCGGCGCATCAGCGCGGCGGACCCCAGCACGCAGTCGAGGCGGGTGGCCGACACCATCTCGATGATCGTGGCGACGCCTCGCCCCTCCTCGCCGACGCGGCGCACCCAGGTGCCGTCGAACTCCACCTCGGAGGAGGCGTTCGAGCGGTTGCCGAGCTTGTCCTTCAGGCGCTGGATCCGGAAGACATTGCGGGTGCCGTCCTCCAGGACACGGGGCAGAAGGAAACACGTGAGGCCGCCCGGGGCCTGCCCCAGCACCAGGAAGACATCCGACATCGGAGCGGAGCAGAACCACTTGTGACCCGTCAGCAGGTACTCGCCCTCGGCCGCCAGCGGCTCGGCCCGCGTGGTGTTGGCCCGGACGTCGGAGCCGCCCTGCTTCTCCGTCATGCCCATCCCGGCCAGGCATCCGGCCTTCTGCGAGGCGGGCCTGAGGTCCTGGACGTAGACGCGGGAGGTCAGCAGGGGTTCCCACTGCCGGGCCAGCTCCGGTTCGGCGCGCAGGGCCGGTACGGCGGCGTGGGTCATCGACAGTGGACAGGCATGACCGGCTTCGGCCTGGGTCCAGACGATGAACGAGGCCGCGCGTCGCAGATGCCCTCCCGGACGGGTCCACGCGTCGCCGGTCAGTCCCTTGGACACCGAGTGGCCGAGGAGCCGGTGCCAGGCGGGGTGGAAGTCCACCTCGTCGACGCGGTTGCCGTAGCGGTCGTGGGTGCGGAGCACCGGTTCGTGCCGGTTCGCGTCCTCACCCCACCGTTGAGCCTGCGCGGACCCCGCCGAGTGCCCCAGATCGCTCAGATCGCGGAAGAGTTCCTCGTGCAGTTCGGGCGCGGCGTGGCGCCGCACCCCCTCGGTCAGCGCCGCGTCCGAGGAGAAGACGTCGTACCCGACGAGCGGCACTGCCTGGTTGGTCACGGTGTGAGTGGGAGGCGTCATGGAAGATACGGTAAGTAGGTGCAAGCAGCAGGCGAAACACCTGGGGGGAAGACTCCCAAGCACCGGGCCACGCGAAACCGGCTCCCGGGGCGAATCAGGCGGGTGAGGATCGCCACGCGTGGCGTTTCCGTTCGTAGGATCGTCTGGCTGCTGTTGAAGGACACGGTGAACTCCTGCATGGAGTACCGGGTCACCGGTTTGGCGGCGGAGGCCGCGTTTTTCACGCTGTTGTCGTTGCCGCCGTTGCTGCTGAGCCTCGTGGGTGCTCTGGGGTATCTCGACACGATCATCGGGACCGACACCATCGACCACATCCGGTCGAACATCCTCACCGCCTCGGGGAAGGTCCTGTCCGCGCAGGGTGTGGACCAGTTGGTGCGGCCGCTGCTCAAGAGCGCCTTCGGCGGGGGACGGCCCGACCTGATCTCGATCGGCTTCGTCATCGCGCTGTGGTCGGGATCGCGGGCGCTGAACGTGTTCGTCGACACCATCACGATCATGTACGGGCTGGAGGGGCGGCGGGGGATCGTCAAGACGCGGCTGCTGTCGTTCATGCTCTACGTGATCGCCCTGGTCATCGGGGCGGTGGTGCTGCCGCTTATGGTGGTGGGGCCCGACGCGGTGGTCCATCTCCTGCCGTTCAGCGCGGGGGCGGTACATGTCCTGTACTGGCCCGTGGTGCTGGTGTTGTCGGTGGTGTTCCTGACGACGCTGTACCACGTATCGGTGCCGGTGCGGACGCCGTGGCAGGAGGACATCCCCGGGGCGCTGGTGGCGCTGCTGATGTGGGTGGTCGGCAGTGTGGTGCTGAGGATCTATCTCACCCGTACGGTGGAAGGGCCGTCGCTGTACGGATCGCTGGCGGCGCCGGTGGCGGTGCTGCTGTGGATCGGTGTGTCGGCGTTCGCGGTGCTGGTGGGGGCCGCGGTGAACGCTTCCATCGACCGGGTGTGGCCGTCGCTGGCGACGGCCGCCGCTCGCGAGGAGAACGCGCTGGCCGCGGAGAAGGCGGCCGCCGCCGTGGTCGCGCAGGCCGCCGCCCGGCGGCGGGCGGCGGAGGAGGGCGAGGAGTACGAGGCGGAGGATCCGCCGGCGGAGTTCCCGGAACGGTGGGCCCATTTCTTGCCGCCGGACGATTTCCGGGCGCATTTGCGCACGAAGAACGGCTCGAAGCGCCCCTCGGAGGGTGAGCCGGAAGAGTGATCCCCGCTGTGGTGACGGTTGGGCCGGTGGGCTGCGATTGGTCCGCGCGAGCCCGTGGCATCAGCGCGAATATTCAGTGGCGGGCCCCGGCCCGCGCCGCTAGCGTTTCCTCCGCCGCGCGGCCGAATGCCGCGTGCCCATGGGAGATCCGGAGGTGAGGAGAATGGCCGTCATGACGATGCCCGCTGCCCGCGTGCAGCACACATTCCTCTCCATCCTCCCGGTCTCCGGCTGACTTCCCGCGCGTCTTCGCGACAACAGCTGGGGCCACCTTCGAAGGGTCATCCACGTTGTCCGTCCTTCCCGAGATCCCGCACACCCTCGCCGACTACGGCTGGGACAGCGCTTTCGCCGAAGACTTCTCGCTCCACCACTGCCACCGCACCACCGATCTCATACCCGGCCGCATCATCCGGGTCGACCGCGGCCGCTGCGACGTCGTGATCAGCACCCGCCGGAGCACCAGTTCGGACACAAGCACCGCCCCGGTCACCGTCGTCCCCGCCGACATCGCACCGGTGCACACCTCCGACCCCATGGAATGGGCCTGCACCGGCGACTGGGTCGCCCTCGACCCACCCTCCGCCAACACCCTCGCCACCGTCCGCGCCCTGCTCCCGCGCCGCACCGCCATGGTCCGCTCCACCTCCTCCAAACGGTCCGAGGGCCAGGTACTGGCGGCCAATGTCGACCACGTGGTCGTCGCCGTCTGCCTCGCCACCCAGCCCGACCTCGGCAGGCTCGAGCGGTTTCTCGCCCTCGCCTGGGAGAGCGGTGCCCAGCCGCTCGTCGTACTGACCAAGGCCGACCTCGCCACCGACGCCGAATATGTCAGGGCGGACACCGAGGCCGCCGCTCCCGGCGTCCAGGTACTCGTCGTCAGTTCCGAGACCGGCGAGGGAATCGACGTCCTGTCAGCCGTCCTGGCCGGCAGCACGTCCGTCCTCATCGGGCGATCCGGCGCGGGCAAGTCCACCCTCGCCAATACCCTCCTCGGCCAGGAGGTCCAGGAGGTCAACCACACCCGCGACAGCGACGGCAAGGGCCGCCACACCACCGTTGCCCGCGATCTGCTTCCCCTGCCCTTCGGCGGGGTCCTGATCGACACACCGGGCCTTCGCGGTGTGGGCCTGTGGGACGCCGAGTCCGGACTCCAGCAGGTGTTCTCCGAGATCGAGGAACTGGCGCAGGAATGCCGTTTCCACGACTGCGCCCACAACCGCGAGCCCGGTTGCGCGGTGCTCAACGCGGTGGAGGACGGCGCCCTCACCGTCCGCCGCCTGGAGAGCTACCGCAAACTCCTCCGGGAGAACGCCTGGATCGCCTCGCGCACGGACGCGAGGCTGCGTGCCGAGCGGCTGCGGCACTGGAAGATGATCCACAAATCGGTGCGCGACTCGGGTGTCACCCGTCGGCGGTGAGTCCCGCCGCCGACACGCAGCCGCCGACACGCAGCCGCCGTCACCCGATGTGCGGGGGGCGGCGGCGACGCCCGTGAAGCGGGCTGCCCTCGTGCCAGAAGGTGTAGATCACACTGCCGGCGCCGAGCGCGACGATGACGACTCCGAGGACGAACGTGGCGACCAAGGTGCCCTCCTGCGGGCGACGCCGGGCACGGTGGGGAACGGGCCCGTCACGGATGGTGTATGCCGGTGATGTGCCCTTGGCGCGCAGCCCCCACACGCCTTGACGGGAAACAGAAGTGGAGCACGCCATTCCGCTCCCCGTTATGAAGCCGAGACAGTCGTGATCTCCAGTCGTCCCTTGACAGTGGTTCGGCGCCCACCCCATTGTGAGAGCGCTCTCAAAACGAGACACACACTGTTCACAAGTTGAACATCAGGAGGACGCATGGGCACGACGCGGATCGTGCGCGGGGCCAGGATCTTCGCGACGTGCGGCGCGGCGGCGCTGGTGCTGACCGCTTGCGGCTCGAACTCTGGCTCCGGCGGCGGCGACATCACACTCACAGTCGCGGACTTCGGCGGCTTCGGCTACGACAAGCTCATCAAGGACTACGAGAAGAGCCACCCCGGCATCAAGGTCAAGGAGAAGGTGGCTCAGTTCGACCCCCACCACCAGCAGTTGAGCACTCAGCTCGCCGCGGGCGCCGGAGCCGCCGACGTCGTGGCGATAGAAGAGGGCTACCTGCCCAAGTTCCGCCAGTCCAAGGACAAGTTCGTCAACCTCGCCGACCACGGGGCCGACAAGCTCAAGGACCGGTGGCTGCCCTGGAAGTGGGAGCAGGGGGTCACCGACAACGGCAAGTACGTCCTCGGCTACGGCACCGACATCGGCTCCCTGGCGATGTGCTACAACACCGAGCTGTTCAAGAAGGCCGGTCTGCCCACGGACCGGGACAAGGTTTCCGCCCTGTGGACGACGTGGGACGACTACCTCGGCGTCGGGCACAAGTTCGTCCGCAAGGTCAAGGGCGCCGGCTGGTACGACACCGACCAGAACCTGTTCACCGCGATCATGAACCAGACCCAGTACGGGTTCTTCGACCAGGACGACAAGTTCATCGGCGACACCAACCCCAAGGTCAAGGAGGCGTTCCTGCAAGCCGGCAAGGACGCCAAGAAGCTCTCGGCCAAGCTGCTCGCCTTCTCGCCGCAGTGGAGCGCCGGGATCAAGAAGGGCGCCATGGCGACGATCCCGTGCCCGTCCTGGATGAACGGCCTGATCGAGACCGCGGCCGGCAAGGAGAACTCCGGGAAGTGGGACATCGCCAAGCTCCCCGGCGACGGCGGTAACTGGGGCGGTTCCTTCCTGACCGTTCCCAAGCAGGGCAAGCACCCGAAGGAGGCCGCGGAGCTGGCCGCGTGGCTGACCGCCCCGGAGCAGGAGAAGCGCCTGTTCGCCGAGGTCGGCGCGCTGCCGTCGCAGCCGGCGCTGCTGAAGGACCCCGCGATCCTCGGCAAGACGCGGCCGTTCTTCAACAACGCTCCCGTGGGCAAGATCTACGGCGATTCGGCCACCGCGCTCCAGCCCAACTACCGCGGCTCGCGTGACGGTGACATCCGCCCCGGCTTCAGCAACGCCCTGATCCGCGTCGAGCAGGGCAAGCAGTCGCCAGAGGCATCGTTCAACCAGGCGATCAAGGAAGCCAAGAAGGCCCTCAAGCTCGGGTAATCCCCGGCACCGGATGACAGGGAAGTGACGATGGCGGTGCAGACCGCTGAGAAGGCCCCGCCCGCGCCGAAGAGGAGCGCGGGCGGGGCACCGGAGAAGCGAGGCAGGAAGCGGGCCTTCGGCTTCGACCGCAAGGTCACGCCGTACTTGTTCGTCATCCCGTTCTTCGTCGTGTTCGGCGTCTTCGGGCTCTATCCCATCCTCTACACGTTCTGGGTGTCGCTGCACGACTGGCACCTGGTCAACGGCGAACTCGGCTTCGTGGGCCTGGACAACTTCACCGAGCTGTTCCACGACCCCGACTTCTACCGGGCGTTGCGCAACACGCTCAGCATCTTCGTCATTTCCACCTTCCCGCAGCTGCTGTTCGCGCTCGGCATCGCGTGGATGCTGGACACGAAGCTGCGGGCCCGTTCGTTCTGGCGCTCGGCGGTGCTCGTTCCCAACGTGGTCTCGATCGTCGCCGTGGGAGTCGTGTTCTCCCAGATGTTCGCGCCGAGCGACTGGAGCGTGAGCAACTGGCTGCTCTCGCTGGTCGGCCTCGGCGCGGTCGACTGGCCCGCCAACGTCTGGTCCTCGCACCTGGCCATCAGCGTCATGGTGATCTGGCGCTGGACCGGCTACAACGCGCTGATCTACCTGGCCGCGATGCAGGCGGTCCCACGTGAGCTCTACGAGTCCGCCGAGCTCGACGGCGCGAGCCGCTGGACGACGTTCTGGAGCGTGACCGTCCCGTCGATCCGGCCGACGATCGTCTTCACCGTCGTCATCTCGACCATCGGCGGGCTCCAACTCTTCACCGAGCCCCTGCTCTTCGGCGGTGTCAACGGCCAGGAGGGCGGCAGCGACCACCAGTTCCAGACGCTGACGCTCCTGCTCTACAAGTACGCCTTCGTCCAGCAGAACTCGGGCTACGCCTCCGCCATCTCCTGGGTGCTGTTCCTGCTGATCGCACTGATGGCCGTCGTCAACCTGCTGCTCGTGCGGCGCATCTCGTCCACCCGCTGAGAGGGCTCGTCTCCCATGGCCGCGAAGTCAACCGCGAGGGCCGAACGGCGCCCCGGTCCGCTCGTCTACACGGCGATGGCGCTGCTCGTCCTCGCCTCGCTCTTCCCCCTGTACTGGACGTTCGTTGTCGCCTCCAACGACAACTCGGTGATCGGCCAGTCCACTCCACCGCTCGTTCCGGGCGGCCACCTGTTCGACAACTTCTCCAGGGTCTTCGACTCGGTGGAGTTCTGGATCGCGATGAAGAACAGCCTGATCATCTCGACGACCACGGCTGTCAGCAATGTCGTGCTCTCGACGATGGCCGGGTTCGCCTTCGCCAAACTGCGGTTCCGCGGGCGGAACCTCCTGCTGGGCACGGTGGTCGCCACCGTCATGGTGCCGACCCAGCTGGGCATCGTCCCGCTCTACATGATGATCACCAAGATGGGGCTGTTCGCCTCCGTCTCCGCGGTCATCCTCCCGTCGCTGGTCTCCGCGTTCGGTGTCTTCTGGATGCGCCAGGCCATCGACGAGAACATACCCGACGAACTGGTGGAGGCCGCCCGGGTCGACGGCTGCCGCCTGATCGGGGTGTGGTGGCACGTCGTGCTGCCGGGAGTGCGCTCCACCGCCTCGGTGCTGGCCATGTTCGTGTTCATGACGGCCTGGAACGACTTCTTCTGGCCGCTCATCGTCCTGCCGCCCGGCACCGGGGGCACCGTGCAGACCGTTCTCAGCCAGCTCGCGGCCGGGTACTTCACCGACTACTCGCTCATCATGAGCGGCGCCTTCCTCGGAGTGCTGCCGTTGCTCGTGCTGTTCGTGGCGTTCGCCCGGCAGATCGTCTCCGGCGTCATGGCCGGCGCGGTCAAGGGCTGATCCCGCCGGCCCGACCGGCCGACCGACTCTAGGAGAAGTTTCCAGGTGACCAACCTCTTTACCTCCACCATGCCCGCTCACGCCTCCCGGGGCCCCCTGCGCTTCCCCGAGACCTTCCGCTGGGGCGTTTCCACCGCGGCCATCCAGATCGAGGGCGCGACGCGAGCGGACGGCAGAGGCCGCTCCATCTGGGACACGTTCAGCGAGCGGCCGGGCGCCGTCCTCGACGGCGACACCCCCGAACATGCCTGCGACCACTACCGGCGATGGCCCCAGGACATCGCGCTGATGCGGGAGTTGGGCGTGGGTTCCTACCGCTTCTCCATCGCCTGGCCGCGTATCCAGCCGCAGGGGCGCGGCCCCGCCCTCGAAGCCGGTCTCGACTTCTACGACCGCCTCGTCGACGGCCTGCTCGAAGTGGGGATCGACCCGGTCGCCACGCTCTACCACTGGGATCTTCCGCAGGCGCTCGAGGACGAGGGCGGCTGGGCCGAGCGGGGGACGGCGCAGCGCTTCGCCGAGTACGCCCATGTCGTGGCGGGCAGGCTCGGCGACCGCGTCAGGCAGTGGTCCACACTGAATGAGCCCTGGTGCTCGGCCTTCCTCGGCTACTGCAACGGTGTCCACGCCCCCGGCCGCACGGAGCCCGCCGCGGCGCTGGCCGCGATGCACCATCTCCTGCTCGGCCATGGACTGGCCGTCGAGGCGCTGCGCTCGCAGGCACCGGACGCCAGGCTGTCCATCGTCCTCAACCTCACCCAGGTGCACGGCGACGACCCGGAGGCCGTGCGCAAGGTGGACGGCCTGCACAACCGCGTCTACCTCGACCCGGTGCTCCTCGGGCGCTACCCGGCCGACGTGGTCGAGGACACCCGGCACCTCACCGACTGGTCGTTCGTCCGCGAGGGCGACGCGGCGACGATCGCCGCGCCCATCGACTGGCTGGGCATCAATTACTACGCACCCGCGCACGTCGGGGCCGCCGCCGACCCCTCGGAGGTGACCACCGGTGCGCTGCCGGGCCTGCGCGGAGTGGTGTACCTGCCGCCGAGGCCCCCGCTGACCGGCATCGGCTGGGAACAGGACCCGGCTTCCTTGACCTCGCTGCTGCTGCGTCTGAGCCATGACTACCCCGGTGTGCCGCTGGTGATCACCGAGAACGGGGCCGCGTTCCCCGACGCCGTCGGCCCCGACGGCGGGGTGGACGACGCCGACCGGCTCGCCTACATCGACGGGCATCTGCGGGCGGTCCACGCGGCCATCGAGGGCGGCGCCCCGGTCCAGGGCTATCTGGCCTGGTCGCTGCTGGACAACTTCGAATGGGCCTTCGGCTACAGCCAGCGCTTCGGCCTGGTGCATGTGGACTACGAGACGCAGGAGCGCACGATCAAGCGAAGCGGCCACTGGTACGCGCGGGTGGCCCGCTCCGGTGAGCTGCCGGCGACGGACTGAGGCGCCCTACCGCGGCGCTGCGACGGCACTGCGCGCTGCGCGCTGCGACGGCACATCGAGGCGCGCCATGGCGCGCGCGAATGACTCCGGGGCGCGGAAATCTGGGGAGACGTCCGTGCCCCGGGCCGGCACCCGGGCACCCCGAGCCTGACCTCGGGGTGCCCGGGGCACCATCGCGGTCGCACGTGCTCCCGGGCCCGGCAACGAACGTTCCAGGCCACGGCCCCGACGCGGGCCCCGGTACCAACGTCTTCGATGGAGGGGCGGCACGCTCAGGCGGAGGCGCGCCGCACCAGGCGGGTCGGCATTATCGCCGGGGTGAGGCCCTCGGGACCCTCGGCGAGCAGGCGCAGGAGCAGACGGGTCATCTCCCTGCCCATCTCCTCCACGTCCTGGCGGACGGTGGTCAGCGGGGGATCGGTCCACAGCGCTATGGACTCTATGTCGTCGAAGCCGACCACGGCGACGTCCTCGGGCACCCGCTTCCCGCGCTCGTGCAGGACGGTCAGGGCGCCCGAGGCCATGAGGTCGTTCCCGACGAACACCGCGTCCAGGTCGGGGGCGGCATCCAGGAGCTGGGCCATCGCCCGCTCCCCGCCCGCGCGGGTGAAGTCACCGTGGGCGAGCAGGGACGGGTCGGCGTCGGGAAGGATGTCCTGGTAGCCGAGCAGGCGGTCGGTGGCGGACGTCTGGTCCAGGGGGCCGGTGATGTGCGCGATCCGGCGGCGGCCGAGCGCGATCAGATGCTGGACGGCGAGGCGGCCACCGCCCCGGTTGTCGCTGTCGACGTAGATCGTGTCCTCGTCCATCTGCCGGATGGGACGCCCCCCGAAGACGGTCGGCAGGCCGGCCTGGCGGGTCATCGCGGGCAGGGGGTCGTCCTCGTGGAGCGAGAACATCAGGGCGCCGTCCACATGCTGGCCGGCCAAGTAGCGGCCCACCCGTGCGTAGTCCCGGCGGTTCTCCACGAGCAGGAGCACCAGCTGGCAGTCCGCGGCGGTCAGCTCCAGGCTCATACCGCGCAGATGCGTGCCGAAGAACGGGTCGCCGAACAGCCGGGTCTCCGACTCGGCGACGATGACGGCCACCGCGTCGTGGCGGCGGGTGACCAGGGTGCGCGCCGCCTGGTTGGGTACGTATCCGAGCTCCGCGATCGACCGTTCCACACGTTGGCGGACCGGGCGGCGGACGCCGGGCGAGCCGTTGACGACGCGCGATACGGTCGCGCGGGAGACGCCCGCGTGCTCGGCCACGGCTTCGAGCGTGGGTCTGGTCCTGGAGCGGGAATCGGACACTGGTCACTCCTCGTTCACCGGATGCCGTGGCGGAAGCCTATCGGGTGACGGCACAGATGTGAGAGCGCTCCCACCACAGGGGAGGAAGCCATGTCCGATTCCCGCCAGTCCAACCCCGCCCGGTGACGCAGACTGGACGACATGATCGATGAAGAGACCGCCTACCAGGCAGTGCGCAGCCGGGACTCGCGCTTCGACGGCGTGTTCTTCCTCGGCGTCGCCACCACCGGCATCTACTGCCGCCCCAGCTGCCCGGCGGTCACCCCGAAGCGTCCCAACGCACGCTTCTACCCGACCGCCGCCGCGGCGCAGGGGGCGGGCTTCCGCGCCTGCCGCCGATGCCGCCCCGACGCCGTGCCGGGCTCGCCGGAGTGGAACGTCCGCGCCGATGTCGTGGGCCGTGCCATGCGGCTGATCGGTGACGGTGTCGTGGACCGTGAAGGCGTCAGCGGGCTCGCCGAACGCCTCGGCTACAGCACCAGGCAGGTCCACCGCCAGCTCACCGCCGAGCTGGGCGCGGGCCCCGTGGCGCTGGCCCGGGCCCAGCGGGCGCACGCCGCCCGTGTCCTGCTCCAGACCACGCAGCTGCCGGTGACCGAGACGGCGTTCGCGGCCGGGTTCGCGAGCGTACGGCAGTTCAACGACACCATCCGGGCCGTCTACGGCTACACGCCCAGGGAGCTTCGGGCGGCGGCGGGAGGCGGCAGCACCGGGCGGGGAGCGGGATCCTCGGGACTCGTTCCGCTGCGCCTGGCCCACCGCGCCCCCTACGACGCCGCCGGGGTCTTCGACTTCCTGGCCGCCCGTACGGTCCCCGGCGTCGAGGAGATGGCGGGCCCGCCCGGCGTGCGCACCTACCGCCGCACCCTGCGGCTGCCCAACGGGCACGGAGTCGCCGAGGTGGACGAGCCCCGCGGCTCCCGGCAGACGCACTGGCTGGACTGCCGCCTGCGCCTGTCCGACCTGCGCGACCTGACCACGGCGGTGCAGCGGATGCGGGCCCTGTTCGACCTGGACGCGGATCCGGGGGCCATCGCCGAACGACTCGGAGCCGACCCATGGCTCGGCCCACTGGTGGCCGCGCGGCCCGGTCTGCGCTCGCCCGGTTCCCCCGACCCGCACGAGCACGCGCTGCGAGCGGTCCTCGGCCGGCAGGTGACCCTCGAGGCGGCGAGGACGCTCGCGGGGCGGCTCACCGCGGCCCTCGGACAGCCGCTGCCCGAGCCGAGCGGTGGCCTGACCCATCTCTTCCCCGGCCCCGCCTCCGTTGCCGCAGCCGAGCTGGACGTGCTCGGCATGCCCGACGCGCGAAGTCGAGCGCTGCGGGGCCTCGCCGAGGCACTCGCCGACGCGACCGTGTCCCTCGATCCCGGAACCGACCGGGACGACGCAGCCAGGGCGCTGCTGGCCCTGCCCGGTATCGGCCCCTGGACGGTCGGTTCCATCCGCATGCGGGCGCTGGGCGACCCCGATGTCCTTCTGCCCTGGGACGCCGGAGTGCCACAGGGGCTGCTGAGCCTGCGGCCGCCGACCGGCCCCGGCCCCGATTTCCCGGGCTCCGATTTCCCAGGCTCCGACGTCTCGGGCCCTGATGTCTCGGGCCCTGATGCCTTGGGCCCTGATGCCTTGGGCTCCGGCGTCTCGGGCTCCGGCTCCGATCCCCGGGAGAACGTGTCCCAGCGCTGGCGGCCTTGGCGCAGCTATGCCACCCACCTCCTGTGGGCCGCCGCCGGTGCCCCCCACCCCACTGCCTCCCGCCCCGTGCCCTCAAGCCCCACCACCTCCCGCCCCACCACCTCCCGCCCCACCACCTCCCGCCCCACCACCTCCCGCCCCACCACCTCCCGCCCCGCTACCTCCCGCCCCGCTACCTCCCGCCATGGAGGCGAACAATGACGCTGTACACGACCACCCCGAGCCCCCTCGGCGAGCTTCTGCTGGCGGGGGAGGAGAGCGACGGCGCTTTCGCCCTGGCCTCCGTCACCGTGCCCGACCAGCGCCGGGGCGCCGTCGTCCTGCCCCACTGGCGGCGTGACCCCGTGCCGTTCAAGGAGGCCCTGAGCCAGCTCGAGGCCTACTTCGCCGGGGAGCTCAAGCAGTTCGACCTGCCGCTCGCCCCCGTGGGCACCCCGTTCCGCCGACGTGTGTGGCAGGCGCTCGACGAGGTCCCCTACGGCAGCACCACGACGTATCGGCGGCTGAGCGAGGCGGCCGGCTCGCCCGGCGCGGTCCGTGCGGTCGGCGGGGCGGTCGGTGCCAATCCGCTGCTCGTGATCCGCGCCTGCCACCGGGTGATCGGATCCGACGGCACCCTCACCGGCTACGCGGGCGGCCTCGACCGCAAGCGCAGCCTCCTGACCATCGAAGGAGCCCTGCTGGTGTGACGGCCGGTGGCGGTCCTGGGCGGCGAAGGCGGCCTTCGATGTCGGTGCGTCCGGGATTCCGCCGGGGTGCCGCCGGGTACCGCTGGGCTTCCGCGGGGTTCCGCCGGGGTGCCGCCGGGCCCGGACCTCGTCAGCCGAAGAGGACCGCGCCACTCCAGGCCCCGGCCACCAGCAGGGCGGCGAACAGCTCGATGAGGACACCGAAGCCGATGGCCCTCAGCGCCGTCCTCGTCGACACCCAGGCATGGGAGTGGCCCCCCAGGCGCAGCCACTCCATCGCGTAGACACCCAGGACGAAGCCGATCGCCAGGCCGATCAGCGGAATCAGGAAGAAGCCGACCACCCCGGCCACGCCGCCGACCGCCAAGGTCCGCCAGGGCACCCCGGCCTCTCGCATGCTGCGGCTGGGGAGCAGCCATTTCAGGACCTGGTTCACCAGCAGAACGGCCGTGGCGCCGACCAGGACGAACCAGGCCAGGGAGGTGCGCTCGGCCAGGGCCCACCACAGGACGGCGGCCCAGCACAGGAGCACTCCGGGCAGGCCGGGCACCAGCACGCCGACGATGCCGAACAGCATGACCAGGCCGACGAGGCAGAGCTGAGCGGTCCCCATGAGGGCAAGCCTGCCCGATGCGAGCGGCTCACACCCGCTGTGACGCCGTTCGGCAGGCTCATGGCACCCCCGTGACGCCGTTCCCGCACGCTCATGGCCTTCCGGGAACGGCGCCGTGGGTCATCCCACCCGGGGCACGCCCCGCTTGCGCAGCATGTCGTTCATCATGTCGATCTCGGACTGCTGGCCCTCGGCCATGGTCTTGGCGAGTCCGTGGATCTGCTTGTCGTCCGACAGGTCGACCGCGCCCTGCGCCATCTCGATGCCGCCCTTGTGATGGGCGATCATCAGGCGCAGGTACAGGATCTCCGCGGCCTTGCCCCTGGCCTTGCGCAGCTTGTCCAGCTCCGCGTTCGTGGCCATACCGGGCATCAGGGAGCCGTCATGGGCCTTGTACGAGGCGTGGTGGCCACCCATCCAGGCCATGGGCGGCTTGTCCCCGGTCGGGGTCAGCCCCCACACGTCCAGCCACCCGAGCAGCATGCCGCGCTGGTTGGCCTGGGTGTTGGCGATGTCGTAGGCGAGCCGGCGCACGTCCGCGTCGCCGGTGCTGTCGCGGACGATGAACGACATCTCCACCGCCTGCTGGTGGTGGACCGCCATGTCGCGGGCGAAGCCGGCCTCCGGGGAGTGGTCCCCGGGGGTCGAGCCGCCGCCGTCGAGGTGGACCAGCGCCGCGGCCAGGGCCAGGCACAGGGCCAGGACCGCGCCGACCGCGGCGGGCCACCAGACCCGGCGCCGGGGCTGCGGCCCGGGACCGCCTTCGGTCCCGAACTCCTCGGCACCGTCCTCCGGGTCCTTCGCGGACCCGGAGGCGCCGGACTCCCGCGTCACGGGATCGTCCTCGGCCCGCGCGGTGACGCCGTCACGCTCGCGCGTCACGGGGTCGGCTTCCCTCCGGTGCAGGCGGCACCCTTCTCACGGGTCTGCTCGCCGTTGACGTACCACTTGAAGAACTGGTTGACCCTCGGGTCCTTGGCGCTGTCCACGGTGAGCTGGTGGCCCCAGGCGCTCAGCGTGATCACGCCGGACTGGCTCGGGAAGGGGCTCATCAGCGAGTACGGCTTCTGCTTGACCATGTCGGCGAGCGTCTTGATGTCCGCCTTGCCGGCCTTGCTGTTGTAGGTGACCCAGACGCTGCCGTGCTCGAGCGCGTGGACCGCGTTCTCGTTGCGCAGCGGCTTGTCGTAGACGTCGCCGTTGCAGTTCTGCCACACCGGGTCGTGGTCGCCGCCGACCGGCGGGGACTGCGGGTACTTCACCGAGTGGCTGACGTGTTTGAAGGTCAGCCCGCCGTAGGTCTTCTCGCCCTGCACCCGCGCCTTGGGCGGCTTGGAGCTCGCGCTGTTGTCGTCCTTGGAGGCGGACGCGATGATCGCCCAGCCGCCGCCCACCATGCCCGCGAGGACCACGACCCCCGCGACGACGGCGATTATTCGATTGCGGCGCTCGCGAGCGGCCTCGGCGCGGCGCATCTCCTCGGCGCGGGCGCGGCGGGCCGAAGCGTTCTGCTTGGCGGAACCCATGGGTAGTCCTTGTCCCCGCCGCGGATCTGCGCGGCGGTGCGGAATGGAAATCGAACGGATGCTGCGGTGCACGGATGCTGCGGTGCACGGATGCGGTGGTGCTGGGTGCGCGAGCGCGGTGCCGCCCTCGTCCGGGGAGCGCCGCGGGGGCATCCGGTATCAGGTCCGCAGTACCTGGAGGCGGTGCAGGTCCGGGGAGAGGTCGCTGCCCGGGAGCGGGCCCGCAGGACCCGGCGCCGGCAGGGCCACGGCGATCGGCAGCCGGGGCGGGACCGCGGGGGCGGGCTGCGGCAGCGGCCCGGGAAGCGTCGCTCCCGCGTTCTGCTCGCTGGAGCCGTCGCAGCCGCTGTGGCCCGTACCGTCGCCGGCCGCGGAGCACACATGGGCGGTGGGCGCCGTCCGGTCGGCCTTCGCGTCGACGTCGTGCGGCCGGACCTTCACGGCGGCGGGCGCGGCCGCGTGTGCCTTCATGGGCAGGGACCGGTGGTGCACGCCCCCGCGTGGCGCCAGGCTGCCCGAGCACACCAGGAGGGCGGCCAGCAGTGTCGCCAGGGCGCAGCCGAGCACGGCGAGCCGGGCCAGGCGCTCGGCGTCGCGGCTTCGGGGCTGCGCTGTGGTCATTGCCACAGATAGTAGCCAGCGCGGATGGGGGTGGTGCCAGGGCCTCGGACTCAATGTTGCCGGTCCGTGTCCCACTCCGGGCTGCGCCCGCCGCCCCGTCCTCGGCGGGCCACCCACCCCTTCTCGTACGCGTGCCAGCCCAGTTGGAGGCGGGTGGTCACCTGCGCCAGCTCCATCAGCCGTTTCACCCGGCGCTGCACCGTGCGCAGGCCCAGATCCAGCTGCTTGGCGACCGAGGTGTCCGTGAACCCGGCCAGCAGAAGGGACAGGATCTGCAGGTCCACCCCGTCCGGCACCCGCCTTCCCTCCTGCACCACCGCGTCGCCGTCGGCGAGGTGGACCGGCTGCGCCCGCGCCCACACCGCGTCGAACAGGCTCAGCAGGGAGTCGAGCAACCCGCTGGCGTGCACCACCAGCGCGTTCGGCTCCACGGCGTCCTGGACGAGGGGGACCATGCCCAGCGAGCGGTCCACGACGACGAGCCTGGTGGGCACCTTGTCCGCCACTCGGATGCCCATCCCCCGCTCCAGGGCCGCCCGCAGTCCCGTGATGCCGCCGGGGTCGGCGAGCACATCCCGTTCCACGACCATCCGTGACCGCACTCCCCGGCCGCAGGCCTGTGCCGGTGCGTCGTCGTGAGGCCCGTCCGGGACCACGGGAGCCTCGGTCACCAGCGCGCAGACCTCCTCGGCCGCTCCCTGCCGCAACTGCTCGAAACGGTGCCGCACCGCCTCGGTGCCGGTCACCACCTCGACCAGGTCGTGCGCCTCCCGGCCCGTCGCGCCCGAGCGGTACTCACGGGCCAGGGCCCGCGTGGCCGCCTCCGCCTGCTCCAGCCCCTGCCTCTGCCGGCTCAGCAGCGCCCCCAGCGCCACCGCCGGAGGCGCCGCCACATACCGGTCCGGCCGACCGGAGGAGTGAGCGGCCAGTCCGTGCTGTTCCAGCCTGTGCAGCGTCCGCAGGATGTCGTCCTCGGCATGTCCGAGCCTGCGGGCCAGATCGGCCACGTCGGCCGCGCCGAGGCCGACAAGTGTCCTGTAGGTGGTCTCTTCGATCTCGTCGAGGCCGACCGCGCCGAGCACCGGCATTCCCTCCCCCAAGTCCCGCGTCCGTCACGCTCCCCGTGTGGCGGTTCGCGGCCATGGCGCAAACCCGCCGTCGGAGCATCTTCCCTCCAGGTGCGTGTTCTGTGCCAGTCTCCTCGTCGTTCGCCTCCTCACCGGGCCGCCCTCTGTGGACAATAGGTGCATGAGCCAGCAGGGGGACCCGCATCACGGCGAGGACGAGTGGTGGCAGCAGCTCTACGGAGCGGCCCAGCGAGACACCGTTCCCGAGCCGGGCCAGGAGAGCGTCGACAAGCACTTCGACGCCGTGCGGACGGTGATGGACGGGGGACGGACCACGGACGGCGACGACCATCGGGGCGACGACCTCGACGACTTGCCGGACGACGGCCTGCACGACGGTGGCGTGCCGGACGACCGCTCGCCGGACGACGGCCTGCAGGACGACGGCCTGCAGGACGACGACTTCCAGGACGGCGACTTGCGGGAGGACGGCTTCCCGGACACGCCGCCGGGCCCCGTGCCCGAACAGCGCACCGATCCCTACCGGGCGCCCGCGACGCTGCGCCTGCGTACCGTCTCCGCCCCGCAGGGACAGGACCCCGGCCGGGGACGGGACGCCGGTCAGGCGCACGACCCCGGCCGAGGACAGGCGTCCGGCCCGGCGGCGGGGAAGCGGCCCCCGCCCGCCTACGTCGGCGACCGGCCGCCCACTTACGCCCCCGAGCCAACCGCCTGGCCCGCCGCGGATCCCGAGGACATGGAGTCGCTCACCCCCGACACCGTGGTCGACGGCGCCCAGTACGGGCCGCTGACCCTGCGTGCCGCCTCCGTCCGCGGAGACTCCGCCCGCTACCGGGGACAGCCGCGCAGGGACGCCATGCTGACGGTTCGTTTCGGGGAGGGCGACAGCGCACTGCTCCTGCTCGCGGTCGCCTGCGGGGAGCGGACCGGTGAGGATTCCCACCTGGCCGCCCGCGAGGCCTGCCGCTGGATAGCCTCGGCGGTCGGACGGCACAGCGACCGCCTCGCCGAGGACATACGGGCCGCGCGCCGAGGCTCGCTGAAGTCGGGGCTCCAGCGGCTGACCGACCGCTGCCTCGGCCAGCTGCGGCTGCGCGCCCGTGAGCTGGGCTTCGAGCCGGAGGAGTACACCGCCGGACTGCGCTGCCTCCTGCTGCCCGCCGACCGGCAGTGCCGCACCCGGGTGTTCTTCGGCGTCGGCGACGGCGGACTGTTCCGCCTGCGCGACGGGGAGTGGCAGGACCTCGATCCCGTGCGCGACCCGCGGGCCGAGGAGACCGGTGGGGAGGTCCATCGGAGTTTCCGCTTCCGTGCCTCGGTGGGCCGCCCGGGTGACGCACTGCTGCTGTGCACACAGGGGCTGGCCTCGGTCCTGCGCGCGGAGCCCGACCTCGTCGGCCTGCTGGCCGAGCGCTGGTCCGGCGGCACCGCGCCGGGACTGGTCGACTTCCTGCGGGACACCCAGATACGGGCCAAGGGCTACGCCGACGACCGGACGAGCGCCGCCGCCTGGGAGGCATGACGGAACCGTTTGGCGAAGGCCGGTGACGAGGCGGTGCGCCCGAGGTGGTGCCGTCCGGGCTCGCGTGTGTACATGGAGTGAGGTACCCGACACCGCCAGACCCGCCCGGAGGGATGACCGATGGCCAAGCAGACCGTCGCCGAGCAGTTCGTCGACATCCTCGTGCGCGCCGGAGTGCAGCGTCTCTACGGGGTCGTGGGGGACAGCCTCAATCCGGTCGTGGACGCCATTCGGCGCAATGCCGCCATCGACTGGGTGCAGGTGCGCCACGAGGAGGCGGCGGCCTTCGCGGCCGGGGCGCAGGCCCAGCTCACCGGGAGGCTCGCGGTCTGCGCCGGCTCCTGCGGCCCCGGCAACGTCCACCTGATCAACGGTCTCTACGACGCCCACCGCAGCATGGCGCCCGTCCTCGCGCTCGCCTCCCACATCCCCAGCAGTGAGATCGGCACCGGCTACTTCCAGGAGACCCACCCGGACCGGCTGTTCAGCGAGTGCAGCCACTACAGCGAACTCATCTCCAGCCCCGGGCAGATGCCGCGTGTCCTCCAGACCGCCATCCAGCACGCGGTGGGACGTGGCGGGGTCAGTGTCGTGGCGCTGCCCGGCGACATCGCCGCCCAGCAGGCGCCACAGCGCAGCATCGAGCACGCCATGGTCACCGAGCGGCCGACGGCGCGCCCCGGTGACGCCGAGATCGACCGCCTTGCCCGGATGGTCGACGACGCCGACCGGGTCACCCTCTTCTGCGGCAGCGGCACGGCGGGGGCGCACGACGAGGTGATGACCTTCGCCGAGCGGGTGAAGTCCCCTGTGGGGCACGCCCTGCGCGGCAAGGAGCACATCCAGTACGACAACCCCTACGACGTCGGGATGAGCGGTCTGCTCGGCTACGGAGCCGCCTACGAGGCGATGCACGAGTGCGACCTGCTGATCCTGCTCGGCACCGACTTCCCGTACAACGCGTTCCTGCCCGACGACGTGGCGATCGTCCAGGTCGATGTGCGCCCGGAACACCTCGGCCGCCGCTCCAAGCTGGACCTGGCGGTGTGGGGCGATGTCCGGGAGACCCTGCGCTGCCTGACGCCGAGGGTGCGGCCCAAGCAGGACCGCCGGTTCCTGGACCGGATGCTGAACAAGCACGCCGAGGCGCTCGAAGGCGTCATCAAGGCGTACACCCGCAAGGTGGACAAGCACATCCCGATCCACCCGGAGTACGTGGCCTCGATCCTCGACGAGGAGGCCGACGAGGACGCGGTGTTCACCGTGGACACCGGGATGTGCAATGTGTGGGCGGCCCGCTATCTGACGCCCAACGGCAGGCGCCGGGTCATCGGCTCCTTCACCCACGGCTCGATGGCCAACGCCATGCCGCAGGCGATCGGCGCCCAGTTCCTCGACCGCGACCGCCAGATCATCTCCATGTCCGGCGACGGCGGCTTCTCCATGCTGATGGGCGACTTCCTCACCCTCGTCCAGTACCGACTGCCGGTGAAGATCGTCCTGTTCAACAACTCCTCGCTCGGCATGGTGGAGTTGGAGATGCTCGTCGCCGGACTGCCCGCCTACGGCACGCACAACGTCAACCCCGACTTCGCCGCCATCGCCAGGGCCGCCGGCGCCTACGGTGTGCGCGTGGAGAAGCCCAAGCAGTTGCGGGACGCGCTGCGCGGCGCTTTCGACCACAAGGGACCGGCGCTCGTCGACATCGTCACCGATCCCAACGCCCTGTCCATCCCCCCGAAGATCACCGGGGACCAGCTCAGCGGCTTCGCGCTGTCCATGGGCAAGATGGTGCTCGACGGAGGCGTAGGCCGCATGGTGCAGATGGCCCGCTCGAACATCCGGAACATCCCGCGCCCCTGACGCCCACCAGTGCGCGGGGTGGATCTGGCCAAAATGCCCCAGCCGGGACATTGAGGGACTGGACCAACGACCCGATGGGCATCCATCTCGTCAAGATGTTCGACGCGTACTGGACGGGCACGAGTCGGGGAGTGGGGCGAGAAATGGACGCGCCGGGCGTCAGACGGCTGCACAGGTATGTGCAGCGGGCCGACCTCAAGGCGGTCGCCGACGTACGACGCATGCTGCGGGACGCGTTACTGCAGTGGGGCGCCGAGGAGTTGACGGAGACCGCGGAGTTGCTGACCAGCGAACTGGTCACCAACGCGCTCGTCCACACCGACGACGACGCCCTCTTCGTGGCCGTGCTCACCGGGGAGGGCCCGGCCCGCCGCCTGAGAGTGGAGGTCCGCGACGACACTCCCCACCGGGCGTATCTGCGCCATCCCGACGGCTTCGCGGTCTCCGGTCGCGGGCTGCTGCTCGTCCAGAGCCTGGCCGACGCCTGGGGGACGCGAGCGCATGGAGGGGGCAAGGCCATCTGGTTCGAACTCACCGAGAGACCCGACTGAGCCCCTGCGGCTGACTTACTGTCACCGGCACAGCGTCAAAAGCTTGTTGAAGACGACGCCGATCGGAATGGTTTACCACTCCGATGCATTACTCTTCCCTCGCGACCGCGTGCTCGATGAGAGGATTCCCCGGTCGGTGAGGGGGGGTCCATGACGACAGTGGTGTTCATCCATGGCACAGGTGTGCGCGAGCTGCGCTACGGCCAGGCGCTGGACCGCATCCGCCGGGGGCTGTCGCGTCACCGTCCCGACCTGACCGTGAGCCCCTGCTACTGGGGCGGCACCCTGGGCTCGCGCCTCGGAGCCGACGGTCGGTCGGTCCCCGGCCTCGGCCCCGCCGACGACTTCAGCGAGCAGGACCGGGAACGGGCCCGCTGGGCGATGCTGTACGACCGGCCCCTGTACGAGCTGGAACTGCTCGAGGTCGCCGGGGGACGCCCGCCACGGATGACTCCGGGAGGCCGGGAGCCGGGAGCGGAGCTCGCCGAGCGGCTCGAGGCGTGCGCCGAACAGCCCGAGGTGCGTGGGGCGTTCGAGGCAGCGGGACTGGACGAGGGCCCCTCCCCGGCCGTGGCCGCCGTCGCCGGCTCGCGCGCCTGCCGAGCCGCCCTGGCCCGCCTGGAGGAGGACACCGCGGCCGTCCGCGGCATGCTCGCCCGGGCCGTCACCGCCCAGGCGCTGGCCCAGGTCGACGGCGGCCCGGGAACCGTCGACCCCGGCGCACGCGACGCCGTCGTGGGCGCGCTGCTCGACGCCCTCGGCGGCGACGAGTACGGAATCGGCGAGGTCGGGGCGAAGGTCCTGCGGACCGCGGGAGCGCTCGCCCTCCAGTTCGGCGGCGACCGCCTTGTGGTGAACCGGCGCGGCGACTGGACCGAGGAGCGGCATCCCCTGGCGGGGGACGTGATGGCGTATCTCGCCCGCGGGGGAGGGATACGCGACTTCATCGCGGAGCGGGTCCGGGCCGTCGAGGGCCCCGTCGCGCTGCTCGCCCACAGCCTCGGCGGGGTCGCCGCCGTGGACCTCCTCGTCCAACAGGAGCTGCCCCAGGTGGAGTTGCTGGTGACGGTCGGGTCGCAGGCGCCCTTCCTCTACGAGTTGGACGCACTGCCGTGCCTGCCGTTCCCGACCGCCCTGCCCGCCCGCTTCCCCCGCTGGGTCAATGTCTTCGACCGCCGCGACCTCCTGTCGTACCTGGCGCGGCCGGTCTTCCCCGGGAGGGCGGAAGATGTCGAAGTCGACAACGGACAGCCTGTCACCACCGCCCACAGTGGGTACTGGAACAACGAGAGTATCTACCGGTTGCTCGCGAGCGAGGTGCGAGCGTGACCGCCATGATGGGCGTTCGGGGGGCAACGTGCCTGGTCAGGACGGGCGATCGTTTCGGCTCAGGATTTTGATGAAGACGGCTCGCGTGCTCGAGGCATGCCCGACGGTCAAGGACGCGACCAGCAGGCAGCTGTGGCTCGAAATGGTGGAAGAGGAGTTGGGACAGCGGCTCGACCTACGCAATCAGACCCGGCTGCGCCCCCTGGTGGTGGAGCTGACCAGGACATGTGCCGCGATACCCGCCGGGCTGGACGTGCTCGTCGATGTGCTCGCGGCGCTGGAGGGCGAGTCGTCGAGGGAGGTCAGCGGGCTGCGCTCGCTGATGGACGAGTGGAGCGCGGTGGAGTTCTTCGCCGACGCCGACTGGACGCTGCTGCAGCAGACCCTGAACGAGGTCACCGTGCGCGGCCACGTGGCGCTCGGCGAGGCGGCGACGGAGGGGCGCGTCCGCATACCGCCGCGCTGCACCGACGCCTGGACCTGCTTCGCCTTCCTGACGGGCGTCAACAGCCCCTCCGGCACGCTGCCGCCCAGCATGGTCTTCCTCGAACTGCTGGCGGAGCAGATCGAGGACCCGGTCGGCGTGCGCGTGCTGCGGCAGTGGAACCAGCGGTGGGCGCACCGCTGGAACCTCACCGCGGAACTGGAGAACACCCGTTGGCGCCGCTCCCCGGAGAAGCCGGAGCCCGCCTCGACGGCGAGGCTGATCATCCAGCTCGACCCCGACGGTGTGGACCCCGACTCCTACACGCTGTCGTACTGGCAGGAGTGGGACGCCGCCGGCCGGCACTGCGAACGGGGCGAGGACAGGCTGGTGAAGCGGGAGGACCTGGAACTCGTGGTGGAGGAACTGGTCGAGCGGATGGAGGACTCATGGGCCGAGCGGTCGAGTCCCGTGTGGCTGGAGTTCTTCCTTCCGTGGGAGCTTCTCAACGCCCCGGTGGAATGGTGGGCGAAGGAAACGCGTTCTGACTTACCGTCGCCCCTGATCGGCGACTACCCGATCATCGTGCGCAGTCTGGAGAGGCTGCGTATGCGCAAGTGGCACCGTCCCTGGCGGCAGCGGTGGCAGCATCTGACCAACCGCCCGGCCGACAGCCGCGCACACTGGAGCAACCCCGTCGGTGAGGATCATGTGCAGCGCCTGGAGATGGAATTGAAGGCGGACGACCACCTGGTCTCCCTGGTGCTCAGCGAGCCCCCGCTGCCCGACGGCGGCACGGGCCAGCAGGAGGTGCTGGTGGCCCTGCGAGCAGGCCTGCCGGTGATCATATGGAACCGCGAGGACTGCTCCACGGAGGCCTTCCGGGCCGTGGTCGCGGAACTTTTGGCCGATGCGGGTCTGGCCAACCTCCCGGGCCATGCACGACAGTTGAAGCTCGACGCTTCGCGTCTGGATCCCGTGCACCCAGCCAGTCGCGCCGCTAGGAACCTGACAGTTCTCTGGGACGACCCAGGACGGCAACCGGGAGGCCGCGACGCCTCCGGGTTCTTGGGAGAGGGGTGGCGTTGATGACGGGCAACGCTACCGGTGACGCCGCACACCAGGAGCGGCATTCGAACGGGGACACCGCGCGGGCCGGACAGCAGTGGTGGCTGTACCAGGGGACGGGCCTTCCCCTGCCCCGGGATGTGCGCGACGCCAAGTGGCCCGAGCCCCCGCACTGGAGGAACTTCGACGGCGGTCCCGACCTCCCGCCACCCCCGGACGACCGGGCCGAGGTCGACCGCAGGCTCGGTGAGCAGGCCCTTCCGTTCCGTGTGGACCCGCACGAGGTCTCGATGGTGAACGCGGCCCTGTATCTGCGCAGACCGCTCCTCGTGACAGGGCGCCCGGGGTCCGGCAAGTCGAGCCTGGCCTTTCGTATAGCCCGCGAACTGCGGCTGGGCCGCGTGCTCAAGTGGCCGATCACCAGCCGGACAAGGCTTCGTTCGGGTCTGTACGAATTCGACACCGTGGGGAGGGCCCAGGCATCCGGCCAGTACTGGGCCAGGGTGGCCGCGATGGGCGGAGTGGCGGCGCTGTCGGAGTCCGCGGAGGAGGACGAGCCGTCCGGAGCCCGGGCGGACCGGCACGACCACGTGGGCGACTACCTTCACCTGGGTCCGCTGGGGACCGCTCTCCTTCCGCAGAAGCTGCCGAGGGTCCTCCTCATCGACGAGCTGGACAAAAGCGACATAGATCTGCCGAACGACCTGCTCAACATCTTCGAGGACGGGGAGTTCGCCGTCCCGGAACTCGTTCGGGTGAGGGATCGTACCCCCGAGGTGAACGTCCATTCCGCAGATCCGAACAGAAGGGTCCAGGTCAGGGATGGAATTGTTCGGTGTCATGCGTTTCCGGTCGTCGTTATTACATCCAATGGCGAAAGGGAGTTTCCGGCTCCGTTCCTCCGCCGCTGTCTGACACTGGAAATGAGCGATCCCGATGAGGAAGCATTGGCCGCCATGGTGGCAGCGCACTTCCCCTCCGGGCTCGATGAATCGGCCACGGACCTGATCAGGGCCTTCCTCAGCCGGGGGGAGCGGGTGGGCGGCCTCGCCGCCGACCAGCTGTTGAACGCCGTGTACCTCGCGACCTCGGGCGGGATCCGCACCGACCACGACGACGAGACCTGGCAGGCCGTACTCGAGGCGATCTGGCACCGGCTGTCACCGGCAGGGCCCTGATGGCCCCGGAAGGAAGGCGCCCCCCGATCGCGCCCGCGGACGAAGTGGCCGGGTCGCCTCACCGCGGCATGAACCGGGGTGCGCGTCGCCACGCCTCCGGCCGGAGGACATCGGCCGATCCCCTGTGGTACGAGGTGGCGGACGCCCTCTGGCTCGCCGAGCGGATCGCCGCGGCCGACAGCCCCCGGCCTGCCGAACCGCACTCCGACGAGCCGGAGGAGGGCGGCAGTTCCGACGTCCCGGACGATCCCGGCCCCGCCGCCGACGAGCCGTCCTGGCCGTCGGCGGGGAGCGAAGCCTCCGACGCCCCGACGCCCGGCCACCTGCCACCGGACGTACCCGGCCGGCCGCCACCGGAGACGACCGCGACGGCGCCCTCGACCGCCACCGGCCGCGTTCGGCCCGGCGGAAGGAGTGGAAGCCCCCCTCCCCCGGGCCGGTTACGCGGTCCCGGAGGGCGGCGCGGCCATCGCGGCCTGGCCGTCGACCCGCTGATCCGCGCCGTGCGTCCGTTGCGCCAGACCGTGGAGTCCGTTCACGAGTTCAGGCTCGACGAGGAGGCCACGGCGGAATGCATGGCGGCCGACCCCGCCATGTGGACCCCGGTGTGCGAACCGGAGGAAGAACTCCGCTCCGAGGTCGTCCTCGTCGTCGACGCCGGCCCCACGATGCTGATCTGGCAGGAGACCGTCGCGCAATTGGACGAACTCCTCGTGAGGTCCGGAAGCTTCAGGTCCACCCGGGTGCGGCGGCTGCGCACGGACTCCTCCATTCCCGAGGACGTGACCCTGCTGTCGTCGTCCGTGCCGGGGGTGGGATACGACCCCGGGGAACTCATCGATCCCACCGGCCGCCGTATCGTCCTCGTGCTCACGGACGGCTTGGCGCCCGCCTGGGACTCCCAGGCCGTGCTGCCACTGCTGCAACGGTGGGGGAGGGTGATGCCCGTCGCCGTCGTGCACCTCCTCCCGTCCACCCTGTGGCACCGCTCGGGGCTGGACCCCCAACGACTCGGCCTGCGGGCCACTTCGCCGTGGCAACCCAACTCCCGGCTCGACTGGGTCTCCAGGGGCATACCGCGGGATCTGCTCGACCCGGTGGCCCAGCCGGTCCCCGACGGCGCTGTCCCCGTCCCCGTGCTGGAGCTCGACCCGCGCTGGCTGCGGGCATGGGTCGGCCTGCTCGTCGGCGGCCGCGCGGAGTGGACGACCATGACGGGTGTGCTGGCCGGGCCGTGGAAGGGCCCCAGGGACGCCGCTCGGGCGGCGCCGGTGCCGGAGGCGACGGCGCTGGAGAAGGTCCTGTCCTTCCGCGCGCAGGCGACCCCGGAGGCGTTCATGCTTGCCGCCCGGCTCGCCGCGGCGCCCCTGCGGCTGCCCGTCATCAAGAGGGTGCAGGAGCGGCTCGTCCCGGCTTCGCGGGCCTCGCACGTGAGCGAGTTGCTCATGAGTCCCCTGGTGTCCGCCTCTTCCGGCGAGGGAGCGCCCGGCTTCGCGTTCGACTTCGCCCCCGGGGTGCGCGAGGAACTGCTGGCGACCGCTCGCCGTGCCGAGACCGTCCGGGTGCTCAAGACCGTGGCCGACGCCATGGAGGAGTGCGGCGGGGGATACTCCCCCGACCTGGTGGAGGCGCTGACCACACCGGGGACCGCTTCGGCCCCTCGGGTCACGCAGAGCAGCGCGCCCCTGCTGCGGATCGAGCAGCAAGTGATGCAGGCGATGTCGGGGCAGCACCTCAGTCGGGCCCGGCAGCTCTCGGAACTTCTCGGGGATCCGGCCGCTCCCGGCGGCTCTGCACCATCCGGGGTGTCTTCCGGCGACACGGCTCCAGACCGTGACCCGGACCGCAGATCACCTGAGAAAGTGAGCCGGCCCCACGGCTCGTCGGGCGCGCAGTTCGCCGCGGACCGGCAACCGTCCACGAGCCTCCGCGCGACCGGTCAGGAGGCCCAAACGAACACTGGAGGGACGCAAGTGACTCAGACCACCGCGGAGCCGACCGCGGAGCGGCGGTACTCAACCGGGCGGCCGGCGGTGTGGGGCAACATCCCGCAACGCAACCCCAATTTCACCGGCCGCGAAGAGCTCCTGGCTGCCCTGCGAGAGCGGCTGGAGGCAGGCACCACCGCGGTCCTGCCCGAGGCCCTGCACGGCATGGGCGGTGTAGGCAAGTCCCAGTTGGCAGTTGAATACGTATACCGCCATCAAGCCGATTACGACGTCATTTGGTGGATTCCCTCCGAGCGCAAGGCGCAGGCCGCCCAGGCGCTGGTGGAGCTGGCCCAGCAGATGCGCCTGCCGGTGAAGGGCGAGGCCAACCAGGCGGTGCCCGCGCTTCGGGAGGCGCTTCGCCGGGGAGAGCCCTACGAGCGATGGCTCCTTGTCTTCGACAACGCCGAAAGTCCGGACACTGTGCGGGAGTTCTTCCCACAGGGAGGATCCGGGTCGATTCTCGTGACATCACGCAATCTGCAGTGGGGCAGCGTGGCACGCCCCCTCGAAGTCGACGTGTTCGCGCGCGAGGAGAGCAAGTCACTGCTGCGCCGCCGTGATCCCGGCCTCACCGAGGAGGAGTCGGAGCGGCTCGCCGTCGCGCTGGGAGACCTGCCCCTCGCCGTGGAGCAGGCGGCAGCCTGGCGCGCGGAGACCGGGATGCCCGCGGACGAATACCTGCGGCTGTTCGAGCAGAAGCGCACCGAACTGCTCGAGGTCTCCCCGCCGTTGGACTACCAGCTGCCCGTCGCCGCGGCCTGGAACGTCTCGCTCGACCAGATCGAGCTGCGCAACCCGGCGGCGCTGCAGCTCCTCCAGGTCGCCTCGTTCCTCGCTCCCGAGCCCGTGGCGCGGTCCCTGTTCTCCAGCGCCCGCAACGCCTCCATCGCGCCCGAGCTGGACGCGGCCCTGAGGGATCCGCTGCGACTCGCCCGAGCCATCAGGGAGATCAACCGCTACTCCTTGGCGCGCATCGACCACCGGAAGAACTCCATTCAGATGCACCGGCTGGTCCAGGCGGTGCTCCTGAGCCGGATGACCGAGGAGGAGCGCGACACGATGCTCCGCGGAGCCCGCGCGCTCATCGCCTCCGGCGACCCGAACAACCCCGAGTCGGCCGAGGCCTGGCCCCGCTACGCCGAGCTGTACCCCCACGTGGTCGCCTCCAAGGCGGAGGAGTCCGACGACCCCTGGGTCCGCGAGCTTGTCATGAACACCGCCAAGTACTTGTACCGGTGGGGCGAGCACGAAGAGGCCAGGGCGTTCTCCCAGCGCGCCTACGAGACCTGGAAGCGGGAGCGGGGCGAGGAGGACGAGTCCACACTCGTCATGGCCCAGTGGCTGGGCTTCATGCTCTTCGCCGTCGGCCGCTACAGGGAGGCGGCCGAGCTCAACGCGCACACGCTGAGCATCTACGAGGAGACCGTCCCCGAGGACCGCGAGGACGCCCTCGAGGCCATCGGAGCCGTGGCCATCGACCACCGGGTCCAGGGCGACTTCGCCCGCGCCCTGGAGCTGTCGGAGACCGTCTACACCCGGTCGATGCACGCCTTCGGTGAGGACGACCCCACGACGCTGAACGCGGCGCACAACCTCGCCGTGAGTCTGCGTCTGGCCGGAGAGTTCGCGCGCGCCCGCGACCTCGACGACGAGACATGGCAGCGCAAGGTCCAGGTCTTCGGCGAGGACCACGAGCTGAGCCTGATCACCCGTGCCGGCCTCACCATCGACCGGCGTGAGCTGGGCGACTACGTGGAGGCGCGCAAGGAGCAGGAGGACAGCGTCCAGAAGTACCGCCAGCTCATGGGCGACGGACACCCCGGCACCCTGCGGGCGGAGCGCCACCTGTCGGTCGCGTTGCGCAAGGCGGGAGCACACGAGCAGGCACGCGAGCTGTCCGACGCGGTGACGAGGAAGTTCACGGCCCGCTACGGCGTCGAGCACCCCGACACCACCGCTGCTGCCCTGAACCACTCGGTGGACCTGCGGCAGACCGGCGACCTGGCGGCGGCGAAGGAGCGGGGCCAGGAACTCCTCGAGCGCTACACCGGAACCCTGGGGGAAGAGCATCCGCACACCGTCTCCACCGCGGTCAACCTGGCCATCACGCTGCGGCTGATGGGCGAGCTCGAAGCCGCGCTGCGCATGGACGAGAAGGCCCTCGAGACCTTCCGCCTGCGTTTGTCGGACGACCACCCCTCGACTCTGGTGTGCCGCACCAACCTGGCCAGCGACCTCTACGCGCTGGGTGAGTTCGACCGAGCCCTGGAGCTCGACACCGACACCCTGGAGCGGTCCACCAGGGTGCTGGGTGAGTCCCACCCCTCGACCCTCGCCATCGCGCTCAACCGTGCCCTGGACCTGCGGGCGCTGCGCCACACGCAGGAGGCCGAGGAACTGCACGCAAGGGCTCTGGCCGGGTTCCAGGGGGTGCTGGGCAGCGACCACCCGGCCACCATGGCGGCCTCGGGGTGGATGAGGGCCGACTGCGACATCGACCCGATGCCGCTGTGACCCGGCCGGCCGGGCGCTGGGTCAACCGGCGTCCGGCCGCAGGGCAGGCCCGAGCCACAGGGCCAGCTCCCGTACCGAAGGGGTCTTTCCGGCCTCACTGAGGATCGCCTGCCGCACCGCTCGGACGAGTTCCGGGCGGTGCAGCAGTATGTGGTCGCTGTCACCCGTCCCGTGCAGGCACATGGCCAGCCCCGCCAGGTGCGGCGGCGAGTCGGGACGCTCCACCAAAGCGGCCTCGTAGCGTTCGCCCGCCTCTTCCAGGTCGCCGGACACGTAGTCGAGGTCCGCCGGAACGGCGCCGGACACCTGCTGCCCGGGGTTCGGATCGGCACGCAGACGGCGGAATTCGACGGGGTCGACCAGCTGGAGCCTTGCCAGCACCGCGCGAGTGTCGAGCCACTGCGCACGCGGGTCGGATACGACACGGGATTGTTCAACGCTTGTGAGCGGCAAGGGCACCGCCTGGCCCCGGGACCAGGCTCGAGCCAGCTCGGCCACGAGCTCGCGGTCGGGTCGAAGATGCCACAGGCGCCAGCTGATCCGGTGGTCCACAGCCGCCGCCTCGGCGGCCGACAGCACGTTGGCGGGCACCGGTTCGGTCTGCCAGGAGGCCAGCCGTTGCGACAAGGTGTCCACGAGATGCCGGCCGTAGTCCGTGAGTTCGGGGCGTTCCTGGAGAATCCGCAGGGCGGAGAGCGTCTGACGCCTCCACAGGGCGAACTCGTATTGAGCGAGGTCGGCCTCGGGTCCGCTCAGCCGCGTTCGGCGCTCCCGCCAGAAGCAGGTGACTCCGGAGAAGGCGTAGACGCCCTGCAGGAGTCCCTTGGCGGGGCGGGGATCGTCCCGCCAAGGGGCGTACAACGGCTCCGGCCCGGCGTCGCCGTCGCAGAGGTCGACCAGCCTCTGGAGGCCGTTGAGCTTGATGTGCTGGAACTCGTGGATCAGGGTCACCGCCAACTCGGACGCGGTGCCCGGCTGGGAGGCGAGGGCCGAGCCGAATGCGTCGGCTCCGGAGGCACTGTAGACGCGGAAACGTTCCCCCTGATACACGGGAACGATCTCCTTCAGGCCGCGGGCGAGAGTCTCAGCGGCCGCGGGCTGTTCCTCGTTCAGGAGCGACCACGCCTCGTCGAACAGCTCACGCCACCTGTCCACCGCGGCGGGAGGACACCTTTGCGCCAACGTGGGCACCTGGAGCGCCCGATACGGATCCAGGTCGTCGAACGCAATGTCGATGGACCGTGCGCGCGCCTGTGCCCTGAGCCTGCGCACGCTCTGCCAGCCCGGCGCGTCGTCGCGCGGATTCGGCGGCAGTTCGACGACATGAGCGTCCACCCGGACCGTGGTCGGCCCGGCGGCGCGGCGCGCCCTGGCGATTCCCCAGAGAGTCTTGCCGCGAGGTGGCATCGACGCCCCGCCGAGCGAGGGAAGCACCGCCAGTTCGCCGTACACGGGGATGCTCATATGGAAATCCAGCCCCGCCAGTGTCGCGGCGGCGGCGGCCAGGGCGTGCAGGTAGCCGACCTCTGCCCACAGTGGCGCCGGCGTCGCGGGAGCGGCACCGTGAAGTCGGCGCAGGACATGCGCGCACCATCTCCCTACCTGCGGCGTGAGCAGCAGTGATTCCACAGCCTCGGGGGCCTGCTGATGCGACCGCACGAGCAGCGTCCAGGCGTGGTCCACGGAAGGCAGCCGCCCGGTGGCGCCCGGGCGCTCGCGGGCACTGCGCAGCAGGGCATAGAGCATGAGCATGCGATGGCTGCGCTCGGCGGCCAGCAGCGCGTCGATTGCCTCCGCGCCGGCATCGCCTGCCGCGAAAGCGGTGAAATGGTCGACGATCAGGCGGTGCCGCTGGAACCCAGGGTCGGAGTCCACCACGCCGGGCTAGGAATTCGAGCCGGCGACGCTGTTCTGTGGGTCGGCTATCTGCTGGAGAAGACGGGCCATGGCAGGCGCGAGAATCCGGTCGTCCTGCATGTCCAGAACTTCAATGCTGACCCCTGTCAGATCGACGAGATCGGACTCTATTGCCGCCTGGGGCAGATCCATCGTGCCGACTCCTCCTTCTGCGGCCCGAGTCGCCATCGCGCCGCTCGTTCCATGATGTGCCAACTCCCCAAGCTGGGGAAGACCGAGTCCAGGCCACGAACCACGGGCGGACGAAGGGTGGCGGTCACCTTTCCGCATGGTTCATCAACTCCGCGGCGGCAGCGTCCACTTGCTCAATGGCAGCCGAGCCGTTCGCAAAGAATCGGACGGATTCCACCAGTTCCTCCAGGGCTCCTGGGTACCGCAGACAGGTGCGAACGATGTCCAGCGTGTCCGTGCGGGCGGCCGGGTGCCGGCGGACCGAGGCGTAGACCTCGAGGCGCAGCAGTCCCAACACCTGTTCACGGGCGGCCGGTTCGGTCATGGCGGGAAGCTCGAGCAGTGCCTCCACGAACGCCGTCAGCGCACGGAGCGGCGGCGCGGAGGTGGCGGCGGGCCCGCCCGCGGCTCGCTGCCTCGGGTCGGACGGCGGCTCCCGCAGCACCTGTCCCACATCCCCGGCGGGGCTCCGGTGCCAGAAGTATGTGGGGGTCTGCCGTGTCCGCCCCTGTTCCCGCAAGGCGGTGAAGCGGCGGTTGAGGGTGGTGGTCAGCTCGTGCGGGTCCGGGAGCCACGACCCTCCTGCGGGGGTGGGGGCAGGGGTCTGGAGGAGGTCGAGCACCTCGCGGCTGAACAGGCCGCCGCGCGGGCTGCCCCGGTTGATCGCCGACTGGCCGGGGCCCGCGGCGAAGAGGACGAACTGCTCGCGGCCCGGGACGGACAGGCCCGCCGCCGGGGTCTCCAACGGCAGGGTGCGGTCGAGCGACTGAGGGTCGGCGAAGCGCTGGCACGCGTCGATCAGCCACATCTGCCGCTGGAAGGAGGGGATGAGGTCGGTGCGGAACGAGGCGAGGGTCGGGTCGACCGCCAGATTGGTCCGGTCCTCGTCCGAGGCGTCGGCGTGGAACAGCCGTTTGTCGCCATGGATGTCGACGGCGCCGTGTCCCATCCACACCACGCACAGCAAGTCGCCCCGCTCGGCCGTAAGTTGACGGAAGAGTACTTCGTGGACGTGTTGACGCCGCGCGGGCGTCACCGCGAGGGACAGGCGTGACTGGTCGAGCAGATGGGTGTTGGCCGGCAGCGGGGAGGCCAGCAGCCTGATCCGCTCCGGCGGCACGCCGCGGTCGAGGAACCACCGGGTGAAGGCGAGGGCGTCCCTCACCGGCCCGTCGAGACTCCAGGCGGAACCGGCCGCGTAGACCTCGGCGGCCACGACGACCACGCTGGTGCGCGCCGGATCGGTGTTTCGCCACTCGGAGGCGGCCGGTGAGTCGGGGGACACAGGAGTGGTCCTTCCCCTGTCCCGGCTCCGCGAAGCGCGCCGGTGCCGGCTGGGAAGTCCGCGACCGGAGAGTCACGACGGCGGTACTCGTCGGCCGAGGGTCCGCCGGTGCCCGCCGAGAAGCCGCCGGTGGCAGCCGCGGGCCTGCGGGCCTGCGCCCGTCGGCGGCACCGGAGGACTGGCGCCGACGGCGGCGCCGGGGCTCGCCGACTCCCGCCGAAAGGCCGCCTGTCAGCCGATCGGCCAGGAGTGCACCGGCTCATTGGTGTGCATGTGCTCCAGATACCGCAGGGTCATCCTGCGCAGGGCCTCGTGCCGGTCCACGCCCTCGCCGCGCTCGATCGCCTCGGTGGTCTCCATCTGCCACGCCGCGCCGTTGCGGCCGGTCAGGCAGCGCTGCTCGATGATGCCGAGCAGCGGGTCGCGCCACGCCGCGTCGATGCCGGAGCGCTCCAGGCCCTCGTGGGCCAGCGGCAGCAGTCGGCGCAGGACCAGTTCGGCCGCCGGGACCACACCGACGCCCGGCCAGTACAGACGCGACTCGATGCCGTGGCGGGCGCCCGCGTGCAGATTGTCCTCGGCCGCCGAGAACGACATCCGCGTCCACATCGGCCGCTCGTCCTCGGCCAGGGCGCGGGTGAGCCCGTAGTAGAAGGCGCCATTGGCGGCGACGTCGGCCACGGAGGGACCGGCGGGCAGCACACGGTTCTCCACCCGAAGGTGCGGCTTGCCGTCGACGACCGCGTACACCGGGCGGTTCCAGCGGTAGACCGTTCCGTTGTGCAGGGTCAGCTCCGAAAGTTCGGGGATGTCACCGTTCTCCAGCGTCCGCCGAGGGTCCTCGTCGTCGCAGATGGGCAGCAGCGCCGGGAAGTAGCGCGCGTTCTCCTCGAACAGGTCGAAGACCGAGGTGATCCAGCGCTCGCCGAACCACACCCGGGGCCGCACACCCTGGAGCTTCAGCTCCTCGGCACGGGTGTCGGTGGCCTGCTCGAACAGCGGGATCCGCGTCTCGTGCCAGAGCCGTTTGCCGAACAGGTACGGCGAGTTGGCGGCCAGGGCGACCTGGACGCCCGCGACGAGCTGGGCGGCGTTCCAGTAGTCGGCGAACTCGTCGGGGCTGACCTGGAGATGGAACTGCGCACTGGTGCACGCGGCCTCCGGGGTGATGCTGTCCGCGTAGACGTGCAGGCGCTCCACCCCGTCCAGGGACAGGCGCAGGTCCTCCCCGCGGGCGGCGAAGACCTGCTCGTTGAGGAGGTGGTAGCGGGGGTTCTCCGACAGGGCGCCCGGACCGACGTCGTCCTGCGTCAGCGTCGGCAGGATGCCGATCATGATCAGATGCGCTCCGAGCGCGCCCGCCCGCCTCTCGGCGTGGTTGAGGGCGTCGCGGATCTCCTGCTCCCAGGCGGCGGGGCCACCGGTCGACAGGCGGCGGGGCGGGATGTCGATCTCCAGATTGAACCGGCCCAGCTCGGTCGACCAGGCGGGATCGGCTATGGCCTCGAGCACCTCGTGGTTGCGCATGGCGGGTTCGGCGTCCTCGTGCACGAGGTTCAACTCGATCTCGAGGCCGACCTGCGGGCGCTCGAAGTCGAAGCGCGACTCGCGCAGCATCCTCTCCAGGACATCGAGGCACACATGCACCTTGTCCCGGTAGCGGCGTCGGTCCTCGCGGGTGAATTCGAGCGCCGGGACATCGCGTCCCATGTGCCCTCCCGAGACTTCTCGGCGGCAGGGCCCCTGGTCTCAGCGTCCCACGGCCCGCCCGCCCGGGCCAGTGATGGCCGCCCCCCGGGTGAATCCGGGGTGGGCGAATGCGGGGTGGGCGCGAATGTGGTGGGCGAGAACGCGGTGGTGGTCGTCGCCGCCCGGCCGGGAGAGCGGGTCGGCGTGCACCGTGGCGGCCATGAGCCGGGGCACCGCGTGGATCAGGGCGTGCTCGGCCGCCGCGGCGACCGCGTGGGCCTCCACCACGGTGAGGGTGTCGTCGACCAGGATCTCCGCCTCGGCCCGCATCCGGTGCCCGATCCACCGCAGCCGCACCGCTCCGAGGCCGCGCACTCCGTCCACCGCGACGAGGGCGGACTCGGCTGTGTCGACCAGTTCCGGGTCGACCGCGTCCATCAGCCGCCGCAATACCTCCCGGGCGGCACCCCACAGCACGGCCACGATCGCGGCGGTGATCGCCAGGCCGACCACGGGGTCCGCCCACCGCCACCCGAGGGCGGCCCCACCCGCGCCCAGCAGTACGGCCAATGAGGTGAAAGCGTCGCCACGGGCGTGCATCCCGTCCGCGACCAGGGCCGCCGAGCCCATCCGCCGACCGGTGCGGATGCGGTAGCGGGCCACCCACTCGTTCCCGGCGAAGCCGGCCACCGCGGCCGCGGCCACCGCCGGCAGGTGGGTGACGTCGTGCGGGTGGAGAAGCCGGTCCGCGGCCTCGTACCCGGCGAACGCGGCCGAGGCTGCGATGGTGAGCACGATCGCGATCCCGGCCAGGTCCTCGGCGCGCCCGTATCCGTAGGTGAAGCGGCGGCCGGCGGCCCGGCGGCCCAGGAGGAACGCGACCGCGAGGGGCAGGGAGGTCAGGGCGTCGGCCGCATTGTGGACGGTGTCGCCGAGCAGCGCCACCGACCCGGACGAGACGGCGACCAGCGCCTGGACCGCGGCGGTCACCCCGAGGACGGTGAGGGAGATCCACAGCGTGCGCAGGCCCTCGGCGGAGGATTCCAGCGCGGAGTCCACCTTGTCGCCGGGGTCGTGCGAGTGCGGCCGGAAGGGATGCAGGAGCGCGTGCAGCCGGCCGCGGTGAGCGTGGTCATGGCCGCGGTCGTGCGGGTGGCCGTGGGCGCGTCGGCGCGCGCGGCCGCCTTCGTGATCACGACCGCGGGCGTGCTCGTGCGGGTGGCCGTGCTCGTGGGCGTGGGGGTGGCCGTGGGCTTGGGGGTGGCCGTGGGCGTCGGGGTGGGCGTCGCCGTGAGGATGCTCATGACCGTGCATGCCATCACCGTGGCATGCGAAGTCCGTTGCAGCCACTGCCGTTCAAACGACCGTGGGCAGCTGCGATGTCCTCGCAACTGCCCACGTCATGCCTCGGTGCCCTCGGAATCAACCGAACTGCTGCTCAAGATCCTTGAGCTTGCGCTCCAGGGAGTCCAGGCGCGGGAGGGCGAGCGTGTCGTCCTCGGCCGTCAGGTCGATCGGCGTCCTGCCTTTGTCCGCGGCGGCCCGCTCCCCTTTCTCCGGGACCGGCTGGAGGGCCAGGCGGCTGCCGCGGGCGGGGAGCTCTCCGGCGGGGGCGGCCTCGGGGGCCGCTATGGCAGGCTCCGAGGTCGTCGAGGAGGGCAGCGCCGGGACCTGCCGCCCGCCGCGACCGAGGTTCCAGCTGCGGTGCTGCCGGTTGAGCGCACGGATCTTGGCCCGCTCGAGCCGGTCCGAGTCGCGCTGCCGCAGGCGCTCCTGCTCCTTCTGGCGGCGGTCCTCGCGGACCTCCTCCACGGCCTCGTCGAGGCTGCGGACGTTCTCCAGGAGCATCAGCGACCAGGCGCCGTACGTCTCACGCGGGGCACGCAGCCACCGCACGATGCGGATCTGCGGCAGCGGACGCGGCACGAGGCCCTGCTCGCGCAGTGCCGCCCGCCTCGTCTGCTTCAGCGCGCGGTCGAACAGGACCGCCGCCGACAGCGACATCCCGGCGAAGAACTCCGGGGCACCGGCGTGGCCCAGGCCGCGCGGGGCGTGCACCCAGTTGAACCAGGCCGACGCCGCCGCGAACGCCCACACCAGCAGGCGCGAACCCAGGGCCGCGTCACCGTGGCTCGCCTCCCGGACGGCGAGGACGGAGCAGAACATCGCCGCGCCGTCCAGGCCGAAGGGCACCAGGTACTCCCAGCCCCCGGAGAGGTTGAGGTTCTGCTGGCCGAAGCCGACGAGTCCGTGGAACGACAGAGCGGCGGCCACCGCGGCGCAGCAGAAGAGGAGCAGGTAGGAGAAGCTGCCGTAGATCAGTTCCTTGCGCCTGCGGCGCTCCTCGCTGCGCTCCCAGCTGTCCGTCTGGGCGTTGTCCTCGGCATTGCCGCCCCGGGTGCGCAGGTAGGCCGTCGCCACCGCGGCGACCGCCAGCAGCGCCAGGCCCGTCAGGGCCCAGGCAAGCGGTATGTCCGAGAGTCTCATGTGATCCCATGCCTCGCTTGTGTCGGGCGACTGACGCCCCATCTTGGCGGATGGAGGGCAGCGTACAAGGCGGTTTGGGGCAACTGTGCAACGCTCTGATGACAACTGGAGCCAAAAGGGCACACTTTGACCTTGATCGATCGAGCGATCAGGGCAACTCCCATATAAAAGCGGCCATTGGGGTGCCGTCAGGCCGTGCCGCATGAGACGGCCGGACGGGCCCGCGGCTGCTCGAAACGGTGCGCGGCGACGGCCATCGCCTTACGTCGGAGCGAGCTGGTTCGACAGCCACACCGGGATACCGCCCAGGAGTTGCACCAGCCGTGCCGCCTCCGCCCGCAGCCTGGCCGCCTCGACCTCGGACTCCACGTCCGCGAGCGCCGTCAGCGCGGGTGCGACGCCGACGAGGTAGCCGAGCTGTTCGCGCAGCCGCAGGGACTCGGTGAACCCGTGCCTGGCCTCGGCGAGATCGCCGTCCTGGAACGCGAGTCCGGCCAGATGCCGCCAGGTGAACGAGCAGAGCAGGTCGTCGCCGGCTTCGGTGGCGCCCGCGTGGGCGCGGCGGTAGGCGACACGTGCGGCGGGGGCGTTGTGGGACAGGTGCTCGGAGATCAGGCCGCGGCGGAAGTCGAGCAGCGGGCGGTTGGGCGAGTCGAGGGCGAGGAGGGCGGCGCCGCGGCCGAGGGCGGCCCGTGCCTCGTCCGCCCGGTCCCGGGCGCCGAGGACGGTCGACGCGTAGGCGAGGTGGCCCCGCTCGCAGGCGGCGGCTCCGCGTTGTTCATCCGTTCGGGCGAGCGCCTCGGCGGCCCGCAGGGCGTCCTCGGCCTCGGACCACCCGGACGAGGTGAACATGCACTGCTCGATCAGCACCGCGGTGCGCTCCAGGGCCGACCCCGGGTCGTTCGCGTCCACCTCCAGGAGCCGGGCCGCCTCTCCCCAGCACCCCCGCGATCTCAGCCGCCACACATCCGACACGGCGGTGTCCGCCACAGTCAGTCCTCCCCGGGTACGAGCAATGCCGGCAGTTGTCCGCAGTGGGCGCAGTCCAGCACGAGGCGGGGGCCCACGCCAAGAGGCAGTGATCGATTGGATGATCCAATTTTCGTGGTCTCGTCCACGCCCGACGGCCGCGGGAGCGCCCGGTCGGCGCCGGTCGGCCCCGTGCGGAGCGAGCCGGTCGGCGCCGGTCAGCTCATGCGCAGCGCGAGGAAGAAGTCCAGCTTGTCCTCCAGCCGCGACAGGTCCCTGCCGGTGAGCTGCTCGATACGGCCGATGCGGTAGCGCAGCGTGTTGACATGCAGATGGAGCCGGGTGGCGCACCTGGTCCAGGAGCCGTCGCACTCCAGGAATGCCTCCAGCGTGGGGACCAGCTCGGCGCGGTGCCGCTGGTCGTACCCGCGCAGCGGCTCCAGCAGCCGGGCGGTGAAGGCCCGCCGGACGTCGTCCGGGACGAACGGCAGCAACAGGACGTGGGAGGCCAGCTCCTCGTGCCCGGCGACGCAGACCTGCCCCGGGCGGGCGGCGGCCACCCGCCGGGCGTGCCGGGCCTCCTCCAGGGCGCCGCGCAGCCCCTCGGCGGAATGGACGGTGGCGCTGACGCCCACGGTCAGCCGTCCGTCGGCGGCCAGGCCCATCGCCAGCGGCCCGCCGATGGCGGCCAGCAGGTCGGCGGCGAGCAGTTCCCCCTTCTGCTCCTCACCGGACGGCATGGGCACCAGGGCCACCGCCTCGATTCCGTCGTGCGCCACGGCGATGCGCTCGGACGGGTCGCCCCCGGCCGCGAAGGGGTCCGCCAGCACCTCCTCCAGAAGCGCCTGGGCGACGGAGCCCGAGGGAAGGGCCTGCTCGCCGCTCCACTCCACGGTCGCGACCACGACCTGCCAGTGCGGGCCCGTGCCGACACCCGGCAGGAGGACCGGCCCGGCGACCCGCAGGCGTGCGGCCACCTCGGCGGGCGAGGCACCGGCCTGGACGAGGTCGAGCACCTCCTGGGCGAGGCGGCGCCGCACCATACGGGCGGCGTCGCGCCGGTCCCGTTCCACCGCGATCAGCTGGGCGACACCGCGCACCAGGTCGAGACGCTCGGCGGGCCAGTCGGCCGAGTCCGCCTCCACGGCCAGCAGCCAGTCGGACAGCGCCGAGCCGCGGACCTCGGCATCGGCGCCGCGCCGGACCGGGAAGAGCGAGTACCGGCGGCCTCGCACGGCCGTGCGGTGCGGCCCCGGGCGGCTGCCGCGCTGGGCGGCCAGGTGCTCGCCCGCCAGGGCGGCGCCCGTCTCGTGGGAAAGCCCGGGGGCCACCCCGGCGATCTGCCGCCCGATGGGGGACAGGACGAAGGCCCGCAGGTCGAGGTCGGAGTCGAGCAGGCCCAGGACGGCGTCCGGGCCGCCGCCCTCGGGCCCGGAGGACATCAGCCTGCGGTGCCGCTCGACGACGGCGGCCAGGTCCCCGGCCCGCTCGGTGGAGACCTGCCGCACCACGTGCTCCGTGATGGCGGCGAAGGCGACGTTCTCGTCCACCGCGAACAGCGGCAGATGGTGCTTGGCGCAGGCACGCACCAGGTCGTCGGGGATGGCGCCCTGCTCCGCCTCGCCCGCGGCGAGGCCCGCCACACCGGCCGAGGCCAGGATGCGCACGAAGCGTTCGGAGTCCTCGGGCGAGTGCCGCCAGGCCAGCCCGGTCAGCACCAGCTCCCCGCCCTTGAGGTAGCGGCTGGGGTCGCGCAGGTCGGTGGTCATCACGCCGCGGACCGTGCGGTCGAGTTCGTCCCCGCCCCCCAGCAGCCGCAGGCCCAGTTCGTCCGTTTCCAGCAGTGCCTGCAGACGCATGTTCGCCACTTCCTCGTGTCCGGGGCGCCCACCCGGCCCGGGCGGCCGGTGCACCTGTCGACCCGTTGTGCATCCAGGGTCGCGCCCGGCCCGTTCCATCGGTGTTGCGGCACGGGTCTCGTGAGGTTTCACGAGACCCCTCTTCGGAGGAATCTACAAGACCGCGGCCCCACCCACAGAAGTCCTTCATGCGTTCGGTGACTGCACCCGGATGGCCCGCTGTCGGTGTACTGGCGCCATACCTCGTGAACAGCACATGCACCGTTCCCGGAAACGAAGAGAGCGCCCACATGGAGTTCCTGCGCCCCGCCGACTGGGAGGAGGCCCTGGCCGCCAAGGCGGAGCATCCCTCGGCCGTGCCCATCGCGGGCGGCACGGATGTGATGGTCGAGCTGAACTTCGACCACCGCCGCCCCGACGTGCTCGTGGACCTCAACCGGATCGCCGAGCTCGAGGAGTGGGAGGTCGGTGAGGACGTCGTCCGCCTCGGCGCCTCCGTCTCCTACACCCGCGTCATCGAGGAGCTCTCCGCCGAGCTGCCGGGCCTTGCGCTGGCCGCGCGCACCGTGGGCTCTCCGCAGATCCGCAACCGCGGCAGCGTCGGTGGCAACCTCGGCGCGGCCTCGCCCGCGGGTGACTCGCACCCCCCGCTGCTGGCCGCGGGCGCGGAGGTCGAGGCCGAGTCGGTCCGGGGCACCCGCCTGATCCCGGTCGAGGAGTTCTACACCGGCGTCAAGCGCAACGCGCTCGCGCCCGACGAGCTGATCAGGGCGGTGCGCATCAGGAAGGCCGACGGCCCCCAGCAGTTCTCCAAGGTCGGCACCCGCAACGCCATGGTGATCGCGGTGTGCGCCTTCGCCGTCGCGCTGCACCCCGGGACCCGCACGGTGCGCACCGGCATCGGCTCCGCCGCCCCCACGCCCGTGCGCGCCCGCGAGGCCGAGCGGTTCCTCGACGCGGCGCTCGAGGAGGGCGGCCACTGGGACAACGGCAAGATCATCCCACCGTCCGTGGCCCGCCGGTTCGGCGAGCTGGTCGCGGGCGCCGCCAACCCCATCGACGACGTGCGGGGCAGCGCCAGATACCGCAGGCACGCCCTCACGGTGATGGCCCGCCGCACGCTCGGCTGGACCTGGGAAGAGCTGCGCGGCCGCGGCGACGAGAGGAGTGAGCGATGCGCGTGACCTTCACCGTCAACGGCCGCCGCCAGGAGGCCGACGACGTCTGGGAGGGCGAGAGCCTGCTCTACCTCCTGCGTGAGCGGCTGGGCCTGCCCGGCTCGAAGAACGCCTGCGAGCAGGGCGAGTGCGGCTCCTGCACCGTCCGCCTCGACGGCGCCCCCGTCTGCGCCTGCCTCGTCGCCGCCGGACAGGTCGAGGGCCGCGAGGTCGTCACCGTCGAGGGCCTGGCGGACCACTCCAGGGAGCGCTCCGAGGGCGGACGCACCACCGGTGCCCGCGGAACGAGCCTCGACGAGGCCAGGACGTGGCAGGCGGGCCCCACCGGCGTCGGGCCCGGCTCGCACGCCGCCGACTCCCTGACCGGCGGGGGCACCGAGCTGTCCCCGATCCAGCAGGCGTTCATCGACGCCGGAGCGGTGCAGTGCGGCTTCTGCACTCCGGGCCTGCTCGTCACCGCCGACGAACTGCTCGAACGCAATGCGTCCCCCTCCGACGCCGACATCCGCGAGGCGCTGTCGGGGAACCTGTGCCGCTGCACGGGCTACGAGACGATCCTCGACGCGGTACGCCTGGCGGCCGCCCGCGGCGGGACCGCGAAGGCCGGAGAGGGTGCCTGAGATGGGCGTTGTCCGTACCCCCACGAACCTCACCCAGGGCAGCGGCACCAGGGGCGGTGTCGGGGAGTCCACGCTCCGCCCCGACGGCACCCTGAAGGTGACCGGCGAGTTCGCCTACGCGTCCGACATGTGGCACGACGACATGCTGTGGGGCTTCACCCTGCGCAGCCCCCACGCCCACGCCCGGATCCTGTCGATCGACACCGCACAGGCGCTGCGGACGCCCGGCGTCCACGCCGTCATGACCCATGACGACCTGCGGTTCGAGACCCGTTACGGCCTGGAGTACCAGGACACCCCGGTCCTCGCCGACGCGGTGGTCCGCCACCACGGAGAACCGGTGGCCCTCGTCGCCGCCGACCACCCCGAGACCGCCCGGCGTGCCGCCGCCAAGATCAAGGTGGACTACGAGCCGCTGCCGCTGGTGATCGACGAGGAGACAGCGACCGCCCCGGACGCGCCGCTGCTGCACCCCCACCGCGACGACCACCACAAGGACCACGTCCCGCACCCGAACATCGTCCACCGCCAGCCCATCGTGCGCGGCGACGTCGAGGCCGCGAAGGCGCGGGCCGATGTGATCGTCACCGGTGAGTACGAGGTCGGCATGCAGGACCAGGCGTTCCTCGGCCCGGAGTCCGGCCTCGCCGTCCCCGCGGAGGACGGCGGTGTGGACCTGTACATCGCCACCCAATGGCTGCACGCGGACCTGCGCCAGATCGCCCCCGTCCTCGGCCTGCCCGAGGAGAAGGTGCGGATGACGCTCTCCGGCGTCGGCGGCGCCTTCGGCGGCCGTGAGGACCTGTCCATGCAGGTCCACGCCTGCCTGCTGGCCCTGCACACCGGCAAGCCGGTGAAGATCGTCTACAACCGGTTCGAGTCGTTCTTCGGCCATGTCCACCGGCACCCGGCCAAGCTCCACTACGAGCACGGTGCGACCCGGGACGGCCGGATCACGCATATGAAGTGCCGGATCGTACTGGACGGCGGCGCCTACGCGTCGTCCTCCCCGGCCGTCGTCGGCAATGCGTCCTCCCTGTCCGTCGGCCCCTACGTGATCGACAACGTCGAGATCGAGGCCCTGGCGCTCTACACCAACAACCCGCCCTGCGGCGCCATGCGCGGCTTCGGCGCGGTCCAGGCGTGCTTCGCCTACGAGGCCCAGATGGACAGGCTGGCCGCGGAGCTGGACATGGACCCGGTGGGGTTCCGGCAGATCAACGCGATGTCCCAGGGCGCGGTCATGCCGACCGGCCAGGTCGTCGACTCCCCGGCCCCGGTCGCCGAACTGCTGCGCCGGGTCAAGGCGATGCCGATGCCGCCGGAGCGGCAGTGGCTCTGCGCGGGCAGCGGCGCCGATGTGCGGGCCCTGCCGGGCGGCCTGTCCAACACCACCCACGGCGAGGGCGTGGTCCGCGGGGTGGGATACGCGGTCGGCATCAAGAACGTCGGCTTCTCCGAGGGCTTCGACGACTACTCCACCGCCCGGGTGCGGCTGGAGGTGATCAACGGCGAGCCGGTGGCCGTCGTGCACACCGCGATGGCAGAGGTCGGGCAGGGCGGTGTCACGGTGCACGCCCAGATCGCCCGTACCGAACTGGGCGTCACCCAGGTCACCATCCACCCCGCCGACACCCAGGTCGGCTCCGCGGGCTCCACCTCCGCCTCCCGCCAGACCTATGTCACCGGCGGCGCGGTGAAGCACACCTGCGAGGCTGTTCGTGAGCGTGTCCTGGAGCTGGGGCGGGCGAAGTTCGGCTCGTACCACCCGGCGTGGGCCACCGCGGAGCTGCTGCTGGAGGGCGGCAAGGTCGTCACCGACGCCGGTGAGGTCCTGACCGGCCTCGTGGACGTCCTCGAGGGCGAGTGCGTCGACGTCGAGCGGGAGTGGCGGCACCGCCCCACCCAGGCGTTCGACCTGGTCACCGGCCAGGGAGACGGCCATGTCCAGTACTCCTTCGCGGCCCACCGCGCGGTGGTCGAGGTCGACACCGAACTCGGCCTGGTCAAAGTCGTCGAGCTCGCCTGCGCCCAGGACGTCGGCAAGCAGCTCAACCCGCTGTCGGTGGTCGGCCAGATCCAGGGCGCCACCACGCAGGGCCTGGGCCTGGCCGTCATGGAGGAGATCGTCGTCTCCGAGGAGGCCAAGGTCAGGAACCCGTCCTTCACGGACTACCTGATCCCGACGATCCTCGACACCCCGACCATCCCCGTGGACGTCCTCGAGCTCGCCGACGAGCACGCCCCCTACGGGCTGCGCGGTGTGGGCGAGGCCCCGACGCTGTCCTCCACCCCGGCGGTGGTCGCCGCGATCCGCGCGGCGACCGGTCTGCCCCTCGGACGCGTTCCGGTGCGTCCCGAACACCTCACCGGAACGTGAGGCCGTGGCGCCCCGCGAGTGCGCGGGGCGCCCCCCACCCCGGGGCGGCGCGCACCTGCCGTGTGCTGCCCCGGGTGTGGCACGGATCGAAGTGGCCCCACCCCGTTGGCCCAGGTCATCCACCCCAGCCGGGTGGCAGCCGCCGCGCTCGTGGGTGATCGGAGCGATGATGATGGGGAGCGCCCGTCACATCGACCGGCCGGACCCGGCCGCGTCGATCCCGGTCTTCCCGACCTTCGTCCTCATGCCGTTCACCTACTCGATCACCGCGGGCAACGCGGCGGGCGTCATCGCCTACGTCGCCGTCAAGGCGGCGCAGGGCGGATGGCGCGAACCAGGCCCGCACATGGGGGTGCTGTCCGAGGTTTTGCTCGTCCGGTTCCCGCTCGGGCCGATCGAGAGCTGGCTGGGAGTCAAGCAGCGATCAGTAGCCTCCATCCATCGGTAAGGACAAGGAGCTCACGATGCTGGACATCGCCGAAGAGTTGCACCGGTGGTGCGAGCAGGGGCGCGCTTTCGCCGTCGCCACCGTGGTGGCCGTCAGCGGCAGCGGTCCCAGGCAGCCGGGGGCGGCGCTCGCCGTGGACGACGCCGGCACCGCGATCGGCAGTGTGTCCGGCGGATGCGTCGAGGCAGCGGTGTACGAGCTGTGCCAGGAGGCGCTGGAGTCCGGTCGCAGCGTGCTCCAGCGCTTCGGGTACAGCGACGAGGATGCCTTCGCCGTGGGCCTGACCTGCGGCGGTGTCATCGACATCTTCGTCCAGCCGGTGCGGCCGCGCAGCGCCGGGCGCCCGCTGATCGCCTCCGCCGTGGACGCCGCCTCGCGGGGGCAGGCGGCGGCCGTCGCCAGGATCGTTGAGGGCCCCGACGAGCTGCTGGGGCGCGCCCTCATGGTGCGCTCCGGCGGCCCGGCCGCGGGCACCTCGGCCCTCGATACTTCGGCCCCCGGCACTTCGGCTTCCGGTGTCTCGGCTTCGGGTGCCTCGGCTTCGGGCAGCCTGGGGGACGACGGGCTCGACCGGTCGGTCGCGGGTGAGGCCGCGGCCCTGCTGGATGCCGGGCGCACCGAGCTGATCCGTATCGGCGCGGACGGCAGCCGCTGCGGAGAGCCCCTGTCGGTGCTGGTCGAATCGAGCGTGCCCCCGCCGCGGATGCTGGTCTTCGGCGCCATCGACTTCGCCTCCGCGGTGGTGCGCGTCGGCAAGTTCCTCGGGTACCGCGTCACCGTCTGCGACGCCCGGCCGGTCTTCGCCACCCCCGCGCGTTTCCCCGACGCCGACGAGGTCGTCGTCGACTGGCCCCACCGCTACCTCGACGGCACCGCGGTGGACGGCCGCACGGTGATGTGCGTGCTTACGCACGACGCCAAGTTCGACATCCCGCTGCTCCAGCGCGCGCTGCGGCTGCCCGTGGCGTACGTGGGCGCGATGGGATCGCGGCGCACCCACGAGGACCGGCTCGGCCGCCTGCGCGAGGCCGGGGTCACCGAGTTCGAGCTGGCCAGGCTCCACTCGCCGATCGGCCTCGACCTCGGCGCCAGGACGCCGGAGGAGACCGCCCTGTCCATCGGGGCGGAGATCGTCGCCCACCGCCGCGGGGGAAGCGGAGCGCCGCTGACCCGCGGCACGGGCCCCATCCACCACGAGGGCCGGTCGCCGACCCGCCGGGTCGGCTCCGTGGCCTGAACCCTCCCTAGCGGGCAGACGGGGCCAGGGCTTGCCTGCCGGCGAGCAGGGGTGCGGGGGTTGCCTCCGGCGGGCAGGGGTGCGGGAGACCGGCGGTGTCGTCGCCCGGCCGCGCCTCCCTCGCTCTCCGGCGGGCAGGGGTGCCGGACCTGCCTCCGGGCGGGCATGCGGGGCCGGGCTTGCCTGCCGGCGGGCAGGGGTGCGGGGGTTGCTTCCGGGCGGGCAGGGGGCTGGACCTGCCTCTGAGCGGCCAGTGGGCGTGGACTGGTCCTCCGGCGGGCAGGGGTGCGGGGGTTGCCTCCGGCGGGCAGGGGTGCGGGAGACCGGCGGTGTCGTCGCCCGGCCACGTCTCCCTCGCTCTCCGGCGGGCAGGGGTGCGGGACCTGCCTCCGAGTGGCCAGGAGGCGTGGACTCGCTCTCCGGCGGGCAGGGGGCCGGACCTGCCTCCGTGTGGCCAGTGGGCGTGGACTGGCCCTCCGGCGGGCAGGGGTGCGGGGGTTGCTTCCGGGCGGGCAGGGGTGCCGGACCTGCCTCCGTGTGGCCAGTGGGCGTGGACTGGTCCTCCGGCGGGCAGGGGTGCGGGGGTTGCTTCCGGGCGGGCAGGGGTGCTGGGCCTGCCTCCGTGTGGCCAGTGGGCGTGGACTCGCCCTCAGGCGGGCAAGGGGTTGCGGGGCCTGCCTCCGGGCGGGCAAGGGGGCCGGGCTTGCCTGCCGGCGGGCAGGGGGCATGGACTCCCCCCTCGGTGGGCAGGAGGGTCGGCTCGCCGCAGGCCGGGGGCGGCAGGGCGTCCTGCCGATCGGACGCCGTCCCGCCGCTCACTGCTCCACATCCACAAGGCAGTCGCCGCTTCCCCGGGACCGGACTGCCGTCCCTGCCGCGGCCCGGCACCGGGGAAGGGGGCCGCCCTCACCGGGACGGGGAGGGCGGCCCCTCTTTGCGCCTCATTTGGGGGTCTTCGCCCGGTCCTGGCCCGCAGGGTCCGCGTGGGCTCGAGCCGGAAGCGAGCGTCAAGGTCACAATAAGCGCTGGTCAAGGCAGCCCGACCGGGGGTGCGGCCGGTCGAGTGGCAACTCGCCCGGTCGAGTTGGGGAGTGCGCAATGCTCGAATTGCTGGGCCTGGACTCGGTGGCCGAGAACGTCTACCGCGAAATGCTCGCCACCCAGGAGGGCGGCGTCGCCGACATCGCGGCCCGCCTGCGCCTGACCGAGGAGGAGGTCCGCGGCGCCCTCGACAAACTCAGCGAACTCGCCCTGCTGCGGCCCTCCTACGACGTGCCCGGCGAGATGCGGGCGATCCGTCCGGAAGTCGGCATGGAAATGCTCCTCGCCCGCCAGCAGGCCGAACTCGCCGCCCACCAGCAGAGGTTCGAGCAGTCGCGGGCCGCGGCTGTGCGCCTGATCGCCGAATGCGCGGAGCTGCGCCAGGTCAAGGGGTACGCGGGCGCCGAGCAGTTGACCGGCCTCGACCAGATCCGCGCCAAGCTCTCCGTCCTCACCCGGGCGGTGGAGAACGAGGTCATGTCGTTCGCCCCCGGCGGAGCCCAGAGCGCCGAGAACCGCGAGGCCGCCAAGCCCCTGGACGAGCAACTGCTGCGCCGCGGTGTGCGGATGCGCACCGTGTACCTCGACAGTGTGCGCAACCACCCGCCGTCCATCGCCTATGCCGACTGGCTCACCCGGCTCGGCGGCGAGATCCGCACCGGGCCCACCCTGCCGGTCCGCATGGTCGTCCTCGACCGCCGTACCGCGATCGTCTCCAACGAGGGCGCCAACGGCGAGCCCTCCGCCACCGTCCTGCACATGTACGGGGCGGTGGCCGCGCTGTGCGGACTGTTCGACATGGTGTGGCACAACGCCACCCCGCTCGGCAGGACCACCAGGCGCGACGAGCGCGGTATCACCCCTCAGCAGGCCGAGGTCCTGCGCCTGCTCGCCCAGGGGCTGACCGACGAGGCGACCGCCCACCGCCTCGGTGTCGCCCCCAGGACCGCCCGGCGCATCGCCGCGGAGCTGATGGAGCGCCTCGGCGCGCGCAGCCGCTTCCAGGCCGGAGCCTACGCCGCCCAGCGCGGCTGGCTCGACCCCAGGCCCAGGCCGAGGAGCGCCGCGCCGGCCCGGCCGGCGGTGCGTTCCGGACCGCGTTCGGCAGCGGGCGGACGGTAGCGTCCGCAGGCGTTTTCCGGCCGCTCTTTATATCCGGACACCGGTCCTGGCCGGTTTTACCGGCTGCATAAATTAGCCCTCCCCGAAAGGGAGGCCTGCCTATCCGTTCCGGTGATGATCGGTGCATGTACCTCATTCATGCCCACGTAAGGATTCCTGACGGGGCGGTATTGTCACCGGATGCCCCGTCGCTCATCATGTCAGCGGCGTGTCCGGGCGACGGACTCGAGCATGTCACCGCCCACCCGTGCACCGGAACGGACCCCGTTCTCGGTCTGTTCATCCTCGCCCCCTCGCTGGAGGCCGCCGAGTACACCGCGACCGCGCTGTGCCGCAGGGCGATCGCCGACCGCGCCGCCTTCGGGGGCGAGGCGGTGCTCCTGGGCTGCGAAGCCGCCTTCCCGGCTCCTCCGTGCGGCCAGCCCCCGCACCCGCCCGATCGCGGTGGACGGCTTATGCCGAGGACGGATCCTGACACCCCGTGCCACTGGAAAGGACCTTGAGGCGGCCGCATGCTCATCACATCGGATCCCTCGAGAACCGGATCCGGCGTCGGAATCACGGAAGGGCCACTCCATGATCCGTCCCGCCGCAGCGGGCTTCCCGACCTGTTCCACGGAGACCTTCACCATGGGCTGGCAGTAGCGAAGTGAGGCGCCGGAGCGTCTGAATCCCTCCGCGCCGCGGAATTACCGAGCACAACACCTCGCAGACGAATTCGGGGGAGACCCGGATCCGCGGCCGAGCCATGCCGAAAACCGCACCAGGACACGAAAGGAACGACCATGGCAGCAGTCACGGCGAAGGAAGCCCAGGACTGGCTGATCGACAAGATCGCGCACCGCCTCGGAGTCTCCAGCGACCAGGTCTCGCCCGAGCAGTACTTCGACGAGTTCGACCTCGACTCCACCGAAGCGCTCATCCTCGCGGGCGAGCTGGAGAGCTGGCTCGGCTTCGAGATCGGGACCACGGCGCTGTGGTACCACCCGACCACGAAGGACCTGGCCGCGTACATCGCCGAGGAGAGCGAGCAGCGTGCGGCCGCGTCGTAGACAGCCCGCGGCCCCGCAGATCGTCCGCCGCCTCAGGACCGCCGCCCCCGGTGGCCGCACCGTCTTCCTCGTCCACCCGGGGGCGCTGCCGGCCGATGTGCACCGGGCCTTGGCCGCCGCCCTTCCCGAGGGCAGCGGACTGACCGTCCTCGACCTCAGCGCGGTCCCCGAGTACTTCGACGCGGCGCTGGCGGGCGGCCGGGCGGACACCACCCTCGAGGCGCTGGCGGCGAAGCTGCGGGCCGAGTTCGAGGCGCTGCCGGAGGGCCCGGTCCACGACGGACGGCCCTATGTACTCGCCGGCTGGTCGTTCGGGGGTGTGCTGGCGCTGGAGATGGCCCGGCAGATGTCCGAGGGCCGACGGCCGCGGCGGCTGGTGCTGCTCGACAGCATCGCGCCGACGCAGGCGTACCAGCAGCCCGACGAAGCGCTCGACCCACCGCTACTGCTCGGCTGGTTCGCCATGTACCTCGGGGCCAAACGGCAGCGCCGGATACGGGTGTTCGCCAGCCGCTTGGCCGGACACAGCGCCGAGGACGGCCTGTTGCAGGTCCTGGACGCGGCGGTCGCCGCGGGGGCGCTCTCCCCCGACACACCGATGCCGGGTCTGCGCAAGCTCTACGACACCTATGTCGACGGGCTGTTGCGCAACAACCGGCTCACCGCCCCCTACCGACCCGGGCCCGCCCATGCGCCGATCGTCCTGATCAAGGCCGAGGGCAGCCTCATCCCCGAAGACCCCACGCTCGGCTGGGAAGAACTCGCCCCCCACGGCCTGGAGCTGCACACCGCTCCGGGCGACCACTACACGATGCTCGCCCGCCAGGACTCCGCCGAGATGATCGCGCGCCTGGTCGGCGTCGTCGACAACCCCGCGGTCGACAACCCCGCGGTCGACAACCCCGCGGTCGACAACCCTGCGGTCGACAACCGCGCGGTCGGCGATTCCCGGGGCGGCGATTCCCGGGCCGACGACTCCGTTGCCGAGTTCTGCCCACCGACAGTCCCCGCCAGCCGAGACCGAGTCGGCTGAACCCCCAGACCGAGAGAGCCCCGCCGTGAACTCTTCGCAGGATTCCGACCTCGATCGTCGGCTCGCCAGAGACCCCGTAGCCATCGTCGGTCTGTCGGCCCTCTACCCCAACTCCCGCGATCTGCGTGAATTCTGGAGCAACGTCGTCGCGGCCGCCGACTGCATCGAGGACGTGCCCGCAACCCACTGGGATGTGGCCGAGCACTACGACCCCGACCCCGCAGCGCCGGACAAGACGTACTCCAGGCGCGGCGGCTTCATCCCGCCGGTCCCGTTCAACCCCCTGGAGTTCGGCCTCCCGCCGAACACCCTGGAGGTCACCGACGTCCTCCAGCTCCTGAGCCTGGTCGTCGCCCGCGACCTGCTCAAGGACGCGCACGCCGACCAGTCCTGGTACGACCCGTCCCGCACTGGAGTGGTCCTCGGCGTCACCGGTGCCAACCAGCTCACCCAGCCGCTGTCCGCCCGCCTCCAGACCCCCGTGCTCAAGGAGGTCGTGCGCAGTTGCGGGCTGAGCGACCGCGACGCCGAGGAGATCGCCGAGAAGTTCAAGCTGGCCTTCGCCCCCTGGGAGGAGAACTCCTTCCCCGGAATGCTCGGCAACGTCGTCGCCGGGCGCATCGCCAACCGCCTCGACCTCGGCGGCACCAATATGACGATCGACGCCGCCTGCGCGAGCTCGCTCGCGGCGACGAAGACGGCCGTCAGCGAACTGCTCGAGGGCCGGGCGGACACCATGCTCGCCGGTGGCTGCGACGCCGAGAACACGATCTTCATGTACCTGTGCTTCTCCAAGACCCCGGCCTTCTCCAAGGCCGGCCGCATCCGCCCGTTCGACAAGGACGCCGACGGCACACTCATCGGCGAGGGCATCGGCATGCTCGCGCTGCGCCGCCTCGCAGACGCCGAGCGCGACGGCAACCGCGTCTACGCGGTCATCCGGGGCATCGGCTCCTCCAGCGACGGCCGGTTCAAGTCCATCTACGCCCCCCGCAAGGAAGGGCAGATGGTCGCGCTGCGCCGCGCCTACGAGGACGCGGACTGCTCGCCCGAGACCGTCGAGCTGTTCGAGGCGCACGGCACCGGCACCGCGGTCGGCGACGCCACCGAGCTGTCCGCGCTGTCCGCCGTGGTCTCCGAGGCCACCGAGAGCAAGGGCTACGCGGCCGTCGGCAGCGTCAAGTCCCAGATAGGGCACACCAAGGCGGCCGCCGGAGCGGCAGGCATGATCAAGCTGGCGCTGGCCCTGCACCACAAGGTGCTGCCGCCCACGATCAACGTCGACGAGCCCAACCCCGCCGTGGACTTCGAGGACAGCCCGTTCTACGTCAACACCGTCAGCCGCCCGTGGATCCGTGACCCGCGGCGCCCCAGCAGGCGGGCCGCCATCTCCTCGTTCGGCTTCGGCGGCACCAACTTCCACTTCGTGATGGAGGAGCACGGCGACGGCGACGACCTGAAGGTCATGTTCCCGGTCGCCAAGGTGCACCTGTGGCACGCCCCGGACACGGCCGGACTGGAACGGGCTCTCGCCGAGGGGGCCGAGCCCACCGGGGGACCGGTCCCCGCCGGCCACGCCCGTGTCGCCTTCGTCGCCCGCACCGGGGCCGAGCTGGCCGGCTTGCGCGAACTCGCCCTGGGCGAACTGCGCTCCCGGCCCGACGCCCGCTCGTGGTCGCACCCCAAGGGCGTCCACTTCCGCCGTGACGCGGCCGAGACCGGCAAGGTCGCCGCGCTCTTCGCCGGGCAGGGCAGCCAGTACGTCAACCTCGGGCACACCGCCGTGCTCGGGGTGCCGCCGCTGCGTGCCGCCTTCGACCGGGCCAACCGGCACTTCGATGGGACGCTGCCGCTGTCCAGGGTCGCGTTCCCCCCGCCCGCCTTCGACGTCTCCGCCAAGGGCGCCCAGGAAGAGGCGCTGCGCCGCACCGACTACGCCCAGCCCGCCATCGGCGCCCTGTCGGCAGGCCAGTTCCGGTACTTGGAGGAGCTCGGCTTCAAGGCCGAGGGCTTCCTCGGACACAGCTTCGGTGAACTCACCGCGCTGTGGGCCTCCGGAGCCCTCGACGACGACGCCTACTTCGCGCTCGCCCGCGCCCGAGGAGCGGCGATGGCGCCGCCCGCGAACGCGGGCTCGGGCCTCGACGCGGGCTCCGACTTCGACGCGGGCGCCATGGCCGCCGTCAGCGCGCCGGAGGAGAAGGTCGCCGAACTGCTCGCCGCCCACCCCGCCCTGGTGGTGTGCAACCGCAACGCCGCCGACCAGATCGTCGTCGGGGGCGCCACACAGGAGGTGGACCGGCTCGTCGCCGCGGCGAAGGAAGCCGGTGTCCGGGCCACCCGGCTGCCGGTCTCGGCCGCGTTCCACACCTCCTTCGTCGGGCACGCGGTGGAGGCGTTCCGCGCCCATGTGGAGGCCGCGCAGATCCGCGAGCCGCGAGGCACGGTGTACGCCAACACCCCCGGCGCGAGCTACGGCGCCGACGTGGAGGCCAACCGGCGCGTGATCACGGAGCAGCTGATCAACCCGGTGCACTTCGCCGACCGTGTCGAGGAGATGTACGCGGCGGGCCACCGCACCTTCGTGGAATTCGGCCCCAAGGGCGTGCTCACCCAGCTGGTCCGCCGCATCCTCGGCGACCGCGAGCACACCGCCGTCCAGCTCGACGCCGGTCCCGACCGTGACGCCGACACCGCGCTGAAGCAGGCCGTGGCCCAGCTCGCGGTCCTCGGACTGCCGCTGGACACCGCGGACCGCTACACCGCACCGGTGCCGGAGGCCGCACCGGCCAAGGGGATGACGGTGATGCTCAACGGCATCAACTACGTCTCCGAGCCGAGGAAGGCCGCGTACCGCGACGCCATTGAGAACGGCTACAAGGTCACCCTGCCCACCGCCCCCGTAGCCGCCCCCGCAGCCGCAGCCGCAGCCGCGCCCGCGCCGACCCCCGCAGCCGCTCCCGCACCCGCCCCGGCAGCGCCGCCGGAGCCCGTGGCGGCGCCCGTACTCGCGCCCGCCCCGGTGGCGCAGGAGCCCCCGGCCCCGGTGGCGGCCCCCGTGCCCGCCGCGCCGCCGACGCGACCCGTCCTGGAGACCACGGAGACCCCGTACATGGACAGCGACCAGAACTCACCGCCACCGGCAGCGGGCGACACCCGCCTGACCGAGCTCGTGGCCGACCACCTCTCCCTGCACGACGACTACCTCAACGGCCAGCTGCGCAGCGCCGAACGCCTCGCCGGCCTGGTGGAGCGGGCCGCGGCCGAGGGACGCCTGGGCGAGGTCTTCGCCGGTGTCTCCGCGGTGAAGGAGCACGGCCTGGCCATCGGCCGCACCCACCTCAAGGCCAACGAGGTCCTGCGCGACCTCGCCGAACTGGAGCTGGGCCGCACCGGCCGCACCGCCGCGGCGGCGTCCCCGGCCGCGGCGCCTGCCGCTCCCGCCGCCCCGGCGGTGGCCCCGGCGGCTGCGCAGCCGCCCGCCGCACTCCCGGTCGCCCAGCCCGCCCCCGCGGCGCTGCCGCCCGCCCCGGTGGCCGAGACCCCGCCCGCCCCGGTGGCCGAGACCCCGCCCGCCCCGGTGGCCGAGATACCGGTGGCCCCGGCCCCCGCCCCGGTCGTGGAGACCCCGGCGCCCGCGGCCGTCGTGGAGGCGCCGAAGCCCACGCCCGTGGTCGAGACCCCGGCCCCCGCAGGAGTTTCCCCGGCGGCTGTGGAGCAGGCGTTGCTGGATGTGGTGGCGCAGAAGACGGGCTATCCGGCGGAGATGCTTGAGCTGGGTATGGATGTGGAGGCTGATCTGGGGATCGACTCGATCAAGCGGGTCGAGATCATGGGTGTGCTCCAGGAGCGTTTCCCCAGTGATGCCGAGGTGGGTCCGGAACAGCTCGGTGAGCTGCGGACTTTGGGCGACATCGTCGGCTTCATGGCCGACCTGTCCGGCGGTTCCGCTGCCGCCCCCGTTGCTTCGGCGGCCCCGGCTGCCCCGGCCGGTCCCTCTTCGTCGGCTGTCGAGCGGGCGTTGCTGGATGTGGTGGCGCAGAAGACGGGCTATCCGGCGGAGATGCTTGAGCTGGGTATGGATGTGGAGGCTGATCTGGGGATCGACTCGATCAAGCGGGTCGAGATCATGGGTGTGCTCCAGGAGCGTTTCCCCAGTGATGCCGAGGTGGGTCCCGAACAGCTCGGTGAGCTGCGGACCTTGGGCGACATCGTCGGCTTCATGGCGGCAGCGACCGGAGGCGCCCCGCAGGCCGACGCTCCAGCCCAGCAGGCCGACGCGGACGCTGCTGCCCAGCAGGCCGTCGCGGACGCTGCCGCCGGACGGCTCGGCCGGGCCCACGCGGCGCTCGCCGAACTGCCCACCCCGGACCTGCTGGCCGACGCCTACCCGGCCGGTTCCGCAGCGCTCCTCCTCGACGACGGCGGTGAACTCGCCCCGGCCCTCGCCGCACGGCTGACCGAGGCCGGATGGCGTGTGCACACGCTGCGCCTGCCCGGTGCCGCCCGGCGCGGCGCGGACGGCGCCGATGACTCCGCTCTCGGCTCATGGGACGCGGACGAGCTGGCCGATCGGGTCAAGGAGGTTCTCGCCCACCAGGTGCGCCTGGTCGTCGGCTTCGCCACGACGGCCACCGACTGGGCCGAGGGCGTCCACCGAGCCGCCCACGCCCTCCTGCTCGCCAAGCACGTGGTCGAGCCGCTGACCGCCGCCGCGGCGACCGGCCGCTCCGCCTTCGTCACCGTCACCCGTCTCGACGGCACCTTCGGTCTCTCCGGGGTGGACGAGGACGCGGTCCCGGCCGGCGGCCTCACCGGGCTGGTCAAGACCCTGGCCGTGGAAGCCCCCGAGGTGTTCTGCCGGGCCGTGGACCTCGCGCCCACCGTGGACACGGTGACCGCCGCCGGTCTCCTGCTGGACGAGGTCAACGATGCCTCGGCCGAGCCCGCGCAGGTGGGCCTCGACGGCCGCCGCCGCGTCACCCTCACCCTGGCCGACAAGCCGCTGACGGCGGCAGGCGCCGACACCGAACTCACCGCCGAGGACCTGCTCGTGGTGACCGGTGGCGGCCGCGGGATCACCGCGCGGTGCGTCGTCGACCTCGCCAGGCGGTACCGGCCCGGCCTGCTCCTGCTGGGCCGCACCGCCCTTGGCGAGGAGCCCGCGTGGGCCCTGGGCGTCGAGGACGCCGCGGCGCTGAAGGCGGCGGCCGTGGCCGCGCTGAAGTCCGGTGGAGAGAAGCCCACGCCCAAGCGTGTCGAGCGGCTCTACCGCGACGTCGTGGGACAGCGTGAGATCAAGCAGACCCTCGCCGAGATCCGCGCCGCGGGCAGCCAGGCGGAGTACCTGGCGGTGGACATCACCGACGCCACCTCCGTGGCCACGGCTCTGGCCCCCATCGCCGACCGGGTCACCGGACTCGTGCACGGCGCCGGAGTCCTGGCCGACCAGCTGATATCCGGGAAGAGGCCCGAGGAGATCGCGCGGGTCTTCGCACCCAAGCTCACCGGGCTGCGCACGGTCGCGGCCGCCCTGCCCACCGACCGGCTCAAGCACGTGGTGCTGTTCTCCTCGGTCGCCGGATTCTTCGGCAACCACGGCCAGTCCGACTACGCCATGGCCAACGAGATGCTCAACGCCTGGGCGTCGGGCTTCAAGCGGCTCCACCCGAGGGCCAGGGTCAGCTCGCTGAACTGGGGCGCCTGGGACAGCGGAATGGTCTCCCCGCAGATCAAGGCGGTCTTCGAGGAGCGCGGGATCACGCTCATCCCGGTCGCGACCGGAACCCGGATGTTCACCGAGCAGTTCGCCGCCGACCGCGGCGACGACGTGGTCACCGTTCTCGGTCCGACCACACCGCTGTCGGTGCGGGAGACCGGCCGCCCCACCGCCGTCGTCCTGGAACGGCGGCTGACGGACCTGGCCGCCGACCCGGTCGTCACCGACCATGTCGTGGGCGGTGTCCCGGTCCTGCCGGCGGCGGTCGCCCTCGGCTGGGCGATCGGCGCCGTGGAGCGGGTCACCGGTGGGATCGTCCGCCAGGTGCGGGACTTCGCGGTCCACAAGGGCGTCCTCTTCGACGGAACCGAGCAGCACCGGTTCCAGCTCGAGGCGACTCCCGCGGGCAGTGACACCACCGAGGTCGTCATACGCTCCATCGACGGCTCGGGGGCCGTCCGCCCGCGCTACGCGGCCGGGCTCGTCCTGGGCCCCGACCCCGCGCTCGAGGCGGCACGGCCGACCGTGGCCGGACTCCCCGCCCTCGGCGGCGGACGGGACGCGGGCGGCTTCTACACCGACGGCACCCTCTTCCACGGTCAGGCCCTGCGCGGTGTGCGCCGGGTGTCGGCCGAGGACGAGAACCGGCTGGTCCTGGAGTGCTCCCTGAGCGAACTCCGCCCGGCCGGTGGGGCGTTCGGCAGCGCGCTCTACGCCCCCGGAAGCGCCGATCTGCTGCTCCAGGCCGCGCTGGTGTGGATGAAGCTGTTCCGCTCCACGGCCTCCCTGCCGCTGTCCGTGGCCAAGGCGGAGCTCCACGAGGCCCTGCCGGACGGCTCCCCGTTCCTGGTGGTCGTCGAACCGGTTACGGCCGCGGGCGGCTCCAGCGCTTCTCTCACGGTCACCGCGTGCGCCCCGGACGGACGGGTCCTCACCCGCCTGACCGGAGTGAACGTGGTCTCGACCCCGCAGCTGGCCGCCAAGTTCGTGAGCAGCTGACACAACTGCCCCGATCGGTCCGGCCGGTCGGCCGTCCCCAGCGGACGGCCACCGCCGGCCGGACCGGTCAACACCCGGAGGGATCACTGCTCGCATGAGCAAGTACGCAATCGTCGGCCTCTCCTGCCTCTTCCCCGGGGCGGGCACCCCGGCCGAGTTCTGGGACAACATCCACGCAGGTGAGGACAGCCGCCGGGAGGGCGGGGAAGAGGTCTTCGGGCCGGCCCCCGACGACCGGGACACCGATCCGGACCACCGGATCTACTGCTCGCGCGGCGGGTTCGTGACCGGCTTCGACTTCGACCCGACCGGGTACCGGATCGACCCCGACCGCCTCGCCCGACTGGACCGGGCCTTCCACTGGTCGCTGCACGTGGCCCGTGAGGCCCTTCGTGACAGCGGTTACGCGGACCGTCCCGACACACTCGCCCGTACCGGCCTGGTCCTCGGCAACTACTCGTTCCCCACCCCCGCATCCGCCGACATCAGCCTTCCCCTGGTGCGCGAGGCCGTCCTCGACGGCCTGCGCCGGGCGGGAGTCCCCACCCCCGAGGGCGCGTTGCTCGACCGGGACTCCCTCCTCGCCGAGAACGCCGCCGTCAGCGGCGGACCCGCCCGGATCGCGGGCGCCGCCCTCGGCCTCGGCGGTCCGCGCTACGCCCTGGACGCCGCCTGCTCCTCGGCCCTGTACGCGCTCAAACTCGCCTGCGGGCACCTCGCGGCGGGCCACGCCGAGCTGGTGCTGGCCGGCGGTGTCTGCGCCCCCGACCCCACGTTGATCCATCTGTCCTTCTCCGACCTGCACGCCTACCCGGAGAACGGCTTCAGCCAGCCGTTCGACGCCCGGTCGGCCGGCATCATCACCGGCCAGGGCGCGGGCATGGTCGCGGTCAGGCGGCTGGAGGACGCCCTGCGCGACGGCGACCGGATCCACGCGGTCGTCGACGGCATCGGGCTGTCCAACGACGGCGCGGGCCGCCATCTGCTGGTGCCCAACGCCGCCGGACAGCACCGCTCGTACGAACTGGCCTACGCCGAGGCGGGGGTGGACCCGGCCGAGGTGGACTACCTGGAGTGCCACGCCACCGGGACACCGATCGGCGACCGCACCGAGGCCGAGTCCGTCGCCGCGTTCTTCGGCGAGCACGGGAAGGTGCCGCTGCTCGGGTCGGTCAAGGGCAACATCGGGCACCTCCTCACCGTCGCCGGGCTGAGCAGCCTGCTCAAGGTCGTCCTGGCGATGCGGAACGGCAGAATCCCCCCGACGACGGGCGTGGACCGGCCGGTCGCCTCCGAGAACGGCAGTGTCGGCGACGGCGTCCTCGTCCGCACCGCGCGGGAGTGGCCCGAGGGCCGGGGTCCGCGCCGGGCCGCCGTCTCCGCGTTCGGTTTCGGCGGCACCAACGCCCATGTCGTCCTCTCCGAGCCGAGGGCCGCCGAGGACGGGTCGGCCACCCCGGACACACAGGCCGCCGACGGCACCGGCCGCACGGTGCCGCCCGCCCTGGACGTCATCGGGCTCGGCGCCCACTTCGGCCGCTTCGAGACCGTCAAGGACTTCGAACGAGCCGTCCACGACGGCACGGACGCCTACCGGCCGCTGCCCGAGCGCCGCTGGCGCGGCCTGGAGCAGACGGCGGGCGGCTCCCTGGAGAAGGCGGGACTCACCCAGGAGTCGCTCCCGGAAGGCGCGTTCGTCGACGCCGTGGACGTCGACCCGATCGACGCCAGGATCCCCCCGGCCGACCTGCGCAACTACAACCTCCAGCACGCGCTCATGTCCCGGGTCGCCGACGAGGCGCTGCACGACGCCGGGTTCAGCCGGGCCGTGCCCGCCGGCCGGGCGGCCCCCGAGCCGCGCCGCGTCGCGGTCGTGGTGTCGATGGAGATCGAGCCCAGTGCCCATCTGCACCTGGCCCGCCACAGCCTGGCTCCCTTCCTTCGCGAGCAGTACGCCAAGGCGGGGCTGGAGTTGACGCAGACTCAGACGCGGGCGCTCGCCGACGCGGCCAGGACGGGAGTGCACGAGCCGATCGTCGCCAACGAGGTGCTCAGCTACATCGGCAACATCATGGCGAGCCGTATCTCCTCGCTGTGGAACCTCACCGGCCCGTCGTTCACCGTCTCCTCCGACGGCGCCGGGACCGCCGAGGCCCTCGAAGTCGCCCGAATGCTGCTGCTCGACGAGTCCGTCGAAGCGGTGCTCGTCGGGGCCGTGGACCTCGCCGCCTCCCCCGAGGGCCTGCTGCTGCGGGCGGGAGAGGAGGGGCCCGTGGCGGGCCCCGGCCTCAGCTTCGGCGAGGGCACCAGGGGCTGGAGGATCGGCGAGGGCGCCGGAGCGGTCGTCGTGACCCGCCCAGGAGGGTCCTCCCGTCGGGCATACGCCCGGCTCGAGTCCGTGGCCGTGCGCCACGCCGAACCGGTCGGGGGCGAACTCCCCGCGGCCGACCCCGCGGCGCTCGCCGCCGCGGCCCGCGAGGCCCTGGCCGCCGCCGGGATCGGCGCCGGTGACATCGGCTACCTGGAGGCGCACGCGGGAGGCACGGCCGAGCAGGACAGCGCCGAACTCACGGCCCTCGCCTCGGTGTACCCCGCCGGAGCCGGTCAGGTCGCCATCGGCAGCGCCAAGGCGCAGATCGGCGACGTCCAGGGCGCGGCCGCGATGGCCGGACTCATCCGGACCGTGCTGTGCCTGCACCACGGCTACCTGCCGGGCGTTCCCGGCTGGAAGCGCCCCGCGGCCGAGCTCGCGGACGAGTTCGCCGCCTCCGCCCTCTACGTCCCCGACGCCTCCCGGCCATGGCTGCGCCGCGACAACCGCTCGCGCCGCCACGCCGCCGTCAGCTTCATCGGGAACGGCGGTGCCCACGGCCACCTCGTGCTCTCGGCCGACCGCATCCGCGCGGACGAGCGGGAGACCGCCTGGCAGGACGCGGCGGGCCCGGTGCTGCTGGCCCTCGGCGCCAAGGACCTGGACGGGCTGCTGGCCGAGATCGGCCGCCACCGCGACCTGCTCGCGGACGGCGCCGACCCGCTGACCCTCGCCAGGCAGGCGGCGGCCCGCCTCGGGGGCAGCGCGCTGAGGGCGGTGCTCGTCGGCCGCGACGCCGGCGAGCTGCGGCAGCAGGTCGAGCTGGCCGCCCGTGACCTCGCCGCCAAGCACGCGGCCGGCCAGGAGTGGGCGACGCCTGCGGGCAGTTACTACACCTCCCGCCCGATCGGCCCCGACGGCAAGGTGGCACTGGTCTACCCGGGGGCGTTCAACTCCTACCCGGGGCTCGGCCAGGACCTCTTCCGCGCCTTCCCCGGGCTGCTGTCCCGCTTCGAGGCCGAGGCCGACGAGCCGGACCGGATGTTCCGGGCGGGGCATCTGTACCCGCGCACCGTCGAGACGCCCAAGCGGCGTGACCTGATGGAGCTCGAGGCACGGCTCGGTGAGGACCTGCCGTTCATGCTGGCCACCGGGACGAGCTTCGCGATGCTCTACACCGACCTGGTCCGCGAGATCCTCGGGGTCCGGGCGCACGGAGCGTTCGGCTACAGCCTGGGGGAGAGCAGCATGCTCTTCGCCACCGGCGGCTGGCACCGCTCCGCCCGCCGGGACGACCGGATCAGTGCCACGCCGCTGTTCCGCGACCGGCTGTGCGGCCCCCGGCGTACCGTCCGTGAGCTGTGGGACCTTCCGGAGCGGACGCCGGACGAGGCGGTCTGGGGAACCTTCGTCGTCCTCGGCGACGCCGAGCGTGTCGCCGAGGCCGTCGGCCGGTACGAGCGGGTCCACCTCACCCACGTCAACACTCCGGGCGAGGTCGTCGTGGCCGGTGACCCGGCCCAGTGCCGGGCGCTCATCGAGGAGTTGGGCGTCAAGTCGGCCCGTTCCCCGGTCAACCCCGTCATGCACTGCGAGGTCGTCGACGGCGAGGTGGAGGGCCTGGCCGAGCTCAATGACCACCCGACCGGTTCCACCGGCGGGCTCGAGCTCTTCAGCGCCTTCGACTACGGGCCCGTGGAAGGGCTCGACCGCCGCGTCGTCGCCGACCGCATCGCCCAGACCCTGCGCAGCACGATCGACTTCCCGCGCCTGGTGCGCACCGCCTACGAGCGGGGGTTCCGCTACTTCATCGAGGTCGGGCCCAGCGCCACCTGCTCGCGGTGGGTGCACGACACGCTCGGGGACGCCGACCACGTGGCCGTTCCCGTCGACCGTCGCGGTGTCGCGGCGAGCAAGTCGATCGCCCAACTGGTCGCCCGGCTCGTCGCCCACGGTGTCGAGGTGGACCTGGCGGCCCTGCTCGGCGAGCCGGAGCCGGCCCCCTCGCGTCCGGTCCGGGCGCGTTTCCCGGTCGGGGGCGGTGCCTCGATCCCCGAAGGCGTCGCCAAGGGCGCCGCGTTGGTGGCTGCCAACGCGTCCGTAGCTGCCGAGGGTGCCTCGGCGGCCGCCGCCGAGGTGGCCGCCGCCACGCCCCCCGAGGTGGCCGCCCCTTCCGAGCCGCCCGCCCCGGCGGCAGCCGCGCCGCCGGCACCCGTTCCCGCCTCATCCCAACGGCCGGTCACCTCTGCCCCGCCCAAGGAGCCAGTCCCCATGCCAGCTGATCCGTCCCTCGCCGAGCCCGAGGTGATCACCTTCGAGGGTGAGCCGATCTCCTTCCTGCCCTGGGCAGAGCCGGAGCCCGCACCGGACCGGGCAACCGCCGTCGACCAAGCGGCCCAGGCCGCCGCCTCGGCCGCCGCCCCCGCCGTCCGGCCCACCCGAGCCGCGTCCCAGCCCGCACCGACGACATCCGCCCCCGCTGCCTCCACCCCGGCCGACGCGGCCGCCGAACTCATCCGTGAGCTGCGCCAGCAGATGGTGGCCACCCACTCCGTGGTGATGGAGACCCAGCGTGTCCTCCAGGAGAGCACCCTCGCCCGCGCCGAGGCCCTGCTGGCCGCACCGCCCGCGCGGGCCCCGTTCCGCAGCGAGCCCCCCGAGCCGCTGACCTTCTCCGTCCAGACCGTGGTCGAGGCGGCCCCGCCCGCCCCCGCGCTGCCGCCCGTGCAGACGCTCCCGCCGACCGCCGCGCCGACCGCCGAGGTGCCCCCCGCGCCGCCGGCGCCGTCCGCCCCCGTACCGCCCGCCCCCGTACCGCCCGCCCCCGTTTCCGCCGCCGGGGCGTCCCGGCCCAAGCCTCCCGGGGTGGTGTGGGACCACGACGACCTGATGGAGTTCGCCACAGGCAGCATCGCCAACATCTTCGGCGCCGAGTTCGCCGAGATCGACAGCTACGGCAAGCGGGTGCGCCTGCCCGCCGAGCCCTACCACTTCGTCACCCGGGTCACCGGACTCGAGGGCGAAACGGGCGTTTACAAGCCGTCGTTCATCCGCACCGAGTACGACGTCCCCGAGGACGCCTGGTACGCCGTCGACGGGGGAGTGCCCCCGGCCGTGGCGATCGAGGCCGGGCAGTGCGACCTGCTGCTCATCAGCTACCTGGGCATCGACTTCAAGAACAAGGGCAAGCGCGTCTACCGCCTGCTCGACAGCTCCCTGGTCTTCCACGGCGACCTGCCCCGCACCGGCCAGACCCTGCGCTACGACATCTCCATCAACCGCTTCGTCCACCAGGGCGAGACCACGCTGTTCTTCTTCAGCTACTTCTGCTACGCCGACGGCGAGCTGATCCTCGAACTCCAGGACGCCTGCGCCGGGTTCTTCACCCAGGCCGAGCTCGACACCCCGCTCGGCGTCGTCATCACCGAGAAGGAGAAGGCGGAGAAGGCGGCGCTGACCAAGACCTGGTTCAAGCCGCTCGCCGCCACCGACAGGAACCACCTCACCGCCGCCGAACTCGACCTGCTCGCCCAGGGCCGCCCGGGCGAGGTCTTCGGCCGCCACCACGCCCAGGACCCGGGGATGAACCCGGCGCTGCGGCTGCCCGACTCCCGGCTGCGCATGGTCGACGAGATCACCATCGACCGCACCGGAGGCCCGCGCGGCATCGGCGCCATCACCGCGCGCAAGCGGCTCGAGCCCGACGCCTGGTACTTCGAGTGCCACTTCCCCGACGACCCGGTGCTCGCCGGATCGCTCGTGGCCGAGGGCGCCGTCCAGGTCCTCCAGACCTACCTGCTCCACCAGGGCATGCACCTGGTCCTGCCCGACGCCAGGTTCCAGACCATCGTCGGCCTCAGGACCGAGGTGCAGGTCCGCGGCCAGATCACCCCGGCCCACCGGGAGATCCGGTACGAGGTCGAGGTCATGGAGCTCACCATGCTCCCCAGGCCCTCCGTGATCGCGGACATCCTCGTTCACCTCGGCGACAAGCCGGTGATCCGGATGCGCAATTTCGGCATCCAGATCCGCGAGAAGGACGGCACGCCCTACCGGCCCGGACAGGGCGGCGTCCCGGCCTTCCTCGGCCGCCGCAACCGCGACGGCGAGCCCGCCATGATCAACGAGCTGCACCTCGCGCACGCCGCCAAGGGCGACCTCGGCACCGCCATGGGCCCGGAGTTCGACGTCTACGCCAACAGCCGCGCCCCGTACATCCCCAACGGCGACTTCCAGTTCGTGGACCGGATCATGTCGCTGACCGGCACCCGCGGCGACCTCAGCCCCGGTTCGGAGATGGTGACCGAGTACGACTCCCCGGCCGACGCCTGGTACTACACGCAGAACTCCCACCCGCACATGCCCAACGCGGTCTACATGGAGACCTCGCTCCAGGCCGCCATCCTGCTCGGCTACTACCTGGGCGCCACGCTCAAGCAGCCGAAGACCGAGTACTCCATCCGCAACCTCGACGGCCGGGCCACCCTGGTCAAGGACATCGACCTGCGCGGCAGGACCATCCGGCACCACTCCAAGCTGCTGATGACCAGCGCGGTCTCCGGAGCCGTCCTGCAGAAGTTCTCCTACGAACTGTCCGCCGACGGCGAGGTCTTCTACGTCGGAGAGTCGCTCTTCGGGTACTTCAGCGAAGCCGCCCTGGCCAACCAGGCCGGCCTGGACAACGGCCAGTACGTCGCCCCGTGGATCGAGCAGGTGACACAGGACAACGGTGCCGCCCCCGCCCGCACGCGCCGCATCGAACTGCCCGTCGACGCACCGGCGTTCAGCGACCCCACCGGCGGGCGCCTGCACCTGCCCGGCGAGCACTTCGCGCTCGTGGACCGCGTCGACCTCGTCGAGGACGGCGGACGCCACGGAGCCGGGTACCTGCACGGCCACCGCGAAGTGCGGCCCGACGAGTGGTACTTCGACTGCCACTTCCACCGCGACCCGGTGATGCCCGGCTCGCTCGGCGTCGAGGCGATCCTCCAGGCGATGCGCCTGTTCGTCATGGAGCAGGGACTCGCCGACGGTGTCGAGGACCCCCGCTTCGCCCTGGCCAAGGGCATCGAGATGGGCTGGAAGTACCGCGGGCAGATCCTGCGGCACGACCGGGAACTGCGCTTCGACGTCCACGTCAAGGAGGTCCGGCGGGAGGCCGGCCGTGTGCTCGTGATCGCCGACGCCGACCTGTGGAAGCCGGGCCTGCGCATCTACGAGCTGACCGACGTCGCCATCGAGGTCCGCCCCGGCGCCGGGGCCTGACCGCCCGCCCCACGACCCACTCGACGCCCTAGGAGCGTGCGTTCACCCATGGACACCCGGATGGACAACCAAGCGACGCCACTGAGGTGGCGCGGAGAGCAGTATCCGAGCACCGACCCGGCCGGGATCTACGCAGCCCTCGTCGACCTCGACCGGCCCGGCTTCATCGTCCGCACCCCGCAGGGGATCGGCGCCGTGGCGGGCGGTCGTACGGCGAGCGCGGGGGACGGCCTGCCCCTGCTGGCCGCGGTCCCCCCGCTGTCGCCCCGCCGACTCGGCTCGAAGGCGTTCCTCGCCGCCCACGGAGTGCGCCTGCCCTACATGGCCGGCGCGATGGCGGGCGGAATCGCCTCGGCCGACATGGTCGTCGCCCTGGCCAAGGAGGGCCTGCTGGCCTCGTTCGGCGCGGCGGGGCTCCTGCCGGAGTCGATCGAGAAGGCGCTCAACCGCTTCGCCACCGCGATCCCCGGCCTTCCCTACGCCGTCAACCTGATCCACAGCCCCAGCGAGGAGCGCCTGGAACGCGAGGCGGTCGAGCTGTTCCTGCGCCACCGCGTCCCCTGCGTGGAGGCGTCGGCGTTCCTGGGCCTGACCCCGCACATCGTGCGCTACCGGGTCGCCGGGCTGCGCCGGGACGCGGACGGCCGCGTCGTCGCGGGCAACCGCGTGATCGCGAAGGTCTCCCGGTCCGAGACGGCGGAGCGGTTCATGCGCCCCGCCTCCGCCTCGCTGGTCAGCTCCCTGCTCGCCCAGGGCCTGATCACCGCCGAGCAGGCGGAGCTGGCCAAGTACGTGCCGATGGCCGACGACATCACCGTGGAGGCCGACTCCGGCGGCCACACCGACCGGCGTCCGCTGCCCGCCCTGCTGCCGACGATCCTGCGGCTGCGTGACACGGTCCAGCGCGAGCACCACTACCCGACGCTGATCCGGGTCGGGGCGGCCGGAGGACTCGGCACCCCGACGGCGGTGGCCGCGGCGTTCGCCATGGGCGCCGCCTACGTCGTCACCGGCTCGGTCAACCAGTCGTGCGTGGAGTCGGGTGCCTCCAAGGCCACCAAGGCGATGCTGGCCGACGCCGGCATCGCCGACTGCGACATGGCCCCGGCGGCGGACATGTTCGAGATGGGCGTGGAGCTCCAGGTGCTCAAGAAAGGCACCCTGTTCCCGATGCGCGCCAAGCGCCTCTACGAGCTCTACCAGACCTACGAGGGCCTGGAGGCGCTGCCGCAGGCGGAGCGGATCCGGCTGGAGACGCAGATCTTCCGCCGTCCGCTGGAGGACGTCTGGCAGGAGTGCGTCGGCTACTTCGAGCGGCGCGACCCCGAGCAGCTCGAGCGCGCCAAGGGCAGCCCCAAGCGGCGGATGGCGCTGGTCTTCCGCTGGTACCTGGGGATGTCCTCGCGGTGGTCCACCGTCGGCGACGCCGACCGGACGCTGGACTACCAGGTCTGGTGCGGCCCGGCGATGGGGAGCTTCAACGACTGGGTGACCGCCAGCTACCTGAAGCCGCCGGGCAACCGCCGGGTCGCCGACGTCGCCGAGCACCTCATGCGCGGCGCCGCCTTCCACACCCGCCTCGCCCAGCTGCGCACGGCAGGCGTCCAACTCCCGGTCTCGGCGGCCGACTACCGCCCCGTGCCGCTGGAGACGGCGGCGGCCTCGCTGGGAGGTGCGGCGTGAGCGGCGCGCGTGAGGCTGCTCGTCGTCGGTCGAGTGTGTGGCCGGGTTTTCGCCGAGTGGGCGGAGAAGCGAACGGGAGAGGTGCGGTGAGCGGCGCGCGTGAGGCTGCTCGTCGTCGGTCGAGTGTGTGGCCGGGTTTTCGCCGAGTGGGCGGAGAAGCGAACGGGAGAGGTGCAACATGACCATCACCGAGACCCCCGTCTGCGGTGCGTCGGGCACCGGGGCGGAGTGGGTGGGGGCCCGTGCCGAGGAGTTGGAGCGGCTCCTCGGTGACCCCCGTGACCCCGACAGCCCGTTCGGGTTCGCCGCGGCCGTCGCCCGCGACGAGCACGACCGGTTCCCGACCGAGCTGGTCCACGCCCTGCGCGGCACCGGCTTCCACCTCAACTACCTGCCCGCCGAACTCGGCGGCACCTTCCGCTCGTTCGCCCACAGCCTCGTCCTGGTGCGCACCGCGGCCCGCCGCGACCTGAACGTCATGCCCGGCACGATGTTCGGCATCACCGCCGCCACCTGCCTGATGCTGCACGGCTCGCCCGAACAGCAGCGCCGCGCCGCCGGGATCCTGCGGCGCGGCGGGGCCGTGGCCTTCGCGCTCTCGGAGGCCGACCACGGCAGCGACCTGCTCGCCAACACCGCCCGGCTGGATCGGGATCCCGACAGCGACGGATGGCGGCTGACCGGCCGCAAGTGGATGGTCGGCCTCGGGCAGCGGTGCGAGGCGGCCTACCTGGTCGCCAGGACCGGGCAACGCGGTCCGGCCGCCTTCTCCGCGGTCCTGCTCGATCTCGGCGGCGCCGCCGACAAACACCTCGAGCGCGGCCCCGACGTGCGCACCGGCGGGATGCGCGGCATCGACTTCGCCGACCTGGACTTCAATGACTTCCCCGTCCCGGCCGACGCCCTCGTCGGCCGGGAGGGCGAGGCGCTGGAGGCCGCCGTCAAGGCCCAGCAGGTGGTGCGTGTGATGAGCACCGCCGGCAGCCTGGGCTGCGCCGACACCGCGCTGCGGCTCACGCTCGACTTCGCCACCGGCCGCCGTGTCGGCCGCACCCCGCTCACCGAGGCCCCCCACCCCCGGCGGGACCTCGCGGTGGCCTCCGCGGCGCTCATCGCCGCCGACGCCGTGGCCATGGCCGCGGCACGGGGGCTGCATGTCGTCCCGGAGACGTTCAGCGTGTGGGGCTGCGCCGCCAAGCACGTGGTGGCCGAGGCCGCCGAGGACGTGATCGGCCGCTGCGCCACGGTCCTGGCGACCCGTTCCGTCCTGCGCACGGGCGGTCCCGGCGCGGGGCTGTTCCAAAAGCTCCAGCGCGACGCCGCACTGGTGCGGGTGGTGGACACCAGCACGGTGGCCAACCTCCGCTCGTTCGCGGGCCAGTTGCCCGCCGTCGCGGCGGCCGCCCACGCCGGCGGCGAGGAGTGGCAGCACGGCAGGGGAGGGCAGGACGGCACACTGCGCACGGTCTTCGCGCTCGACGCCGAACTGCCCGCCTACGACCCGGCCGCGCTCGACCTGAACGCCCGCGGCCACGACCCGGTCACGGCGGGTCTGGGCCGCCTGGTCACCTTCGCCCGCAGGTCGCTGTCCGACGGCGGAGCGAGCGAGACCGCCGCGCTCGTGGACCGGCTGGGCGACGACGTCTCCCGCCTGTCCGGTGATATCGAGCGGGCCCGCTCCGGCGGCGACCCCTGCGAACTGGTCGACCTCGCCGAGCGGTTCGCGTTCCTCCACGCCGCCGCCTGCTGCCTGCACCTGTGGTGGGCCAACCGGCATCTGTCCCTGGTCGGCTGGGCCGAGCGCCACCCGGCGCTGTACGGCACCGCGCCCGGCTCCCCCGAATGGCTCGGCGCCGCCCTGGCCTACCTGCTGGCCAAGGCGGACGGGACCGACCCGCGCCGGCAGGCAGCGATGCTGCTGCCCGCCCTGGACGTCATCACCGATCTGCACGGCACGGACCGCCTCTTCAGCGCCGTCCCCGTCCGACTGGCCCGCCACGCCGACCTCGACGCCGACTTCGACGCCGACTCCCCGGCCCGCAATCCCGGAACCTGACAGGAGCCCCTCCCGTGCCGAAAGCACATCTGACGGAGCTGGCCGAGCGGCTCGAACGCCATCTCGGTGATCCGCACGACCCCGCCAGCCGGATGCCGTACCGGAAGATCCTCGAACACGACGAGCGCGAGGAGTACCCCTACCCCTTCGTCAACCTCCTTCGGCGCTGGGGTGTGCACGAGTACTCCATCCCCATGGCCCAGGGCGGCAAAGCGGGGGACGTCGAGGTCGGATTCAACCTGATGCGGCTGATCGCCAGGCGCGACCCCACCTCCGCCACCGCGCTGATCATCAGCAACCTCAGCTTCATGCCCGCCTGGATCGCCGGCACCGACGAGCAGAAGACGTACCTGGTCGACGCGATCAAGCGGGGAACCCGGTACGCCTGGGGGCTGTCCGAGCGGCATCACGGCAGCGACCTGCTCAGCAATGAGCTGACGGCGCAGAAGGTCGACGGCGGCTATCTGCTGACCGGTGAGAAATGGCTGATCGGCAACGGCACCGTCGCCGACGGGGTCAGTGTCTTCGCCCGCACCAACGCCAAGGGCGGCCCCGCCGGTTACTCGATCTTCCTGTTGGAGAAGCGGAAGACCCCCGCCGGCTCGGTCGACGAGCTCCCCAACGAACGTCTGCACGGGCTGCGTGCCCTGGACATGAGCGGCTTCCGCCTCGACCGGGTCTTCGTTCCGGACTCCGCGCTCCTGGGAGCGGAGGGCCAGGGTCTGGAGATCGCCCTCCAGACCTCCCAGACGGCACGCGCCCTGATCGGCGGCATCGCGCTGTCCGCCGTCGACACCTCCCTGCGGGTCACCCTGGACTTCACCGAGGGCAGGGAGATCTTCGGCAAGGCGGTCAGTGACATCGCCTACTCGCGCCGACAGCTCGTCGAGTGCTTCGCCGACCTGATGCTCGCCGACGCGGTCAGCATCGGCGCGGTGCGCAGCCTCCAGGTGGTGCCGGAGCAGACCAGTGTGTGGTCCTCGGTGGTGAAGTACTTCGTCCCCACGCTGCTCGAGCGAACGATGTCCCAGCTCAACACGGTCCTGGGAGCCCGTTTCTATCTGCGCGGGCACGCCCACTACGGCATCCACCAGAAGATGCTGCGCGACCAGCTGGTGGCGAACTTCGCCGACGGCAACACGGTGGTGAACCTCAAGAACATCGCCCTCCAGCTCGACGGCCTGCTGACCGCCTCCGCCGAGGCCGACGACGCGGCGAGGGCGGCCGCGGACGAGCGGGCCGCCACCCTCTACGGAATCGACCGCGAACTGCCCATGTACCGGCCGTGGGCCCAGGAGCTGTTCAGCCGCGGCCTCGACGACGCGCTGCTGGCCGCCCCCGGCTCCCTGCGGCAGCTGCGCGAACTCGCCGAGCAGGCCAAGGGCGACGAGCGCGACTGGCTCTCACGCGCCGCGGACGTCGCCGCCGAACTCCTCGGCCACGCACCGAGGCTGCGGGAGCGGGCCACGGCTTTGAAGGCCGAACTCGGCCGGGACTACGGCCAGTCGGCCGAGCTGTTCGACCTGGCCAAGCAGTACTGCTTCCTCCACGCGGCCGCGGCCTGCGTGCACACCCACGTCCACTCCCACGGCGCGCTGGAGGACCCGCTGCCCAGCGGGGCCCTGCTCCTGCTCCAGCTCGAGCGTGTCCGCCGTCATCTGCGCCCGCACGAGTCCGTCACCGACGCCGCCGTCGTCGACGAGGTCATGCGGGTCCTGCGCCACCTGCACCGAGGCAACCGCCTCTTCTCGTACTGGCAGTTCCCCCTGGCGGAGCGCGGCGACCTCGCCGCCGCCCGCAGCTGACCACGTCCGCCCCGGAGTATCTGGAGCTTGACCATGCGCTCATCGCCTCCCCTGTGGCGCACCATCGTCGCCACCTCAGTCCCGATGTTCATGGTGGTCCTGGACAACCTCGTGGTGACCACCGCCCTGCCCGCCATCCGCACGGACCTCAACGCCTCGCTCCAGGACCTTCAGTGGTTCGTCAGCGCCTACGTCCTGTCCTTCGCCACGCTGCTGCTGACCGGCGCGGCGCTGGGCGACCGCTACGGGCGCCGCAGGGTCTTCGTCGCGGGCATCTCCCTGTTCACCGCCTCCTCCCTGCTCGCGGGGCTCTCCACCAGCTCGGGGATGCTGATCTTCGCCCGGGCGCTCCAGGGGGCGGGCGGCGCGATGGTCATGCCGCTGTCGCTCACCCTGCTGGCCGCGGCCGCGGGACCAGGCAGAAGGGCCCTGGCGGTGGGAGTCTGGGGCGCCATCAGCGGCGCCGCTGTCTCGGTCGGCCCGGTCGTCGGAGGCGCGGTCACCGACGGTCTGGACTGGCAGTCGATCTTCTGGCTGAACATCCCGATCGGACTGCTGGCCATCCCGTTCGCCTACCGCACCATCGGGGAGAGCAAGGGCAGCGACCGCGGACTCGACCTGTTCGGCCTGCTGCTGGCCGGCGGCGGTGTCTTCTCCCTCGTCTGGGGCATCGTCAGGGCCGAGACGCAGGGCTGGTCCTCCACCGAGACCCTGACCACCATCACCCTCGGCGCCGTCCTGCTGATCGCCTTCGTCGTCTGGGAGCGCCGCGCGAAGACCCCGATGCTGCCGCTGCGCTTCTACCGCAACCCCGCGTTCTCCCTGACCAACCTGCTCTCGATGGCCATGTACTTCGGAGTCTTCGGGTCGATCTTCCTGCTCTCGCAGTTCCTCCAGATCGCCCAGGGCTACAGCGCGTTGGAGGCGGGGCTGCGCACCCTGCCCTGGACGCTGATGCCGGCCTTCGTGGCCCCCGTGGCAGGCATCCTCACCCCGAGGGTCGGCGGTGGGCCGCTCATGGCCGCGGGCCTGGTGCTCCAGGCGACCGGGCTCGGCTGGCTCGCCCTCATCCTCGACCCGGGCACGTCGTACAGCTCGATGCTGGCCCCGTTCGTCCTCGCCGGAACCGGCATGGGCCTGGTCTTCGCCCCCAGTGCCAACGTGGTCCTGGGCGCCGTCCGCCCGTCCGAGCACGGCAAGGCCTCGGGCGCCAACAGCACGGTGCGTGAGATCGGCGGAGCGCTCGGCATCTCCGTCCTCGGCGCGGTCTTCGCCCACCACGGCGGCTACACCACGCCGCAGACCTTCACCGACGGACTCACCCCGGCCGTGTGGGTCGGCGTCGCTGTCGTGGCGGTCGGAGCGCTGCTGGCGGTCTTCGTGCCCAAGCGCCGTCCGCTCACCGAGGACGGGGAGGAGGCGGCGCCGGGTGAGTCGGCCACGGTGGAGCGGACCGCGTCACTGACGCTCGTGGCCGACGGCACCGGCACCGCCGACAGCGCTCACGCCGACAGCACTCACGCCGACGGCTCCACCGCCCACAGCGCTCACGCCGACGGCACCAACGCCGATGGAGGCACCCCGTCGGGCCGGACCCTCGAGGCGGCGGCCGGTTCCGAGGCCGAGGCCACCCGCGGCCTGCACATCGTCCCCTCGCTCAGCGGCAAGGAGTAGCGCGCCATGGCCCGAGACCGTCAGCCCTCGCCCCGCTGGGCGGCCTCCTGTGCCAGCCGGCTGTGCACCTCGGGCCAGTCCAGCCCCGTGGAGACAGTGGTGTTGAAGAACGAGAACACCGAACCCGCCATGTGCGGGCGGTACTTCTCGACGATCTGCTTGTGCGGGGAGGCGGAGTTGAACTCCATCAGCGCCTTGCGGTCGACCCAGGCCGACTGGGTCCAGAAGACCTTCTTGGTCGGCTCGACCGCCAGTGCGTGCCCGACCCCGCCGGCCGAACCCACCGCCTGGCGCCTGATGGCCGTCGAGGCCATCAGGAAGGGCAGTACATGGCGGAACGAACGCAGCTCCAGCTTGGAGATCATCACGTACACCTCCCCGTCGGCCGTGCGCGGTGCGGGCGCCGGGCCCTTGGCCCAAGGCAGCTTCAGCATCGTCCCCTCCCAGGGTGCGGGCGCTGATGTCTAGGACCGACATGATGGCCGGAACCGACGTGGCGACCGCGACCCTACTGCACAATCGTGTTCCGCTCGTGGAGACACGGTCGATCGTCCCCGCCCGCCCGCGCCCCGCGGCGGACCCCGGGCGGGCGGACACCGACCTGTGGCTGCTGCCGGAGAGCGCGGTGGCGCGTTTCGTCAGCCGCGTCGAAGGCGTCGGCCTCTTGAGGCCCGCCGAACGGGAGCGTCTGGACCGTATGCGCACCGAGGGCGGCCGCAGGCGCTTCCTGGGCGGGCGGGCCCTGTGCCGCTACGCGCTCAGCGCCCGCACCGGACTGCCGATGGACTCCTGGCGCTTCTACGAGGACGAGTTCGGGCGTCCGGAGCCCGAACCGACCGGCCACAGCGTCCGGTTCAACCTCTCGCACACCGACGGCCTCATCGCCTGCGTGGTGACCGACGAGGACCGGGCGTGCGGTGTCGACGTGGAGCGGACCCCCGCGGGCCCGCAGGCGCTGCGGCACGTGCCCCGTCATCTCGCCGAGGCCGAGCAGGCCACCCTGGACGCGGCCCCGCCCGGGGTGCGCGCCGCGAAGGTGGCGGCCTACTGGGTGCTGAAGGAGGCGTACCTCAAGGCCCTCGGTGTCGGTATGACCCGGGGACTGAGCGGATTCACCTTCTCCGACCCCGCCGCCGGAAGTATCCGCGTCGACGACCCCGACCACGGCGCGGCGGACCGCGACCGCTGGCTGTTCGACCTTTTCTACCCCAGCCCCGGACATGTTCTGGCCATCGCCGTCAAGGGCGCCCGCCCCGGCTCGCTGCACCGCGTCCCCCTGACGGGCTGACCCCGGCCGCACCGCCCCCACCTCCCGACCTCGAGTGCGCCGAGTGCCCCGTACCGACTTCCCGACATCGAGCCCCTTAAGGAAGACACCATGACCGCGAACTCCTCCACCCACAGGCCCCGGGTCGCCGTCGTCGGCGCCGGAGTCGCCGGTATCTCCGCCGCCTACGCCCTGCGCGAGCACGCCGAGATCACCATGTTCGAGCAGGACGGCAGGCCGGGCGGCCACGCCAACACCATCGAGGTCGAGGAGAACGGGCGGACGCTCGGCATCGACACCGCGTTCGTTGTCTTCAACCGGCCCAGCTACCCCAACATGACCCGGTTCTTCGACGAGCTCGATGTCGAGGCCGTCGAGCACCTCGGCGGGTTCAACTTCTTCGACCTCGACACCGGGACGGAGTACGGCAGCGCCGAGATGAACCTCGGCGAGGCCGACGTGGCCACGCGCTACTCCGAGCGGTTCCGGACGGTCTGGCGCGAGGCCCGCCGCTTCCACGAGGAGGGCCGCCGCGACTTCTTCCGCAAGCGGACCGACATGCCGCTGGGGGAGTACCTCGACCGGGGCGGCTACAGCCAGGAGTTCCGCCACTCGTACGTCGTCCTGCTGGCCACCGCCGTGTGGTCGGTGCCGGCGGAGCTGATCTGGGAGATGCCCGCCACCACCGTCATCGCGTTCTTCATGGCCCACGACGAGGGCGGCCTCGGCGGCCGGCGGGTGGACTGGCGCACGGTGCGCGGAGGCTCGATCAGCTACGTGCGCAAGGCCATCGCCGCGATCAACCCCAAGCTGCGCCTCGGCGAGGCGGTCACCGGAGTGCGCCAGGAGGAGGACGGGGTCACCGTCGCCACGGCGGGCGGCAGCGAGCACTTCGACTACGCGGTCGTCGCCGCCCACGGCGACCAGGCGCGCGCCCTCCTGGACAACCCGACCGACGTCCAGCGGGCCACCCTCGGCAACATCCGCTACAACGCCTCCACCGCCATCCTGCACACCGACCCGACCGTGATGCCGCCCACCCGGCAGCGGTGGGAGAGCTGGAACTACGGCAAGGTGACGGTCGACGGGCAGGTGCGCCCCTACGTGGCCTACTACATGAACCGGCTGCACGGATTCACCGCGGAGAAGGACTACTTCGTCACCCTGGACTACCCGCTGGCGGTGCGCGAGGAGGCGGTCATCAGGGAGATGAGCTACTCCCACCCGGTGATCGACATGAACCTGCGCAACCTCCAGGCCACCATCTACCAGGTCAACGAGGGCACCCGGGTCAAGCTGTGCGGTTCCTACTTCCATTCCAAGCAGCAGTACTTCGACCAGATCGGCTCGCACGAGGCGGCGTTCAGCTCCGGCATGGAGGCGGCCAAGCAGCTGCTGAGAGAACTGGGCTAATCCGATTGCCGCCGTGGCCGGGGCCGGTGAGAATCGGGCGGTGCCCCCTCCCACCGGCTTCGACCACCGAGAACGCGGCGACGGATCCGTCGTCATCCTCCACCACGGCAGCGTGGCGACCGTCCTGCGGGGCGGGCGCGCGGCCCGGTTCCTGGCCGAGGTGCGTGCGGGCGAACCCCAGCTGGTGATGGCCCGCTGGACGGGCAACTACCGGCGGGGCAACGAGCGCACGGCCGCTGAGCACCCGCGCAACTCGCGCCCGCGCCGGTAGGGCCGCGGGCCCCAGCGGTCCGGACGACGAGCCCGGCGGGTGGTGGTCACGTCTCCAGCTCGGCCAGCCGCATGGCGACATTGCGGCGGACGGCGGGGACCCGTCCGATCGCCGCCAGCGCCGCGTTGCGCGCGGCGCGCTGGACGGGGTTGCGCATCGTGGCCATCTTCGTCATCCGGTCGGTGAACGCGACCACCTGCTTGGCGATCGGCCGGCGGGTCGCCTCGTACCGGTCCAGCAGGGTCTCCGGCTCCCCGTGCACGACGGCGGCCAGCGCCCGGCCGAGCTCCACCGCGTCCTGGATGCCGATGTTCATGCCCTGGCCGCCCGCGGGGCTGTGCACATGGGCGGCGTCGCCCGCGAGCATCACCCGCCCGGCGCGGTAGCGGTCAGCGAGGCGGTGGTGCACATGGAAGCGGGAGCTCCACAGCACCTCGGTGACCTTGGCGTCCTTGCCCGGCCCCCGCTCGTCCAGCAGCGCCTGCACATCGGCCGGGCCCGGCTGCTCGGGCGCGTCGCGCACGGTGGCCACGACGCGGTACCGGCCGTGGGGCAGGGGAGCGATCACGGTGACGCCCTCGGGGGCGAGCAGCAACTCGACCGACTGCTCCCGGGGCCAGTGCATCCGCACGTCGGCCAGCACGAACGACTCGGCGTAGGGCGCCCCGGCGAAGCCGATGCGGACCTTGTCCCGCACGGTGCTGTGCATGCCGTCGGCGCCGATCGCGTAGCGGGCGCGGACCGTGTGCTCGGTTCCGTCCTCGCCGGTGGCGGTCACGGTGACGCCCTGGCTGTCCTGTGTGAGCCCGGTGACCTTGTAGGGGCGGTGGACGCTGCCCCCGAGCTCCTCGAGCCGCTCGGTCAGGACCGCCTCGGTCTCGTTCTGCGGGATCATCAGCGCGTACTGGTAGGCGGTGGGCAGCCCCTTGAACGAGATGTGCATCAGTGAGCGGCCGCGGTCGTGGACCGTGAAGTCGGACAGCTCGATACCGCGGGCCTGAAGGAACTCACTGACCTTCAGCGCTTCCAGCGCCTCGAGGGTCCGGGCGTGCACGACGGCCGCACGCGAGGTGTTGGCGCCCTGTGCCTGGGCGTCGAGGAGCACGAAGTCCACCCCGCCGGCGGCGAGCATGCCTGCCGCCGTGAGGCCCACCGGACCCGCGCCCACGATCACGACATCGGTCTCGTTCGGCAGCGCACCCATGTGACTGGTCCTCTCCTGGACTCTTTGCCAACGCTTGTTGGCCTACCGGCTGTCGCTGAACGTATACCCCCGTGTCTGGCCGGTCAACACGTGTTGGCCTACGATCGTTGGCATGGCAGGGACGACATCCACTCCACGGCGCTCCGACCGGACCCGGGCCGCGATCCTGGCGGCGGCCCGCAAGCGCTTCACCGCCGAGGGCTACGAACGGGCGACCATCCGGGCTATAGCGGCCGACGCCGCCATCGACCCGTCGATGGTGATGCGGTACTTCGGCAGCAAGGAACAGCTGTTCAGCGCCGCCGCCGACATAGACCTGCGGCTGCCGGACCTGTCCGGCGTGCCCAGGGAGGAACTGGGCCGCGCCATCGTCGAGCACTTCTTCACGGCCTGGGAGGGCGTGCCCGACGACGACGCGTTCCTGGTTCTGCTGCGCTCGGCCGTCACCAATGAGAAGGCCGCCGAGCGCACCCGTGAGATCTTCCGCGACCAGGTCCGCCCGGCCCTGATGGCGGTCCTGGGCGAGGAGGGGGCCGAACGGGCGTCACTGGTCTCCTGCCAGCTCCTCGGGCTGGCCCTCGGGCGCTACCTGATCCGCCTTCCGGGCGTCTCCTCGATGTCCGCCGACCAGGTGGTGGACGGGCTGTCGCCCTGCATTCAGACGGCGCTGACCGGGTGAGCGCGCGGGGCGGACCGGGAAGGCCTCCGGATGGACGACCGCTGCGCCCTGCCCGGGCCACCGGGCTCCCGGGCGGAGCCGGGGCCCCTACGGCAGGAGGCCTGCTCGGCGGGCGGTCACCACTGCCTCGAGGCGGGTGTGGGTGCCCAGTTTGCGCATGGCGGAGCGCAGATAGCTCTTGACCGTCTCCATGCGCAGGCCCAGACGCTCGGCCGCGTCCGTGTTGGTGCAGCCCGTCGCGACCAGGGCGAGGACGTCCGTCTCGCGGGGCGAGAGCCCCGGACGGCCGGAGAGGACGGGGTGGTCGCCGGGGGTGGCCGACGCCGAGGCCAGCCGGGAGCAGACGCCGTGCAGCCGGGCCCGCAGCCGCGCGTCCTCGATCTCGCCGGCCAGCGCGCGCAGCTCGCTGTGGACCTGCCGGACCTCCTCCCACGCCGGCTGCGCCGCCGGAGCGTCCAGGCGGGTGAGCAGGCGCTCCGTCTCGTAGCGGACCGCCAGGCTCTGCTCCAACCCGCGGGCCGCCGCGACCACCGCGGAGATCGTCCGATCGCCCAGCGGCAAGGGCTGGCGCAGGGCCCCGTAGAGCACCGCCCTCACAGTGCGCCCCACGACCACGGGGACCGCCACCACCGAGCACAGCCCCTCCGCCGTCACCGCGCCGTCGTACTCGTGGCTGATCGTCCGCGCGGAGCGGTAGTCCACTACCGCGAACGGCCGAGCCAGCGCGACCGCCTTGCCGCCCAGGCCATTGCCGGAGACCACGGACAGACCACGCAGGGATTCGGTGGCATTGCCGGTCAACTCGCGGATGCGCAGCGACTCCTGTCCGGTCACCGTCCCCCCGAAGGCCACCGGCAGCCCGCTCGTGCGGCGCAGGGCGAGCAGGGCGGCACGTATCTCCACCGCTTCCTCGGTCATGGCTCGTGCCTCCTCACCCTCGTTCGGGGGTAGTGAGTGATCCGGGTCTCACTGGACGATGCAATGTAGCGCGTGGTCACGAGGAGGAAACACATGGCGGACAGCAGTGCCGGAGTCGAGGGCTTCCGCGAGGCCCGGGACTTCCTGCTGCGGCACCGGGGAGACTACGGCACGGCGTACCGCGACTTCCGATGGCCGCGGCTGGACGAGTTCAACTGGGCGCTGGACTGGTTCGACGCCATCGCCGAGGGCAATGAGCGTCCCGCGCTGTGGATCGTCGAGGAGGACGGGTCCGAGGACCGCTACTCCTTCCGCGAGATGTCCCGCCGATCCTCCCGGGTGGCGAACTGGCTGCGCGAGCAGGGCGTGGGGGCCGGGGACCGCATCCTCCTCATGCTCGGCAACCAGGTCGAGCTGTGGGAGACGATGCTCGCCGCCATGAAGCTGCGGGCGGTGGTCATCCCCGCGACGACCCTCCTCGGCACGGACGACCTGATCGACCGGGTGGAGCGGGGGCAGGTCGCCCATGTGGTCACCGGCTCGGCCGACACGGGCAAGTTCGACGGGGTGCCGGGGGAGTACACGCGTATCGCGATCGGGGACCCGGTGCCGGGGTGGCTGCGGTACGCGGACGCGTACGCCGACCCACCGGACTTCGCCCCGGACGGGCCGACCCGGGCGGACGACACCCTGCTGCTGTACTTCACCTCGGGCACCACGGCCCAGCCCAAGCTGGTCGAGCACACCCACGCCTCGTACCCGGTGGGCCACCTGTCCACCATGTACTGGATCGGCCTCGAGCCCGGCGATGTGCACCTCAATATCTCCTCGCCGGGCTGGGCGAAGCACGCGTGGAGCAATCTGTTCGCCCCCTGGAACGCCGAGGCGACGGTCTTCATCCACAACTACTCGCGCTTCGACCCCGCCCGCCTCCTCACCGAGATCCAGCGCTGCGGGGTGACGAGCTTCTGCGCCCCGCCCACCGTGTGGCGGATGCTGATCCAGGCGGACATGAGCACACTGAAGACCCCTCCGGCCAAGGCCGTTGGCGCGGGCGAGCCGCTCAACCCCGAGGTCATCGAGCATGTGCGGCGGGCCTGGGGGGTGACGATCCGCGACGGCTTCGGGCAGACCGAGACAACCGTCCAGGTGGCCAACTCGCCCGGGCAGCCGCTCAAGACCGGCTCCATGGGGCGGCCGAGCCCCGGATACCGGGTGGTACTCCTCGACCCCGGCACCGGTGAGGCCGCCGACGAGGGCGAGATCTGCCTGGACCTGAGCGAGCGGCCGCTCGGGCTCATGGTGGGCTACCACGGCGACGAGGAGCGCAACGCCGAGGCGATGGCGGGCGGTTACTACCACACGGGAGACGTGGGCTCGCGCGACGAGGACGGCTACATCACCTATGTCGGCCGCGCCGACGACGTGTTCAAGGCGAGCGACTACAAGATCTCCCCGTTCGAGCTGGAGAGCGTCCTGCTGGAACACCCCGCCGTCGCCGAGGCCGCCGTCGTGCCCTCGCCCGATCCGCTGCGCCTCGCGGTGCCGAAGGCGTTCGTCGTGCTCACCGCCGGATGGGAGCCGGGCGAGGAGACGGCCCGTTCGATCTTCGAGCACTCCAGGAATCACCTGGCGCCCTACAAGCGGGTCAGGCGGCTGGAGTTCGCGGAACTGCCGAAGACCGTCTCGGGGAAGATCCGGCGCACCGAGCTTCGCGCCCGCGAGATCGAGCGCCGGTCGGACCGCGAGTTCACCGAGGACGGCGTCGAATGAGCGAGCCCAGCTACGCGAGCGGCGTGGGGGAGGTGCCGCTGCTCGGCGACACCATCGGGGGCAATCTCCAACGGGCCGTCGACGCCTTCCCCGAGCGCGAGGCCCTGGTCGACTGCCCCAGCGGCCGCCGGTGGACCTACGCGGAGTTCGGCGCGGCCGTGGAGGAGGTGGCGCTCGGCCTGCTCGCCAAGGGAGTGGAGAAGGGCGACCGCGTCGGCATCTGGGCCGTCAACTGCCCGGAATGGGTGCTGGTCCAGTACGCCACCGCCCGCATCGGGGCGGTCATGGTGAACATCAACCCCGCCTACCGAGTCCATGAGCTGGAGTTCGTGCTCAAGCAGTCGGGGATCTCCCTCCTCGTCTCCTTCACCGAGTACCGCACCAGCGACTACCGGGGTATGGCCGAGCAGGTCAGGGGCGCGTGCCCGGACCTTCGGGAGATCGTCCACATCGGCGACCCCACCTGGGACCGGCTGGTCGCGGCGGGCGCCGCCGTCCCGGCGGGACGGCTTGCCGAGCGCGAGGCACGGCTGTCCTGCGACGACCCGGTCAACATCCAGTACACCTCCGGCACCACGGGCTTCCCCAAGGGCGCGACGCTCTCGCACCACAACATCCTCAACAACGGCTACTTCGTCGGCGAGACGATCGGGTACACCGAGCAGGACCGGATCTGCCTGCCCGTCCCGTTCTACCACTGCTTCGGCATGGTCATGGGAAACCTCGGGGCCACCACCCACGGAGCCTGCGTCATCATCCCGGCGCCGTCGTTCGACCCCGCGGCGACGCTGCGCGCGGTCGCGCGGGAGCGGGCCACCTCCCTGTACGGCGTCCCCACCATGTTCATCGCCGAACTCGAGCTGCGCGACTTCGCCGAGTACGACCTGTCCAGCCTGCGCACCGGGATCATGGCGGGCTCACCCTGCCCCGTCGAGGTGATGAAGCGGGTCGTCACCGAGATGAACATGGCCGAGGTGTCCATCTGCTACGGCATGACCGAGACCTCGCCCGTCTCCACCCAGACCCGCCGCGACGACGACCTCGAACGGCGCACGGGCACGGTCGGCCGCGTGCTTCCCCACATCGAGGTCAAGGTGGTCGACCCCGCCGACGGCACCACCCTTCCCCGCGGGGAGGCGGGGGAGCTGTGCACCCGCGGCTACTCGGTGATGCTCGGCTACTGGGACGAGCCGGAGCGGACGGCCGAGGCGGTCGACCCGGCCCGCTGGATGCACACCGGGGACCTCGCCGTGATGCGCGAGGACGGCTGTGTGCAGATCGTCGGCCGCATCAAGGACATGATCATCAGAGGCGGGGAGAACATCTACCCGCGTGAGATCGAGGAGTTCCTCCACACCCACCCGGCGATCCGCGATGTGCAGGTGGTCGGGGTGCCGGACGAGAAGTACGGGGAGGAGATCCTGGCCTGTGTGATCCTGCGCGAACCCGGCGGCACACTCGGCGTGGAGGACATCGCGGCGTTCTGCGAGGGCAGGCTGGCCCGCTACAAGGTGCCCCGCCACGTCGAGGTCGTCGATTCCTTCCCGATGACCGTCAGCGGCAAGGTGCGCAAGGTGGAACTGCGCGAGCGGGCTACGGAACGGTTGGCGCGCCCACGCGGATGAGGACCTCCGCCGCCTCGTTGACCGCCTGCGGGGTGCCCGTGAGGTCGAGGACGAACAGCGGGATGGACAGCTGGTCGGCGCGGACGCGGGCGTCGCGCGAGTAGCCGGCCAGCGCGAAGAAGGCCGAGGCGCAGTCCTCGTTGAGGCTGTTCAGCCACAGGCACTCGACCTCCTTGAGCGCCGTCGGTCTGATGTCCCCGTCGACCTGGGCGACCACTCCCTTGCCCCGTATGTCTATCCCGCTGCGGGCGCGGTCCTCGCTCGGCCTGACCTCGGCGAAGCCGAGCCACTTCAGATACTGGACGGCCGCGGTGACCGCGTCCGCCGAGGTGCGGATGGTGACCGGATGGAACGGAGGGCGCAGCGGCGGCAGGGAGGCCGCCGCGGTCGTCTGGCGGCGGGGCCCGGAACGGCCGGACGGCTGGTCGGTGCCGGTGCGCCCGGTGTCCACGGGGAGGCGGACCGTCGCCCCGCAGGCGCAGCCGAACTCCGGCTGCGGCCACTGGTCGCAGCGCCCGCACTCGCCGCAGCGCAGTATCACCCAGGAGTCGTCCCAGGAGCGGTGCCTCACCTGCACGGGGATGCCCGCGCGCAGCAGTGGGACCGTCAGCGGCGCTCCGCAGGCGCAGGGAAACGTGGCCGGAGTGAACGCGTGTTCACGCCGGCATGCCGGGCAGCGCACCGGAACGCTCTCCGCCATGGCTGGGCCTCCCGCAACAATCGCATCGGCTGTCCTGCTGTTCCCATGGTCTCCCATGGTCCACGAAGCGGGCCCGCCGGGGGAACGGGTTCCAGGACACGACATGGCTCGTCACCGTACGGAAGGGGCGATGAGCCGCCCTGCGGCGCTGCGGGCGCGACTGAACTGGTGTGCCGCCGGGCGGAGTTGGTCCCATCCGGTCCACGTCGTGGCCGACGGACCGAAGGGGTGATCGGGAGAAAGGATCAGGAGGGCCGATCAGGAGGGGTGATCAGGAAGGCTGATCAGAAGGGCTGATCAGAAGGGCTGACAGAAGTACTGGCAGGATGCTGATCGAAGGAGCGGTTCAGCCCCGGGCGGGGGCTCGAACTTCCTGACAGCGCCCCATGTACGGGCCATGCGCAGTGTCCGCCTCATGCTCGACGAGTGTCTCGACGAGGACCGGGCGGCCGACGAGGAACGGGCGGGAGGTGGAGACGGCTTTCCTGTTCCTTGCGCGCGCGGTCGATGGCCGGAAGAACCCCTTCCGCTCGTCCCCGTCCGGCTTTCCGTAATGCTCCGTAGTGATCCGTAATGCGGAATGCGTTTTTTGTATGCCGGAGGAGTGCGGGCGGGCTCGGCGCAGTGTCATGGGGGCATTTCGTCGAGCCGTGGGGAAGGGCTACTTTTGCCGCGTGCGATTGAGGGTGGAGTTCACGACCGAGCCGTTCGACTTCGACGAGATCCCGGACCATGCCCGAGTGGCCCGAGAGGTGGTCGCCGAGGCGGGCTTCGACAGCGTGGACGTGGGGCCGTTCGGCAATACGGCGGAAGGTGCCGCGCAGGCCGTGCTGCCCGCCCTCGCCGAATTGCTGACGCGGACGCTCGAGGCCGGGGCCACTCGTGTCTCCCTCCAGGTCAACGTGGTCGAGGGCAGCGAGGGCAGCGAGGGCAGCGAGGGCAGCGAGGGCAGCGAGGGCAGCGAGGGCAGCGAGAGCGGCGAGGGCGGCGAGGGCGGCGAGGGCGGCGGCGCCGAGGGTGGCGAAGCCGAGGATGGCGGCGCCCGCGGTGGGGAGGGCGCCCCGTGACGGCGGCCGAGGGCACCGAGCACCCCTTCGTTTCGGCGGTCAAGCCGCTGGTGGACGCGATGGGTGGCGAGTTCGTCGAGCCCGGCCGCGCCCGCGGCGACGATGTCGTGCTCAGTTGGGAGGGCCGCGAGCTGGTGGCCGTACGGCTGCCGCACCTGTCCGACTCCTTGGAGCATTTGCTCGCCGATCTGAAGCGCAGGCACGGGATGCCCCTGGCCGAGCTGGACCGGGCGACCAAGCGATCCGTGGTCAAGATCCTGGAGGAGCGCGGAGCGTTCTCCGTCCGTCATGGGGTGGAGACGGTGGCGGCGGCGCTCGGCGTCAGCCGGTTCACCGTGTACAACTACTTGAACCGCGAGGACGCGGCGGAAGGCCGGGAATGACCCGTAGTGTGGGCGCCGTTGAGTGAACGAGGGGTCGCTCCGAGCGCCGAAGCCGTCGTCCAGCGGGTCCGGGCGGCGGCTTTTCGGCGCGCCGGACTTCAACAAAGTGTTGACGTGGCGGAGTGTTGGACCTAGCTTCCTTAGCGGCCGCACACCGAGGCGGCCGACCGGTTCGGCCACCCCGTTCCGCCGCCCGGACGGCCGGGCGACGCTCCGTCGGCGATTCTCCGTGCCTTTCACCGCTCCCCCGCAGGAGGCCCCAGTGTCCTCAGCTTCCTCCCTTTCGAACGCCGCGACGACCGGGCTCGCCTGGCTCAACGCCGCCGCCGAGGAGGAGGCCGCGCCGCTGCTCCACGAGGTGTGCTCCGCCCGGGCCTGGGGGCAGGCGGTCCTGTCCGCCCGCCCCTACGCGGACACCGGGGCGCTGTTCGCCGCGAGCGACCGGGCGACGGCGGCGCTCACCGACTCCGGCCTCGAGGAGGCCATGGCCGGGCATCCGCCGATCGGGCGCCCCAAGGCCGGGGACCCGACGTCCGCGCGAGAGCAGAGCGGAGTGCGCGAGTCCCAGCGGGAGGAACTGCTGGAGATGAACCTCCGGTACCAGGACACATTCGGGCATGTCTTCCTGATCTGCGCCACCGGCCGCACCGGGGACGAGATGCTCGCCGCCCTGCGGGAGCGCCTGGGCAACACCCCCGAGCGCGAACGGGAGATCGTCCGGGTCGAGCTGGGAAGGATCAACCGCATCCGGCTCGACCGGCTCGTGACCGAGAAGGGAGGAACGGTATGAGTGAGCACGCGGGAACCTCGGTCTCCACGCACATCCTCGACACCAGCGTCGGCCGCCCGGCCGAAGGGGTGGCGGTGGAGCTCGCCGTCCGCTCCGGCGACGGGACGTCCTGGGACCGCTTCGCCGCGTCCGCGACCGACACGGACGGCCGATGCAAAGACCTTCCCGAACTGCCCCTGGGCACCAGGGACGTGCGACTGCGCTTCGAGGTCGCGCCGTATTTCCTGAGCCAGGACAGGCGATCCCCGAACGTGCACGGGCATTTCCCGCAGGACGCCGAGGACGAGCAGGCCGAGGGCAAGCAGGCCGAGGGCAAGCAGGACGCCCCCCGCACAAGGGACAGCGCCCCTGAGAACAGGGACCGTGGGGTCTTCTTCCCGGAAGTGTCGGTGGCCTTCACCGTCGAGCCGGGCGAGCACTACCACGTACCGCTGCTGCTCAACCCGTTCGGCTACTCCGTATACCGAGGGAGCTAGCAGCGACATGACCGATCAGTCCCGCCCCGTACTCCTGGGCCAGAACCAGTACGGCAAGGCGGAGAACCGCGTCGTCAGGATCGTCCGGGACGGCCGTATCCACCACATCAAGGACCTCAGTGTCTCGGTCGCCCTCTCGGGTGACATGGAGGAGGTCCACACTTCCGGCAGCAATGCCACGGTGCTGCCGACCGACACGACCAAGAACACCGTGTTCGCCTTCGCCAAGGAGCACGGCATCGAGTCGGCCGAGCGGTTCGGTATCGCCCTCGCCCGCCACTTCGTCACCAGCCAGGAGCCGATCGAGCGGGCCCGTATCCGGATCGAGGAGTACGCCTGGGAGCGGATCGAGCCGAACCGCGGCGCCCGCTCCGACGGCGGCGCCGAATCCAATGGCGCTGAATCCAATGGCACTGAATCCAACGGCGCCGACTCCACCGGCGCCGACTCCGAAGGCGCCGACGAGGCCAAGCACTCGTTCGTCAGGAAGGGCCAGGAGACCCGGATCGCCCAGATCACGTTCGACGGGGAGGACTGGGAGGTCCTTGCGGGCCTGAAGGACCTCACGGTCCTCAACTCCACCGACTCGGAGTTCTGGGGCTACGTCAAGGACAAGTACACGACCCTCCAGGAGGCGTACGACCGCATCCTGGCCACCGAGGTCAGCGCCCTGTGGCGGTACAACTGGACCGGCGGCGAGGACGGGCAGCCCGACTGGGAACGCTCCTACGGCGAGGCGAGGAAGCACCTGCTGGAGGCGTTCGCCGAGACCTACAGCCTCTCGTTGCAGCAGACCCTGTACCAGATGGGCTCACGGGTGATCGACCACCGCGCGGAGATCGACGAGGTGCGCCTGTCCCTGCCGAACAAGCATCACTTCCTGGTCGACCTCACGCCCTTCGGGCTGAAGAACGACAACGAGGTCTACTACGCGGCCGACCGGCCCTACGGCCTCATCGAGGGCACCGTGCTGCGCGCCGGCGCACAGCAGAGGATCCCCGTGGACATGACCAACCTCTGACCCCTCGGGGCGAACCAGCACCGCCGACGGGCTCGGCGGCCGTCCGGTCCACCGGCCGCGAGGCTCGTACCCTTGAATGAGAGAACCGAGGAAGAACCATGGCAGCACCCGTCGCACGGGACCGCGCCCCGGAGCGGATCGTCGTCGAGAACGTCGCCGTCGCCACCGTGGACGCCGAGGACACCGAGTACGACTCGGGCCACGTCGTGGTCGCGGGCAACCGCATCGAGTCGGTCGGCCCCGGCGCCGCCCCGGCCGTCGACAACGTGGTGCGGCGCGTCGACGGCACGGGCCACCTCGTCACTCCGGGCCTGGTCAACACCCACCACCACTTCTACCAGTGGATCACCCGGGGGCTGGCCCAGGACGCCAACCTCTTCGACTGGCTCGTTGCGCTCTACCCCATGTGGTCGCGGATCGACGAGCCCATGGTCCACGCGGCCGCGCAGGGGTCGCTGGGCATGATGGTGCGCGGCGGAGTGACCACCGCGATGGACCATCACTACGTCTTCCCGCGGGGCGCGGGCGACCTGCTCGGTGCGGAGATCCGCGCCGCCGCCGAGATCGGCGTGCGGTTCAGCGCCACCCGTGGATCCATGGACCGCGGTGAGTCCCAGGGCGGCCTGCCGCCGGACTTCGCCGTCGAGACCACCGAGGCGGCGCTGACCGCCACCGAGGCGGCGGTCGACAAGCACCACGACGCCTCGTTCGACTCGATGCTGCGCATCGGCGTCGCCCCGTGCTCGCCGTTCTCCGTCTCCACGGAGCTCATGCGCGAGGCCGCGGTGCTCGCCCGCCGCAAGGGAGTGCGCCTGCACACCCATGGCTCGGAGACGATCGAGGAGGAGGAGTTCTGCAAGGAGCTCTTCGGTATGGGGCCCACCGACTACTTCGAGAGCACCGGATGGCTCGGCGGCGACGTGTGGATGGCGCACTGCGTCCACATGAACGACTCCGACATCGCCGCCTTCGCCCGCACCGGCACCGGGGTGGCGCACTGCCCCTCCTCCAACGCCCGTCTGGCGGCGGGCATCGCCCGTGTCCCGGACATGCTGGCGGCGGGGGTCCCCGTGGGCATCGGGGTGGACGGCACCGCCTCCAACGAGTCCGGTGAACTCCACACCGAGCTGCGCAACGCCCTGCTGATCAACCGCCTCGGCGGCCATCGCGAGAAGGCGCTCAGCGTCCGTCAGGCACTGCGGCTGGGCACCTACGGCGGCGCCCAGGTCCTCGGCCGCCAGGACGAGATCGGCTCCATCGAGCCCGGCAAGCTCGCCGACCTGGCCCTGTGGAAGCTCGACGGCATCGGCCACGCCGGGATCGCCGACCCGGTCGCCGCCCTGGTCCTGGGAGCCGCGGCCCCGCTGACCCTCCTGCTCGTGAACGGCCGTGCCGTGGTCGAGGAGGGCCGTCTGACGACCGTGGACGAGGACACCGTTGCGCGCAACGCCGGGCGCGAGGCCCGACGCCTCGCGGCGATCATGGCGGGCTGACTCCCGGCACTCGCCGACTCCCCGTCACGCACGCACATACCGCGCAGGTCACGCACAGAGTCCGGCCGGGCGGGACAGCGTTTCGGACGGGTCGCTCCGGCCCCAGGGAGCCCGGAGCCGCCGAGCCCGGAGCCGCCGAGCCCGGAGCTGCCGAGCCCGGCGCGTGGGCCGACCCGCCCCCGCCCCCTCGGGGGTGGGGGCGGGGGCCATGGCGGTCCGGTCGGCCCATGAGCACTTCGAGGACACCGGGAACGAGGTGGGGCCGCAGCCGTGGCGACCGTCCGGATGCTTCCCGGCGGGGGCCGCGGCGCCCCGCCGGGAAGCCCCGTCCGGCGGCCGGAGTTCAGCGCGCGGCCGCCAGGCGTGCGGGCGCGGCCGGCGCACCGCCGTGCTGGGTGTCCGCGTGCTGCGTGTCGCTGTGCCGCGTGTCGGCGCATTGGGTGCCGCTGTCTGCGCGCTCGGCCGCGTACAGCAGCGCGACGAGGTCCTCGCGGGCGCGGGCCACCCTGGACCGGATGGTCCCCAGGGGGCACCCCGCCACCTGTGCCGCCTCCTTGTAGGGCAGGCCGAGCAACTGGGTGAGGACGAAGGCCTCGCGGCGGGGCCCGGCGAGCCCGTCCAGCAGTTCGCCCAGCGCCACCCCCTCGTCGAAGCCGGGCAGGTCGCGGGGCTGCCTGCGCTCGGCCGCCTCCTGCCAGTCCGCCATATCCGCCGTACGCGGGCGGGCGGCCGCGGAGCGGTAGCGGTCCACGACGGTGCGGCGCGCGATGGACAGCAGCCAGGTGCGGGCGCTGGAGCGCGCCGCGAAGCCGGGCAGGCTGCGCAGCGCCCGGAGGAAGGTCTCCTGTGTCAGATCGTCGGCGCTCTGCACATCGCTCAGGTGCGCGACGAACCGCCACACATCGCGGTGGGTGGCTCTCACCAGGCTCTCCACGGCCTCGTCCTCGCCGTCGCGGGCGGCCAGGGCCAGGGCGGTCACCTGCTCGTCGTCCATCCGGCGCACCTCCCGGATGGCACCCTCGCCGGGGCATCGGCGACGATCGAAGGGTGAACTGCTCCGACTACCGCACCGCCCTGTCCTGCCGCCTCGACGGCGAACCGCTGCCGGAGGGGATCGACGAGCGGTCGCTCGAGGAGCACCTGGCGCAGTGCCCCAGGTGCCGGGAGTGGGAGCGCCGGGCGAAGCGGCTGCGCGAGGAGACCCAGGAGCGGGCCGCGGGGGACCACATCCCGCAGGCGCCCGATCCGGAGGTCGTCCGGCGCATCCTCAAGGCGCTGCAGTCGGAGGAGCCCGAGCAGCCCGAGCAGCCCGAGCAGTGAGCCTGTCGGGATCCGGGTGCTGGGGGCTTGGACGGTCGGGGCCGCAGGGGTGGGGGCCGGACGGTTCGGGGCCGGAGAGGTCGGGGTCACAGGGGGCGGGGCCAGAGGGTTCGGGGCTGGCGGGGGCGTGGCTCGGGATGCCGGGGCTTGTGCGGTCGGGGCATGGGTGATCGAAGAGGTCGTCAAGACGCGTCCTCACATCGTGGAGGGCATGCGGTGAAGGCATGCGCTGAACGGCATGCGCGGGAAGGCACGGTCGGCGGCCCCACCGCCGACGGACAGGACGCGGCAGGGGGCGGTCAGCTCGGAACCGGCGACGCCGGAGGACCCCTCAGTGAGACGGCGTGGGCGAGCAGGACCCCACGGGCCCGGAACGGCCTGCGGGGCACCGGCCGCCGCTGGGGCGGCTTGGCGCCCTCGACGCGGCGGAGCAGGAGCAGAACGGGGGCGAACACCACCGCGAGCAGGGCCTGGCACAGCCGGAACGCGGCCGTCTCACCGCGCCACAGCCACAGCCCGCACAGCACCGCGGCCAGCAGGTGGGCCAGGACCATGCCGGATCCGGATCCGGAGTGGGCCATGGGCATCCCGTGCGCGGCCATGCTCTGCGCGGCCATCTCGTGCACGCTCGTGCCATGCAGCTCGTGGACGGCCGAGGCCTCGTGCGGGCGGGTGAGGATCACCACCGGATCCAGGGCGCGGGGGCGGTCGGACATGCCCTGGCCGGACGCCTGACGGAACAGCGAGTGCAGGCCGTACTGGGTGACCAGCGTCGCCCCGACGATGCCCGCGGGCCCGCACCGTCGCCCCGCAAGGGCCCACGCGGCGCCAAGCGTGGCGCACCATCCCGCCGCGAGCGACCACCACGGCAGCGGCCGACCGGACATCACCGCGTGCCCCAGGGCCGCGAGCGCCACGCAGACCGCGGCGAACACGGCGGCTCGCGCGGTGCGGGGAACGGGTCGGTCGGCAGTCATGTCCGGGTCATCGTCGCATCCAAGGTCAGCGGCCGGAGGGCAGGGTGCGCAACACGAGCTTTCCGCGGTTTGCCCGCATTGTTACCGCGACCACTTGATTCGTGGGGTCCGCGGGCGAATAGTGGGGCCTCAGCGGCGCTGAACGGGGGCGCCGAGGTGGAGGGAGAGACCCCATGTCTCGATTTCCCGTGGTCACCGGAACGGCCGACGGCAGCACCGTCGTGGAGCTGTCCGGCGACATCGATCTGCTGACCGCCCCCACGGTTGCCCGGTGCATCGACGCCGTGACCCGCAATCCGCACCCGCGGGTGGTCCTGGACCTGCGGCCGGTCACCTTCATGGACTGCCGCGGTATGTCCCTCCTGGTCCGGGCGCGGCGCCGCATCAGAGAGCGGGCCGGCATGCTCGTGGTGGTGACCGACGACAGCCGGATCCTGCGGACGATGCGCACGACCGGCCTGCTGGAATCGTTCGTCGTCCACTCGGAGCTGCGCTCGGCACTGGCCGCGGTCTCCTCGCCGCTGCGCAACCCCGCCGCGTCCGCCTGACCCCCTCGCCCCGGTACTCACACCCGCCCCACGCCCCGCCGTACACCCTGCCTCACCGTTGCTCGGGGACGCCTTCGCCGGAGAGTCCGTAGACCCGTGCCGCCGTGCCGCCGAGCACGGCGGCCTGCTCGTCCGGGCCCAGGGACGCCGTCAGCTCCACCGCGGCCTTGAGCACATCCGCGTAGGAGGCCGCGACCAGGCACACCGGCCAGTCCGAGCCGAACATCAGCCGGTCCGGACCGAACGCCTCCAGCACCGTGTCGGCGAACGGCCGCAGCGCCTCCACCGTCCAGGTGCGCCAGTCCGCCTCGGTGACCATGCCGGACAGCTTGCAGACGGTGTTCGGCAGCTCCGCGAGCGCCCGGACGTCCCGCGCCCAGGGCTCCGGCTCCCCGGCGGCGATCGGCGGCTTGCCCAGATGGTCGAGAACGAAGGTCAGCTCCGGCACCGCCGCGGCGACCTCCACGGCCGCCGGAAGCTGGTGCGGCAGCACCACCAGGTCGTAGACCAGTCCGGCACTCGCCACCGCCTGGAGCCCCCTCAGCGCCTCGGGGCGCACCAGCCAGCGTGGATCGGGCTCGGCCTGCACCTGGTGGCGGATGCCCACCAGCGGGCCCGTCCCGGCGAGGCGCGCCAGGTTCTCTCCGACATCGCGCGAGGTCAGATCGGTCCAGCCGACGACCCCGGCGATCAGCGGACTGGAGGCTGCCAGCTCCAGGAACTCCGGGGTCTCCCGCGCCACCGTGACCGTCTGCACGAGAACGGTGGCGTCCACCCCGGCCGCCGCGGCCTCACGCTGCAGCTCCTCCACCGTGAATGTGCGCCGCAGCGGCTCCAGCTCCGGACCGGCGATCCAGTCCTGGGCGCGGACCGCGAGGTCCCACACATGGTGGTGCGCGTCGACGATCACAGCTGCCACACCACCGGCAGGCATGCCCCGGTGCCGTCCCGCGAGTAGTCGTGGGAGACCTCCAGCAACTCGGCCATACGCGCCTGCCACGCCGCGTTGACCGGCAGCCCCTCCAGCTCACCGATGAGCCGGGAGTAGTCCTCGCAGTCGATCACGTGGAACAGATCCGTACCGCTGCGCCAGATCGTCCACGACGTCGCTCCCGCCGCGCGGATCGCATCGGTCAGCTCCTGCGGAACCTCCCGGTGCGCCGCCTCGTACTCCTCGATCCCGTCGGCGCGCACGCGGGTGTGCAGGGCCACTCTCATGTCGGGCTCCCTCCCGGGACGGGGACCTCCACGGGCAGCAGACCCCCGGTGCGCAGCGAGGTCCACAGCCGCTGCGGCACCGCTCGGCACAGCATGGCCGCCGCGTCCCTGACCTCCGCGGCGGTACGGGCGCCGAGCAGGACGCTCGCGACCGCCGGGTGCCCGAACGGGAAGCGCAGTGCCGCCGCGCGCAGCGGCACCCCCTCCCGTGCGCACACTCCCTTGAACCGCAGCGCGCGCTCCAGCACGGACTCCGGCGCGGTCGCATAGTCATAGGTGGCGCCCGGCCTCGGGTCGGCGAGCAGGCCGGAGTTGAAGACCCCGCCGACCACCACCGAGGCCCCCCGCTCACGGGCCAGCGGCAGGAGTTCGTCCAGGCCGCTCTGGTCGAGCAGGCTGTAGCGGCCGGCGAGCAGGACCACGTCCATGTCGGTCTCCCGCAGGAAGCGGGTCAGGAGTGCGGCCTGGTTCATCCCGGCCCCGATCGCCCCCACGACGCCCTCGGAGCGCAGCCGCTCCAGCGCCGGGTACGCCCCGCTCAGCGCCTGCTCGGGATGGTCGTCGGGATCGTGCAGATAGACGATGTCGACGCGGGAGAGGTCCAGGCGCTTCAGGCTCGCCTCGATACTGCGCATCACCCCGTCCGCGGTGAAGTCCCAGCGGCGGTGGTGGGTGGCGGGGACGGCGAACCCCTGCGCCAGATCGTCCCCCTCCACCCGGTCGACCGGCTCCAGCAGGCGCCCGACCTTGGTGGAGACGGTGAACTCCTCGCGCGGTCTGCCCCGCAGCGCCAGGCCCAGCCGCCGCTCCGCCAGACCGAGTCCGTAGTGGGGCGCGGTGTCGAAGTACCGCACCCCGACGTCCCACGCGGCGTCCACGGTCGCCCGCGCGTCGTCGTCCGAGACGGGGGAGTAGAGATTGCCGATCGGGGCGGTGCCCAGGGACAGCACGGTCACCTCGACGCCGCTGCCGCCGAGCCCCACGCTTCTCACGGCGGCCGGCTACTTCGCCGGGCGCGGTCGAAGGCCCTGCATCCCGCCGTCGACGGCGAGCGCCGTGCCGGTGACCGAGGCGGCGTCGGGTCCGGCGAGGTACACGATCGCGGCGGCGACGTCCTCGGCGGAGACGAGGCGGCCCATCGGCTGACGGGCGTTCAGCGCGGCCCGTTCGGCCTCGGGGTCGTCGGCGGCGTCCAGCAGGCGGGCGATCCAGGGGGTGTCGGCGGTGCCGGGGTTGACGCAGTTGACGCGTATGCCCTCGCGGACGTGGTCTGCGGCCATGGCGAGGGTCAGTGAGAGCACGGCGCCCTTGCTCGCCGAGTACAGCGCGCGCTGCGGCAGGCCCGCGGTCGCGGCGATGGAGCAGGTGTTGACGATGGCGGCCCTGCCGGGGCGGCCGGCCGCTGCCCGGCGCAGATGGGGCAGAGCCGCCCGGGAGGTGCGGACCATGCCGAGGAGATTCACCTCCAGGACGCGGTGCCACTCCTCGTCGTCGTTGTCCTCCACGGTCCCGATGGCGCCGATGCCCGCGTTGTTCACCAGGACGTCGATGCCGCCGAGTTCGGCGGCGGCGGTCTCCACGGCCGCGGTCACGGAGACGCCGTCCGAGATATCGGCGTGGAACGCGTGCAAGGGCTTCTCGGCACCGCTGGGATCGAGGTCCAGCACGGCGACCTCTGCACCGCGCTCGGCGAGCAGCCGCGCGGTCGCCTTCCCGATACCGGACGCGCCGCCGGTGACGACAGCTTTCAGCCCACGGAAGTCCGCCATGACCGGCGACTCTACAAGAAGTTCTCCGACCAATCCATGGGCCGTAGGGCGCGATCCGGGGGAATGGGCGGCGCATTGTGGGCCGCTTAAATCAAGTGATCCGATCACTGAGTGTTGGGGGCAGTGGAAGGACCCGCCCTTTTCGGCGAGGGCGGGTCCTTCCGGAAGGAGCTGAGGTGTCGCCGGGCTCCAGCCGTCGTCAGCCGAGCTGCTCGTACGCGGGCAGGGTGAGGAAGTCCACGTACTCCTCGTCGAGCGCGACCTGGAGGAGCAGGTCGTGCGCCTGCTGCCATCGGCCGGCCGCGAATGCCTCCTCGCCGACCTCCTCGCGAACGGAGGCCAGCTCCTCGGCGGCGACCTTGCGCACCAGCGCCGCGTCCACGGTGTCGCCGGTGTCGAGCACCACGCGGTTGTTGACCCACTGCCAGATCTGGGAGCGGGAGATCTCCGCCGTGGCGGCGTCCTCCATGAGATCGAAGATGGCCACCGCGCCCAGGCCGCGCAGCCAGGCCTCGATGTAGCGGGTGCCCACCTGGACGGCGTTGCGCAGGCCCTGGGCCGTCGGGTGCGCTCCCGTGGAAGCGACATCGAGGAGCTGGTCGGCGGTGACGTGTACGTCCTCGCGCAGCCGGTCCTTCTGGTGGGGCCGCTCGCCGAGCACCGCGTCGAACGAGGCACGGGCGACTGGCACCAGGTCCGGGTGGGCCACCCAGGAGCCGTCGAAGCCGTCGGCGGCCTCGCGGTCCTTGTCGGCCTTGACCTTCTCCAGTGCCGTGGCGTTGACCTCGGGGTCGCGGCGGGAGGGGATGAACGCGGCCATGCCGCCGATCGCGTGGGCGCCGCGCTTGTGGCAGGTGCGCACCAGCAGCTCGGTGTAGGCGCGCATGAAGGGCGCGGTCATCGTCACCGCGTTGCGGTCGGGGAGGACGAACGCGGGGCCCGCGTCACGGAAGTTCTTCACGATCGAGAACAGGTAGTCCCAGCGGCCCGCGTTGAGCCCGGAGGCGTGGTCGCGCAGCTCGTGGAGGATCTCCTCCATCTCGTACGCGGCCGTGATCGTCTCGATGAGGACGGTGGCGCGCACGGTGCCCCGAGGGATGCCCAGGTACTCCTGCGCGAAGACGAACACGTCGTTCCACAGGCGGGCCTCGAGGTGGCTCTCGGTCTTGGGCAGATAGAAGTACGGGCCCAGGCCCCGCTCCAGCAGCCGCCGGGCGTTGTGGAAGAAGTACAGGCCGAAGTCCACCAGCGCTCCGGGAACGGGCCGTCCGTCGGCCGTGAGGTGCCGCTCGTCCAGGTGCCAGCCGCGCGGGCGCATGACGACGGTGGCGAGTTCGGAGTCGGGCCCGAGGGCGTAGCTCTTGCCTTCGGGGCTGGTGAAGTCGATGCGGCGCTCGTAGGCGTCGATGAGGTTGAGCTGGCCCAGGACGACGTTCTCCCAGGTGGGGGAGGAGGCGTCCTCGAAGTCGGCGAGCCAGACGCGGGCGCCGGAGTTGAGCGCGTTGATGGTCATCTTCCGGTCCGTGGGGCCGGTGATCTCGACTCGGCGGTCCTCGAGCGCGGGCGGCGCGGGAGCGACCCGCCAGTCGCCGGAGCGGATCGCGGCGGTCTCGGGCAGGAAATCCAGCGTCCCGGTGCGGGCGATCTCGGCGCGGCGCTCCTTGCGGCGCGCCAGCAGCTCGTCCCGGCGGGGGGTGAACCGGCGGTGCAGCTCGGCCACGAACGCCAGGGCCCCGTCGGTCAGCACCTCCTCAGAGCGTTCCACGGTGCCGGTATCGACGATGGCCAGCGGGGACGGCGCTGGTGCGGACATGGATGTCACTCCTTTGCGGGCGGTGCCGGCGGCGACCCAGCCGCGACATCCGGCACGCGGTGCCGGATGTGGACCGGGGGCGGTCGCGGGCGCCGCCCGAGTCCGCGGCGCTTCTGACCAGTGGAGAATAGTTTTTGCATTGCGGAACTTCAATGGTTTGTTGATGGTGGGTCGTGACTGAGGGGGCCGCTGTGACGCACAGTGCCGGCCGCCGCTCAACCCTCCAGCAGGGTGAGGGCGTCCGGGGTGTCCACATCGTCGGGGGCGGCGATGTCGGAGCACTCGACGAGCGCGAGATCGCGCGCGTGGGCGAGCAGGAAGTCACGGGCGCCCCGGTCGCCGCGGGCGCTGTCCGCGACCTCGTCCCAGTAGCGGGCCGCGACCAGGACCGGGTGACCGCGCTCGCCCCCGTAGGAGGCGGCGACGAGATCCGCGCCCGCCCGGTGCGCGGCGATCAGCCGCGCCACGACTCCCGAGCCGATGCGCGGCTGGTCCACGAGCATCACCACGAGGGCGGACGCCTCGACCCCGCGCAGGGAGACCAGTCCCGCCCGCAGAGACGAGCCCATCCCGGACTCCCAGTCGGGGTTGTCGACGAGGAGTGAGCCGGTGAGCCGGGCGCGCTCTCGGACCTTGTCCGCCGAGGCCCCCACCACGATGTGCACGGGCGCGCACCCGCCCTCCCGCAGCACGGCGTCGGCCCGCTCCACGAGCGGCCGCCCCCGGTGGTTCAGCAGCGCCTTGGCCCTGCCCCCGAGCCGCCGCCCCCCACCAGCCGCCAGCACCAACCCCGCCACCCGCTCAGGAGACCCCATGTCCCCACAGTGCCACGATGTCCCCACAGTGCCACGCACCGGGACGCAGGGCTCACCCCCGTCCCTCGGCGCCGCCCCCTCCGCCGGCACCGACGGGTGACGGGAAAGGTGCCGCACGGACGAAGGGTGTGCGGACGCGCCGCTACTTTCTCCGGGACACCGCCGGGTACGCGGCCAACGTCCCCGACGTCTGGAACAGGCCTGTGTCCTTCGAGGTGAAGACCGGCACCGCCGTGTTCTTCGGCTGCGGGGTGGTCACCCCGGTTCTCAGGTCGGTCTCCACCACCCGCGTGGGCACGGCCTCCTCCTCGGTGCCGAAGTCGAACGGGAAGGCCCCATAAGCCGTGTCCGCCCAACGGGACGTGCTGCGGGTGACCCCGAACGCGCGGCCGGAGTCGTCCACCGCCGTCAGGGTGATGCCCTTGCTCTTCGCCGAACCCGCGAAGCACGATCCCCGCTTCGCCGCCAGGTCGAACCCCACCTGCCCCGAGACCAGGTACTCCCCGCTCGGCGAGAGCTGCGTCGTGGACTGCGCCGCCAGCTCCCGCACCGAGCCATTGCCCACCGCCGGGTCGGTGATGTCGCAGGCGACCTGCGCCACCAGCTCGCCGTCGTCCAGGTCGTGCACGGCCACGACGTCCTTCTTCGACCCCTCCGCCGTCCGCGCGTCCGGGAAGAGCGTCCAGTCGACGACGATGTAGCCACCGGCGACCGCCAGCGGGGTGGCGCTCGCGGCGCGCTTGGGGGCCACCTTCCCGGTGTTCCAGGCCGTGCCGACGGCGAACCCGTCCGCGCAGGGAAGGTACGCGTCGGGCTTCCAGCGGAAGTCGCAGTAGCTGGACTGCTCGAAGGAGGACACCGGCCCGGCCGCCGTCATGAACTGCGCGGTGCCCTCCGCCGAGCACGACGCCCCCGGCGGCATGTCCTGTTCGCGGCACCGCGGCAGCTTCACCGACGTGGGCCGCTGCCCGACCCTTCGCTCCTTGCCGGTGACCGGATCGAGGGCGACCACCCGGGACTCCGCCCGCTGCGTGATCAGCAGTCCCCCCGCGAAGTCGCCCACCTCACCGCCCGCGTACGTGTAGTGGCGAATCGCCTTCGCCGTACCCGTGGCGGTCGCGTGCACGGTGTCCACGGTGAGCAACGGCCCGTTCTCCGTGCGCCCGTCGCGCACGATCACCACGATCTCCTCGCCGTCGGTGTCCGAGGCGATACGGATGTCGGTGCTCGCCCCGCTCATCGCGGTGGGCGCGCTGAACGTCCACGCCTGCCTGCCCCCGTCCAGCGAGCGCGCGTGCACCTTCCCGTCGTTGTTCATCGCCTGCACGAACACCCCGCTGTGCGGGGCGACCACCCATGAACCATGGGTGCGCGACTGAGGCGAGGTGACCGCCTCGGTCCAACCGTGCTTGTTGTCGAATCCCTTGGGCACCGTGAAGCGGCTCTGCGCGGGCAGCGCCGGGCGGCCGCTCGCCGACGCCGAGGCCTTCCCCCCGCCGAACAGCGGCCCTTCACCGTCCGAGGAGTGCGAGCCACCGGACGAGGTGCAGGAAGCCGCACCCGCCAAGGCCACGCAGACGGCGGCCGCGGTGAACGGGGCGCGCCTGCCGACAGCCCTCACGGCGACACCTTCCTCGCACCGGGAGCGGGACCGGACCCCGGCGCTCCTGGCCCGTCGGCCCCTGTCCCCGGCCTGCCGGCCCCTGCGCCGATCGCGGCCGCAGCGGCCGCCTGCTCCAACGCGGCCGGGAAGCCGGTGGGGAACAGGCACAGCCAGCGGTCATCGCCGATCCTCAGCCGCTGCGCCGCCATCACCCCGTTGCCGATCATCACACCGGCGACCGCGACCGTGGCCTCCGTCGAGCGGCTGAGGCTGTCCAGGCGGTCCGCGGTGTAGCTGATGTCCCTCGGCGTCAGCGCGGCGCCGAGCGAATCGGCGCGTGCCGCCACCGCGTCCTGGCAGTGCGTTCCCCACGCGAACTGCTCGGCCAGTCCGATCACCAGCCCGCTGATCCACTGCGTGGTGGCAGGCGCGGGCGGTACGACGATCCGCAGGGTGTCGACCGTCCTGCCGTCCTTGACGACGTCGAACACCGCGAGCAGCGCCTCGCCCCGCAGATCCACGCGGGTGACGGAGTGACCGTCGAGGTGGACGCGGGACGTGCCCCACGCCCGGCCGCCGCCGACTCCCATCATCCCCCCGGAGCCGCCCAACTGCCCGGCCATGACGCTCACCGACCGGAACGAGTGCCGCATCCAGCCGTCGATCGCCATCGTCGTCTGCTGGTCGAAGTGCCGCTGGACGGTGATCGGCCGCAGGGAGGTGACCAGGGTGCTGCCCGTGTGGTCGCCGTAGGCGAGGTCACCGCGCGCCGCCGTGGTGTCGAGCCCGCCGCCGAGGCGCCGACTCGCCGCGTGGTCGGCCGCGTTGTCCGTCCGGACACGCGCACCGCGCGTGAACCAGACGCACAGCGCGGCGACGCAGACGCAGGCGAGGAAGAAGATGATGAGCACGTCCAGGGCGCCCAGGCCCACGGTCTTGCCGTGCTCGTCGGTGAACACCCCGCCCACCCCGGCGAACACGAGCAGCGCGCCGAAAGCCCCCGACAGGATCGACAGAACCAGAGCCGCCCTCGGCATGCGCACCTTCGCCGCCCTCGACAACGGCACCGACATGCTTTCCCCCAACTGCGTCGTCCTGTGCGAACCGGCGGACCGTGTCCGGCCGCGACTGCCAGTCAACACGATCCGGAGCCCCCGCGGGTCGGCGCCCGGGCCTCGTGCGGGGATGTCGAGGGGTCGGGGCGCAGGTCTCCGGGTCGGAGGGATCCGGGGGAACGAAAGCGGCAGTCGGCCGCGTCCTTGGCAACTGGTGCCGCGAGAACCGGTGCCGCGAGAACCGGTGCCGCGGGAACTGGTGCCGCCGAGGCTGAGGAGACAAGAAGGGCGACCACGGTCGGGACACGGCTCGACACGGCAGGACACAGCAGGACACGGCACAGGACACGGCACCGATCGAGTCCGCCATCGACCAGCACCCGAAGGCCGAGGACCATGGGAACGGGACCACTGGATTCCCTGAGCTACAGCGAGTTGACCGCCCGTCGGATCGCTGACGCCGTGCTCCGGAGGGAGCTGTCAGCCGTCGAGGTCGCTGGGGCTGCTCTTGGGCGTATGGACGATCTCGACCCCTGGCTGTGCGCCTTCACCGAGGTGTGGCCCGCCCGGGCGCGGACGGTGGCGCTCGAGGTGGACCGGGCCGTCCGTCGAGGGGAGGCACTGCCGCTCGCCGGCGTGCCCCTTGGGCTCAAGGCATCGGAGGGGGCCGGCTCGCTTCAGGCCCAGCGGCTGATCGCTGCCGGGTGCGTTCCCGTGGGGACCACTTCCGTGGCGGGGAAGGGCACCGACTGGCAGACGTGGGGGTGGACGGACCGGGGGCCCACGGTCAACCCGTGGCGGCCCGATCTGTCGCCCGGAGGGTCCTCGGCCGGGTCGGCCGCCGCCGTCGGGGCCGGGTGCGTGCCGCTGGCGACCGGCAGTGACGGGGCCGGGTCCGTGCGGATCCCCGCGGCGTGGTGCGGGATCGTCGGGGCGAAGCCGACGAACGGCGCGCTGCCCGCCCGCGACCGGGCGGGCCTCAACGTGGGTGGGCCGCTGGCCAGGACCGTCGAGGACGCCGCGGCCTACTGGCAGGTGGTGATCGGCGAGGATCCGCTGCGCGTGCGGCCCGCCGAGCCCCCGCGGGCGGCCTGGTCGGCGACATTGGGGTACGCGGCTACGCAGGACGAGGTGCGCGGGACGGCCTGGCGTGCCGCGCGGGCGCTGTTCGCGAGCGGTTGCGTCGAAGAGCGGGAGACGGAAGTGGCGCTCCTGGACCCCGAGCCGGCGTGGCGCGGTCTGCGCTCCGGGCATCCGGACGCCGAGGCGGTCAGGGTGCGGGAGGAGAACGAACGGCGGCTGGAGCGGCTGTTCGGGGACGTGGACGTTCTCCTGACCCCGACCACGCCCAACCGCCCCCATGGGCACCGTGGGCCGGGTGGGGCGATGAGCGTCGCGATGGCCTGGGTGTTCAATGTCAGTGGGCACCCGGCCGTCACAGTCCCCGCCGGGCGCACCGAGGACGGCTGCCCGGTCGGGCTCCAACTGGTCGGGCGGCGCGGCGAGGAGGCGACGGTCTTCTCCGCGGCGCTTGCCGTCGAGAGATCGGGAAGAGGAACCACATGATCCAGCCACCCATCACCCTCGCCGACGTCGACGCGCTCGCCGCACGGGCCCACGCCGGGCAGAAGGACAAGATCGGTGTCGACTACATGGAGCACGTCAGGGCGGTGGCGGCCGGCCTGGAGCCGTTCGGCGAGCGCGCGCAGATGGCCGGACTGCTCCACGACGTGCTGGAGGACACGGAGTTGACCACCGTCGACCTGCTGGCGGCGGGCGTGCCCGGCACGGTCGTGGAGACGGTCGAGCGGGTGACCCGCCGACCGGGACTCGACTACACCGAGATGATCCGCGTGGTCGCGGCGGACCGCTGGGCGTGCCTGGTGAAGATCGCCGACAACGCGCACAACAGCCGGGCGGACCGTGCCGCCGGCCTCGAGCCCGGACTACGCGAACGGCTCGCCCGGCGGTACGCCGAGGCCCGCGCGGTGCTGTGGGCGGCGGTGCCGGAGGAGGATGTGCGGGCGATCGTCTCCCTGGTCAACCCGGACCTGCTGGAAGCCCGCCCGTCCGCCCCCGCCTCGCAGGACGCAGCCGCCTCGGACGGCCCGCGAGACGCTCTCGACCACCCGCGAGCTCTGGACTACCCCGGAGCCTAGGCGGCGCCGTTGCCGGCGAGCGCCGCCGACAGCTTGACGGCCACGTCGTGGAGCACGGGCACGATCTTGCCCGTCGCCGCCTCGGTCACCCGGCCGGCCGGGCCCGAGATGGAGATGGCCGCGGCCGTGGGGGAATCGGGCACGGTCACCGCGAGGCAGCGGACGCCGATCTCCTGCTCGTTGTCGTCCATCGCATAGCCGAGTTCGCGCACCCGCGCCAGCGACTCCAGGAACCGCTCGGGGTCGGTGATGGTCTGCCCGGTCGCGGCGGGCATCCCGGTACGGGCGAGCAGCGCGCGCACCTCCTGCGCGGGGACGTTCGCGAGCAGCGCCTTGCCGACACCGGTGGAGTGGGGCAGCACCCGGCGGCCCACCTCGGTGAACATGCGCATCGAGTGGCGTGAGGGCACCTGGGCCACGTACACGACCTCGTCGCCGTCGAGCAGGGCCATGTTCGCCGTCTCGCCGGTGGCCTCGACCAACTCCGCCAGATACGGCCTCGCCCAGGTGCCCAGCAGGCGGCCGGCGCTCTCACCGAGCCGGATGAGACGGGGGCCGAGGGCGTACCGCCGGTTGGGCTGCTGGCGGACGTAGCCGCATGTCACCAGCGTCCGCATGAGGCGGTGAATGGTGGGCAGAGGCAGGCCGCTGCCGGCCGACAGCTCGCTCAGACCGACTTCGCCCCCGGCGTCAGCCATCCGCTCCAGCAGGTCGAAGGCGCGCTCGAGGGACTGGACGCCCCCGGAGCCGCCGGTCGGCTTGCTGTCGGAGGAGCTGTTGGTGCTGGCAGGCGGCAATTTCGGTCCTCTCGGGGCCCGCTGTTCGGTAGCCGCAGCTTACCTGTCCACCGATCGCACTCAAGGTCGTGCGGTGCGATGAACGGCCATGGGCTGGAGGAAAGCACATTCCCTGATCCGAAATATACCTTCCGTTCAGTGGAATCGCCCAAAGTTGAGGCGAGCGCTCCGGAAGGGTACGGGTGACTCTTGACGCAACAGTGCGCGACGGATCAGGATTCCCTTTGGTGAAAGATACTTTTCGGAAAGTGAAATAGCTCGTCCGGCAGTGAGAGTCGTACGACATGGGCGGCGACATGGGCGGCGGGAACGACAGCGGGAACGACAGCGGGAATGGGAAGCGGGAACGGGCGGCGGGAATGGACAGCGCACGAAGGGAGAGCGCCGGGTGCCGATTGATCTCGTACTCCGCTCGACGCGGGTGATCACCCCCGACGGCGAGCGCCCCGCGGCGATCGCCGTCGCCGACGGGCGAATCGCGCAGGTGCTGGCGTACGACGCTCCGCCGCCTGACGGCGCGCGGGTCGTCGAGCTGGGCGACGACGCGCTCATGCCCGGCGTCGTCGACACCCATGTGCACATCAACGAGCCCGGACGCACCGAGTGGGAGGGGTTCGCATCCGCCACGCGTGCGGCGGCCGCCGGGGGCGTGACCACCCTCATCGACATGCCGCTCAACAGTATTCCGCCCACCACCACCGTCGACGCGCTGGCGATCAAGCGGGACGCGGCTCTCGGCCGGGTCCACGTCGATGTCGGCTTTTGGGGCGGCGCCGTCCCCGGCAACGTCCGGCACCTCGAACCGCTGCACCATCGGGGTGTGTTCGGGTTCAAATGCTTTCTGCTGCACTCCGGAGTCGAGGAGTTCCCGCAACTGCCGGCCGCGGAACTGGCCGAGGCGATGGAGGAGCTCGCCCGCATCGACGCCCTCCTCATCGTGCACGCCGAGGACGCCCAGGTCATCGACTCGGCGCCGCGGCGCCCCGGCCGCGCCTACGCCGACTTCCTCGCCTCCCGTCCGCGCGAGGCCGAGAACACCGCCATCGAGCACCTCATCCCGCTCGCACGGCGTCTGGGCACGCGGGTGCACATCCTGCATCTGTCCTCCTCCGACGCGCTGCCGCTGATCGAGGCGGCAAGGCGCGAAGGCGTGGCCGTGACCGCCGAGACCTGCCCGCACTACCTCACCCTCACGGCGCAGGATGTGCCCGACGGGGCAACGGAGTTCAAGTGCTGCCCGCCCATCCGTGAGGCCGCCAACCAGGACCGGCTCTGGGAGGGCCTGGCCGCGGGCACCATTGACTGCGTCGTCTCCGACCATTCACCGTGCACCCCGGAGCTGAAACGTTTCGACACCGGGGACTTCGCCCAGGCATGGGGCGGCATCGCCTCCGTCCAGCTCGGTCTGGCCGCGATCTGGACCGAGGCGTCGAGCCGCGGTCACACGCTGTCCGACGTCGCGCGGTGGATGTCCGCGGCCCCCGCCCGGCTCGCCGGGCTCGCCCGCAAGGGCGCCATCACCCACGGCAACGACGCCGACTTCGCGGTCTTCGCGCCCGAGGAGTCGTTCACCGTCGACCCGGCCGCGCTGCACCACCGCAACCCGGTCTCCGCCTACGCCGGGCGCACGCTCAACGGAGTCGTCCGCTCGACCTGGCTGCGCGGCCGGCTCATCGCCGAGAACGGCAAGGTCCGCGAGCCCGCCGGCCGACTCATCGAGCGAGGGGAATCATGACGGCCAACCAGAACGACGCCCCGCCGTACACCGGCGCAGACCCCTACGCCGACTACCGCGGCGGGGACTTCGCCTTCACCGGCCTCGTGGACCTGGCCGACCGCCGCCTCGGCGCCGGTGTCGTCGCGGCCAACGACGAGTCCTTCGCCGAGCGGGAGAACCTGCTGCGACCGCAGGCGCCCCATTTCGACCCCGAGGCGTTCGGCCACAAGGGCAAGGTCATGGACGGCTGGGAGACACGTCGCCGCAGGGGCGCCGACGCCGGCGACCCGCACCCTGCCGACACCGATCACGACTGGGCCCTGATCCGCCTCGGCGCCCCGGGAATCGTGCGGGGGATCGTCGTCGACACCGCCCACTTCCGCGGCAACCACCCGCAGGCCATCAGTGTCGAGGCGGCCGGTGTGGACGGCTCGCCCGGCCCGGGGGAACTGCTCGCGGACCACGTGGAATGGGAGGAGATCGTCCCCCGTTCTCCGGTGCGCGGCCACGCCGCCAATGGCTTCACGGTCGGCGCCGAGCGGCGTTTCACGCATCTGCGGCTCAAGCAGTACCCCGACGGCGGGGTGGCCCGGCTGCGTGTGCACGGCGAGGTCGTCGCCGATCCGCGGTGGCTCGAGACCCTCGGCACCTTCGACCTGGTCGCTCTGGAGAACGGGGGAGTCGTCGAGGACGCCTCCGACCGCTTCTACTCACCGCCGGCCAATATGATCCTGCCCGACCGGTCCCGCACGATGGACGACGGCTGGGAGAACCGCCGCCGCCGCGACAGGGGCAATGACTGGGTGCGCCTGCGGCTCGCCGGGCACGGCGGCATCCGCGCCGTAGAGATCGACACCAGCAACTACAAGTTCAACGCGCCCGGTTGGGCCGCCCTGTCCGGCTTCGACGCCACCTCGGGCGCCGACATCGCCGATCCGGACGCCTGGTTCGAGATCATCGGGCGCACCCGCCTCGAGCCGGACGCCTTCCACCGCTTCCCCCTCGGGTCCGTGCGCTCGGCCACCCATGTACGGATCGATGTCTTCCCGGACGGCGGCATCGCCCGGTTGCGTCTGCACGGAACCCTGACAGCGAAGGGACGGCAGGCCCTGGCCGACCGGTGGAGCGCCCTGGGCGGGTAGGCGGTAGCGGCCGGCGGGCCGCGGCCGACGGGGTTACGGCAAACGGGGCTGCGCCGAGCGGGGCTGCGGCCGACAGGGCCGCGGGCACAGCGGGGCTGCGGCGACTGGAGCCGCGGGCAGAGCGGGGCTGCGGCCGACGGGGCGGACTGAGCGCCGCTCGAGCCATGGCGGTGGTCTGGCTCAAGACCCTGCTGACGTGCGGTCCACTTCGGGTTAGCGTGGGAACCCGGTGCAACATGACCACGACCGCGGCCCATCGGGGAGGGCGCCGGATGAGCGATCAGGCAGTGGACCTCAAGAGGCTCGGCCCCGGATTCTGGAAGGACCCGTACCCGGTCTACGCGAAGCTGAGAGCCGAGGGGCCCGTGCACCGGGTGGCGATTCCCGGCCGCGGCGAGGGCTGGCTGGTCGTCGGCTACGAGGAGGCCAGAACGGCCCTCGCCCATCCCGGACTTGCCAAGGACTGGGGAAAGGGCAACCGGGAGTGGAAGGCGCTCGAACTCGGTGACCCGGACGCCGAGGGCAGGCCCTGGGGACGGCACATGCTCAACGCCGACCCACCGGACCACACCCGTCTGCGCAGGCTGGTCAGCAAGGAGTTCACCCCGCGGCGGATCGAGGCGCTGCGCCCCCGCGTCCAGGAGATCACCGACCGGCTGCTCGACGCGCTGCCCGCCGAGGGCCGCTTCGACCTCATGGACACCCTCGCCTTCCCGCTGCCCATGGCGGTGATCACCGAACTGCTCGGGGTGCCGGACCTGGACGGCGAGCGGTTCCGCGCCTGGTCCAACCTGGTGGTGGCCCCCGACCTCGACAACCCCGAGGCGAACTCCGAGGCGTTCCACCGGCTCAATGAGTACCTGCGCGACCTGATCGAGGACAAGCGCGGCCGCCCCGGCGACGACCTGCTCAGCGCGCTGATCCAGACCAGGGACGAGGACGGCGACCGGCTCAGCGGGGACGACCTCCAGGCCATGGCGCAACTCCTGCTGATCGCCGGACACGAGACCACCGTCAACCTCATCGGGAACGGCTTACTCGCCCTGCTCAGGCACCCCCGCCAACTCGCCGCGCTGCGTGCCGACTTCTCCCTCCTCGACAACGCGGTGGAGGAGATGCTGCGCTACGACGGGCCGGTGGAGGGCTCGACGCTGCGCTTCGCCGTCGATCCCGTGGAGATCGGCGGCACGGTCATCCCCGGCGGCGGGACCCTGGTCGTCGTGATCATGGCTTCCGCCCACCGGGATCCGGCCCGCTACGAGGACCCGGACACCTTCGACATCCACCGCGATCCCGGAGGGCATCTGGCCTTCGGCCATGGCATCCACTACTGCCTGGGCGCACCCCTGGCCCGGATGGAGGGGCGGATCGCCATCCGGACCCTGCTGGAACGCTGCCCGGATCTCGCCCTCGACGCCGACCCCTGCGAGCTGGAGTGGCGAACGGGCCTGCTGATGCGCGGAGTCCACCACCTGCCCCTGCGCCGCTGACCGGGCGCCGCCCCGAAGTCCGGGCGCTTCGGACGCGGTGCCCACAGCCCCGGCGCGACCGGCGGGCGCGGACACCGCCGGTACCGCCACGGCCCGCCGCGCCTACTCCTGCGTGAACGCCAGTCCCGGCGTGCTGTCCCAGCCCACCAGGGCCATCACCCTTCGCAGATGCGGCGAGAGTTCATGCAGCACCAGCTGCCTCCCGTCCCGCATCCCCCGGGCCGTCGACACCACGAGCTCCAGCCCGGACACGTCCATGAACTGCAGCTGCGACAGCTCCAGATGGATGTTTCCCGGTGTGTCCGCCAGGGTCCGCAACGCGCTCTCCAGCACCGGCACGGCGAAGGCGTCGACGTCCCCCACCAGCAGTAGTCCCGATGGCTGGCGGGTGCGGGCGACCTTCAGCAACCCGCTCTCGTAGAGCACGTCCAAACCGACGCTCCCTCCCCTATGGGGTGCGACGCGCTCAGGGTAGGCCCGCCCGGTGGAGGCTGTCACGGAATTGCCCGCAAACGCTTTCGGCACCGTAAAGTTGATGGTTCAATTGGTGGCCGCGGACGCCGAAATGGCTTCCGGCCCGCCGCCACCGGTGCTGGACAGCGCGCCAACGGCGCCTCAGATGTGGTGCCGCTGAGCCGACTTCGCCGACTCGTACGCCTCCCTGGCCTTGCGGGTGGAGTCGCGCTGCGCGACCTCGGCCACCGGCACGTCCCACCAGGCCTGCGCCGAGGGCCCATTGCCCTGCGGGTCGACCTCGACGTACACGGCGGTGGGCCGCGACGACAGCCGGGAGGCGCGCAGGGCGCTCCTCAGGTCGTCCGCGGTGGACGCACGGATGACGTCGAGGCCGAGGCTCGCCGCGTTGGCCGCCAGATCGACGGGCAGAGGATCACCGGTGAAGGTCCCGTCGGTGCCGCGGAACCGGTAGGGGGTGCCGTACCGCTCGGCGCCGACCGACTCCGACAGCCCGCCGATCGAGGCGTAGCCGTGGTTCTGCACGATCACCAGGTTGATCTTCACTCCCTCCTGCACCGCCGTGACGATCTCGGTCGGCATCATCAGATAGGTGCCGTCGCCCACGAGCACGAACACCTCGCGGTCGGGGGCCGCCAGCCGCACCCCGATCCCGGCCGGGATCTCGTAGCCCATGCACGAGTAGCCGTACTCCACGTGGTACTGCTTGGGGTCGCGGGCCCGCCAGAGCTTGTGCAGGTCACCGGGGAGCGAGCCGGCCGCGTTGATCACCACGTCCCGGTCGTCCATCACGGCGTCGAGCGCGCCCAGGACCTCGGTCTGTGTGGGCCGCGCGGCGCCGCCCGCGCCGAAGAGGCCGTCGGTGAGCCGGTGCCACCGCGCCACCGCGTCGGTGTACTCGGTGAGGTAGGAGGGGTCCACCGTGTGTCCGGCGACGGCCCCGGTCAGGGCGTCGAGTCCGGCGCGGGCGTCGGCGACCAGCGGGGTGGCCGCCATCTTGTGGGCGTCGAACGAGGTGATGTTGAGATTGACGAACCGCACCCCGGGCCGGGTGAACAGCGTGTTGGACGCCGTGGTGAAGTCCGAGTAGCGCGTGCCGACCCCGATCACCAGGTCGGCCTCACGGGCGGCGCGGTCGGCCGCCGCCGTGCCCGTGTGCCCGACGGCGCCCAGCGCCTGCGGGTGGTCGTGGCGCAGCGACCCCTTGCCCGCCTGGGTCTCGGCGACCGGGATACCGGTGGCCTCCGCGAACTGCCGCAGGGACTGCGTCGCCTCGCTGTAGATCGTGCCCCCGCCGGAGATGATCAGCGGCCGCTGCGCGCGCCGGACGAGCTCGGCGGCCTCCGTCAGTGATTCCTCGTCAGGAACGGGCCGGCGCACCTTCCAGACCCGGGTCCGGAAGAACTCCTCCGGCCAGTCGAAGGCTTCGGCCTGCACGTCCTGCGGCAGGGCGAGCGTGACCGCGCCGGTCTCGACGGGGTCGGTGAGCACCCGCATCGCCTGGAGGACCGAGGGCATGAGCATCTGCGCCCGCCAGATCCGGTCGAAGTACCGGGAGACCGGGCGCAGGGCGTCATTGACCGACACATCGTAGGAGTGGGGGAGTTCGAGCTGCTGGAGCACCGGGTCGGCCGGGCGGGTGGCGAACACGTCGCCGGGCAGCAGCAGGACCGGGACGCGGTTGATGGTGGCCAGTGCGGCGCCGGTGACGAGGTTGGTGGCGCCGGGGCCGATCGAGGTGGTGCAGGCCATCGTGGACAGCCGGTTGTTCATGCGGGCGTAGCCCACGGACGCGTGCACCATGGACTGCTCGTTGCGTCCCTGGTAGTACGGCATCTCGTCCTGGCCGGCCTGGAGGAGCGCCTGGCCGAGGCCCGCCACGTTGCCGTGGCCGAAGATCCCCCAGGTGCCCGCGATCAGACGGCGGCGGACCCCGTCGCGCTCGGTGTGCTGGTTGGCGAGGAAGCGGACCAGCGCCTGCGCGACGGTCAGCCGGACGGTGGCCATGACTACTCGTTTCCTTCCTGAGGTGCGGTGTACAGGGGCAGACGGGGATCGACCGGCTGTTCCGGCCAGGTGGAGCGCACCCACGCGTGCGCGGGGTCGTCGCAGATGAGCCAGGAGCGCTCGGGGGAGGGGCCGGCCATGACATTGAGGTAGTACATGTCGTAGCCGGGCACGGCCATGCTGGGGCCGTGCCAGCCGTTGGGGATGAGCACCGCGTCGCCCGAGCGGACCTCGGCGAGGACGTCGCTGTCCTTGCCCGCGCCCGAGGGGTAGACCCTCTGGTAGCCCATGGCGGTGGGGCCGCCCGCCAGTTCGAAGTAGTAGATCTCCTCCAGCTCGGACTCGCCCTCGCGCTGCTCGTCGTGCTTGTGCGGGGGGAACGAGGACCAGTTGCCGCCTGGGGTGAGCACCTCCACCGCGATGACCTTGTCGGTCTCGAAGACCCCGGCCGCCGCGAAGTTGTTGACCTGGCGGCTGGCCGAGCCCGCGCCCCGCAGCTCGACCGGCACGCCCGAGGCGGGCCCGTAGCGGGCGGGCAGGCGCCGCTCGCACCGCGCCCCGGCGAGGGCGAACCGGCCGCCGGTGCCGGAGGCTACGCGGGCGTGGGCGTCCCTGGGCAGGTAGGCGAAGTCGGTGACCGCGCTGAACACGTCGGGCCTGCCGTGCAGTTCGAAGGACTCGCCGTCGACGAGGACCGTGCAGCCGCCGTTCAGCGGCAGCACGATCCACTCCGTGTCGCCGGTGAGGAAGGAGTGCACCCCGTCTTCCGGGAGCTCCAGGACCCGCAGGCTGGAATACCCCCATCCGGCGGAGTCCGGGTCGACCGCCAGGGCGTATCCGTCCTGGGCGGCGCTCCCGGCGGGCAGGTACAGCGACGTCATCCGGGCACTCCTCATGTCGGCGGTCAGCGGTTGAGCAGGGAGACGGCGGTGTCCACCGCACCGGCCACGTCCCCGTCGGCGGGGAACAGCATGGTCCTCCCTATCGTCAGGCCGCGGACCTGCGGGACCTTCAGCGCGTTCTGCCAGGCCGCGTACATCGCGTCGGTGTCCTTGCCGCCCTCGCCGCCGAGCAGGAGGGTGGGCAGCGTCGTGGAGGCCATCATGCGCTCCATCTCGTCGACCACCGGGACCTTCAGCCAGGTGTGGGCCGAGGTGCGGCCGAGCCCCTGCGCGATGTTGTTGGCGTAGATCTGCGCGTCGGGGGTGAGGATGTTGCGCACCTGCCCGTCCTCCCGGCGGGAGGCGAACGGTTCGACGAGTGCGAGCAGCCCCCGGTCGGCCAGCTCGTCCACCGCACGCGCGCACCCCACGAGTGTCTCCCTGGTGCCGGGGTCCGCCGGGTCGACCCGCAGGAGCATCTTGCCCCCGTCGAGCCCTCCCTCGGCGACGCCCCGCGCGTCATAGCCGGTGAAGCGGTCGTCCAGCTCGAACGACGCGCCCGGCAGGCCGCCGCGGTTCATCGAGCCCAGCACGAGCTTGCCCTCGAGCGCGCCCAGCAGGGTCAGGTCCTCCACGAGGTCGGCGGTGCCGAGGAAGCCGTCCACTCCGGGCCGCCCCAGCGCCTCGACGCAGCGGGCCAGCAGCTCGTGCCGGTCGCCCATGGCGGTCGGGTCGCCGCCCGCGGCCACGGCGCCGCGGGCGGGGTGGTCGGCGGCGAGGACGAACAGGGGGCGGGCGAACCCCTCGGGAGCGAAGCGCGTCCTGGCCTGTGCCGCGCGCCGTACGGCGCCGGGGTCGGTGACGCGAATGCGGGTCAGTTCCGCGATGCTGCGGGCGAACGGGCTCACGCGCGACCACCCGCGGGGACCGCGACGGGCGCCGACGGGTCGGCCGCTTCCTCGTGACGGCGCAGCAACTCGTCCACCTCCTCCAGTGTGGGCATGTCGTCGGCGCAGGCATGGCGCCCGGCGACGAGTGCCCCGGCGGCGTTGGCCACGGTCAGCGCCCGCTCCAGCGGCCATCCGGACAGCAGCCCCTTGCACAGGGCGCCGCCGAACGCGTCGCCCGCGCCGAGACCGTTGACCACGACCACCGGCACCGGCCGCACCACGACCTCCTCCTTCTGCGTTCTGGCGAGCACACCGCGGGGGCCCTGCTTGACGACGGCGAGCCGTACTCCGCGCTCCAGCAGGAGGTCGGCGGCCCGGTCGGGGTCGCGGGTGCCGACGGCGACCTCGACCTCGTCGAGGTTTCCGACGGCCACGGTCGCGTGGCGCAGCGCCCTCGCGTACCAGGGGCCCGCCTCGGCCGGGTCGGCCCAGAAACTGGGCCGGTAGTCGAGGTCGAAGACCGTCTCGCCGTAAACGTCTGCGTCAACCTCCCCGTCGCCCTCGCCGCGGTGGCCCTCGCCGCGGTCGCGCGCCTCGCACGCGGCGAGCAGGGTCGAGCGGGTCGGCTCGACGGCCAGCGCGCTGCCGGTGATCCACAGGACGCGGGCCTCGCGCACCGCGGAGCGGTCCAGATGGTCGGCCGTCAGGCACTGGTCCGGCGCCTTGGGGCGCCGGTAGAAGTGGATCGGGAAGTGGTCCGGCGGGAAGATCTCGCAGAAGACCACGGGGGTCTGCTGCTCCGGCACGGTCACCACATGGGCGTCGTCCACGCCGAACCCCCGCAGCGCCGAGCGCACATACTTCCCGAAGGGGTCGTCGCCGACCCCGGTGAGGACGGCCGAGCGCAGGCCGTAGCGGGCGGCGGCGACGGCGACATTGGTGGCCGTGCCGCCCAGGTACTTGGCGAAGGTCCTGACCTCGGCGAGGCCGACGCCGGTCTGCTCGGGGTACAGGTCCACCCCGACCCGGCCCAGGGTGATCACGTCGTGCGGGCGGTTCATCGTGCCAACTCCCCGCTGATGCGGGCCAGATGGGCCATCGAGGCACGGACGTCCTCGATCGGTCCACTGCCGGGGGCGGGGTCCTCGGTGAGTACGGTGTCCTGCTCCATCACGTACCAGCCCTGGTAGCCGCTGCCCTCGAGGGCGTTGACGATGGCGCGTACGTCCACGTCCCCCTCGCCGAGCGGCCGGTACATCCCGGCGGCGACCGCGGCGGTGTATCCCGTGCGGCCCTCCAGGACCTCGCGGGCGGCGGCGGCGTCCACGTCCTTGAGGTGCACATGGGCGATGCGCGAGGGCGCTGTGCGGGCGATGGCGACCGGGTCGGCGCCGCCCACCATCAGATGCCCGGTGTCCAGGCAGAGGGCGACGGAGCTGCCGTCGAGCACCCGGTCGACCTCGGCGGCGTTCTCCACCATCGTGCCGACGTGCGGGTGCAGTACGGCGGTGACACCGATGTCGGAGGCCGCCTCGGCGATCCGCCCGAGGTTGTCCAGCAGGCAGCGCCAGCCGGAGGCGTCGAGAGCGGGCCGCTCGTCGTAGCCGTCGAGGCCGGTGGCGGCGGCCAGCACCAGGGTGCCCGCCCCCGCCTCGGTGAAGGAGGCGAGCTCGGTGCGGATGGCGGGCAGCGGATCGTGGCCGGGGTCGTGCAGCACGGTGGGCACGAACCCGCCGACGGCGGCGAGCCCCCGCTCGGCGAGCGCCGCCGCCTTCTCCCCGGGGTCGGCGGGCAGGAAGCCGTCGGGTCCGAACTCTGTGGCGGCCACGCCCAGTTCCACCATTTCCCCGAGTACGCGCTCGGGGGTGAGCTGGTGTCCCCAGCCCGGCACCTCGCACACGCCCCAGGAGATGGGAGCGGCGGCGACGCGCTCGCTGACCGTCGTGGTGCGGGTGCTCATGCCACGGTCTCCTTCGCGGCCTCGACCTCGGCGGTCAGTGCCTCGATCTCGGCGAGGGCGACCGGGCGCCGCTCCCGCCTCGACAGCTCGCAGGCCTCGGCGACCTGGAGGGCGCGCAGCGCCTCCTCGCCGGAGCAGGGGTTCTCCGCCCGGCCGGCGGCGACCTGGACGAAGGTGGCCAGCTCGGCGCGGTACGCCGGATCGAAGCGGTCCAGGAAGCCGGTCCACGGATGCGGGACGCAGGGCGCCGAGCCGGGTTCGACGGAGGTGATCGGGGTGCGGGCGTCCACGCCCACCGCGATCTGGTCGTCCGAGCCGGCGAGTTCCATGCGCACGTCGTATCCGGCGCCGTTGTAGCGGGTGGCGGTGGCCGTGGCGAGCGTTCCGTCGTCGAGGGTCAGCAGGGCGGCGGCGGTGTCGACGTCCCCGGCGGCGCGGAAGAAGTCGGCTCCGCCGGCGGTGCCGGTGGCGAAGACCTCGGTCACCTCACGGCCGGTCACCCAGCGGATGATGTCGAAGTCGTGGACCAGGCAGTCCCGGTACAGGCCGCCGGACAGCGGCACATAGGCGGCGGGCGGCGGCGCCGGGTCCGAGGTCATGGCGCGGACGGTGTGCAGCCGGCCGAGGCTCCCGGCGAGGACGGCCTCGCGCGCGGCCCGGTACCCGGCGTCGAAGCGCCGCTGGAAGCCCATCTGCAGCACGGTCCCGGCCTCGCGCACCTCGCGCAGCGCGGCGACCGTGCCGTGCAGGTCGAGCGAGATGGGCTTCTCGCAGTACACGGGCAGACCGGCGCGGGCGGCGCGGACGATGAGCTCGGCGTGCGAGGCGGTCGCCGTGCTGATCACGACGGCGTCCACCCCCGCGGCGAACACCTCGTCGACGCTTTGCGCGGCCCGGCTGCCTGTCTGCTCCGCGACGGCTGCGGCGCGGTCCTGGTCGACATCCGCGACGACCAGCTCTCCTACACCCGCCGTCCCGCTCAGGGCCGCCGCGTGGAAGGCTCCGATCCGGCCGGCGCCGAGAAGTCCGATGCGCATGGGTTCCTGCACTTTCGTCTCGGGGGCCCGGTGGCGGCCCCGACGCGCTCCCAACCTCTCGCCTCGGCGCCACCCCTGTCAATCGTTTGTCCTGACATACTTACTTGCAGACTTCCGGTCATCAGGTCACCTGGGTAGGCTCAGCCCGTGTCCACCACCCCGGTCAACCTCGCGCTCACCGTCGACCGCAGCAGCCCCGTGCCGCTGTACTTCCAGGTCGCGCAGCAGCTGGAGCACGCGATCGAGACGGGCCGCCTCGAGCCCGGCAGCCGCCTGGGCAACGAGATCGAGCTCGCCGGCCGCCTCGGCCTGTCCCGGCCGACCGTGCGTCAGGCCATCCAGTCCCTGGTGGACAAGGGCCTGCTCGTGCGCCGACGCGGAGTCGGCACCCAGGTCGTGCACAGCCAGGTCAAGCGACCGCTGGAGCTGAGCAGCCTCTACGACGACCTGCTGGCCGCCGGGCAGCGCCCGACGACCTCGGTGCTGCGCAGCGCCACCGGACCCGCCTCGGCCGCGGTCGCCGCGGCCCTCGGCATCGCCGAAGGGGCGGAGGTGGTCACGGTGGAGCGGCTGCGCTCGGCGCACGGGGAGCCGATCGCCCGCCTGCTCAACCACCTCCCCGTGGGCCTGGTGCGGCTGGAGACCGCGGACCTCGAGGCAACAGGTCTGTATCGATTGATGCGGGCCGCGGGCATCATCCTGCACAGCGCAAGGCAGACCGTGGGCGCCCGTGCGGCAACGGCCGCCGAGGGTGCGCTGCTGTCCGAGTCCGAGGGCGCCCCACTGCTGACCATGGAGCGGGTGAGCTTCGACGACCACGGCCGTGCGGTCGAGTACGGCACGCACATCTATCGTGCGACCAGGTACTCCTTCGAGTTCTCACTCCTCGTGCGTCCCTGAGTACGTTGGTAATAATGTCTTAACAAAGTATTGACGTGACCCCTCCGTCAGGCATAGAACTCACCCCAATCAAGCCCCCAGGCTTCGCCGGACGGAAGGCAGAACCACCATGGCTCGCAGACGTGCAACGGTCCCAGCGGCGGCTCTCGCACTGGCTCTCGCACTCACCGTCGCCGGATGCAGCAGCTCCGGCGGTAAGGACAGCGAAGAGAAGTCCAACCCCTCGGGCAGCACCGGCAAGAGCGTCGGCACCCCCCGCCTGAAGATCGCGATGATCACCCACGCGGGCCAGGGCGATACCTTCTGGGACATCGTGAAGAAGGGTGCCCAGCAGGCCGCCGCCAAGGACAACGTCGAATTCCTGTACGACAGCAGCAACCAGGCGCAGAAGCAGGCCGAGAGCGTCCAGACCTACATCGACAAGAAGGTCGACGGGATCATCGTCACCCTGGCCAAGCCGGAGGCGATGAAGGATGTGCTCGGCAAGGCCAAGCAGGCCGGAATCCCCGTGGTGACCATCAACTCCGGTGGTGACTTCTCCGCCAAGTTCGGCGCGCTGTCGCACATCGGCCAGGACGAGTCCGTGGCGGGCGAGGCGGTCGGCACCGAGCTGGCCAAGCGCGGCAAGAAGAAGGCCATCTGCGTCATCCACGAGCAGGGCAACGTCTCGCTCGAGCAGCGCTGCGCCGGAGCCAAGAAGACCTTCGGCGGCGCCATGTCCAAGCTCTACGTCGAGGGCACCAACATGCCCGACGTCCTGTCGACCATCACCTCCAAGCTCCAGTCCGACAAGTCCATCGACTCGGTGGTCGCCCTCGGAGCGCCGTTCGCGGCGACCGCCGCCAAGGCGGCCAAGGACGTCGGCAGCAAGGCGGAGATCGACACGTTCGACCTCAACGCCGAGGTCGTCAAGCAGCTCAAGTCCAAGGAGATCGGCTTCGCCGTCGACCAGCAGCCGTACCTCCAGGGCTACCTCGCCGTGGACGAGCTCTGGCTGAACAAGTACAACGCCAACGTCCTCGGTGGCGGCAAGCCCGTCCTGACCGGCCCCGCCATCGTGACCGACAAGGACGTTCCGGCGCTGGAGAAGTTCACCGCCCGGAGTACTCGGTGACCTTCACCACCCCCCTTCCACCAGCGTCCTCGGACACTGGTGAGGCCGTGCGGGCGTCCGCCCGCACGGCCGCCGACAGGCTCGAGAAGCACATCGACCGGGAGACCCGATGAGCGGGGCAACCGCTGCCCATACGCAGCCCCACCACAAGGACAAGAAGGAAAGGCCGGACGCGGCCGCCGACGAACGGCTCGTGCACCGCTCGCTCGCCCGCCGCCTGATGGGGCGGCCCGAGCTCGGCTCCGTGGTCGGCGCCGTCGCCGTGTTCGTCTTCTTCGCCGTCGCCGCCGACAGCTTCATGCAGCTGTCCTCGTTCAGTACCGTGCTCTACGCCTCGTCCACCATCGGGATCATGGCGGTGCCGGTTGCGCTGCTGATGATCGGCGGAGAGTTCGACCTGTCCGCGGGTGTGATGGTGACCAGCTCGGCGCTGATCGCGTCGATGTTCTCCTACCAGATGACCGCCAATGTCTGGCTCGGCGTCCTGGTCTCGCTCGTGGTCACCCTGGCCGTCGGCTTCTTCAACGGCTTCATGCTGATCCGCACCAAGCTGCCGAGCTTCATCATCACCCTCGGCACCTTCCTGATGCTCACCGGCCTGAACCTGGGCTTCACCCAGCTGATCAGCGGCTCGGTCAGCACCAAGAAGATCGGGGACATGGCGGGCTTCTCCTCCGCCCACGCCCTGTTCGCCTCACGGTTCAAGATCGGGGACATCGACCTCCAGGTCACCATCCTGTGGTGGCTGGGCCTGGTGGCCGTGGCCACCTGGGTGCTCCTGCGCACCCGGGCAGGCAACTGGATCTTCGCCTCGGGAGGCGGGGCGGACGCGGCCCGCGCGGTCGGTGTACCGGTCGCCCGCACCAAGATCGGCCTGTACATGGCGGTCGCCTTCTGCGCCTGGATCTCCGGCCAGCACCTGCTCTTCTCGTTCGACGTCGTCCAGTCCGGCGAGGGCATCGGCAACGAGTTCCTGTACATCATCGCGGCCGTCATCGGCGGCTGCCTGATGACCGGCGGCTACGGGTCGGCGGTCGGCTCGGCCGTGGGCGCGTTCATCTTCGGCATGACCAGCAAGGGCATCGTCTACGCCGAGTGGGACCCCAACTGGTTCAAGTTCTTCCTCGGCGCGATGCTGCTGCTCGCCACACTGCTCAACGCCTGGGTTCGCAAGCGCGCGGAGGCCTCGAAATGACCGGGACGAAGACCGGGACGAAGGAGCCGACCGGGACCGAGGAGCTCGTCGAGCTCGCCTCGGTGAGCAAGTTCTACGGCAACATCAAGGCACTGGAGGGCGTCTCCCTCAAGGTCGACGCGGGCCGGATCACCTGTGTCCTCGGTGACAACGGCGCCGGCAAGTCCACCCTCATCAAGATCATCGCGGGCCTGCACCAGCACGACGCCGGCACCTACACGATCCAGGGCGAGGAGGTGCGCCTCGGCTCGCCCCGCGAGGCGCTGGACCTGGGCATCGCCACGGTCTACCAGGACCTGGCCGTCGTGCCCCTGATGCCCGTGTGGCGCAACTTCTTCCTCGGCTCGGAGCCGACGAAGGGCAAGGGCCCCTTCAAGCGGCTGGACGTGTCGAAGATGCGCCGGACCACCCGCGAGGAGATGCTGCGCATGGGCATCGACCTGCGGGACGTCGACCAGCCGATCGGCACCCTGTCCGGCGGTGAACGCCAGTGCGTGGCCATCGCCCGCGCGGTGTACTTCGGCGCCAAGGTGCTCATCCTCGACGAGCCCACGGCGGCGCTGGGCGTCAAGCAGTCCGGCGTGGTCCTCAAATACGTCGCGGCTGCCCGCGACGCCGGGCTCGGCGTGGTCCTGATCACCCACAACCCGCACCACGCCTACCTCGTCGGCGACCGGTTCGTCCTGCTCAAGCGCGGTGCGATGGCGGGCAGCCACCTGAAGTCCGAGATCGCCCTGGAGGAGCTGACCCGGCAGATGGCGGGCGGCTCCGAGCTCGAGCAGCTCAGCCACGAGCTCGAGCGCGCTCCCGTCCCCGCCCACCTGGGGGAGGGCGCCTGAGCCACACCCCCCGACCGCCCGCAGTCCGCGCACGGCCGCGCCCGGCCGTGCGCGGACAGGGGTGCCTGGGGCACAATCTCCACAGCGGAGGGGATCTTCCGCCGACACACGCATCGAGGCGGGGCGGCAGCCGCGCCCCCGCCAGACGAGACCAGGGACCCTGCTTCCGTTGCAACCGCCAGCGCTCGTGAGCCGTAACGACGTCCCCGCGGACCGGGAGGCGGCGCAGTGACGATGTACCGCGACCGGGCCCACCGCGACTCCGTCGCCCGCGCCACCATGATGCGGACGGTCGGAAGACGCGAGCGCCGCTCCCATCTGACCGCCCCCAGGGTCCCCACCGTCGGCATCGACATCGGCGGCACCAAGGTGGCCGCCGGGGTCGTCGACGCGGACGGCAACATCACGGAGCGGCTGCGCACCGAGACCCCCGACAAGTCCAAGAGCCCCAAGGTCGTCGAGGACACCATCGTCGAACTCGTCCTCGACCTCGCCGACCGGCACGACGTGCACGCGGTCGGCATCGGCGCCGCCGGGTTCGTGGACGCCGACCGCGCCAAGGTGCTCTTCGCCCCGCATCTGTCCTGGCGGGACGAGCCACTGCGCGAGGCCCTGATGGAGCGGCTGAGGCTGCCGGTGATCGTCGACAACGACGCCAACGCCGCCGCCTGGGCCGAGTGGCGCTTCGGCGCCGGGCGCGGCGAGGACCACCTCGTCATGATCACCCTGGGGACCGGCATCGGCGGCGCGATCCTCCAGGACGGCCAGCTCCAGCGGGGGAAGTACGGTGTCGCCGGCGAGTTCGGCCATATGCAGGTCGTGCCCGCGGGCCACCGCTGCCCCTGCGGCAACCGCGGCTGCTGGGAGCAGTACTCCTCCGGCAATGCCCTGGTGCGCGAGGCCCGTGAGCTCGCGGCCGCCGAGTCCCCGGTCGCCTACGGCATCCTCGACCGCGTGGCGGGCGAGATCCGCGACATCACCGGGCCGCTGATCACCGAGGCCGCCCGGGCGGGCGACCCCATGGCCATCGAGCTCCTCCAGGACGTCGGCCAGTGGCTCGGCGTCGGCATCGCCAACCTCGCCGCCGCCCTCGACCCCAGCTGCTTCGTCATCGGCGGCGGCGTCAGCGCCGCGGACGACCTGCTCATCGGCCCGGCGCGGGAGGCCTACCGGCGCACGCTGACCGGGCGCGGTTTCCGCCCCGAGGCCAGGATCGTGCGGGCGCAGCTCGGCAACGAGGCCGGCCTGGTCGGCGCCGCCGACCTGGCGCGGCTGGTCGCCCGGCGCTTCCGCCGCGCCAAGCGGCGCCGTGTCGAGCGCTTCTCGGGGGTGTTCGACCGGTGAACCGCGCCACCAAGGCCCTGGTGATAGTGCTCCTGGCGGCCGTGCCCACCTCGTACCTGGTCATCGCCGCCGCCCAGAGCAGCGGGGGCAGCAGCAACAAGAAGCGCAGCGCCGAGGCCACCGAGCCCCTGAGCGGGCGGCCCGACCGGGCGACGCGCGACATCTACGACCTGCCGGTGCCGGGGAACGCGAAGGGGGCGAGGTTCTTCGAGACCAACTCGTGGAAGACCAGCTCGCTGTACGCGCGGTTCACGGCCAAGCGGCCCAAGGACGTCGACTGGTTCCTCAAGCGGCTCGGCACCAAGCGCTCCGCCCTGGTCGAGGGGTACAACCCCATCACGCCCGAGCAGGAGCACACCTTCGGCTGGAACTTCCACGGCCAGTGGGCGGCCAAGCAGGCCTTCGCGGGCGTACGGCTGCCACCGCGTGAGAAGGGCAGGCCCACGTACAACCTGCTGGTGAACCTCAAGGACAAGGCGCACCCCACGGTCTACGTTGTCTCCACCATCACGTTCTGAGCGACCGGGGCCCCGCCGGCGCTCCGCATCCTGTGGCCGCGAGGGCTCAGGAGCGCACCTCGACCATGACCCGGCCGCCGACGGTGGCGCGGACACCGCCCGCCGTGGCCTCGGCCAGCCAGGCCAGGAACGCCGCCACCTCCGGCTCCGGCACGCCCACCTCGAACTCCACGGCGGCGCCGTAGCGGACATCGCGCACCGCGTACCCGGCGGCCCGAAGGTCGTTCTCCAGCCGTCCGGCCGTGGTGTGGTCGGCCACCGCCGTCACCAGGGCCACCGGCCGCCGCTCCACCACGCCGACCGCGTCCAGTGCCTCCGACACGGCGGACCCGTAGGCGCGGATCAGACCGCCCGCGCCCAGCTTGACACCGCCGTAGTAGCGCGTCACCACGGCCACCGTGTCGACCAGCCCGCGCCGCAGCAGGACCTCCAGCATCGGCACCCCGGCCGTGCCGCCCGGCTCCCCGTCGTCGTTCGACTTGTGGGTCCTGCCGTCCTCGCCGACGACATAGGCGTAGCAGTTGTGCGTGGCGCTCCAGTGCCGCTTGCGCACCTGGCGCACGAACTCCTGCGCCTCGGCCTCGCCGGCCGCGCGCGACAGGGCGCAGATGAACCGCGACTTCTTGATCTCGATCTCGTGCTCGCCCGCGCGGGCCACCGCCTCGACCGAGCCGGCCGAACCGGACTTCGCGTCGGTCATCGCGTTCTCAGCTCCAGGGTGCGTGGTCAGGGGCGGACACCACAGCCTACGCTCGACGGTCTGTCCCCCATGCCGACGAAGGACCTCCCCCGATGACCGACGTCCCGCTCCTGAACCACCGGCTGGACGGGCCCCAGGACGCCCCCGCGCTGGTCCTGGGCCCCGCGCTGGGCACCACCTCCCAGATCTGGCAGGAGCAGATCGCCGACCTCTCCAGGTACTGGCGCGTCGTCCGCTACGACCTGCCGGGGCACGGCGGCTCGCTCGCCCACCCGACGCACACCGTCGAGGAGGTCGCCGTCCTGGTGCTCGAACTGCTCGACCGGCTCGGTATCGAGGGGTTCGGGTACGCGGGGGCCGGATTCGGCGGTTCGGTGGGCACCCTGCTGGCTCTCAGCCACCCCCACCGTGTCGTCTCGCTCGCCCTGATCGGCTCCTCGGCCGGACCCGGCTCCCCGGACGCCTGGCGCGAGCACGCGCTCGTCGTGCGGGCCACGGGACTTGAGCACGAGGCGCGCACGGCGGCGTCGCGCTGGTTCACCCCCCGCTCGCTCGCGGAGGAGCCCGCCCTCGCCGAGCCGTGCGCCCACATGGTCCGCACGGTCGACCCGGCCTGCTACGCGGCGCTGTGCGACGCCCTCGGCGAGCACGACCTGCGCGACCAACTGCCCGCCGTGATCGCCCCGACGCTGGTCATCGCGGGGGCGGAGGACACCACGGCGCCGCCCGGAGCGGCCCGGGAGCTGATCGCGGGCATACCCGACTCCCGCCTCGCCGTCGTGCCCAACGCCGCCCACCTGGCCAATGTCGAGCAGCCGGGCCCGGTCACCCAGCTCCTGCTGCGGCACTTCGCGGCCACCCTGCGGCAGGCGCCGTCCCCGGCCGCCCCGCCGCCCCCCGTCGAGCCCGCCCCCGCGCCCCCGCGCGCCGCCGCCGACTCCGAACCGGTCGACTACGAGCGCAATGCCTTCGCCGACGGGCTGAAGGTGCGCCGGGAGGTGCTGGGCGACGCGCACGTGGACCGCGCGCTGAGCCGGGCCGACGACCTGACGGGGGAGTTCCAGGAGTTCATCACCCGCTATGTGTGGGGCGAGGTGTGGACCAGGCCGGGGCTCGACCGCCGCTCGCGCAGCATCGCCACCATCACGGCGCTGGTCGCCCGAGGACAGCTCGACGAGCTCGCCTTCCACATCCGCGCCGGAGTGCGCAACGGGCTGACGCGGGACGAGATCCGCGAGGTCCTTCTCCAGACGGCCGTCTACTGCGGCGTCCCGGCGGCCAACTCGGCGTTCGCCGTGGCCCAGCGCGTCCTGGCCGAGGACTGAGGCTCCGCCGATCGGGGGACGCCGCGCGGTGCCGCGCGGCGCTGACCCGCGGCCGTCGGCGCGCCGACGGTGAAAGGAGCCGATGGTGAAAGGATCGGAGGAGGAGCCGAACACCTCACGGCCACGGAGCCATTGGCAGCCATTGAAGGAGGCGGACGCGATGAAGCTGACGAAGAAGGGCCATGCCTGCGTAAGGCTGGAGAAGGACGGCCGCACGCTGGTCATCGACCCGGGGGCGTTCAGCGAGGAGGACGCCGCCGTCGGCGCCGACGCGGTCCTGGTGACGCACGAGCACCCCGACCACTTCGACGAGGCCCGGCTGCGCGCGGCCCTGGAGGCCGACCCGGAGGCCGAGATCTGGACGCTGCGCAGTGTGGCCGAGAGGATCAGCGCCGCGTTCCCGGGACGGGTGCACACGGTCGGGCACGGCGACACCTTCACCGCGGCCGGTTTCGAGGTGGAAGCGCATGGTGAGCTGCACGCCGTGATCCACCCCGACATCCCCCGGATCACCAATGTGGGCTATGTGGTGAACGGCTCCCTGTTCCATCCCGGCGACGCCTTCACCGTGCCGGAACGGCCCGTGGACACCCTGCTCCTGCCGGTCCACGCCCCGTGGAACAAGTTCAGCGAGGTCGTGGACTACGTGCGCGAGGTGAAGCCGTCGAGGGCCTTCTCCATTCACGACGGGCTCCTCAACGACCTCGGGCACGGCCTGTACAACCGGCAGCTCGGGCCGACCGGACCGGGGATCGGCGCCGAGCACGCAAGGCTGGCGCCGGGTGAGAGCACGGAGCTGGACTGACCGGGGCAGCGGCCAGGGGGCCGGCGGGCAGCGGGCAGGGGCAGGGCCGGGTGCCCGACCGGGGACCGGTGGGCCGGCCTGCGCCGTGGAACACGAACGGACAGGAGGGCCGGGCCGTGCGCCTGCTGCTGATCTCCGACACCCATCTGCCGAAGCGGGCGAAGCGGCTCCCGGACGAACTGCTCGACCGGGTGCCCGAGGCGGATGTGGTGATCCACGCCGGGGACTGGGTGGACACCGCGACCCTGGACCTCCTCGAGGAGCGCTCCCGGCGGCTGATCGGGGTGTACGGCAACAACGACGGCCCCGCGCTGCGTGCGCGCCTGCCCGAGGTGGCGCGGGCCGAACTCGGGGGTGTGCGCTTCGGCGTCGTCCACGAGACGGGCTCCGCCCAGGGCCGGGAGCGGCGCTGCGCCCAGCGGTTCCCCGATCTCGATGTGCTGGTCTTCGGCCACAGCCACATCCCCTGGGACACCACGGCGCAGGGCGGTCTGCGCCTGCTCAATCCGGGATCACCCACCGACCGGCGCCGGGAGCCGTACTGCACCTATATGACCGCGGAGGTGGGGGAGGGCGGGCTCGGCGAGGTCGTCCTGCACCGGCTGCCGCAGCACGTCCGCAACGGGGGCTGATCCGGGGCGGGCGTGGTGGCGGACACGGGGCTGATACGGATGGGGCGGGTGACCCGGTCGGGACTGTCGTAGGCGGGCGGTACATTCGGACGCATGGCACTGCGTATCGCGACCTGGAACGTCAACTCCATCACCGCCCGCCTCCCCCGCCTCCTGGCGTGGCTGGAGAGCTCGGGCACGGATGTGCTGTGCATACAGGAGACCAAGTGCACCGCCGAGGCCTTCCCGACCGAGCAGCTGCGCGAGCTCGGGTACGCGTCGGCCGTGGTGGCCGACGGCCGGTGGAACGGGGTGGCGCTGGTCTCCCGTGTCGGCCTGGAGGACGTGGTGGAGGGCCTTCCCGGCGGTCCGGGCTACCCCGATGACGAGCAGGAGCCGCGAGCGGTGTCGGCGACCTGCGGCCCGGTGCGCGCCTGGTCGGTGTACGTTCCGAACGGGCGCGAGGTGGACCACGCGCACTACGGCTACAAGCTGCGCTGGCTCGAGGCACTGAAGGGTGCCGTCGCCCAGGACGCGAGCGGCGAGCGGCCGTTCGCCGTCCTCGGTGACTTCAATATCGCCCCGTCCGACGAGGACGTGTGGGACAGGTCGAAGTTCGACGGGCTGACCCATGTCACCCCCGCCGAGCGTGAGGCGCTGGCCGCCCTGCGGGCCACGGGTCTGAGCGATGTCGTGCCGCGCCCGCTGAAGTACGAGCACCCGTTCACCTACTGGGACTACCGCGAGCTGGGCTTCCCGAAGAACCGCGGTATGCGCATCGACCTGGTGTACGGCAATGAGCCTTTCGCCGGCGCGGTCAAGGACGCCTATGTGGACCGCGAGGAGCGCAAGGGCAAGGGCGCGTCCGACCACGCCCCGGTGGTGGTGGACCTCGATCTGTGACGGGTCGGGCAGGCGGGGGTGCTCAGCTGAGCCCTTTCGTCCGCTCGCCGATGCGGTCGCCCACGGGCTTGCCCATGCGCTCGAGGGCGGCCTTGGTGTCCATGGAGCCGCTGCCCCCGACCTTGGAGTGCCACGGGGTGTCGAAGCCGTGGCCGTGCTCGCGCTCGTAGCCGATCGTCTTCCTGTCACGCTTGCCCTTTGAGCTCACGCGGCATCACTTCCTCTCGCCGTGCTCGCCGTGCCGGACGGATGCTCACTGCGTATCCGTGCAAGGGCGACAAATCCACCGTACGCATGTGCGACGTCGTGTGCACATGGGGGGTGAACGGTCCGGGAAGGGTTGGCGAAGGCGATTGATGTGTGCATGTCTGCACACGCGCCACACTCCGGCCATGACTTCCCTCAAGAGGAACCTCGGCCTCGCCCGGCCCACCCTTGCCTCGGCGCTGCTCCTCCTCGCCCCGGCCGCCACGGCCACCGCCGCCGCCACCCACACCCGGGCCCGTACCACCTCGGCCGCAGGCCCCGTCCGGACCGTCCGGGCGGCGGCCATCGGCAGCCTCTGCGAGAGGCGCTGCCCGGTCAGGCCCATGACACCCCGCGTCTGATCGACCAGGACGGTCCCTTCCCGTACCCGCAGGACGGCTCGGTCTTCCACAACCGCGAGCGCGTCCTTCCCTCGGAGCCGACCGGCTACTACTACGAGGACACGGTCAGGAACCCCGGCTCCTCTACCCGCGGTGCCCGCCGGATCATCACGGGCGACGCCGGGGAGGACCACCGCACCGCCGACCACTACGCCTCGTTCAAGGTGATCGACTTCTCCTGCTGACCGCCGCCGCGTTCGCCGGGCCAGGCCATGATGTTGGAGAACAGGTCGGCCTGCTCGATCGCGTCGTCCAGCGCGTGGTGGGTGTGCCGCCGCTTGGAGAGCAGGTTGCGGGGGATGGAATGCTTGCCCACGCTGCCCAGAGGCACACCCGCCTTCGCGGCGAAGAGCGTCTTGACGTCCATGCACCGTGAGTGGCCGAACGGACTGCCGCCGCCCCAGCGCACCGCGTACCAGTAGAGGAACGTCCAGTCGTAGACGGCGGGATAGCCGACCATCACCGCTTGTGCCCCCTCGCGGACCTCGTCCACCCATGCGGCGAAGTCCGTCAGGGCGGAGGCCGGATCTTTGCCCTCGGCGAGCAGACGGTCGCGGTCGAGGCCGCTGACGGCCAGCGCCTCGGGGTCGAAGGTCTCGCTGATCGGCCGGAGTTCGCGGTAGAAGGTCAGGGCCGCGGGATCCGCGGCCGCGTATCCGTCCGCGTCCTGCCGGCCGGCGACCGCCGCCCCGAAGCTGAGCATCGAGTAGGGGCCGGGGATGGGCCCGTCCGCCTCGATGTCCACGGAGATGTACAGGCTGGGCTTGGCACCGCGTGTCATGCCGCCGATTCTCGCGGTGCGGCGGCCCGGGCTCCACGCATTAACGGCCGGTCCTCGCTCGGGGACGCGAACGCGTCAACCCGCTCCGGGCCCCGGTGCCCCCGTGGTCAGCAACTCCACCAGGTGCTCCATCGCGGCGGCCGACCGCTCACCCTCGGCGAGCGTCTCCGGCGCGGTCTCCGGGGCCGCCCTGCGCAGCTCGATCCAGCCCAGGTAGGCGGCATAGGCGGTGACCGCCCGGTGGCGGGCGGCCCGCGGAGGGAAGTCGAGGTCCGTGAAGATCTCGGCGAGGAAGGCGATCCGGGTGCGGGTGACCCGGTGCAGCACCTCGGCGACGGCCGGATGGTCGACCTGGGCCACGATGGCCGGTTCCAGACCGGCGATCTCCTCATTGCCCAGCGCCTCGAGGAACAGGGCCCGCGCTCGCTCGAGGGGGTCGGCCACCTGCCGCAGCGCCTCGATGAACTCCGTCGTGGCCAGGCGCTCCCAGGTCTCCAGCGCGGCCACCAGCAGGGCGTCCCGGTTCTTGAAGTGCCAGTAGAAGCTGCCGCGAGTGACGGCCAGTTCCTTGGCGAGCACATCCACGGCCACCGCCGGAACGCCGCCCCTGGCCAGCGCCGACAGCGCCGCCATCGTCCAGTCGTCCCTGCTGACTCTCCCCTTGGCCATGTTCCGTACAGTACTGTATGGAAAGATCCGTACAGCACTGTATGGAACGAGGGACCGGGCAAGGGGGAAGTGTGAACGCCAGTCAGAACACCACCGCCGGCGCAGCCACCGCCGGCGCAGCGACCACCGGAACAGCCGCCACCGACGCGGCGACCACCCGCACAGCCGTCACCGGCATCACGGGCACGGGGACCGATGGCACCACCCGCGCCGCCGCGTGGACGTCCGCCGCCGTGCTGGGCGCCATCGGCGTTCTGCACGCCGTCTGGGCCTTCACGCCCTGGCCGCTGGACTCCGCCGCGCAGTTCGCCGACACCGTGGTCGGGGTCGGCGAGGACGAACTGCCCACGCCGCCGATGGACTTCGCGGTGGCCGGACTGCTGGTGGCGGCGAGCGGTCTGGTGCTCGGCGCGGCCGGAGCCACCCGCCGCTACGGGCCGTCGTGGGTCTACTCGGCCGGCACCTGGACCGTCGCGGGCGTGCTCGGGGTGCGCGGCCTGGGCGGCCTCGTCACCTCGGGGTTCGAGCTGGGGCGGGGGACGGACTCGTTCCGCCACTGGGACCTGGTGCTGTACTCGCCGCTGTGTGTGGCCCTTGGCGCGCTGACCGCCCACGTCGCCCTGCGGACCCGCCGCTGGACCCCGGGGCGCGGCCTTCGGGTGGGGAGGCTACGCTCGCGCGCATGATCGTGACGCACATCCCCGGCGCCGAGCTCGAACCCGAGCCGCTCGACCCCTCGCAGATCGTCTCCGGCACGCCCGAGGTCACCGGCAAGGTGCTCTGGGAGGCCGAGGACGGCCGGCAGATCCGCGGCATCTGGCAGATCACACCCGGCGTCGTGACCGACACCGAGGCCGATGAGCTGTTCGTGGTCGTCAGCGGCCGGGCCACCATCGAGATCGAGGGCGGCGACTCCTACGAGGTCGGTCCCGGCGACGCGTGTGTGCTGCGCGAGGGCGACAGGACCCGCTGGACCATCCACGAGACGCTGCGCAAGGCGTATCACATCAGCCTGTGACGCCCGTCGGTGACGTGCCGGCCGGATGGACCCGGACCGGCACGTCACCTGCTGGGTCGGTCGCGCCTCAATCGCGCGTCAGTCGCGCTTCGGTCGTGCGTCAGGCGTTCCGCTGTTCTCCTCAGTCCTCCTCAGTCGTCGCGCAGGGGCACCGACAGCCAGGACGGATCGTCGGCCGGCGAGGAGAAGGTGATGGACGACAGCAGCGGGTTGTGCTCGATGTAGAGCGGGTCGACGGTGTCCACCACGAGCGCGAGCCGGTGGCCCGCCGGGACGTCGTACGCCGTCGAGAACAGATCCAGGTCCAGCGGGAACGGCTGCCCCGGCTCCTTGTCGGTGAAGGTGAAGGGCGCGTGCGAGACGAGCTTGCCCACACCGAGCCCGTTCACGTCGTACAGGTAGGCCATCACCGTTCCCATGGCATTGCTCGGCGTCAGCGTCACATGCATCTTCGCCGTGCCCCGGATGCGCTGGACCGAGTCGTACGTCGCGGACTGCCACACCGATGCCACCTGCCTGGGCAGCAGGGGAACGGAGACGATGGGCGGCAGCTTGGCCACCTGGTCGCCGATCTGGGACAGGAAGATCAGCCCCCCGTCGGCGCCCGAGTCGAGATTGGTGCCGATCCGGGTCCTCCACCCGGTGTCGGGGCTGCCGCCGAGGTCGCCGGTGCCGAAGAAGTCCTTGTCGCCGAGCGGCAGTCGGCGGTGCTGGCTCGTGACGGCCGACCAACGGGAGTAGCCCTCGTAACCGCCGCTGTCGCTGCCCGTGCGGTTCTTCAGCTGCACCGGCTGCTCGCGGTCGATGCCGTTGTTCTCGCCCTTGAGGTAGTGGTCGACCCACCGGCGGGCGTTGGACCACGTGTCGTTGGGCAGCCCGAGCAGTCCGGTCAGCTCGGGGGTGACATGGTCGCCGGGCCGGAACTCCAGCCGCTTCGGGCCGTGCAGCCGGTCGTAGAAGTCGGCGAGCTGGTTGGGCGGGAAGAGGCTGTCGCCCCATGAGTTGGCCAGCATGATCGCCGCGCCGTTGTCGTTGATCCGGTCGAGGTACGTGGCGGGGGAGCGCTTGTCCCCCCAGGCGACCAGCTCCGCCTCCTTGTCGTAGCGAGAGGACAGGAAGTCGCCGAGGACCTGCTGGAATTCCTCGCTCGGCCTACCGGTGAGGTAGGCGGTTCCGCCGAGCAGGAGCGAGGCCTGGAGGTGCGGGGTGCGCCCGCTGAAGATGGACCCGGACAGATCCGCCCAGCCGCTCATCGCGGCGACCGCCTTGACCCTCTTGTCGAAGGCGGCACCCATCACGCAGAGTCCGGCGCCGTAGGAGACGCCGACCATGCCGATCCGGTCGCGGTCGGCCGGGGTCTCGGCGAGGGCCCAGTCGATCACCTTGCTGATGTCCGCCATGTCCTTGGGACCCGCGACGTCGATCCTGCCCTCGGAGAACCAGAAGCCGCGCGGGGTGTAGCTGACGACCACATAGCCGTCGGCGGCGAGCTTCTTGGCCTGGGCGACGTACTCGATGTCGTTCAGCGCCCAGCTCGCGGGCAGGACGACCACCGGGTAGCGCTTGCCGCCCCCGGCATCGCCGGGGGTGAAGACATTTCCCTTCAAAGTGACGCCATCGGACCCCGGAATGTCTACGAATCGGAACGTCGGCTCGGCCGCGCCCGCTGTTGTGAGGCCAGCGGGTGCGGCCGCCGGTGCCGAGGCGTGGGCGGCGGGGGGCAGGGCGATGGCGGAAAACGCCATCAGTGCGGCACAGGCGGTACCCACCGTTGCCGCACGTAGAGCTCTGGGCGGTGACATGAACGCCTCCAGACAGCAATGCGTCGTCCTGGCAAAGTGACTGGAGAGTAACCTTTAGCGCTTACCTCCGGTAACGACCGTGCAAGTTACGTTCGAGTAAAGTTACTCGCAAGTTGCTGCGCCTTGAGCGCACCATTCGAACGGGTGACAGGCACCCGGCGGCAGGACCGTCGGCCGGGCGGCAGGGCAGCCGGCCTGACGCCAGGACAGAGGCTGACGTCCGGACGGACGGCTGACGCCGGACCGGACGAACGGACGGCGCGCCCCCGGTTCGGGAGGGTTCGCCTCAGTCGGCCGAACCCTCGTCGGGGGCCGTGCGGGCCGCACGGGTGATGTCCGCGACGAGTTCCACCACATCGGGCCCGTACGCCTCGGAGTTGACCACCTTCAGCAGCAGGCAGAACGACCCCTCGACACCGTGCTTGCGGGCGAGCGCGCGGTGGTGCCGCGTGAGGTAGCGCACGGCCGCCTGGTTGGACACCGAGCGCTGACCGCCGGCGAGGAACACCGGACGCCCGTTGCCCCCGGCGGTCAGCCGCGCCAGCAGGACGTGCTCTACCTCCCCGGGCCGCCACTCGTACGTCTTCCCGTCGACGGTGAACGCCCCGCGCCCCGGCCCCTGTTCGGTCGAGGTGTCCACCTTCACCCCGGGCAGCAGGGTGCCCAGATGGGCCGCCATACGGCGGTTGGAGAACGGGCCGCCGATACAGAACTCCGTGCGGGTGCCGAAGCCCTGCCGCGCCTCGTCGTGGCCGATGACATCCGCGTTGACCCCGCACTCCCTGATGAGGGCGGACAGCTCCAGCAGGGCGAAGACGTCGTTGCGCGCGACCGCGGACTTGCCGGTGGCCGCGTCCTGGTTGACGACGAGAAGGCACTCCGAGCCCTTGGGCAGCCCGAAGAACCGCTGCTTGCGGCGGAGCCCGCGCTGCCAGGACACCCGGCGGGCGAACCATCCCAGGCCCGCGCCGATCGCGCTCGTGACGAGCCCGATCACTATCTGCACCGCCGTATCGCTCATGTCCCCGCCCCGTCTCCTCAGGTGACCCGGCATGGTAGCGGGGGCGCGTCACCCATCCGGCGGCGGGGATTGCGGTCGTGTTCCTGACGCGGTGGCATCCCTGAAGTTAGGCTGCGCATCCGGCTCTTGGCGTCCGGCTCTCGACAGCTCTGATGGAGGTCACGGATGGTGCGTTCTCCCGCGGTGGCACGCTGCTCGGCCCTGCTCGCGGCGACGGCGGTTCTGGCGGGTCTGGTCGCCACGGCCCCGCCCGCCAACGCGAGGGCCGGCACCGCGACGAGTCCCGAGAAGACACCGGTCGCCGTCGGATACGGCGGCGCCGTCGCGAGTGTCGACGCCGACGCCTCCGCGGCGGGCATCGAGGTACTCAGGAAGGGCGGGAACGCGGCCGACGCGGCGGTGGCCACGGCCGCGGCCCTCGGTGTCACCGAGCCGTACTCGTCGGGCGTCGGCGGCGGGGGGTACTTCGTCTACTACAACGCCAGGACGCACCGGGTCAGCACGATCGACGGTCGCGAGACCGCCCCGCGCACCGCGGACGCGGGGCTGTTCATCGAGAACGGCAAGCCGATCCCGTTCGCCGAGGCGGTCACCAGCGGGCGCGGTGTCGGTGTGCCCGGAACGCCCGCCACCTGGGAGCGGGCGCTCGACAGATGGGGCACCGAGTCGCTGCGCACCGTGCTCAAGCCGGCGGAGCGGCTGGCGCGTGACGGCTTCACCGTGGACGCGACCTTCCGCCAGCAGACGGCCGACAACGCCTCGCGCTTCGCGGACTTCCCCGCCACCGCCGACCTGTTCCTGCCGAACGGGCAGCCGCCCGAGGTCGGCAGCACCTTCCGCAACCCCGATCTCGCCGACACCTACCGGGAACTGGGGCGGGAGGGCACCGACGCGATCTACCGCGGCGACATCGGCCACGACATCGTCGACACCGTCCGGCAGCCCCCCGTGGCACCCAACTCGCCCCGCAAGGTGCGCCCCGGCGACATGACGGAGGCCGACCTGGGGGCCTACCGGGTCAAGGACCAGGCGCCCACCCGGGTCTCGTACCGCGGCCTCGACGTCTACGGGATGGCGCCCTCCTCGTCCGGAGGCACGACCGTCGGTGAGGCGCTCAACATCCTCGAGCGCAGCGACCTCTCCGACCTCAGCCCCACCCAGTACCTGCACCGGTTCCTCGAGGCGAGCCGGATCGCGTTCGCCGACCGCAACCGCTGGGTGGGCGACCCGGCCTTCTCCGACGTGCCGACGAAGGGCTTGCTCTCGCAGCGCTACGCCGATTCCCGGGCCTGCCTGATCGACCCCGGCAAGGCGCTGACCAGCCCGCTGGCGCCGGGGGACCCCAGGGATCCGCAGCCGTGCGGCAGCAAGGGCGCCCCGGCCGTCGAGGGCCACGAGGGCCCGAGCACCACCCATCTGACGGTCGCCGACCGCTGGGGCGATGTCGCCTCCTACACGCTCACCATCGAGCAGACCGGTGGCAGCGCGATCGTCGTTCCGGGGCGCGGGTTCATCCTCAACAACGAGTTGACGGACTTCTCCTTCCAGCAGGCGGATCCGGCCGTGCCCGACCCCAACCTGCCCGGTCCGTCCAAGCGCCCGCGCTCCTCGATGTCGCCGACGATCGTGCTGGACGACGGGCGTCCGGCGTTCGCCCTGGGCTCGCCCGGCGGCGCCACCATCATCACGACCGTCCTCCAGGTGCTGACCGGGCATGTGGACCGCGGCCTGCCGCTGGTGGAGGCGATCGCCGCGCCCAGGGCCAGTCAGCGCAACGCGGCGAGCACCCAGGCCGAGCCCGCGTTCGTCCGCGACGACCTGGTGAAGCTGGGGCACAAGTTCTCCGACACCCCGGAGATCGGCGCGGCCACCGGAGTGCAGTACCTGGGCCACGGCAAGTGGCTGGCGGCCGCGGAGAAGGTCCGCAGGGGCGGCGGCTCGGCCCAGGTGGTCTACGCCAAGCCCCGCCACTAGGGACGGCCCCGTGGCGGGACACCGGCCCGGACTTCGGAAGGAGCCGGGGACGCACTGCGAACGGACGCGTCCCCGGCTCCTCCCCACCGGACGAGGATCACGAAACACGCCTCGCCTCGTTGAGTAACGCGGCCGGTATTGCCACAGTGGTGACAGGTCCCACGTTCGCTTCTACGTGCGTAGACAACGCGTAGCGAACGCCTCCTGTAGGGAGTGCCATCATGCCCAACGTCGTGCGCGCCGCCCTGGTCCAGACGAAGTGGACGGGCGACACCGAGTCGATGGTCCAGCAGCACGAGAGCCACGCCCGCGCCGCGGCGGAGCGGGGTGCGAAGGTGATCGGCTTCCAGGAAGTCTTCAACGCGCCGTACTTCTGCCAGGTGCAGGAGGCCGAGCACTACCGGTGGGCCGAGCCCGTCCCGGACGGTCCCACGGTGCGGCGGATGCGCGAGCTGGCGCGGGAGACCGGGATGGTGCTGGTGGTGCCGGTCTACGAGGTCGAGGACTCGGGCTTCTACTACAACACCGCCGCTGTCATCGACGCCGACGGCACCTACCTCGGCAAGTACCGCAAGCACCACATCCCGCAGGTCAAGGGCTTCTGGGAGAAGTACTACTTCCGGCCCGGCAACCTGGGCTGGCCGGTCTTCGACACCGCAGTCGGGCGCGTCGGCGTCTACATCTGCTACGACCGGCACTTCCCCGAGGGGTGGCGGGCCCTGGGACTGGCCGGGGCGCAGATCGTCTACAACCCCTCGGCGACGTCGAGGAGTCTGTCCTCCTACCTGTGGAAGCTCGAGCAGCCGGCCGCCGCCGTCGCCAACCAGTACTACATCGCGGCGATCAACCGCGTCGGCGTCGAGGAGTACGGCGACAACGACTTCTACGGCACCAGCTACTTCGTCGACCCCCGGGGGCAGTTCGTGGGCGACGTGGCCTCCGACACGGAGGAGGAACTGGTGGTGCGTGATCTCGACCTCGACCTGATCGACGCGGTCCGGCAGCAGTGGGCCTTCTACCGGGACCGAAGGCCGGACGCCTACGGCGACCTGGTGAAGCCCTGACCCCGCGCGGCACGCGGTAGCACGGGCGGAGAAGCGAACAGTTGGAGTCCGTGAGCGTCGTCCGTGAGGCGGCGTTTCGCTGT